>NZ_BLLN01000005.1:0-1228750 GCF_011170125.1 Streptomyces diastaticus subsp. diastaticus | reverse complement strand
TGGCGTTCCTGGCGTCTCCCCTCGGACGAACCCCCCGGTTCACCAGCCCGGCAAGGGGTACGCGTACCCGCACGACGGTGCCGTCACCGGAGGCCGGCCGGGCGGACCGTGTCGCAGTTGGGCCGATCGGGTGAAGCGCGTCAGAATTGCGGAATGCAGACAACCGAGCGAGCCCGGACGGGGTGGGGGCAGTGAACGGCCACGACGTCACCGATGAGCAGTGGGAGGGCCTGGCCCAGGTCGTACCCCTGCGGGGCCGCGACGCCTGGCCGTCCTGGCCGGGCCACCGCGCCACCCCGGAAGCCCGGACCGAGCCCAGGCGCCGGTTCGTAGTCATGCGGGTCAACGTCTTCTCCGACGCCCGCGACGTCGCCGAGACACTGATGACCCGGGTCCCCGTCCTCCTCGACCTCAGTGGCGCCGAGACCGACGTCGCCAAACGGGTCCTCGACTTCAGCAGCGGAGTCGTCTTCGGCCTCGGCAGCGGAATGCACCGCGTCGACCGGAACGTCTTCCTGCTCGCCCCGCCCGGCACGGAGGTCCAGGGCCTGGTGGAGAGCGTCACCCCGCAGAGCTGACCCGGCCCGCTGTCCCGGCCTCCCGAGGGGCCGGGACAGCGGTCGCGAGCCCGCCTCCGTCCCCCGATCGTAGGAACGGTTCCGGGGCAAAACGGTTCACCTCCGGCACCCGCGTCTACGGTCCGCTGCATGACCGTCCCCCCGCAGCTCACTCCCGGCAGCCGCGGCCCCCGCCGCCCCGCCCTCCCCTTCCGCCCCACCCCGGTACGTCCCTCCGGCGAGACCGTCCCCGGGCCCCGCCGGAGCCCCTCGGACCCACCGCCCCGGCCCGACGCCGACGAGCAGGCACCCCAGGCGGAACCACGGCCCGCCGTCACCGAACTGCGCCTCTCCGCCTACGCGGGCCTGCGACGCACCCGCGTCCCCCTCGGGCCCCTCACGCTCCTCGCCGGCCCCAGCGGCAGCGGCCGCAGCACCGTCCTCGGCGCCTACGCCGCCCTCGCCGCGCTCGGCTCCGGCACCCACCTGGGGAAGGTCTTCCCCGATCCGGCCGCCTGCGTCCCGGAGAACGCGCGGCCCGACGCCCAGCGGCGGCGCGGCTTCCGCATCGGCTGCACCGTCGACGGGCCCGTCGGCCCGGTCCGCCTCGACCTCGCCGTGCAGGCCGAACCCGCCCTGCGCGTCGTCGGGGAACGCCTCACCTGGCGGGGTGTCACCCTGCTGGAGACCGCCCTGCGCGACCCGGGGCGGCGCACCGTGCAGGCTGCCTGGCACACCGCCGGTGCGGCGCCGGTGACCCGCGGCCCGCTCCCCGACGACCAGCTCGGCACCGCCCTGCTGCCGCTGCGGGTCGCGGGGCGGACCGCGGGGGAGCGGCAGGTGCTCGCCGCCGCCGAACAGGTCGTGGTCGCCCTGCGCTCCGTCTTCGCCTGCGACCCGCGGCCCGCCGCGATGCGCGCCCCGGTCCCGGTGGCCGGCGGCCGGCTGCTGCCCGGCTGCGACAACCTCGCCGACGTGCTGCTGCGGACCCGTACCGAGTGCGCGATCCGCCACGGCCTGCTCGTCTCCGCCGTCCGTGAGGCCGCGCTCCGCCCGGTCCACGACGTCCTCGCCGAACTGCGCCCCGGCGGCGCGGTGGAAGCCGTCCTCGACCGGGGAGCGGGACCCCGCACCCCGCTGGCCCGCCTCGGCGACGGCGAACTGCGCCACCTGGCGCTCGCCCTCGTCCTCCTCACCGGACCAGGTGTGCTGGAGGTCGACCCGGCGGCCGAGGTGCCCGGCGCCTACCAGTGCCTGACGGTCCTCGCCGACGGGCTCGACCGCGACCTGGACGCCCGGCAGTTGCGCGGACTGGTCGCCCTGGCCGGGCGTGCTGTGGAGCACGGGCACATCCGGCTGATCGGCGCGGTCCGCGACGCCGGGGAGGGCGCCGGGGCCGACCCGGCGGCGGTGCCGGGGGCGACAGTGGTAGACCTGACGCCGGACGGGGCCGGGAACGGATGAGGGGCGCAGAGGTGGACGCGGCGGGGCGTGCGGGACGTGGACCGGAGCAGGCCGGTGGGGCCGCGGGCGCGGGGCAGGGCGGAGCGGGGCCGGGCGACGCGGGCGCGCTCACCGCCGAGCTGCTCCAGCGGCGGCTGGCCCGGTTCGCCGCCGCGCGGGAGTGGGGGCAGTACCACACGCCGAAGAACCTGGCGGCCGCGCTCAGCGTGGAGGCCTCCGAACTCCTGGAGATCTTCCAGTGGCTGACGCCCGGGCAGGCGGCCCGGATCATGGACGATCCGGAGAACGCCTTCCGGGTCCGCGACGAGGTCGCGGACGTGCTCGCCTACACCCTCCAGCTCTGCGAGGTGCTGGGGATCGACGCGCTGGAAGCGCTGGCCGCCAAGATCGAGCGGAACGAGCGCCGCTTCCCCGCAGGCCCGTACCCGCTCGGCCCCGAGCCCTCCGCCGCACGGGAAGTCCCTCCGCGCTCTTCCGCGCCACCTCACTCTCCGGAGTGATCCAGTTGTCCACAATCGATCCTGTGTCCACAGATTTCCGATTTCCTCTGGTGTTTCGACGCGACGTAGCTCACTCTGGGTAGTGGACTGATGTGCCCGGAGTGTTCGCCGGGCGTCCGGCGCCGCCCCTCCCTGCCCGTTCACCGGTGCGGGGCGGCGGCGCCGGGCGCGGGCGGCTCCGGCGCGTGCGAGTGAACGGGGAGCGGAATGGACGCGTTGCGACTCATCACCATGAACCGGCGGGCCCTGCTGCGCGGTCACAGCCTGGAGACCCTCACGGCGGAGGTGTGGGAGGCGCAGGCGCTGACCCGCGCCGTGGGCGCGCTGCTCGCCGAGGAGGGCCCGCGCGCACTCCGTGAGACCGCCCTCGCCCTGAGCAGCCCCGGCGGCCGCACCGCCGAGGCGACGGAACTGCCGGTGCCCTGCCGGGGCGACCCGAGGGCGGCCAGGCTGACCCGCGTCCCGGACGTCGAGGCCACCCTGCTCGCCCTCGCCGAACTCCTCGGCGAGGTGGGGATCGCCCTGGTCGGCCTCGCCTGCGGGGTGTACCAGGAGGCGTTGTACTGGGCCTCGGTCGAGGCGATCGACGCGGCGGACGAGGCCCGGGACCGCGTCCTCGACATGCTCCGCGCCCTCGGCGAGGGCGCGGGCCGGCCCGGGCACGACTCCACGGCCGGGCTGCGATGAGCGGCCCGGTGCGGACGCCGTCCCCGGCCGGCGGCTCCGCCGGGCCCCCGGCGGCGGGCGTGCGGCGCGGGGGTCCGGCGAGGGGATCAGGAGAGCTGCGGCATGACCTCGGCGGAGATCAGCTCGAGCTGGTCCAGGTCGTCGAGGTCGAGCATCTGGAGGTACATGCGCTGCGAGCCGACCGCCTGGAAGGCCGCGATCCGCTCCACCACCTCCGCCGGGGAGCCGGCCAGCCCGTTGGCCTTCAGCTCGTCCACGTCGCGGCCGATCACGTCGGCGCGCCGCTTCACCTCGGCGTCCGTCCGGCCGACACAGGCGACGAGGGCGTTGGAGTAGACGAGGCCGTCGGCGGGGCGGCCCCGCTCCTCGGCGGCGGCCCGCACCCGGCCGAACTGCGTCGCGGTGTCCTCCACCGAGGCGAACGGGATGTTGAACTCGTCGGCGTACTGCGCCGCCAGCGCCGGCGTCCGCTTGGCGCCGTGACCGCCGATGAGTACCGGCACCCGCTCCTGGGCCGGCTTGGGCAGCGCCGGGGAGTCCTTGAGCTGGTAGTACGTCCCGTCGAAGTCGAACCGGTCACCGACCGGCGTCCTCCACAGCCCGGTGACGATCGCCAGCTGCTCCTCCAGCCGCCCGAACTTCTCCTTGGGGAAGGGGATGCCGTAGGCGGTGTGCTCCTCCTCGTACCAGCCCGAGCCGAGCCCGAGCTCCACCCGGCCGCCGGACATGGCGTCGACCTGGGCCACCTCGATGGCGAGGACACCGGGCAGCCGGAAGGTCCCGGCCGTCATCAGGGTGCCGAGCCGGATCGTCTCGGTCTCGCGGGCGAGACCGGCGAGGGTGATCCAGGCGTCCGTCGGCCCGGGCAGGCCGGAGACGGAGCCCATGTGCAGGTAGTGGTCGGAGCGGAAGAAGGCGGAGTACCCCAGCGACTCGGAGGCCCGTGCGACACGGAGCAGCGTGTCGTAGGTGGCGCCCTGCTGGGGTTCGGTGAATACGCGAAGATCCATGACTCCATCTTGCCTCCGCCACTCCGCGTGCCGGCACACCGCACCGGGACCGCCGGACACGGATGCGCACCTTCGGGTGGTCGTACGGCGAACGCCCGGTACCGGGGCAGCCGCGAGGTCCAGGGTGGGAGCCATGACCGACACCACTCTGGCCGCCTCACCGGGCCGCCTCTCCCGGGCCGACTGGCTCGCCTCCCTGCCCCGCAACACCGCCTGTTCGGCCCTGGTCCTGCACGACGCGGAGTACCGGCTGCTCCTGGTCCACGCGACCTACGAGGACAGCTGGCAGTTCGTCGGCGGGGTCAGGGACGCCCAGGACGACCCGTGGACGACCGCCGTCCGGGAGGCCCGCGAGGAGATCGGGTACGAACTGGTGGGGCCGCCGCGGCTGCTCGGGTACGACTGGGTGACCTTCGAGGACTGCGAACCGGCCGTCCAGCACTTCTTCCGGGCCCCCGTGCTGGAGCCGGGCCGACTGGACAGCATCCGGCTCTCCGAGGAGCACGACGACTGGCGCCTGCTCTCGGTCGAGGAGTGGACCCGGCACCTCGGCCCGCACCGCGCCCGGCGGCTGCGCCCGGTCCGCGACGCGCTGCGCACCGGCCGTCCCCTCTGCCTCCGCGACGGCTACCCGGTGACCTGACCTACTGGGACGCCCGCGCTCAGGCACGGGTTCGCCCGCCGCAGCGAGAACCGCCGGCCCGCCACCGTCCACCTGGCCGTACTCGCCCCGGTTCTCCGCACGCCGGCCACCCGGGGCCGCCCCGGACGCCCCGCCTCCTACCTCGGATTCCTGCTGCACGAGCATCCGGCGCAGGCGTTCACCACCGCGCACGGCACCGCGCACGTGTTCCACCCGGAAGCGTCGGGGAGCGGTGAGGCGGACCGTCCATGACGACCCGGTTCCAGACCCGTCACGCGGACGAGGTCCAGTGCCACTGGACGGCACCGGCGAGAAGGGCCCGGCGGAACCGCGGCGGTGGGGGCGGCGTGGTCGTGCGGGCGCGGGGCCTCGGCGAGGGAGACGGCGGAGTGGGTTCGCGCGCGGAGCACGCCCGGGAGCCCCGCACCGTGCCACGCGCGACGACCCCACGGGCCTCACCGCGGCGGCCGGCGCGAGCGGCCTGCCCACTTGAGGGGACGCGGCTCGCGGGGAATCCGGCTTCGGTGGCGGCGCGCCCCGCGGCTGCCGCTCTCGGCCGCACCACCCGCCTCTGAGCGGTCACCCGCCCGGCGGCCCAGCTCGTCGTGCCCGTGACGCCGCTTGTCGGGACCAGGTGCCGGCGGGAGGGCCCGTCGGCTCCGGCCGGCCGGCGCACGGGGCGGAGCGCGCGGGTCCGGTCACGCCAGGAAGTCGATCCGCCGGCCGATTCCCCTCTTCAGCGCTTGTCCGTGCGCGAGCCAGGACAGGGCCAGGTCCTGCCAGGGGAGGCCGACGGGGGCGTAGACGGAACGGGTGGCGGGGTCGGTACGGCCGGGGTGGGCGCCGGTGAGGAGGTCGCCGAGGTTGGTCGCGGCGGTGGCGGGGAGACCGGCCGCCGCGAGCGCGCCCGCCTCGGCGGCCAGTTCACGGTCGTCGACGCCTGGGGCGGGGGAGAGGCACGCCACCGCACACTCGCCCGCCGTTCGCCGCGTGAACCGTCCGCCGATTGGTGAGGATGAGAGGCATGGGATTCCATGTCGACTCCGAGGTGGGGCAGCTGCGCCGCGTCATCATGCACCGGCCCGGGCTGGAGCTGAAGCGGCTGACACCCACCAACAAGGACGCGCTCCTCTTCGACGACGTGCTCTGGGTGCGCAGGGCCCAGCAGGAGCACGACGGCTTCGCCGAGGTGCTGCGGGACCGGGGGGTGCGGGTGCACCTCTTCGGTGATCTGCTGCGGGAGAGCCTGGACCTCCCTGAGGCGAGGGAGCTGGTCCTCGGGCGGGTCTTCGACGAGCGGGAGTTCGGCCCGCTCGCCACCGGTCACCTGAGGGCCGCCTTCGAGACCATGGACTCCGCGGAGCTGGCGTCCGCCCTGGTCGGCGGGATGACCAAGCGGGAGTACCTGGCCCGGCATCCGGAGCCGCTCTCGGTCCGCTTCCACGTCTGGGAGCAGGACGACTTCCTCCTCCACCCACTGCCCAACCACCTGTTCACCCGGGACACCTCCGCCTGGATCTACGACGGCGTCTCGGTCAACGCGATGCGCTGGCCCGCGCGGCAGCGCGAGACGGTCCACTTCGAGGCCGTCTACCGCCACCACCCGCTCTTCTCCACCGGGCACGCCCGGCCCTTCCACACCTGGTCCAGGGGGCAGGAGTGCTACCCCTCGACGATCGAGGGTGGCGACGTGCTGGTCCTCGGCCACGGCGCGGTGCTGATCGGCATGAGTGAGCGGACGACTCCGCAGGCGGTGGAGATGCTGGCCAGACGGCTCTTCGCGGCGGGTTCGGCCCACACCATCGTCGCCCTGGACCTGCCGAAGCGCCGGGCCCTCATGCACCTGGACACGGTGATGACGATGGTCGCCCCGGACGTCTTCACGCAGTACGCGGGGCTCGGCATGCTCCGCTCGTACACCATCGAGCCGGGCGCCGGCGCGCAGGACCTCAAGGTCACCGACCATCCACCGGAGCACATGCACCGGGCGATCGCGGCGGCGCTGGGGCTCGGCGCGATCCGGGTGCTCACCGCGACCCAGGACGTGCACGCCGCCGAACGCGAGCAGTGGGACGACGGCTGCAACGTCCTCGCGGTCGAGCCCGGCGTGGTCGTCGCCTACGAGCGGAACGCCACCACCAACAGCTACCTGCGCGACGAAGGGCTGGAGGTCATCGAGATCCGGGGCAGCGAGCTGGGGCGCGGGCGGGGCGGCCCGCGCTGCATGAGCTGTCCGGTCGAGCGGGACGCGGTCGGCGGGTGACCGGGCTGACCGGGCTGACCGGGATGTCGGGAGTGCCGGGGCGGGGAGCGGTGGCCCCGTGCGAGGGTGCGGTCCCGCGGGTGCGCGCCGGATGCGCACCGCTGTATATTCATGTGTTTATTCGTATAGACTTCCATGGTCATCGTATCCGTACCTCAGGAGCGCCCCATGGCGACAGACCTCACCGGCCGCAGTTTCCTCAGAGAACTGGACTTCACCGCCGAGGAGTTCCGCTCACTCGTCGCGCTGGCCGCCGAGCTCAAGGCCGCCAAGAAGGCCGCAACCGAGATCCAGCGGCTCCGCGGGCGCAACATCGCGCTGATTTTCGAGAAGACCTCCACCCGTACCCGGTGCGCCTTCGAGGTGGCCGCCGCCGACCAGGGGGCCTCCACCACCTACCTCGACCCGTCCGGGTCGCAGATGGGGCACAAGGAGTCCGCCAAGGACACCGCGCGGGTGCTGGGGCGGATGTTCGACGCCGTCCAGTACCGGGGTGACAGCCAGGCCACCGTCGAGGAACTGGCGGCCCACGCGGGCGTGCCGGTCTTCAACGGGCTGACCGACGACTGGCACCCCACCCAGATGCTCGCCGACGTGCTCACCGTCACCGAGCGCACCGCCAAGCCGCTGGAGCGTGTCGCCTTCGCCTACCTCGGCGACGCCCGGTTCAACATGGGCAACTCCTACCTGGTCACCGGCGCCCTGCTCGGCATGGACATCCGCATCGTCGCCCCGCGTGCCTACTGGCCCGCCGACTCCGTCGTCGGCGAGGCCCGCCGCCTGGCCGCCGCCAGCGGGGCCCGGATCACCCTCACCGAGGAGGTCGGCACCGGGGTGCGCGGTGCCGACTTCGTCGCCACCGACGTCTGGGTCTCGATGGGCGAGCCCAGGAGTGTCTGGGACGAGCGCATCGCCGCGCTCGGGCCGTACGCGGTCACCGCCGAGGTGCTGGCGGCCACCGGCAATCCCGACGTCGTCTTCCTGCACTGTCTGCCCGCCTTCCACGACCTCGGTACGGAGGTCGGCCGGCAGATCCACGAGAGTCACGGGCTGACCTCGCTGGAGGTCACCGACGAGGTCTTCGAGTCCCCGCACTCCGCCGTCTTCGACCAGGCGGAGAACCGGCTCCACACCATCAAGGCCGTCCTCGTCGCCACCCTCGCGGGCCCCGGCGGGGGCGCGGGGAGTGAGTGAATAGTCATACGCTCGATGGCGAATATGCGCATAACCATCCGTTAGGCTGGTCATGCGACCGAGTGGGGGCCCGGACCGACCGTCCGGGCCCTCTCCGTTGTGTTCGCGGCCCCCGTCCGACCCCGAGGACGGGCATCCGTGGGACGTGCCGGTGGTGTGGCGCGCGCCGCACCCGCCGGGGACCTGACGCTGCCGATGCTGACGGCAGGCCGACGTGCCACCCACGGGCCGCCCCCCCCCACGCACCACCGAAAGCGAGCACCACCCCATGCGTCCCACCGGAGCGCGCGTCAAGCCGCCGGAACTGCTCGTCGCCGAGTCCGGCGCCGACCTCGAGGGGCACGGCCTCAAACGGACCATGGGACTGTTCCAGCTGGTCTGCTTCGGCATCGGCGCCGTGGTCGGCACCGGCATCTTCGTCGGCCTCTCCGACACCGTCGCCGAGGCCGGGCCCGCCGTCGTGGTCTCCTTCGTGCTGGCCGCCGTGACCTGCGTCTTCACCGCGTTCTCCTTCGCGGAGCTGGGCGGGGCCATGCCGGTCTCCGGCAGCTCGTACTCCTTCGCCTACGCCAGCCTCGGCGAGCGCGCCGCCTTCCTCACCGGCTGGTGCCTGCTGCTGGAGTACGGCGTCTCCATCTCGGCGGTGGCCGTCGGCTGGGGCCAGTACCTCAACGAACTGCTGCACAGCCTGGTCGGCCTGCGGCTGCCCGACGCGCTCTCCAGCCCGCCCGGCGAGGGCGGCGTCGTCAACCTCCCGGCCGTCGTCGTGATGCTGCTGGCCGCCGTGCTGCTGGTGCGCGGGGTGCGCGAGAGCGCCCGCGCCACGGCGGTCATGGCCGTCCTGAAGATCGGCGTGCTGCTGCTCTTCTGCGCCATCGCCTTCAGCGCCTTCCAGCAGGACAACCTCGCCGACTTCGCCCCCGCCGGGGTCGCCGGGGTCACCTCCGGCGCCTCGCTCGCCTTCTTCTCCTACATCGGCTTCGACGCGATCACCACCGCCGGCGAGGAGGTCAAGAACCCGCGGAAGAACATCCCGGCGGCCGTGCTGATCTGCATCGGCGTCGTCACCGTCCTGTACTGCCTGGTCGCGGTCGCCGCCATCGGCGCGCTCTCCGCGGACGAGGTGGCCGACCGGCCGGCCGCGCTGTCGCTCGTCGTCAACCAGGTCACCGGCTCCGCGATCGGCGGCGGCGTCATCGCCTTCGGCGCGGTCGTCGCCATCGCCTCGGTGGTGCTCGCCGTGATGTACGGCCAGACCCGCATCCTGATGTCGATGGCCCGGGACGGCCTGATCCCACGCGTGTTCGAACGAGTCTCGCCGAAAACGTCGACGCCCGTCGCCAACACCTGGATCGTCACCGCCGTCTTCGCCGTCCCGGCCGCCGTGGTCCCGCTCGACGTGGTCATCAACCTGACCACCATCGGCACTCTGGCCGCCATGGCCGTCGTCAACGTCGCCGTGATCGTCCTCCGCCGCACCCGCCCCGACCTGCGGCGCAGTTTCCGTGCCCCGCTCTTCCCGCTGACCCCGCTGGCGGGCATCGCCTTCTGCGCGTACCTGATCTACGGCACCGGCCCGCTGACCTGGCTCCAGTTCGCGGTCTTCCTCGCGGTCGGCGTGCTCGTCTACGCGCTGTACGGCCGGCGGCACTCCACGCTGGCCGCCCGCGAGCTCAGTGCGGCCGAGGACGGCCCCCGTCGGGATGCTCCGCCGTCGGCAGGGTGAACCAGATCGCCTTGCCGGTCTCGGTGGGGCGGTGCCCGCAGGACAGGCTGAGCGTGCGGATCAGCAGCAGCCCGCGGCCGCCCTCCGCCCACACGTCGGGCGGCTCGGGCGGCAGCTCGTCCGTCAGCCTCGTCGGCGTGGCGCGGCTGCGGTCGTGCACCTCCACCTGGCACCGCTGCTCCAACAGGTCGACCACCAGCTGGATGGGGTCGTCGCCCTCGGTGTGCTCCACCGCGTTGGCGACCAGCTCCGCGGTGAGCAGTTCGGCCGTGTCGCTGTCCGCGGACGGCCGGATCTCCGCGAGGGCCTTCCGGATGAGCGCGCGTGCGATGGGCACGGCCGCGGTCGAGTGCGGCAGCGAGACGCGCCACGAGGTGGTGGCGGGGGCTTCGGACACGGGCGTAATCCGTTCGGCGGGGTACGGCTCCCAGGCCGTGGTTCTCCGGGTGGTGCGGCGCCCGCGGTGGTGCTGTGCGCGGTCTTCCGCCACGGGCTTGCTCCAGCGTACGAAGGTGCGGCCGGTCCTGGAGAGTCTCCCGCCGCGGCGGAGTGGCGGCCACCGGAGCACGGCGGGGCGCCGCGGCCGGTTCTACCGGCGCTTTCGCCGGTTCCACGGTCGCCTTCCGGCCGCGCTCGCCGCCGCGGCGTGTGACGCGCCTCACGCTCACCTTTCTTCGCGGTACGCGGCGATCGTTCCCTTCTGTCCCTCTCTGCCGCCTCCTGTGCGCATAACGTGCGCCTCTGGGCGGGCCCCCGTCGCGCCGGACGCCTGACGCCTGGGCGGATGAGGCGGCCGGGCGCCGGGCGGGCCGCCACCGCGCGCCCTCACCCGGGGCCCGGAGGCGCGGGCCGCCCGCCCCGCGTGTTCCCTTGGTGCCCGGCCGGCCTCCGCCTGCTCCGTCCCGCCCGCCCGCCAACCGCCGCCCCTCGGGTTTGAGTCCCCCTGTCGCGGTGATACGCGCTCGGACGGGTCCCGCGAGGTGAGGAGGTTGTCGCAGGTGCGCGCTGAGGCACGGAACCGGGTCCGGGCGCCCGCCTGCCCGTGGCCGCTCCCCGTTCCCGGAGGAACCGGCCCAAGTGGTGCCCACGCGGTGTGGCCTGATCGTGACGGTGCGCGGAGCCGGTGGCGGGGGCACCGCTTCCGCTTTTCTCCGGCGAGGTTACGATCAGTCAAGATCACTTGGTGAAAGGGCACTTCACCCATGTCCGTGCAGCACGGCCGTCCCCGGGGACGGGGCGACGCCGGTGGAGCGTCCGCTGGGAGCCGCGGCTGAACCTCCGGACCCCGTCCCTGTCCCGGCCGACACGTTCCGCCCCTTGCGAAGGTTCTCCATGGCTCGTTCCCCCCTGCACGCCCCCGGCCCCGGCTCCGGCCGCGCGGCGCGCTCGGCCCGGCTGCTGTGGCCCCTGGCCCTGACGCTCGCCCTCGCCACCTTCTTCACGGCCGCCGCCCTGATCGCCCGGTACGGCTCGGTACTGCCCGCGCTCGGCACCGGCGCCGCCGGGGTGCTCGCCCTCGCCCTGCTGGAGCGGCTGCGCCGCGAGCACCGGGCGGCGCTCGACGAGGCGGCGCGTCAGAGCGAACGCCTCGCCGCCCGCGACGAGGAGGCGGTCCGCCGCGACGCCCAGTGGCGCGCGTACACCGAGCACCAGGCCGAACACCTCCGCGACGAGCTGGAGCACGTCCTGAAGGAGCGGCTGCCGGCCGCCACCAGCGGCACCGCGCAGATCCCGCCGGCGGGCCCCGCCGCCGCCGGGCTGGCCGACTCCATGCCGGCCGTCCCCGACCTCCTCGACCGGCTCCTCGCCGAGGTGTCCCGGGAGGCCGCCGACCAGGCCGAGTCGCAGCGGCTCTCCCTGGTGGAGCTGGCCAGCCGGGTGCAGACCTCCGCCCACCGCATCCAGGCCACCGTGACCGGCCTCGCCGAACGCTTCCCCGGCAACGCCGACCTGCTCGAAGCCACCATGCAGGTCGACCACGCCGCCACCCAGCAGGCCCGGCACGCCCAGAGCCTCAAGGTGCTCTGCGGCGAGTGGCCCGGCCAGCAGTGGCAGAAGCCGCTCGCCCTGGTCGACGTGGTGCGCGCCGCCTCCGGCCGTGTCGTCGCCTACCGCCGGGTGACCGTCTCCGGCGAACCCGACGTCGGCGTGCACGCCTCGGTGGTCGAGCCGCTGATCCACCTGGTCGCCGAACTCCTCGCCAACGCCACCGAGTACTCCCCGCCGCGCACCAGCGTCCTGGTCACCGTCCGCACCGTGCAGCGCGGCGCCGTGGTCGAGGTGGACGACGGCGGCCTCGGCCTGGACGAGTACCGGCTCGGCCACGCCCGCGAGATCGTCTCCGGCCGCCGGCTCCTCGGCGTCGGCGAGGTCGGCGAGATCCCGCAGACCGGCTTCGCCGTCGTCGGCCGCTTCGCCCACCGGCACGGTTTCCAGGTCGACCTCGGCCCCTCGCCGTACGGTGGTGTCCGCGCCGTCGTACTGGTCCCGCTGGACGTACTGGAGAGCCTGGAGCCCGCCGGGACCCGCACCACCGCGCCGCCCGCCGCCCCCCGCCCGCCGGCCCAGGCGCCCGCCGCCGCGCCGCCCGCGCCCCCCGCCGAGGAGAGGCCCCGGCGGGCCCCCGGCTCACGCCTGCCCCAGCGCCGCTCCCGGCGCGGCGAACGCCTCGGCCCCGCCGACGAGGCGCCCGCCGCCCCGCCCGCACCCGCCCCAGGCACCCCCGAGGAGGCCGGCGACTGGATGGACGCCTTCTTCGCCGGCGGCCGCGGCGAGCCGGACCGGCCGCCCGCCGGGCCCACCGACCCCCACGCGCACGATTCCGCCGATCCCCCCGAAGGACAGCCCTGACCATGACTTACGTGGAGAACCCCGAGCAGCGCGCCTGGATGATCGCCGACGTCGCCACGGTGCCCGGCGTGCGCCAGGTCATCGTCTTCAGCAGCGACGGCCTGCTGCTGGCCAAGTCCGAGGGCATGGACCGGGACGCCGCCGACCGGCTCGCCGCCAACTGCTCCGGCCTCCAGTCCCTCGGCCGGAGTCTGGGCCGCGAGCACGGTGAGGAGGGCGGCTCCGTCCACCAGCAGATGGTCGAGTTCGAGGGCGGCTTCCTCTTCATGCGCAGCGCGGGCGGCGCCCACCTCGCCGTCCTCACCGGGCCGGTGGTCGACCCCAAGCTGGTGGCCCGCCAGATGCAGGCACAGGTCCTGAAGATCGGCGCGGGCAACCTCAGCAGCCCGCCCCGCCAGGAGCCCACCCGGTGACGGCCCAGGGGGAGCAGCCCGAGCGCGCGGTGCGCTCGTACGTCATCACCAGGGGCCGCGCCCGGCCCAGCCGGAACACCATCAACGTCGACACGCTGCTGGTGGCCGCCGACCCGGGCCGCCCGCTGCCGGTGACCGCCTCCCGCGAGGAGGCGGCCCTGGTGCGGATGTGTGCCCGGCTGCTCTCCCTGGCCGAGGCCGCCGCCCACCTGTCGCTCCCCGTGAGCCTGGTCAAGGTGGTCGCCTCGGACCTCGTCGACTCCGGCCATCTGGCCGCCCGCTCCGGCATCCCCGAGGCCGTCGGGCCCGACACGCAACTGCTTCAGGAGGTACTGGATGGGCTCCGCCGGCTCCGCTGACCGCTATCTGCCCGACACGGTGCAGCAGGCCGTCAAGATCCTCGTCGTCGGCGCCTTCGGCGTCGGCAAGACCACCCTCGTCGGCTCCGTCAGCGAGATCGAGCCGCTGCGCACCGAGGAGCACATCACCGAGGCGAGCGCCGGGGTGGACGACCTGGCCGGGCTGGGCACCAAGCACACCACCACCGTCGCCATGGACTTCGGCCGCATCACCCTCAACGACCGCATCGCGCTCTACCTGTTCGGCACCCCCGGACAGCGGCGCTTCTGGGACCTGTGGGAAGGGCTCGCCGAAGGCGCCCTCGGCGTCCTCGCCCTAGTCGACACCCGCCGCATCGAGGACAGCTTCGACGTGCTGGAACAACTGGAGCTGCGGGGCCTGCCGTTCGCCGTCGCCGTCAACGAGTTCCCGGACAGCGAGCGGTACGGCACCGAGGAGATCCGTGCCGCTCTCGACCTGCTGGACGAGACCCCGGTGACCGTCTGCGACGCCCGCGACCCCCGCTCCTCCCTCGACGCCCTCATCACCCTCGTCCAGTACGTCTTCGACCGGGCGGACCGTGCCGCCCCGCAGGAGCCCGTCGCATGACCGCCCCGCCGCCCGGCTGCCCCGCGCACGCCGCCACCGGACTCGTCCCCCTCGCCGCCGCCACCGGCGCCCCCGACCACCGCGAGGTCTACCGCGCGCTGCGCGCCGAGTGGGGCGACGTCGCCCGCGTCGAACTGGAACCGGGGGTCCCCGCCTGGCTGGTGATGGGCCACCGCGAGATGCTCACCCTCACCCGCAACGAGCAGCTCTTCTCCCGCGACGCCCGCAACTGGCGCGACCTGCGCGAAGGCGTCGTCTCCCCGGACTCCGGGCTGCTGCCGATGATGGGCTGGCGGGCCAACGTCGTCGGCGCCGACGGCCCCGAGCACCGCAGGCTGCGCGCGCCGCTCGACGACGGCGTCGCCCGCATCGACCAGCGGCGCGCCCGCCGCCAGGTGGAGGCGCTCTGCGAGGAGCTGATCGCCGAGTTCGCCGCCCGCGGCAGCGCCGACCTGGTCGGCGAGTACGCCACCATCATCCCGATGCTCGCCCTCGCCTCGCTCTTCGGCCTGGACAGCGCGGGCGGCCACGAACTGCTGCGCGCCCTCATCGCCCTCTTCGGCAGCGCCGACGACTCGCAGGCCGGCAACCGGCAGTTCGAGGAGATCCTCCTCGACACCCTCCGCGAGCGGCGCGAACGCCCGGCCGACGACCTCACCACCGCCTTCCTCGACCACCCGAACCTCCGCAACGAGGCCGAGCACCTCCAGTCGGTCGTCGTCATGATCTCCGCGGGCAACGAGACCGTCACCGCGTGGATCGCGCACACCCTGCGGCTGCTGCTGTGCGACCCGCGCTTCGCCTCCCGGCTGCACGGCGGCCGCCTCGGCATCGACGACGCCCTCGACGAGGCCCTCTGGCGCGACCCGCCGATGAACAACATGCCGGCCCGGTACGCCCTGCGCGACACCGAACTGGGCGGCCACCGCATCCGGGAGGGCGACTGCCTGATCCTCGGCATCGCCGCCGCCAACGACGACCCGCTGATCCGTCCCGAGGACGAGCTGACCGAACCGGGCAACCGCGCCCACCTGGCCTTCTCCGCCGGCCCGCACGTCTGCCCGGCCCAGGTCCCGGCCCGCCTCATCACCCGTACCGCCGTCAAGACCGTGCTGCACAGGCTCCCCGGGTTGCGGCTGACCGTGCCCGCCGAGGAGATCCGCTGGCGGCCCTCCCCCTGGACCCGCGTCCCCACGGCGCTCCCCGTCGACTTCCCGCCCGCACCGGGCGCGGTCCGCCACCCCTGACCGGCCGCGCCCCCGCCCGGCCGTGCCCCGACCGTCCAAGGAGAACCGGTGACCACCACCCCCGACGCCGCCGTCCCCGAGATCACCCTCGACCCGTCCGGCGGCGACCACCACGGCGAGGCCGCCCGGCTGCGCGCGCTCGGGCCCGTGGTCCGGGTCCGTCTCCCCGGGGACGTGCTCGCCTGGGCCGTCACCAGTCACGAACTGCTGACGGACCTGGTGGCCGACCCGCGCATGAGCAAGGACTGGCGGAACTGGAACGCCATCCGCCGCGGCGAGATAGAGGACGGCTGGCCGCTGATAGGCATGGTCAAGGTGACCAACATGGTCACCGCCGACGGCCAGGAGCACCGCAGACTCCGCAAACTCGTCACGCAGACCTTCACCCCGCGCCGGGTGGCCGAACTGCGGCCGCGCATCGAGGCCATCGTCGCCGAACTGCTCGACGAACTCCCCTCGCACGCCGACGCCGACGGCACCGTCGACCTGCGCCTGCACTACGCCAACCCCGTCCCCATGCGGGTCATCTGCGAACTCTTCGGCGTCCCCGCCCACGAACAGCCCCGCCTCAAGGAGCTGATGGACAACATCTTCCGCTCCGACCTCGGCCCCGACGAGGTGACGGCCAGCCAGGTCGAGCAGTACCGACTGCTCGCCCGCGTCGTCGCCGCCCGGCGCGCCGAGCCGGGGCCGGACCTGACCAGCGCGCTGATAGCCGCCCGCGAGGCCGACCCGGACGCGCTCAGCGAGGAGGAACTGGTCGGCACGCTGCTGCTGATGCTCTCCGCCGGGCAGGAGACCACCCTCAGCCTCGTCACCAACGCCGTCCGCGCCCTGCTCACCCACCCCGACCAGCGCGCCCTCGCCGAGGCCGGTGGCGAGGAGGTCTGGGAGGCCGTGGTCGAGGAGACGCTGCGCTGGGACGCGCCGATCGGCAACTTCCCCTTCCGCTACCCGCTGGAGGACGTCGAGATCGCCGGCGTCCGGATCGCCCGGGGCGAGGCGATCATGGCGCCGTACAGCGCGGTCGGCCGCGACCAGGCGCAGCACGGTGCCGACGCCGACCGCTTCGACCTGACCCGCGAGCAGCAGCGCCACCTCGCCTTCAGCCACGGCCCGCACTTCTGCCTCGGCGCGCCGCTGGCCCGCCTGGAGGCGGCCGTCGCCCTCCCCGCCGTCTTCGCCCGCTACCCGGGACTCTCCCTCGCCGTCGACCCCGCCGCCCTCACCCCGGTGCCGTCGATGTTCTCCAACAGCTCCGCCACCCTGCCCGTCAGGCTCGCCCATGTCACCTGAGCACCACCTGTTCCACCCCCGTCCGGCCCGCCGGGCCGCCCCGGAACTCCCGGGGCGGCCCGGCGGGGCCGGACGGCGTTCACCCGCCTCGGCAGGGGAGGGGCGCCCGGCGCGCCGGTCCGAGAACCCGAGGGGCGCGATATATCACTGTTGGGTGCCTTACGTTCCCGCTGTGACCTGTGGGCGACCCGAGCGGCCCGGCGCCCTGTGATCGCGCTCGTCGTCGCCCACTTCGTCCTCGCCGTCTGCGCCAAGCCGCTGGTCAGGTGGCTGGGCACCCGGGCGTTCCTGGTCCTCGCGCTGCCCCCGCTCGCGGCCACCGTGTGGGCCTGCGTCCGGCTGGCGGACACCGCCGAGGGCGGTGCCACGGAGTGGAGCTGGGAGTGGATCCCCACCTACCAGGTCTCGCTGGCGCTGCGCCTGGACGCGCTCTCCGAACTGATGGTCCTGCTCGCCGCGGGCATCGGCACCCTGGTCCTCGTCTACTGCGTCCGCTACTTCCACGACGGCACCCGGAACCTGAGCCGCTTCGCCGGGACGCTGCTCGCCTTCGCCGGCGCCATGCTGGGCCTGGTCCTCGCCGACGACCTGATCGTCCTGTACGTCTTCTGGGAGATCACCAGCGTCCTGTCGTTCCTGCTCGTCGGCCACGGCAGCGAGTACAAGCAGAACCGGCGCTCCGCCCTCCAGGCGCTCACCGTCACCACTCTCGGCGGACTGGTCATGCTGGTCGGGTTCCTGATGCTCGGCCACGTCACCGGCACCTACCGGATCTCCGAGATCCTCGCCTCGCCGCCGCCCTCCTCCACCCTGCTGGAGATCGCGGCCCTGCTCATCCTCTGCGGCGCCTTCTCCAAATCGGCGATCTGGCCCTTCAGCATGTGGCTGCCGAACGCCATGGCCGCCCCGACCCCGGTCAGCGCCTACCTGCACGCCGCCGCCATGGTCAAGGCCGGTGTTTACCTCGTCGCCCGCCTCACCCCGGCCTTCGGCGACCTCTCCCTGTGGCGCCCGCCCATCCTGGTCCTCGGCTGCGTCACCATGCTCCTCGGCGGCTGGCGCTCGCTGCGCCTGCACGACCTGAAGCTGGTCCTCGCCTACGGCACCGTCAGCCAGCTCGGCTTCCTGATGGTCCTCGCCGGGGACGGCAACTACGACGTGGGGCTCGCCGCCGTCACCATGATCCTGGCCCACGCCGCCTTCAAGGCTCCGCTCTTCCTCGTCACCGGCATCGTCGACCACGCCACCGGCACGCGTGACCTGCGCCGTCTCTCGGGGGTGGGCCGCGCCCTGCCCTGGGTGGCCGGCACCGCCGTGGTCGCCGCCCTCTCGATGGCCGCCCTGCCGCCGATGCTCGGCTTCGCCGCCAAGGAGGCCGCCTTCGAGGCGCTGCTGGAGGGCGACACCCCGGACCTGTGGGCGCTGGGCGTCATCGTGGCCGGCTCGGCGCTCACCACCGCGTACAGCCTGCGTTTCGTCTGGGGTGCCTTCGCGCGCAAGCCCGGCGTCGCCGACACGCCCACGCAGCGGGTCGGCTGGCTCTTCCTCGGCCCGGCCGCCGCCCTCGCCGTCCTCGGACTGGTCCTCGGGCCCGGCGTCGGTTCGGCCGAGGAACTCCTCGCCACCTACGCCTCGCAGTACACCGTCCCGGCCGACCCCTACCACCTCGCGCTCTGGCACGGCCTCGGCACCGCGCTCGGGCTCTCCGTCGCCGCCTGGGCCGCCGGTGTGCTGCTCTTCCTCGCCCGCAAGGAGGTGCGCACCCTCTCCCGGCGCATCGCCTGGCCGACCGCCGACGCCGTCTACGGGCAGGTGCTCCTCGGCCTGGAACGCGTCTCCCTCCAGGTCACCGGCTTCGTCCAGCGCGGCTCGCTCTCCGTCTACCTCGCCGTCACCCTGCTGGTGATGCTCGCCGGGCAGCTCGCCGTCCTCGTCACCGACCAGCCGTGGACCGGCGCCCGCTCGCCGGCCGCCTGGGACTCCCCGCTCCAGGGCGCGCTGGCCGCCCTGACCTGCACCGCCGCACTGATGTGTCTCACCGTCAGCCGCCGCATGAAGGGCGTCGTCCTCGCGGGGCTCACCGGCTACGGGACCGCGCTGCTCTTCGTCCTCCAGGGCGCCCCCGACCTCGCCCTCACCCAGTTCGGCGTCGAGACCGTCTCGATGATCGTCTTCATCCTGGTGCTGCGCCGGATGCCGGTCCACTTCGAGGAGTCCTTCAGCCCGTGGCGCCGGTGGGCCCGCATCCCGGTCGCCCTCGCCAGCTCCCTGGTCGTCGCCGTCGCCGTCTGGGTCGCCGCCTCCGCGCGCACCGCCGTCCCCGACGGCGAGCCGATGGTGGCCGAGGTCGCCCACCAAGGGCTGAAGAACGTGGTGGCGACCATCCTGGTCGACCTGCGTTCCTGGGACACCATGGGCGAGTCCGCGGTCCTGGCCGCCGCGGCCGTGGGCGTCACCAGCCTCATCTTCCTGCACCGCCGCACCGACAGCGCCGGCCAGGAGATCCCGTACGACCGGACCGTCTGGTCGCTCTCCTCGCGCGGTGTGGGGCGACCTGGGCCGGAGCCGGGCAGCACCCGCGAGCGGACCTGGCTGGCCGCCGGGCGCTCCCTGGCGCCCGAGCACCGCTCGGTCGTCTTCGAGGTGCTGTCCCGGCTGATCTTCCACCCGATCCTGATCCTCTCGGTCTACCTGCTGTTCTGCGCCGAGAACCTGCCGGGCGGCGGCTTCATCGGCGGCCTGGTCGCGGGCGTCGCCCTGATCACCCGCTACCTCGCGGGGGGCCGCTTCGAGCTGGCCGAGGCCGCGCCCCGCCAGCCCGGCCTCTTCACCGGCCTCGGCCTCTTCGTCATGACGGCCACCGCCCTGCTCGGCCTCTTCGGCGGAACGGTCCTGCACGCCTTCGAGTACCACGGCCACCTGCCGCTCTTCGGCGAGTACCACCTCGCCACGCCCGTCCTCTTCGACTTCGGCGTCTACCTGCTGGTCCTCGGCGTCGTCCTGGACATCGTCCGGGCCCTCGGCGCCAAGGTCGACCGGCAGATCGAGCGGGCGGCGGCGGAGGGGGCCGGCGGGGCCGAGGGCGCCATCGCCACCCGCGGCGGCGCGGATCCCACCGACCCGGCGAACGGAGGAGGAGACGGCCGATGACCATCAGCCTCGCCCTGCTCGTCACCGCCACCGTGCTGATCGCGGTCGGCGGCGTCCTGCTGCTCACCCGTCCGCTGACCCGCATCCTGCTCGGCGCCGTGATCGTCTCCAACGGCATCAACCTGCTGCTGCTCGCCGTCACCGGACTCTCGGGACCCGCGCCGCTGCTCTACCCGGGCGTCGACACCGAAGACGTCACCGACCCGCTGCCGCAGGCCATCACGCTCACCGCCATCGTCATCACGCTGGCCACCACGGCGTTCATCCTGGCGATGGCCTACCGCTCCTACCAGCTCACCGGCACCGACGAGGTCCACGACGACATCGAGGACCGCCGGGTCGCGCTCCGCTCGGAGGTCTACGACGAACGCAGCCAGTTGCGCAGCCGGTACCGGGAGGCGGACCGGGACCCGGAGGTGCGGCGCCGCTACCGCGCCGAGCGGCGCCAGCTGAGCGCCCGCCTCCGCGCCGACCGGGCCCTCCAGGCGCGCGGCCGCGACGCCTCCGGCGACCTGTGGAACGACATCCTCGGCGCCGACCCGGCGGACTACCCGCATTCACCGGGCGACGGCGAGGAGGACGGCCCCGACACCCCCGGGCCCGAAGGCCCCGGCGGCACCGGCCCCGTCGGCCCGGACGCCTCCGGTCCGACCGGCGCACCCGACACCTCGGCCCCCGAGCAGCCCCCGGCCGCACCGGCGGAACCCGGCGCCACCGGCCAGGAGGCCCCCGCGCCCCCCGGACCCCGGGCCACGGACACCACCACCGGCCCGCAGGCGCCGGGCGGGGAGGAGCCGGGCGGGGAAGAGCCCCCCGGACGGCGCGCGGAAGCCCCCGAGGAGGGCGGCGAGGCCACCGGCGCCGGCCACCCCGAGGCCCCGGACGCCGGCGGTGGCGGGCCCGCCGAGGAGACCCCGGAGCCGCACGGCGCGACCCCGGCCCGCCCCGGCGCGGACGAGGGCGGCACCGAGGAGGACACCGGAGCCACCGCGACCCGGCCGCGCCGCGTCGTGCCGCCCCCCGACGCCCAGCACCCCCCGGAGGACCCCGTCCCCGACGGCCACCCCGAGGCGGCACACCGCAGGCGGCCCCGCCCCGACGACCACCCCGCGCCCGACCCGCACCCCGGCCCCGCCCCCTACCCCACGACCCGGCCGGGCCCCGGGAACGCCCGCAAGCCGTACCCCCGCCCGGGCCGGGCGGACCGCCCGCGGCCCCCAGGAGACCTCAGGTGAACGCACTCGTCCCCCTGCCGGTGCTGCTGCCGCTCTTCGCCACCGGCCTCAGCCTCGCGGCGGGCATCCGGCTCAAGCGGTTCCAGCGGTTCATCAGTGTCGCCGTCCTCACCGCCGTCGTGGTGATCTCGGTCGTCCTGATGACCGCCGCCGACGACGGCCCGCTCTCCGTCCACCTCGGCGACTTCGCCCCGCCGCTCGGCATCACCCTGGTCGCCGACCGGCTCAGCGGGCTGATGCTCACCGTCTCCTCGCTGGTCACCCTCTGCGTGCTGGTCTACTCGCTCGGCCAGGGCATGGCCGACAAGGACGACGAGACCCCGCTCGCCGTCTTCCACCCCGCCTACCTGATCCTGGTCGCCGGGATCGCCTGCACCTTCCTCGCCGGCGACCTCATGAACCTCTTCGTCGGCTTCGAGATCATGCTGGTCTCCAGCTTCGTCCTGCTGACTCTCGGCGGCACCGGCCCCCGGATAAGGGCCGGCTCGACGTACGTGATCATCTCGCTGCTCTCCTCGATGATCTTCCTGGTGGCCATCGCCATCACCTACGCGGCCACCGGCACCGTCAACTTCGCCCAGCTCGCCGAGCGGCTGGACGGCCTCTCCCTCGGCGTCACCACCCTCATCCAGGCGATGCTGCTGACCGTCTTCGGCATCAAGGCCGCCGTCTTCCCGGTCGCCGCCTGGCTGCCCGACTCGTACCCGACGGCGCCCGCGCCCGTCACCGCCGTCTTCGCCGGTCTGCTCACCAAGGTCGGCGTCTACTGCATGCTCCGCACCGAGACGCTGCTCTTCCCCGGCAACCGGCTCGGCGATCTGCTGCTGGTGGTCGCCCTCGCCTCGATGGTCATCGGCATCCTCGGTGCCGTCGCCCAGACCGACCTGAAGCGGCTGCTCTCCTTCACGCTGATCAGCCACATCGGCTACATGGTCTTCGGCATCGGACTCGCCGACCGCGAGGGCATCGGCGGTGCCATCGTCTACGTCGTCCACCACATCACGGTGCAGACCACGCTCTTCCTGGTCGCCGGACTCATCGAACGCCGCGGCGGCACCACCGAACTGACCCGGCTCGGCGGCATGGCCCGCAGCGCGCCCCTGCTCGCCGTGCTCTTCTTCGTCCCCGCCATGAACATCGCGGGCATCCCGCCGTTCTCCGGCTTCATCGGCAAACTCGCCCTGATGCGGGCCGGCGTCGACAACGGCTCGGTCCTCGCCTGGGTACTGGTCGGCGGCTCCACCCTGACCAGCCTTCTGACGCTCTACGTCGTCGTCAAGGTCTGGAACCTCGCCTTCTGGCGCAGCGAACCCCCGGGCCAGGCGGCGGAGGGCACCGTCATGGAGTCCGAGGAGGAGGACACGGACGACGACGAGGGCGATGAGGGCGGACCCGCCGCCACCCCGCAGAACGGCCGGGGGGTCCCGGTCTTCCCCGGCGGCGGCCAGGTCGTCGCCACCAGCATCACCGGCAAGGCCGTCACCACCACCAAGCGGCCCCCGCGCACCATGATCGCCGCGACCGCCGCAACCGTCGTGCTCGGCCTCTCCTACACGGTGCTGGCCGGACCGCTCGCCGCCTACACCGACCGCTCGGCGCAGGAACTGCTGACCCGCACGCCCTACATCGAGGAGGTGCTCAGGCCATGATCACCTGGTCGTCCAGCGCGCCCGAACTCCCGCCCCTCAGCGTCGCCTTCGGTCACGGACAGCACCGCAGGGTGCTCGACCTGCCGCTCATCGTGTGGCTGGCCGTCATCTGGGTACTGCTCTGGGGCACCTTCTCCTGGGCCACCCTCATCACCGGCCTGCTCGTCGCCGTCGTGCTCTGCCTGGCCTTCCCGCTGCCCCCGGCCGACCTCGGGCTCCGGCTGCACCCCTGGGGCGTCCTCCGGCTGGTGGCGTACCTGCTGTGGGACATGTGGGTCTCGGGGATCCGCGTCACCAAGCAGATCTTCGTGGACCACCCGCACCGGGCCGCCGTCCTCGCGATCCCGCTGCGCTGCCGCTCCGAACTCATGCTCACCGCCACCGCCGTGGCCAACTCCAACATCCCCGGGGGCTCGGTCATCGAACTGCGCCGCGCCACCGCCACCCTCTTCGTCCACGTCCTGGACGCCGACCGCCCCGAAGCGCTGGAGACCGCCCGCCGGTCCGTCTGGCGGACCGAGGAACTGACCGTCCGGGCCTTCGGCAGCCGCGAGGAGATCGCGCGCGTCTCGGCCGACCCCCGGCAGCAGCAGGAGGATGCGACATGACCGTCTTCGAGTGGATCGACCGCGTCCTGCTGACCGCGGCGGTGGTGATGGTCCTGCTCGCGGGAGCCCTTCTGCTGGTCCGCCTGTGGCGGGGCCCGTCCATGCTGGACCGCGCCATCTGCCTGGACGTCACCGCCGCCCTGATCATCGCCGGACTGGGCGCCCAGGCCGCCTTCAGCCGCGAGCCGTACTACTTCCCGATCATGCTGGTGCTGGCCTTCCTCGGCTTCACCGGCTCGGTGGCCATCGCCCGCTTCATCGCCGTACGCGACCGGCCCGCCGCCGTCCGCGGCCGGGAGGCGACCGTGGAGGAGGACCGCAGCGCATGAACCCCAGCCCCTGGGCCCAGGCCGCCGACACCGCGGGCGCGTTCCTCGTCTTCCTGGGCGCCGCCATCTGCCTGCTCGGCTCGATCGGCATGGTCAAGCTCCCCGAGGTGCTCTCCCGCAGCCACGCCTCGACCAAGCCCCAGGCCCTCGGCATCCTGCTGGTCCTGGTCGGGGTGGAGCTGCGGCTGCGGACCGGCAACGACGCCGGCACCCTCGCCCTGATCATCTTCTTCCAGCTGCTGACCGGCCCGGTCGCCTCACACCTGGTGGCCCGCTCGGCGTACCGCGTCGGCGGCATCCACGCCGACCTGCTCTTCGACGACCTCGACGAGCAGCTCAGTGAGGAACCCGCGATGCCCACCGGCCACCCGCGTCCCGACCCCGGCCGCGAGGACGCCGCCCCCAAGGACGGCCCCGAGGACGGCCCCCCGCCGGCCCCGGACCGCTGAGACGGCGGGCCCCGTCAGAACGTGACCGCGTCGCGGATCAGCGGACACGTCATGCAGTGGCCGCCACCGCGCCCCCGCCCCAGCTCCGCGCCGACGATCGGGATGACCTCGATCCCGGCCTGCCGCAGCAGCGCGTTGGTCTGGGTGTTGCGGTCGTAGGTGAAGACGACGCCCGGTTCGAGGGCGACGGCGTTGTTGCCGCTGTCCCACTGCTGGCGTTCGGACGCGTAGACGTCGCCGCCGGTCTCGATGACCCGCAGCCGGGGCAGGCCGAGGGCGCGGGCGACCACCTCGGTGAAGGGCCGGTCGCCCTCGTCGGTGATCTCCAGCCCGGGTGCCCGGTCGCCCGGGCGCAGCGAGAAGGTGTGCACCGCCTCCATGATCTTCGGGTAGACCGTGACCACGTCGCGGTCGGCGAAGGTGAAGACGGTGTCGAGGTGCATCGCCGAACGCAACCGGGGCATCCCCGCCACGATCACCCGCTCGGCCGCGCCCCGGGCGAAGAGGGCCGCCGCGACCTGGGTGATGGCCTGCCGGGAGGTGCGTTCGCTCATGCCCATCAGGACGACCTTCTCGCCGACGGGCATGATGTCGCCGCCCTCGAAGGTGGCCTGCCCCCAGTCGCGTTCGGGGTCGCCCCACCAGACGGTCGAACCGGCGAAGCCAGGGTGGAAGAGATGGACCGCCTTCATCAGCAGGGTCTCGGCCCGCCGCGCCGGCCAGTACAGCGGGTTGAGGGTGACCCCCTGGTAGAGCCAGCAGGTGGTGTCACGGGTGTAGAGGGTGTTGGGCAGGGGCGGCAGCAGGTAGGCGTGGCCGCCGGTGGACTCGCGGGCCAGCGCCACGAACCCGGTCCGGTACTCCGGCGGCAGGTCGGCGGTGGCCAGACCGCCGATGAGGTGTTCGGCGAGCCGCCGGTCGTCCAGCGTCTCCAGGTAGGCGAGGGTGCTGTCGACGAGGCCGACGCCCACCTGGTCGGCGGTCACCTTCCGCTCCAGGAGCCAGCTCCGGGCCCCGGGCACGGCCATCGTCTCGGCGAGCAGCGTGTGCAGCTCCACCACGTCCACCCCGCGCCGGCGCAGCTCGGCGACGAACTCGGCGTGGTCGCGCTGGGCGTTCTCCACCCACATCACGTCGTCGAAGAGCAGGTCGTGCGAGTTGGTGGGGGTGAGTCTGCGGTGGGCGAGACCGGGCGAGCAGACCAGCACCTTGCGCAGCCGGCCGACCTCGGAGTACACGCCGAGCGGGGGCTCGGGCACGGTGGTGGGCATGGCGCGCTCCTCGTCCGCTCGTGCCGCGGCGCGGACGCCGCCGACACCCGGAACGTACCTGCTCACCTGCCCGGATGCCCTTCCGGCGGGGCCGTCGGAGGGGCAGCGGCTGCGAGGGGCCCACCGCGACCTCGCCGCCCCGCCCGACGCGGCCCCCGCCCGCCGGGGTTGCGACGAGCGCTCCACCCGCATCCGCGCCCTTCCGTGGCGCCTACGGGACACCGCCCAGGTCGTACCGCCGCGGCCACGCCCTGCGGTGACCGACCTCGCGCGCCGGTCCGCGCTTCCGGCGTGCGAGGGTGGGGAGAGGAGCCCCCGGGCCCGGCCCGCAGAGCCGAACGGAGACGTCATGGACGAGCCATCCCCCTTCGACGCCCAGTCCCTCCTGGTGGAGAGCGAGACCCTCGACGCCTTCCTCTCGGAGCTGGCCGCCGAGGCCGGACGCCGTATGCCCGGCGCCAACGGATGCGGCATCACCCTCGAACGCGACGGACGCCCCTACACCGTCGCCAGCGCGGGCCCCGCCGCCCCGCCGCTCGACGAGATGCAGTACACCATCGACGCGGGCCCCTGTCTGGAGGCGCTGCGCCACGACAAGGAGGTGTACGTCACGGACATGGCCGAGGAGGCGCGCTGGATGCCCTATCCGCCGTTCGCCGTCGACCGCGGCACCCGGTCCTCCCTCTCCCTCCCGCTGAAGGAGCGGCACGGCATGGCCGGCGCCCTCAACCTCTACGCCGCGGCTCCCGGCGCCTTCGCCCCGGCCGACCAGGAGCGGCTGCGGCTGATCGCCGCCCAGGCGTCCGGCGCGCTCGTCCTCGCCGTCCGGATCGCCGACGCCCAGCAGTCGGCGGCCGACCTCCAGGCGACGCTGCGCTCCCGCACCGTCATCGACCAGGCCATGGGCGTCATCATGGGGCAGCAGCGGTGCGGCGCCGACGACGCCTTCGCCTTTCTGCGCACCGCCTCGCAGAACCGCAACATCAAGCTCCGTGAGCTGTGCGCCCAGCTCATCCGCAACGTCACCGGCGAGCCGCCGCGGGAGGGCAACTTCCGGCCCCGCGGCTGACGAGGGCCCGGCCGGTGCCCGGCGGTTGCTCCCGGACCGCGCGTACGCCCTGCCCGGGCGGCGTCCGGCCCGGCCCGTACGGCACTGAGCAGCTCCGACGTCCGTACCTGTCACACGCCGCCCGAGGTGATCCTCTAGGCTGGACCCGGGTCCAGCAGCGTGGCCCGCCGCTTCGCGCTGCTCAGGAGATCTTCCGTGGCCCCCACTCCCTTCACGTTGTCCAGTACCACACGGTCGTGGCCGTCCGCCCAGGTGACGACGGTCCGCCTCACGGGGTACGTGGACGCGGAGACGTGGCCACAGCTCGCCGCGTGCCTCGAACAGGCCCTCGCCATCTCGGCGGGCCCCTACGTCGCGGTCGAACTCGGCCCCGGCGCCGAACTCACGGACGCCGCCGCCCGACAGCTCGTCCGCCTCGTCCTGGACGGCGCCGGTCACACCCCCCGCCTCGTCCTCACCGGCGAGTGGGACTCCCCGGAGGGCGCCGCCCCCGGCCGGGCCGAGGGGCGTTCCGGGCCCCGTGGCGAGAGCGAGGTGCACGACCTGCGCGCCAACCTCCGCACCCGTCCGCTCATCGCCCAGGCCCAGGGCATCCTTCAGGAGCGCTACGGGCTGCGTGACGCCGAGACCGCCTTCGACCTGCTGCGGGACAGCTCCCAGCAGCACAACGTCAAGCTGCGGACCCTCGCCTCCGTCTTCCTCAGCGCCCCGCGCCCCGCCGACGGCCCCCTGTGGTTCCCCGGCCGTACCCGCGCCCCCGCACCCGAACTCGGTTTCGCGCCCTGGCTGCGCCGCAGCAGGGTGCCGCGCAGCGCCTTCGCCGAGGCGGTCCTCAGCACCGCCCTGCGCTGCGTACGCGGCACGCGCGGCCTGCTGCACATCGCCGACCCGCTCATCGGCCCGCAGTTGGAGGCGGACCAGGGCATCCCGGACGCCCTCCTGGACCGCCTCACCCGCGGCCCGGACGGCGCGGCGCGCGGCCCGGCGACGGACGCCATGCGCGAGGGCAGACGGGTCGGCCTCACCGACGGGCTCGCCGACGCCCGGCTCAGCGAGGAGACCCGCCAGGCGCTGCGCGCGGCGGGCATCGGTCACGCCTGGTACGCCCCGCTGCTCTCCGCCTCCGGCGAGAGCTCGGGCGTCATCACGCTCTACGCCCCGCCGGCCGGCCCCGTCCCGACCGAGACGGAGTGGAAGGCCCTGGACCTGGTGGTGGCCCAGGCGGGGGAGTGGCTCGACTGGCACCGCCGTACGGTGATGCTCGACGCGCTGGAGCAACTGCACGCGCAGGGCCGCGCCCACGCCGGGAAGCCCCGGGGCTGACCGGGTGGACCGGGGGCCGGGGGACTGCTCCGGAATTCCTCGCATGGTCCGGGCCGGCCGGGGCACACGGGGTCGTGAGGTCAGGCAGCGGCCCATGAGGAGACCACCCGTGTCCGGAGGGTTCCATGAGGGATACCGCCATGTCCGCCGACCGCACCCCCGTGACCGTCGTGCCGCTCGACGCCGTCGTCGACCCGGAGAACGAGGAGACCGTCGAGGCGGAACTCCGCGCGCTCCAGGCAGGCGCCGGTGTCGTGGTGGTGCACGTGCGGACCAGGGTGGTGACACCCCGGGCGCTGCATCTGCTGCTGCGCGCCAGGCAACGTGCCGCCGCCGAGGGCGGAATCCTCTGCGTCGCCGCTCCCGACCCGGCCGCCCGGCGCATCTTCCACCTCACCGGCCTCAGCCGTGTGCTGCGGGTGGCGGCGACCGTGCCCGGAGCCGTCCGCCGCAACGCCGGCGCCGGCTGCGGCCACCCTCCGGCCGCCACCCCGGCGGGGGCCCGCGTGACCTCGCCCTTGCGCCGCACCGGCCCGCCCAGGCCCCGCCAGGTCCGCCCGCTCGGCAGGTTCAGCAGAGCGCGGGACTCGCGGCGTCCGTAGGCGGGCGTGCCGGCGAGGGCCCGTCACCGCGGCTCAGGAACGGGCCACCGAGCGGACGAGGGCCCTCGCCGTCGGTGAGCGGCGACCGGAAGCGGCGGTTGTCCGGCCCGCGGGTGCGGCCGCGGGCCGGCGCCGGCGGTTGTCCGGTGGACGGCGCCCACCACGATCACCTGGTTGAACGGCTCCGGCGCCGCTGGTGCCGTCGCAACCGGCCCCCGTGAGCGAGCCGGTGGACGAGAGGGTGTCGCCGGACTGCCCGGCGGGGGACCACTGGTCCGCCGCCCGCACCCGGTCAGGCGGCGCGTGGTGGTGTCCCCGGCGACCTGGCCGTGGTGACTCCACCTGGCGCGCCCCTCCCTGCCGGGCAGGTGGCGGCACGGGGCACGAAAAAGCCCGGCCCACGCGCTCCGGCGCCCGACGACGCCCGACGGCGTGGAGTCGGTGGAGTCGTGCCACCGGCCCCGTTGCGGTGGACCGGCGGACAGGAGTCCCGGGCCACCGCCGCCCGGGACGCCCGATCCTTGGCACCGGCCGGCGTCCGCCGTGGCCCGACCTGCTGCGTCGGGTCCCCGCCTCCCCCGCGAACCGCCGGTCTCGGTGCCCGGTCGCCGGCAGGTCCCCGAGCCCGCGCCCGTCCCCGGTGCCCGGACGGGCGTCGGACGTCGGGTGGCCGAAGGAACGTCAGGGCCGAGCCGGCGGAGGAACGCCGTGGCCGCCGCCGTGTCGGTCGCGGCCGACGGCGAGCAGGGGGAACCGAGTGGACAGACCGGCGCCACGCCCGCGCGCCGGTCTCCGGTTCCCCTCTCGCGTTCCTCCCTCCGTCCCGCCCTGGGGAACCGCGCGCGGCACGAGCGCGCCCCTCGGCGAACGGCGCGGCGGGGAAACGCCGCCGGCGGTGCCGGGCCGGCACGTCCCACGCCCGGACGCCCCGGCTCGGCCGCGTGCCGGCCGTGCTGGTTTTTACCGTCAAGTCTTGAAGGGGCGACGCGGTCGAGGGCGCGCGGAATCTTCGACTCGCCGCTCGGCCGGGCGGCACCGTGCGCGACGTATTGACAACCGATTACAGAGGTTTTACTTTTCCGCCACCTGAGAGCGCTCTCAGGCTGGGCTCTTGCACCCTCTCTGTCACGGTTCCGCAGCGACCTCAGGGCGTTGGTCCGCAGGTCGCCGTGGCCGCCGCCGACGAGCCCGTCCCTCTCGACGACACGAGGTGCCCCATGCCAACCCGCAGATCCCGGCCGGCCGCCGCGATGGTCCTGGCCGCCGCGCTGGCGGCCGTGGGCCTCGGCCCGGCCGCGACCCCGGCGTTCGCCGCCTCCGTCCCCGTGGGGGCGGGGAGTTACTCCGACACCCGGCCGCCGGGCACGACCGGCCCCACGACCGACACCGGCGCGCCGGTCACTCCGAAGGTCACGCGGGCCGCCGCCGACAAGCCCGTGCCCACCAACGACTGGTGGTCCTCCCTCGCCTTCCAGCGGTACGGCGACAACCCGTACTCCACACCGATGTACGGCCACCCGCTCACGTACCAGGCGGTCTCCGGCGGGCTGGAGGTCGGTTACCCGACCAGCCCCACCGTCGTGGGTGAGGGGCGCCAGTACGAGTACGCGCACAAGCGCGACCTCACCCTCGGGCTGAGCGGGCTCGACTCGCCCGACACCAAGGCCGACGACTGGTCCGACTGGACGGTCACCCCTTACTGGTCCGACGGCTCCCGGACCCTGCGGACCACCATCGGCCACGGTCTGCCCTTCGTCTACGCCCAGGGTTCCGGCGGCAACGCCCAGATCACCACCGCGGCCACCCCGACCGTCTTCTCCGACCAGGGCAACGTCCTCGGCATCACGGTCGGCGGGCACCACTACGCCCTCTTCGCGCCGACCGGCAGCGACTGGGACGTCTCCGGCACCACGATCAGCGCCGGCCTCGGCGGCAAGGACTACTTCTCCCTCGCCGTCCTGCCCTCCACCGACGCCCTCGCGACCTACCGGGCGTACGCGTTCAGCTTCGTCACCGGGTCGCAGGTGGAGTGGGACTCCTCCGCAGGTACGGTCGGCGCCACCTACAAGCTCACCACCGAGGCCAAGGAGGGCACCGAACGCGGCACCCTCCAGGCCCTGTACCGGCACCAGTGGCTGCACACCACCGACGACCTCACGCCGTACACCTACGTCTCCCCGCGCGGCACCATGAAGGTGCGGGAGGGCACCTCCTTCACCACCAGCCAGAAGGCGGCCCCGGTCCTGCCCGCCCTGCCGAAGACCGACGCGGTCGACACCTCCCGGCTGCGGACCCACCTGTCCGAGGTCGCCGACGCCCCCGACCCGTTCTCCGGCGCCACGGACACCTACTGGACCGGCAAGGCGCTGGGCAAGCTCGCCCAACTGGTGCCGCTCGCCGACCAGATCGGTGAGACCGCCACCCGCGACAAACTCGTCGGCCTGCTCCAGGGCCGCCTCCAGGAGTGGTTCACCGCGGGCGGGGCGAGCGAGTTCTCGTACGACAAGGACTGGAAGACCCTCACCGGTCACCCCGCCTCGTACGGCAGCGACAGCGAACTCAACGACCACCACTTCCACTACGGCTACTACGTGTACGCCGCCGCGATCGTCGCCCAGTACGACCCCTCCTGGGCCGAGGACTCCGCCTGGGGCGGCATGGTCAAGGAGCTGATCCGCGACACCGCCAACCCCAGCCGCAGCGACAGCGCCTTCCCCTTCCTGCGCGGCTTCGACGTCTACGCCGGGCACAGCTGGGCCTCCGGCCACCAGGGCTTCGCCGCCGGCAACAACCAGGAGTCCTCCTCGGAGTCCACCAACCTCAGCGCGGCGCTGGTGCTCTGGGGCTCGGCCACCGGCGACGCCCGGTTGCGCGACCTCGGCAGCTACCTGCTCGCGACCGAGGGCGAGGCGATCGCCCAGTACTGGTTCGACGCCGACGAGGAGGTCTTCCCCGGCTCCTTCGGCCACGACACGGTCGGCATGGTCTGGGGCAGCGGAGGGGCGTACTCCACCTGGTGGACCGCCAATCCCGAGGAGATCCACGGCATCAACGTCCTGCCCGTGACCGCGGGCGGCTCCCTCCACCTGGGCGGGCACAAGGAGGCGATCCGGCGCAACATCGCCGAGATGGAGCGGGAGAACGGCGGGCCCGCCGTCGAATGGCGCGACATCCTCTGGGAGTTCGAGTCGCTGGCCGACCCGGCCGCCGCCAAGGCGAAGTGGGACGCCGGTCACGCCGGATACACCCCGGAGGAGGGCGAGTCCAAGGCGCACACGTACCAGTGGCTGACCACTCTGGACGCGCTCGGCGCCCCCGACCCCTCGGTCACCGGCGACCTGCCCACCTCCGCGGTCTTCGCCAAGGGCGGCGACCGCACCTACGTCGCCCACAACCACGGCTCGACGGAGCGCACGGTCACCTTCTCCGACGGCCATGAGCTCACCGTGCCCCCGCGTTCCACCGCGACGGGGAACGGCTCCGGCTCCGGCGGCCAGGACCCCGAGCCGTCCACCGGCAACACCTTCCGGCTCCGCTCCGGCGGCGCCCTCACCACGGGCACCGGCGGCGCCTCCGCCAGCGACACCGTCGCCTCGTCCGAGGGCCGCAACCACGACGGCACCCCGAACAAGCCGCTCGTCTACGAGGCCAAGGGCGTCAACGCCACCCTCAAGGCCGGCGCGTCCACCGCCTTCCGCCTCCGGGTGGACGCCGGCACCGCCGTCGGCCTCGGCCAGCAGGCCCGCGTCAGCTACGACCTCACCGGGGACGGCACCTTCGACCGGACCGAGACGTACGCGTACTTCGCCACCGACCCGGTCCCCGGCTGGGAGGAGTACACCCACGCCCGCGGCCTGAAGTCCGCGACCGGCACCCTCGGAGACCTGCGCGGGGGAACGGTGCGGCTGGAGGTCTGGAACGCCATCGGCGACGGAACCGCGCTGCTCGGTACCGGGGGCGACACCTCCCGGGTGGTCATCCCCTACGAGTGACGCACGGGCGGACCCCGGCCGGTGACGGCCCGCCCGCCCGTCAAGGACGCCGCCGCACTCCTCCCCGCCGGTCAGCGGGCCGGGGGACGGGGTGCGGCGGCACTCGCCGGTCAGATGTCCCGGAACGTCTCGATCTGGGCGCCGACCGAGTTGAGGCGCTCGGCCAGGTCCTCGTAGCCGCGGTTGATGACGTAGACGTTGCGCAGGACCGAGGTGCCCTCGGCGGCCATCATGGCGAGGAGGACGACCACGGCGGGGCGCAGGGCGGGCGGGCACATCATCTCGGCGGCGCGCCAGCGGGTCGGGCCCTCCACAAGGACGCGGTGGGGGTCGAGGAGCTGGAGGCGGCCGCCGAGGCGGTTGAGGTCGGTGAGGTAGATGGCGCGGTTGTCGTAGACCCAGTCGTGGATGAGGGTCTGGCCCGAGGCGGCGGCGGTGATGGCCGCGAAGAACGGGACGTTGTCGATGTTCAGGCCGGGGAACGGCATGGGGTGGATCTTGTCGATCGGCGCCTCCAGCTTGGAGGGGCGCACGGTCAGGTCGACCAGCCGGGTCCGGCCGTTGTCGGCGGCGTACTCCGGGGTCCGGTCGTGGTCCAGGCCCATCTCCTCCAGGACCGCCAGCTCGATCTCCAGGAACTCGATCGGCACCCGGCGCACCGTCAGTTCCGACTCGGTGACCACGGCGGCGGCGAGCAGGCTCATCGCCTCGACCGGGTCCTCGGAGGGGGAGTAGTCGACGTCGACGTCGATGACGGGGACGCCGTGCACGGTGAGAGTGGTGGTGCCGATGCCCTCGACGCGTACGCCCAGCGCCTCCAGGAAGAAGCAGAGGTCCTGGACCATGTAGTTGGAGGAGGCGTTGCGGATGACGGTGACGCCGTCCTTGCGGGCGGCGGCCAGCAGCGCGTTCTCGGTCACGGTGTCGCCGCGCTCGGTCAGCACGATCGGCTTGTCCGAGGGCTCCGGGGTCTCCACCTCGGCGTGGTACAGCCCCTCGGTGGCGGTGATGGCCAGGCCGAAGCGGCGCAGCGCGATCATGTGCGGCTCGATCGTGCGCGTGCCGAGGTCGCAGCCGCCGGCGTACGGCAGCTTGAAGCGGTCCATGCGGTGCAGCAGCGGGCCGAGGAACATGATGATGGAGCGGGTGCGGCGGGCCGCCGTCTGGTCCATGCCGGCCATGTCCAGGTCGGCGGGCGGGACGATCTCCAGGTCGTGCCCGTCGTTGATCCAGCGGGCCCGCACGCCGATGGAGTTGAGCACCTCCAGCAGGCGGTAGACCTCCTCGATGCGGGCGACCCGGCGCAGGGTGGTGCGGCCCCGGTTCAGCAGCGAGGCGCAGAGCAGCGCGACGCAGGCGTTCTTGCTCGTCTTGACGTCGATCGCGCCGGACAGGCGCCGCCCGCCGACCACGCGCAGGTGCATCGGTCCGGCGTAGCCCAGGGAGACGATCTCGCTGTCCAGCGCTTCACCAATTCGAGCGATCATCTCAAGGCTGATGTTTTGGTTGCCGCGTTCGATGCGGTTCACCGCGCTCTGGCTGGTGCCGAGCGCTTCGGCGAGCTGCGCCTGTGTCCAGCCGCGATGTTGACGGGCGTCGCGGATGAGCTTGCCGATGCGTACCAGGTAGTCGTCTGCCATGCCCGCAGGCTATCTCAGATATGAGATGCATTCCTGTTGGGGGGTCCGTTCGAGGGCGGTGGCGTACGAGGCTCCGGGGCCAGGCGGCCTGACGGGGGGTCGGGTGCCTTTGCCCCGCACGCCTTGGCCGGCAGACTCCAGGCCATGAGGACACGGGGGAACGCGGCGGAACGGGTCGGTGGCGGCGGGGGCGAGGAGGTGCCGGGCTGGGTGACGCTGGGCCTGTTCGGGGCCTGGGTGGTGCACGACGCGGAGGAGTTGCTGGCCGCGCGGTACTGGATCCCGGCACGGGTGCCGGAGCTGCGCGAGCGGTTCCCGCAGGTCCCGGACCGGCTCTGGCGGGAGATGGCGGAGCTGGACGTGCGCCGGTTCGGTGTCGCCGTGGGGTGTGTCGGCCTGGTCGTGGCGGCGGCCGCCGTCGAGGGCCGCCGCACCGGCGGCCGTTCGGCGGTGTACCAGTCCGTCCTGGACGGTTTCGGCCTGCACGGCTTGGTCCACCTCGCTCAGGCTACCGCCGTCCGCGGCTACACGCCCGGCGTCGCGACCACCCCGCTCCTCGTCCTCCCGTTCACCCTGGCGGCCCGCGCCCGTCTGCGCCGCGCCGGACTCCTGCGCCCCGCCCGCTCCGGGGACGCCCTCCTCAGCCTGGGCCTCGCCGGGGTGGCGACGGCCGGCGCGCACCTGGTGGCGCGGCGGCTGACCGCCCGGGGACGCGGCTGACGGGGGTGGTGGCCGGACCTGCGGGGGGCGGCCCATGTCGTCGCCGGGCGCCGGGTGCCCGGCGACGGGTGAGGCGTGCTGGATGCCGCGGGGACCTGCCGGCGTGCCCTGTCCTGCCTGCGCCGCACCCTCGCCGGGGCCGACCCGCGCCGGGGACTGGGCGGGGACGGTGACGAGCTGCTCCGGGCCTCGTTCACCTGGGTCCCCCTCCCCGCGCCGGGGGCCGCGTGACGCCTGGCCGGGGGCGCCGTGCGCCGGGGCGTTCCCCGCGTGGGCCGGTCAGCCGCGCGCCCTGCGGTGTGCGGCCACCCGCTCCCGCGTCGCGCACCGCCGTGAGCAGTACCGGCGGGCGGGACCGGCGCCCCGGGTGAGAAACACGTCCTGGCAGCTCACCGAAGCGCAGACGGCGCCCGGCGGCAGTTGGCGGTCCCAGAGCAGCACCGCCAGCGCCATGCAGGAGGAGGCCAGCAGCCACTCGCCCCACGCCGCGTCGTCGTCGCTGTCGAGGTGCGGGTGCCAGGGCGTGGTTCCCCCGTGGGAGGTGAGGCGCAGGAGGCCGGTGTGCGTGCGCAGCAGCCGGTTGAGGGCGGAGGCGGCGGTGTCCGTGCCGCCGGCGGCCAGCACCTCGCGCACCCGGAGCGCAGCCGCGCGCATCTCCGCGACCTCCGCGGCGGTCAGGGCCAACGGGCCGCGCTCACCGTGGCGGAGGAGCAGCGCTGCGACGGCGGCCGGGTCCGGCCGCTCGGGGGAGAGAGCGTTGACCAGAGCCACGGTGCGCAGCGCCACCGCGCGCACCGAGTGACGGGTGGACCAGTCGGCAGGGGTCTCGGAGGGGTCGGCCATCGGGGGAGTGTAACGCTTCTTGAGTGTCTTTCCGTTACCTCGGTAACGTCCGGCGCATGATGAAGCGTTACGGGACGGGCTGGTTCCTGGCCGGAGGCGCTCTGGCCCGCACCGGTGACGAGACGGCCGGGCCGGCGCTCCTCCTGGCCGGGTTCGCGCTGACCGGCTCGCCCGCCACCGCTTCCCTGCTGCTCGCCGCCCTCGCCGTCCCGGCCGTACTCGGCGGGCCGCTCCTCGGCGTCCTGCTCGACCGCGCCCCGCGCCCCGGCCGCCTGCTCGCCGCCTGCCTCCTCCTGTACGCCCTCGGCCTCGCCCTGGCCGCCGCCGGTGCGGGCCGGGTGCCGACGGTGGTGACGCTCGCCTGCGTGGCGGCCGCCGGCCTCTTCGCGCCGGCGCTCGCGGGCGGCTGGAGCGCCCAACTCCCGTACGTGACCGACCCGGGCGGCCTGCCCGCCGCGACCGCCCGGGACGCGGCCACCTTCCACCTCGCGAGCCTGGCCGGCCCCGCCCTCACCGGAGCCCTCGCCGCCTGGACCTTCCCCTCCGCCCCCGCCGCGCTGGCCGTCACCCTGCTCCTGCTCGCCGTGCCCGTTGCCTGGTGGCTGCCCGCGCCCGGCGGCCGGGCGGGCGCGGACGCCGGGGCGGGTGCCGGCCGCCGCGCACCGGACGGCCGCTCCGGCGCCGCCGGTCTCCGGGCCGGGCTGCGCCTGACGTCCCGTGACCCGCGCCTGCGGGGCGCCACCGCGACCTCGGTGCTCTCCTGCGCGGCCCAGGGGATGCTGGCGGCCTGCGCCGCGCCACTGGGGGAGCGCGTCCTCGGCGGCGCCGCCCGGGGAGTGGCCCTGCTGGCCGCCGTCGCCCTCGCCGCGCTGGCCGCCAACGCGGTCCTCGCCCGGTGCCCGCTGCCGGTCGCGCCGGGGGCCCTCCTGCGGTGGACGGCGCTCGTCCAGGGCGCGGCCCTGCTGCTGGCGGCGACCTGCCGCCCGGGCCCGGTGGCCGCCGCCGCCCTCCTCGCGGGCGTCGGCGAGGGCCCGCAGCTCTCCGCCCTCTTCGCGGTGCGTCACCGCGTGGCGCCCGCCCGGCTGCGGGCTCAGCTCTTCACCGTCGGCGCGAGCCTGAAGACGACCGCCTTCGCCGCCGGAGCCGCCCTCGCCGGCCAGCTGGCCGGCGCCGCGCTCCCGGCCGGGCTGTCGGCGGCGGCCGTACTCCACCTGCTGGCCGCGGCGGTTCCCGGGGACCGGGTCGGCCGGCCCCGGCCGGGAGTCCGGCGAGCGGCCGACTCGCCCGGCCGGGGGCGAGGGCGGTGATGACGGGCTCCGCCACGCCGTGCGCGGCGAACGGGTCCTCGACGGCGACCCGCTCGGTGCCGGCCCGGCCGGCGCCGCGTTCGAGGGCCGCGCCACCGTCCACGGTGGGCGCGGTCCGGCCGGAGGGGCTCGGCGTGCCGCGCGCGTGAGGGTGTTCCGGATGTGCGACGGGGCCCGGGACATGCCGGACCTCGGGCCTCCTCGGCGGCGGTGGGGCGCGGCCTGGGCAGGTGCGGCGACGGTGCCTCCGTCGTCTCGCGCGGCGGGCTCCGCCGTTCTCCTCCGCGTGCCCCGCCGCGCCACCTCACCGGCCCCGAGGCATGCCTAGTACGCGGTCATGTATTAGAGTTATCTCGACATCGAGATATCTACCCATGGCGAGACCGCGACCGCCGCCGGTAAGGGTTGCCTAACTAAGCCCTACCTTAGCTGACTGGTGCGAGTGCGGGGCGGCAGAATTGCGGTAGAACGCGCACATTGATGAAGGAGACTGTCGTGTCGGCGAACAGCTTCGACGCCCGCAGCACGCTGCGCGTGGGCGACGAGTCGTACGAGATCTTCCGGCTGGACAAGGTCGAGGGCTCCGCGCGCCTCCCTTACAGCCTGAAGGTGCTGCTGGAGAACCTGCTCCGCACGGAGGACGGCGCGAACATCACCGCCGACCACATCCGTGCGGTCGGCGGCTGGGACTCGCAGGCCCAGCCCAGCCAGGAGATCCAGTTCACCCCCGCCCGCGTGATCATGCAGGACTTCACCGGTGTGCCGTGCGTGGTCGACCTCGCCACCATGCGTGAGGCCGTGAAGGAGCTCGGCGGCGACCCGGCGAAGATCAACCCGCTGGCCCCCGCCGAGCTGGTCATCGACCACTCGGTCATCGCCGACAAGTTCGGCACCGACCAGGCGTTCGCGCAGAACGTCGAGCTGGAGTACGGCCGCAACCGCGAGCGCTACCAGTTCCTGCGCTGGGGCCAGACCGCGTTCGACGAGTTCAAGGTCGTCCCCCCGGGCACCGGCATCGTCCACCAGGTCAACATCGAGCACCTGGCCCGCACCGTCATGGTCCGAGGCGGCCAGGCGTACCCCGACACGCTGGTCGGCACCGACTCGCACACCACCATGGTCAACGGCCTCGGTGTGCTCGGCTGGGGCGTCGGCGGCATCGAGGCCGAGGCCGCCATGCTCGGCCAGCCGGTCTCCATGCTCATCCCGCGCGTCGTCGGCTTCAAGCTGACCGGTGAGCTCAAGCCCGGCACCACCGCCACCGACCTGGTCCTCACCATCACCGAGATGCTGCGCAAGCACGGCGTCGTCGGCAAGTTCGTCGAGTTCTACGGCGAGGGCGTCGCCGCCACCTCGCTCGCCAACCGCGCCACCATCGGCAACATGTCGCCGGAGTTCGGCTCCACCGCCGCGATCTTCCCGATCGACGACGAGACCCTGAACTACCTGCGTCTGACCGGCCGCGACGCGCAGCAGGTCGCCCTGGTCGAGGCGTACGCCAAGGAGCAGGGCCTGTGGCTGGACCCGGCCGCCGAGCCGGACTTCTCCGAGAAGCTGGAGCTCGACCTCTCCACGGTCGTCCCCTCCATCGCCGGCCCCAAGCGCCCGCAGGACCGCATCGTCCTCGCCGAGGCCGCCACCCAGTTCGGCCAGGACGTGCGCAACTACGTCTCCGAGGCCGACGTGGACGAGGCCGGCAAGGAGTCCTTCCCGGCCTCCGACTCCCCGGCCGTCTCCAACGGAACCCCGTCCAAGCCGGTCACGGTCACCGCCCCCGACGGCTCGACCTACGAGCTGGACCACGGCGCCGTCACCGTCGCCGCCATCACCTCCTGCACCAACACGTCCAACCCGTACGTGATGGTCGCCGCCGCCCTCGTCGCCAAGAAGGCCGTGGAGAAGGGCCTGACCCGCAAGCCGTGGGTCAAGACCACCCTCGCCCCCGGCTCCAAGGTCGTCACCGACTACTTCGACAAGGCGGGGCTGACCCCGTACCTCGACAAGGTCGGCTTCAACCTCGTCGGTTACGGCTGCACCACCTGCATCGGCAACTCCGGCCCGCTGCCGGACGAGGTCTCCAAGGCCGTCAACGACAACGACCTGGCCGTCACCTCGGTGCTCTCCGGCAACCGCAACTTCGAGGGCCGGATCAACCCCGACGTCAAGATGAACTACCTGGCCTCCCCGCCGCTGGTCGTCGCGTACGCCATCGCGGGCTCCATGAAGGTGGACATCACCAAGGACGCGCTCGGCGTGGACCAGGACGGCAACGCCGTCCACCTCTCCGACATCTGGCCGAGCGAGGCCGAGGTCAACGACGTCGTCGCCAACGCCATCGGCGAGGACATGTTCAACAAGTCCTACCAGGACGTCTTCGCGGGCGACGCCCAGTGGCAGGCGCTGTCCATCCCGACCGGCAACACCTTCGAGTGGGACACCGAGTCCACCTACGTGCGCAAGCCCCCGTACTTCGAGGGCATGCGGATGGACCCGGCCCCGGTCGAGGACATCTCCGGCGCCCGCGTCCTCGCCAAGCTCGGCGACTCGGTCACCACCGACCACATCTCCCCGGCCGGTGCCATCAAGGCCGACACCCCGGCCGGCAAGTACCTCACGGAGCACGGCGTCGAGCGCCGCGACTTCAACTCCTACGGCTCGCGCCGAGGCAACCACGAGGTCATGATCCGCGGGACCTTCGCCAACATCCGCCTGCGCAACCAGATCGCGCCGGGCACGGAGGGCGGCTTCACCCGCGACTTCACCCAGGCGGAGAAGGCCGGCGACGCGCCGGTGTCGTTCATCTACGACGCCTCGCGCAACTACATCGACCAGGGCATCCCGCTGGTCGTCCTCGCGGGCAAGGAGTACGGCTCCGGCTCGTCCCGCGACTGGGCCGCCAAGGGCACCGCGCTCCTGGGCGTCAAGGCCGTCATCGCCGAGTCCTACGAGCGCATCCACCGCTCCAACCTCATCGGCATGGGCGTCCTCCCGCTGCAGTACCCCGAGGGCCACTCCGCGCAGACCCTCGGTCTGACCGGTGAGGAGACCTTCTCCTTCAGCGGCGTCAGCGAGCTGAACAACGGCACCACCCCGTCCACGGTCAAGGTCACCACCGACACCGGCGTGGAGTTCGACGCGGTCGTCCGCATCGACACCCCCGGCGAGGCCGACTACTACCGCAACGGCGGCATCATGCAGTACGTGCTGCGCAACCTGATCCGCAACTAGCGAAGGCCGCGCCCGCCCGGGCGCGTCCCGCGCGGACCGGCCGCACCGCGGCAGAGGGCCGCACCCCCGCTCCGGCGGAGGTGCGGCCCTCCTCGCGTCCGCTGTCCGCCCGCACCCCGCCGCCAGGGGACCCGCGCCGCTGGGCCGTCCGTCCCGGGACCGGCCTGCCCGGCGTCGAACAGCCCCCGCGCGCCCCGCTCACCGGCGAGGGCGAACTCCACTCCCGCGCCGCCTTCCCGGACGACCTCGCCCGGGAACCGGGCCGCGTCTTCGAGGCGCGGTTCCCCCGAGCGCCCGCCCGAGGACCGGCCCCGCTCCGCGCGGCCTGCCCGGCCCCGCTCCGCGCGGCCGGGGACGCCCGTAAGGGCCGGGACGCGGGACGGGACGGCCGTCCGGTGTGTCCGCGCCGCCTGAGCGCGCCGCCCGCCTCGCACGCCATCCAGAATGCCCGACTCCGTTACGCCCGGGGCGCGTTGAGCCGATGACCGGCCGGAGGTCTCAACTCGGGAAAGAGTGCCGGTCAATACTGTGTTCGATCTTGCAGCCCGCGCGAGGAGTGGACTATACCTGTCGGCGTCCGCCCGGAGCCTTCGCCCCGGACCGGACGGGTCAGGGGGAGCCCCGGGGGACCCGGGGAGCACAGTGTCTCCCCCAGCCCCCTCTCGCGTCCCGTGAACCCAGCACCGTCGCACATCCAGCACGACCCCAGCTTCACATCACCAGCGGTGCCGGGGAGGTTCCGGTTCACCGCCTGAGTCCTGGAGAAAGCGAGGACTTGAGCATGGGTTCCACCTCAGGAATCGACCGGCGCTCTCTCATCAAGCGGTCGGCGGCCCTCGGGCTGATCTCCGTCCCCACGATGAGCTTCCTGTCGGCCTGCGCCAGCGGCGACTCGGCCGACGGCAAGGTCGAGAAGGGCGAGAAGAGCAAGGACAACCCGCTCGGCGTCAACGCCTCGGCCCCGCTGGACTTCGTCCTCTTCGACGGCGGCTTCGGTGTCGAGTACGCCGAGGACGCGGTCAAGGCGTACGAGAAGGCGTACCCGAAGGCCAAGGTCAAGTTCGGCTCCACGCAGAAGATCCAGTCGGAGCTCCAGCCGCGCTTCAACGGCGGCACCCCGCCGGACCTCATCGACAACTCCGGTGCCGAGCAGATGGACATGGGCGTCCTGGTCGGCAAGGACCAGCTCGCCGACCTCACCCCGCTGCTCGACGCCCCCTCGATCGACGACCCGTCGAAGAAGGTCCGCGACATCCTGCGGCCCGGCATCATCGAGATGGGCCAGTACGACGGCGACGCCTGCTACATCCTCAACTACGCCTACACGGTGTACGGCGTCTGGTACTCGCAGACCGCGCTCGACAAGCTCGACGCGGAGTACCCGGAGGACTGGGACGGCATGCTGGCGCTCTGCGCCAAGGCGAAGAAGAAGGGCATCGCCGGCTGGACGTACGCGGGCAAGTACCCGTACTACATCCCCTTCTCGCTCTACCCGTTCATCGGCAAGATCGGCGGCCGCGAGGTCCTCGACGCCATCGACAACCTGGAGCCGGGCGCCTGGAAGCACCCGGCGGTCAAGGCCGGTTTCGAGGCGTACTACGAGCTGTACAAGAAGGGGTACGTGCTCAAGGGCACGCCCGGCATCGACCACGTCGAGTCGCAGACCGCCTGGACCCAGGGCAAGGCCCTGTTCCTGCCCAACGGCTCCTGGGTGGAGAACGAGGCGGCCGGCACGACGCCGGACGACTTCGAGATGAAGGTGGCCGCCCCCTCCAGCCTGGACAGCTCCGACAAGCTGCCCTTCGGCACCCTGTGGGCCTCCGGCGGCGAGCCGTTCATCGTCCCGAAGAAGGCGAAGAACCCGGACGGCGGCATGGAGCAGATGCGCATCATGCTCAGCGAGAACTCCTCGAAGAACTTCACCAGCAAGGTGAAGTCGCTGACCGCCCTCGACGGCGGCACCGAGGGGCTGGAGCTGACCTCCGCCCTCAAGTCGGCCGTCGCCGCCCTGGAGAAGGCCGGGGAGAACATCCTCAACCCGCGCCTGCAGGACTGGTACGTGGAGCTGCAGAAGCAGAAGATCGGCGCCGGCGCGATCGGCGAGATGATGGCGGGCCGCATGACCCCCGCCGAGGCGATGAAGAAGTGCCAGGAGTTCGCCGACGCGGCGGCCAAGGACGACTCCATCAAGCACTACCGGCACAAGTGAGACAGGCGGTCGCGGGCCCGCCGGGTGCGGGCCCGCGACCCCGGCAGCGCGGCGGCACCCGCCGGGGATTCGGGGTCGACACCACATGCAGCACGGTAAATACCGCTTCATCGCGGGCTTTCTGATCGTCCCTCTGGCGATCTACGCACTCTTCGTCATCTGGCCGTTCATCCAGTCCATCTTCTACTCGTTCACGGACTGGACCGGGCTCAGCCCGGAGTTCTCACTGGTCGGGTTCGACAACTACGCGCGGATGTTCGGCGACGGCACCTTCTGGAAGGCGCTCCAGCACAGCGTGACCTTCGTGCTGCTGCTGCCCGTGGTGACGCTCGGGCTCGCGCTCTTCTTCGCGTTCATGATCAACGTCGGCGGGCGGCGCCGGAAGGGCGCGGCCATCGCCGGCGTCCGCGGCTCGTCCTTCTACAAGATCGTCTACTTCTTCCCGCAGGTGCTGTCGATCGCCATCGTCGCCCTGCTCTTCCGCTTCGCCTACAACCCCAACAGCGGCGCCCTCAACTCGGCCCTCGGCATCCTGGGCCTGGACGGGCTCCAGAAGAACTGGCTCGGCGACCCGGACTTCGCCCTCTGGTGCGTCATGGCGGTCATCGTCTGGTCCACCACCGGCTTCTTCGTCGTCCTCTTCTCCGCCGGGATGGCCTCCATCCCCAAGGACTACTACGAGGCGGCCCTGCTCGACGGCGCCGGGCGCGTCACCACGTTCTTCCGCATCACCGTGCCGCTGCTCTGGGACACCGTGCAGTCCGGCTGGATCTACATGGGCATCCTCGCCCTCGGCGCGGAGTCCTTCGCGATCGTCCACATCATGACCGTGGGCCCCGGCGGACCGGCCGATTCCACCACCGTCCTGCCGCTGCTCGTCTACCAGAAGGCGTTCGTGGGCGGCCAGGCGGCCTACGCGACCACCATCGGCGTCGCCCTGCTGATCGTCACCCTGGCCTTCGCGGCCCTGGTGTCGCGGGTCGGCCGGCGTGAACGGCTGGAGTTCTGAGATGAAGACCACCGACCCCGACCTCGTGCGCAAGGCCGACGGGCCGGGCGACCCCGGTCCGCCCGCCCGGCGCCCGGCACCCGGCACGCCGCCCCCGGCCTCCGAGGGGCAGTCCAGGACCGGCGGCACGCTCAACGTCTTCTCCCACGGCGTGCTGGTCATCTGGGCGTTCCTGGTGGCGATGCCGCTGCTGTGGGCGGTCATGACCTCCTTCAAGGACGACAAGTCGATCTTCGACTCGCCGTGGTCGCTCCCGGACAAGCTGCACTTCGAGAACTGGTCGCGCGCCTGGACCCAGGCGCACATGAGCGAGTACTTCCTCACCACCGTCATCGTGGTGGCCGGCTCCCTGATCGGTACCCTGCTGCTGGGGTCGATGGCCGCCTACGTACTGGCGCGGTTCGACTTCCCCGGCAACCGGTTCGTCTACTTCCTGTTCATCGGCGGCCTCAGCTTCCCGGTGATCCTGGCGCTGGTCCCGCTCTTCTTCGTGATGAACAACCTGGGTCTGCTCAACACGACGCACGGCCTGATCCTGGTCTACATCGCCTACTCGCTGCCGTTCACGGTCTTCTTCCTGACCGCCTTCTTCCGCACCCTGCCGACCTCGGTGGCGGAGGCCGCGCTCATCGACGGGGCCTCGCACAGCCGGACGTTCTTCCAGGTCATGCTGCCGATGGCCAAGCCCGGACTGGTCAGCGTGGGCATCTTCAACTTCCTCGGCCAGTGGAACCAGTACCTGCTGCCGACGGTGCTCAACACCGACCCGGACCGCAAGGTCCTCTCCCAGGGCCTGGTCCAACTCGCCGTCAGCCAGGGGTACAAGGGCGACTGGTCCGGCCTCTTCGCCGGGCTGGTGATGGCGATGCTGCCGGTGCTCGGCGCGTACATCGTCTTCCAGCGGCAGGTGGTCGCCGGACTCACCGCCGGTGCGCTGAAGTAGCGGCCCGACGGCCACCAGGCGGCCCCACGGGCCTGTCTCCGGGACTCCCGGGGGCGGGCCCGTGCCCGTTTGCCGGGGGCGCCCGGAGCGCGGCCCTGGCCGCCGTCTCCCCGTCCGTGTCGAGCCCTTGACGGATCCCACGCCGCAAGCTGTGCTTGAGTTTCAGAACTTGTACACAGTGCGGACCGCTCCGCCGGGGCTGGTCGCCCGGCGGGCGGCCGCGGGGCCGCCCGGCAGCGGGCAGGAGTGGATAGGCCGATGGAGACACCGGGGTCGCAGTCGTCGCTGCACAGGGCCAATCTGGAGCGGGTGGTGCGGGCCGTGCGGCTCTCCGGGTCGCTCACCCAGGCGGAGATCGCCCGGACCACCGGCCTCTCCGCCGCCACCGTCTCCAACATCGTCCGGGAGTTGAAGGAGGGCGGCACCGTCGAGGTGACCCCCACCTCGGCGGGCGGCCGCCGCGCGCGCAGCGTCTCGCTCAGCGGGGACGCCGGCATCGTCATCGGCGTCGACTTCGGCCACACCCACCTCAGGGTCGCCGTCGGCAACCTCGCCCACCAGATCCTCGCCGAGGAGGCCGAGCCGCTCGACGTGGACGCCTCCGCCGAGCAGGGTTTCGACCGCGCCGAACTGCTGGTCGGCCGCCTCCTCGACGCCACCGGAGTGGACCGCGCCAAGGTCGCCGGGGTGGGCCTCGGTGTGCCGGGGCCCATCGACGTCGCCTCCGGAATGCTCGGCTCCACCTCGATACTGCCCGGCTGGTCCGGCACCCAGCCCGCCCACGCCCTCGGCGAACGGCTCGGCGTGCCCGTCGCCGTGGACAACGACGCCAACCTCGGCGCCCTCGGCGAGCTGGTCTGGGGAAGCGGGCGCGGCGTGCGCGACCTGGCGTACATCAAGGTGGCCGGGGGAGTGGGCGCCGGGCTCGTCATCGACGGCCAGATCTACCGGGGGCCAGGCGGCACGGCCGGCGAGATCGGCCACATCACCCTCGACGAGTCGGGCCCGGTCTGCCGCTGCGGCAACCGCGGCTGCCTGGAGACCTTCACCGCCGCCCGGTACGTGCTGCCGCTGCTGGAGCCGACCCACGGCGCCGGGCTGACCATGGAGAAGGTGGTCGAGCTGGCCCAGGAGGGCGACCCGGGCTGCCGCCGGGTCGTCGCCGACGTCGGCCGGCACATCGGCAGCGGCGTCGCGAGCCTGTGCAACCTCCTGAACCCGAGCCGCGTGGTGGTCGGCGGTGATCTGGCCGAGGCGGGCGAACTGGTGCTGGGCCCGATCCGCACCTCGGTGGGCCGGTACGCCATCCCGAGCGCCGCCCGCCAGCTCGAGCTGGTGCCCGGCTCGCTGGGGGGACGGGCCGAGGTGCTGGGCGCGCTCGCCTCGCCTGGCGCTGCGCGAGATGGGTGATTCGACCCTTCTGGACGGGGCGGCTCCGCAACCCACTCCTGCATTCATTTAGAGAACGCATGGCACCGTTGTCATCTCGTTAAGGATTTACTCCTTGACGCCGCTGTGCGGGCCGAGTTGACTTCCAGCCACCTCGGTCGCATCGGCGCGGCCATGTCAGGGAGGTTGGACAGATGAACACCCAGCTGCGCAGGGCCGCGACCGCCGCCACCGCTCTCACCATGGCGGTTTCCCTCGCCGCGTGCGGTGAGGCCGGCAGCGGCAAGGAGGAGAAGGCCGACGACAAGACCATCGGCCTTCTCCTGCCCGAGAGCCGCACCACCCGCTACGAGTCCTTCGACTACCCGCTGATCAAGGCGAAGGTCAAGGAACTCTGCGACGACTGCGAGATCAACTACAAGAACGCCGCCGAGAACGTCTCGACCCAGAAGCAGCAGTTCGACGACCTGGTCTCCTCCGGCGTCAAGGTCATCATCCTGGACGCCGTCGACTCCGGCGCCACCAAGTCCTGGGTCGACGGCGCCGAGAAGAAGGGCGTGAAGGTCGTCGCGTACGACCGCCTCGCCGAGGGCAACGTCTCCGCCTACGTCTCGTTCGACAACGAGAAGATCGGCAAGCTCCAGGGCGAGGGCATCGTCCAGGCGCTGGGCGACAAGGCCGCCGACGCCCGTGTCGTCATGATCAACGGCAAGGAGTCGGACCCCAACGCCGCGATGTTCAAGAAGGGCGCCCACTCCGTCCTGGACAAGCAGGTCAAGGAGATCGTCTACGAGCAGACCGGCGAGTGGAGCGCCCAGATCGCGGGCCAGAAGATGGGCACCGCCATCACCGCGCTCGGCAAGGACGGCTTCGACGCGGTCTACTCCGCCAACGACGGCATGGCCGGCGGCATCATCGCCGCCCTGGAGTCCGCCAAGGTCAAGGACGTCCCGGTGGGCGGCCAGGACGCCGAACTCGCCGGCATCCAGCGCATCCTGAAGGGCACCCAGAGCTTCACCATCTACAAGCCCTACGCGCCGGAGGCCGAGCCGACCGCCGAGATAGCCGTCCGGCTGCTCGAGGGCAAGTCCATCGACGACATCGCCACCAGCAAGATCGACAGCCCCTCGACCAAGGGCGTCCCGGCCGCTCTGGTCGACGCCTTCGTGGTGACCGAGGACAACATCAAGGACACGGTCATCAAGGACGAGCTCTACAAGGTGAGCGAGATCTGCAAGGGCGAGTTCAAGAAGGCCTGCGCGGACGCCGGCATCGAGTAGCAGCCCTCCGGCGGGCCGGCCCGCCCCCTGACCGGCCCCGCGCGGGCGGGCCGGGGGCGCGGCGGGCGGACCCGCCCCTCCGGGACACCGGGACGGCGCCCCACCCTCCTCGGGCCGCCGTCCCGGTTCCGAGACCCGTACGGCGCCCCGCCGCTCCCATGTCCAGGCCCCGCAGCCCGGAGCACGGGGCGCCGTACGCACCACCCTCCCGCCGGGCGGGCCGGCCCCGCACCGGGGCGCGCCGTCCGGCCGCCCGCCGCTCCGCCCGAGCGGTCCGGGCCCCCTTGACCCGACCTGCCCGCCGGGCCTCCGGCCCGGCCCACCCCCGGCCGTCCCCGTCCCCCTCGCGCCGCCGGCGCGCCGCGGGGTCCGGGCGGCGAAGGAGATGGTTCTCATGTCCGCTGCGCCCGTGCTGGCGCTGCGCGGAATCTCCAAGCGCTTCGGTGCCGTACAGGCGCTCACCGATGTCGACCTGGAAGTCCGCGCGGGCTCCGTCCTCGCCCTCGTCGGCGACAACGGCGCCGGCAAGTCCACCCTCGTCAAGACGATCGCCGGCGTGCACCCGATCGACGACGGCGTCCTCGAGTGGGAAGGCCGGCCCGTCACCGTGGCCCGTCCCCAGGACGCCCAGCACCTCGGTGTCGCCACCGTCTACCAGGACCTCGCGCTCTGCGACAACCTCGACGTCGTCGCCAACCTCTTCCTCGGCCGCGAGGCGACCCGCGGCTCGATCCTGGACGAGGTCGCGATGGAGAAGCGCGCCCAGGAGCTCCTGGACTCCCTCTCCATCCGCATCCCCAGCGTCCGCATCCCGATCGCCTCGCTCTCCGGAGGCCAGCGGCAGGTGGTGGCCATCGCCCGCGCCCTGGTCGGCGAGCCGAAGCTGGTCATCCTCGACGAGCCGACCGCCGCCCTCGGCGTCGAGCAGACCGCGCAGGTCCTCGACCTGGTGGAGCGGCTGCGCGAGCGGGGTCTCGCGGTCATCCTCATCAGCCACAACATGGCCGACGTCCTCGCCGTCGCCGACCAGGTGGCCGTCCTGCGGCTCGGCCGCAACAACGGCGTCTTCGACGTGGCCGACACCAGCCACGAGGAGATCATCTCCGCGATCACCGGCGCCACCGAGAACGCCGTGACCCGGCGCAAGGCCCGCACCACGGAGGCAGCACAGTGAGCGACACGCAGCCGGGCAAGAGCCCGGAGCAGGCCCCCGAGGCCACCACCCCGGATCCCGCCGAGGCCGAGGGCGCGACGAGGACGGCCGTACCCGCGCCCGCCGAGCCGGTCGACGCGGGCGCGCCCGCCGCCGAGGCGCTGACCCCCGTCGACCCGCGGCTGCTCGTCCGCGAGCAGGGCTTCACCGGATACCTCACCGACTTCAAGCGCCGCATCAAGGGCGGCGAGCTGGGCTCCATCCCGGTCCTCGTCGGCCTCGTCGTCATCTGGGCGATCTTCGAGACCACCACCGGCCGGTTCCTCGACCCGTCCAACCTCACCAACATCGCGCAGTACATCGTCGGCCCCGGCCTCATCGCCACCGGCATCGTCTTCGTCCTGCTGCTCGGTGAGATCGACCTCTCGGTCGGCTCGGTGGCGGGCCTGACGGCCGCGCTGACCTCGGTCCTCGCGGTCAAGCAGGAACTGAACGAGGGCCTCGCCGTCCTCCTGGGCCTGCTGGCGGCCGCTGCGATCGGCGCTCTGCACGGCTTCTTCTTCGCCCGGATCGGCGTACCGGCCTTCGTGGTGACCCTGGCCGGCTTCCTCGGCTGGAGCGGCCTCCAGCTCTACGTGATGGGCAACACGCTCAGCATCAACAACATCTCCGGCGGCGTCGTCCACAGCCTGAACAACACCTACTTCAGCGACATCGCCGCCGCCTACGGGCTCGCCCTGGTCACGGTCGCCGCCCACCTCGGCAGCCAGCTCCTGGACCGCAGGCGGCGCCGCGCGGTCGAGCTGCCGCACCGGCCGCTCAGCGAGGTGCTGCTGCGCTCCGGCGTGGTCGCCGCCCTCGCCTTCGTCACCGCCTGGATGCTGAACCAGGAGGCCGGCCTGCCGCTCGGCCTGACCGTCTTCGTCGGCGTCGTCGTGCTCGCCGCCTTCGTCCTGAAGCGCACCACCTACGGCCGCCAGGTCTTCGCGGTCGGCGGCGGCGTCGAGGCGGCCCGCCGGGCCGGCATCAACGTCGTCTGGGTCCGGATCTCGGTCTTCACCGTCTCCGGCTTCCTCGGCGGCCTCGGCGGCCTCTTCATCGCCTCCCAGGCCGGCGTCGCCGACTCCAACCTCGGCGGCGGCGACACCCTGATGCTGGCCATCGCGGCGGCAGTGATCGGCGGCACCAGCCTCTTCGGCGGCCGCGGCACGCCGTGGTCCGCGCTGATCGGCATCCTGGTCATCCAGTCGATCATGACCGGCCTCTACATGTCCGGCAGCTCCAGCGACGCCGTCCAGTCCATGATCACCGGTGTGGTCCTGCTGGCCGCCGTCGTCATCGACTCGGTCTCCCGCCGCACGCAGAAGACCGCGGGCCGCGCCTGACCCGCGGCGACGGCCCGGGGCCGCCCCCCAGAGGCCCCGGAACGGCCCGCCGCACCCCCGCCCGGCCTCCTCCCGAGGAGGCCGGGCGTCGCCGTGCGCCCCGGGGCGGGGCGAGGGGCGCCCGAGGCGGCCCGCACACCCGTACGGCCCCCCGGGCGTACCCGTCCGGCCCCGGACAGGACTAGCATCGCCGCGAGTCCGCGTGACGCGGATCCCGGGCGCCCGGTGCGGGGCGCGGGAAGCGGAACATTAGACTCGACAGACCCGGCAAAGCTCGAAGACGCTCTACTGCAAGGAGGCACGGGTGCCGCTGCTGACCCGCATCACGGGACCGCGCGATCTGGACCGTCTCAGCCCGGAGCAGCTTGACGAGCTGGCCGCAGAGATCCGGACCTTCCTCGTCGACGCCGTCTCCAAGACCGGCGGCCACCTCGGCCCGAACCTCGGCGTCGTGGAGCTGACGATCGCCCTGCACCGGGTGTTCGACTCACCGAAGGACAAGGTCCTCTTCGACACCGGTCACCAGTCGTACGTCCACAAGCTGCTCACCGGCCGCCAGGACTTCACCGGCCTGCGCACCAAGGGCGGCCTCTCCGGCTACCCCTCGCGCGCCGAGTCCGAGCACGACGTCATCGAGAACAGCCACGCCTCCACGGTGCTCGGCTGGGCCGACGGCTTCGCCAAGGCCAACCAGGTGCGCGGCAAGGACGACCACGTCGTCGCCGTCATCGGCGACGGCGCCCTCACCGGCGGCATGGCCTGGGAGGCGCTCAACAACATCGCCGCGGCCAAGGACCGCCCCCTGGTCATCGTCGTCAACGACAACGAGCGCTCCTACGCGCCGACCATCGGCGGCCTCGCCAACCACCTGGCGACCCTGCGCACCACCGACGGCTACGAGCGCTTCCTCGCCCGCGGCAAGGACTTCCTGGAGCGCACCCCGGTCGTCGGCCGCCCGCTCTACGAGACGCTGCACGGCGCCAAGAAGGGCCTCAAGGACTTCATCGCCCCCCAGGGCATGTTCGAGGACCTCGGCCTGAAGTACGTCGGCCCGATCGACGGCCACGACATCGAGGCCCTGGAGTCGGCACTGGCCCGCGCCAAGCGGTTCGGCGGCCCGGTCATCGTGCACTGCCTCACCGAGAAGGGCCGCGGCTACCAGCCGGCCGTCCAGGACGAGGCCGACCGCTTCCACGCGGTGGGCGTCATCCACCCCGACACCGGCCTGCCCGTCTCGGCCTCAGGCGCCGACTGGACCTCGGTCTTCGGCGAGGAGATGGTCCGGCTCGGCAAGGAGCGCGAGGACATCGTGGCGATCACCGCCGCCATGCTCCAGCCCGTCGGCCTCCAGAAGTTCGCCGACGCCTTCCCCGAGCGGGTCTACGACGTCGGCATCGCCGAGCAGCACGGCGCGGTCTCCGCGGCGGGTCTGGCCAGCGGCGGGGTCCACCCCGTCTTCGCCGTCTACGCCACCTTCCTCAACCGCGCCTTCGACCAGCTCCTCATGGACGTGGCCCTGCACCGCTGCGGTGTCACCTTCGTGCTGGACCGGGCCGGGGTCACCGGCACGGACGGCGCCTCGCACAACGGCATGTGGGACATGTCGATCCTCCAGGTCGTCCCCGGCCTCAGGATCGCCGCGCCGCGCGACGCCGACCAGCTCCGCGCCCAGCTGCGCGAGGCCGTCGCCGTCGAGGACGCCCCGACCGTCGTCCGCTACTCCAAGGGCGCCGTCGGCCCCGCCGTCCCCGCCCTCGGCACCGTCGGCTCCATGGACGTGCTGCGTGAGCCGGGCACCTCCCGCCCCGACGTGCTGCTGGTCTCGGTCGGCGCGCTCGCCCCGATGTGCCTGGAGATCGCCGGCCTCCTCGACAAGCAGGGCATCTCCACCACCGTGGTCGACCCGCGCTGGGTCAAGCCGGTCGACGAGGCGCTCGCGCCGCTGGCCGAGCAGCACCGCGTGGTCGTCACCGTCGAGGACAACAGCCGCGTCGGCGGCGTCGGCTCGGCCGTGGCCCAGGCCCTGCGCGACGCCGGGGTGGACGTGCCGCTGCGCGACTTCGGCATCCCGCCGCGCTTCCTCGACCACGCCTCCCGCAAGGAGGTGCTCGCCGAGATCGGCCTGACCGCCCCGGACATCGCCCGGCAGGTCACCGGCCTGGTCGCCAAGCTCGACGGACGGTACGAGCACGGCACCCCGGCCCAGGCCGCCGAGCCGGCCCGCGACTGACCCTCGCCGCCCCCGGGCGGTCCACGGGCCGGGCCCCCACCCCGCACGGGTGGTGGGCCCGGCCCATTCGCGTGAAGCGGGCCGCGTCGGGGCAGGCGCTGCGCACTCCCCTCCGATCATGGCGGGGACGACCAGCGTGGGAGGTACACCCGTGAGCACCCTCTTCAGAACGAAGAGCGTCGAGCAGTCGATCCGGGACACGGAGGAGCCGGAGACGGCCCTGAAGAAGTCGCTGTCCGCTCTCGACCTCACCGTCTTCGGCGTCGGCGTCATCATCGGTACCGGCATCTTCGTCCTCACCGGCAAGATCGCCAAGGAGACGGCCGGGCCGAGCGTCGCCATCGCCTTCGTGGTGGCCGGCCTGGTCTGCGCCCTCGCGGCCCTCTGCTACGCCGAGTTCGCCTCCACCGTGCCGGTGGCCGGCTCGGCCTACACCTTCTCGTACGCCTCGCTGGGGGAGTTCCCGGCCTGGATCATCGGCTGGGACCTCATCCTGGAGCTGGCGCTGGGCTGCGCCGTGGTCGCCGTCGGCTGGTCGGGGTACATGCGCTCGCTGCTGGACACCGCTGGGGTGCACCTGCCGCAGTGGCTCTCCGGCACCCACGACGGGCAGTTCGGCTTCGACCTGCTCGCCTGCCTGCTGGTGGTGGCGCTCACCCTGGTCCTGGTCGCCGGGATGAAGCTCTCCTCCCGCGTCACCGGGATCATCGTCGCGGTCAAGGTGACCGTCGTGCTGCTCGTCGTGGTCGTCGGCGCCTTCTTCATCACCGGCTCCCACTACGACCCCTTCGTGCCGCCGAGCAAGGAGGTCGAGGGCGGCGGCGGCATCACCGCCCCGCTCATCCAGCTCATGACCGGCTTCACCCCGGCCGACTTCGGCGTGATGGGCGTCTTCACGGCGGCCGCCGTGGTCTTCTTCGCCTTCATCGGCTTCGACATCGTCGCCACCGCCGCCGAGGAGACCCGCAACCCGCAGCGCGACGTGCCGCGCGGCATCCTCGGCTCGCTCCTCATCTGCACCCTGCTGTACGTCGCCGTCTCCGTCGTCGTCACCGGGATGCAGAAGTACACCGAACTCTCCACGGACGCGCCGCTCGCCGACGCGTTCAAGGCGGTCGGCCACCCCTTCTGGGCCGGGCTGATCAGCTTCGGCGCGGCGGTCGGCCTCACCTCGGTCTCGATGATCCTGCTGCTCGGCCAGACCCGGGTGTTCTTCGCGATGAGCCGTGACGGACTGCTGCCCCGCGCCTTCTCCCGGGTCCACCCGCGCTTCGGCACGCCGTACCGCTCGACGCTGCTGCTCGGCGGTGTCGTCGCGCTGCTCGCCGGGTTCACCTCCATCGACGAACTCGCCGAACTGGTCAACATCGGCACCCTCTTCGCCTTCGTCGTGGTCGCCCTCGGCGTCATCCTGCTCCGCCGCAGCCGCCCCGACCTGCCGCGCGCCTTCCGCACCCCGCTGGTCCCGCTGGTGCCCGTCCTCTCGGTGCTGGCCTCGCTCTGGCTGATGCTCAACCTGCCGGCCGAGACCTGGCTGCGGTTCGGCGTCTGGATGCTCATCGGCGTCGCCGTCTACTTCGTGTACGGCCGCACCCACAGCCGCGTCGGCCGCGGCACCCGCACCGGAGCCTGACCGGCCTCTCCCCACCCGCGGCCCCGTATGTCCTGCCTCATCCGGACATACGGGGCCATTAGTCTGCCGCCGCGGGGTGACGTACCCCGCGACCCCCGGGCCCGAAGGCAGGCATGCGCGACCAGCACCCCCCGGCGGCCGACGCCCCGGCCGCCCCCACGCTCACCCCCGAACGCCCGGCCCCCGCCGGCCTCTCCGCACCCCCGGCCCAGCTGCCCCCACCGCGCACCGCCCCCGTACCCCGCCCCCACCGGCCCGCCCCGGGCAGGCCGGCGGCGCCCCGCACCCGCGGCCTCGCCCCCTGGCTGCGCCTCCTCCCCGGACTCGCCCTCGTCGCCTGCGCCACAAGGCTGCCCTCCTTCCGGCTGCCGCTGTGGAACCCGGACGAGGGGTTCCTCGCGACGCAGGCCCGGCTGCTCGCCGACGGCGGCACGCTCTATCTCGACGTCGTCGACCGCAAACCGCCGCTGCTGCCCTGGCTCTACGAGGGAGCTTTCACTCTTTGGGGCGACACCTCCCTCACTCCGGTCCGCGTCTTCGCCGTCCTCGCCCAGCTCGCCACCGCCGTGCTGGTCGCCTCCCTGGCCCGCCGCCGCTGGGGGAGCGCGGCAGGGCGCACCGCGGGCCTGCTGCACCTGCTGCTCTGTGTGGGCCTCAACCCGGAGGACACCCAGGCCGCCGCCTTCGCCGTCTTCCTGCTGCCCGCCACCGTCGCCGCCCTCTGGTGCGCCGACCGCCGCCACTGGGGCGCGGCCGGGGCCGCCGTCGCCACCGCCTTCCTCGTCAAGCAGACCGGAGCCGTCGTGCTGCTGCCCGTGCTGCTGCTGTGGTGGCGCGCGGGCGGCGGCCGGGAGCTGGGCCGCCTCGCCCTCGGCGCCGCCCTGCCCGTGCTCGCCGCGGCCCTGGTCACCGACCCGGCCGGCTTCCTCTTCTGGACGGTGACCGGCTCCGGCTCGTACGCCTCCTTCTCCGGCTCGGTGCCGCACGTGCTGGCCCGCGCCCTGGTCAACGCCGCACTGCTGGCCGCCGCTTCGACCGCGCTGCTGCTGCCGCTGGCCCGGGCCGGCCGCGGCCCCGCCGAACTGCGGCTCTGGCTCGGCGCCTCCGCCCTCGCCGTCGCCACGGGCCTGCACTTCTTCGGCCACTACTACCTGCAACTGGTCCCGCCGCTGGCCCTGCTGGCCGCCCGCGCCCTGCACCGCGCACCGGCCGCCACCCGGGCCGGCGCGCTGCGGGCCACCGGCGCCCTCGCCGCCGTCTTCGTCCTCTGGGGCCTGCTCGCGCCCCGCCCCGACACCGACCACGCCGTGCGGCTGGCGCAGACCGTGCGCGTCCTCACCGCGCCGGGCGAGCGGGTCCTGGTGTGGACCATGCACCCCGAGACGTACTGGCTCGCCGGACGCCCGCCCGCCAGCCGCTACCTGACCGCCGGTCTGCTCACCAACCACAGCGGCGGCCGGTCGGGGGCCGACGTCGGCGAGCCGTACGCGGTCCCCGGCACCTGGCAGGTCTTCCGCGCCGAGACCGCCGCCGACCCGCCGCGCCTGCTGGTCGACGACTCGCGCGGCGGCGACTGGTCGCCGCGTCACCTGCCGACCCTGCGCGCGCTGATCGCCGACCGCTACCGCCCGGCGGGCACGGTCGACGGAGCCCGGCTGTACGTCCTGCGGGACCGCTGACGGCGTAGATCCCATACCGTGCCCCCGGGGGCGGGGCAGACTCCCCGGCATGGCGGAGGCGAGCGCGTTCCGGGAAGCGGTCGGCGGCTGGGCGGACGGCGGTCGGGCGAGCGGGCGCGGGAACTGGCCGGACGGCTCGGCGTGCGCACGGCGGTGCTGCTGGAGGGGCTGAGCGACCTCGCGGCCGTCGAGGCTCTGGCAGCACGGCAGGGCCGCGACCTGGCCGCGGAGGGCGTGGGCGTGGTGCAGATGGGCGGGGCGATGAACGTCGGCCGGTACGCGGTCGCCCTCGGGCCCCCCGGCCTCGGCCTGCGCCTGACGGGCCTCTGCGACGTCCGCGAACGCCCCTTCTGCGAACGGGGGTCCGACCGCGCCGGCGCCCCGGCCGACGCGGTCCTCGCCTGCTCCGCCGACCTGGAGGACGACCTGGTCCGCGCGCTGGGCACCGCCCGCGTCGAGGAGGCCGTCCGCGCCGAGGGCGACGACCGCGCCTGGCGGACCTTCCTCCGCCGGCCCGCCCAGCTCGGCCGCCCCCGATCGCAGCAGCTCCGGCGCTTCCTCGGCACGAAGAAGGGCCGCAAGATCCGTTACGGCCACCTCCTTGCCGAGGCCCTCGGCCCCGGCCAGGTCCCGGCACCCCTGACGGACCTCTTCGCGAGCCTGTGACCTCCCGCCCTCCGGGCCGGAATGCGCGCGGCGCTTCTGCGGCCCGTGCGGGAGCCGGGGTCCGGCCGCGTCACGGCCGAGACGCCCGGCGGGGAGGCGGGGGCCTCCCCGCGCACCACCCGCACCTACCTCCCCGCCGAGGAGGCGGCCCCGCTCACCCCGCCCCGCGCACCGCCCTCGGCCCCACCGAGCGTGCCCCGTGTGCCGCGACCCGCTCGCGCAGCTCCCGGTCGGCGGTCACCACCACGCACTCCTGGTCCGGCGCGGCCCCGGCGGCCACCGCCACGATGTGGTCGTCGCCGTTGCCCGGTGCCGACTCCACCCGTACCCCCGCCACCGGCTCCACCCCGCGCGCGGCGCCCTCGACCACCAGCACCACGTCGACCGGCCCGCCGAGACCGGGCACCCCCTCCTCGGCGACCCGCACCAGACGGTCCCGCAACCGCTCGGCGGCACCTCTGCGGTCCCGCCACCAGCCGTCGGGCACCGACCCGACGACGTTGGCCCCGTCCACGACGAGGAGAGGGCGGACGGAGCCTGCGGATGCGGCGGGGTCGGTCTCCATGGGGCCATCCTGCCGTGGCGGAGCGGGCGGTGCCCCACCGTGCGGGGCGCCCGCGCGAGCCGGCCGGTCACCCGGCCGCCCACCGGTCCGTCACCTCCGCGAGCGCCTGCGCCGTGAGCCGGGCGGCCGCACTGCCCGGCTCACGCATCCCCGGGGCGAGTTCCAGGTGGAGGAAGGGCAGGCCCGCCTCGTCGGCCACCCGGCCCTGCACGTTGGTGCGTCCGGCCAGCGGGCACCGGTGGGTCCAGGCCCTGCAGACCGAGCGGTCGTGGCGTTCGAGGGCGACGGCGAGGGCCCGTGCCTCCTCACGCCCGTGGTCGCCCCGGCCGGAGGAGACCACCGCGTCCCGGCCGGGCGCGGAGTCCTGGGCGAAACCGTGCAGTTGGACGGCGGGCACCTCGCGGGCGACCAGGCGTTCGGCGACCGCGTGGAAGACCGTGTCCCGGCGGTGGGCGACGTCGGCGGCGTCCCCCTCGCCGGAACGCCGGTGCGCCCCGGCCAGCAGCAGCGCCGCGCCCTCGCAACGGCGTACGGCGGCGACGCCCAGCCGTTCGGTGTGCCGGTCGGCCACCGGGTGGGGGACCTGGGCCGACCAGCGCAGCGGGGCGTCGGCCGGCAGGTAGTAGCGGCCCCAGCCGCGGGTCCGTTCGCGGGCGGGCGAGGCGTCGGCCAGTTCGGTGAAGCGCCGTCCGCTCGGCGCGTCACGCAGCTCGCGCGCCCGGTAACCGGCGGCGTCCAGCAGCCCCGTCGCACGCGGCAGGTCACCGTCGAGCAGGGCGTCCAGGCCGTCGGCGAGGTGCGCCCGGTCCTCGGCGGACGGCGCACGGTAACCGCCGTTCTCGGTCAGCCGCGACGTGAACTCCTTCACACGCGTGTCCAGGTCGACCGCCGCCACCGGCCCGGCCGCACCCCGCCCGGGCCCGGACTCCCGCTGGTTGGAGGGGGTGCCGACGGTGACCTGGACGAGTACGCCCACGCAGGTCAGGAGAGTGCCGATGATCAACATGCGCGCAATCGTTATCTTCCAAGTACGTTCACCGCTCATAGGTGTATGAAGATATCCGGGTGTCGAAACGCCCTTGTCGCATATTGATCGCCGGGTCCGTCTTTCTGGCCATGGTCTCCACCGTCGCCGGCTGCGGGCCGGGCTCCGAGGAGCCGGCCGGAGCGGAGGGCGGCGGCGGGCGTTCCTTCACCGTGGCGGCGGCCGGCGACATCCTGATCCACCCCCAGCTCACCGACCAGGCCAAGCTGGACGCCGCCGAGACCGGCAAGGGCGAGGCGGGCATCGACTTCGGGCCGATCATGGCGGGCGTCCGTCCGGTCATCAGCAAGGCCGACCTCGCCATCTGCCACTTCGAGCCGGTCGTCGGCACGCCGGAGGGCCCGTTCGCCTCGTACCCCGACTTCCTGGTGCCCCCGCAGATCGCCGCCGCCGTCAAGGAGACGGGGTACGACACCTGTTCGACCGCCTCCAACCACACGCTCGACCACGGCCCGGCCGGGGTGCGGCGGACTCTCGACGCCCTGGACGCCGCGGGGGTGCGGCACACCGGCTCCGCGCGTGACGCGAAGGAGGCGGCCGCCCCGCTGATCACCGAGGTGCAGGGCGTCAAGGTCGCCCAGCTCTCCTTCGCCTTCGGCTTCAACGGGCGCGAGGTGCCCGCCGACACCCCGTGGATCGTCAACCAGACGTCCTTCAAGGCCATCCGTGCCGCCGAGCGCAAGGCGCGCGACGCGGGGGCGGAAGCGGTCGTCCTCAGCATCCACTGGGGTCGCGAGCACCACCCCAACCCGAGCAAGTCGCAGCTCGGCCTTGCCCGGCGGATCGCCGAGGAGACCGGTGTCGACCTGGTGATCGGCCACCACGCCCACGTGGTGCAGCCGATGGAGAAGGTCGACGGCACCTGGATCGCCTACGGCCTCGGCAACCAGCTCGCCCGGCACGACGTGCCCACCGGGCTGACCGAGGAAGGCATCATCGGCTGGTTCGAGTTCAAGGAGAGCGGCGACGGCTGGGACGTGGCGGCGAGGTACGTCCCGACCCTCGTGGACATCCCGCCCTACGTGGAGGAGGGCGACAAGCCGGCCAAGGGCGCGCTCACCGCGCACCGGCTGGTCGACGTCGCCGCCGCCCTGCGTGACGGCGAGGACCTCACCGACGAGCAGCGCGCCCGCTACCGCCTCGCCTTCGAACGCACCCAGGGGACCGTCCTGAACCGCGGCGCGGCGAAGGACGGCGTCGAGCCGCTGGAGTCCCTCCCCGAGGAGTGAGCCGGGCGCCCGGTCCGGGCGCCGGACGGGGCGGCACGCCTCGCTCCGGGCCGCCCGGCGGTCCGGAGCGCCCGGCCGCGCGCCCGGCCGCGCGCCCGGCCGCCGGGCGAGCGGGCCCGCCCTCGCGCCGGTGACCCACCGTCACCCGGCGGCTGCCTCCAGTCATCCTGAGCGGCCTTCCGTGCCTGCTCTGACCTGCGCGGATCGACGTAGGTCACATTTTCTTCACCGCATACAACCCTTTCCCGCAACCGCGGGTCATGGACCTTCGGATCGCACATTCGTGCGCCCTTGAGACCTTCTGGAGAGGAGCCCTCGTGGCCGCTTCGACCGCGAAGCGGCGGCACAGAGTCCGCCGACGGGCCGACATGTCCCTGCTCGGCGGTATCCGGCCGCCGATCGCCGTGCTGTCGGTCCTGCTGCTCGCCCTCGCGGCCCTCTCCGCGTTCTTCCTCGGAAGGGTGCAGGACGAGGGGCAGTCGAAGGCGGTGCTCACCTCGCAGCAGCACATCTCGGAGGACGGCGCCATCGCGATGCGCGCCTCCCTCGACGAGTCGATCACCGACCTCACCCGTGCCGCCGGACTCCTCAACGCCGCCGACCCCGTCCCCGCCGACGCCGCCCTGGACAAGCTGGGCAACGTCTACCAGAAGTGGCTCGGCACCGCGGTCCTCGAGATCAAGTCCGGCAAGCTGCTCGCCGCCCGCGGCGAGAGCCTGCCGCTGACCGTGATCGACCGGGCCAAGCTCTCCGAGGAGGACGGGCTCGCCCCGCGCATGGTCCGCCTCAAGAGCGGCGAGACCCGCCTGTTGACCTTCGCCGTGCTGGACTGGGACGGGCGCCCGCAGCAGCTCCTGGTCGCCTCCAGCGCCCTGAAGTTCCCCGGCGTCAGCCTCGGCGACTTCCGCGCCATCGCGGTCATCGACCAGTCCGGCGAGATCCTCAGCCAGGACGGCGTCGCCGAACCGGAGCAGCTCCTCACCGACGCCCAACGCGAGGAGGCCGAGCAGACGCAGGGGCAGCTCAAGGCGTTCGCCGCCCAGGCCCTCAAGAAGTCCCGCCAGCACCCGGTCACCTCCAAGGAGCCCGGCTCCGGCGGCTTCCTCGGTGTCAGCGGCAGCCTCGTCGGGGACAGCTACCGCGGTGACCGCTCGGTCGGCGGCTACGCCACCCTCGCCGCCCCCGAGGCCGGCGGCTCCACCGCCGCCACCTCCCTGGGCCTGACCGTCGTCTCGCTGGTCAAGGTCGCCGAGACCCCCAGCATCGTCGGCAGCCCCGCCTTCGGCCTGGCGGCGGCCGCCGCGTTGCTGGTCGTCGGCGGCCTGGCCGTCGCCCTCCTGCTGGGCACCGTGCAGCGCCCGCTGCTCCGCCTCTTCCTGGAGGGCCGCCGGCTCAGCCGCGGCGACCTCGCCCGCCCCGTCACCGTGCCCCGCTACGGCGAGGCCGCCCGCATCGGCGCCGCCCTGGAACGGCTGCGCCGCCAGCTCCTCGGCGAACCGGCGGGCGAGCAGGCCGGCGGCAAGCGCTCCCGGCGCACCCGCATCGGCAGCCGCACCCTGATCGCGCTCTGCGCCGTCCTCCTTCTCGCCTGGTCGGCGCCGCTGGTGCTGCTGCTGAACCGCGCCGGCGAATCGGTCGTCGTGCCCCAGCAGATCGTCAACGACCAGCGCGAACGCACCGACACCCTGTCCGACCGGGTCCGCCGCGCGCTCAACGAGGGCCACGCCGACCTCGTCTCCGTCGCCTCGCTGATCGGCGACCGCACCCGGCCCGAGGAGATGACCAAGGTCCTCCAGCGCACCACGGCCGAGCACAACCGTTACTCCTCGCTCTACGTCCTCGGCACCGACGGCACCGTCGTCGCCCGGACCGGCGCGAAGCCCGGCGCCGCCGGGCAGGGCCCCTCCGAGGAGGCCGTCCGGCTGCGCTCCACCGAGGACACGACGCCCGTCGTCGTCGGCACCGCCGAGATCCCCGGGCGCGACGGCGCGGCCGTGGTCGGCGAGTTCCGCATCGACTTCCTCAACTCGCTGCTCAAGCGCCCCGGTCTCGGCGACATCCGGCTCGTCGACGGCGAGGGCCGCGTCATCGGCGGCAACACCGGCTACCGCGCCTTCCAGGACCTCCCCGCCGACCGGCTCAGGACCCTGGTACGCGGCAGCGGGCAGAAGGTCGGCATGAGCCCGCGGCCCAGCGGGATCCTCTACCGCGACAGCGGGGACATCCAGATCGCCGCCTCCGCGCCCTTCACCGGCGGCGGGGCGGCGGGCGAACTCGGCTGGTCCGTCGTCAGCTGGCGGCCCGCCGCCGGCCTCGCCATCCCCGAGTACTCCATGCAGAACCGCACCGTGCTGGCCGGCCTGCTCGGCGTGACGGGCGCCGCGGCGTGCCTGGGCTGGCTCCACATCGTCGTCGTACGGCCGCTGCGCCACCTGACCGGACAGGCCGAGGCCCTCGCCGACGGCGACCGCAAGACCGTGCTCTACCCGCGCCACCACGACGAGGTCGGCGCCGTCACCCGCAGCCTGGAGCTGCTCAGGCAGTCCCTCCAGGCCCAGCCCCGCAAGCGTGACGGCGAGAAGACCCTCGCCGGAAGGAACTGAACCGACCGTGCTCTTCCTCTACTGCGTGCTCGTGGTGTGCGGGGCCGTGCTGCTGACCGCAGGCGTCATCGAGCAGCGCCGCCACTTCACCAACCTCGAACACATCCCGTCGCGGGTGCTGGTCAACGGCATCCGCGGCAAGAGCTCCATCACCCGGCTCTGCGCCGGTGCGCTGCGCGGCGGCGGCCTCACCACCGTCGCCAAGACCACCGGTACCGCCGCCCGCTTCATCCACCCCGACGCCACCGAGGAGCCGGTCTACCGCAAGTTCGGCATCGCCAACGTCGTCGAGCAGATCGGCATCGTCCGCCGCGCCGCCACCTACCACCCGGACGCGCTGGTCATCGAGTGCATGGCCGTCATGCCGGCGCTCCAGGAGATCAACCAGTCCAAGCTGATCCGCTCCACCATCGGCGTCCTGTGCAACGTCCGCGAGGACCACCTCGCCGAGATGGGCCCGACCCTGGACGACGTGGCCCGCTCGCTCTCGCGCTCCATGCCCGAGGGCGGCATCTGCGTCACCGCGGAGCAGGACCGCTTCCACATCCTCCAGGAGGAGGCGGACGCCCGGGACTGCAAGCTGGTCTACGCCGACCCCGAGACCGTCACCGACGAGGAGCTGCGCGGCTTCAGCTGGTTCACCTTCAAGGAGAACGTGGCCATCGCGCTGACCGTCGCCGAACTCCTCGGCGTGGAACGCGAGACCGCCCTCCAGGGCATGTACGAGGCCCCGCCGGACCCCGGTGTCCTCTCCGTCGAGCGCTACGCCACCCACGACGGCAAGAAGCTCCGCTTCGCCAACGTCTTCGCCGCCAACGACCCCGAGTCGACGCTGATGAACATCAACCAGCTCCTCGACCTCGGCGCCATCCACCGCCCGCTCAGCGTGGTCATCAACTGCCGCCCCGACCGCGTCGAACGCAACGGCCAGATGGGCGAGATCATCCCCGACCTCGAACCCGAGCAGGTCTTCGTCATCGGCCACCCGGCCAAGAGCGCCATCGACGCGATCCCCGCCGCTTGGCGCTCCCGCGCCGTCGACCTCGGCGGCGACCGCCGTGATCCCGAGGAGTTCATGGCCGAACTCCTCGGCCGTCTGGGCCCCGACTCCTCGCTGGTCGCCATCGGCAACATCCACGGCCAGGGCGAACACCTTCTGGAGCACCTCGCCGAACTCCCGCCGGACGACACCGACCCCGACGAGACTCCCCCCGGCCCCGGCCCCGGCACCCCGCCCCAGGACGACACCACCCCCGAGCAGGGCCAGGAGCCGCCCGCCGGCCGCACCGGCGAGCTGTACGTCCCGCGCATCGACCCGTACCAGAGCTACCCGGAGTCCTACGAGGCCCGGTACGGCCCCCAGCAGCCACCGGCCCCCGGTCTCGGCGTGGCCCCGCAGTGGCCCGGGCACGGCCACCCACCGGCACAGCCCGGCCCCGGCACCGGCGCGCAGCCCGGCCCCGGCGGCCACGGGTACCCGCCCGCGGACCGGAACCCCGGCCCGGCGCCGCAGCAGGAGCCGTACCCCGGCCCGCAGCAGGCCCGGCAGCCGGCGCCCCGGCCGCCCGCCCGGCCCCGCGGCCTCTTCGAGCCGGTGCGGCCGCCCGAGCCGGACGACGCCTCGCAGGGCCCGCCGTCCACCACGCCGTTCGGGCAGGGCCGCCGCGCCGCCGCCCCGCACCCGGACCACCCCGGGCAGGACCGATCCGCCCCGACACCCCCGCCAGCCCCCCGAGACGGCAACACCTCGGGGTACCGCCCAGGAGAGAACCGTTGATCCCCGCCGTCCTCACCCCCGAGATCGCCGCCGTCGGCATCGCGATCGGGCTGCTCTTCTCCCTGGTCTGCTACCTCACCACCAACCTCTCCCCGGGCGGCATGATCACCCCGGGCTGGCTGGCGCTGACCCTGGTCGAGGACCTCCAGCGGGCCGCCATGGTCGTCGGCGTCACCGCCCTCACCTACGCCTGCACCCTGCTGATGCAGCGCTTCGTCATCCTCTACGGCAAGCGCCTGTTCGCCGCCGTGGTCCTCACCGGCGTCTTCCTCCAGGCCACCGTCATGATCGTGCTCTCCATCGAGTTCCCGCTCATGTACGCCAACCAGACCCTCGGGTTCATCGTCCCCGGCCTCATCGCCTACCAGCTGGTGCGCCAGCCCAAGGGCGCCACCCTGCTGGCGACCGGCTCGGTGACGCTGATGGCCTACGTCGTCCTCACCGCCGGGATCCTCCTCGGCGTCATGCCCGCCGCCTGACCGCCCGCGCCCCAGGAGCCGAACGTGCCCAAGAAGAAGAAACGCCCCGTCCTGCACACCGCGACCGTGCTCTGCCTGATCGCGGGCAGCGCCTACCTCACCTACGAACTCCGCGCCGAGGAGCAGGCGAAGGCCCCCGCGGTGCAGGCCGTCACCGACACCCCGCTGCTCCAGTCGAGCACCGGCAAGGAGACCGGCGAGCAGAGCTGGGAGCGGCTGAAGAACCCGGCCCGCTCGGTGCTGCGCGGCGAGGGCGGCGAGGTCGTCGCCACCTTCACCGACGACGCCCGCACCGCCACCCTCAAGGGCCCCGGCCGCACCTTCACCGAACCGGCCAACACCAAGTCCCGGGTGGTCACCGAGGACTGGGTGCGGCTCATGCCCGAGCCGTGGCGGCAGGGCGCCGAGAAGGAGAAGTGGTTCAAGGACTGGTTCAAGCAGTACTTCGGCAGCGAGGAGGACGACGTCTTCGCGATGGCCTTCCAGTACGTCGAGGGCGCCCCGGTGAAGAAGGACGACGAGGGCATCGCCTACATGGGCGACGCCGCCTTCGGCCCCCTGAACCCCGACGGCAGCGAGGGCAACGACCTGCGCGAGGAACTGTCGGACTTCTACGACTACCTCGGTATCCCCTACACCTTCCGCGACAACAGCACGATCCAGCCCGAGGCCAAGCGGGCCCGCGCCGTGGACTGCTCCGGTTACATGCGGCTGCTCTGGGGCTACCGCGCCCGCTACCCGCTGATGTCCTCCGACGGCTCCGGCGACGGCCTGCCCCGCACCGCCAACGGCATGGCCCGCGCGGACATCGGCGCCGACGTCATCGAGCTGGCCGGTGTCGGGCCCGAGAACCGGCCGCAGAACATCGACGTGCTCCAGCCCGGCGACCTCGTCTTCTTCAAGCTGGACGCCCGCACCAAGGAGCGCCTCGACCACGTCGGCATGTACCTCGGCAACGACTCCGAGGGCCACCGCATCTTCATCTCCAGCCGCGAGGAGGTCAACGGCCCCACCATCGGTGACAAGGGCGGTACCTCCCGCCTGGACGGCAACGGCTACTACGCCAAGACCCTCCGCAGCGCCAAGCGGCTCTGACCGGGCGGCAGCCGGCCCGGCACACCGAAGGGGCCGTGTCCGAGGAGACTCCTCGGACACGGCCCCTTCCGCTCACCCCGTCACCGGGGCGGGCAGCGGCCCTCGCCTCACGCGGGGACGCTCGCCACGCCCGGCGCCAGGAACGGCTTGCCGTTGGCGCGCTCGGAGACGCCGGCGCGGTCCAGGTACGGCGTGATGCCGCCCAGGTGGAAGGGCCAGCCGGCGCCGGTGATCAGGCACAGGTCGATGTCCTGCGCCTCGGCGACGACGCCCTCGTCCAGCATGAGCCCGATCTCCTGCGCGACGGCGTCCATGACCCGGTCGCGGACCTGCTCCTCGGTGAGGACCGTGTCGCCCTGCTTCAGCAGCGCGGCGACCTCCGGGTCCAGCTCCGGCTTGCCCGAGTCGTAGACGTAGAAGCCGCGCTTGCCCGCCTCGACGACCGCCTTCAGGTTCGGCGAGACGGTGAAGCGGTCCGGGAAGGCGCCGTGCAGCGTCTCCGAGACGTGCAGGCCGATCGCCGGGCCGACCAGCTCCAGCAGCACCAGCGGCGACATCGGCAGGCCGAGCGGCTCGACGGCCTTCTCGGCGGTGGCCACCGGGGTGCCCTCGTCGATGACGTTCTGGATCTCGCCCATGAAGCGGGTGAGGATGCGGTTGACCACGAACGCCGGGGCGTCCTTGACGAGGACCGCGGTCTTCTTCAGCTTCTTCGCCACGCCGAAGGCGGTGGCCAGCGAGGCGTCGTCGGTCTGCTCGCCGCGGACGATCTCCAGCAGCGGCAGGACGGCGACCGGGTTGAAGAAGTGGAAACCGACGACCCGCTCGGGGTGCTTCAGCTTCGCGGCCATCTCGCTGACCGAGAGCGAGGAGGTGTTGGTGGCGAGGATCGCGTGGGCCGGGGCGACCGCCTCGACCTCGGCGAACACCTGCTGCTTGACGCCCATCTCCTCGAAGACGGCCTCGATGACGAAGTCGGCGTCCGCGAAGCCCTCGGCCTTGTCGAGCACACCGGAGACCAGGCCCTTGAGGCGGTTGGCCTTGTCCTGGTTGATGCGGCCCTTGCCGAGCAGCTTGTCGATCTCGGCGTGGACGTAGCCCACACCCTTGTCGATCCGCTCCTGGTCGATGTCGGTGAGGACCACCGGCACCTCCAGGCGGCGCAGGAAGAGCAGCGCCAGCTGCGAGGCCATCAGGCCCGCGCCGACCACGCCGACCTTGGAGACCGGTCGGGCCAGGCTCTTGTCGGGGGCGCCGGCGGGGCGCTTGGCGCGCTTGTTCACCAGGTTGAAGGCGTACAGGCCCGAGCGCAGCTCGCCGCTCATGATCAGGTCGGCGAGCGCCTTGTCCTCGGCGTCGTAACCGGCCTGCAGGTCACCGTCCTTGGCGGCGGCGATGATGTCCAGCGCGCGGTAGGCGGCCGGGGCCGCGCCGTGCACCTTGGAGTCGGCGAAGGCGCGCCCGCGGGCCACGGCCTCGTCCCAGGCGGCGCCCCGGTCGACCTCGGGACGGGAGACCTCGGTGTCGCCGTTGAGGACGGAGGCCGTCCAGGCCAGCGACTGCTCCAGGAAGTCGGCACCCTCGAACAGGGCGTCGGCGATGCCCAGTTCGAGGACCTGCTTGGCCTTGAGCTGGCGGTTCTGGTTGAGCGAGTTCTCGATGACGACCGAGACCGCGCGGTCGGCGCCGATCAGGTTCGGCAGCAGCGTGCAGCCGCCCCAGCCGGGCACCAGGCCGAGGAAGACCTCGGGCAGCGAGAAGGCCGGGACCGCCTTGGAGACGGTGCGGTACGAGCAGTGCAGACCGACCTCGACGCCGCCGCCCATGGCCGCGCCGTTGTAGTACGCGAAGGTCGGCACGGCCAGCGTGGCGAGCCGCTTGAAGACGTCGTGGCCGCCCTTGCCGATGGCGACGGCGTCCGCGTGCTGCTTCAGCAGCTCGACGCCCTTGAGGTCGGCGCCGACGGCGAAGATGAAGGGCTTGCCGGTGATGCCCACACCGACGACGGAGCCGTCGGCGGCCTCCTGCTCGACCTGGTCGATCGCCTTGTCGAGGTTGGCCAGCGACTGCGGGCCGAAGGTCGTCGGCTTGGTGTGGTCCAGGCCGTTGTCGAGCGTGATGAGCGCGAAGCGCCCGGCGCCCGCCGGCAGGTCCAGGTGACGTACGTGCGCCTGGGTGACGACCTCGTCCGGGAACAGCTCGGCCGCGCCCTTCAGGAGTTCGGCGGTAGAGGTGCTCACTTGTTGCCTCCGGTGAAGTGCGGGTTCTCCCAGATGACCGTGGCGCCCATGCCGAAGCCGACGCACATGGTGGTCAGCCCGTAGCGGACCTCCGGCTGCTCCTCGAACTGCCGGGCCAGCTGCGTCATCAGGCGGACGCCCGAGGAGGCCAGCGGGTGGCCGTAGGCGATGGCGCCGCCGTACTGGTTGACGCGGGCGTCGTCGTCGGCGATGCCGTAGTGCTCCAGGAAGGCGAGCACCTGGACGGCGAACGCCTCGTTGATCTCGAACAGGCCGATGTCGTCGATGGTCAGACCGGCCTGCTTCAGCGCCTTCTCGGTGGCCGGGATGGGGCCGTAGCCCATGACCTCCGGCTCGACACCCGCGAAGGAGTACGAGACGAGACGCATCTTGACGGGGAGGCCCAGCTCGTTCGCCACGTCCTCGGCGGCGAGCAGGGAGGCGGTGGCACCGTCGTTGAGACCGGCGGCGTTGCCCGCGGTGACCCGGCCGTGGGTGCGGAACGGCGTCTTCAGGCCGGCCAGCGACTCCAGGGTGGTGCCCGGGCGCATCGGCTCGTCGGCGGTGGCCAGGCCCCAGCCGGTCTCGCCGGCCTCGGCGTTGGTGCGGCGCACCGACACCGGCACCAGGTCCTGCTGGATCTTGCCGTTGGCGTACGCCTTGGCGGCCTTCTCCTGCGAGCGGACCGCGTACTCGTCGGCGCGCTGCCTGGTGATGGTGGGGTAGCGGTCGTGGAGGTTCTCCGCGGTCATGCCCATGAACAGGGCCGACTCGTCGACGAGCTTCTCGGAGACGAACCGCGGGTTGGGGTCGACGCCCTCACCCATCGGGTGGCGGCCCATGTGCTCGACACCGCCGGCCACGACCACGTCGTAGGCACCGAAGGCGATGGAGCCGGCGGTCGTGGTGACGGCCGTCATGGCACCGGCGCACATCCGGTCGATGGAGTAGCCCGGCACCGACTGCGGCAGCCCGGCGAGGATGCCCGCCGTGCGGCCGAGCGTGAGGCCCTGGTCACCGATCTGCGTGGTGGCGGCGATGGCCACCTCGTCGATCTTCTTGGGGTCCAGGTCCGGGTTGCGGCGCAGCAGCTCCCGGATCGCCTTCACGATCAGATCGTCGGCACGGGTCTCGTGGTAGATGCCCTTGGGGCCCGCCTTGCCGAACGGGGTGCGGACGCCGTCGACGAAGACGACGTCCCGGATGGTACGAGGCACGATGGCTCTCCTCCAGGGTGCGGGGTGGCACTGCTGCGCGGCGCGCCGGAACGCGCGGCGATACCGCCATGCTACTTGCGGGTAACCAAGCTGCCCAGTCCCCCCGGCCACAGCGGCGAAGCTCACACGCGAACGGCCCCCCGGCGCCAGGGGGCCGTACTGAGGTCGCGGCAGGCTAGGCGGCGGGCGCGTCCAACGCCTCGACCAGCAGCGGGGTCACCTGTTCGATCTGCCAGGGCCGCGCCCCGTACCCGGCGAGCGCGGCCGCCACCGCCGTTGGCCCGTGGTCCGCCGGAGGCTCCCAGCACAGCCGCCGCACGGTGTCCGGCGTGATCAGGTTCTCCTGGGGCAGCCGCAGTTCCTCGGCGCGTGCCGAGATGTCCGCGCGGGCCTTCGACAGCCGTGCGGCGGCCGCCGGGTCCCGGTCGGCCCAGGCGCGCGGTGGCGGGGGACCGGACGGTGCGGCGCCGGGCTGGGGCAGCTCCGTCTCGGGCAGTGCCCGCGCCCGGTCCACGGCGCTCTGCCACTGGTCGAGCTGGCGCCGGCCCGCCCGTCCGCTGAAGCCGCGCAGCCGCCCGAGCGCCTGCACGTCCGCCGGGAGCGAGAGGGCGGCCTCCACGATGGCGGCGTCGGGGAGCACCTTGCCGGGGGAGATGTCGCGGCGCTGGGCGACCCGGTCCCGGGCGTTCCACAGCTCCCGCACCACCGCGAGCTGACGGCGGCGGCGCACCTTGTGCATCCCGGAGGTCCGCCGCCACGGGTCCTTGCGGGGCGGGGCCGGGAGGGCGGCGGCGATGGCGTCGAACTCCTGGTGTGCCCAGTCGAGCTTGCCCTGCCCGGCCAGTTCCTCCTCCAGCGCGTCACGCAGGTCGGCGAGGAGTTCCACGTCGAGTGCCGCGTACCGCAGCCACGGCTCGGGGAGCGGACGGGTCGACCAGTCGACGGCGGAGTGCCCCTTCTCCAGCGAGTAGCCGAGCACGTTCTCCACCATCGCGCCGAGCCCCACCCGGGCGAACCCGGCGAGGCGCCCGGCCAGCTCGGTGTCGAAGAGGCGCCGCGGCACCATGCCTATGTCGCGCAGGCACGGCAGGTCCTGGGTGGCGGCGTGCAGCAGCCACTCGGTGTCCTCGACGACCTGCCCGAGGCCGGAGAGGTCGGGGCAGGCGACCGGGTCGATCAGTGCCGTGCCGGCCCCGTCGCGGCGCAGCTGCACGAGGTACGCGCGCTGTCCGTACCGGTAGCCCGAGGCCCGCTCCGCGTCGACCGCCAGCGGACCGCTGCCGGCCGCGTACCGCGCCACCGTCTCCGCGAGCGCCGCCTCGGAGGCGACCACCTCGGGCACCCCCTCGCGGGGGGCCAGCAGCGGGACCGGAGCCGGGAGGGCGGCCGGTGGGCCGTCCGCGTCGGACGGGCTCGGCGGCTGGGACGGGTCGAGCGGCGAGGGGTCGGCTGCGGTCTCTTGGGCGTCGGTCACCGGTCAAGGGTATCGGTGTACACGCCACGTCCGCCGACGGAACGTTCCCTCGGCGGACGTGCACGGGTGGCGCTGGTCAGTGGATGATGCCGGTACGCAGGGCCACCGCGACCATCCCCGCGCGGTCTCCGGTGCCCAGCTTGCGCGCGATACGGGCGAGGTGGCTCTTGACGGTGAGCGCGGACAGGCCCATCGAGACGCCGATGGCCTTGTTGGACTGGCCCTCCGCCACCAGCCGCAGCACCTCGACCTCACGGCCGGACAGTTCGCGGTAACCGCCCGGGTGGCTCGGGGCACCCGGGGGACGGCGGTGCATACGGGCGGCGGCGGAGCCGATCGGGGCGGCGCCGGGGCGGGTGGGGAGCCCGATGTTGGTACGCGTACCGGTGACGACGTACCCCTTGACGCCTCCGGCGAGGGCGTTGCGCACCGCGCCGATGTCGTCGGCGGCGGAGAGGGCCAGGCCGTTGGGCCAGCCCGCCGCGCGGGTCTCGGAGAGCAGGGTCAGTCCCGAACCGTCGGGAAGGTGGACGTCGGCGACGCAGATGTCGCGCGGGTTGCCGATTCGGGGGCGGGCCTCCGCAATGGACGATGCCTCGATGACATCGCGAACGCCGAGCGCCCACAGGTGGCGGGTGACCGTGGAACGGACACGCTGGTCGGCGACGACGACCATGGCCGTCGGCTTGTTCGGGCGGTAGGCGACCAGGCTTGCGGGCTGCTCGAGAAGAACGGACACCAGGCCTCCTGAAGGGGATGGCGGGACGGGGCCGGCTCGGGGAAGAAGCCGGGGCGATCCGTGCTGACTAGGTCAATGAGGTCTTCGGCAGCATTGGAAGCGTCCTTTAGGGAATGATCACGATTTGGTGACCCGCGAGGGCCCACAGGCGAACGCCCGTACGACCTTCCGACGGGCGAGCCCGCGGGGGGTCCGGCCGGACGCGGCGGCCCGGAGCGCGGCCCTCGGGGGCGGTGAGGCGGGCAGGAGTCGCTCGCGGGGCGGGCGCGAGCAGACGACGGCGAGGGCCCCCGCAGCGAGTACCGGGTGCCGCCCGCGCGGGAGCGCGCGGCCGCACCGGCGCACAGGGTTCCGAGCCCGCGGCGGCCCCCGTCGGCGCTTCTGCCAGGGACGGCGCCCGCCCGCGCGTCGCCCGCCGGGCCGCTCTCCCGGGCGCTCGCCGCGGTGCCGGTCGGACGGCGGTGGCTCGGGGCCGTGCCGGCCGGGCGGCCCGTCCGCCGCCTGGCCGCCCCACCTCGCGGCCGCGGTGGCGCCCTCTCCCTCCCACGGCGTCCGGCGGCCGGTCCCGCCCCGCGCCGTCCGCCACGGCACGCGGAAGGGCCGCGCTCGCACATCCGCCCGAGCGCGGCCCTCCGGCTCCCCCGCGCGGGACGGACGGGCCACCGGTCAGGCAGTGCCGGGCGACGTGCCCGGCCACCGCACCGCCAGCGCCCTTCGTCCCCGGCCCGCCCCGGCCGCCCTCACCCCTGGGGGCGTGGCCCCCGTCGCTGGGGCAGTGACACGACCGACGAGTCCGTGGCCGCGACCGGCGGCAGCCCCGCGATCCGGGCCAGCAGGTCGGACCAGGCGGTCAGGTGGCCCGCCGTGTCGGGGGCGCCGCCCGACTCCTCCTGCGGGGTCCAGGAGGCGCGGATCTCGATCTGGGAGGCCGGGCGGCGTGCCGAGAGGCCGCCGAAGTGGTGCGAGGAGGCGCGGGTGACCGTGCCGCTCGGCTCCCCGTGGACCAGGCCGCGGGCCTGGAAGGCGCCGGTCAGCCAGGACCAGCAGACCTCCGGCAGGAGCGGGTCGGCCGCCATCTCCGGCTCCAGCTCCGCCCGGACCAGCGTGACCAGACGGAACGTGCCCTTCCAGGCGTCGTGCCCGGCCGGGTCGTGGAGCAGGACGAGCCGGCCGTCGGAGAGGTCCTCGCCGTCCTCGACCACCGCCGCCTCCAGCGCGTACGCGAACGGCGCCAGCCGCCGGGGCGGGGGCGTCGCCTCCACCTCGATCTCCGGACGGAGCCGGGCCTCCCGCAGGGCCCGGACCGCCGCGCGGAAGCCCGGTGGAGCGTCGTCCGCCCCCTCTCCGGGCCCTCGCGCGCCGCCCGTGCCGTCCGTGCCGTCAGTGCCGTCCGAAAGGTGTCCCTGAGCCGCAGCCATGCCGGGAAGGTTAAGGGGAACGGGGCCCGTGCGCAGGGAGGACACCCGTGCGGGTGCCGACGCGCGCCGCCCGGGACGCCGCGGTGTCCGTAACCTCCCGTCGAGGGCGTTCCGGGCTCATGCGAGACTTCAGGGGTGAGCGCCAATGACCGCCCGACGGGCCAGCCGACCGCACCCCACGATTCCGCCTTCCTGAAGGCGTGCCGGCGTGAGCCGGTGCCGCACACCCCGGTGTGGTTCATGCGGCAGGCGGGCCGCTCACTGCCCGAGTACCGCAAGGTCCGCGAGGGCATCGCGATGCTCGACTCCTGCATGCGGCCCGAACTGGTCACCGAGATCACCCTCCAGCCGGTCCGCCGCCACGGCGTCGACGCCGCCATCTACTTCAGCGACATCGTGGTCCCGCTCAAGGCCATCGGCATCGACCTCGACATCAAGCCGGGCATCGGCCCCGTCGTCGAGCAGCCGATCCGCACCCGCGCCGACCTGGCCCGGCTGCGCGACCTGACCCCCGAGGACGTCTGGTACGTCACCGAGGCCATCGGGCTGCTCACCGCCGAACTGGGCGCCACCCCGCTCATCGGCTTCGCCGGAGCCCCGTTCACCCTCGCGAGCTACCTGGTCGAGGGCGGACCCAGCCGCAACCACGAGCACACCAAGGCGCTCATGTACGGCGACCCGGAGCTCTGGGCCGACCTGCTCGACCGGCTCGCCGAGATCACCACGAGCTTCCTCAAGGTGCAGATCGAGGCCGGCGCCTCCGCCGTCCAGCTCTTCGACTCCTGGGTCGGCGCGCTGGCCCCCGCGGACTACCGCCGCTCGGTCATGCCCGCCTCCCGCAAGGTCTTCGACGCGGTCGCCGGGTACGGCGTGCCGCGCATCCACTTCGGCGTCGGCACCGGCGAACTCCTCGGCCTGATGTCCGAGGCCGGGGCCGACGTGGTCGGCGCCGACTGGCGCCTCCCGCTGGACGAGGCCGCCCGCCGGATCGGTCCGGGCAAGGCCGTCCAGGGCAACCTCGACCCGGCCGTGCTCTTCGCGCCCACCGAGGCGGTCCGCGCCAAGACCGGCGAGGTGCTGGAGGCCGCCGCGGGGCTGGAGAGCCACATCTTCAACCTCGGCCACGGCGTCCTGCCCGACACCGCTCCCGACGCCCTGACCCGCCTCGTCGAGGACGTCCACACGCGCACCGCCCGCTGACGCTCCGACGGACACCGGCCGGCCCCCGCCACGGGGGCCGGCCGGTGCCGCCCGGTCAGCCCGCCGCGTCCGCCCGTACCGCCCGGGTCGCCTTGCGGGCCGCGACCAGGACCGGGTCCCAGACCGGGGAGAAGGGCGGGGCGTAGCCGAGGTCGAGCGCGGTCATCTGCTCGACCGTCATCCCGGCCGTCAGCGCCACCGCCGCGACGTCCACCCGCTTGCCCGCGCCCTCGCGGCCCACGATCTGGGTGCCCAGCAGCCGCCCGGTACGCCGCTCGGCCAGCATCTTCACGGTCATCGACGCCGCCCCGGGGAAGTACCCGGCCCTGCTGGTCGACTCCACCCTCACCGTGACGAACTGGAAGCCGACCTCGCGCGCCTGGGCCTCCAGCAGCCCCGTCCGGGCGATCTCCAGGTCGCAGACCTTGCTGACGGCCGTGCCCACGACACCGGGGAAGGTGGCGTACCCGCCGCCCACGTTGGTGCCGATGACCTGGCCCTGCTTGTTGGCGTGCGTGCCCAGCGGGACGTGCCGCTGGCGGCCCGCCACCAGGTCCAGCACCTCCACGCAGTCGCCGCCCGCCCAGATGTCGCTGTGGCCCCGTACCCGCATCGCCTGGTCGGTGAGGAGGCCGCCGGAGTCGCCCAGCGGCAGCCCGGCCGCCTCGGCCAGCGCCGTCTCGGGCCGTACGCCGATGCCCAGCACCACCACGTCCGCCGGGTACTCGGCGTCCGAGGTGACCACGGCGCGGGCGCGGCCCTGCACGTCGGTGCGGATCTCGGTGACCTCGGCCTCGTCGACCAGCTGGACACCGAGCCCGGTGACCGCCTCGTGCACCAGCTCGCCCATGTCCGGGTCGAGGGTCGTCATCGGCTCCGGCGCCCGGTTGAGCAGCGTCACCTGGTAGTCGCGCCGCAGCAGGGCCTCGGCCATCTCCACGCCGATGTACCCGGCGCCGACCACCACCGCGCGCCGCCCGCCGGTCTGCCGGAGGGTGTCCAGCAGGGCCTGCCCGTCGTCGAGGGTCTGGACGCCGTGCACCCCGGGCGCGTCGATGCCGGGCAGCGGGGGCCGCACCGGGCGGGCCCCGGTGGCGATGACCAGCTTGTCGTAGCCGGTCCACACCTCCTGCCCGTCCGGCAGCCGCCGCGACCTGACCCGGCCGCCGGCCACGTCGATCTCGGTGACCTCGGTCCGCATCCGCAGGTCGATCTGGCGGGCCCGGTGCTCCTCGGGCGTCCGCGCGACCAACTGGTCCGGACCGTCCACGTCGCCACCCACCCAGTACGGGATGCCGCACGCCGAGTACGAGGCGTGGTGCCCGCGCTCGAAGGCGACGATCTCCAGCGCGTCCGGGTCCTTGAGCCTGCGCGCCTGCGACGCGGCGGACATCCCCGCCGCGTCCCCACCGATGACCACCAGTCGCTCTCTCATGCCGCCACGCTACGCGGACGGCCGCCGCCTCGGGCCGGCGCCCGGCCCGAGACGGCGGCCGGGGTCCGGCTCAGTCGCGTCCGGGCCGTGCCGCCGGGACGGCCGACTCCGCGCCGGAGTCCTGCGCCCCGGCCTCCCCCTCGCGCTCCGGGGCACGAGGCGCCGCCGCGGAGCCGGCCGGACGCCGCCGGCGGGTGAGCCGCCGGACCAGCAGGACCAGGCCGAGAGCCGGCACGAAGGGCAGGGCCGCCCCCACCGCCACGGTCAGCCAGCGCAGCGTCGCCGTCAACGCCGACCAGCCGCCGGAGAGCGCGTCGGTGAAGGTCGGGCCGTCGTCCCCGGCGGGCTCCGCCTTCGCCGCGCGCTCGGAGAGCTGGAGGGTGACCGTCGCCATCGAGGTGCGGTCCTTCAGGGACGACTGCTGGGCGAGCAGCGACTCCAGCTCCGCCTGGCGGCTGCTCAGCTCCCCCTCCAGCGCCACGACGTCGCTCAGCTTCTCCGCCCGGTCCATCAGCTCGCGGACCCGCGCGACACTGGCCCGCTGCGACTTCAGGCGGCTCTCGACGTCCACCACCTCCTCAGTGACGTCCTCCGCGCCGGTCCGCCGCGACACCACCTCCCCGCCCTCGCCGAGCGAGTCCAGCACCGCGTCGTACCGCTCCTGCGGCACCCGCACCACCACCGTCGACCGCTCGTGCCCTCGCGCGTCGCGGCGGGTCGACTCTTCACCGACGTAGCCGCCCGCGTCCTCGACCACCGAGCGGGCCGACGCCAGCGCCGCCGGTACGTCCTTCACCCGCAGCTCCAGCTCGGCGGTCCGGACCAGGTGGACGCCCTTCAGCTCCGGAGTCCTCCGCCCGGCCGCCTCGCCGCTCCGGTCCGCGCCGTCCCCCTGCCGTTCGGCCTGGCCGCCGCCCGCCCCGTCCGCCGGCGACGGGGCCGCCGCCCGCTCCGGCACCGACGAGGCCGACTCCGAGGAGCCGGACGAACACCCCGCCAGCCCCAGTACCGCCACCGCCAGCAGCGCCGTCGCCCGGCGTTTCGCGATCCCGCCGCCGTTGCCTGTCCGCGTCCGGCTCATCCGCCGTTCCCCTCGTCCTCGCCGCCCCACCCGTCGGGGCGCCTGTGCCGCTACGACGCCGCCGCGCACCGGCGGGTTTCGGCTCCGGGGTCGCGAACGGGTAACGGAACCACGCCGACCCGGCGGCGGCCCGGCCCGCCCGGTTTGAGACAGTGACTCCATGCGCGCGGAAACAGACGGAAACCCGGCGGGAGCGGACGGCACGAGCCCCCGCGTGGTGGTCGTCGGAGGCGGCGTCGCGGGCCTCACGGCCGCCCTGCGCCTCCTCGACGCCGGAGCCGCCGTCACCCTCCTGGAAGCCTCCGAACGGCTCGGAGGCAAGCTCCGCACCGGCGACATCGGCGGCGTCCGCGTCGACCTGGGCGCCGAGTCGATGCTGGCCCGGCGCCCCGAGGCCGTGGCCCTGGCCCGCGAGGCCGGACTCGCCGGCGCCCTCCAGCCCCCCGCCACCGCCAGTGCCGCCCTGTGGACCCGCGACGCCCTGCGACCCATGCCCAAGGGCCACGTCATGGGCGTCCCCGCCGACCCGGCCAGCCTCGCCGGAGTCCTCTCCGAGGAGGGCGTCGCCCGGATCGCCGAGGACCGCACCCTGCCCCGCACCGAGGTCGGCGAGGACATCGCCGTCGGCGAGTACGTCGCCGCCCGCGTCGGCCGCGAGGTCGTCGACCGCCTCGTCGAGCCCCTCCTCGGCGGCGTCTACGCGGGCAACGCCTACCGCATCTCCCTGCGCGCCGCCGTCCCCCAGCTCTTCGCCGCCGCCCGCGAGCACACCTCGCTGACCGAGGGCGTCCGCGCGATCCAGGCCCGCACCGCCGTCGCGGACCCGCGCACCGACCCCGTCTTCATGGGCATCGACGGCGGCGTCGGCCGCCTCCCGCAGGCCGTCGCCGACACCGTCCGCGCCCGCGGCGGCCGCATCCGCACCGGTACGCCCGTCACCGGCCTGGCCCGCACCCCCGGCGGCTGGCGCCTGACCACCGGCACGCCCGCCGCCCCGGAGGCGCTCGACGCCGACGCCGTCGTCCTCGCCGTGCCCGCGCCGCAGGCCGCCCGGCTGCTCGCCGCCGAACTGCCGGCCGCCGCGGCCGACCTCGCCGAGATCGAGTACGCCTCCATGGCCCTGATGACCTTCGCCTTCCGCGCCGGGGAGGCCGCCCTGCCGCAGGGCAGCGGCTTCCTCGTCCCGCCCGTCGACGGACGGACCGTCAAGGCCGCCACCTTCGCGGGCCGCAAGTGGCGCTGGATCGCCGAGCAGGAACCGGGCCTCCAGATCGTCCGCACCTCCGTCGGCCGCCACCGCGAGGAGGAGATGCTCGGCCGCGACGACGCCGAACTCCTCGACCTGGCCCGCCGCGACCTGCGCACCGCCACCGGCGTCGCCGCCGAACCGGTCGACGCCCACGTCACCCGCTGGGACCAGGGCCTGCCGCAGTACCCCGTCGGCCACCTCGCCCGCGTCGCCCGTGTCCGCGACCAGGTCGCCGGGGCCCGGGGACTCGCCGTGTGCGGCGCCGCCTACGACGGCGTCGGCATCCCGGCCTGCGTCGCCTCCGCGACCGAGGCGGCCCGCCAGGTCCTCGCGCCCCGCCCGGAAGGCGACCCGGCGTCGGGCTCGTCCGGGCACGCGGGAGAATGACCCCATGAGTGCTGCTTCCGAGAAGAACCCCAACGCGGGCAAGAAGGCCAAGGACCTCAACGAGGTCATCCGCTACACGCTGTGGTCCGTCTTCAAGCTCCGCGACGTGCTCCCCGAGGACCGGTCCGGCTACGCCGACGAGGTCCAGGACCTGTTCGACAAGCTCGCCGCCAAGGACGTCACCGTCCGCGGCACCTACGACGTCTCCGGTCTGCGCGCCGACGCCGACGTGATGATCTGGTGGCACGCCGAGACCGCCGACGCCCTCCAGGAGGCGTACAACCTCTTCCGCCGCACCCGCCTCGGGCGCGCGCTGGAGCCGGTCTGGTCGAACATGGCGCTGCACCGCCCCGCCGAGTTCAACAAGTCGCACATCCCGGCGTTCCTCGCCGACGAGACGCCGCGCGACTACATCAGCGTCTACCCGTTCGTCCGCTCCTACGAGTGGTACCTCCTCCCCGACGAGGAGCGCCGGGCGATGCTCGCCGACCACGGCAGGATGGCCCGCGGCTACCCGGACGTGCGCGCCAACACGGTCGCCTCGTTCTCCCTCGGCGACTACGAGTGGATCCTCGCCTTCGAGGCCGACGAGCTGTACCGCATCGTCGACCTCATGCGCCACCTGCGCGCCTCCGAGGCACGCCGCCACGTCCGCGAGGAGGTGCCCTTCTACACCGGGCGCCGCAAGTCCGTCGCCGACCTGGTCGCCCAGCTCGCCTGAGACCGGACCCGCCTCACCGGGCCGCCGGACGCGTCCCGGCGGCCCGGGGGAGCGCCGGCCGCAGCGCGCGGCCGCCGTTCCCGTCCGCCTCGTCCCCGGCCGGGGACGAGGCGTCCTGCGACTCCGGCTCCGGAGCCGGCCGGGCCGCGCAGTCGGTGCTCCGCCCGGGGAGCTTCCCGTCGATCAGGTAAGCCTCGACGTGCTGGTTGACGCAGGCGTTGGGCCCGCCCGCCAGCCCGTGCGTCCCCGCGCCCCGCTCGGTCACCAGCGAGGCGCCCGGCAGCCGCCGCCGCAGCTCCAGCGCCCCGGCGTACGGGGTCGCGGCGTCCCGTTCCCCGGCGAGGATCAGCGTTCCGGGCAGCTCACCCGGCCGCACCCGTACGTCCAGCGGGCTCTGCCGGGGCTCCTTCCAGTACGCGCACGGCAAATTCAGCCAGGCGTTCTCCCAGGTCTCGAACGGCGCCCGGCGGGCCAGCCGGGTGTGGTCCCGGTCCCAGGTCTCCCAACGCGTCGGCCACGGCGCGTCGTTGCACTCCACCGCCGTGTAGACGGCCCGCGCGTTCTCCGCCTCCGCCGCGCCCTCCTCCAGCGGCGTCGCCAGATTGACCAGCGGCTGCGGATCGCCCTTCAGGTAGGCCGCCAGCGCCCCGGCGTGCGAGGGCCAGTAGTCCTCGTAGTAGCCGGCCCGCAACATCACCGCCTGGAGCTGCGCCGGCCCGACCCGGCCCCCGGCCGGCTCCGCCGCCAGCTTCTCCCGTGCCCGCCGGTACCCCGCCAGCACCTGTGCCCCGTCGCTGCCCATCCCGTACACCGCGTCGTGTGAGGCGATCCACCGCCGGAAGTCCGCCCACCGCTCCTCGAACGCCGCCGACTGGGCCAGATTGTTCCGGTACCAGACGCGCGAGGGGGTCGGGTCGACCGCCGAGTCGAAGACCATCCGCCGCACGTGCGAGGGGAAGAGCGTCGCGTACAGCGCCCCGAAGTACGTGCCGTACGACGCGCCCATGAACGTCAGCTTCCGCTCACCGAGACCGGCTCGCAGCACCTCCAGGTCCCGGGCGTTGTTCAGCGAGGTGACGTGCCGCAGCCGCTCCCCGCTCCGCTCCGCGCACCCCCGCGCGTACGCCTTGGCCACCGCGATCCGCTCCGCCTTCTGCTCCTCGGTCGGATGCTCGGGCGCCTGCCACGTCCCGTCCGGCTTCTCGCGCGGGTCCCGGCAGGAGAGCGGCGCCGACCGGCCCACCCCGCGCGGCGCGTACCCGACCAGGTCGTAGACCGACCCCAGCCGCTTCCACTCGGGGAAGATCCCCACCAGCGGGAAGAGCATCCCCGAGGCGCCCGGCCCGCCCGGGTTGAAGACCAGCGCGCCCTGCCGCTCCCGCGCCGGACCGGCCGCCCTCACCCGGCTCACCGTCAGGTCGATCTGCTTCCCGTCGGGCGCCGCGTAGTCCAGCGGGACCCGCACCGTGCCGCACTCCAGCGACCGGGGCAGCCCCTCCTCGTCGGGACACCGCCCGAACACGACCGGGGTCCTCGCCGCCCGCTCGGCCGCCAGTGCCACCCCGCGCGCCTCCGCGCCGCCGGGCGGGGCCGGGGCAGCGGCGGCGGGCGCCTGCGGGAGGGCCGCGAGCGGGGCGAGGAGCAGCGCCGTGGCGGTGGTGAAGATGAGCGGTGCGCGCATCGCGTCCCTTTCGTCCGGCCGGTGAACGGCAGAAGGGATGATTCGCACGGCGGCCGGCGAGGGCAAGCACCGGCGGACGTGTTGGCCCGACCCGCTCGGATCGGCCCAACACCGCCGTCCGGGGACGGCGCCGTGCTCAGCGACCCAGCAGCGCGAAGCGGAGCACCCGCGCCCACCGGGCCCACGGCCTGCCCACCAGCGACGCCCGGCCCGACCGCTCGATCCACCAGTCGCGCAGCTCACGCCGCGCCCGGCGCCCGGCCGGAGGATCGTGCCGCAGCGTGTGGAGCGCGAAGGCGAGCGCGTCCGAACGGTGACCGCCGGTCAGCGGACGGCCCGCCGCGTACCGCAGGAACCGCGGCCGGTACGTGTCGCCGAGGATGCGCGGCAGCTCCGGGGCGAGAAAGGCCACCACGTCCCCGCGTTTGGCCGCCAGCATCCTGCTCTGCACCCGCAGCCGGCCCCGGTCGAACCCCTCCGGCGCCGGAGTCCCCGCCACCAGCGCCGACAGCAGCGCCGTCTGCCCGATCGCCAGCCGTGTCCGGACGGTCTCGCCCGCCGCCTTGGCGGGCACCTTCGCCGCGCCGGGGCCGGTCGGACCCGCTCCCGGACCGGCCGCCGGCCGCGCCCCCACCAGAACCGGGGTCCGCCCGGCCGACGCCACCGTCCGGCGGATCCTCGCGACCTCCGCCGCCAGTTCGGCCGCCGAGGGGAACCGCTCGTCGCGCTCCAGCAGCACCCCGGGCGGCCGCACCCGCGACGCCAGCTCGGCCAGGACCGCGAGCACCGGCTCCGGCACCGGGTGGGCGTGGCTGTCGTGCCACACCCCGTCCCGCTCGAAGCCGCCCGCCACATGGACGTACGCCAGCGCCTCCAGCGGCAGCGCGTCGAGGGCGGCCGACGGGTCCTCACCCAGGTTGACGTGGTTGGTGTGCAGGTTGGCGACGTCGATCAGCAGCCGTACGCCGGTCCGGTCGGCCAGCTCGTGGAGGAACTGGCCCTCCGTCAGCTCCTCGTCCGGCCAGGAGAAGAGGGCCGCGATGTTCTCCACGGCGAGCGGCACGGGCAGCTGGTCCTGGGCGATCCGCACGTTCTCGCAGAGCACCGCGAGCGCCTCCCGCGTCCGGGGCACCGGCAGCAGGTGCCCGGCCTCCAGCCGGGGCGAGGCGGTCCGCTCACCGCCCGCCCTGACGAACGCGATGTGCTCGGTGACCAGCGGCGCCCCCAGCGCCTGGGCCCGCTCGGCCAGCGCCGCGAGCCGGACCGGATCGGGCCGCTCCGCGCCGCCCAGCCCGAGACCCACCCCGTGCGGCACCACCGCCACACCGCGCTCTCGCAGCCGCCGCAGCGAATCAGGGAGGTGACCGGGGCAGATGTTCTCCGCCACCACCTCCACCCACTCGATCCCCGCCATCGCCTCGACCGCCTCAGCGATCGCGGGCCGCCACCCGATCCCCGTCCCCAGCCGCTCCGCCCCGACCTGTGCCACCTGACTCCCCCTTCAGGACGCCCCCTTGCCCTGCGGCCACCCTGCCCGTCGCCACTCGGCCCGGAACCGTGTCCCGCCCACTTCAGAGCAGGATTTGAGCTTCACCGCCCGCCCACGCCGCGCCACGCCCCGCCCCCGCCGGCCCGCCGAGGAGGCGCCGCCGGGCCACGCCCCGCGTGCCGGCCTCACCCCACCAGCGCGGGGTGCTCCGCCACCACCGTGCACGACCCGGGCGCGATCTCGGTGAACCCGGCGTCCCGCACCAGGGGCAGTCCGCTCTCCACCAGCTCCTTCCAGCGCGCGGCCCCCGCGGTCCGCACCGCCAGCGCGAACCCCTGCTCGCGCCAGGCGTCCCGCTCCGCCGCCGACAGCCGCCACCAGGCCAGTTGCGCGCCGTGCCCCGCCTGGGCCATCGCCTTCCCCGCCGACATGGGCACGTCCGGGTTGAGCCAGAGCACCGGTACGCCGGGCGCGGGCTCGGCCGGCTCCTCCGGATCCTCCAGCTCGGTGCCGGAGACCTGGAGCTTGGCCAGTTCCCTGGGCCAGCCGTCGAGCGGCACCGGCGGGTGCACGCGGACCTCGGCGCCGCCGTCCTCGACCGTGATCCCCGGCAGCGCCGCGGCCTTGCGCCACTCCGACCCCCGGGCCCGCCGCACCACCTTGCGGATACGCGCGTCCTGCCAGTCCCGTACCGCCCGCGCCCACTCTCCGTCCCCCTCCGACCGGGGGTCGCAGAGCAGTGTCAGAACGGCCCGCGCGGCCGTCTCCAGCGCGTCGGTGCGGGCGGGCGGCTCGGCCCGCTCCAGCCGCACGACGAGCGGCAGCACGAACTGCGGCGCCTCGTCGCGGGCGGTGCGTTCGTCACGGAAGGGACTGTCGGAGAGGGGTTCGCCGGTCACCGCACCAGTCTGCCAAACCCGGGGGCGCCGCCCGCACCGGCCGGAAGGACGCCGCCCGACAGGCGCGCGGGGTTCCCGGACCGCACGCGGACGACGACCCGTCCGCCCCTCCCGCTCGTCCGTGAGACCCCCTCGGAGACCGCGACTGAGGCGGACGGGCAGCCTCACCCCTTCCGCGAAGCCGCCCCGATCAGCTCGGACACCTTCACGAAGCGGTACCCCTGCTCGCGCAGCGCGGGCACGATCCGGCGCAGCGCCCGCTCGGTGGCCGGCGCGGCGCTGCGGGTGCAGTGCATGACGACGACCGAGCCCGGCCGCACCCCGTCCAGCACCTGCTGCGCCACCGCGTCGGCGTCGGTGGCGAAGGCGTCCCCGCTCACCACGTCCCACTGCACGGCCGTCACCCCGGCCGCCGAGACGGCCCGGAGCGCCGCGTCGTCGTAGCATCCGCCGGGGAACCGGAAGTACGGCATCGCCTTCTTCACCCCGGCCGCGCGGAAGGCGGTGTAGGCCCGCTCCACGTCGTCCCGCATCTCGCTCCGCGCGACGCGCGGCAGCCCGTAGCAGTCGCCGGTGAAGGCGTGGTGGCTGTACGAGTGGTTGGCGACCTCGAAGAGCGGGTCGGCGCCGATGGCCTTCGCCTGGTCCGGGTACTCCTCGGCCCACCGGCCGGTCATGAAGACGGTGGCGGGCACCTTCAGGCGCCGGAGCGAGGCGATCAGCTCGGGGTGGTCGAAGCGCTCACCGCCCGCCGCCCGCTCACCCTGGTCGGCGGTCATGTCGGCGTCGAAGGTGAGGGCGACGGTCCTGCCGCCGTTCCGTGGGCCGTTGGCGAAGACCGGGGCGAGCCCGCCGGGTCCCGGCGCCAGCGTGGGCGGCGCCGCCGGGACGGTGGGGGAGGCGGAGTGCGAGGCGTGGGGCCCCGGCGCCGTGTCGTGGGGGGCCGGGGCGGACTGGCCGCAGCCGGCCACCGCGCCCAGCGCCATCAGGGCGCCCAGCGCCGTGCCGGTCCGGGTCCTTGCCTTACGCACCATGCTGATCACGGCGCGACCCTAGGATGAGAAAAGCCGCATATCGGGAAAAACGCCGCAGGGGGCCGCCTTCTCACCCGTCTCGCCCCACCCGCCGCCCCCCATCCGGTGCCCCGGACGCGGTCCTCCGCGGGCCGCCGGGGACGTCCGCGCCCAGAAGCGGCCGGCTGCGGCGCGCCGTGCGCGGCCTCGGTCGGTCACGCGCACGCGCGGCCCGCGCGACGCCGTGGACCCACGGCGGCCCGCCGGAACCGCCGGAGTCGGTCACGCGCACGCGCGGCCCGCGCCGGGCAGGCCCCTGCCCGGCACCGAGGCCGTACGCACCCCCCCGTCTCCGGAGCCGACGGCCCCCGCCCCGCGTGAGCGCGGGGAGGACGCCGTCGGCCCGAAGAGCACGGTCCCGAGCGGGAGCCGGCGGCACGGTGGCGGGGACTCGGCGAGGCCCCGCCGCTGTCACCTGTGCCAGGGCCCCGTCACCGCGAAGGTCGTCCCGGGCGTGTAGCAGTTGACGAACATCGTGTCGTAGTCCGGGGAGAAGCAGATGCCCGCGAACTCGCCCCACGCCGGCTCCTCGGGCGTTCCGATGTTCTGGCGGCCCCGCGCCATCGGGTAGACCTCGCCGCGCGTGGTCACGCCGAAGACGTGCTGGGCGCCCTCGCCGTCCTCCGCGACCATCAGGCCGCCGCTGGGGGCGAGGCAGATGTTGTCGGGCTCCTCGCCCGGGAGCTGCACGTCGGTGTCGGGGCCGAAGACGACGACCAGGGTCAGGCGCCGCCGGGCGGGGTCGTACCGCCAGATCTGGCCGTAGTGGTCGGCGGCCGAACCCTCGTTGCTCCGCGCGAAGCTGGAGACGAAGTAGACCGAGGAGCCACCCCAGTAGCAGCCCTCCAGTTTCTGCGCGTGGGTGATGCCCTTCGGGCCGAAGTCCTGGAACCGGATCGGCGTCTCCGCGGCCAGCGGGTCCGGCACGTCCACCCACTCCACCCGGTCGAAGGCCGCCCCCGTCTCCTGGATCGCCGAGAGGTCCGGCACCCCCGGCACCCGCATCGCCTGGAGCGACCCCCCGGCCCGCAGCGAGCCGAGCCCGCCGCGCGGCTTGACGGGCAGGAAGCGGTAGAAGAGGCCGAACGGCCGCTCGAAGGCGTCCTCCGTCTCGTAGACGACGCCGTTGCGCGGATCGATCGCGACCGCCTCGTGCTGGAAGCGGCCCATCGCCTCCAGGGGGACCGCGCCGGTCCGGTGCGGGTTCGTCGGGTCGACCTCGAAGATGAAGCCGTGGTCCTTGGTGTAGCCGTTGGTCCCGGCCTTGTCCTCGGTCTCCTCGCAGGTCAGCCAGGTGCCCCACGGGGTCGGCCCGCCCGCGCAGTTGGTCGAGGTCCCCGCGATGGCGACCCGCTCGCCGAGGACCCGGTTCGCGGAGTCCAGGGTGAGCGCCGTACAGCCGCCCAGCCCCTCCGGGTCGTAGGTCAGCCCCCTCACGGCCGGTACGCGGATCTCGGCGTCGGTGCGGTTCTCGTGGTTGCGGACGAGGTGGACCTGGCCCCGGCGCCCACCGAAGGCGGCCATCCCGTCGTGGTTGCTCGGCACCTCGCCCTCACCGGAGAGCATCCGGTCGCCCTCGCGGGACAGCACCCGGTAGCGGAAACCTTTCGGCAGGTCCAGGAGACCCTTCGGGTCGGGCACGAGCGGACCGTACCCGGCTCGCCCCATCCCCTTCGCGGCGGCCGTGCCCGCGAAGAGTTCGGTCAGGCTGCCGGTGAAGGCGATACCGGCGACGGCACCGGTACGAGCGAGGACTTGACGGCGTGTCGCGGACATGGGCAACTCCCTGCTGCGGCTCTGCGGACAGGAATGTGACCCGCACGTGTGTACCACGCACCCAGCCCCACCGGAACCAGGCGTGGCCCGGGACACCGCCGTCACAGCCCACCTGGCCTGCCGCGTACGCCTCCGGTAGGGCAGACGGTCGCCACACCCGGCTCACCGCCTCCCGGCGCCGGCGGACTCGACGGCGAGAGGCGGACCTGGGGGCGGCCGGCGCCGCGGCCACCGGACCCCTGACCGGCCGGCCCGGTGGCCCCTCCACCTAATTCGGAGGCGTTCGCGCGCTGCCCGTGGTGTGCTTCTCCGGTTCCGCGCCGGAGTTACCGGCGGCACCCGTTCCTTCGACAAGGCATTCCCATGCGATCCCAGCACGGCCCCCGCGTCGCGGTCGTCGGCGCCGGCCTCGGCGGCCTGGCCCTCGCTCGCGTACTGCAACTCCACGGCCGCTCCGTGACGGTCCTCGAACGCGAGCCCGCCCGTGGCGCCCGGCCTCAGGGAGGCAGCCTCGACATCCACCCCGACACCGGCCAGACGGCGCTGCGGGCGGCCGGACTGCTGGACCGTTTCCGCGCTCTGTCCCGGCCGGAGGGCCAGGAGTGGCGCAGGGTCGACCCCGTGACCGCCCTGCCCCTGCCGGGACCCGGCCACGACGAGGAGGGCCAGCGGGAACCGGGGGACAGCCCGGAGATCGACCGCGGCCAGTTGCGGGGCCTGCTCCTGGAATCCCTCACCGAGGGCACCGTCCGGTGGGACAGCGCCGTCACCGGGGCAACCCCGCTCGGGGACGGCACCTGGCGTCTGCACCTCGCCGACGGCGGTACCGAGGACGCCGATCTCGTGGTCGGCGCCGACGGTGCCTGGTCACGCCTCCGCCCGGCGCTCTCCGACGCGGTGCCCGGCTACACCGGCGTCACCTTCGTGGAGACCGGCCTGGACGACTGCGACATCCGCCATCCGGCCCTCGCCCGCACGGTCGGCGCCGGGACGCTGCTGGCCGCCTCCGACGGCAAGGCCCTGCTCGCCCAGCGCAACGGCGACGGCCACATCCGCGTCTACGCCGCCTTCCGCGCCCCGCGGGACTGGCGGTCGGCCGCCGGTGTGCGCGCCGACGACGCGGCGGCCGTCCGGGCCCGCCTGTTGAAGCACTTCGACGGCTGGGACGAGGGCCTGCTCCGCCTGCTGCGCGAGAACGACAGTGGCTTCGTCGACCGGCCCGTGTTCGTGCTGCCCGTCCCGCACACCTGGGAGCACGTGCCCGGCATCACCCTGCTCGGGGACGCCGCGCACCTGATGCCGCCGGTCGGGCTCGGCGCCAACCTCGCCATGCTCGACGGCGCCGACCTCGCCCACGCCCTCGTCCGCGAACCCGGCGTCGCCGAGGCCGTCCGCGCCTACGAGGACCGCATGCTGCCGCGCTCGGCCCGGGCGGCCCGGGAATGCCTGGACACCCTCGACCACCTCATTCCCCCGACGGACTCCTGAGCGGGGGCCGACGCCGCTCCCGTCCGGCCGGGGCACGCGCGGCCACGTCCGGACGGGAGCGGCCTCCCGGCTACGCCCCGCCGCACTGCACCAGCCCCCGCCCGTCGCGCGCCAGCGCCGTCAGACGGGATATCGCCCGGAAGTACTTCTTCCGGTACCCGCCGTTCAGCATCTCCTCGCTGAACAGCCGGTCGAACGGCACGCCCGAGGCCAGCACCGGCACCTCCCGGTCGTACAGCCGGTCCGCCAGCACCACCAGACGCAGCGCCGTCGACTGGTCGGGCACCGGGTGCACGCCGGTGAGGCAGACGGCGCGCAACTCGTCGGTGAGCGCTCCGTACCGGCTCGGGTGGACCCGTGACAGATGGTCGAGCAACTGCCCGAACCCGTCCAGACTCGCTCCCGGCGTCGCGTACGCCGCCCGTGTCACCTGCTCCTCGGTGTACGGCTCGGGCGCGGCGGGCAGCCCGCGGTGGCGGTAGTCCTCGCCGTCGATCCGGAGCGGCCGGAAGTGCGCCGACAGCCCCTGGATCTCCCGCAGGAAGTCGGCCGCCGCGAACCGGCCCTCGCCGAGCTTGCCCGGCAGCGTGTTCGAGGTGGCGGCCAACGCCACCCCGGCCTCCACCAGCTTGGCCAGCAGCGAGGAGACCAGCACGGTGTCGCCCGGGTCGTCCAGCTCGAACTCGTCGATGCACAGCAGCCGGTGGCCGCTGAGCGTGCGTACCGTCTCCTGGAAGCCCAGCGCGCCCACCAGGTTGGTCAGCTCCACGAAGGTGCCGAACGCCTTCTGCTCCGGCGCCGCCGGGGTGGCGTGCCAGAGCGAGGCGAGCAGGTGGGTCTTGCCGACGCCGTACCCGCCGTCCAGGTACACCCCGCGAGGCCCGGCGGGCGCCGGTGCCGGCCTCCGTGCGAACCAGCGGCGCCGTCCGGCACCCGTCGCGCTCGCCCCGCCCAGCCCGGTCGCGAACTCCTCCAGCACCCTCACGGCCTCGGCCTGACTCGGACGGCCCGGGTCGGGGAGGTACGTGGCGAAGCGGACCCCGTCGAACTTGGGTGGCGGCACCATGTCGGCCACCAGCCGTTCGGCGGGCACCTGGGGCTCGCGGGCGCGCAGGGAGAGCGGCGCCGACTCGTCGGCGCGCCGCGCGGACGAGGAGGCGGAGGACGGGGGAGTGGAGGAGGACGACACAGCTCACCAGCTTAGAGGGACGCGCGGAGCACCCCGTTCCCCGGGCGCCGGCCCCGCGGACGCCCCGCCGTCCTCCTTTGCGCGACGCCCGGCGCCGCCCCGCCCGTCCTCCGCACGGCCGTGCGAAACTGCACGTCATGCGACGCCTGCTCCCCGTGACCGATGACGTGACCGACCGCGAGTGGACCCTGGCGGAACTCGCCGACGCCTACGCCTACCCGGAGACCGCCGGTCCCTGGCTGCGCGCCAACATGGTCAGCACCCTCGACGGCGCGGCCCAGCACGAGGGCCGCTCCCAGCCCATCTCCGGCAGCGCCGACATGCGGATCTTCGGCACCCTGCGGGGCCTGGCCGACGCCGTGGTCGTCGGAGCCGAGACGGTACGCCAGGAGGGGTACCGCCCCGCCCGCGCCCGCGAGGCGTTCGCCCGCCGCCGCGCCGCCGCCGGGCAGACTCCCGCCCCCGCCGTCGCCGTGGTCAGCGCGAGCCTCGCACTCGATTTCGATCTGCCACTCTTCAGCGCACCCGGCACGCCCACTCTGGTCCTCACCGGAGCCGCCGCACCGGCCGAGCGGGTACGCGCCGCGCAGGCCGCCGGAGCCCGCGTGCTGATCGCCGGAACGGGCTCCGCCGTCGAGCCGGAGCGCGCCGTCCACGTCCTCGCCGAACAGGGCCTGACCAGGCTCCTCACCGAGGGTGGCCCCCGGCTGCTGGGCCAGTTCATCGCCGCCGGCGTGCTGGACGAGTTGTGCCTCACGGTCTCCCCGATGCTGACCGCCGGGGACGCCCAGCGCATCGCCTCCGGTCCCCCCGTCGCACTGCCGAAACGTTTCTCGCCCGCCTCGGTACTGGAGGAGGCCGGGTTCCTCTTCACCCGCTACCGTCGGACTGACATGGGCGGAATGAATCATTCCGCTTAGCTCCCCGTAGGCGGACCAGGGACGGCGAGTCCCGTGCGAACACGGGGAAAAATGGTTTCCGCACGGGCTCCCCGGGGCCCGCGATCCGAAAGGGCGCCTGACGTGTTCACGAGCGTTTTGATGATCGAGCAGCCGCTGTCGGCACCCGACGTGGAGTTCGTCACCACGCTCCACGGGGACGAGCCTGTCTCCTTCGTCCTGCTCATGCAGCCGCGCGGCGACCAGGACCGCCTGCTGCGCGCCATCGACGACGTCGCCCTCGGCGAACTCGGTGAGGCCGTCCGCGAGGCCGAGGAACCGGAGGGCGAGGTCGACGGCACCCCCGCGGCGCGCGCACTGGAGCACTCCCTGCGCGCCCTGCGCGCCGCCGGCAGCGAGGCCGAGGGCCGCCTCGTCGAGGACGAGCCCCTCGCCGCCCTCACCGCCCTGGTCGCCGAGACCGGCGCCGACGAGGTCATCGTGCTGACCGAGCCGCACTACGTGGAGGAGTTCTTCCACCGCGACTGGGCGACCCGGGCCCGCCACAAGGTCGGCGTCCCCGTCCTCAAGCTCTACTCGCACGCGCCGGCCGACGGGGCCGACGCACCCACCGGAGCCTCCTCGGACTCCGCGGGTCCCCGGGGCTCGGGAGCCACCGCCGCCGGCACGGTCAGCGACCAGGACAGCACCGGACCGGCCTCCCGCACCGACTGACCACCGCGAGCCCGGCACCGTCGGCGTCCGCGGCGGGCGCCGGCGGGCCCGCCCCCTCTCGCACCACGGCATAGGCTGACCCCGCCCAGCACGACCCGTACCCCTCGACCCCGGGAGAACGACAGATGGCATCCGGCCTTCCCCCCGCCATGGACCGACCGCACTTCATCGGCATCGGCGGCGCCGGAATGTCGGGGATCGCCAAGATCCTCGCCCAGCGCGGCGCCCGCGTCGCCGGCAGCGACGCCAAGGACTCCGCGACCGCCGAGGCGCTGCGCGCCCTCGGCGCCACCGTCCACCTCGGCCACGCCGCCGGCCACCTCGCGGACGACACCACCGCCGTCGTCATCTCCTCCGCCATCCGTCCGGACAACCCGGAGCTGGCCCGCGCCGCCGAGCTGGGCGTCCCCGTCGTGCACCGCTCGGACGCGCTGGCCGCGCTGATGGACGGCACCCGTCCCATCGCCGTCGCCGGCACCCACGGCAAGACCACCACCACCTCGATGCTGGCCGTCTCCCTGGCCGCACTGGGCCGCGACCCCTCGTACGCCATCGGCGGCGACCTCGACATCCCCGGCTCCAACGCGCTGCACGGCACCGGCGAGATCTTCGTCGCCGAGGCCGACGAGAGCGACCGCAGCTTCCACAAGTACGCCCCCGAAGTCGCCGTCGTCCTCAACGTCGAGCTGGACCACCACGCCAACTACGCCTCGCTCGAGGAGATCCACGAGTCCTTCGAGACCTTCGCCGCCCGGATCGTGCCCGGCGGCACCCTGGTGATCTCCGCCGACCACGAGGGCGCCCGCGAGCTCACCCGGCGGCTCGCCGCCAAGGGCCTTCCCGGCGTCACCGTCCGCACCTACGGCGAGGCGGCCGACGCGGACGTGCACGTCACGTCGATCGTCCCGCAGGGCCTGCGCAGCGAGGTCACGGTCCACATCGACGGCGCCGAGCTGACCTTCGACGTCTCCGTCCCCGGCCGCCACTACGCGCTCAACGCCGTCGCGGCCCTCACCGCCGCGGTCGCCCTCGGCGTCCCCGCCGAGGAGATGGCTCCCGCCATCGCCGCCTACACCGGGGTGAAGCGCCGCCTCCAGCTCAAGGGCGAGGCCGCCGGCGTCCAGGTGATCGACTCCTACGCCCACCACCCCAGCGAGATGACCGCCGACCTGGAGGCCATCCGGGGCGCCGTCGCCGCCGAGGCCCGTCTGCTGGTGCTCTTCCAGCCGCACCTCTTCAGCCGCACCCAGGAACTGGGCAAGGAGATGGGCCAGGCACTCGGACTCGCCGACGCCTCGGTCGTCCTCGACATCTACCCGGCCCGTGAGGACCCGATCCCGGGTGTCACCAGCACGCTGATCATCGACGCGGCCCGCGCCGCCGGAGCCGAGGTGACGGCCCTGGCCGACCGTTCCGCCGCCGCCTCGGTCCTCGCGGGAATGGCCAGGCCCGGCGACCTTGTTCTCACCATGGGCGCCGGCGACGTGACGGAGCTCGGGCCCGAGATCCTCGACCACCTGTCGAAGTGAGGAAGTGACCGACATGGCGTACGACGTCGAGAAGACGGACGAGCAGTGGCGCGAGGAGCTCACCCCCGCCGAGTACCAGGTCCTCCGCCAGGCGGGCACGGAGCCGGCCTTCGTCGGTGAGTACACGGACACCAGGACCGAGGGCGTGTACGCCTGCCGGGCCTGTGGAGCCGAACTCTTCACCTCCGGCACCAAGTTCGAGTCGCACTGCGGCTGGCCGAGCTTCTACGACCCGAAGGACTCGGACGCCGTGGAGCTCATCGAGGACCGCTCGCACGGCATGGTCCGCACCGAGGTCCGTTGCGCGAAGTGCGGCTCCCACCTCGGCCACGTATTCGCCGGCGAGGGGTACGCCACCCCCACCGACCAGCGCTACTGCATCAACTCGATCTCCATGCGACTGGCCCCGGCCGAGAGCTGACACCAGCCTCTCCCGTGAGACGGGCCCGTGCTCCTCCCCGGGAGCACGGGCCCGACTTGACTTCGACTCGTCCGGGTGCGTAGTGTTCAACGAGCTGCCGTCCAACCTCAAGGGTTGGAGAAGCGCCTCAGCCGCGCGAAGCGCGGCTCACTCCAAAACCTCAGCAGAACCCTCCTGAAACACCTTTCCCAGGCATGCCCGTCACGGGTGGGCCCGGAATTCTTTTTCCGGAGGATCTCCACCGTCTCGGTGCGAACGCGAGTCATTAGGCCGCGATTGTGAGAGATCAAGAGAATCCGCTATGGTTCTGGACGTCGGAACGGCTCAACGGCCGGGAAGGCGAAACCCGCTGACTGGGAATCAGGCCCGAAAGGATCTGATAGAGTCGGAACCGCCGAAAGGGAAAAGCGAAGCGGGAACGCGGCGCTCGAACCGGAAAGGCACCGAGGAAATCGGACGCGAAAGAGTCTGATAGAGTCGGAACACGAAATACCGAAGGGAAGCGCCCGGAGGAAAGCCCGAGAGGGTGAGTACGAAGGAAGCGTCCGTTCCTTGAGAACTCAACAGCGTGCTAAAAGTCAACGCCAGATATGTTGATACCCCGACCATCCAGGTTTCTGGCTGGTTGAGGTTCCTTTGAAATACAACAGCGAGGACGCTGTGTACGGCAGGGACTATTCCTCCTTGTCGTACCGCTCTTGTGCTTGTTGACCGGATCACCGGTACACATTCACGGAGAGTTTGATCCTGGCTCAGGACGAACGCTGGCGGCGTGCTTAACACATGCAAGTCGAACGATGAAGCCCTTCGGGGTGGATTAGTGGCGAACGGGTGAGTAACACGTGGGCAATCTGCCCTGCACTCTGGGACAAGCCCTGGAAACGGGGTCTAATACCGGATATGACCGTCCATCGCATGGTGGATGGTGTAAAGCTCCGGCGGTGCAGGATGAGCCCGCGGCCTATCAGCTAGTTGGTGAGGTAGTGGCTCACCAAGGCGACGACGGGTAGCCGGCCTGAGAGGGCGACCGGCCACACTGGGACTGAGACACGGCCCAGACTCCTACGGGAGGCAGCAGTGGGGAATATTGCACAATGGGCGAAAGCCTGATGCAGCGACGCCGCGTGAGGGATGACGGCCTTCGGGTTGTAAACCTCTTTCAGCAGGGAAGAAGCGAAAGTGACGGTACCTGCAGAAGAAGCGCCGGCTAACTACGTGCCAGCAGCCGCGGTAATACGTAGGGCGCAAGCGTTGTCCGGAATTATTGGGCGTAAAGAGCTCGTAGGCGGCTTGTCACGTCGGTTGTGAAAGCCCGGGGCTTAACCCCGGGTCTGCAGTCGATACGGGCAGGCTAGAGTTCGGTAGGGGAGATCGGAATTCCTGGTGTAGCGGTGAAATGCGCAGATATCAGGAGGAACACCGGTGGCGAAGGCGGATCTCTGGGCCGATACTGACGCTGAGGAGCGAAAGCGTGGGGAGCGAACAGGATTAGATACCCTGGTAGTCCACGCCGTAAACGGTGGGCACTAGGTGTGGGCAACATTCCACGTTGTCCGTGCCGCAGCTAACGCATTAAGTGCCCCGCCTGGGGAGTACGGCCGCAAGGCTAAAACTCAAAGGAATTGACGGGGGCCCGCACAAGCGGCGGAGCATGTGGCTTAATTCGACGCAACGCGAAGAACCTTACCAAGGCTTGACATACACCGGAAAGCATCAGAGATGGTGCCCCCCTTGTGGTCGGTGTACAGGTGGTGCATGGCTGTCGTCAGCTCGTGTCGTGAGATGTTGGGTTAAGTCCCGCAACGAGCGCAACCCTTGTCCCGTGTTGCCAGCAGGCCCTTGTGGTGCTGGGGACTCACGGGAGACCGCCGGGGTCAACTCGGAGGAAGGTGGGGACGACGTCAAGTCATCATGCCCCTTATGTCTTGGGCTGCACACGTGCTACAATGGCCGGTACAATGAGCTGCGATACCGTGAGGTGGAGCGAATCTCAAAAAGCCGGTCTCAGTTCGGATTGGGGTCTGCAACTCGACCCCATGAAGTCGGAGTCGCTAGTAATCGCAGATCAGCATTGCTGCGGTGAATACGTTCCCGGGCCTTGTACACACCGCCCGTCACGTCACGAAAGTCGGTAACACCCGAAGCCGGTGGCCCAACCCCCTTGTGGGGAGGGAGCTGTCGAAGGTGGGACTGGCGATTGGGACGAAGTCGTAACAAGGTAGCCGTACCGGAAGGTGCGGCTGGATCACCTCCTTTCTAAGGAGCACTTCTTGGCTGCCAGCTTTCGGGTTGGTGGTCCAGGGGCCAGTTCATCAGCGAACGTCTGGTGCTGGTTGCTCATGGGTGGAACGTTGACTATTCGGCACAGTGGATTCGATGGTTTTGCTAGTACTGCTTCGGCGTGGAACGCAGGGTCATGGGTCGGCTGGGTCGGGCACGCTGTTGGGTGTCTGAGGGAGCGGCCATGTTGTGGCTGTTTCTTCGGTTGCCGGCCCCAGTGAACTCGGGATGTTTGGTCTCGGGGTGGTGGGTGATTGGTCGTTGTTTGAGAACTGCACAGTGGACGCGAGCATCTGTGGCCAAGTTTTTAAGGGCGCACGGTGGATGCCTTGGCACCAGGAACCGATGAAGGACGTGGGAGGCCACGATAGTCCCCGGGGAGTCGTCAACCAGGCTTTGATCCGGGGGTTTCCGAATGGGGAAACCCGGCAGTCGTCATGGGCTGTCACCCGCTGCTGAACTCATAGGCAGTGTGGAGGGAACGCGGGGAAGTGAAACATCTCAGTACCCGCAGGAAGAGAAAACAACCGTGATTCCGGGAGTAGTGGCGAGCGAAACTGGATGAGGCTAAACCGTATGTGTGTGAGACCCGGCAGGGGTTGCGCATGCGGGGTTGTGGGATCTCTCTTCCACGGTCTGCCGGCCGTGGGACGAGTCATAAACCGTTGATGTAGGCGAAGGACATGCGAAAGGTCCGGCGTAGAGGGTAAGACCCCCGTAGTCGAAACGTCAGCGGCTCGTTTGAGAGACACCCAAGTAGCACGGGGCCCGAGAAATCCCGTGTGAATCTGGCGGGACCACCCGCTAAGCCTAAATATTCCCTGGTGACCGATAGCGGATAGTACCGTGAGGGAATGGTGAAAAGTACCGCGGGAGCGGAGTGAAATAGTACCTGAAACCGTGTGCCTACAAGCCGTGGGAGCGTCGCGCATCGAGTTTGCTCGGTGCGTCGTGACTGCGTGCCTTTTGAAGAATGAGCCTGCGAGTTAGCGGTGTGTAGCGAGGTTAACCCGTGTGGGGAAGCCGTAGCGAAAGCGAGTCCTAAGAGGGCGTTTGAGTTGCACGCTCTAGACCCGAAGCGGAGTGATCTAGCCATGGGCAGGTTGAAGCGGCTGTAAGAGGTCGTGGAGGACCGAACCCACCAGGGTTGAAAACCTGGGGGATGACCTGTGGTTAGGGGTGAAAGGCCAATCAAACTCCGTGATAGCTGGTTCTCCCCGAAATGCATTTAGGTGCAGCGTCGTGTGTTTCTTGCCGGAGGTAGAGCACTGGATAGGCGATGGGCCCTACCGGGTTACTGACCTTAGCCAAACTCCGAATGCCGGTAAGTGAGAGCGCGGCAGTGAGACTGTGGGGGATAAGCTCCATGGTCGAGAGGGAAACAGCCCAGAGCATCGACTAAGGCCCCTAAGCGTACGCTAAGTGGGAAAGGATGTGGAGTCGCAGAGACAACCAGGAGGTTGGCTTAGAAGCAGCCACCCTTGAAAGAGTGCGTAATAGCTCACTGGTCTAGTGATTCCGCGCCGACAATGTAGCGGGGCTCAAGCGTACCGCCGAAGTCGTGTCATTGCAGCAATACTCCCAACGGAGGCTGTGATGGGTAGGGGAGCGTCGTGTGCCGGGTGAAGCAGCCGTGGAAACGAGTTGTGGACGGTTCACGAGTGAGAATGCAGGCATGAGTAGCGATTCACACGTGAGAAACGTGTGCGCCGATTGACTAAGGGTTCCTGGGTCAAGCTGATCTGCCCAGGGTAAGTCGGGACCTAAGGCGAGGCCGACAGGCGTAGTCGATGGATAACCGGTTGATATTCCGGTACCCGCTGTGAAGCGTCAAACATTGAATCCAGTGATGCTAAGCCCGTGAAGCCGTTCCGGACCCTTCGGGGAATGGAAAGTGGTGGAGCCGGTGACCCGAGCTGGTAGTAGGTGAGTGATGGGGTGACGCAGGAAGGTAGTCCATCCCGGGCGGTGGTTGTCCCGGGGTAAGGGTGTAGGACGTCAGGTAGGTAAATCCGCCTGGCAATAGTCTGAGACCTGATGCCGAGCCGATTGTGGTGAAGTGGATGATCCTATGCTGTCGAGAAAAGCCTCTAGCGAGTTTCATGGCGGCCCGTACCCTAAACCGACTCAGGTGGTCAGGTAGAGAATACCGAGGCGTTCGGGTGAACTATGGTTAAGGAACTCGGCAAAATGCCCCCGTAACTTCGGGAGAAGGGGGGCCATGTCTGGTGATGAGTCTTGCACTCTGAGCTGGGTGTGGCCGCAGAGACCAGCGAGAAGCGACTGTTTACTAAAAACACAGGTCCGTGCGAAGCCGTAAGGCGATGTATACGGACTGACGCCTGCCCGGTGCTGGAACGTTAAGGGGACCGGTTAGTCACATTTCGGTGTGGCGAAGCTGAGAACTTAAGCGCCAGTAAACGGCGGTGGTAACTATAACCATCCTAAGGTAGCGAAATTCCTTGTCGGGTAAGTTCCGACCTGCACGAATGGCGTAACGACTTCTCGACTGTCTCAACCATAGGCCCGGTGAAATTGCATTACGAGTAAAGATGCTCGTTTCGCGCAGCAGGACGGAAAGACCCCGGGACCTTTACTACAGTTTGATATTGGTGTTCGGTTCGGCTTGTGTAGGATAGGTGGGAGACTGTGAAGCATGCACGCCAGTGTGTGTGGAGTCGTCGTTGAAATACCACTCTGGTCGTGCTGGATGTCTAACCTGGGTCCGTGATCCGGATCAGGGACAGTGTCTGATGGGTAGTTTAACTGGGGCGGTTGCCTCCTAAAGTGTAACGGAGGCGCCCAAAGGTTCCCTCAGCCTGGTTGGTAATCAGGTGTTGAGTGTAAGTGCACAAGGGAGCTTGACTGTGAGACCGACGGGTCGAGCAGGGACGAAAGTCGGGACTAGTGATCCGGCGGTGGCTTGTGGAAGCGCCGTCGCTCAACGGATAAAAGGTACCCCGGGGATAACAGGCTGATCTTCCCCAAGAGTCCATATCGACGGGATGGTTTGGCACCTCGATGTCGGCTCGTCGCATCCTGGGGCTGGAGTCGGTCCCAAGGGTTGGGCTGTTCGCCCATTAAAGCGGTACGCGAGCTGGGTTTAGAACGTCGTGAGACAGTTCGGTCCCTATCCGCTGTGCGCGTAGGAATATTGAGAAGGGCTGTCCCTAGTACGAGAGGACCGGGACGGACGAACCTCTGGTGTGCCAGTTGTTCTGCCAAGGGCATGGCTGGTTGGCTACGTTCGGGAGGGATAACCGCTGAAAGCATCTAAGCGGGAAGCCTGCTTCGAGATGAGTATTCCCACCTCCTTGAGAGGGTAAGGCTCCCAGTAGACGACTGGGTTGATAGGCCGGATATGGAAGCCCTGTAAGGGGTGGAGTTGACCGGTACTAATAGGCCGAGGGCTTGTCCTCAGTTGCTCGCGTCCACTGTGTTGGTTCTGAAACCACGAACACCAACCGCACACTCATCTTCTGGTGGGTTGTGGTTGCTGGTGTGTTTCGTAGTGTTTCGGTGGTCATAGCGTGAGGGAAACGCCCGGTTACATTCCGAACCCGGAAGCTAAGCCTTACAGCGCCGATGGTACTGCAGGGGGGACCCTGTGGGAGAGTAGGTCGCCGCCGAACTCTTTGTGGCCTCGGGCCCGGAAAACCTGATCAAAGGTTTTCCGGGCCCGAGGCATTTCTGCGTTCAGGACCCTATGGGCCCGCAGGGCAGGCGGCGGCAGGAACGAGGTCGGAGAAGCTCGTCCCCGCCGAACAGCCGTGAGGTCGCTTCCGTGAGGTCACTGCTGGGTGCCCCTGCGCCGGCCTCGCTGGGTGAGGCCTCGGGTGAGGCGGGTCAGGCGACCACGGTTGGTTTCGCGGAATTCCTCCGCGAGGGTGCTGCGATGAGCGGCCAACAACTGCTCGATGCGCTGTACCTGCTGTGCCGGCAGGGCGCGGACGACGGGGCGCAGCACCGTCGTGAGGAGCGAGAGCCTGGTCTCCTCCCACTCAGGGGTGGCGCCTTGATGGGAGGACCAGTCACGGAAGCACGCCGCCGCGTACGCCGGGTCGGTGCGCAGCCGTTGAAGGGCCGGGCCCTCGGCTGCCACTGCCGCGTACGTGGAGAGGAGGGAGCGGTCCCCGGAGCGGGCGAGGTCACTCAACTCCGCGATGTCGTCGGTGTTTCCCGCCAGCAGGCGCTGGGCGAGGGCGCGTTCCGCGCGGATACGCAGGGCCGCCGGGAGGGGTGCGGCGGCCGACGCGTGAGCGGTGAGATGGCGTACCCACTCGGTGCCTTCGGCCGGGGTGCCGAGGCGGTCGGTGTAGAGGAGCAACTCCAGGGCGGCGCGGTCGCGGGGCACCAGGTCCGGTGAGAAGGAGTTCAGGAGGTCGGTCGCCAAGCGGCCGGCCTCCGCGTCGTCGGCGTGGCCCTCGACAGCGGCCTGGAGCAGGAACGGCAGGGTACCGGCGGTCCGGTGGGTGTCGGAGCCGGTGGCGGCCAGCAGACGCCGAGCCTCGTCGCCGGTCGGTGGCGCTTCCGCCCAGACACGGCGTGCGGCGGTGCCCAGCGTCTCGGGGGCGGTCATCGGCGACAGGCCCGCGGCGCGGAGCAGGCTCTCGACCGCGGCGACCCGGTCGCCCTCCGGTACCGGCAGGGAGCAGAGCAGCAGGTGCGGCGCGGCGAAGCGGTCCACCTCCAGCGGCAGCGCGGCCATGACACGGGAGCCGGCGGCCGGGTCCTCGGCCGCCAGGGCGTCGAGCTGTTCGACCACCGCGGCACGTAGGGAAGGGCTGCCGGTGAGGGTGTCGCGCACCTCGTCGATGCCCGCTGCCGCCTGCGGATCGGCGGTGACGGCCTGAGCGGCCCGTGCCGCGAGTCGCGGAAGCAGGTCGGCGTGATCGACGCCCAGCGTCTCGGCGAGCCTGAGCAGGGACAGTGGGCGGCCGAGGGGAGGCCGGTCCGGGTCGGTGAGGCCACGCCGGATGTCGGAGCGGAGCCGGGAGGCCAGCCGGTCGCGCATGGCCGGGCCGAGATCTCCCGCGTACAGCAAGGGGAGGCGGGGCATGTCGGTGCGGACGGCGGCGGTCAGGGCGGTCGCCGTCAGGGGTTCCAGCTGGTCGACGGGGAGCCGGCCGCGGAGTGCCTCGCGCAGCCCGGTGAGGGCGGGAGCCTCGACAGGGTCGCTCTGGTCCGCGGCGGCGCTGAGGGCGGTGACGAAGGCGGCCAGCGCGGGCTGGTCCACACCCGGACCCGCGGCGGCGATCCAGGCGGCGGCGACCGCACGGGCCTCGGCGTCGACCTGAACGCCGGTGCGTACGGCCGCTGCGGCCAGGCGGCCCGGCTCGGGGGAGTGGGCCGTCTCCTTGAACAGCCCCGGGACGCCCGCGAGCCAGACGTGGGCGCACAGACGTGCCCAGACGTCCGGGACGGTGCGCGGCGGCGGAGGAGCGGACGAGCAGTCGACCAGCCGGTACCGGCCGGGGTCGTCGAGGGCGGCGTAGCCCTCGGGACGCATGCCGGATATCCGGTGCCCGTGGCCCGGGACTCGGGTGTACGTGGTGAAGGTGAGCCGGTGGACCTCGGCCGGCGGGAGGACGGTCGCCGCCAGGGCGATCCAGCGGGCGACGGCCACCGGGTCGCGCTCCACCACGACGAGCGGCGGTCCCGACGGGTCGGCGACCAGAGCGCGTAGCTCGGCGAAGAAGGCGGCGAGCCACGGGACGCGGGTGGCGGCGAACTCCGTCAGACAGGTGCGGCTCAGTTCCCGGGCCGGAGTGAACGCCGCCACGGGCTTCGGGACCCCGCCGTCCGGAGCGGTGCGGGCCCACTGCGGTGCACCCCAGCAGAAGATGGGCAGCACGTCGTCCGGCAGCCCCGTGCCGGGCGGCAGGTGGACCGCGTGGGTGTGGGTGGTGAGGCCGGCCGGTCCGGTGGCGGCCACGGACGTCGTCTGGCCGAGCAGGAGGCTGCCGTCCCGCATCGCGGTGAGCGAGAACGTCGTGGGTAGCCGGTCCGCCTCGGCCGGGGTGGGGTGCGGCGGTGCGCCTCGGGGCGGTACATGGGCGAAGAGCTGTTCCGCCGCTTCACGGATGCCGGGCGGAACGCCCGGGGAGACGGCGGCCAAGCCGGGACCGGGCGAGGTGAGGTGCAGCTGGGCGAGGCTCATACGTCCGCATCCTTTCGCGCCGGTCGGGCCCGGGCACCGGCGGGTTCCCCGGCGGGCCGCCGGTGCCATCCCAGCAGAACAGACCGCCCCTCGGGCGGAGTTCGGCCGAACGGTTACGGGCCGTCCGGTGCGGCGGGGCCGGACGGCTGGCTGGGAGCGGACCAGGAAGGGCCGGCAGGGGCCGGCCAGACGTCCTGCCCGTCCGCCAGTGGCGTGGCGAGAGGCAGGCGGAGGAAGCGGCAGGCGAAGGTGAGCCCCGCGTCGCCGTCCTCGCCCCGGACCTGGTGGAGCCAAACGTCCGGCGCGTCGTCCGGGGCGCGCAGGAGGAAGAAGGCGGTCCGGCGAGGACGGCCCGTGTCAGGGTGCGGCCTGTCCTCCACCGCCGGGCGCCGGACCACGGTGGCCGTCAGCCCCGTCTCCTCCCGGGTCTCCCGCGCCTCGCCCGGGGCGTCCCGCCGGCCGGTACCGGGGCGCGCCCGCCGCCGCCATGCCGGCGTGGCCGGAGACGAGGAGAGCGGGGGCCGGGCGGTGCCGGGCCACGGGGGCGCCCGCCCGCAGGCGCGGTGGCGCCCTCACCGCTCGCCCAGGACGACCGCCGAGCGCGGGCCGAGGTGGAGGACGCCGTCCGAGTCCAGGGAGGCCGAGTCGTCCCAGGCGGCGAGGGTGCGGAGCGAGCCGGTGCCGAGCGGGATCGCCGCTGGTCCGGTGGCGAGGTTGAGGGCCACCCGGATGTCCCCGCGGCGGAAGGCGAACCAGCGGGCCTGCTCGTCGAAGGCGACGCGGACCGCGGCGAGGTCGGCGTCGAGGAGGTCGGGGCGGGCGCGGCGCAGCGCGATCAGGGTGCGGTGCCACTTGAGGAGGTGCCGGTGCGGTCCGCGCTCCCGCTCCGACCAGTCGAGGCAGGAGCGGTCGCGGGTGGCCGGGTCCTGCGGGTCGGGGACGTCCCCCTCCGCCCAGCCGTGCGCCGCGAACTCGCGGCGGCGCCCCTGACGGACCGCCTCGGCCAGCTCCGGGTCGGTGTGGTCGGTGAAGAACTGCCAGGGGGTGCGCGCCCCCCACTCCTCGCCCATGAAGAGCATCGGCGTGAACGGGCCGGTGAGAACCAGCGCGGCGGCGCAGGCCAGCAGGCCCGGCGGAAGGCAGTCCGCGAGGCGGTCGCCCTGGGCGCGGTTACCGACCTGGTCGTGGGTCTGGGCGTAGCCGAGGAGGCGGTGGGCGGAGACCCGGGTGCGGTCCAGGGGGCGCCCGTGGGCGCGGCCGCGGAACGAGGAGTACGTGCCGTCGTGGAAGAAGCCGCCGGTGAGGGTCTTGGCGAGGGCACGCAGCGGTTGTTCGGCGAAGTCCGCGTAGTAGCCCGTGGACTCGCCGGTGAGGCTGGTGTGCAGGGCGTGGTGGAAGTCGTCGTTCCACTGGGCCTGGAGACCGAGGCCGCCCTGGTCCCTGGGGGTGATCAGGCGCGGGTCGTTGAGGTCGGACTCGGCGATGAGGAACAGCGGGCGGCCCAGGTCGCGGGAGAGATCGCGGACCGCGTCGGACAGCTCCTCCAGGAAGTGCACCGCCCGGGTGTCGCAGAGGGCGTGCACGGCGTCCAGGCGCAAGCCGTCCAGGTGGTAGTCGCGCAGCCAGGCCAGGGCGCTCTCCACCAGGAACGCGCGCACCTCGTCGGAGCCGGGGGCGTCGAGGTTGACGGCGGAGCCCCACGGCGTGTGGTGGGTGTCGGTGAAGTACGGGCCGAAGGCGGGGAGATGATTTCCGGACGGGCCCAGGTGGTTGTGGACCACGTCCAGGACGACGCCGAGGCCCCGCTCGTGGGCGGCGTCGACGAAACGCTTCAGGGCCGCCGGGCCGCCGTACGGCTCGTGGACCGCCCAGAGCGACACGCCCTCGTACCCCCAGCCGTGCACGCCCGGGAAGGGGGCGAGCGGCATCAGCTCGACGTGGGTGACGCCCAGCGCGGCGAGGGCGTCGAGACGGCCGGCCGCCGCGTCCAGGGTGCCCTCGCGGGTGAAGGTGCCGACGTGCAGCTCGTAGAGGACCGCGCCCGGCAGGCCCCGGCCCGGCCACGGGGCCCGCCACTCGTACGCGTCCTGGTCGACGACGGCGCTGAGGCCGTCGGGGCCGTCCGGCTGGCGGCGGGAGCGCGGGTCGGGCAGGACCGGGCCGCCGTCGACCGAGAAGCCGTACCGCGCGCCGTCGCCCGCCGGGGCCTGCGCGACCCACCAGCCCGGCCGGGAGACGTCCCGCTCCATGGGGACCCGCTCCCCGCCCACTTCGAGCGCCACCTCGTCCTTGTCCGGCGCCCACACCTCGAACCGTGCCACCTCGGCCCCCTCGGTCATCCGTCTCTCGCCCGTCCTCGGTCGGTGTCGCCCTGTGCCGCCGCGCTCGGGAACCTTCTCGCCCAGGCGCGGCACCGGATCGCACACGCGTGCGCCCCGCGCGGTGCTCACACACCGCTGTCGACAGTCAACACGCTGCCACCGACAACCGGGGTCAGGACGAGGGGGTGAGATCAATTCGTTTCCCGTCCGGGCCCGCTGACGGCGGGGCGGGACAGGGACCGCCGCTGGACAGCGCGGAGCGGCGTGGCGGACAATCGGCCCGTGACCACCTCGCAGTTCCATCCCCAGCCGGCGCCACGTGTCACCGACGCGCAGCGGGACCGGGCACTGAAGGTGCTGCGGGACGGGGCCGCGGAGGGGCGGCTCTCGCACGAGACGTTCATCCGGCGGATGGAGCTGGCGCTCGCCGCCCGCAGCGCGGCCCAGTTGTCCGAGCTGACCGCCGATCTGCCCCAGGAGGGGGCCCTGTCGCGGGTGGTGTTCGGGTCGGTGCGGGCCGTCTCGGGGTTCACCGTGAAGATGCGGCGCGCCTGGCAGGCCGAACGGCTGCCCAAGTTGCTGCTGCCCGGGCCCGATCTGCGGGGCGCGCTGAGGATAGGGCGGGACCAGGGGAACGGGCTGCGGCTCAGCCACGACACGGTGTCGCGCTGTCACGCCGAGCTGAGTTTCGAGGACGGGGTGTGGGTGTTGCGGGATCTGGGGTCCACCAACGGGACCTCCGTGAACGGGCAGCGGGTGACCGGGGCCGCCGTGGTGCGGGACGGGGACCATGTGAGTTTCGGGTCGATGGTGTTCCGCGTGGCGGTCTCCTGAGAGGTGGCTTGGCCTCGGACACCGGCCCGGCTGAGCGGTGGGCCGTACGGGGCAGTGGTGCTCTGCCCTGTCTCAGGGATGGGGTGTGTGGGTGGCGGCCGCGAGGGTGGTTCTCGTCTGGTGTTCCGTCTGGGAGTCGAGGGGGACCCAGCGAGGCGTGAAGCGGGTGGTGAAGTCGTGGGACCAGCGGGTGATGAGAGGGCCCAGGGCGGCGGCCGACGGTGAGTGGTGGCGGGTCAGTTCGCGCAGGAGCATGCCGGCGGCGCGGAGGGGGAGGCGGCGGCCGAACGCCTCCATGCCCCAGACGTAGGCGGCGGTGGCACCCTCGGAGGGGAGACGTTCCCAGTCGTCGGCCAGGGCCGGGGAGAGGTCGAGGATCCAGCGGGCCGAGCGTGTCAGGGGACCTGGTGGGCCCGGGAGACGGGGCAGGGCGGTGGCCAGGACACGGGTGACGGCGCGGGTGTGCTCGCGCAGACGTCGGGCGCTGTCGCGCAGGGCGGCGGACGGGTCCGGGTGGGGTGCGAGGTCGGTGACGCGGTCGCTGGCCCACAGGGGGACCTCGATGACGGCGGTGCGCCCGCCGTAGCGGTGTATGTGGTGCCAGGTGCTGTGGCGGACGTCCTCGGGCACGCTGGGGAACGGCGTGTCCGCGCCGGGTTCCGGCATGACGTGGACGCCGGGGCCCGAGACGGGCCAGCCGACCGCGTCCGAGGGGCCCGCCTCGATGGGGATGCGCAGCTCCGCGGCGGACTTGGCGAAGGGCTCGGCGAGTCCGGGGATGTCTCGGGTCACCTGCACCCAACTGCCGCCGAGGTCGGTGCCGTGCAGCGAGACCTGGAGATAGGGGCGCAGTTCGTCGAGTACGCCGGTGAGTGCCCGGGTCTCGGGAGGCAGACGGTGCGGCGGCACGTACGACGGGGACCATTCGGGCTGTTCGGCGCCGCGCGGACGGTAGAAGCGCCGGTGGTACTCCAGGAGCGAGCCGGGGGCGCGCATCTGGTGCAGGCGCGCTCCGTCGGGGTCGGCGCAGAGCAGGAAGTGCCAGGAGGTGCGGGTACGCAGGGCGGGGTCGGCCGCGACGCGTCCGGCCAGCCGGCGTACGGCCGGTCCGCCCGCCGGTTCGTTGGCGTGGGCTCCCGCGACGACCAGGACGGCCGCGTCGGCGTGGCCGACGGAGAGCAGGTGCAGCGGGCGCCCCGCGCGGGAGAGGCCGACCCGGCGCAGGGTACAGAGCCGGGGGTGGCGGTGGACCAGCGCGGCGGCGGCGCGGACCAGCTCGGAGGGGGCCGGGAAGCGCTCGGCCGGCGCGTCGCGGGTGTCCGGTGTGCGGCCGGACACCGATTGCTCGTACTGGGACATGCGCGCCCACCCCCCGTGGTTCGCCACCGGCGGCCTGTGCGGACGCGGCCGCCGGACGTGCACCGTACGATCCGCCGCGCCGGGGCGCGTGGGGGAGCAGAACACGCCGTCCGGCGCGCAACTACGCCAACTGCGGTACGGCGCGCTCCGGTGTACGGCCCGGCGTGCCCTCACTCCTCCTGGCGGTGGAGCAGGGCCACCGGACGCCGGGCGAAGAGAGTGGCGAGCGCGGCCTCCCCTTCGTACCGGGGGCCTTGGTGCGGGCGGGCGTCGGTCAGCAGGTCCACGTAACGGCCGGGAGGCAGGGGCAGGGCGGTGTCGTGCCAGCCGCCCGCCTGGTGCAGGGCGCCGGGCAGCCGGGTCACGGCGGTCACCAGTGGCGGGGCCTCGCCGGGACCCCGGCCGAAGGCGAGGCAGTGGGCGGCGGCGGGGCCGCGGGCCGCCAGGGCGTGGTAGCCGGAGGCGGCGCCGAAGAGCCCGGGCCGGCGCCGGCGCAGGCGGAGGGCCGTGGCGGTGAGGGCCAGCTTCTCCTCGTCCAGGCCCGTGGCACGGCCTTGGGCGTCGAGCGCGTGCAGCGTGCCGCCGGGCGCCGGGACCGGGGCGCGGTTGTCGGGGTCCATGAGGGTGCGGCGGTCGCGTTCGGTGCCCTGGTAGACGTCGGGGACGCCCGGCATCGTCAGATGGAGCAGGGCGGCGCCCAGGACGTGGGCGCGGACGTAGGGGCCGAGGCGTTCGGCGAGGGCGGGGAGCTGGTCGGCGGCGGCACCGGTCAGCCCCTCGCGGACGTACCGCTCCACGGCCTCCTCGTACGCGGGGTCCTGCTCGGTCCAGGTGGTGTGCAGGGCCGCCTCGCGAGCGTGTTTGAGCAGGGCGCCCGCGAGCCGGTCGGCATAGGGCACGGCGCCCTCGGACGGCGGGGTGCCGTCGTCGGGCAGCAGGGCGCAGACGGTCTGCCAGGCCGCCCAGGTGAAGGGCATCCCGACGGCGGCCGCCGCGTCCTTGCCCGCGCGGCGCACGGCGCCGGTCAGGAACTCGCCCCACACCCGGGGGAACTCCGCCAGCACCGCGATCCGGGCGCGGGCGTCGGCGCTGCGCTTGGTGTCGTGGGTGGAGAGCACCGTCCCGGTCTCCGGCCAGTCCCGCTGGAGCCGTGCGCAGAAGGCGTGGAACGCCTCGGGGGGCAGCGCCGGGGTGCCCGGGTCGCCGCCGACCTCGCAGGCGGAGAGGAGGGGGACGTACCGGTAGAACGCCCGGTCCTCGACGGCCTTGGCGTGCAGGGCCGAGGCGACCTGCGCGAAGCGGGCGCGGAAGGCGGCGGCGCCGGCCGGGTCGCTCAGGCCGGTCAGGGTCCCCGCGGCCAGTCGGCGTACGACGTCCACCGCGTGCGCCTCCTCGGGCACGTCGAAGGCGGCGCGGGCCTCCTCGGCCGCCCGCTCGGTGAGGACGGCGGCGGTCTCGGCGGGGGTCTGCTCGGGGTAGGGGCGGTAGACGGGGACCCGGACGAGGAGTTCGCGGACGGCGGCGCGCAGCGCCCACGGGGCGTGGTCACGCAGGTGGAGGTCGGCGGCGCAGACCCGGGTGGCGGTGCGCGTCAGGGTCTCCACCTCGGCGGCCAGGTCGTGCCCGGCGATCTGGCGGGCGGCGCGGCGCGCGGTGGCCTGCCACTCGCCGCCCTCCTCGGGCTCCGGGTCGGCGAACGCGCGGTACTGCTCCAGGAGGGAGCGGGCGCCCTCGGGGTCGGTGAGGACCGCGTCGACGTGCCGGAGCGCGTCGTAGCCGGTGGCGCCGGCCACCGGCCAGGAGGGCGGCAGCGGTTCGCCGTCGGCGAGGATCTTCTCGACCACCGTCCAGCGTCCGCCGGCGCGCTCGTGCAGGCGGGCCAGGTAGCCGCCCGGGTCGGTGAGGCCGTCGGGGTGGTCGACGCGCAGGCCGTGCACGACGCCCTCGTCGAGCAGGGCGAGGACGGTGGCGTGGGTGGCGTCGAAGACGGCCGGGTCCTCGACGCGGACCGCGATCAGGTCGTTGACGGTGAAGAAGCGGCGGTAGTTCAGCTCGGTGCGGGCCAGCCGCCACCAGACGGGGCGGTACCACTGGGCGTCCAGCAGCTCCGCCAGCGGCAGCCCTGCCGTGCCGGCGCGCAGCGGCAGCGTCAGCCCGCCGGGCAGGCGCAGCTCGCCGTCCTCGACCCGCGGTGCCGCCCCGTCCCCGCCGACGCGTGCGCCGAGCACCGGCAGCAGCAGCTGCCCGCCGCCGGCCGCCCAGTCGATGTCGAACCACGCGGCGTAGGGGGAGTGCGGACCGTCCCGCAGCACCGTGCGCAGGGCCTGGTTGTGGACCGGGTCGGCGGCCATGTGGTTGGGGACGATGTCCACCACCAGCCCCATGCCGTGCGCGCGGGCGGCGCGGGAGAGGGAGCGCAGCCCCGCCTCCCCGCCCAGTTCCGCGCGGACGCGGGTCGGGTCGGTGACGTCGTACCCGTGGCTGGAGCCGGGCACCGCCTCCAGGACCGGGGAGAGGTGCAGGTGCGACACACCGAGCGCGGCGAGCGCCGGTACGTCGGCCTCGGCGGCGGCGAAGGGGTGGCCGGGGTGGAGCTGGATGCGGTACGTGGCGGTGGGCGGCGCGGGCGGCGCCGGGGAGGCGGGCGTCATGGACGAGTACGTACCCTTCGGGCGGCTGTTGTCGTCATCGTGCGGCGCGCCGGGGTGACGGCGCGGGGCCCGCACGGTGTCAGGCGGGCCGCTGGAGGACGGTCAGGCTGCGGTCGGGCAGGGCGAGCCGCTGCCCGGCGCGGACCTTCGGGCCGTCACCCGGCCGGGCGCCTTCCGGTGCGGCGGTCTCCACCACGGCCTGCCACTCGCGGCCCAGTCCGGTGGGGACGAGGAACTCCAGCGGCTCGGGGGAGGCGTTGAACATCAGCAGGAACGAGTCGTCGTGGATCGACTCGCCGCGCGGCCCCGGCTCGGAGATGGCGTTGCCGTTGAGGAACACGGTGAGCGCCCTGGCCTGCGCGGAGTCCCAGTCCCGCTGGGTCATCTCCTCGCCCTCGGGGGTGTACCAGGCGATGTCGGACAGGTCGTCGTGGGTGCCCCGCACCGGCCGGCCGTGGAAGAAGCGGCGGCGCCGGAAGACCGGGTGGTCGCGGCGGAGCCACACCATGGCCCGGGTGAACTCCAGCAGCGACTGCCCGTCCTCCGGCTCCCGCGGACCCGCCCTGCCGTCGGCCTCCTCGGGCCAGTGCACCCAGGAGATCTCGCTGTCCTGGCAGTAGGCGTTGTTGTTGCCGCGCTGGGTGCGGGCGAACTCGTCGCCGTGGCTGAGCATCGGCACGCCCTGGGAGAGCATCAGGGTGGCGATGAAGTTGCGCATCTGCCGACGGCGCAGCTCCCGCACCTTCCGGTCCTCGGTGGCGCCCTCGGTCCCGCAGTTCCACGAGCGGTTGTGGCTCTCGCCGTCCCGGTTGCCCTCGCCGTTGGCGTCGTTGTGCTTGTCGTTGTACGCCGTCAGGTCGTGCAGGGTGAAGCCGTCGTGGCAGGTGACGAAGTTGATGGAGGCCAGCGGGCGCCGCCCGTCGTCCTGGTACAGGTCGGAGGAGCCGGTGAGCCGGGAGGCGAACTCCGCCAGCGTGCGCGGTTCGCCGCGCCACATGTCGCGGACCGTGTCGCGGTACTTGCCGTTCCACTCGGTCCACAGCGGCGGGAAGTTCCCCACCTGGTAGCCGCCCTCGCCCACGTCCCAGGGCTCCGCGATCAGTTTGACCTGGCTGACCACCGGGTCCTGCTGCACCAGGTCGAAGAAGGACGACAGCCGGTCCACCTCGTGGAACTGCCGCGCCAGGGTCGCCGCCAGGTCGAAGCGGAACCCGTCGACGTGCATGTCCGTCACCCAGTACCGCAGCGAGTCCATGATGAGCTGGAGAACGTGCGGGGACCGCATGAGCAGGGAGTTCCCGGTGCCCGTGGTGTCCATGTAGTAGCGGGGGTCGTCGGCGCTCAGCCGGTAGTACGAGGCGTTGTCCAGCCCCCGGAAGGAGAGGGTCGGGCCCAGGTGGTTGCCCTCGGCGGTGTGGTTGTAGACCACGTCGAGGATGACCTCGATGCCCGCCTGGTGCAGGGCGCGCACCGCCGACTTGAACTCCAGCACCTGCTGGCCCCGGTCCCCCCAGGATGCGTAGGCGTTGTGCGGGGCGAAGAAGCCGATGGTGTTGTAGCCCCAGTAGTTGGCGAGTCCCGCGTCGGCGAGGCGGTGGTCGTTGACGAACTGGTGGACCGGCATCAGCTCCAGCGTGGTGATGCCCAGCTCGGTGAGGTGCTCCAGGATCGCGGGGTGGGCGAGGGCCGCGTAGGTGCCGCGCAGCTCCTCCGGCAGGGCCGGATGGAGCATCGTCAGCCCCTTCACGTGGGCCTCGTAGATCACCGTGCGGTGGTAATCGGTGCGCGGGCGGCGGTCGTCGCCCCAGTCGAAGTACGGGTTGACCACCACCGAGGACATGGTGTGCGGGGCCGAGTCGAGGTCGTTGCGCTTCTCCGGGGAGCCGAAGTGGTAGCCGTACACCTCCTCGCCCCACTTGATCTTGCCGCTGACCGCACGGGCGTACGGGTCGAGGAGGAGCTTGGCGCTGTTGCAGCGCTGACCGCGCTCGGGGGCGTAGGGGCCGTGGACGCGGAAGCCGTACCGCTGGCCGGGCATGACGCCGGGCAGGTACGCGTGGCGCACGAACGCGTCGGTCTCGCGCAGCTCCACCGCCGTCTCGGAGCCGTCGTCGTGCAGCAGCACCAGTTCGATCCGGTCCGCCGCCTCCGAGAAGACCGCGAAGTTCGTGCCGGCGCCGTCGTAGGAGGCACCGAGGGGATACGCCTGTCCAGGCCAGACCTGCATGGCTCGACTCTTCCGTCTGAGGCCCGGGGCAAGCCCGGAACGGTGGGACCGCTTCGGGCCGAGTCTCCCCGAAAGTGAGGTCAGTACCTAGGACTTCTGCCGGTCCACCCGGGTGACCGCGGCGGCCGGAGCCCCGGGGTTCCATTAGGCTTCCGGCAACGGCCTTGACGGCCCGTCCAGTTGGGAGAGGACCCCGGGCTTCGGGCTGCGCACCCGCCACACCCGGAGTACCCTTCCTTGATCGTTGAACAGGGGAGTGCCGGGGGCCTCCGGGGAGCGGAAGGCGGTACGCGGGTGAGCTCGGGAGGGCTGGAGCTGCCCCCTGGTGACCCAGATCACGAGGGGGGCTCCGGAGCGGTCCCGTCCGGAGCGGTGTCCCTGGCGCGGCCGGTGGAGACCGGCGCCCAGATAGGCCCCGAACTGGACTGGGGCGCCGACGCCTGGAGCGAGGTCCGCACCCGGGCCCAGCGCGCCGGGCGCGCCTACATCTGGCTCAACCTGGTCGAACAGCGGCTGCGCGCCGTGGTCGCCGCCGTGCTGCGCCCGGTCTACGAGCCGGTGCACGGCGAGGACTGGGTGGTCGCCGCCGCCGGGCCCGCCGGACAGGAGTGGGTGCAGCGCGCCGTCGCCGTCCGCGAGGTCAGCCGCCGCAAGGGCTACCTCCTCGACCCGGCCGACGACAACGTGCTGAGCTTCCTCACCCTGCCGCAGCTGCGCGAGCTGATGGTGCAGCACTGGCCCTGCTTCGAGCCGTACTTCGACGACCGGCGCGCCGTCGAGCTGGCTCTCGACGAGCTGGAGGTCACCCGCAACGTCGTCTCCCGCAACCGGGCCCTCTCCCAGGCCGTCCTCGCCCAGGCGGAGCGGGCCTCGGCGGTGCTGCTGGAGATGCTCGGCGCCGGCTCCGACGTGCCCTCGGCCCGGCGGCTGCGCGTGGACGCCGTGGAGGACCTGGTCGGCGACCGGTACGCGGACGTCGTCGGCGTCCACCCGGACCGGGTCCGGCTGCTGCGGCAGTTCCCCGCCGAGGACCTGTTCGGCGGGGCCCGGCGGCTGGACGCCATCGGCATAGGGCTCAACCTGCTCGTGCAGAACTTCTCCGGGCGCCGGCTGATCCGTCTCGCCGAGGAGGGCAGCCGCGTCCGCCTGCTCTTCCTCAACCCCGCCTCCAGCGCCGTCAAGCGCCGCGAACGCGAGCTGGGCCTCAAGCGCGGGGAGCTGAGCCGCTCGGTGGAGATGAACATCCTCCACATGCGCCGGGTCCGCGCCCGGCTGCGCGACCCGGGCGCCTTCGAGATCCAGGTGTACGACGAGACGCCCCGCTTCACCGCCTACCTCGTCGACGGGGACGGCGCCGACGGGGTGGCCGTCGTCCAGTCCTACCTCAGGCGCACCCGGGGCATGGAGGCCCCGGTCCTCGTCCTGCGCGGCGGCGGGCGCGTGGTGCGCGGGGAAGGCCCGGGGGAGAACGGGCTGTTCGAGACCTACCGCGAGGAGTTCGAGCTGGCCTGGGCCGACTCGCGGCCCGTCTCCTGAGTCGACCGCCGCCCTCCCTCCGCCCGGGTGCGGCCCGACGGGCCGCCGGGCAGGTGGGAGGCACGGCGAGGCGGCCGACGGGAAGTGGCGCTGTCGGTGGTGCGTGCGAAGGTGGGGCACCACTGGGGGAACGCACAACAAGGAGGGGCGGCCATGGGCTGGCACCGGGAGCTGCTGATCGGGTTCGACCTGGAGACTACGGGCACCGACCCGCGGGAGGCGCGGATCGTCACGGCCGCCGTCATCGAGGTGGCGGACGGCGAGCCCCGCGGTCACCGCACCTGGCTCGCCGACCCGGGCATACCCATCCCGGCCGGGGCCACCGCCGTCCACGGCATCACCGACGCCCGCGCCGCCGCCGAGGGCGGGCCGCCCGACCGGGTCGCCGACGCGGTCGCCGAGGCGCTCACCGGGTACTGGCGCGCGGGCGTCCCCGTCGTCGCCTACAACGCCCCGTTCGACCTCACCCTGCTCGCCGCCGAACTGCGCCGCCACGACCTGCCCTCGCTCACCGAGCGGCTGGGCGGGGCGCCCCTGGGCCCGGTGATCGACCCGCTCACCGTGGACCGCGCCGTAGACCGCTACCGCCGGGGCAGTCGCCGCCTGTCGACGGTCTGCGCCGAGTACGGCGTGGAGCTGGCGGCCGCCCACGACGCCGCCGCCGACGCCCTGGCGGCGGCCCGGCTGGCCCGGGCGATAGCCCTGCGCCACCCCAAGGTCGCCGCCCTCGGGCCCGCCGCGCTGCACGAGCGGCAGATCGGCTGGGCCGCCGAGCGGGCCGCCGACTTCCAAGCGTACCTGCGGCGCAAGGGGGAGGCGGGGGCGGTGGTCGACGGAAGCTGGCCGCTGCACGCCGAGGCCGCCTGAGCGGCCGGGGTCGGCCCCGCGTGGCGAGGCCGGCGTCAGAAGGGGTGCCAGCGGACCTCGGTGTCGCCGTCGCGCAGCGAGGCGACCCGGCGGCGGAACTCGGCCAGCGCCTTGGGGTTGCCCGGGGCGTGCTGGGAGACCCAGGCGCAGCTGGCCGTCTCACGGGCGCCGCGCAGCACGGCGCAGCCGTCCCACTCCCGCACGTCCCAGCCGTAGACCGAGGTGAAACGCCGGTACTCCTCGTCCGGGAGGCCGTACCGGTCGCGGGAGAGGGCCAGGACCACCAGGTCGTGTTCGCGCAGGTCCGAGGAGAAGGTCTCCAGGTCGGTGAGGACCGGGCCCTCGGGGCCGATGTGCACGTTGCGCGGCAGGGCGTCGCCGTGGATCGGGCCGGGCGGCAGAAGCGGGACGAGCGAGGACGCGGCGGCGGCGAAGCCGTCCCGGCGCTCGCGGAGGTAGTCGGCGTCGGCCGGGTCGATGGCGTCGCCCGCCAGCCGCAGCCAGCGCTCGACGCCGCCGAGGAGTTCCCGGCGCGGCAGCCCGAAGGGCGGCGGGTCCAGGGCGTGCACCTGGCGGAGCAGCGCCGCGAGGTCGGCGGGGGCGGCCGGGCGCACCGGTTCGCAGAGGCGGCGCCAGAGGGTGACGGGGTGGCCGTCGACCAGCAGCGGTTCGGGCTGTACGGCGCGGACGGCGGGGACGCCCCGCTCCTGGAGCCAGACGGCGATCCGCAGTTCGCGGCGGGCGCGTTCGAGGAGTTCGGGCGCGCGGCCCACCTTGGCCACGACGTCGCCGAAGGCGAAGACGGCGTTCTCGCCGAAGGCCAGCAGGGTCGCCTCCTCGGCGGGGGTCGAGAGGCCGGCGGCGGCCAGTACGGATCTGGCCTGGGGCTCGTCCATCGTTCCTCCGTGTGTCTGGTGCCCGGCCAGTCTTTCACCCGGGGCACGGTCACGGCCCCGGGGACCTGCTGCGCCCCGCCCGGGCAGGCTCGGCGGGGCGCGGGCGCGGGCGCGGGGGAGCGGCGGCGGTCAGGCGGCGAGCGACTCCTCGCTCTGCTCCGGCGACTCCGCCTCCGCGCCGGGCCCGCCGAGTCGGCGGGCGACGGGGCGGCCGGGCGGCGACGGCTGTGGCGAGGCGTTCACGGCGGCCGGTGGCCGACAGGGCGACGGCGACGAACACCGCGTCCCTGTGTTTCATCTCACCGTGCGCGGGAAGGAGGTGCCCGACCAGACCACGGAGGCCCGCCGAGGCGTCTGCCCGGAACACCTGGGGGCCCGGCACGAGGCCGGTCTCGCCCCCTTCGCCGACCACCTGCTCCGCCGCGACGGGGCCGACCAGGCCGAACTCGTCCGGGAGCGGCACCCGTGGCGGGCGGTTTCCTCTCGGGGTGGCCGGGCACGCGCAGAGCGGACCGGTCGCACGCCTCGCGTCTCCCCCTCCCCGACCGGGGCGCGGGCGGCGGCACGGTCGCGGCCCCCCGTCTCCCTCCCCGAGGGAAGCCGTGCGGGCCGGCGCCCCCCGTCCCCGTCCCGCCTCAGGCACCCGGAGTCATGGAGAACGTACTGCGTCCGCTGATCGTCGTGGGCGGTGCACTCGCCCTCACCCTGCTGCTCGGCTGGCTCGCCGACCTGCTGTTGAGGAGGGCCAACGCCCGCCACCCGGAGACCCCGCTCTGGGGCCTGCTGCGCCGCTGCCGACCGCCGCTCCAGGTGGTGCTGCTCACCGCGATCCTGCGCGGCTCCTACCGGCAGACCAAGCTGGACATCATCCAGAACCACGAGGCGGGCATCGGGCAGTTGCTCTCACTCGTCCTGATCGCCTCCAGCGCCTGGCTGGTGCTGCGTGCGGCGGCCGCCGCCGTCGAGTCGACGTACGCGCGGTACGCCTCGATGTCCGCCGACCGGGCGCGGGTGCGGCGGGTGCGCACCCAGGTCACGCTGATCATGCGCATCGTCACGGCCGTCGTCTGCGTGGTCGCGGGTGCGGCGATGCTGCTGACCTTCCCCGAGCTGCGCGCCGTCGGCACCTCGATGCTCGCCTCGGCGGGCATCATCGGCATCGTCGCGGGTGTCGCCGCCCAGTCCACCCTCGGCAACCTCTTCGCCGGGTTCCAGATCGCCTTCGGCGACATGGTGCGGCTCGGTGACACCGTGGTCGTCGACGGGGAATGGGGTGTCATCGACGAGGTGACCCTCACCGTGGTCGCCGTGCGCACCTGGGACGAGCGGCGCCTCACCATGCCCGTCTCCTACTTCACCAGCCAGCCCTTCGAGAACTGGTCGCGCGGCGGCGCGCAGATGACCGGGTCGGTCTTCTTCCAGCTCGACCACCGGGCCCCGCTCGGCATGATGCGCAAGAAGACCGAGGAGATCCTCGACCACTGCGAGGCGTGGGACGGGCGCAGCTGGAACCTGGCCGTCACCGACTCCACCGCCACCACCATGGAGGTGCGCGTCGTCGTCACGGCCCGGGACGCCGACGACATCTGGACCGTCCGCTGCACCGTCCGCGAACAGCTCCTCGTCTGGCTCGCCGAGGAGCACCCCTACGCGCTGCCCCGCGTCACCACCGGCTCCGCCGAGCCGGTGCCGACGCGGCCCGCCGGCAGCCTGCTGGACAAGGACGGCGGCGCCGTCGACGAGCCCCGCGAACTGCCGGACACCGGGCGGGGCTGAGAGTCCCTCGGCTCGCCTCCCTCCGCCGGACCCGCCGCCACCGCTCCACCCCCGGGGCGCGGCCCTTCGCCCAAGGGCCGCGCCCTCGGTGTCTTCCGGAGGGGACTCAGGGACGGCCCGGTCCTCGACGCCGGTCTCATTCGCCGGCGTGGCGGGCCCGTGCCGTCGCCGCGTCCAGCAGCTCCAGAGCCTCGTCGGCCGTCCTGCCCGGCGCGCGGTTCCACGGGCCGATGAGGTCGCGCCAGCCCCGGGCGTGCAGCTCGGTCATCAGCCAGGCCGCCGAGCGGTTGGCGGTGTCCAGGCTGCCCTGGCCCAGGCGGTGGGCGGTGAGCAGGGCACCGCACAGGCAGCGGGCGCCGCGCAGGTTCCGCATCCGGTACGGCCGGTTCTGCCAGCCCCAGTCGACCAGGACGCGCCGTGCGTACGCCAGGTGGACCGAGGGGAGGACCTCGGCGCTGCCCGCGCGCCGCCAGCCGTACAGGCGGTCGGGAAGGACCGCCCCGATCCGGCCCGGGAGCGGGGACGCGGCGGCCGGGTCCGGTGCGGGGAGGGCACGGGCGGCCCGTGCGACCAGTTCGGCGACCGGGACGGAGAGCAGGGCGCGCCACTCCTCCCGCGGGGCGTCGGTCCCCCGGTCGGGCGTGACCGGGTCCGGCCCGGGAACCGGAGTGGGGCCGGGGTGGAGGCCGGGGGCGGCGGTGGTGGGCCAGGAGGCGATGAGTTCCTGCCAGGCGGCGGACTCGTGGAGGCGTGCCGCCTCCTCGTCCAGGGCCTCGGTGGAGGGGGCGTGAGAGAGCGTCATGAGGACCTCCAGCGGCGAGCGGTATCCGATACGCGTCGTTCGCTGTGTTGTGTCGGCTTTCCCGGCCCGCCGCTGTACCGCTGCGAGGTGGGGGGCGTCCGTTCGGCGGACGGGCCCGCCGGGCGGACGGCGGGGATTCCCGGCCGTTCGGGTGGCTGATTCCGGACGCTGTGGCGTGGAGTGTGCCGTGGCGATCCGGCCAGCCGGTGGCCGCCCCAACTGAGGCGCCGCGCTCCGGTCGTGCCGGGCGCGTGGGGCGTGTCCGCGTGTGCTCACGAGGCCCGACGAGTGATCACCAAGTCGCCGCAGCGACCGCAGAACCTTCACGTGCGTGGCGCGCATGTCCTCGACGAGCGGGGGAAGCGGCCGCCGGTGCCCGAAGTGTCTGCAGGTCGCGGATTTGTGATTACGAAAACTTGTTGAACAAGTCACAGGCGCATGAAGGTCTTGATCTGCGCGCGTCAATCAGACAGGGTTTCGTTCCAGCCCCAGCAATTCGCGAGAATTTCCGGGGCAGTTGGCGTCCGGCCGCATCACCCGTCCCACCCCCACTGCCGTACTCGGGCGGACGGTGCGCGCCGCGCACCCTCATAACCCCCCACAGCGCGAGGAGATCCCTCTTCATGGCAACTCACCAGCGTGCCCGCAGGACCAAGCTCACCGCCGCGATAGCCACCACCGCCATGGCGGTCGGCGTCACCGTCTTCGCGAGCCCGTTCGCGGGCGCCGCGCCGGCGCCCGTCGAGGGCAAGGTCTACGGCACCACGGCCAAGGGCGCCGTCTCCGGCAGCTACATCGTCATGCTCGACGAGAAGGCCAGCAAGGCCGAGAAGAAGGGCCTGGCCAAGGAGTACGGCGGCACCTTCAAGCGCAACTACGGCTCGGCCGTCAACGGCTTCTCCACCGCCGGCATGTCGCTGGAGGACGCCAAGCGCCTGGCCGCCGACCCGGCGGTCGAGAAGGTCGTCCAGAACAAGAAGTTCACCATCGACGCGACCCAGACCAACCCGCCGTCCTGGGGCCTGGACCGCATCGACCAGACCGAGACCGCCGGCGACGGCGAGTACAACTACCCCGACGCGGCCGGTGAGGGCGTCACCGCCTACGTCATCGACACGGGCGTCCGCGTGACCCACGAGGACTTCGAGGGCCGCGCCACCTCCGGCTACGACGCGGTGGACAACGACGACGACGCCGACGACGGCAACGGCCACGGCACCCACGTCGCCGGCACCATCGCCGGTGCCGCCCACGGTGTTGCCAAGAAGGCGGACATCGTCGCCGTCCGCGTCCTGGACGACAACGGTTCCGGCACCACCGAGCAGGTCATCGCCGGCATCGACTGGGTCACCGAGAACCACTCCGGCCCGTCCGTCGCCAACATGAGCCTCGGCGGCGGCGCCGACGAGGCCCTCGACACCGCGGTCCGCAACTCCATCGCCGCCGGGGTCACCTACGGTGTCGCCGCGGGCAACGAGTCCAGCGACGCCTCGTCCAGCTCGCCCGCCCGCGTCGAGGAGGCCATCACCGTGGCCTCCTCCGACGAGGACGACGCGCAGTCCTCCTTCTCCAACTACGGCGACATCGTCGACATCTACGCCCCGGGCTCCGAGATCACCTCGGCCTGGAACACCGGCGACGACGCCACCAACACCATCTCCGGCACCTCCATGGCCACCCCGCACGTCGTCGGCGCCGCCGCCGTCTACCTCGCGGGCAACCCGGAGGCCACTCCGGAGGAGGTCGCCACCGCGCTCACCGAGGGTGCCACCGCGGACGCCATCACCAACCCGAGCGCCGGCACGCCCAACCTGCTCCTGAAGGTCGTCGAGTAATCACCCGACGTACTGTGCCGACGCGTTCGGCACGGGTGCCCCGGGCTCCGGCCCGGGGCACCTGCCCGCAACCGGCGACCGCCGCGCCCACCCCCACGGGGCACGGCGGTCGTCCGCGTGTCAGCGGGGGAGGACCGCCTCGACCGCCGAGGAGATCTCCTCGGCGTCGGGCTCCGTCTGCGGCGAGAAGCGCGCGGCGACCGTGCCGTCCGGGGCGATGAGGAACTTCTCGAAGTTCCAGCGGATGTCCCCGGTGTGGCCCTCACCGTCGGCCGTCCCCACCAGCCCGGTGTAGAGCGGGTGCCGGCCCGCGCCGTTGACGTCGGTCTTCTCCGTCATCGGGAAGGTCGCGCCGTACGTGGCCGAGCAGAAGGCGGCGATCTCCTCGGCGGTGCCCGGCTCCTGGCCCATGAACTGGTTGCACGGCACGCCCAGCACGGTGAAGCCCCGCGCCGCGTACCGCTGGTGCAGCTTCTCCAGGCCCGCGTACTGCGGGGTCAGACCGCACCGGGAGGCGACGTTGACCACCAGTACGGCCGTACCCCGGTACTGGGCCAGGTCGGCGGAACCACCGGTGAGGGCGTCGATCTCGACGTCGAGGACGGACATGTCGCTCCTAGGGGAGTAGAGGTACGGGCCGACCGGGCCGACGATACCCGCGGCCCGGCCGCGCCCCCGCCCCCGCTACGGACGCCGCCGGGCCCGCAGCACGGTGTCGTGGGTGTGGCCGGTGCCCGGCGGCGGCGGGGTGGTGCGCGGGCGCGTCTCGTCGACCAGGACCGTCCACTCCTCGCCGAGCAGGGCGGCCACCTCCGCCGGCTGGTAGAAGTCGTGCGGGGTGTACTCCCGCTCCAGGTGGTCCGCCAGGCCGGCCAGGTCGTGGCCGGTGAAGAGCAGGGTGCCGCCGGGGGCCACCGCCTCCAGCAGGCCGTGGAGCGCGGCGTGGTCCCCGGCGCGGGGGAGCGGGAAGTAGTGGGCGCTGACCAGGTCGTAGGTGCGGGGCGCCGGGGGCGTGCGGGTGATGTCGGCGGCCGTCCAGGTCACCTGGTCCGCCAGCTCGGGGGCGGCCTCCGCCGCCCGGCGCAGGGCGGTCGGGGCGATGTCCACGGCGGTGACCCGCCAGCCGCGGCGAGCCAGCCAGTGGGCGTCGGCGCCCTCGCCGCAGCCCAGGTCCAGGGCGTGGCCCGGGGGCAGCTCCGCGGCCTCCGTCACCAGGACGGCGTTGGGGGCGCCGCTGAAGAGCTGGTCCGTGCCGCGGTACTTCTCGTCCCAGTACTGGGCGTCCATGGGGCTCCCTCCACAGGGCGGCCTCCGTGGCCGCCGCGCCCCCAACCTGCGGGCCGCACCCCGCACGAGGCCAACTTCTTTGCCGAACCGGCAAGCCCGGCCCTCACCCACCGGGCAGGCTCGGAGGCCTCAAGCGCCGGCCGGGCTCCGAGAGTGGCCTCAAGCGCCGGCTGGGCTGGAGTCGCGTCGGTCCGGCTTCGAGTGCCGCTTCAAGATGGCCTCAAGCGCCGGCCGGGCCTCTGGGGTGGCCGGCCGGGCTGAGGGGCGAGAGAGCGGGCTGACGTTCGAGGCCAAGGGGAACCGGTGCCCGGGGCCGGGATCAGCCGAAACTCAGCCCGGCCGGCGCTTGAGGCCATCAGTGAGCGGAACGTGGGGGCCGGATCCCAGCGGAGACTCGGCCTCGCCGGCGTTCGCGGCCGTCCTTTCAGCCCGGTCGGTGCTTGAGGCCACCGAGCCTCGCCGGTGCTTGAGGCCACTGAGCCCGGCCGGCGTGTGAGGTCACCCCGTCTCAGAGGCGGCGAGGGATCAGGCGGCCGCCGGCCGCGAGCCGGCCCCGGTCTCGCGATACCGCCGCAGCACCAGCCGCGCCACCTCGGGCGCAGCACCCAGCACGGGCGCGAGGACATCCGCCCCGGCGGCCCCCGCCGCGATCCGGTCCGGCAGCCGGCCGGGGGCCAGGACGTAGGGCGCGACCACCACCCCGCGCACCCCTTCGGCGCGCAGGGCGGCGACCGCGTCCTCGGTCCGGGGGCGGCCCGGACCGCAGGCGGAGGCGAACGCAGGCCGCACGGCGCACCAACCGGTGCGCCGCCACTCCCGCGCGATGTCTGCGATCACCGCGATCGCCTCCGGGTCGGAGGAGCCCGCCGAGGCCAGGACGACCCCGGTCGAGCCACGCTGTGTGAGATCGGCCCCGGCCTCACCGAGCCGCCGCTCCAGCGCCGCCACCAGCAGCGGGGAGGGGCCGAGCACCCCGGCTGGCCGGACGCGCAGCAGCGGCAGCCGGGACGCGCTCTCGCGCAGTACGGCCGGCAGGTCCGCCTTGGCGTGGAAGGCCCGGGTCAGCAGCAGCGGCAGCGCCACCACGTCCCGCACCCCCTCGGCGTACAGCCGCTCCAGAAGGGAGGGCACCGTCTCCGTGTCGAAGTCGAGGAACGCGGCCTCGGCCCGCAGGCCCGGGGCGAGTCCGCGGACCCGCGCGACCAGCCTGTGCACGGTGGCGGCGTGCCGGGGGTCCCGGCTGCCGTGGGCCACGACCACCAGGACGGGCGGGACGGGGGGAAGGGTGAGGTGGCGCATGGTCAGCTCCGGGCGAGCAGCCCGCGGTCGCGCAGCACCCAGCGCTCCAGCGGGCTGAAGATCAGCAGGTCGATGGCGACGCCGACGACGAGAATGAGCAGGATGGCGAGGAAGACCATGGGCATGCTGCTCGCGGTGCGGCCGTTCTCCAGGAGCTGGCCGAGGCCGATGCCGAGCTCCGGGGAGGAGGCGATGATCTCGGCGGCCATCAGCGACCGCCAGGAGAACGCCCACCCCTGCTTGAGCCCCGCCAGGTAACCGGGGAGCGCCGCGGGCATCACGATGTGCCAGGTGCCGCGCAGCCCGGTCGCGCCGAGGGTGCGTCCGGCCCGCAGGTGGAGCGGGGGGACCTGGTCGACGCCGGAGACGAGGCCGTTGGCGATGGAGGGGACGGCGCCCAGCAGGATCACCGCGAACATCATCTGGTCGTTGAGGCCCAGCCAGATCACCGCGGGCGGCACCCAGGCCACCGACGGCAGCGACTGGAGCCCCGAGAGGACCGGCCCGACGGCCGCCCGGACGAACCTGACCCGCGCCACCAGCAGCCCCAGCGGCGTACCGATGGCCAGGGCGAAGAGGAAGCCGAGCAGGCCGCGCGAGACACTGGTCCAGATGTAGCCGAGCAGCGTCCCCCGGTACCAGGCGTCGGCGACCTCGCCCCAGACGGCGCCGGGTGAGGGCAGCTTGTACTCCTCGGTGACCCGCGCCCACACCAGGACCTGCCAGACCACCAGCACCAGGGCGACCGCGACCAGTGGCGGCAGCACCTTGCGGACGAAGGTGTCGCGCGGCGAGGTGCGGCGGGCGGGCACCGTGTCCAGGGCGTCCAGTCCCGCCTCCAGCCCCGCCAGGTCCTCCCTCGCCAGGTCCTCTGCGGGCTTCCTCGGCTCGCGGGCCGCCTCCTCGGGGGCGTCGTGGGTCTCAGTGCTGGCCATGGCGGCGGATCTCCCCACGCAGTTCTTCGGTGATCTCGACGGACAGCTCCGCGACGGCCGCGTCCTCGATGCGGCGAGGCTGCGGGATGTCCACCGTCCACTGCCGGGCCACCCGGCCGGGACGGGACGACAGCAGCACGACGCGCTGGGCGAGCCGTACCGCCTCGCGGACGTTGTGCGTGACGAAGAGGACGGACAGCTTCCGGCCGTCGGGGTCCTCGTTGGCGGCGTGCCAGACCCGCGTCAGCTCGTCGTGCAGCACGTCCCGGGTGATGGCGTCGAGCGCGGCGAACGGCTCGTCCATCAGCAGCAGCCGGCTGTCCTGGGCCAGCGCCCGGGCCAGCGCCACCCGTTGGCGCATGCCGCCGGACAGCTCGTGCACCCGCTTGCCGTGGGCGCCCGCCAGCCGGACGCGCTCCAGCAGTTCCTCGGCGCGTGGGCGGCGCTCCGGCCTGGGGACGCCGCGCAGCCTCAGCGCCAGCTCGATGTTCTTGCCGGCCGTCAGCCAGGGGAACAACGCGTGCTCCTGGAACATCAGCGCCGGGCGGCCCGGCGTCTCGATGGTGCCGCCGCTCGGCGCGTCCAGCCCGGCGACGAGGTTGAGCAGGGTCGACTTGCCGCACCCGGAGGCGCCGAGCAGCGTGACGAACTCGCCCGGTGCCACGTCCAGGGTGATGTCGTCGAGGACGAGCTGGTCCCCGGCCGGGCCGGGGAAGGACTTGGAGACGTGGGCGATGCGGGCGGCCGGGGAGGGCGCGGCACCGGCGGACGTACCGTCTGCGGGGCCTGCCTCGGTGACCGTGGTGGTCATGGGAGTCACCTCCGGGAAGGGGCCCGTCCGCCCGGGGGCGAGCGGGCGGACGGGCTGCGGTCGGGGGTACCGGGCGGGAGGGTTACCTGACGCCGAGTCCGGCGTCGTCCACCGTGGGCGCGCCCTCGGCCTCGAGGACCTTGTTCAGCGGCCGCAGGTCGTAGACGCCCTTGAGGTCGGGCTTCTCCAGGAGACCGGCGTCGACCGCGTGCCGGGCCTGGGAGTCGAGGGTGGCGGCCAGCGGGTCGTCGGTGACCCGGATGGACTCCCACGCCGGGTCGAGGATGGCGGCGGGCAGCGGCTTGCCGGTGAGGGCCTTCAGCGCGTCGTTGGCGGACGCCTTGGCCTCGTCCGGGTTGTCGTTGATCCACCGGTTGGTCTTCACCGAGCCGCGCAGCACCGCCTCGACGGCGTCCGGGTGGTTCTCGAGGAACTTCTGCGACACGATGATGTTGGTGATCACGAACTTCTTGTCCGGCCACAGATCGGCCTCGTCCAGCAGCACCTCCGCGCCGTCGGCGACCAGCTTGGAGGCGGTCGGCTCGGGCACCCACGCGCCGTCCAGCGAACCGGAGTTGTAGGCGTCCGGGGTGATTTTGTTGTCGGTGCGGACCACCGACACGTCGCCCTTGCCGGACTGCGGGTCGACCTTCCAGCCCTGCTCGGAGATCCAGTGCAGGAACGCCACGTCCTGGGTGTTGCCGAGCTGCGGGGTGGCGATCCTCTTGCCCTTGAGGTCCTTGACGGTCTTGATCTTGTCGGGGTTGACGACCAGCTTGACGCCGCCGGAGGCGGAGCCGCTGACGATGCGCAGGCTGTCGCCCTTCGACCTGACGTAGCCGTTGACGGACGGCGAGGGACCGATGAAGCCGATGTCGATGGAGCCCGAGTTGAGCGCCTCGATCTCGGAGGGCCCGGCGTTGAAGGTGGAGGGGACCAGTTCGGCGCCGCCCAGCTCCTTCTCGATGAGGCCCTTCTCGACGCCGACCAGCGCGGTGGCGTGGGTGAGGTTCGGGAAGTAGCCGAGCTTCACCTGGTCGGTGGAGAGCGTGCTGCCGCCCGCCGCCTTGCCGGACTTCTCGTCGTCCGCGGCCCCCGCACCGTAGCCGCAGGAGGCGAGGGCGCCGACGAGCAGCGGCAGGGCCGCGGCGGCGGCCAGGGCCCGCAGCGGCGTGCGGGTACGGAACGGGGGACGGCTGGCAGGCACGGAGGTGTCCTCTCGCAGGCCCGGCGCTGGTCAGGGGCCCCGTCGTCGGGGCGGCCGGGCGGTCGGCGGTCTTCGGTGGAGCGGGTGGGGGGCGTGGGCGCGCGAGCGGTGCGCGTACGTCAGCGCGCACATCGCGCGACCCCGCCCTGTCCGCTGCCGAGCGCCCCGCTGCCGACCCGGCCGCCCTCCTTCGCGAACGTCGCGTAGACGTCGGCGAAGGAGCGGGGGCCGGCGTGCCGGGTGTGTTCCGCACCCGGCACGGTGCTGCCGTCGGTCGTCATCTCAGAAGTCCCAGCCCTCGTCGTCGGCCTCGCCGGCCGGCCGCGCGGCGGCGTCGCCGCCCGCGAAGGCGTCGCCCGCCATTCCGGCGGTGAGCGTCGTCCCGTCCGCCGGGTCGATCAGCAGGAACGATCCGGTACGCCGCGAGAGCGCGTACGCGTCCACCGCCAGCGGTTCGGCGGTGCGCAGCCGCACCCGGCCGATGTCGTTGGCCTCCAGTCGCCCCGGCTCGGGATGCTGGGAGAGGTCGTCCAGGGTGAGCCGCGAGGCGATCGCCTCCACGATCGCCTTGACGGTGCGGGTGGTGTGCTTGAGCAGCACCCGGTGGCCGACGGTCAGCGGCGCGTCCGCCACGTGGCAGACGGTCGCCTCGACCTCGCGGGTCAGCTCAGGCGCCTCGGCCGCCGGCGCGATCAGGTCGCCCCGGGAGACGTCCACGTCGTCGGCGAGACGGACCGTCACCGACTGCGGGGCCCAGGCGATGTCGGTCGGCTCGCCGAGCGCGTCGATCGCGGCGACGGTGCTGGTCCGCCCGGACGGCAGCACCACGACCTCCTCGCCGACCCGCAGCGCGCCCGAGGCGATCTGGCCCGCGTACCCGCGGTAGTCGGGGTGCTCGGCGCTCTGCGGCCGGATCACGTACTGCACCGGGAAGCGCGGTGCGCAGGCGGTCAGGTCGTGGCTGACCGGGACGGTCTCCAGGTGCTCCAGCACGGTCGGGCCGGCGTACCAGTCCATCCGGGCCGAGGGCTCCACCACGTTGTCCCCGGCCAGCGCCGAGATCGGGATGATGGTCACCTCCGGCACGCCCAGCGAGGTGGCGTACGTGGTGAACTCCTCGGCGATGGCCGTGTAGACCGGTTCGGCGTAGTCGACCAGGTCCATCTTGTTGACGGCCAGGACGACGTGCGGCACCCGCAGCAGGGCGGCCACGGCGGCGTGCCGGCGAGTCTGCTCGACCACGCCGTTGCGCGCGTCGACCAGCACCACGGCCAGTTCGGCGGTGGAGGCGCCGGTGACCATGTTGCGGGTGTACTGCACGTGGCCCGGGGTGTCGGCGAGGATGAACCGGCGCCGGGGTGTGGCGAAGTAGCGGTAGGCCACGTCGATGGTGATGCCCTGCTCGCGCTCGGCGCGCAGGCCGTCGGTGAGCAGCGCCAGGTCCGGGCCCTCGTGGCCGCGGCTGAGCGAGGCGGCCTCCACGGCCTCCAACTGGTCGGTGAGGACCGACTTGGAGTCGTGCAGCAGCCGCCCGACCAGCGTGGACTTGCCGTCGTCGACGGAACCGGCGGTGGCGAACCGCAGGAGGGTGGTGGCCGAGAGCTGCTCGGCGGTGGTGGTGGTCACGGTCAGAAGTACCCCTCGCGCTTGCGGTCCTCCATGGCGGCCTCCGACAGCTTGTCGTCGGCGCGGGTCGCACCCCGCTCGGTGAGGCGGGAGGCGGCGATCTCGGTGATGACGGCGTCCAGCGTGGTGGCGTCGGAGTCGACGGCGCCGGTGCAGGACATGTCGCCGACGGTGCGGTAGCGCACCAGGCGGGTCTCGACCGGCTCGTCGTCCTTCGGGCCGCCCCACTCGCCGGCCGTCAGCCACATGCCGCCGCGGCGGAACACCGGCCGCCGGTGGGCGAAGTAGATCTCCGGCAGTTCGATCGACTCCCGGGCGATGTACTGCCAGACGTCCAGCTCGGTCCAGTTGGAGAGGGGGAAGACGCGGACGTGCTCGCCGGGTGCGTGGCGGCCGTTGTAGAGCTGCCACAGCTCGGGGCGCTGGCGGCGCGGGTCCCACTGGGAGAACTCGTCGCGCAGCGAGAAGACGCGCTCCTTGGCGCGGGCCTTCTCCTCGTCGCGGCGCCCGCCGCCGAAGACCGCGTCGAAGCGGTGCTCGCGGATGGCGTCGGTCAGCGGCACGGTCTGGAGCGGGTTGCGGGTGCCGTCGGGGCGCTCGCGCAGAGTGCCCGCGTCGATGTACTCCTGCACCGAGGCGACGTGCAGCCGCAGCCCGTGCCGGGCCACCGCGCGGTCCCGGTAGGCCAGCACCTCGGGGAAGTTGTGACCGGTGTCGACGTGCAGCAGCGAGAAGGGCACCGGCGCCGGGGCGAACGCCTTCAGCGCCAGGTGCAGCATGACGATGGAGTCCTTGCCGCCCGAGAAGAGGATCACCGGACGCTCGAACTCGCCCGCCACTTCCCGGAAGATGTGCACGGCCTCCGACTCCAGCGCGTCCAGGTGGCTCAGCGCGTACGGGGTCTCGGGGCCGGTGGCCCGCGAGGAGGAGGTGACGGTGGTCATGCGCTGAGCCTTTCGTCGTCGGAGCCGGACGGCCGCCCGGGGGCGAGCAGCCCGAGGCCGGCCAGCAGTGCCCGCAGGGACTCGGCCGACTCGGCGACCGTCGAGGTGTGCGTCTCGATCCGCAGATCGGGCGCCTCGGGCGCCTCGTAGGGGTCGTCCACCCCGGTCAGGCCGCTGATCTCGCCCGCCGCCTGGCGTGCGTACAGGCCCTTCACGTCGCGTTCGGCGCAGACCTCCACCGGGGTGGCGACGTGCACCTCCAGGTACGGCGTGCCGTTCTCGGCGTGCCGCTCGCGGACGGCCGCCCGGCTCTGCGCGTACGGCGCGATGACCGGGACCAGCACGGTCACGCCGTGGGAGGCGAGGAGTTCGGCGACGAAGCCGATGCGCTGGACGTTGGTGTCCCGGTCGGCCCTGCCGAAGCCGAGGCCGGCCGAGAGGAAGGTACGGACCTCGTCGCCGTCGAGCACCTCGGTGCGGTGGCCGCCGGCGGCGAGCAGCGCCGCCAGTTCCCGGGCCAGGGTGGTCTTGCCGGCGCTCGGCAGACCGGTGAGCCAGACGGTGGCTCCCGTCACGTTCTTCTCCTGCCTCTGCGGATGTCGCTGCGGGGGATGGATCTGCGAGGTCGCCGCCCTGCCGGGCGGTACGTCGGTGGTGGTCATGGCTCAGCCGTGCAGCCCGCACTCGGTCTTGCCGGTGCCCGCCCACCGTCCGGACCGTGCGTCCTCCCCGGCCGCCACGCGGCGGGTGCAGGGGGCGCAGCCGACGGAGGCGTAGCCCTCGGTGAGCAGCGGGTTGGTGAGTACGCCGTACCGGGCGACGTACGCGTCGACGTCGTCCTGGGTCCAGCGGGCGATGGGGGAGACCTTGACCTTGCGGCGGCGCGCGTCCCAGCCGACGACCGGGGTGTCCGCGCGGGTCGGCGACTCGTCGCGGCGCAGCCCGGTCGCCCAGGCGGCGTACCCGGACAGGCCCTCCTCCAGCGGCTCGACCTTGCGCAGGGCACAGCACAGGTCGGGGTCGCGGTCGTGCAGCCTCGGGCCGTACTCGGCGTCCTGCTCGGCCACGGACTGGCGGGGCGTCAGAGTGAGGACGTTGACGTCGAGGACGGCGGCGACGGCGTCGCGGGTGCCGATGGTCTCCGGGAAGTGGTAGCCGGTGTCGAGGAAGACGACGTCCACGCCGGGCCGCACGCGGGAGGTGAGGTGGGCGACGACCGCGTCCTCCATCGAGGAGGTGACGCAGAACCGCTCGCCGAAGGTGTCGGCGGCCCAGCGCACGATCTCCGGCGCGGCCGCTTCCTCCAACTCGGTCCCGGCGCGCTCGGCGAGCGCCCGCAGTTCCGCCTCGCCGGCGCCGGCCGGGTCGGTGCGTGTCCCGCTCATGTCGCCTCGCCCTCTGCGGTGGTGCCACGGGTGAGCCCGCTGGTCAGCAGGCCCAGGAACTTCAGCTGGAACGCCCGGTTGCAGCCGGCGCACTCCCAGGCGCCGTGGCCCTGCTCGCCGGGGCGAAGGTCCTCGTCACCGCAGTACGGGCAGTGGAAGGGGGCGGCGCGCTCGCTCACGACAGGGCCTCCTCGTCGGCCCGGGCGGCCCAGCTCGCGAACCGCTCGCCGTCCTCGCGCTCCTCCTGGAAGCGCTTGAGCACCCGCTCGACGTAGTCGGGGAGTTCGTCGGCGGTGACCTTCAGCCCGCGCACCTTGCGGCCGAACCCGGCCTCCAGTCCGAGCGCCCCGCCCAGGTGCACCTGGAACCCCTCGACCTGCTGCCCGTCGGGGCCGGTCACGAGCTGGCCCTTGAGGCCGATGTCGGCGACCTGGATGCGGGCGCAGGCGTTCGGGCAGCCGTTCAGGTTGATGGTGATCGGCTCGTCGAACTCCGGGATGCGGCGTTCCAGTTCGTCGATGAGCGCGGCGCCGCGCGCCTTGGTCTCGACGATGGCCAGCTTGCAGAACTCGATGCCGGTGCAGGCCATCGTGCCGCGCCGGAACGGCGAGGGGGTGGTCGCCAGGCCGAGTGCCTCCAGGCCGGCGCTGAGCGGGGCGACCTGGTCCTCCTCGACGTCGAGCACGATCATCTTCTGCTCGACGGTGGTGCGCAGGCGGCCGGAGCCGTGCGCCTCCGCCAGCTCGGCGATCTTGGTGAGGGTGGCGCCGTCGACGCGGCCGACGCGCGGGGCGAAGCCGACGTAGTAGCGGCCGTCCCGCTGCCGGTGGACGCCGATGTGGTCGCGCCAGCGGGCCACCGGCTGCTCGGGGGCGGGGCCGTCGGTGAGCCGGCGGCCGAGGTAGTCCTCCTCCAGGACCCGGCGGAACTTCTCGGTGCCCCAGTCGGCGAGGAGGAACTTCAGGCGGGCGCGGTTGCGCAGGCGGCGGTAGCCGTGGTCGCGGAAGATGGAGATGACACCCTCGAAGACCTCGGGCACCTCCTCCAGCGGCACCCAGGCGCCGAGGCGCCGGCCGATCTTGGGGTTGGTGGAGAGGCCGCCGCCGACCCACAGGTCGAAGCCGGGGCCCAGCTCGGGGTGGCGGACCCCGACGAAGGAGACGTCGTTGATCTCGTGGGCGACGTCCAGCAGCGGTGAGCCGGAGATCGCCGACTTGAACTTGCGGGGCAGGTTGGAGAAGGCCGGGTTGCCGATGACGCGGCGCTGGATCTCGTCGACGGCCCAGGAGCCGTCGACGATCTCGTCCTCGGCGATCCCGGCGACCGGCGAGCCGAGGATGACGCGCGGGGTGTCACCGCACGCCTCGGTGGTCGACAGGCCGACGGCCTCCAGCCGGTTCCAGATCTCGGGGACGTCCTCGATGCGGATCCAGTGGTACTGGATGTTCTGCCGGTCGGTGATGTCGGCGGTGCCCCGGGCGAACTCCTGGGAGATCTCCCCGACCACCCGTAGTTGCCTGGTCGTCAGGCGGCCGCCGTCGACCCGCACGCGGAGCATGAAGTACTCGTCGTCCAGCTCCTCCGGCGCCAGTACGGCCGTCTTGCCGCCGTCGATGCCGGGCCGGCGCTGGGTGTACAGACCCCACCAGCGCATGCGGCCGCGCAGGTCGTTGGGGTCGATGGAGTCGAAACCGCGCTTGGAGTAGATCGTCTCAATACGTGTCCGCACATTGAGACCGTCGTCATCCTTCTTGAACTGTTCGTTGCCGTTCAGCGGGGTGAAGTGACCCACGGCCCACTGACCTTCTCCACGGTGGCGGCCCGCCTTGCGGCGCGGCGTGGCGGCAGCGGGGTCCTGCGAGGTTGCGGCCATGGATGGTACGTCCTTCGGGACAGCAGGAAGCGGCTCTGACCTGGGCATACGTGCGAGCGCGCAGGCGTGCGCGACGTGGTGCGGGCCGGGCTGGGAAAGGGGGGTGGGGCTGGTGCTGCAGGGGCTAGCAGCGCGCCCGACAGATGGCGCTGGACATGCGGCCGAGATCGACGTGCCGCCGACTCACCAAGGCAGTTCCAGCTGTAGACATGACGGAAGCGTGGCACGGCCCTCTCGCGGCAGTCCACTGTAATCCAAAATGCGGACACCCTTGTCCCGAATCGTGGGACAAGGGTGTCAGTGGGGGAGGTGGCGACCGGCGGGGCGCCCGGTCGAACAGGGGTGTTACGGATGTATCGGTCACGCGGTGCCGGACAGCCCGTTCCTGACGCGGCGTCAGTCTCCGGCGACCGGCCGCCCGGCCGTCTCGCCGTCGTACGGCAGCGGCCCCGCGTCCGGCCACGGGCCGGGCGTGGCCACCTCGTCCTCCTCGGCGGTCTCGGTGCGGTACAGCCGGAAACCGCGCCGCAGGTAGTTGTCCATCGCGTGCGGCCCGTCCTTGCTGCAGGTGTGCAGCCACACCCGCTTCGTCGGCACGAAGCCCTCCCGCCGCTCACCGAGGTCCCAGGCGCGCGCCACCGCCTCCGACAGCAGCGGCCCACCGATGCCCCGCCCCCGGAAGGCGGGGATCAGCCCGAAGTACACGATCTCCACCGAGCCGTCCGTGGCCGCCTCCAGCTCCGCGTACCCGGCGGGCGTCCCCCGGTCGTAGGCCACCCAGGTCTCCACCTCGGGGCGGCAGACCGCCCGCTCCCACTCCGCCCAGCTCATCGACAGCCGGTCCGTCCAGCGGATGTCCTGGCCGACCGAGGCGTACAGGAAGCGGCTGAACTCCGGGGAAGGAGTCTCGGCCCGCATGATCAGCGGGCCCTCGGCGGCCCGGCCCGCGGCGGCGGCACGCGCCGAGGTGGCGGGCCGCAGGTCCGCGGCGGAGGTCTGTTCCAGATACCAGGTGGTCACGGTGATGCTCATACGACCAGGCAACCATGCGCCCCGCCCGTCCCCCGACCCGCCTCCCGCCCGGCCCACGCCAGGCTCAGCGGCGCGGCGCCGCCTCCGCGCGGGCCCGCACCACCGCCGGGGCCAGCGAGTGCGGCAGCAGCGCCGACCGGTCCTCGGGGAGCACCACCTCCACGCCGGTGCCCTCCCGGAAGCGGTAGGGGCGGTGCTCCAGCAGCTCGCCCAGGTAGCGCCGCATCCGCGACAGCTCCGCCCGGACCGTCACCCGGCGGCCCGGGTCCCCGAAGACCGCCTCGGCCAGAGCCGCGGCCGAGGTGCCCGCCTCCTCACCCGCCAGCAGGAACAGCAGCTCGGCGTGGCGGGGGGAGAGGTCGTGCGTCCACGAGCCGATCCCGCCCGCCACCGTCAGCGACGGCCTCCCCGGCTCCGACAGGTCCAGTGACAGCCGGGCCGCCCCCGGACGCGGTCGGGCGGCCGGGCGCAGCAACCAGCCACCGGGCAGCGGCTCGGCCGAGCAGAGCCCGAGCGGGCTCAGTCGGACCGGGCCGGCGCTCAGCCTGCGGGGCAGCGGCAGCCGGTCCACCGGCGCCATCCCGGTCACCGCCGCGACCCAGCCCGTCTCGTCCACCGCCACGGCCCGCCCGCCGATCCGCGCCAGCAGCGGCGCCGAGACCGAACGCAGCCGCTCCAGGCTCCGCAGATGGCGGGCGCGCAGCTCCGCCTCGGCCAGCTTCGCCACCGACTCCACCAGCTTCAGCATCGCCGGGTGCAGGGTGTCCAGCAGGCCGCTCACGTCGACCACGCCCAGCAGCCGGCCGTCGCGCGGATCGGTGATCGGGGCCCCCGAACACGTCCACCGGTGATGGGTGCGGACGAAGTGCTCGGCGGAGAAGACCTGAACCGGCCGGCGCGCCACCAGCGGGGTGCCGAGGCCGTTGGTGCCCGAGGTGGCCTCGCGCCAGTCGGTACCCGGGGCCAGACCTATCGCGTCCGCGTGGCGCAGCACGGCCTGATGGCCCTCCCGCCACAGCACGACGCCGTCCGCGTCGCACACCACCATGACGTGCTGCGCCGACTCCGCCACCGAGACCAGGCCGTCCCGCAGCAGCGGCAGCACCTCGGCCAGGTGCGAGCGCTGCCGACGCTCGGCCAGCTCCGTCGAGGAGAGCGGGCGAGGACGGACCGCCCGCTCCGGGTCGACCCCCCGGCGCAACATGCGCTCCCAGGACGCGCCTATCTCCGGGCGGGGCGGGACGGCCGGCGCCTTGCCCGAGAGGGCTGCCGCGTGCGCCTCGGCCGTCAGTCTCGCCGCGCGGCCCACGTCCCGGCCGGCTAAGCGGCCTAGGTCGATGGCTGCCTGGGTCACGGTGTTACTCCTCGATCATCGCCCGGGTGAGCGCTCCGCGTGGGGTGCGGCGCGGGGGCGCTGGGGACATCGTGCCTGGGAGCGGGGGGTGCGGGGGTGGACTTCGCCGATCGGGCTGCAACCCTTTGCAACTCTCGTGCCAGGTGGGGCGGGGGATGAAGCTTGGGGGGTGGTTTCGCCTTCGGCTCCGGCCGAGGGGGTGGCTGCTTCGGGGTGGTGCCGTGTCGGCGCGGCATCACCCCCTTTTTTTGTCCTCAGGCGCCGGACGGGCTTGGGGGTGTCCTCGGGCTGTGGACGGCTGGGATGGGGTGTCCTCAAACGCCGGACGGGCTGATTCTGGTGGGCTTGAGTCGTCCTTCGGTGTTCCGCGAGTGGTCCGCCACCGAGGGCTCTGCCAGTGGTCCGCCCGTGCTCCGGGGAATGCGGGCGGGGCGAGTCAGGGGGTGATGCCGAGGGTGTCGGTGAGTTCCGTGATGGTGTGTTCCGGTGGCTTGCCTGCGGTGTCCAGGGTGAGGTGGGGGCGGTCCCAGGGGTCGTGGGCGCGTTGGGTGATGTCCTGGCCGGGTCCGGGGTGGTTCGGTCTGCCGCATCGTCCGGTCCTTCCGGGTGCCGGTCAGTGTGGGGTGGCGGAGATGATCAGGCTGCGGGCCAAGGCCGTGGCCTCGGTGAGGGTGTCGAGGCGGAGGGGCTGGGTGGCGAGGGCGCCCTCGTGGAGGAGGAGGAGCTGACGGGCCAGGGAAGTGGGGGCGGGGCAGTCCGCGGCGGCGGCCAGGGTTTCGAAGAGGTCGAGGAGCCAGAGTTTCTGGGCGGTGGCGATGTGGTGGGCCGGGTGCGCGGGGTCGGGGAGTTCGGCGAGGGCGTTGATGAAGGCGCAGCCGCGGGTGTTCGTCGCGCTCCAGGTGGCCAGGGCCTCGAAGGGGGCGAGGACGGCATCGCGCGGGGTGGCGGAGGCGTCCACCGTGGCCTGGACGAGGGAGCGCCAGCGCCGGTCGCGTTCGGTCAGGTAGACCGCGACCAGGTGGTCCTTCGAGCCGAACTGGTTGTACAGGGTCCGCTTGGTCACGCCTGAGTGCTCGGCGATCAGGTCGACGCCGACGCCGGTGATCCCCCGCTCGTAGAACAGTTCCTCGGCCGCGTCGGCGATGCGCCGTCCGGCCGCGGTCAGGGGCCGGGTCTCCGTCGCGTCCACCTCGCCTCCTTCACTGATCGGTGTACGGTGGGGGAAGTTCACCGATCAGTATACCTGCGAGGAGGTCATGGCCATGGCTCTGCCCGAGTCCATGCGAGCGGTACGGATCACCGGGCACGGGGGGCCGGAGGTCCTCGAACGGGCCGAGGTGCCCGTACCGGTCCCGGCGGCCGGGGACGTCCTGGTCGAGGTGGCCGCGGTCGCCCTGAACAACACCGACCTGTGGACCCGCGAGGGGGCGTACGGCCGCCCCGGGGACCCGGCGGCCCGGTCGGGGTGGCGCGGCCCGCTCGCCTTCCCCCGTATCCAGGGCGCCGACGTGGCCGGCCGCGTCGCGGCGGTCGGCCCGGGCGTCGACGCCGGTCTCGTGGGGCGCCGGGTGGTGATCGACCCCGCGCTCTACGACGGCCCGGGGCCGGACGCGAACCCGGTCGGCCTGATGGGCAGCGAACGCGACGGCGGCTACGCCGAGTACGTCACGGCGCCGGCGGAGCAGGTGCACGACATGACGGACTCCCCGCTCACCGACGAGCAGCTCGCGACGCTGCCGACCGCCTACGGCACCGCGCTCGGCATGATCGAGCGAGGCCGGCTGCGGAAGGGGGAGACCGTTCTGGTCTCCGGGGCGTCCGGAGGGGTGGGCATCGCCCTCGTGCAGACCGCCCGCGCGCGCGGCGCCCGGGTGGTCGCCGTCAGCAGCGGCGGCAAGACCGAGGCGGTGCGTGAAGCGGGCGCGCACCACGTGGCCGACCGGGCGGGGGACGTGATCGAGCAGGTGCGCGCCGCCGCCCCGGACGGCATCGACGTCGGTCTCGACGTGGTGGCCGGCGAGCTGTTGGGGGACGGGCTGCCGCTGCTGCGGGAAGGGGGCCGCTGGGTGGTCGCGGGCGCGCTCGCCGGGTACGAGGTGGCCTTCGACGTACGCCGTCTCTACCTGCACAACGCGCAGGTCATCGGCTCGGCCATGCACACGCCCGCCCACTTCGCCCTGCTCATGGAGCTGGCCCGCCGCGGCGACGTCCGTCCGCTGGTGGCCGCGGCCTTCCCGCTCGACCAGGCCGCCGAGGCCCAGGAGGAGCTGGCCCGCAGGCGCCACGTGGGGAAGATCGTCCTGCGCCCCTGAGTGCCCGCCGCCCCGGCCGGGCACCCGAGGCGCCGGCTCACAGCCGCGGCGTCGCCCGTTCGACCACGGCGCCCAGATCGAGCGTGTGGGGCAGGGTGCCGAAGGCGTGGCCCCAGTCGCCGCCCAGGCGGGAGGCGCAGAAGGCGTCGGCGACCTCCGGCGGCGCGAAGCGCACGAGCAGCGAGCCCTGGAGCACCAGCGCCATCCGCTCGACCAGCCGCCGGGCCCGCCCCTCGATCCCGTCGAGGTCGGCCAGCTCGGTCAGGAGCTGCTTGACCGCCCCGTCGAGCCGGTGGTCGGCGCCGCGTGCCGGCCCCACCTCGGAGAGGAAGGCGTCGAGCGCGGCGGGCTCGCGGCCCATCGCGCGCAGCACGTCGAGGGCCTGCACGTTGCCCGACCCCTCCCAGAGGGAGTTGAGCGGGGACTCCCGCAGCAGCCGGGGCATGCCCGACTCCTCCACGTAGCCGTTGCCGCCCAGGCACTCCAGCGCCTCGGCGGCCACCGCGGTGCACCGCTTGGTCACCCAGTACTTGGCGACCGGCACCGCGATCCGCAGAAACGCCTGCTCGGCCTCGCTTCCGTCGTCGTACGCGGCGGCCAGCCGCAGCGCCAGTGTGGTCGCGGCCTCCGACTCCACCGCGAGGTCGGCGAGGACGTTGCGCATCAGCGGCTTGTCGGCCAGCAGTCCGCCGAAGGCCGAGCGGTGGGCCGCGTGGTGCAGCGCCTGCGCGGTCGCCTGCCGCATCGTCGCCGCGCTGCCGAGGACGCAGTCCAGGCGGGTCGCGGCGACCATGTCGATGATGGTGCGCACCCCGCGCCCCTCGTCACCGACCCGCCGCGCCCAGGTCCCGTCGAACTCGACCTCGCCGGAGGCGTTGGACCGGTTGCCCAGCTTGTCCTTGAGCCGCTGGATGGCGAAGGGGTTGCGGCCCCCGTCCTCCAGCACCCGGGGCACCAGGAAGCAGGAGAGCCCCTCGGGGGCCTGGGCGAGCACCAGGAAACCGTCGGACATCGGCGCCGAGCAGAACCACTTGTGCCCCGTCAGCAGGTACGTGCCGGCCTCGGCGAGCGGTTCGGCGCGGGTGGTGTTGGCCCGGACGTCGCTGCCGCCCTGCTTCTCGGTCATCCCCATCCCGAACAGCGCGCCGGCCTTCTCGGCGGCGGGCCGCAGCCCCGGGTCGTACGTCCGCGAGGTGAGCAGCGGTTCCCAGAAGGCGGCCAGTTCCGGTTCGCGGCGCAGCGCGGGGACCGCCGCGTGCGTCATCGACAGCGGGCAGCCGTGCCCCGCCTCCGCCTGCGTCCACACCAGGAACCCGGCCGCGCGCCGCAGGTGCCCGCCGGGCCGCGACCACGCGGCGGTGAGTCCCGCCGACACGGCATGGCCCAGCAGCCGGTCCCAGGCGGGGTGGAAGTCGACCTCGTCGACGCGGTGGCCGTACCGGTCGTGGGTGCGCAGCACCGGGCTGTTCCCGTTGGCGAGGACGCCCCACTCCTGGGCCTGCGCGGAACCGGCGGCACGCCCGAGTTCGGAGAGTTCCGTGTGCGCCTCGTCGAGCAGCGCCGGGTCCAGATGGCGTTCCACGCCCTCGGTGAGCGCCCGGTCCGCCGTGTAGACGTCATACCCGACCAGGGGCGGAGGCTGATTGGTCACGGTGTGGGTGCTGGCTGCCATGCCGCTACGGTAAAGAGGTGGACCAGGCAAAGGAAACACCCGAGCGGCCCTCCGGCCGACTTCGACGGGTTCGTGCGCACTACCGCAACGTGTCGAAACGGAGAACCGCCTGGCTGCTGCTGAAGGACGCCGTCAACTCCTGCATGGAGTACCGCATCCTCGGGCTGGCCGCGGAGGCCGCGTTCTTCACGCTGCTCTCCGTGCCGCCGCTGCTGCTCAGCCTGGTCGGCCTGCTCGGCTATGTCGACAGCTGGACCGGCGCCGACACCATCGCCAGCGTGGAGCAGAACATCCTGGAGGCGTCCCGCGCGGTCCTCTCCGACCAGGGCGTCCGCGAGATCGCACAGCCGATCCTGCACGACGTCACCAAAGGGGGCAGCCCCGACCTGATCTCCATCGGCTTCCTGCTGGCTCTGTGGTCCGGCTCGCGCGCGGTCAACGTCTTCATCGACACCATCACCGTCATGTACGGGCTGGACGGCGTGCGCGGCATCGTCAAGACGCGGCTGCTGGCCTTCGGCCTCTTCATCGTCGCCCTGCTGATGGGCTCGGTGGTGCTGCCGCTCATGGTGATCGGCCCGGACACCCTCGTCTCCATGGTGCCCTGGGGCGAGAACCTGATCCAGCTGCTCTACTGGCCGGTCATCCTGGTCCTCTCGGTGATCTTCCTGACCACGCTCTACCACGTCTCGGTCCCGGTCCGCGCCCCCTGGATCGAGGACACCCCGGGCGCGCTGGTCGCGCTCGGCATGTGGGTCCTCGGCAGCTTCCTGCTGCGGATCTACCTGACCAACACCGTCGAGGGCCCCACCATCTACGGTTCGCTGGCCGCGCCCGTCGCCGTGCTGCTGTGGATCGGCGTCTCGGCCTTCGCGGTGCTGGTCGGCGCGGCCGTCAACGCCGCCATCGACCATGTCTGGCCCTCGGTGGCCACCGCCGCCGCACGCGAGGAGCGCGCGGCCGCCGCCCGGACCGCCGCCGGCCGGGCCGGGCCGGACGACCCGGACGACCCGGACGTGCCGCCCTCCGAGTTCCCCGAACGCTGGTCCAGGTTCCTGCCGCCCGAGGACGTCACCGGCCGCCTGCGCGGGCAGACCCGCCGGGGCGGCGCCGCGGAGGAGACCCCGGCCCCGGACCGGCCCGCGGGGACCGGGCCGGACCGCACCGGGTCCCCCCACAACGGCACCCCCGCCCCGCGCCCCTCCGGCCCGCCGGAGCCGGCGTACCCCCCGGGCGACCGCTTCGGCGACCGTGACCGCTGACCCCGTGCGCCCCGGCGAGCCCGTCGAGCCCGAGGTCGTCGGCCCCGGCGCGTACCGGGAGCGGCCCGCCGGCCTCCCGGGAGCGGTGCTGTGGTCGCGCACCCTGCCCTCCGGGCCCGTGCGGCCGGTGCTGCCCGACGGCTGCATGGACCTGCTCTGGACCCGCCCGCCGGACGGTGGTCCCGGGCGGCTCACCGTCGCCGGGCCCGACACCGGCCCGCACCCGGCCACCGATGTCCCCGGCACCCGGTACGCCGCCGTCCGGTTCGCCCCAGGCGTCGCTCCGGCCCTGCTCGGCGTCGCCCCGTTCGAAGTGCGCGACCGGCGGGTGGAGCTGGCCGACCTGTGGCCCGCCTCCCAGGTCCGCGCGCTGGCCGGACACCTGGAGGCGGCCCCGGCGCCCGGCCGTGCCCTCGACGCCTGGGCCGCGCGCCGCGCGGCCGAGCGCCCGGCGCCGGACCCGCGCCTGTCCCAGCTCGTGACCCTGCTCGCCGCCGGCACCCCCGTCGCCGGGGCGGCGAAGAACCTCGGCGTAGGTCCCCGCCGCCTCCACCAGCTCTCCCGCGACGCCTTCGGCTACGGCCCCAAGACCCTCGGCCGCATCCTGCGCCTGGGCCGGGCCCGGGAACTGGCCGCCGCCGGCCTGCCCGTCGCCGAGGTGGCCCATCGCGCCGGGTACGCCGACCAGCCGCACCTCAGCCGCGAGGTGCGCGCGCTGACCGGGCTGACCCCCGGCGCCCTGCTCGGCGGCTGAGGTCAGCCGCCGGCGCCGGGGGCGGGGTCCAGCGGCGCGAAGAGGTCCACCCCGTTGCCGTCCGGGTCGGCGACCACCGCGTACCGCTGCCCCCAGACGGCGTCCCAGGGCGGGGTGGTGCCCTGGTGGCCGGCCCCGGTCAGCTCGGCGTAGAGGGCGTCGACCCCCGCCGGGGAGGCGCAGCGGAAGGCGAGTTGCGGGCCGCCGCCCCCGGGCGTGGCCTGCTCCTTGGGCACCGCGTCCCACATGAGGCGGATGCCGCCGGGCAGCACGGCCTCGACGTGCGGCGCCTGCTCGGCGGCCTCGGGGAACTCCAGCCCGAGCCTCCGGTAGAAGGCGAGCGAGGCGGTCAGGTCGGTGGTGGCGATACCGAGCGCGTCGAAACGGACCCGGCCGGATGTCTGAGTGCTCATGGGGCGAGGGTAGGAGGGCGGGGGCGCGCGGTCTTGGACGAATCGGCACCCGCGGCCGGACCGCACCACCACGGGCGCCGCCCGTGCTGTCGCCGTACCGCCGAAGCCAACTCCCGCACGCTCTCCGTGCCGACCCGGCAGCAGCCGCCGACCAGTCGGGCCCCGGCCGCCACCCACCGCTCGGCCAGGCCGGCGAGAGGCTGGGCGGGGCCGCGCCAGTCGCGGGCGGCGGGGTCCCAGCGTTCGCCGCTGTTCGGGTAGGCCACCACCGGCTTGCCCGTGACGCGGGCGGCGAGCCGGACCGCGGGCTCCACGTCGCGCGGATCGCAGCAGTTGACGCCGACCGCGACCACCTCCGGGGCGTCGGCGGCCGGCGCGAAGGCGTCCGCGAGGCGGTCACCCGCGCGGGTGCGGTCGCCCACCACCGAGTACGAGAGCCAGGCGGGGACGCCGAGTCCCCGGGCCGCCCGCAGCAGGGCGCGCCCCTCGTCCGCGTCGGGCACCGTCTCCAGGGCGAGTACGTCGGGCCCCGCCGCGGCCAGCACCTCCAGGCGCGGCCGGTGGAAGCGCTCCAACTCCGCGACGCTCAGCCCGTACCGGCCCCGGTACTCGGAGCCGTCGGCGAGCATCGCCCCGTACGGCCCCGCCGAGGCCGCCACCCAGAGCGGGCCGCTCACGCCGTCGTACGCCCGCGCCTCGGCCGCCGCCCGCCGGGCCAGCTCGACACTGGCGGTGAGCAGGCGGACGGTGGCCGCGCGTCCGGTGCCGCGCCGTGCGAAGCCCTCGAAGGTCGCCTGATAGCTCGCGGTGATCGCCACCTCGGCCCCCGCCGCGTAGTACGCCCGGTGCGCCGCCACCACCTCCCCGGGCGCGTCCGCGAGCAGCCGAGCCGACCACAGGGCGTCGGACAGGTCGTGCCCCCGCGCCGCCAACTGCTCGGACAGCCCCCCGTCCACCACCACGGGCCGCCGTCCGATCTCCTCGACGAAGGAACCGGAACCCACCGAGTACGAAGTCACCCTCCCTTCGTACCGCACCCGCCCGCGTCCGGGGCGGGTGCCACCGGCGGGCCCGACGGACACCGAGCGCCCCTTCAGCCGGGACCGGGTGGTTCCGTGCCGAGCAGGCCCCGACGTGCCGGGCCGAAGTCCCCATGTCCGGGGCCGCGCCCTCAGCCGGGCCAGGGGGCGAGGAGAGCGTTCGTGACCGGTACCGGCACCGGCGGCCGAACCGGGGACCAGCCCGGCCGGGAACCCACCCGGCCCGCCCGGAGGGGGACGGGCTCAGCCCCCGCGCGGGTCCACCCGGGCCAGCACGGGCAGGTGGTCGCTTCCGGTCGCGGGCAGTGTGCGCACGTCCACGACGGCCGCCGACCGCCCGAGCACGTGATCGATCCGGGCCACCGGGAACCGTTCCGGCCAGCTGAAGGCGAAATGCCCCTGCGGGCGCCCCAGCCGCCGGGTGACGGGTGCGAGGCCGCGGTCGTCGAGGGTTCCGTTGAGGTCCCCGACGACGAGCACCCGCCCGGCCCGCTCCCGCTCCAGCCGCCGGCCGAGCAGCCGCGCGCTCTCGTCGCGGCGCTGGGTGCGCATCCCCTCGGCGGTGATCCGCAGCGACGGCAGGTGCACCACGTACACCGCGATGTCCCCGTGGGGCGTGCGCACCACCGTGCGCAGCCCGCGCCGCCACTGGTCGCCCACCCCGGAGGGGCGCAGGTCCACCGGTTCGTCGGAGAGCAGCGGGTGCCGCGACCAGAGGGCGACCGTCCCGTACGCCACGTGGTGCGGGTACGCCTCGCGCAGCGCCCGGCGGTAGGACGGCGCCGCCTCCTCGGTCAGCTCCTCCACCGCGATCAGGTCCGGAGCCGGCGCGGCCAGCGCCCGCGCGGTGCCGACCGGGTCGGGGTTCTCGTCGCTCACGTTGTGCTGCACCACCGACAGCCGCGCGCCGTCACCGGAGGCCCCGCCCGTCGCCGCCGGGGCGAAGAGCAGCAGCCACGCGGCGACCGGCAGCAGCGCCGCGCCGACCGCGAGCGGCGAGCGCCGCGCGAGCCCCACGACCAGCAGCAGCGCGGCGAGGACACCGAGCCACGGCAGGAAGGTCTCCACCAGACTCCCCGCGCGGAACCGCGCGTTGGGCACCAGCCCGGGGAAGAGCAGCACCGCGGCCAGCAGCACCGACACCGCCGCGCCGAACCTCCCCGGCCGCCGCCTCCGCGCCGTCTTCGCCGCCTTCGCGCCGCCCGGCGCGGCGGAACCGTCGTACGCCGTCATCCCTCGCGCACCCCCGTGTGCGTCCGTCGTGAACTCCCCGGGTGGTCATGGCCGGGGGCTCCACCCTCCAGCACGGCGGAGCGGCCCCTTACAGCGGGGCCCCGGGCCAGCCTGCCAGGCGGGCCCCGAGCACGGCTGTCTGAAGGGTGTAACGATGCAGGGGGTCCGCGGGGTTGTGGCCCGTCATACGGTGGATGCGGGCGAGGCGGTAGGTCAGCGCGCGCACGCTCAGACTGAGGTCCCGGGCGGCCTGGGCCGCCACGCAGCCGGCGTCGAAGTAGGCGATCAGCGTGTCCAGCAGCGGTTCCGCACCGCCCCGCGCCTGGGTCAGCGGCCCCAGCACGCTGGTCACCAGGTCGGCGATGGCCTGCCGGTCCCGGGTCAGCACCGGGTAGACCAGCAGGTCCGCCGAGCGCACCACCGGCTCGTCCAGTCCCAGCCGCTCCGCCAGGTCCAGCGCGTTCAGCGCCTCCTCGTAGGACTGCACCACCCCGCCCGCCCCCGGGTGCGGGCGGCCCACCGCGACCTGGCCGCCGTCGGTGGCCGCGTGCGCCTGCTTGGCGAAGTACAGCAGCACCTCGTCCTGGTCGGCGGGGGCGACGCAGATCAGCCGCCCGTCCTTGGTGGTCACCAGGATCGACCGCTCCCCGAACCGGCCGGTCAGCGCCCGCTCCACCAGCTGCGGCACCGGGTCCGTCTCGTCGTACGGTTCCGGGCCCACCGCGACCGCCACCGCGTGGGCGTGCGACAGCAGCAGCCCGAACCGTTCCGCCCGCTCCGCGATCCGCCCGAGGTCGCTGCGCCCGTACAGCAGGTCGTCGATGAACTCGCGGCGGGCCGCCTCCTCCTGGCGCACCGCCATCCGCTGCGCCCGCTCGTACCCCGAGGCGAAGGCGTCCACGGACTGCTCCACCGCCGCCAGCACCCCGTCCACCGCCGCCGGGGTACTGGCGGAGGCCGGCCAGTGTTCCCTGGTCACGGCGAGATGGCGGCCGACGAGGGTGCGCAGCGGTATCCCGGCATCGGCGGCCCGCTCACCGAGCGTCCTGCGGTCGTGTATCTCCTCCCGGGTGAGCCGCCGCCCGGTCTCGCCCACCTCCGCGAGTATCCGGTCATACCCGGACACCCAGTCCTCCACCTGCTGCTCGGTCGTCAAGGGTTCCCTCTCCTTCTTGGCGGGTTGTTAGCGCCTTCTTAACGCCATGGATGCGACCTCGCGGGAGCCCCCGGGGTGGCCGCATCCGGCATTAAGGATGCATCAAGATTGCCGGAACACGGCAATGCGGGTGTGCCGGACGGCCTGTCAGGATGCTCTCGGTGGAAACGGGGAGAGCGTCCCGGTGCCGCACCGCGGAAACCTCCGCGGTGCCGCCGGGACGTCCCGCCCGGGACCGTGAGGTCCCGTGGCGGACGTCCACCGGGGGGAGCGGGGTGCGAGGCGCACCGCCGCGGGCACGGAGGGGGAGACGGCATGAGCGAGTTCATCGACACGATCAGCCGTTTCCCCACCGTGGTCCTCACCGCCGCCCTCGCCGTCGTCCTGGTCTTCTGGGTCCTCGTGCTGATCGGCGTCACCGACGCCGACGGCTTCGACGCCGACGCCGATCTCGGCCCGGTCGGTCTGGGCGGGGTCCCGGTGACCGTGGCGGTCTCCGTCTACGTCACCACCGGCTGGCTCGCCAGCCTCACCGGCGGGGTCCTGGTGGGACGCACCGACACGGCGGGCATGTCCCACGCCGTGCTGGTCCTCCTCGTCCTCGTGGCCGCCCTGCTGGCGGCCTGGGGGCTGACCAGGCTGCTGCTGCGGCCCCTGCGGGCACTCTTCCCCGACGAACCCGGGCCGTCCCGGCTCGACTTCGTCGGCTCCACCTGCACCATCCGCACCGGGCGGGTGGACGGCAGGTTCGGACAGGCCGAGGTGGTCGCCGAGGACGGCTCCACGGCCATCGTCCAGGTCCGCGCCAGCGACCCCGACCCGGCCCTCAGCTCGGGCCGGACCGGACTCCTCTACGCCTACGACGTGGCCGGAGAGTTCTTCTGGGTGGCGCCCTTCGACGCCGCACTCGACCCGCGCATCCGCCCCTGACCGACCGACACCGCCCGTACGACAGCACCGCAGCACCACCCGCGTCACCTGATCCGGGCCCCGCGTACGCGACCCGGCCCCCGCTCCGGCGGCGGCGCCGGTGGACCGCCGCGTCCCCGCGGGCCCGGGGCGCACCTGAAGCCCTGTCCGCCGCCCACGGCGCCCGGCACGTCCGGAACCCGTACCGGACACCGTGGACACGCACAGGACTTCGCCGGACGCCCCGCCCCGCGCCGGGCCGGACCCGGCACCGCACACCGCCCATCCGGCGGGCACGGCCACCCGTACCCGCCCGGACGTGCCGACGCACGTCCCCATGACCCCGTGAGGCCGCTCGTGAATGCCATCACCTGGGGGGTCGGCGCCGCAGGCGTCGTCGTCCTGCTGATCCTGATCGCCCTGCTGCTGACCGTGACCCGCCTGTTCCGCAAGGTCGAACAGGGCAAGGCGCTGATCGTCTCCAAGGTCCGCTCGGTCGACGTGACCTTCACCGGGCAGGTAGTCCTGCCCGTGCTGCACAAGGCCGAGACGCTCGACATCTCGGTGAAGACCCTGGAGATCTCCCGCACCGGCCGGGAGGGGCTGATCTGCCGCGACAACATCCGCGCGGACATCCGCATCCAGTTCTTCCTGCGCGTCAACAAGACCGTCGAGGACGTCATCCGGGTGGCCCAGTCCATCGGGACCGCCCGGGCCAGCGACGCCGGGGCGCTCCAGGAGTTCTTCAACGCGAAGTTCTCCGAGGCCCTCAAGACCGTCGGCAAGCAGCTCGACTTCACCGACCTCTACACCCAGCGCGAGGAGTTCCGCGACCGCATCATCGCCGTCATCGGCACCGACCTCAACGGCTACAGCCTGGAGGACGCGGCGATCGACTACGTCGAGCAGACGCCGCTCGCCCAGCTCGACGCGCAGAACATCCTCGACGCCCAGGGCATCCGCAAGATCACCGAACTGACCGCCGCCGAGCACGTCCGCACCAACGAGTTCCAGCGGCACGAGGAGAAGGAGATCACCCGCCAGGACGTCGACGCCCGCGAGGCCATCCTGGAACTGGAACGGCGCCGCTCGGACGCCGAGATCAAGCAGCGCCGCGAGATCGAGACCCTGCGGGCCCGCGAGGAGGCCGAGATCGCCCGGGTCACCGAGGAGGAGCGGCTGCGTGCCCAGACCGCCTTCCTGCACACCGAGGAGAACCTCGGCGTGCAGCGCGAGAACCAGGCCCGCGAGATCGCCGTGGCCCAGAAGAACCGCGAGCGCGTCATCGCGGTGGAGTCCGAGCGGATCGAGAAGGACCGTCTGCTGGAGGTCATCGCCCGCGACCGGGAGACCGAACTGACCCGGATCGCCGCCGACAAGGAGGTCGAGGCAGAGCGCCGCGACATCGCCGAGGTCATCCGCGAACGCGTCGCCGTCGACCGGACCGTCGCCGAGCAGGAGGAGTCCATCAAGCGGCTGCGCGCCGTCGAGGAGGCCGAGCGCGACCGGCAGGCCCTGGTCATCGCCGCCGAGGCTATCGCCCAGGAGCAGCTGGTGAAGGACATCAAGGCCGCCGAGGCCGCCGAACAGGCCGCCGTGCACCGGGCCAACGAGGAGCTGACCCTCGCCGAGGCCCGGGTCAAGGCCGCCGGGCTCGACGCGCAGGCCAAGATGAAGCTCGCCGAGGGCATCCAGGCCGAGCAGGCCGCCGAGGGCCTGGCCCGCGTCCAGGTCCAGGAGAAGGAGGCCGGCGCGGTGGAGAAGACCGGCCTCGCCGAGGCCCAGGCGACCGAAGCGCGGCTGCGCGCCGAGGCCGAGGGCGAGCGAGCCAAGGCTCTGGCCCGCGCCGAGGGCACCACGGCCCAGGCCGGCGCGGACGCCGCCGCCGTCGGCGAGAAGCTGAAGGCGGAGGCCGCCGGACTGACGGAGAAGGCCGCCGCCATGGCAGCCCTGGACGAGGCCTCGCGGGGCCACGAGGAGTACCGGCTGCGGCTCGCCGCCGAGAAGGAGATCCGGCTCGCCGGGCTCCAGGCTCAGAAGGAGGTCGCCGAGGCGCAGGCCACCGTGCTCGCCACCGGCCTGGAGAGCGCCGACATCAACATCGTCGGCGGCGAGTCGGCCTTCTTCGACCGGATCGTCGGCGCGGTCTCCTTCGGCAAGGGCCTGGACGCCTTCGTCGGCAACTCCGCCACCGCCCAGCGGCTCGGCGCCGACTGGCTCGACGGCACCAGCTCCTTCACCGGCGACCTGACCGGCGTGCTGTCCTCGGTCACCAGCGGCGGCCTGCGCGACCTCAGCGCCTCGGCGCTGCTGGGCCGCCTCGCCAAGGAGGGCCTGCCGGCCGACCGGGCCGGCGAACTCCTCGACCGGGCCCGCGAGGCCGGGCTGCTCACCGCCGAGGCGGCGCCCGCCCCGGCCGGTGCGGCCCGCAACGGCCAGGACGGCACGGCGGGCTGACCCGCCGCCACCGACCACGGCTCCGGCACCGCCGGACCCCCGCCCGGCCGACCACCGGGGGGTCGGTCCGGAGCCGGACGCCGGCCCGCGGGGCCCAGGGGGAGCCCCGCACCCGACCGGAGCGCCGGTCCGGGGGCGTAGCTGCCGGCACAGGGGGCGGCAGCTACGGCCCGGACCGGCCTCCGACCCACGGGGGGACGGGGGAAACGGGGGAGAAGGGGGAGCCGACCGGGTGGCCGACCACCCGGTCGGCTCCCCTCCGGGGGCCGTCGTCGTGCGTCCCGCAGGCCACGAGCCCCGGCCCGCCGATCGACCGGTACCCACCCGACGGTCCGGGCGCCGGAGAAGGGCCCTGCCGGCCCGGCGCCCGTCCGACAACGCCCCGCCCGGCGTCAGGGCCGGACCCGGCGGGCGGCCACGCAGACCACCGCGACAGCCCCGCCAGGGACGCAGGACCCGCCCGCCGGGCACAGCCCAAGGAGTTCCCAGCAGATGACCACCTCGCCCACCGCACCGCAGCCCCGCGACCCGGCAGCCGACCCGGCCGACGGCACCGCCGCCGGGCCCGGGCTCGACGGTGCCGCCTACGACGTGCTGCGGGACCGGCTCGCCGCCCAGGCGGGCGAACTGGCCCTCAGGGCCGAGGCGCTGGACGCCCGGCGTACCGAGGCGTTCGGGTCGACGGCCCCGGCCGCCACCGGCACCCTCACCCTGCGCACCGCCCACCCGGCCCGCGCCGCCGACCTCGCCGCGCTCGGCGACGCCCTGCTGTTCGGCGTACGGGACCTGCCCGACACCGTGACGGCCGGCGGCGGCCCGGCGGTGGGCGACGTGTTCTCGCTGCACGCCCGCGACGGCTCGCCACTGCCCGAGGACGCGGTGCCGGGACTGCTCGACGACCCGGCGTTCCGCACCGAGTTCGCGGCGCTGCACCGCTACTACCGCCGGGCCCGGCTGCTGCGCCTGCGGCGGGCCGGGCAGAAACTGCTCGCCGTCTTCCGGACCGGCGAGCGCGTCGCGGACCTGCGAGTGCTGCGCTGGTCGGTCGCCGCCGACGGCTCCGTCGCCTTCCTCGACGCCCGAGGCGAGCGCGACGCCCGGGCACCCGCCCCCGGAGGGGCGCCGGGCGTCGCATGGACCGAGGCCACCCGCGACGACCACGTCCTCGGCCGCCGCCCGCACGTCGCCGTCGCCGAGGGCGTCGGCGTCTCCACCGTCGGCGGCCACCTCACCGTCACCACCGGGGACGACCCGGCCCCCGCCCACCAGGAGCCGGTCGCCGAGCCCCTCCAGTCGCTGGCCGACGCCGACCTCGCCCACGCCCGCGTCGGCCCCCTCGTCCTGCTGCGGGTGCGCCCGTACAAGGAGGAGGAGTGGCGCCACCTCGTCGTCCACACCCCGACCGGCGCCGTGCACCGGCTCGACGCCCCCGACGGGGCCTTCCGCCGCCTCCCCGACGACCAGGGAGTCGTCCACCCCGGCGGCGTCCTCCTCGCCGACGGCACCGGCAAGAGCTTCGAGGACCGGCCCGCCACCGCCCTGGAGTTCGACCGGGAACTGCGCTCCCCGCTCGGCGAGGACGTGCTGTACGCGTACCACGCCCACGGCCTCGCCCCCGGGCTGCTGCTCTCCTACAACATGCTCCGCAAGGAACTGGCCGCCCCGCTGCGCTGCACCGGCTGGGCCCGGCACGAGGACGGCACCCTCGCCGTGCTCCGCGCCGACGACGGCGGCGAACCCACCCGCGTCCACCCCGTCCAGCTCTGGCGCACCCCCTACGTCGCCGACACCCGGGCCGACGCCTACGGGGGGAACGGGCCGCTCGCCCGGGTCGGCAACCCCGACCTCGTACGGGCCCTCGGCGCCTGCCTCTCGCTGGCCCGGACGGCGCGCGGCGCCACCGCGCCCACCACCGCCGTCTACCGCGCGCTGCGCGACGACTGCGCCGCCGTCCTCGACCGGCACCCCTGGCTCGGCGACCCCGAACTCGGCGCGCTGCACGAGCCGCTGGCGCGCGTGAGGGAGACCGCCGGGCAGATCATCGACGAGTTCCAGCACGTCACCGACCTCACCCGACAGGCCGCGCAGGCCCTCGACGAAGCCGCCGAGGAGGCCACCGCCCTGGTCCGACGCGTCCGGGGCGAGGCGCCGAAGTCCGCCGACGGCTGGGTCGCCTCCCTCACCGCGCTGCGCCGCGCCCACGGCCGCATCCTCGCCACCAAGGACCTGCGGTACGCCGACCCCGAGCGCGCCGACCGGCTCGCCGCCGATCTCGGCGAGGAGACGGCGGCGGCCGCCCGCCGCGCCGTCAGCCACCTCGCCCGCCCCGACGCCTTCGCCGCCCACCACCAGGACGCGGCCCGCCTCACCGAGGAGGCCGAGGCCCTGGCCACCGCCGCGGAGGCCGCGCCGCTGGCCCGCGCCCTGGACGAGCACACCGAGCGGCTCACCACCGTCTCCGAGGTCGTCGCGGGCATCGACATCTCCGACGCCACCGTCCGCACCGGCGTCCTGGAGTCCGTCGCCGAGGTCCTCGGCGCCGTCAACCGCGCCCGCGCCACCCTCGCGGCCCGCCGCCGCGCGCTGGCCGAGACCGAGGGCCGCGCCGAGTTCGGCGCCGAACTCGCCCTGCTCGCCCAGGCCACCACCGCGGCGCTGGCCGCCGCCGACACCCCCGAGAGCTGCGCCGGACAACTCGCCGGACTGCTGCTGCGCGTCGAGGACCTGGAGAGCCGCTTCGCCGAACAGGACACCTTCCTCGACGCCCTCGCCACGCGCCGCGAGGAGATCCACGAGGCGTTCACCACCCGCGGCCAGACCCTCGCCGACGCCCGCGCCCGCCACGCCCAGCGGCTCGCCGACTCCGCCGACCGGGTCCTCGCCTCCCTCACCCGGCGCCTGGCCGCCCTCCACGACCAGGAAGCGGTCACCGCCTTCCTCGCCACCGACCCGATGGCGGCCAAGGTCACCCGCACCATCGAGGCGCTGCGCGAGGCGGACGACCCGGTCCGCGCGGAGGAAATCGCCGGCCGGCTCAAGGCCGCCCGCCAGGAGGCCGCCCGTGCCCTGCGCGACCGCGCCGACCTCTACGCCGACGGCGGCCGCACCGTACGCCTGGGACGCCACCGCTTCGCCGTCACCCCCCGCCCCGCGGAACTCACCCTCGTCCCGGACGGCGACACTCTCGCCTTCGCCCTCAGCGGCACCGACTACCGCAGCCCCGTCACCGACCCCGGCTTCGCCGCCACCCGCCCCTACTGGGAGCAGACCCTCCCCTCGGAGTCCGCCGAGGTCTACCGCGCCGAACATCTCGCCGCCCGGCTGCTGACCGCCCACGGCGCCGACGCCCTCGCCACCGCCGACCTGCCCGCACTGGTCCGCGCCGCCGCCGAGGCCGCGCCCGAGGAAGGGTACGAACGCGGCGTCCACGACCACGACACCGTACAGATCCTCGGCGCCCTGCTGCCGCTCCACCAAGGGGCCGGCCTGCTCCGCTTCCCCGCCGCCGAACGCGCCGCCGCCCAGCTCTTCTGGGCCCACCACACCGAGCCCGCCGCCCGGTCCGGCCTCACCCGCCGCGCCCGTTCCCTGGCCCGCGCCCGCGCCGCGTTCGGCCCGACCGGCGCCGAGGAGGAGCTGCGCGCCGAACTCGCCGACGCCCTCGCCACGAGCGGTGCGCCCGGCACCGACGGCGTCGACACCGGCCTGGCCGCCGCCTACCTCTTCGAGGAACTGGCCGAGGCGCGCGAGGGGTTCGCCGCGGGCGGCGCCGCCCGTGCCCTGCTGGAGAAGTTCCGCCGCACCGCCGGCCCCGCCTACGACGAGGACCTCGCCGCCCTCGGCCCCGGCTCGCTGCCCGCCGCCCACCAGCTCGTCACCGCCTGGCTCACCGCCGCCACCACCGCCAGCGGCGACACCACCGAACCCGGCGACCTCGCCGAGGCCGCCGCCATCGAACTCTGCCCCGACCTCGTCCGGTACGAGCTGGACGCGCCGCTCACCGCCACCGCCGGCGAACTCCTCGGCGACCACCCGCGCATCCACCGCCGCACCCTCGCCCTGCGCCTCGACACCTTCCTCGCACGCACCCGGCACTTCACCACCCGCACCCTGCCCGGCTTCCGTGCCTACCAGGCCCGCCGTGCCGCCCTCGTCGCCGCCGAACGCGACCGGCTCCGCCTCGACCAGCACCGCACCGGCGTGCTCACCTCCTTCGTCCGCAACCGCCTCATCGACGAGGTCTACCTGCCCCTCATCGGCGACAACCTCGCCAAACAGCTCGGCGCCGCCGGAGCCGCCCGCCGCACCGACCACAGCGGCCTGCTGCTCCTGCTCTCCCCGCCCGGCTACGGCAAGACGACCCTCATGGAATACGTCGCCGACCGGCTCGGCCTGCTCCGGGTCCGTGTCGACGGGCCGGCCATCGGCCACCGCGTCACCTCACTCGACCCGGCCGAGGCCCCCGACGCCACCGCCCGCCAGGAGATCGAGAAGATCAACTTTGCGCTGGCGGCGGGCGGCAACACCCTGCTGCACATCGACGACATCCAGCACCTCTCGCCCGAACTCCTCCAGAAGTTCATCCCGCTCTGCGACGCCCAGCGCCGCGTGGACGGTGTCCAGAACGGCCGCGCCCGCAGCTACGACCTGCGCGGCAAGCGGTTCGCCATCTGCATGACCGGCAACCCGTACACCGAGTCGGGGCGCCTCTTCCGCGTCCCCGACATGCTCGCCAACCGGGCCGACGTCTGGAACCTCGGCGACGTCCTCACCGGCAAGGAGGACGCCTTCGCGCAGAGCTTCGTGGAGAACGCCCTCACCTCCCACCCCGACCTCGCCCCGCTGGCCGGCCGCGACCGCGCCGACCTGGACCTCTTCCTCCGCTTCGCCCGGGGCGACGCCTCGGCCCGCCCGGACGCGCTCGCGACGCCCTGCCCGCCCGCCGAGCGCGAGCGCGCCACCGCCGTCCTGCGCCACCTGCTCACCGCCCGCGAGACGGTCCTCGCGGTCAACGCCGCGTACATCGCCTCCGCCGCCCAGGCGGACGAGACCCGCACCGAACCGCCGTTCCGCCTCCAGGGCTCGTACCGCAACATGAACCGGATCGCCGAGCGCGTCTCGCCCGTCATGGACGAGGCCGAACTCGCCGCGCTCATCGACGACCACTACCGGGCCGAGGCCCAGACCCTCACCGGCGGCGCCGAGGCCAATCTGCTCAGACTCGCCCAGTTGCGCGGCCGGCTGACCGAGGAGCAGGCCGCGCGCTGGGAGCAGGTCTGTGCCGCCCACGTACGCCACCAGGCCGTCGGCGGCGGGGACGGTGACCAGTTCGGCCGGGCCGTCGCCGCCCTCGGGCTGCTCGCCGACCGGCTCGCGGCGGTCGAGGGGGCCATCCGGGATGGCGGGGGCAAGTGAGGCGGTCGGGGGTCAGTGGGCGACCGCGAGGACCGCGCGGTCGTCGGTGGAGACCCCGCCCGTCCAGGCGTCGACCCGGGTGAGGAGTCCGGCGACCGCCGCCTTCGCCGAGGAGCACGACATGCCCTCCAGTCCCCGCGCCGGGTCGAAGAAGACGCCCTGCGGGTTCCGCGCCTCCGTCACGCCGTCGGTGACGAAGAGCAGGCTCGCCCCGGGCGGAAAGGAGTCCTCCTGGTGCGGGGAGACCTCCTGGCCGAAGCCGGACATCCCCAGAGGGAGGTTCGGCACCTCGGCGTCGAGAGCCCGTACGTGGCCCCCCGCCACCCTGTACGGGCCCGGGTGGCCGAAGTTCAGCAGCCGGACCGACTCTCCGCCGTGCGGGAACTCGGCGAGGACCGCCGTGGTGAACCCCTCCAGTTCCCGTTCCTCGCCCAGCCGGGCCGCCTCGTGGGCGAGGCGCCGGTCCAGCCGCGCGCCGAGCGCCTCCAGTGTGGGCTGGTCCTCGGCGGCCTCCCGGAAGGCGCCGAGCAGCAGGGCGACGGTGCTGACGGCGTCCATCCCCTTGCCCCGCACGTCCCCGATGAAGACCCGCAGGCCCCACGGACTGTCGTGGACGGCGTACAGGTCGCCGCCGATCCTCGCCTCGCTCTGCGCCGCCCGGTAGGAGGCGGCGATGTCGTACCCGGCCAGCCGGAGCGGGGGATCGGGCAGCAGGGCGAGCTGGACGCTCTCGGCGACCGTGCGGACCGCCGAGATCCGGCGGCCGTAGCGGATCACCAGCCGGTTCAGGTCGAGCCCGAGGGCCCCGGCGACGACCACGTACCCCAGGTCGACGATCTGCTGGGTACCGGCCGTGCCGGATTCCCAGACACCCGTGGCCAGTTCGGTGGCGAGCGCCACCAGCACCAGCCAGAGCGTCGCCCGGAACGACATGATCACCCCGGCCGCCACACAGGCCAGCACGATCAGCGGTCCCCCGCTGACCTCCCTCGGGGTGGCCACGTCCATCACGATGCCCAGGACCAGCAGGGCCCAGGGGACGATCCCCGAGTACGCGGGCCAGCGCCGTCCGATCCGGTCCATCGCGGTGGTCCTCCCAGGCGGTCGGTGCGACTCTCGTCCCGAGAGTTCACACGCCCGCCCCGGCCGGACCGGGCAGACACGCTTACCCGTCCGTATCCTGTTCGATTCCGTACCGGCGGCCGTGACGCCCGGCCCGGCCGGCCGCCTCACCCCGGACGGCGCTGGAGGAGGCCGTCGAGGACCGGTGCCCGGAGACGGACCGCGCCACTCCCGGCCCGGCCGGCGCTCGCGGCCCCTTCAGGCCCGGCAGGGGCGGGCCGGACGCGCCCCCCGCGCCCGGCCGGGGCGGGAGCCCGGTCAGCGGCCCCCGCCAGGTGCCCCCGGCGCGAGGAAGCGTACGAACGGCGGGCCCCCGCCGTCGGCCACGACGACCGCCCGGACCCCGTACACCTCCTCGATCAGCCCCTCGGTGAGCACCTCCCGGGGAGACCCGGACGCCACGGCGCGCCCCGCGCGCAACACCACGACCTCCTCGCAGAACATCGCCGCGAGATTGAGGTCGTGCAACGCCACCACGCAGGTCACGGGCAGCCCCGCCACCAGCGACAGCAACTCCAGCTGGTGCTGGACGTCCAGGTGGTTGGTCGGCTCGTCCAGCAGCAGGTGGCGCGGTTCCTGGGCCAGCGCCCGGGCGATCTGCGCCCGCTGCCGCTCCCCGCCGGAGAGCGTGTGCCAGAGCCGGCCGGCGAGGGGCGTCAGCCCGGTCCGCTCCAGGGCCGCCCGGACCGCCTCCCGGTCGGCGGGCCCCGGCGCCGCCCAGGCCCTGCGGTGCGGCACACGCCCGAGCCCGACCACGTCGCGGACGGTCAGGTCGGTGTCGGTCGCCGCGTGCTGCCCGACCACGGCGAGCCGCCGGGCCGTCTCGCGGCGGCCCAGTTCGGCCGGGGTGGAGCCGTCCACGGTGACGGTGCCGGCGGACGGCGCCAGCAGCCCTGCCAGCAGCCGCAGCAGGGTCGACTTGCCGGAGCCGTTGGGCCCGATGAGCCCGACCGTGCTTGCGGCGCGCGCCTGGAGCGTGACGCCGTCCAGGATGAGCCGCCCGCCCGCCGACCGCGAGACCCGTTCCGCGCGGAGCGCCGGCCGGCCGGCCGGGCAGGTGGCACGGCCGGTCACGCGGGCCTCCGGGTGCGGTACATGATGAGGACGAAGGCGGGCACGCCGATCAGCGAGGTGACCACGCCGACCGGGATCTCCTGCGGCGCCAGCACGGTCCTGGCCAGGGTGTCCACCCAGACCAGGAAGACGGCGCCGCTCAGCGCCGCCACCGGCAGCAGCCGCCCGTGCAGGGTGCCGGTCAGGGCGCGGGCGGCGTGCGGCAGCACCAGCCCGACGAAACCGATCGCTCCGGCGGCGCTGACCAGCGCGGCGGTGAGCAGCGCGGTGACGGTCAGCAGGACCAGCCGGGTCCGCGCCACCGGGACGCCGAGGGAGGCGGCGCTCTCCGTTCCGAAGGCGAAGGCGTCGAGCTGGTTGGCCCGTGCCCCGCACACCACCAGCGCCGCCGCCAGCACGGCCAGGCAGGCCCAGACGTCGGTCCAGGTGGCGCCGGAGAGGCTGCCGAGCAGCCAGAAGAGGATGCCCCGGGTCTGTTCGGCGTCGGCGGCGAACATCACGACGAACGAGGTGAGCGCGGAGAAGAGCTGCATACCCGCCACTCCGGAGAGCACCACCCGGTCGGTGGTGCCGCCGAGGCTGTGGCTGAGCAGCAGCACGAGACCGAAGGAGACGAGGGCGCCGACGAAGGCGCCGGTGGAGACCGACAGCGCGCCGCCGCCGAGCCCGAGGACGACCACGGCGACCGCGCCGGTGGAGGCGCCGGAGGAGACGCCGAGGACGAACGGGTCGGCCAGCGGGTTGCGCAGCAGCGACTGCATGACCACGCCGCAGAGCGCGAGCCCGGCCCCGCAGACGGCGGCCAGCACGGTACGCGGCAAGCGCAGTTCCCAGACGATGCCCTCACGGATGGGCGTCAGCCCGCTCTCCCGGCCGCCGAGGCGGGAGGCGACGACGGCCCACACGTCGGGGACGGAGACGCGGGCGGGACCGATGGTGATGGCGACCGAGACGGAGGCCAGCAGCAGGACGAGAGCCGACAGACCGAGCGTCCACGCCCCCGGCCGCCGCGCCCGCCCGGGCCCCGTGCCGGGGCGCGCGGCGGTGACGGTCACTTCGCCAGCCCGAACTCACGCAGCTTGGCGGCGACTTCCTCGATGCCGTCGACGGTGCGGATCGAGGGGTTCAGCGCCGCCCCGCTCACCTGTACGTACCGCTTCCTCTTCACCGCCGTCATGGTGCGAGTGGCCGGGTGGGACTCCAGGAAGGCGATCTTCCTGGCGGCGCTCTCCGCCGTCTGCGACTTGCGGGTGAGGTCGCCGATGACCAGCACGTCGGGGTCGCGGTCGGCGACGGTCTCCCAGTTGATCTGCGGCCACTCGTCCTTGGTGTCGTCGAAGACGTTCTTCCCGCCGACGGCCTCGGTGATGATGCCGGGCGCACCGCAGCAGCCGCCCATGTACGGCGCCTCGGCGTTGGCGAACCAGTAGAGGAGGGTGGGCCGTTCGTCCTCGGGAGCCTTCCTGGTGCTCAGCCCGTCAGTGGCCTTCCGGGCCCGCCGGCCGAGGTCGGCGACGAGCTTCTCACCACGTTCCTCGACGCCGAAGACCTTCGCCAGGTCGGTGACCTCGCCGTGGATGTCGGCCAGGGAGAGCGGATCGGTCCGCGCGCCGTCCCCGTCACCGGAGTTGGTCTTGGCGCAGTCGGCGGGCGAGACGTAGGTGCCCACACCGAGGTCCTCGAACGCCTCGCGGGTGGCGACGCCGCCCTTGCCGAGGGTCGACTCGAAGGAGGCGGTGACGAAGTCCGGTTCCTCGTCGAGGACCTTCTCGAACGAGGGGTTGTTGTCGGCGAGCCGCTTGACCTTGGCGTTGTCCTTCGCCAGGTGCGGCAGGACCGGGTCGGTCCAGGTAGCGGTGCCCGCCATCCGGTCGGCGAGACCGAGCGAGAGCAGGATCTCGGTGGAGTCCTGGTTGAGCGAGACGGCTCGCCGCGGCGGCTGCTCGACGGTCACGGTGCGGCCGCAGTTCTCCAGCGTGGCCGCCCCGGCCTCCTTCGCCTCGGCGGCGGGTTCGGAGCCCTGGCCCCCGCAGGCGGTGAGCAGCAGGCCGAGGGCGGTGCAGGAGGCGGCGAGGGAGATCCGGCGGAAGGGCGCAACAAGCACGGGGGTACGGCTTTCGTGTCGAGGCTCGGTCGCGAAGCCTGGCGTACAGGAACCCCGCCCGAAGGGGCGGAGGGCCAGCAGGTCTTCGGACTCGGGGTCGTGCGGACGGCGCGCCTTCCCGGGGGATGCCCCAGTGGCGTACTGCGCCGCCCGTCGCCCTCACCGCTGCGCGTCAGTTCCGGGTTCGCACCGGATTCCCTGACCCGTTCGCATCGAGATGCGCGGGTACGACTGGCGTGCGAAAGCTAGCACGGCGGGCCTCCCGGTCCCTGGGGTGGGGGGAGGCCCGCCGTGCCCGTACGGCCTGCGGTCATGCCGGGGTGCGGTCGTCCTCGGTGGCGTCCCGCGCCGGCTCGGCCCGGCGGCTGAGCGCGCCCGGCCACCAGGAGGCGGGGCCGATGTCGCGGACCAGGGCGGGGACCAGCAGGGAGCGCACGACCAGGGTGTCGAGCAGCACGCCGAAGGCGACGATGAAGGCGATCTGGACGAGGAAGGCCAGCGGGATCACCCCGAGGGCCGCGAAGGTGGCCGCCAGGACCACACCGGCCGAGGTGATGACTCCGCCGGTGGTGGTCAGGCCCCGCCGTACGCCCTCGCGGGTGCCGTGCAGCGCGGTCTCCTCGCGGACCCGGGACATCAGGAAGATGTTGTAGTCGACGCCGAGGGCGACCAGGAAGACGAATCCGTAGAGCGGGACGGAGGCGTCCGTCCCGGTGAAGCCGAAGACGTGGGTGAAGACCAGCGAGGCGATGCCGAGGGTGGCGGCGAAGTTCAGTGCCACGGTGAGCACCAGCAGCAGCGGCGTCACCAGCGAGCGGAGCAGCGCGATCAGGATGACGAGGATGATGGCCAGCACCACCGGCATGATCAGGTTCCGGTCGGCCTCGGCGGTGCGCTGGGTGTCGTACTGCTGCGCGGTGTAGCCGCCGACCACCGCGTCGGCGCCGTCCACCGCGTGTACGGCGGTCCGCAGCCGGGCCACGGTCTCCTTGGCGGCGTCGCTGTCCGCGCCGTCCTGGAGGGTGGCGTCGATCCGCACCCGGCCGTCCACGACGCGCGGTTCGCCGCCGCCGGGCCGTCCCGACTCGGTGACCGGGGCGACCGAGGCGACGCCCTCGGTCTTCTCGGCGGCCGCGACCACCTCGTCCACCCGGCCGGCGTCGGCGATGACGACGGCCGGGTTGCCGGCGCCGCCCGGGAAGTGACGGCTCAGCGTCTCCTGGGCGGAGACCGACGGTGCGTCGTTGACGAAGATCTCGTCGAGCGGGACGCCCCGGCTGCTCAGCGTCGGGGCGAAGGCCGCGCACGCCACGAGGGCGGCCAGGGTGATCGCCCAGACCTTGCGCGGCGTCCTGTCGACCCGGTCGGCGACCCGCTGCCACAGACGGTGGCTGCCACCGGTGCCGGTGACCTTGGGCCGGGCCGGCCAGTAGGCGGCCCGGCCGAGCAGGACCAGAGCGGCGGGCAGGAAGGTGAGCGCGCTGAGGACCGAGCAGACGATGCCGATGGCCCCGACGGGTCCGAGGGCCCGGTTGTTGGTGAGGTCGCTGAGGAGAAGTGCCAGCAGGCCGAGCGCGACGGTGGCGGCGCTGGCGGTGATCGGTCCGAACGACTGCCGCCAGGCCAGCCGCATCGCGGTGAACCGGTCGCCGTGCAGGCTCAGTTCCTCCCGGAACCGGGCGGTGAGCAGCAGCGCGTAGTCGGTGGCGGCACCGATCACCAGGATCGACAGGATGCCCTGCACCTGCCCGTCGACCCGGACCACGTCCCGCTCGGCCAGGGCGTACACCACCGCGCAGGCGAGTCCGAGGGCGAGGACCGCGCCGAAGATGATGACGAGCGGCAGCAGCACGCTGCGGTAGACCACCAGCAGGATCAGCAGTACCGCGATCAGCGCGACCCCCAGCAGCAGGCCGTCGATCCCGGCGAAGGCGTCGGAGAGGTCGGCCTGGCTGGCGGCGGGTCCGGCGACGGCCACCTCGGTGCCCGGCACCTTCCCGGCGGCCTCCTTGATGTCGTCCAGCACCGGCTGGAGCTCGTCCAGGTCGGTGCGGAGCGGGACGACTCCTTCGAGCGCCCGGCCGTCCTTCGAGGCGAGGGCGGGGGAGGGGCGCCCGGCGGTGAAGCCTGCGTCGGCGAGGGAGGCGAGCGTGCCGGTGGCGGCCTCGCGGGCGCCGGCCGGCAGCCGCCCGCCGTCCTTCGAGGTCCAGACGACGAGGGCGGGCAGTGCCTCGTCGGCGGAGAAGGCCTTCTGCTCCTCGGAGACCTTCGTCGACTCCGCGCTCTGCGGCAGGAAGGCGGCCCGGTCGTTGGTGGCGACCTCGCCGAGCTTCCCGGCGTACGGGCCGAGGGTGCCGCCGACGCCGAGCCAGGCGATCAGCAGGACGAGGGGGATGAGGATTCGGGCGGTTCGGCCCTTGCGGGTGGCGCTGGACATCGCACTCCTGGGACGGTGACGCGGACGGTGCGGGAACGGGGCGGACGGACGGCGGACCGGTACGGGCACGCCTCGACGGCGCCCGTACCCGGAGAAAGCTCGATCAGTGACTATCTCAATGATTGAGAGACTCTCGGGGTGATGCTACGCACCTCCGGCCTCCGGGGCGCACAAGGGGTACGCCACCACCGAGCACGGCCAGAGCCGCATTTCACTCTTCCGGGTGAGCGCGGCCGCCGGATGCGCCGGGGACGGAGAATTCGCGTCGTCCGGTGGCGGTCCGGGAGCGACGCCGGCGCCACGGGCGCGGTTCCCGCGGTGTGCCGGGCCTGCCGGGACTCAGCTGCCCGGGCGCCGCTCCGGCCCGCGGAGCCGGGCGAACTCCTCGTTCATCGCGGCCAGGAAGCGCAGCGCCGCCTCCGCCTCCTCCTGCGTCAGGCGCGCCCTGGCCGCGGCGGCGGCCGAGGCGAGCGGCTGGAAGTGCGCACGCGCCAGCGCCTTGCCGCCTTCCGCGTAGTGCAGGTGCACGACCCGCCGGTCGCGGGTGTCCCGGGTGCGGCGGATGTGCCCGGCGCGCTCCAGCCGGTCCAGGCAGGCGGTGACCGCACCCGAGGTCAGGCCCAGCCGCTCGCGCAGCCTGCCCGGCGTCATCGGCTCGGGCGCGTCGAGGATGGCGCCGAGCGCCTGCACGTCGGTGGCGTGCAGGCCCTGCCCGGCGGCGAAGGCGTGCGCCAGCCGGTTGACCTCGCCGTGCATGCGGCGCAGCTCGACCGCGAGCGCCTGGAGGCCCGCCCCGCCGTCCGCCGGGCCCGCCCGGCCCGTCTCCTCGTCTGTCCCGGCCACGCCGCCAGCCTATCGGCGCCCCGCCGGCGCCTCGTCCGCCCCCGCCGCATCCGCGCGGCCGGGACGCGCGGAAGAGGGAGCGGCGCGAGACGGTGGGTGCGGCGGACCCCGACGCCGCCGCGGGCGGCGCGGACCCGGCCGTACCACCCGGTCACCGAACCCGGAGAGGGACCATGAACGAGGCCATGAGCGGCGAAGAGCACCCCACCGAGTCCACCCCGGCCGGCGACGGCGCGCTGGCGCTGGTCACCGGCGCCACCGGCTATGTCGGCGGCCGCCTGGCCCCCGCCCTGCTGGACACCGGCTACCGGGTCCGCGCCCTGGCCCGCACCCCCTCGAAGCTGCGGGACCTGCCCTGGGCCGAGCGGGCCGAGGTCGTCCAGGGCGACGTCACCGACGCGGAATCGGTCCGAGAGGCGATGCGCGGGGTCGACGTGGCGTACTACCTGGTCCACGCCCTCGGCACCGGCTCCGACTTCGAGCGCACCGACCGCGAGGCCGCCGGGATCTTCGCCCGAGCGGCCCGTGACGCCGGGGTCCGCCGCATCGTCTACCTCGGTGGCCTCACCCCCGCGGGCGTCCCCGAGAGCCGGCTCTCCCCGCACCTGCGCTCCCGTGCCGAGGTCGGCCGCATCCTGCTCGACTCCGGGGTGCCCGCCACCGTGCTGCGGGCCGCGGTGGTGCTGGGCTCCGGCTCCGCCTCCTTCGAGATGCTCCGCTACCTCACCGAGCGGCTGCCGCTGATGATCACTCCGAGCTGGGTCAACACCCGCATGCAGCCCGTCGCCGTCCGCGACGTCCTCGCCTACCTGGTCGGCTCCGCCGCCATGCCTCGCGAGGTCAACCGGACCTTCGACATCGGCGGCCCCGACGTCCTCACCTACCGCGAGCTGATGCAGCGGTACGCGGTCGTCGCCCGGCTGCCCCGCCGCCTGATCCTGCCCGTCCCCGTCCTCACCCCCCAGCTCTCCAGCCACTGGATCGGCCTCGTCACCCCCGTACCGGCCGCCATCGCCCGCCCGCTCGCCGAGTCGCTCCGCCACGAGGTGGTCTGCCGGGAGCACGACATCGCCGAGTACGTCCCCGACGCGCCGGGCCGGCCGCTCGGCGTGGACGAGGCGCTCGCGCTGGCGCTGCGCCGCGTCCAGGACGCCCAGGTCGCCACCCGCTGGTCCTCCGCCTCCGTCCCCGGTGCCCCCAGCGACCCCCTGCCCACCGATCCCGACTGGTCCGGCGGCAGCCTCTACGAGGACCGGCGCGAACGCCTCGTCGACGCCTCGCCCGAGGCCCTGTGGCGGGTCGTCGAGGGTATCGGCGGAGAACACGGCTGGTACTCCTTCCCGCTCGCCTGGGCCGTCCGCGGCCGCCTGGACCGGCTGGTCGGCGGGGTGGGGCTGCGGCGCGGGCGGCGCGACGCCCAGCACCTGCGGGTGGGGGAGTCGCTCGACTTCTGGCGGGTCGAGGAGATCGAGCCGGGCCGGCTGCTGCGGCTGCGCGCCGAGATGCGGCTGCCGGGCCTGGCCTGGCTGGAGATGACCGTCGACCGCGACGAGGCCGGCCGCACCCGCTACCGCCAGCGCGCCGTCTTCCTGCCGCGCGGGCTGCTCGGCCAGGCGTACTGGTGGTCCATCTCCCCCTTCCACGCCGCCGTCTTCGGCGGGATGGCCCGCAACATCGCGCTCACCGCCGCCCGCGAGGAGGACGCGCCCGGGACGGGCCGCGGCACCGCCGACGGCACCGTCTCGCACCCCACCCCCTGAACCGGTCCCCCGACCCCGACCACGCTCGACCGTCACCCCACCGTCCTTTGGCCGAGCCCCGTCCCGGAAAGAGCGCCATGACCGTCTCCGTCGTCCTGTTCACCTCCGACCTGCGGCTGCACGACCAGCCCGCGCTACGGGCCGCGCTCGACGCGACCGACGCCGTGGTGCCGCTCTTCGTCCGGGACGACGCCGTCGCCGAGGCCGGGTTCACCGCGCCCAACCGGGCGGCGTTCCTCGCCGACTGCCTCACCGACCTGGACCGCTCGCTCAGGGAACGCGGCGGGCGGCTCGTCGTCCGCTCCGGCGACCTGGTCGAGGAGGTCTGCCGGGTCGCCACCGAGGCGGACGCCGACGAGGTCCACCTCGCGGAGGGCGTCAGCGCCTTCGCCCGGCGCCGCGAGGAGCGGCTGCGGGCGGCGCTGGAGGCCGGGGGGCGGCGCCTCTTCGTCCACGAGGGCGTCACCACCGCCGTGGCGCCCGGCGCCGTCACCCCCGCCTCCTCGGACCACTTCGCCGTCTTCACCCCGTACTTCCGCAAATGGTCCGGACAGCATCCGAGGCGCCCCCTCGGCGCGCCGCGCGCCGTGCGGGTGCCGGACGGCGTCGGGTCCGAGGAGATCCCCGCCCGGCGCGAGGTGCGCGGCGCCTCCGCGGGGCTCGCGGCCGGCGGGGAGAGCGAGGGCCGCGACCGGTTCACCGCCTGGCTGCGCCGCGACGCCGGGGCGTACGAGGACCAGCACGACGACCTCGCCGGTGACGCCACCTCACGGCTCTCTGCGCACCTGCACTTCGGTACCCTCTCGCCCGCCGAACTGGTGCACCGCGCGGGTCGCAAGGAGGGCCCGGGCCCGGCCGCCTTCGTCCGTCAGCTCTGCTGGCGCGACTTCCACCACCAGGTCCTCGCCGCCCGCCCCGACGCCTCCCACGCCGACTACCGCCCGCGCGAGGACCGCTGGCGCACCGGCCGCGACGCCGCCCGCGAGACCGACGCCTGGCGCGAGGGCCGCACCGGCTACCCGATCGTCGACGCCGCCATGCGCCAGCTCGCCCACGAGGGGTGGATGCACAACCGCGGCCGCCTGCTCACCGCGAGCTTCCTCACCAAGACCCTGTACGTGGACTGGCGCACCGGCGCGGACCACTTCCTCTCCCTGCTGGTCGACGGCGACATCGCCAACAACCAGATGAACTGGCAGTGGGTCGCCGGAACCGGTACCGACACCCGCCCCCACCGTGTCCTCAACCCGGTCCGCCAGGCCCACCGCCACGACCCCGACGGCGCCTACGTACGCCGCTGGGTCCCCGAACTGGCCGGCGTCGAGGGCCGCGCCGTCCACGAGCCCTGGAAGCTCACCGGGCCCGGCCGGGCGGCCGCCGACTACCCGGAGCCGCTGGTGGACCTCGCCGAGGGGCTCGCCCGGTTCCGGCAGGCGCGGGGGCGGGAGTAGGAGCCGCGGCGGGGCCCGGGTGCCGCCGGGCCCGGCGCCGGGGGCCGGTTCATCCCCGCCGCCCCTCCTGGTCCGGCCCCAGCAGCCGCAACGCCTGCCGCAGACCGCGTGGGCGCAGCATCCCGTTGGGCGTTCCGCCGGTCCAGCCGGGACCGGCCAGGAGGACCCGGGCCCCGGCCCGGGCGCCCTTGACGCCCCACGCGCGCCCCGCGATCGCGCGGGCCAGCCGGCGATCGGCGGTGTCGCGGGACTGGGACCAGAGGACGACCGCGGCGGGGCCCGTCCGCCGCACCGCGTCGTCCAGGGCCGCCGCGGGCACCGCCGCGCCGAACATGCGGAGCGGGACACCGAGTCCGCCGAGCCCGGCGGCGAGCGCCTCCACCGGCAGGGTGTGCTGCTCCTCGGGAACGCAGGCCAGCAGGACCGGCGGGCCCGCGAGGGCGGACACCGGCGGCACGCGGCGCAGGGCCGAGGAGACGTGCCAGGAGAGCAGGTGCTCCACCTCCACGTACCGCTCCCCGGCGGTCGCCCACTTGCGTCCGACCGCGCGCAGCGCCGGAGCCATCACCTCCTCCCAGGCCGCCGTGGTCCCGAGGTGCTCCACCACCAGGGCGAGCCGTGCCTCCACCCTCGGCGCGTCGAGCCGAACCGCCGCCCGTGCCAGCCCCCGGCACTCCTGCCGCACCGTGCCCAGCGGCAGCCCGCCGCCCGCCCCGCCGGAGCGCGGAGCCTGGGCGGGGACCGGGGCGCGGCACGTGCCGTCCCGGGGGCCGAAGGCGTGCAGGGCCGTCCGCGCGGCCTCGCCGGGCGGCACCCCGGCGGCGGTGAGGCGGCACATCTCCTCCAGCAGCGCCACGTCCCCGGGCGTCCAGCGCCGGTGCCTGCCGTCCTCGCGGGCGGCGGGGCCCAGGCCGTACCGCCGGTCCCACGACCGGAGCGTCGTCGGGGAGACGCCGAGCCGCCGTGCGACGGTACCGGTGGTCAGCCCGGCGCCCGGGGCAGAAGCGGTGTGCGTGGCGCTGTTCGGGCGGCTTTCCATGGCGGTCACCATACGGTGCACGAACGGTGCGAGTTGGCGCCGCCGACGAAGCAGCCCAGGGTGGGGACCGCCGCCGCGGGAACGGGCCGTCCAGTTCCGGGGCAGGCGCAGCCGTGCCCGCACAGGGCCCGACCCGGCGGAAGGACCCAGCCGTGACGACGACCGAAGCGACCCCTCTGCCACCGGCCGGCCGGGGCGCGCCGTCCGCCGCCGTGCGGGAGGCGGAGATCGCCGCCGGGATCCGGGCGGGCGACGCCCGTTGCCTCGCCCTCGCCTACCAGCGGTGGGGCGGCCTGGTGCAGGGGCTCGCCACCCGCGGCCTCGGCGATCCGCTGGAGGCCGAGGACGTCACGCAGCAGGTCTTCCTCGCCGCCTGGCGCGGCGGCGCCCACTACCGGCCCGAACGCGGCCCGATCGCCGCCTGGCTGGTCGGGATCGCCCGCCACAAGATCGCCGACGCCCTCGCCTCGCGCACCCGCAGGACCGCGCTGACGGCGGCCGCCGCGGGCCTGCCGCAGGGCCCCGACCCGGCGGCCCAGCCCGAGACCTGCCTCGACCGGGCGCTCCTCCGGGCCGAACTGGCACGGCTGCCGGCCCCGCACCGCCGGGTGCTGTGGCTCGCGTACTTCGGGGAGCTGACCCAGGCCGAGATCGCCGCCAGGACGGGCCTGCCGCTCGGCACGGTGAAGAGCCACGCCCGGCGCGCGCTGCACCGACTGCGAGCGAGTCTGGAGCACGCCGAGAGGGAGTGAGCCGGGCGCCCGGAGCCGGTCCGTCCGCCGCTCCTCCGCGCGGGCGGCGCAGGAGCGGCGGACGGCGGGCGCTACGTGGCGGAGGTGTCGAGTGCGGCCAGGGCCTGGGCCCAGCGCGCGTACTTCAGGCCGGCCAGGTCGGCGACGCTCCGTACGCCGAACGCCTCCTGGAGGAGTTCACCGTCCCGGTCCGAGACGCCCTTCAGCGCGGAGACCGGCGCCGCGAGGATCTCCGGCAGACTCTTCTCCGCCCACGCCTTGTCCAGCACCTTGTCCAGATCGATCGAGGCCACAGGGGTCCTTTCGGGAACGTGCGAATCGGTGATCCGGGCGGCCGCCCCGCGTTCTCTACGCGTATGTGGAAATTAGCGGGGAAGGCCCGCCCTCGGGGACCGACCTGGTGCATCTCGCCAGTCACTGTCCGAAAGTGCTCACCCGGGGCGCAGCGCGGCGGTCCGCGCGCCGGGGGCGGTACCGGTCAGCCGGCGCCCCACCCGGCACCGGGCCGGCCGCCGCCACCGCGCCCGCCCTCCTCCCGCCGGGTCCCCGCTTCCCGGCTCCCCTCCGCCTCCCGGGTCCGTGGGCGGGAGGCGGAGGGAGCCAGCGTGTCGACCACCTCGGCCAGTTCCCGGCAGGCGTCCTCGATGCGTTCGCGGACGTGCCGGCGCTCGGTCACCAGGGAGGAGAGGAGCAGGCCCGTCAAGGCCACCGAGACGTTGAACGCCTGGAGGTTGAGCATGACCTCGCCCATCGTCCGCCCGGCGAACGGCCCCTCCTGGCGGGCGGCCGCCGTCACCGCCAGTACGGAGACGATCAGGGCCGCGGGCGCGCTGCCGGTCAGCTCGAACCGCAGCGCCGCCCAGACCAGCAGCGGGAAGACGAGGAACAGCAGGTCGAGCGGGCTGTAGATGGCCACCAGGGTGAACGCGGCGGTCACCGCGAACAGCCCCGTCAGTTCGACCCAGCCCAGCACGTCGCGCGGCAGCCGGGGGCGGATCAGCACCACCAGCACCGGCACCACGACGAGCACTCCGAGCGCGTCCCCCGCCCACCAGGCGGCCCACACCGGCCAGACGTGGGTCCAGGGGATCTCGCCGGTGGCCAGCAGGGTCCCGGTGCCGACGGCGGCGCTCACCGTCATCCCGCCGAGCGCCCCGAGGAAGACCAGGGCCAGCCCGTCCCGCAGCCGCTCCAGCGAGGGCCGGAACCCGGCCAGCCGCAGCAGGTACCAGGAGAGGAGCGGCGCCAGGGTGTTGCCCACCGCCATCACCACGGAGAACGTGGAGACGGGGCTGATGGTGGAGGTCACCGCGAGCATGCCGAGGGTGATGCCCGGGGCGATGCGGGGTCCGAAGGCGAAGAGCGCGGCGAGGGCGACCCCCGAGGGCAGCCACAGGGGTGTCACGACGGCCCCCTCCACCACCACCTGCCGCAGCAGGCCGAGCCGCCCCGCACCGTAGTACGCCAGGCCGACGGCGAGGATCAGCGTCACCAGCCGCAGCGCCCGCACGGGCGGTTCCGCGGGCCGCCCGCCCCCGCCCGCGCCGGTCCGCCGCAACTGCTCCAGCGAGAGCCCCGCCCGCCACGAACCGGTGCCCTCCGGCGGCGCGCCACCGGGCGGGGCGGACCGTACGGTGACGCCCGAGGGGGCCGCCTCCTCCGGCGGTGCCGGTTCGTGGGCGCCGGGCGGGCCGCCCGCCCCGGGTCCCGCCGGGCCCCGGTCGCGGGGCCGGGCCAGGTGCCACCAGCGGCGCGGGGCGTCGGGGCCGCGGGTCACGGGCGGGAGCCCCCCGGCGGCGTGCCCTCGTGGGCGAGGACCAGGACCGCGGCGTCGTCCAGGTGACCGGTGCGCCCGGCCACGCGCATCACCCGGTCGGCGAGTGAGCCGGGGTCGAGTCCGACGCCCGCGGTCACCAGTTGCGTGACGCGGGCGAGGCCCTCCTCGATGGAGAACGAGGGTCCCTCGACGACGCCGTCGGTCACCAGCACGTACGCCCCCGGGCGGGTCCAGCGGCGGCGGGTGACGGGGTAGCGCTCGCCGGAGAGGATGCCGAGCGGCAGACCGCCCACGTCCTCGGCGACACCGCCCCGGCCTCCCACGGCCGCCCAGACGGCACCGACGTGCCCGGCCCGGGCGCTGTGCAGCTCGTTGGTGGCCGGGTCGAAGCGGAGGAAGGAGCAGGTGGCGAAGAGCGGGCCGTCCACCGAGACCAGCAGGTCGTTGACGCGGCCGAGGATCTCGCCGGGGTCGCTGACGGTGCTGGCCACCGCCCGCAGCGCCATCCGGACCTGTCCCATGAAGGCGGCGGCCTCCACGTCGTGGCCCTGGACGTCGCCGATGGAGAAGCCGAGGGTGCCGTCGCCCAGTTCGAAGCCGTCGTACCAGTCACCGCCGATGTCGAGCCCGTCACGGGCCGGTGCGTACCGGGCGGCCGCCCGCAGTCCCGGGACCTGGGGCAGGCGGGCCGGGAGCATCTCCCGTTGGAGCGCCTCCGCCAGCTCGACCCGGGCCTGCTGCACCTCCACCCGTTCCCGGGCCACCGCGGTGAGCCGCCCGAGCCGGGTCAGCAGGGCGTCCGCGCTCTCCTCGCGCGAGGGGCGTTGCCCGTTCATCGGCCGCTCCCGGGTCCGTCGGGTCGGCCGGGGTCGCGCTGGGGACGCCCGTCCGCGGAAAACCTCGCATCATCCTATTTTGACCGGCTCCGTCCCGCCCGCCGGACGCGCCGGAACGGGCCGCCCGGCGTACCCCGCACGGAGCAGCGCGGGCGACGGGAGGGCCCAGGCCGCACCGCCCAGGCCGTGGTCGAGGGCGTGGAGGGGCCGGCCGCCGGCGACGATGACGTCGAGGGTGCCGCGGAGGGCCGTACCCGGTGCCGGTGAAGTACGTGAGCGGGACACGGCCGGCGTAGGGGCCCTGTCACGGGGCCGGCGCCTTGGCCGGCCCGGCGGCAGCGGCCTCGTCCCGTGCGGACGCGACGGCGGGCGGTTCCCGTGCGCCCCGGTACCGAGGCCCCGGCGGCGTCGGCCGGTCCCGGGTTTCAGCAGGGCGTCGCGGGGCGGGAGGCCGCCGGCCCGGCCGGGATCCCGCCGGCAGGCGCCTGCCCCCGTCCCCGTCCGGCCGGCAGCGGGCCCGGCACGGGGGAGCGCCCGTCCCGCACTACATGTTGATCATGTGGCCGGCCAGGCCGTGCACCGCTTCCTTCACCGCCTCGCCGAGCGTCGGGTGCGCGTGGACGTTGCGCGCCACCTCGTGGACGGTCAGGTCCCACTGCTGGGCCAGCGTCAGTTCCGGCAGGAGTTCGGTGACGTCCGGGCCGATCAGGTGGCCGCCGATCAGCTCCCCGTGCGCGCCGTCACTGATGAGCTTGACGAAGCCGGCGGTGTCGCCGAGGCCGTGGGCCTTGCCGTTGGCCATGAAGGGGAACTTCGCCACCTGGACGTCGTACCCCAGCTCACGGGCCTGCGCCTCCGTGTAGCCGAAGCTGGCGATCTGCGGCTGGCAGTAGGTGGCCCGCGGGATCATCGCGTAGTCCAGCTCCATCGTCTCCGCGTCACCGATGGTCTCGGCCGCGATGACGCCCATCGCCTCGGCGGTGTGGGCCAGCATCAGCTTGGCGGTCACGTCGCCGATGGCGAAGATGTGCGGCACGTTGGTCCGGCAGCGCCCGTCGATCTCGATGGCGCCCCGCTCCGTCAGGGCCACGCCGGTGTTCTCCAGGCCGTACCCGGCCACCCGGGGCTGGAAGCCGATCGCCTGGAGGACCTTGCCGGCCTCCAGCACCCGCTGCTGCCCGTCCTTGCTGACCGTCACCCGCACCTGGGGCCCGGAGTCCGCGATCGACTCCACCCGGGTCGAGGTCAGCACCTCGATGCCGAGCTTCTTGTAGCGGCGTGCCAGTTCCTTGGAGACCTCGACGTCCTCGTTGGGGACCATCCGGTCCAGGAACTCGACGATCGTCACCTTCACGCCGTAGTTGTGCATGACGTAGGCGAACTCCACGCCGATCGCGCCCGCACCGGCGATGACGACCGACTCGGGCAGGTCACGCGTCATGATCTGCTCCTCGTACGTCACCACCCGCTCGCTCAGCTCCGTACCGGGGAGCAGCTTGGTGGTGGCGCCGGCGGCGATGACGCAGTGGTCGAAGGTGACCGTCTGCTCGCTGCCGGGGCCCTCCACCCGCAGCGTGTGGTCGTCGGTGAAGGTGCCCCGGCCGTCCAGCTCCGTGATCTTGTTCTTCTTCATCAGGTAGTGGACGCCCTTGACGCGGCCGTCCGCCACCGTCCGGCTGCGGTCGAAGGCGGGGCCGTACTCGAAGGTGACCTCACCGTCGATCCGGATGCCGAACGTCTTCGCCTCGTTGTTCACCAGATGCGCCAGCTCCGCGTTGCGCAGCAGGGCCTTGGAAGGGATGCAGCCGACGTTCAGACAGACGCCTCCCCAGTACTTCTCCTCGATCACCGCCACCCGCAGCCCGAGCTGCGCGGCCCGGATCGCCGCCACGTACCCGCCGGGGCCAGCGCCCAGCACCACCACGTCGAAGTGTGTACTCATGGGCCCAGCCTCGCGCCTCGCGCCCTCAAAGCAAAACGGAACCCGGCCCACCGCGGGGCGTGTCCGGGCACCACCGGTACGGGGGACTACCGCCCGGCCCGGCCGCTGCCTACGGTGGACCGCGAGCGGGCGGCACGGCCCGCGCCGGCCGCCCTCGGCGGCCGAACGGCCTCAGGGGGAGAAGAACGTGGACGCCGAACTCGCCGCGCTCGCCGCCAGCGGAGCCAGCTCCCTGGTCGGCCTGATGGTCTCCGACGCCTGGTCGGCCACGCGCGAGCGGGTCGCCCGCCTCTTCGCCCGGGGCGGCGACGAGGAACAGGCCGCCGGTGAGCTGACCGCCGCCCGCGCCGAACTGGCCGAGGCCGACCGCAGGGGCGACGCGGAACACCGGGCCGACATCGAGGAGGAGTGGCAGTTGCGGCTGCGCCGCCTGCTGCGCGTCGACCCGGAGGCCGCCGCCGAACTGCGCCGCCTCCTCGACGAGACCGCCCCCGCCCAGGCGCCCGCCCCCACCCTCCAGGTCACCAACACCATCAGCGGCGGCTCCCAGCAGGGCCTGGTCATCCAGGCGGGCCGGATCGGCCGCCTCTCCGCCGGCTCCGGCACTCCGCCCCCGCGGGGCCCGGGCCGCGCCGGCTGACCCCGGGGCACCTCCCGGACGACCTGGCCGTCGCCGCCCCGTCCGGACGTGCCCGCCGCCGCCCGGCGTGCGCGCCCGCCCCGCCCGGCCGACGATGAGCGCATGGAATCCGAGCCGACCGGCCGGGCCGTCGAGGCCGCCACCGTCGCCAACCTGCGCGACCTCGGCGGCATCCCGCTGCCCGGCGCCGGGCAGGGCCGGTCGGTGCGCCCCGGCGCGCTGCTGCGCTCGGCCGACCTCGCGCGCCACGACCCGCACACCGACCCGGTCCTGACGCAACGCGGCGTCCAGGTCGTCTTCGACCTGCGTACCACCGACGAACGCCAGGCCGCCCCCGACGTGCTGCCGCCCGGCGCCCGTCCCTTCGTCGGCGACGTCCTGGGCACCCGGCCGGACGCCGCACCGGCCCGCCTCCACGCGCTCCTCGCCGACCCGGCCGTCGCCGAGCGGGAGCTGGGCGGCGGACGGGCCGAGCGGCTGTTCCAGCAGGAGTACCGGCGGATGGTCCTCTCGCCCGGCGCCTGCTCCGCCTACGCCGCCCTCGTGCAGACCGCCGCCGACGACGGCACCCACCCGCTCCTCTTCCACTGCACGGCGGGCAAGGACCGCACCGGCTGGGGCGCGGCCCTGCTGCTCCTGCTGCTCGGGGCCGACGTTTCGGCCGTACGCCGTGAGTACCTGGCGGTCGGCGCGGCGGTCCGCGCCCAGTACGAGCCGTTCGTCCGCCGGTTCACGGAGCGGGGCGGGGACCCGGAGATCGCGGCCGTCCTCACCGAGGTCCGCCCGGCCTACCTGGAGGCCGCCCTCGACGCGCTCACCGAACGCTGGGGCGACGTGGAGCGGTACGCCCGCGAGGCGCTGCGGGTCGAGGCGGCCCTGGACCGGCTGCGGGCGGAGCTGACGGTCTGACGGGCCGCCGTCAGTCCTGGCGGCGTCGCGCCTCCCGGGCGGCCTCGCGGGCCCGCGAACGCCGCCGGATCACGATGACCAGGTCGACGAGGGCGATCAGGGTGAGGACGCCGAAGACGGCGGCGGTCACGGTGAGCGAGGTGCCGCTCGGGGTGTCGGTCTCGGAGGAGTTCGACGCCCAGATCGACAGCAGCACGGTCACCGCGGCGAACAGCGGCACGGCGACGCTGGAGATCACCAGGCGCAGACCGAGCGCGCTGCGCGCGAGGACGGGTTCTGTTCCGGTACGGCCGCCGGTGGGGCCGGGCTGGCCGGGCGGGTGCTGGGGCACGAGGACCACCTTCCCGTGGACGATGCGCCCGCGGCGCACGGGTGTACGCGTTCGGGCCGTCCTCTCCACGCTAGCCCCGCTGCCCGGCCCCGGCAGAGTCTGGGCGTGCGGGCACCGGCTCCAGGGCGGAGCATGGCTGGTGGCGGGCGTTCGCGCCCACGCCCCGCGTACGGGCGCCCCTACGCGCCCCGGTGACCCCCAGGAGGTGCCCCCATGACCGCGCACACCACGCTCGACGAGATCTTCGAGGCGATCGACGCCGTGGACTTCCCGGCCGGCAAGGAGACGCTGGTGGAGACGGCCAGGCGGGCGGGCGCGTCCGGGGAGGTGGTCGTGGCGCTCCAGGAGATCCCCGCCGAGCAGTACGGGTCCCGCCAGGACATCGCCCGTTCGGTCCGGCTCGACCCCGACTCGGACATGCACCGCACCCCGGGCGAGAAGGGCGCGCAGGCCCGGCAGGGCGGCAAGCCCGGACTGTCGCAGCACCTGCGCGACGCCCCGAAGCCGCCGGTGGACGAGGAACTGGAGCGGTAGCCCCGGGCGTCCTGGGCGCCTGTGGTGCACCACGCATCTCCGGGCAGGCGCCCACCACTTCGCGCCCGAGACCGTCAAGCTCCGCGCGAGCGGCGGCGGCGCGGCCGGCGAGGCCACGGCGGCGTACGCGGCCGCCGTCCACCGGGGACGCCGACGGGACGCTCCTCGATCCCCTGACCGCCGCCGTCGGACCGCTCGACGTCCTGCGGCCGACGGCCGCCGTCACCCGGTGCGTCGTCTTCGCCGCGCACGCCCCCGCCGGTGGCCCCGGCTCCGCGCGTACCCCGCCGGGGGCGCTCCGGCGGAGGCCGGGGTCCTCGGCCACGAGGTGCGCCGCCGCTGCCCGTTCGACCCGTCGGTTCGCGGGCGGGCTCGCCGCCCGCGAACCGCGGTGGCGGGGGCGCGCGACGCGCCGCGCACAGGGTGCTGCTCGGTCTCCACGGGCGCAACCACGACCCGGTGCTCTGGCCGCGCCCCCGCTCCCTCACCCTTCGAGCCCGAGCGGTTCCTCGGCCGCCAGCCCGCCGGGGACGCACTCGGCCCACGGGCGGCGGCGCGGGCGCGGGCCACCGCCGCACGGCGGGAACTCACCCTCGCGTCCTCGCCACCCTCGCCCCCGCACTCGCGAGGCCGGCGCACAGGGTTGGGACCGCGCGCCCCTGGCCGCGTGCGCACGGAGCCCCGCGGCGGGTTTCGCGCGGGGTGCGCGGCTCGGACCGCCGTGCGGACCGGGCGGCGACCTCGGTCCGGAAAAACCTGTGGCCCCCTCAGCCCGCCGCGGGCTACGGTCCTCACAGTTCACGACGGTGGCCGCGCGCCGACGCGCCGTCACTGTCCCACGTCGTACGAACCGGGAGGTGTGACCGATGGCTGTCGAGACCGAGACGGGCTTCGCCCGCACTCAGCGTGCCATTCCCCAGCCCCGCCGCCCCCGGGCGACCGACCGGTAACCACCGGCCCGTACGACGCCCAGGGGGCCGCCCTCCGAAGGGTCTCCCCCTTGCCCCTCCCCGCCTCCTCCGAGGTCCCCGACCGCTCCACCGCCCTCGCCTCGCCGCTCGTCCCCTACGGCTGGGACGACGGCTGGCAGGACGCCTTCCGTCCCTGGGCCGCCCGCGGCCTCGTCCCCGGCCGGGTCATCCGCGTCGACCGCGGCCAGTGCGACGTGGTCACGCCGGACGGCACCGTCCGCGCCGACACCGCGTTCGTGGTGCCCCGCGACCCGATGAAGGTCATCTGCACCGGCGACTGGGCCGCCCTCGACCCCGAGGGCGGCAGCCCGCGCTACGTCCGCGACCACCTGCCGCGCCGTACCGCTCTGGTCCGCTCCGGCTCCTCCAAGCGCTCCGACGCCCAGGTGCTCGCCGCCAACATCGACCGCGCCGTCATCGCCGTCTCCCTCGCCGCCGAACTCGACCTGGCCCGGATCGAACGCTTCACCGCGCTCGCCTGGGAGTCCGGCGCCGAACCCCTGGTCGTCCTCACCAAGGCCGACCTGGTGCCCGACCCGGCCACCCTCGGCCACCTCCTCTCCGACGTCGGGCGGACTGTGCCCGGTGTGACCGTCCTCGCCGTCAGCAGCGCCGACGGCACCGGCCTGGAGCGCCTGGCGGCGCTGGCCGGCTCCGGCACCACCGTGCTGCTCGGCCAGTCCGGGGCGGGCAAGTCCACCCTCGCCAACACCCTGATCGGCCGGGAGGCGATGGAGGTGCGGGCCGTCCGCGACATGGACGGCAAGGGCCGCCACACCACGACCACCCGCAACCTGCTGACGCTGCCGGGCGGCGGCGTCCTCATCGACACCCCCGGACTGCGCGGCGTCGGCCTGTGGGACGCGGGCACCGGCGTGGACCGGGTCTTCGCCGAGATCGAGGAGTACGCCCGGCGGTGCCGCTTCCAGGACTGCGCCCACCACAGCGAGCCGGGCTGCGCCGTCCTCGCCGCCGTCGACGGCGGCGAACTGCCGGCACGGCGCCTGGAGAGTTACCGCAAACTCCAGCGGGAGAACCAGCGCATCGTCGCCAAGACCGACGCCCGCCTCCGCCAGGAGATCCGCCGCGAGTGGCGGATCAGGGGAGCCGAGGCCCGGGCCGCCGCCGACGCCAAGCGCGGTCGTCTCCGCTGACCGATACCCGTGCCGGGCCCGGCGAGAGGCCCGGCACGCGGGGGCCCGGGGCGTCCCGGGCCCCCGGTGCCCGCCGGTCCGCTGTGGCGGCAGGACCGGCGGGCCACCGGCGGAGCCGCCGCGCGCCGCCGCCGGACCGCCATGTCGTATTCCCGCCAGCTCCCGGCCGCCGGGCTCGGCACACTGGGTGGTGCCCGGCCACACCGGCCAGGACACCACCCGCACCGCCAGGAAGAACCATGACCGCGTACTGGACCACCCACCCCGGACCCCTCGGGGACCTCCTCCTCACCTGCGACGCCACCGGCGCCCTCACCTCGCTGACCGTCCCCGGCGCCCCCGGCGCCAAGGGCCTGCCCGCGCCCGGCAGCGTCCGCGACGAGGCGCCCTTCGCCCTGGCCCGCCGCCAGCTCGACGCCTACTTCGCCGGGGACCCCGCCCCGTTCACCCTCCGCCTCGCCACCCCGCCCGCCACCGACTTCCGGCGCCGGGTCTGGGCCGCCCTGGACGAGATCCCGTACGGCACCACCGTGAGCTACGGGCAGCTCGCCGCCCGCATCGGCGTCGGCGGGCCCGCGGTCCGCGCGGTGGGCGGTGCGATCGGAGCCAACCCGCTGCTGATCGTGCGCCCCTGCCACCGGGTCGTCGGTGCCGACGGCTCCCTGACCGGCTACGCCGGGGGAGTGGACCGCAAGACCTGGCTGCTCGGCCTGGAGCGTGCCCGGACCACGACGCCCGCGGGCTGACCCGGGACCCCCGCGTACGCCCCCGGGCTCACCCCCACACCAGCGCGCCCACCCAGGCGGCCGCCACCAGCAGGCAGGCGAAGAGCTCGACCAGGACCCGCCAGCCGCCCCGCCGCAGCACGTCCCGGACCGAGACGGCGGCATCGTCCCACCGGCCCAGCCGCATCCGTTCGGCCACGTACAACCCCACCAGCGCCCCCGGAAGCGCCCCCGCCACCGGCACCACCACGAACCCGGCGAGCGCTCCCCACCCCGCCCACTGGGCCAGCCGCGCCCCCATCGGGTCACCCGAGCGGCCCGGCAACTGCCAGCGCACCGCCTGTGCGACCAGCAGCAGCACGGAGGCGCCCACCAGCACCCACCAGGCCGTCGACGACCTGTCCTGGAGCGCCCACCACAGCGTCGCCGCCCACACCAGCCAGGTGCCCGGCAGGCCCGGCACCAGCACACCCACGACGCCCAGCACCAGCACCACCCCGACCAGCAGCAGCTCCCAGGCATCCATCGACCCAGCCTGTGCGCCCCGCGCCCCGCGCGCAGGCCGGACGGGGCGTCCGGGCGCCCGCCGGCCGGGTGGCCCAGGCGTTCCGTCCGGTCAGCCGCGCGGGCCGCGCGCCACCCAGCCCCGCTCGTAGGCGTGCCAGCCCAGCTGGAGCCGGGTCGTCACCCCCGCCAGCTCCATCAGCCGCTTCACCTTGCGCTGGACGGTGCGGAGCCCCAGGTCCAGCTGTTTGGCCACGCTCACGTCGGTCAGCCCCGCCAGCAGCAGCGACAGGATCTCCAGATCCGTCACGTCCGGGCCGTCCGGCTCCTCCTCGACCGGGCCACCGGCCCCCAGCCGCAACGGCAGCGCGTCCCGCCAGACCGCCTCGAAAAGCCCCGTCAGGGACTCCAGCAACCCGCTGGCGTGCACCACCAGCGCCGCCGGGGCCGCCGCCCCGCGCGAGGTCAGCGGCACCATCGCCAACGAGCCGTCCGCGATCACCAGCTTGGTCGGCACCCGCTCCACCAGCCGCACCCGCTCGTCGCGGCTCATCGCCGCCGCCACCTCACGCAGTCCCTCGGGGCCGGCGATCACCTCCCGCTCCAGCACCACCCGGTACACCACCCCCCGGTCCGCCGCCTGGTCCTCCGCCGCGTTCTCCTGGCCGGTGACCGCCACCGGGGAGCCGGTCACCAGTGCGCAGACCTCCTGCCTGGCCCCGAACTGCATCTGGAGGAAGCGCTGCGAGACCGCCTCCGCACCGGTCACCACCTCCACCAGGTCGTGCACCGCGGGCTCGGCGGCCCGGGCGCGGAACTCCTGCGCCAGCAGCGCCGCGGCCAGTTCGGCCCGGTCCAGCTCGTGCCGGCGCTGCGTCACCAGCGCGCCGAGCGCCACGCCCGGCGGTGCCGCCACCCAGCGGCCGGCCGCCGCCGTCGACCGGGCCGCCAGCCCGTGCTGTTCCAGGCGGCGCAGGACCCGGGCCGCCTCCGCCTCGTCCAGCGCCAGGCGGTGCGCCAGCTCCGGCACTTCCGCCACTCCGACCGCCACCAGTGCGCGGTACGCCGCCTCGTGCCGCTCGTCCAGACCTATCGCCGCGAGCATCGCCGCTCCCCTCCCCGGTCGTTCACCGGCGGGCCACCGGCTGGCGGAAACCAGCCACGGCACAAACCCGCCCCCGCTCATCATCGCCGTACCCCCGGACCGTCTGCCACTGTGTCCGCACCGCGACCCGGCAACCGGCCGGGCCTGCGGCGATTCCTCCTCCCGGTCTCCGTCGCCGGAGCCTCGCGTGCCCGCTCGGAGCCGCGTCACGCTCCCGCCGGACAGGGGGAGGAAAACCGCCGTCCGCCGTCCCGAAGCGCACCTACACCTGGAACGCGCCTAGGCCGGGTCGTGCCGACGCCGCCGGGCGTCCTTCCCGTGGGGGGTGGGGCCGCCCGGCGGTCTTCGGGTCCCGCGGGCGGGCGGCGGCCGAAAATCCCGCCTCTCCCGTTCTCCCGCGCCGCCCGCGGTGGACAATCGAGGACATGAGTCATCAGGGGGACAGGCGCACGGGCACCTCGGCCCAGGAGGACGCCTGGTGGGCCGAGTTGTACGACGACGTCGCCGAGGACGCGGGCCCGGCCCCGGGTGCCGGCGACAGCCTGGACGACCGTTTCGCCTCGGCGGCGGGCACGCTCAGCAGCGTCCCGCCCCAGGCTCCCGCCCCCGGACAGCCGGGAGCCTGGTGGGAACGGCCCGGCGCGGCGGCGCCCACCGGAGCCCGCCCCGGCCCGGTACGCACGGAGCCCGGGGGAGCGGCGTCCCTCCCGCCCCAGGCGCCGGAGGCCCGGGAGGGCTCCGGCCGGCACCCGCGCGGCGACGCGGCCAGGGAGCCGGCGGGCGGGGGCGACCGGGCCGCCGCGGACCGCCCCGACCGGGCCGACGCGGGGTCAGCGACGCCGGACGGCACCGGCGTACCGCGGGCCCCGGACCCGGACACGGACACGGACACGGACACGGCAGGGAGCCCGGACGGCCGCCCGTCGGCCGGGGCACCCTGGTCGGGTACGGGGGACGGAGCGGAACGGGACGGCCCGCGCCGCCCGGAGGCGGGGGCGCGCGGCGCTGGGCGGTCCCCCTCGAAGGGCGCAGCCCGTCCGGCGGCGGCCGACGGCCCCCGCACCGGAGCGAAGGGAGCCGACCGGGGCGGGCGGGGCGGCGGCCTTCGCGGGACGGGGAGTCCCGGCCGGGACGCGGACGCGCCCCCGCAGGCAGGCACCCCCGCCCGCCGGGAGGACGGCCCGCCCCGTGGCGAGGGCGCCCCGGCCGGCCCGGGCAGGGAGCAGGCTCCACCCGGCGAAGGGGAGGCCGAGGAGAGCCCCCCGAACCGTCACGCCGAGGCCCCGCGCTCCGGGCCGGGGGTCTTCGACCAGTTCGCGGACGCCGCTGGACCGGGAGGCCGCCCCACCGGTCCGCCGGAGCGCCCCTCCGCCCCCCGGGCCGTCGCGGAGACCGAAGCCGCCCCCCGAGGTACCGACACCGGACCCGACGCACCGGGGAGCGCGTCAGCCCGCCCCCCGCACACCGGCCCCGAACCAGCCGACGGCCCGCCCCGCCCGCCGCAGGCGCAAGCACCCACCGACGGGCGCGGGACCGGCGAGGGGCCGAGCGCCCAAGGCCGACCCCCGGCCGCCGAGCCGCCCCGGGACCCCGGGCAGGACGCACCGCGCCACCCCGGTCCCGAGCCGGATCCGGCGGCCGGCCGGCCACGGACCTCCCCTGCGCAGCCGCCACCCGGCACCGGGCCGCCCTGGCCCCTCGGCCGGTGGGCCCACCGCAGCTCACCGACGACCCCTGGCGGTGCGGACCGGTCCGGCCCGGTGGCCGGGACGGCGGCGGACGGGACCACCACGAACGGCGTCCCCGAGGCGTCCGCGGGCCACCTCCCGCCGGCCGGCCCGGCCACTGCGCCCGGCCCGAAGGAAGCTCCCGTACCGGCCGGGGACCCGCGGGCCGGCACCGCCCGGCCCCGGCGGACGCCGCCTTTCGACACCTGGAGCGCCTCCGGCGGCGACAGCGGCGAGACCCTGTGGCCGGCCGCCATGAGACCCCCGCACGCCCCGGCCCCCTTCACCGACGGCTGCCCGGACACACCGGCCCCGCCGGCGCCCGGACCCGCCCCTGACGAGGACGCGTCGGCCCCGGTCACAGAGCTGCCGCCCGCGCCGGAACGCCTCCCGCACCGCCGGGACCGCCGCGGGGAACGCGCCGTCGCCCCCGCGCCCGTACCGCCTGCGGGCGGGCCGCGGGTGCCGGGCGGGTCCGGGGCGCCTCCCGGGCCGAGGGCCGGTCTGGTGCCCGAGCCGCCGTACGTGGGCGACGGCCCGCCCACCTATGACGCCGAGCCCGCCGCGCTGCCCGCCGCCGACCCCGATCACCTGGACCACCTGGTGCCCGACACGGTGCTGGACGGCGGCCGCCACGGCTCCCTCACCCTGCGGGCCGTCTCACTGCGCGGCGACTCCGCCCGCTTCCGGGGCGAGCCGCGCCGGGACGCGCTGCTGACCGCCCGCTTCGGCACCGGCCAGGACGCCGTCGTCCTGGTGGCGGCGGCCACCGGAGCCCGCAGCGCCACGGAGGCGCACCGGGCGGCCGCCGAGGCGTGCGGGCGGATCGCCCGGGCCGTCGGCCGCAGCCAGCCCCGCCTGGCGGGCGACCTCCGCGACGGCCGCCGGGCCGCACTCGCCTCCGGGCTGCGACGGCTGACCGACCACGTCCTGGGCAGGCTGCGGGCCCGAGCCGCCGAACTGGGCGTCGGACCGGAGGCGTACACCGCCTCGCTCCGCTGCCTGCTGCTCCCCGCCGACCCGGCGTGCGCCACCCGGGTCTTCTTCGGCGTCGGCGACGGTGGCCTGCACCGGCTGCGCGACGGCACCTGGCAGGACCTGGAGCCGCGGCCCGGCGAACATGGCGACGCGCGGCCTGACGCGGTGGCCGACGCCGGCGGGCGGGCCCCCGTGGACCTGGGCATAGCGGTACCGCCGGGCCCCTGGGAACCGGCGGTCGAACCGGTCCGCGCACCGTTCCGCTTCCGGGCCTCGGTAGGCCGCCCGGGTGACGTGCTGCTGTTGAGCACCGCTGGGCTCGCGGCCCCCCTGCGCGAGGAGCCGGCCTTCGCCGCGCGCCTCGGCGCACGCTGGGGCGAAGGCCCTGCGCCCGGGCTCGACGGCTTCCTCGCCGACGCCCGCCTGCGGGTGGAGGGGTACGCCGACGACCGGACGGCGGCCGCCGTCTGGGAGGCGTGACCGGCCGCCGCGTGACTTGATGGATTCACCGGGTACCCGCTGCGGGGAACCGGTGAATCCGTCCGAGCCGCACAGGTGCGGGAAATGGGGTGCGTGAGGCATGGCCAAGCAGAACGTCGCCGAACAGTTCGTCGACATCCTCGTCCGCGCGGGGGTGAAGCGGATGTACGGCGTGGTCGGTGACAGCCTCAACCCCGTCGTGGACGCGGTCCGCCGTACTCCCGGCATCGACTGGGTGCACGTACGGCACGAGGAGGCCGCCGCCTTCGCGGCCGGGGCCGAGGCACAGATCACCGGCCAGCTCACCGCCTGCGCCGGCTCCTGCGGTCCCGGCAACCTCCACCTCATCAACGGCCTGTACGACGCGCACCGCTCGATGGCCCCGGTGCTCGCCCTCGCCTCCCACATCCCCTCCAGCGAGATCGGGCTCGGCTACTTCCAGGAGACCCACCCGGAGCTGCTGTTCCGGGAGTGCAGCCACTACTGCGAGATGATCTCCAGCCCGGAGCAGATGCCCCGGCTCCTGCAGACCGCCATCCAGAACGCCATCGGCCAGGGCGGCGTCAGCGTCGTCACCATGCCCGGCGACATCGCCGACAAGCCCGCCCCCGAGAAGTCCATCGAGACGGCGCTGGTGACCGAACGCCCCAGCGTCCGCCCGGGCGAGAGCGAGATCGCCAAGCTGGTCGACATGATCGACAAGGCGGAGAAGGTCACCCTCTTCTGCGGCAGCGGCACCGCCGGCGCCCACGACGAGGTGATGGAGTTCGCCGAGAAGCTCAAGGCCCCGGTCGGCCACGCGCTGCGCGGCAAGGAGTGGATCGAGTACGACAACCCGTTCGACGTCGGCATGAGCGGCCTGCTCGGCTACGGCGCCGCCTACGAGGCGACCCACGAGTGCGACCTGCTGATCCTGCTCGGCACGGACTTCCCGTACAACGCCTTCCTGCCCGACGACGTGAAGATCGCCCAGGTCGACGTCCGGCCCCAGCACCTCGGCCGCCGCTCCAAGCTGGACCTCGCCATCTGGGGCGACGTCCGCGAGACGCTGCGCTGCCTCACCCCGCTGGTACGGACGAAGACCAGCCGCCGCTTCCTGGACCGGATGCTGAAGAAGCACGCCGAGGCCCTGGAGGGCGTGGTCAGCGCCTACACCCGCAAGGTCGACAAGCACGTCCCGATCCACCCCGAGTACGTCGCCTCGGTCCTCGACGACCTCGCCGACGACGACGCCGTCTTCACCGTCGACACCGGCATGAACAACGTCTGGGCGGCCCGCTACATCACCCCCAACGGCAAGCGGCGCGTCATCGGCTCGTTCAGCCACGGCTCGATGGCCAACGCCCTGCCGCAGGCGATCGGCGCCCAGCTGATCGAGCGGGACCGGCAGGTCGTCTCGATGTCCGGCGACGGCGGATTCTCCATGCTGATGGGCGACTTCCTCACCCTCGTCCAACTCGACCTGCCGGTGAAGGTCGTCCTCTTCAACAACTCCTCGCTCGGCATGGTCGAACTGGAGATGCTCGTCGGCGGCCTGCCCGCCTTCGGCACCAGCAACCACAACCCCGACTTCGCCGCCGTCGCCCGCGCCTGCGGCGCCTACGGCGTACGCGTCGAGAAGCCCAAGCAGCTCGCGGGCGCCCTCAAGGACGCCTTCAAACACGACGGGCCCGCCCTGGTGGACGTCGTCACCGACCCGAACGCCCTCTCCATCCCGCCGAAGATCAAGGCCGAGATGGTCACCGGGTTCGCCCTCTCCGCCAGCAAGATGGTCCTCGACGGCGGCGTCGGCAAGATGCTCCAGATGGCCCGCTCGAATCTGCGCAACATCCCCCGGCCCTGACGGCCCCGGCGGGCCCCGTCAGGCGTGCCGCCGCGCCGGCCGGGCATGCATCACCGGGAGCGTGTTCGACCGCCGGCAGCGGCGGTCGAACACCCCCGGCGGTGACACGGCCGCAGGGACGGGCGACGGGAGGACGACCGATCGTGACGTGGACGGGGGACCCGGCGAGCGGCCGGGAGAGCCGGCGGGACATCAGAGCGCGCGGTGCCCGGCACAGGCCGCAGACCGCGCCCCGGTCCGGCGCGCACCGCGCCCCGGCCGGGCGCCTGCACCGGGCTCTGCACCACGCCGACCTACGGGCGGTGCCGGAGGTCCGCCGGGCCCTGCGTGCCCTGCTGCGGCCCTGCCTCGCCGAGGAACCGGCGGCCACCGCCGAACTGCTCGCCTCGGAAGTCCTCACCAACGCCCTGATCCACTCAGGCCACGACGCGGTCTTCACCGCCATCGTGCACGACGGCCACCTCCGCGTGGAGGTCCGCGACTTCACCGGCCGGCCGCCCCGTCCCCGGGCGCCCCGGCCGCACGAGGCGACCAGCGGCCGCGGCCTGCTGCTGGTCGAGGCGCTCGCCGCCGACTGGGGCGTCCGCCGGCACGGCGTGGGGAAGACCGTCTGGTTCGAACTGGGGCCCGCGGACAGGGCGTCGGCGCACGACCGGCAGCCGGACGCGGCCTGACCGGCTGCCCGGCACGACTGAGGGGGCGGTCGCCGTCTCGCGGCGGCCGCCCCCTCGGGCGGGTACGGAACAGGGGACGGGAATCAGCCGAACTGCTGCTCCAGGTCCTTCAGCTTCTGCTCCAGCGAATCGAGCCGCGGCAGGGCCTGCGTGTCGTCCTCGGCGGTGAGGTCGACGGTCGTGGCCCGCTGCGGCTGCCGGTCCGCCGCCTCGGGGCCGGTCACCGCCTGGAGCGAGGGCCGGCTGCGGACCGGCAGTTGCTCCGGCGCGGTCACCGGCGCCTCGGTGAGCTGCTGCTGCGGGATCGCCGGAGCCCCGGCGGGCGCCAGCTCCACCTGGGCACCGCCCCGCCGTCCGCCCCAGATGGTGCGCTGGCTGCGGGCGAGCGCCTTGATCCGGGCCCGGTCCATCTTCTGCTGGTCCCGGCGGCGCATCCGGTCCTGCGTCTTCTCCCTGCGGTCCTCGCGGACCTCGTCCACCGCCTCGTCCAGCGACCGCACGCCCTCCAGCAGCATCAGCGACCAGGCGTGGTACGTCTCCCTGGGCGCCCGCAGCCAGCGGACGATACGGATCTGCGGCAGCGGCCTCGGCACCAGCCCCTGCTCGCGCAGCGCCGCCCGCCGGGTCTGCTTCAGCGCGCGGTCGAAGAGGACGGCCGCCGACAGCGACATCCCGGCGAAGAACTGCGGTGCCCCGGCGTGGCCCAGACCGCGCGGCGCGTGCACCCAGTTGAACCAGGCGGCGGCACCGGCGAACGTCCACACCAGCAGCCGTGAGCCGAGCGCGGCGTCGCCGTGGCTGGCCTCCCGGACGGCGAGCACGGAGCAGAACATCGCCGCTCCGTCCAGGCCGAACGGCACCAGGTACTCCCAGCCGCCGGAGAGGTTGAGGTTCTGCCGGCCGAAGCCGACCAGGCCGTGGAAGGAGAGCGCGGCCGCGACGGCGGCGCAGCAGAACAGCAGCAGATAGGAGGCGGTGCCGTAGACGGCCTCCTTGCGTCTGCGGCGCTCCTCACTGCGCTCCCAGGAGTCGTCGGCCTCCGCCTTGGCCCCGGCCCGCTTCCCTCGCGCGAGAACCGCCACCGCGACCAGCACACCCAGGAGCAGAACGGCGCCGGGAAGCAGCCAGTCGAGCGATATGTCGGTCATTCTCATCTGGGGTCCCTTGCGTAGCGGTGGGGCGTTCGGGCGCCATAGTGGCGCACGGGGACCACCGCGCAGAGGGTTTCGGGACAAGAGGACGCCAAAGGGGGTGGCTTACCCCGCGGATCGCCCCTCCGAACTCGAATGCCCGTACGGGGAAGGCGAGTCGCGTTCGACTCGGGTCCGTACGGGGACGGACCTCAGGCCGTCGTGGAGGCCGCGGCGCCCGTGGCGGTCAGCTTGCTGACACGGTCCGTGTCGCAGGTGCGCGGGCAGGTCACGCAGGTGTCCTCGGGCCGCAGGGTGTAGAACATGCAGCAGCTCGCCCGGTCCCGGGTCGGCAGCGCCTCGCCGTTCGGCCCGGTCAGCTCGCGGAAGGCGGCCGTCCCCACGTACGGCCGGGTCGCGCCCGGCAGCAGCCGCTCCAGCTCGGCCATGGCCCGCGGCTCCTCGCCGAGGAGGTGGCCGACGTACCAGAGGCTCTCGACGATCTCGTCGGTGACCATGCCCCACAGTGCCCGGCCGCGCCGCCGCATCCGGGGGCCGAAGCCGGCGAGCAGCGGTTCCAGGTGCTCGGCGACGGCCGCCCGCACCTCACCGCGCAGCGCCTCCTCGTCCGCCACCACCCGGGCACCGGGCAGCCCCGCCGCCGGGTCGTCCGGCAGGCAGGCGAAAGCGCCGGTGCGCACCGCCATCCGCCCCTCGGCCCGGTCGTACGCCACCTGGTCGACGGGGAAGCGCGGGACCCGGCCGAGCAGGAACCAGGGGAGGGTGATGAGCAGACAGGCGGGCCAGGCGTACCGGTGGAGGCCGAAGGTGGCGAGTACGTCCGGTCGGGCGGCCTTGCCGTAGTCCCGCAGGACCTGCTCCTCGTCCCAGGCGATGAACGCGTCCAGCTCCTCGCCCCCGGCGGCGAGCCGGTCCGCCCTGGTCCAGCCGGCACCCTCGGGGAGCGCCTCGCCGGCGCCGACCTCTTCGACGCGCAGCGAGGGGAAGACCTCGGCCAGCCGGGCGTAGGCGGCCGCCATGGGGGAGGCCGGGAGGGGGTGCGGGGCGCCGGGCGCCGGAGCGGTGATGGACATGCGGGAGGACCACCGATCGCGATCGCTTGCAGGTAAGCCTTACCTTACCCCAGCCTTCCTCTCACTGACCTTGCCCTATCCTCGTCGCAGGCATCCGGGTGAACCGGCCGCCCGGCCGTCCGGGTGAGGTGCCGAGCGGTCCGCGCGAGGAGGAGGAATCCGAGTGGAGCACGCCCCGCCCCGGGCCGCCACCCCGGCCTCCCCCGACCGGTCCGGCGAGCCCGCCCGCCCCCGCGTCCCGTCCCAGCCCACCGCCCGCGACGTCTCAGCCCCGGCCGCGCGCGGCGAGCACACCCACAGCGAGCCCCCCGCCCCCCGCACCCCGCTGCGACGCACCTCCGTACGCGGCCAGGTGCTCGACGGTCTGCGCGGCGCCCTCGTCGCGGGCGATCTCGTCCCCGGCGAGGTCTACTCCGCACCCGGCCTCGCCGAGCGCTTCGGCGTCTCGGCCACGCCGGTCCGCGAGGCCATGCAGCAGCTCGCCCTGGAGGGCGCGGTCGAGGTGGTGCCCAACCGGGGGTTCCGCGTCGTCGAGCGGGACGCCCGCGAACTCGCCGAACTCGCCGAGGTCCGCGCCCTCATCGAGGTCCCCGTCATGCTGCGGCTGGCCCACTCCGTCCCCGCCGACCAGTGGGCGGCCCTGCGGCCGCTGGCCGAGGAGACCGTCGCCGCCGCCGAGACCGGTGACCGGGCCCGCTACGCCGAGTCCGACCGCGCCTTCCACGGCGCCGTCCTCGGCCTCGGCGGGAACCGGCAGCTCGCCTCGGTCGCCGCCGATCTGCACCGGCGCGCCCAGTGGCCCCTGGTCACCGGCCCGCTCTCGCGACGCCCCACCGACCTGGTGGCCGACGCCGCCCAGCACCTCGCACTCCTGGAAGCGCTGGCGGCCCGGGACCTCCCGGCCGTCCAGTCCCTGGTCCGCGAACACTTCGCCGGCGCCCGCTGAGCCCGGGCCGCCCGGTCAGAGCGGTTCGGGGGTGGGCGCGAGCTGGTCCGCCAGCCAGGTCGGCACCCCGCCCAGCAGCCGGAAGAGCCGCCGCGCCTCCGCCAGCAGGCGGGAGGCCTCCGGCTCCCCTTCCGTCTGCGCCAGTGAGGCCAGCGCGGGCGCCGTCCCGACCAGGAAGCCCAGCTCCTCACGGAGCCGCAGCGACTGGGTGAAGCCGTGCCGCGCCTCGGCCAGCTCGCCTTCGCGCAGGGCCAGCCCGGCCAGGTGCCGCCAGGTCGAGGAGAGCAGCAACCTGTCCTCGCCGGTGGTGGCCCCGGCGTGCGCCCGGCGGTACGCGGCGCGGGCGGCCTGGGGCGCATCGGAGATGTGCTCGGAGATCAGCCCGCGCCGGTAGTCGAGCAGGGCCCGGCCGGGTGCGGCGGGCGACAGGAGCGCGGCGGCCCGGCCGAGCGCGGAACGGGCCTCGTCGGCGCGGTCACGCACCCCGAGCACGGTCGAGGCGTACGCCAGGTGCCCGCGCTCGCAGGCGGCGGCGCCCCGCTCCTCGTCGGTCCCGGCCAGTGCCTCGGCCTGCCGCAGCCCGTCCTCCGCCTCCGCCCAGCCCCGCCCCGTGTACAGACAGCGCTCCACCAGCAACGCGGTCCGTTCCAGCGCGGCGGAGGGCCCGTGCGCCTTGGCGAGCAGGGCCGCCGCGTCGGCCCAGCAGCCACGCGACCGCAGCCGCCACACCGCCGTCCGGGTCGCCTCCCGGGCCGTCCCGGCCGGGCGGCCCGGCCCGTCCGGCCCGGTGACGACCTCCGAAGAACTCGCATCGGACATGGCGGTGTCCGCCACATTGCCTCCCCCACGCGCGCCATTGAGTGTGGCGTGCATCTCAGCACGGAACGTGGCGGAGAGCCAAGAGGTCGGGTGAAAGTTTTCACAATGCTTGGGGCGCGTCGAAGCACACGCAAGATCACCATGGCGCACCGGGCTCCGGCGTGCGCCGGGGTGAGGGCTGGGGGAGCGGTCGTCGCCCCTCGCTGCCCTGGCCTGGCCCTGTCCGCCGAAGCTCAGGCCCGGGGGCCGGCTACGGCCCCGGGTTCCCCTGGTGAGGCGGGCCCCTGCGGAAGGGGGCATGAGCCGGACGGGCCCACGAGCGCGTCGCCCGGGCGTGACCGGGCTCTCCTGAGCCCTCTCCGGGCGGACGAGACCGCGGGTGAGGAAGGCGGAGGCGCCCGGGTGAGCCCCCGCCGGCCCGCCGTTCGCGACCACGCGGCCGCCGGAGCCCTCGGCACCGATGCCCCCGGCCCCGACGCCCCGCCCCTGCTCCGGCCACCCGGGACGCAGTGACAGGTGCCCCCGCCGAGCCCCCTCCCTGACCTGCACGGGCCGAGAACGCCCCCGTCCTCGCCAGGGCCGCCGGGCCGGCGCCGCGAGCCGACGGGGTGCCGCGCCGAAGCCGCTCCCGTGGGCGCGCGCCGGAGCCGGCCGCCGCCCTCCCCGCGGTCCCTCACCGTGCCGGGTGTCCGAGAGGGGGCCGTCCGCGCCCTCTCAGCTCATCCGCAGAGCCAGGAAGAAGTCCAGCTTGTCCTCGAGGCGCGACAGGTCGCGGCCCGTCAGTTGCTCGATCCTGCCCACGCGGTAGCGCAGGGTGTTGACGTGCAGGTGAAGCCGGGCGGCACAGCGGGTCCAGGAACCGTCGCTGTCGAGGAACGCCTCCAGAGTGGGGACCAGTTCCGCGCGGTGGCGGCGGTCGTAGTCCCGGAGCGGGTCGAGGAGGCGGGCGGTGAAGGCGCGGCGGACGTCGTCGGGGACGAAGGGGAGCAGCAGGACGTGCGAGGCCAGTTCCTGGTGTCCGGCGGCGCAGACGCTGCCGGGGCGGGCGGCGGCGACCCGCCGGGCGTGCCGTGCCTCCTCCAGGGCGCCGCGCAGGCCCTCCGCCGAGTGGACGACGGCGCTGACGCCCAGGGTGATCCGGTCACCGTCGCCGAGTCCGGCGGAGAGCGGGAGCCGTACGGTGTCGAGCAGTTCCTCGGCGACCAGCCCCTCCGGCCCCTGCCCGGCCGCGTCGTCGCCGGTGGGTGCCCCGTCGGCCGCCACGGCGGGCAGCGGGACCAGCGCCACGGCCTCCTCGCCGAGGCGGGCCACCGCGATCCGGTCGGCCACCTCGGGGCCCGGGGCGTCCGGCGCCACCAGGATCTCCTCCAGCAGCGCCCGGGCCGCCTGCCCGCCGCCCGCGCCGTCGGCGGTGGCGACCACCACCTGCCAGTGCGGGGCGGCGCCCAGTCCGGGCAGCAGCACGGGGGCGGCGACCCGCAGCCGGGCCGCGATCTCGGCGGGGGCCGCGCCCGACTGCACCAGTTCCAGGACCTCCCCGGCGAGCCGGCGCCGTACCGTGCGGGCCGCGTCGCGCCGGTCGCGTTCGACGGCGATGAGCTGGGTGACGCCGTCGAGCAGGTCGAGCCGCTCCTCCGGCCAGTCGGAGGCGTCCGCGCGGACCGCGAGCAGCCAGTCGGCGATGGCGGGTCCCCGGGGCGTGCCCGAGGGCGCCGACCGGATCGGGAAGAGCGCGTACGCCTCCCCGCCGACGCTGGTCCGTACCGGCCTGCGCCGTCCGGCGCGGACCGCGGCCAGGCCGTCGGCGGCGAGCTGGGCGGCGGTCTCGTGGGGCAGCGGGGCCAGACCGCGGGGGCCGGCGACGCGTCGGCCGGTGGGGGAGAGGACCCAGGCGCGCAGGTCCAGGTCGGAGCCGAGCAGATCGAGGACGACCTCGGGGCCGCCGCCCGCGGGCCCGGCCGTCATCAGCCGCCGATGCCGGTCGACGACGGCGGCGAGGTCCCCGGCGCGCTCGCCCGAGACGCGGCGTACGACGTGCTCGGTGATGGTGGCGAAGGCGACCGACTCGTTGACCGCGAGGAGTGGCAGCCGGTGCTGGGCGCAGGCCGCGACCAGGTCCTCGGGGACCGCGCCGAGCTCCGCCTCGCCCGCGGCGAGCGCGGCCACCCCGGCCGCCGCCAGGATGCGGACGAAGGGCTCGGAGTCGGCGGGGCCGTGCCGCCAGGCCAGTCCGGTGAGGACCAGTTCGCCACCGGTGAGGTAGCGGCTGGGGTCGCGCAGGTCGGTGGTCATCACTCCGCGGACCGCGCGGTCCAGCTCGTCCTCACCGCCGAGCAGCCGCAGGCCGAGGCCATCGGTCCGAAGCAGGGCGCGCAGCCGCATCTCGTCGCCGCCGATCTCTCGTTCATGAACAGGTGGACAGGGGTATGGCAGGTACCACGCCGGACACCTCCGACAGGGGCGGGCGCACACCGCTCGGCCGTGTCGGAGGTTCCCGGGGCGAAACGGCGAGGTTACCGTCTCCCGCCGTTCATACGAATCTACAAGAAGCCTGCCGTGGCCAGCCAACTCCTTCATGTGTTCGGTGACTGACCCCGGCCGCCCGCAGACCTGTGTACTGACCGCACTTCGCGTGAACAGCGCACGAACGAGGCCGGACGGGACCGCACCGAACAGGAGGCGGCCCGGCCCACCGCCCCGTGACGCACGTCCGAGCTCCGCCCCGCACGGCACGGCCGGAACTGCCCGTACGCCATCGACGCCACGACACCGGAAGAGAGCCCCGCATGGACTTCCTTCGTCCCGCCGGCTGGGAGGAGGCGCTCGCCGCGAAGGCCGAGCACCCCGCCGCCGTGCCGATCGCGGGCGGCACGGACCTGATGGTCGAGATCAACTTCGACCACCGCCGCCCCGACCACCTGCTGGACCTCGGACGCATCGAGGAACTGACCGCCTGGGAGGACCTCGGCGACAGCATCCGTCTCGGTGCGAGTGTCCCGTACAGCCGCATCATGCGGCATCTCCGCGGTGAGCTGCCCGGCCTCGCGCTCGCCTCGCACACCGTCGCCTCCCCGCAGATCCGCAACCGCGGCGGCGTCGGCGGCAACCTCGGGACCGCCTCCCCGGCCGGAGACGCCCACCCGGCGCTGCTCGCCGCGGGCGCCGAGGTCGAGGCCGAGTCCGTACGCGGCACCCGGCTCATCCCCATCGACGACTTCTACACCGGCGTCAAGCGCAACGCCCTGGCTCCCGACGAGCTGATCCGCGCCGTCCGCATCCGCAAGGCCGACGGCCCGCAGCAGTTCTCCAAGGTCGGCACGCGCAACGCCATGGTGATCGCCGTGTGCGCCTTCGGGATCGCCCTGCATCCCCGGTCGCGCACGGTGCGGACCGGCATCGGCTCCGCCGCCCCCACCCCGATCCGGGCGAAGGCGGCCGAGGAGTTCCTCGTCGCGGCCCTGGCGGAGGGCAACCACTGGGAGAGCGGCGGGCCGCTCCCCGAATCCCTCGTCAAGCAGTTCGCCACGCTCGCCGCCGGCGCCTGCAACCCCATCGACGACGTCCGCGGCACCGCCGCCTACCGCCGCCACGCCATCGGCGTCCTGGCCCGCCGCACCCTCGGCTGGACCTGGGCCGCCCGCGAGAGGAGCACCGCATGCGCGTGAACTTCACCGTCAACGGCCGCCGCCAGGAGGCCGACGACGTCTGGGAGGGCGAGTCGCTGCTCTACGTCCTGCGCGAGCGGATGGGACTGCCCGGTTCCAAGAACGCCTGCGAGCAGGGCGAGTGCGGCTCCTGCACGGTCCGCCTGGACGGCGTGCCCGTCTGTTCCTGCCTGGTCGCGGCCGGCCAGGCCCAGGACCGCGACATCGTCACCGTCGAGGGCCTCGCCGCGCTGGCCGCCTGCCGCACCGAGGGCGGCGACTGCGGCTCCGGGGCCTGCGGCACCGGGCTCGACGAGGCCAGGCGGTGGAGCGCCGACCCGGCGAGGGGCACCGACTCGCAGACCGGCGAGGGCACCGAACTCTCCCCCATCCAGCAGGCGTTCATCGACGCCGGCGCCGTCCAGTGCGGCTTCTGCACCCCCGGCCTGCTGGTCGCCGCCGACGAGATGCTGGAGGCCAATCCCTCGCCCAGCGACGCCGACATCCGCGAGGCACTCTCCGGCAACCTCTGCCGCTGCACCGGCTACGAGAAGATCCTCGACGCGGTCCGGCTCGCCGCCGCCCGCCAGGAAGGCGCGGTGAGCCGATGACCGCCACCGGCGTCCCCGGCCGCCTCACCCAGGGCTCCGCCACCAAGGGCGGCATCGGTGAGTCCACGCTGCGGCCCGACGGCACCCTCAAGGTGACCGGCGAGTTCGCGTACGCCTCCGACATGTGGCACGAGGACATGCTCTGGGGGCACACCGTGCGCTCCCCCCACGCCCACGCCCGCATCGTCTCCATCGACACCGGCGAGGCGCTCGCCCAGGCCGGGGTGTACGCCGTCCTCACCCACGACGACCTGCCCGCCGAGGTGAAGAACTACGGCCTGGAGATCCAGGACACCCCGGCCCTCGCCCACGGGCGGGTCCGCCACCACGGTGAGCCCATCGCCCTGGTCGCCGCCGACCACCCCGAGACGGCCCGCCGCGCCGCCGCCAGGATCAAGGTGGTCTACGAGGAACTGCCGCTCGTCACCGACGAGGCCAGCGCCACCGCGCCCGGCGCGCCCCTGCTCCACGAGGACCGCGACGACCACCACGCCCCGCACACCCCGCACCCGAACATCGTCCACCGCCAGCCCATCGTCCACGGCGACGTGGCGGCGGGCCGCGCCCTGGCCGACGTCGTGGTCACCGGCGACTACGTCTTCGGCATGCAGGACCAGGCGTTCCTCGGCCCCGAGTCGGGACTGGCCGTCCCCGCCGAGGACGGCGGGGTCGACCTGTACGTGGCCACCCAGTGGCTCCACGCCGACCTGCGCCAGATCGCGCCCGTCCTCGGCCTGCCCGAGGAGAAGGTCCGCATGACGCTCTCCGGCGTCGGCGGTGCCTTCGGCGGCCGGGAGGACCTGTCGATGCAGATCCACGCCTGCCTGCTGGCGCTGCGCACCGGCAAGCCCGTGAAGATGGTCTACAACCGCTTCGAGTCCTTCTTCGGCCACGTCCACCGCCACCCCGCCAAGCTCCACTACGAGCACGGCGCCACCCGCGACGGCAAGCTCACCCACCTGGTGTGCCGTATCGTCCTGGACGGCGGCGCGTACGCCTCCTCCTCCCCGGCGGTGGTCGGCAACGCGGCCTCGCTCGGCGCGGGCCCGTACGCCATCGACAACGTCGAGATCGAGGCTGTCGCCCTCTACACCAACAACCCGCCGTGCGGCGCCATGCGCGGCTTCGGAGCCGTCCAGGCGTGCTTCGCCTACGAGGCGCAGATGGACAAGCTGGCCGCCGCCCTCGGCATGGACCCGGTCGAACTGCGGCAGCTCAACGCCATGGAACAGGGCTCCGTCCTGCCCACCGGCCAGTTGGTCGACTCGCCCGCGCCCGTCGCCGAACTGCTGCGCCGGGTCAAGGCCCGCCCGCTGCCGCCCGAGCGCCAGTGGGAGTCGGCCGGCGGTGAGCCCGACGTCCGCGCCCTGCCCGGGGGCCTGTCCAACACCACCCACGGCGAGGGCGTCGTCCGGGGCGTCGGCTACGCCGTCGGCATCAAGAACGTCGGCTTCTCCGAGGGCTTCGACGACTACTCGACGGCCCGGGTCAGCCTCCAGGTCGCCGGTGGCGAGCCCGTCGCCGTCGTGCACACCGCGATGGCGGAGGTCGGGCAGGGCGGTATCACCGTCCACGCCCAGATCGCCCGTACCGAACTGGGCGTCTCCCAGGTCACCATCCACCCCGCCGACACCCAGGTCGGCTCGGCCGGATCGACCTCCGCCTCCCGGCAGACGTACGTCACCGGCGGCGCCGTCAAGAACACCTGCGAGGCCGTCCGGGAGAAGGTGCTGGAGCTGGGCCGCGCCAGACTCGGCACCTACCACCCCGCCTGGGCCACCGCCGAACTCCTCCTGGAGGGCGGCAAGGTCGTCACCGACGGCGGGGAGGTCCTCGCCGACCTCGCCGAGGTCCTCGGCGAGGAGGTGATCGACCTGGAGCTGGAGTGGCGCCACCGGCCCACCGAACCCCTCGACCTGCGCACCGGGCAGGGCAGGGGCCACGTCCAGTACTCCTTCGCCGCCCACCGCGCCGTCGTCGAGGTCGACACCGACCTCGGCCTGGTCAAGGTGGTGGAGCTGGCCTGCGCCCAGGACGTCGGCAAGGCCCTCAACCCGCTCTCCGTGGTCGGCCAGATCCAGGGCGGCTCCACGCAGGGCCTCGGCGTCGCCGTCATGGAGGAGATCATCGTGGACCCGGCCACCGCCAAGGTCCGCAACCCCTCCTTCACCGACTACCTCATCCCGACCATCCTCGACACCCCGACCATCCCGGTCGACGTCCTCGAACTCGCCGACGACCACGCTCCCTACGGGCTCCGTGGCATCGGCGAGGCACCGACCCTCTCCTCCACCCCGGCGGTCCTCGCGGCGATCCGCGCGGCCACCGGCCTGGAGCTGAACCGGACCCCGGTCCGCCCCGAGCACCTCACCGGGAGCTGACCGGCGCCGCCCCGCTCCGGCGGGGCGGCCCACCGGCCTCCGGGCGGTGCGCGCCGCCCAGGAAACGTCACGCCTTCCCGTCCGCCCGCACCGCCCGGAGTGCCGGGGCCGCCCGCTCACGGCCCCGCACACCCGCACCGCCACCGCCCGCGCCCCGAGGAGGGGCCGGCCGCGGACCGTTCGCCTCGGGCCGTCCCCCGGGTCGTGCGTCCAGCGCACCACCCACCCGTACCGCGTCCGGCCGTACGGGCCCCTGTGACCCACGGGAGACACCCTCATGACCGACCAGTCCCTCCAGCCGGGGGCGACCACCGCCGACGACGCGGGCGAGGGCTCGCGCGTCCCGGCGGGGCGCTCCTGGCTCGACAGGTACTTCCACATCACCGACCGGGGTTCCACGCTCGGCCGCGAACTGCGCGGCGGCGTCACCACCTTCATGGCGATGTGCTACATCCTGCTGCTCAACCCGCTGCTGCTCTCCGGCCCCGATGCCGCGGGCAACCGCCTGGACCACGCCGGACTCATCACCGCCACCGCGCTCGCCGCCGCCGTCTCCACCCTGCTGATGGGCTTCGTCGGCAAAGTGCCGCTCGCGCTCGCCGCCGGGCTCTCGGTCTCCGGCGTCCTCGCCACCCAGGTCGCCCCCTACATGACGTGGCCGCAGGCGATGGGCATGTGCGTCATGTACGGCCTGGTGATCATCCTCTTGGTGGTCACCGGACTCCGCGAGACGATCATGAACGCCATCCCGCTCGCCCTCAAACACGGCATCACCATCGGCATCGGCGCCTTCATCGCGCTGATCGGCCTCTTCAACGCCGGATTTGTCGGCAAGGGCGACCCGGTCACCCTCGGTACCGGTGGCCGGCTCAGCGGCTGGCCCGTGCTGCTCTTCTGCGTCACCCTGCTGCTGATCTTCATGCTTCAGGCGCGCGACGTGCCCGGCGCCATCCTCATCGGCATCGTCACCGGCACCGTGCTGGCCGTGATCGTCAACGCGGTGGGCGACCTCGGCCCCGAGGCGTGGGGCGGCAGCGCTCCCGAACTGAGCGGCAGCGCCGTCTCCATGCCGGACTTCGCTCTCTTCGGCCAGGTCGAGTTCGGCGGCTGGGGCTCGGTCGGCGCGCTCACCGTCGGGATGATCGTCTTCACCCTGGTCCTCGCCGGGTTCTTCGACGCCATGGCCACCATCATCGGCGTCGGCACCGAGGCGAAGCTCGCCGACGACCAGGGCCGCATGCCCGGCCTCTCCAAAGCCCTCTTCGTCGACGGCGCGGGCGGCGCGATCGGCGGCGTCGCCGGCGCCTCCGGACAGACCGTCTTCATCGAGTCGGCCACCGGCGTCGGCGAAGGCGCCCGCACCGGCCTCTCCTCGGTCGTCACCGGAACGCTGTTCGCCGCGGGTCTCTTCTTCACCCCGCTGGCGCAGATCGTGCCCGGCCCCATCGCGGCCGCCGCCCTGGTCGTCATCGGCGCGATGATGATGCAGAACGCCCGGCACGTCGACTGGGCCGACCGCTCGGTCGCCGTCCCGGTCTTCCTCACCGTCGTCCTCATGCCGTTCACCTACTCGATCACCACCGGAGTCGGCGCGGGCGTCGTCTCCTACGTCGCGATCAAGGCGGCGCAAGGTAGGTTCCGCCAGGTCGGAGCCTTCATGTGGGTCCTGGCAGCCGTCTTCCTCGTCTACTTCGCCCTCAGTCCCATCGAGAGCTGGCTCGGCGTGAAGTGACGCCGCCCGCCCTCGCGTAGCCGCACCACCGCGCAAAGGAGAAGCACCGTGCTGGACATCGCCGCCGAACTGCACGGCTGGATGGAGCAGGACCGCGACTTCGCCGTCGCCACCGTCGTGGCGGTCTCCGGCAGCGCTCCCCGCCGGCCCGGCGCCGCGCTCGCCGTGGACACCGACGGCACCGCCGTCGGCTCCGTCTCCGGCGGCTGCGTCGAGGGCGCCGTCTACGACCTGTGCCGCCAGGCCGCCGAGGACGGCCACCCCGTCCGCGAACGCTTCGGCTACAGCGACGACGACGCCTTCGCGGTCGGCCTGACCTGCGGCGGTGTCATCGACATCCTGGTCACCCCGGTCCGCCGCGGCGATCCGTCCCGGCCGGTCCTGGCCGCCGCCCTCGCCGCCGCGGTCCGCGGCGAGGCGGCGGCCCTCGCCCTCGTGACCGAGGGCCCCGCCGAACTCCTCGGCCGGCCCCTGCTGGTCCGCGCCGAAGGCCCCGCCGACAGCGCCCTCGGTGCCCTGCCCGCCGTCGAACGGGCCGCGGCGGCCCGGGCCACGGCCCTCCTCGACGCCGGACGCACCGCCCACATCACCGTCGGCGGCGACGGCGGCCCCGGCAGCGGCTGGGGTGACGGCCCCGGGTGCGGACCGCGCACCGGGCTGCTGGTGGTGGCGAACCTGCCCGCCCCGCGCATGATCGTCTTCGGCGCCATCGACTTCGCCTCGGCACTGGTACGGATGGGCCGCTTCCTCGGCTACCGCGTCACCGTCTGCGACGCCCGCCCGGTCTTCACCACCGCCGCCCGCTTCCCCGAGGCCGACGAGGTCGTCGTCGACTGGCCGCACCGCTACCTGGAGCAGACCGACACCGACGCCCGCACGGTGCTGTGCGTGCTCACCCACGACGCCAAGTTCGACATCCCCCTGCTGCGCCTCGCCCTCACCCTCCCCGTCGCCTACGTCGGCGCCATGGGCTCCCGCACCACCCACCTCGACCGCAACGCCCGCCTCCGCGAGGCCGGCGTCCCCGAGGCAGCCCTGGCCCGCCTCCGCTCCCCGATCGGCCTCGACCTCGGCGCCCACAGCCCCGAGGAGACGGCCCTCTCCATCGCCGCCGAGATCGTCGCCCTGCGCCGAGGCGGCACCGGCGTCCCCCTGCGCGGTGCCCACACCCCGATCCACCACGACGAGGCCGACGGCCCGGAGGGGCGGGTCGGCTCGGCGGCCTGACCGGGCGTACGGGGCGGCCAGGCGGCGCCCGGACGCGGTGGTCCGGTGAGCCTGAGCCTCCGCCACCGGGCGACGCCCGGGGCGGCCAGGCGGCGCCCGGACGCGGTGGTCCGGTGAGCCTGAGCCTCCGCCACCGGGCGACGCGCCGCAGGGCGGGCCCGTACGACCGGGCCCGTACGACCGGGCCCGTACGACCGGGCCCGTACGACCGGGCCCGTACGACCGACCCGCACCACCGTGCCTGGACGGCCCGCGGCCTCATGGCCGCCCGCGCGGCCTCGGCCCGCGCGGGCGGGCTGAGGCCGGACGAGCGGCACGGAGACCCTCCCTCGGGGGCCCCTTCCGCGCCGGCACACGCGGACACGCGCCGTCCGCGTCCCCCCGGACCGCCCGGCTTGGCCCCACCCCGCACGCACCCTCCTTGCTGGCCGGCGCCTGGTGGAGCGGGCCGCTCCGACGCCGGCCGGCCGAGGCCGTCCGCCGCCTCGGCGCGCTCCAGGCGCAGCACACCGTCCCGCCCTGCTCCGCTCCCGCCGCCTCCTCGCGCCGCGCCACCCGCGCCGCGGATCACGAGGTCGTGGTGGAGCAGCGCGCAGCCCCCGCCGAGCGCCGGTGACCCGGCGGGGACGAGGCGTGCACGGGGAATATCGTTTCTCTTCCCGCATTCTCCGGAGAATCGCGAAGTCACCGCCCTTCGGTGGGTGTTCCCGTTCAGGTGAATCACCTCCCGGGCCGTTCGGCGGAACGGGTTCCGTCCCTACGATGCATCAGCAGTGCCGCCCTTCCCGAAGCGTGGGTGAGGCGGTGCTCGGATCCGTACGTGACCGAGACGACCGAAAAGGGAATACGTGTTCTCGAAGACGATGAGTACCGCTCGCACGATGGCCATGGCGCTCGCCGCGGCCACCGCGTTCACCATGGTGGGGCCCGCGGGTTCAGCCTCCGCCATCGACCATGTCACCTGTGACCCGGACCGCGGATACCTGAAGATCTGGTCGCACCTGAACGGGCGCGACAGTGTGGACTGCTACGCGAATCGCGGCAAGACGAACTTCGGCAACTGGTGGGTGGACAAGATCTCCACCGGAAACAACGTGGTGAAGTACTACGACGCCAATGGCGATGTCATCAAGATCGACCGCAACAAGGTGATTTCGTATCCGAACCGGCCTCCGAAGGTCAAGGCCATCGAAATCCTCTGACGTACGAATTCCGGGGACGGTCCGGCTTTCGCCGTGCGCGGCGGCGTCCCGGCCGGGTCCGTCCCCGGTGGCCGTACCCGCCCGGCCGGTGTTCCACTTCCGCAGGGGGTGGCGGGACTTCAGCCGGGCGGGTACGGCCCGGGGCCGACGGGGACGTCGTGGAGTGCGTGCGGGTCCTCGCGGAGGTCCACCGCCGCGACGGCCATCCCGAGAACTGGCCGAGCGCCCCGGAGACGGGCTCACCTCCGGCGCTCTGCTCGGCTCCTGGACCGTCGAACACCAGGGCCGGCCGGGCGCGTCAGCCTCTCCCCGGGCGGTGAAGGCGATCTGGCACCCGGCCGGTGGCGAGCGGCACGGGACGCCGCGCCGGAGCGCCACCGCCGTGGTCAGCCGGCTGTTCGTCGCGCCGTCGGCGCGGGCCGTCGAGGAGGCGTTCCGCCGCGACCTGCGTCCCGTGCTCGACGTGGTAGTGCCGACACGGCGGCGACAGCTCTGTACGAACGGTTGGGCTGGGAGGCGATGGGCACGGTCGAGCAGAGGTGGGGGGCGGGCCAGGTGGTACACGTGCGCTGTCACGCCGCGCCTGCGCCGGGTGCCACACTCCGGGCTCCCTCCGCGCCGGGCCTGGTGGGCAGGGCGTAGCCCGCTGCCGCTGTCCACCGGATCGAGGGCCGGCTCCGGAGGGCGGGCAGCTCGCCGGCGAGGGGCGCGAGGGCCGGTGGTTCCCTGGCGCCGCGCGTCTCGGCCGCGGCGGCAGCGAGGGTGCGTGGCACCGTTGTCGCGCGCCCGAGGTGCCGGCATCACCCCCCTGCCTTCCGCCTCGCCACGGAGTCGTGCCACGGAGCGCGGGCGCGACGGCGGAGCCTCGTCGGCCGTCGGCGCCGCGAGCCTGGCCGACTCTTCGGCGCCCCGCGTCAGTCAGTGGCTGACCGCCCGCCGATCGGCAGCCGGAGGTGGCGCCCCCTCGCCTGCGAAGTGGGCGACCCCGGGGAGGCGACGGCGAGGGGGATGTCACCAGTGGGCGATGAGTGTCTCGTCGGTCCCGTCGTCCCCGAACACCCACATCGCCCCCGGCGCCGCCTCTCCCGACAGGTATGCCGCGATCAGCTCCCGTTGCGCCGTGCCGCCCGGTCGGCCGAGCGGATCCAGGGCTTCGGACAGCACGAAGAAGGCGGCACGTGCGATGTCGTCGCCGGGTGCCGGCTCCCCCGACCAGGTGCCCCCCTCGAACGCGGCCGCCCGCGCCGAAGGACGCGAGGGCGAGTCGACGTGCACGAGGAACGCGGTCCGCCCCGGATCTCACCCACCAGGAGGCCGGTCTCCTCCCGCAACTGCCGCCGCAGCGCCTCGTGGATCAGCTCACCGTCCTCGACCCCGCCTCCCGGGAGCGACCAGAGCGACTCGCCGCCCGCGCCCAGCCTCACCCGGACCAGCAGGATCTCGCCCCCCTGCGCACGACTCCGGTGACCAGTCGGGCCCGGGGCGCGGCTTCGGCGCTCGCTCCTTCACCATGGCGCCGACGGTACGGGACAGCTCCGGGGCGACTGCCCGGCCCACGGTGCCCGAACTCGCCCCGACGACCGTGGACGCCCTGCCGGCGGCGCGCCGGGGCATCGGCGCCGACGCCCTCGCTCCACCGCCGCAGGGCGGTGTCGAAGGCGGCCGGCGCCACGGGGGAGGCCGGCTCCGCGGCCTGCCCGCCCGCACCGCCGCCGACCGGGCGCGGTACGCGTCCCATGCGGTGGGCGGGGTGGAACCGCCCCGCGGGAGAGCCGCGCCCCGCGTGCTTCAGGGCAGCATCCCCAGCCGCCGCGCCGCCACCACCGCCTCCAGCCGGGTGTGCGCGCCCAGTTTGCGCATCGCCGAGCGCAGGTAGCCCTTGACCGTCTCCGGCCGCACCCCGAGCCGCGCGGCCACCGCGGCGTTGGTCGCCCCGCCCGCCACGCAGACCAGCACGTCCACCTCGCGCGGGGTCAGCACGGCGGGCGGCGGCTTGGGCGCGCCCGGCGGCGCGACGGCGCCGGGCTGCCCCGCTCGGGCCAGCCGGGTGCAGGCGGCGAGGAGTTCGGCGCGCAGCGCCGGGTCGCCCAGGCGGCCCGCCAGGGTGCGCAGCTCGCCGTGGATCTCGCGGACCTCCTCCCACGCCGCCGGGGAGCCGGGATGCGACGGCTCCCCCGCCCGGGACAGCAGGTGCGCCGCCTCCTCGCGGGCCACCAGGGCCTGCTCGATGTCGCGGGCCGCCGCCACCGCTGCCGACAGGGTCCGGTCGCCGACCGGTGTCGGCGCGCGCAGCGCCCCGTACAGCACCCCTCGTACATGGCGGTGGACGACGACGGGGACGGCGAGGACGGAGCGCAGGCCCTCGGCGGCGACCGCCGCGTCGTACTCGTGGCTGATGCGGCGCGAGGCGCGGTAGTCGGTGACGGCGCACGGGCGGGTGAGGGCGACGGCCTTGCCGCCCAGGCCGTTGCCGGAGGAGACGTTGAGGCCGCGCAGAGCCGTGGTGCCCGTGCCGCTCAGCTCGGCGATGCGTACCTGATGGCGTCCCTCGATGAGCCCGCCGAAGGCGATCGGCAGGCCGGTGGCGCGCCGCAGCCGCAGCAGCGCCTCCCGCATCTCGGCCCCCTCGAGATCGCCGCCACGCGCCCGCCCGCGTCCGCGATCCTGTCCGCCGGTCGTCACATCCGTGCTCCTTCCTGCCCCTTCGCCCCCGCTCGCCCCGGTCCCGGACGATTCGGGCACGGTCCGTCCGTACCCCCGTCCGGGGGTGGTGAGACCTGCATCACGAATTAGACGATGGTAGGCAGTGGTCCGGCAATGAGGAGGACACATGGCGGCAACCAGTGCCACCGAACAGTTCCGCGAGGCCCGGGACTTCCTGCTACGGCACCGCACCGACTACGAGGCGGCGTACGCCGGTTTCCGCTGGCCGAGGCCCGAGCGGTTCAACTGGGCCCTCGACTGGTTCGACGCCATCGCCCAGGGGAACGACCGGCCCGCCCTGCACATCGTCGAGGAGGACGGCACCGGGACCGTGGTGACCTTCGCGGCCATGGCCGAGCGCTCCTCCCGGACCGCCAACTGGCTGCGCGGCCACGGTGTCGCTCCCGGTGACCGGGTCCTGGTGATGCTCGGCAACCAGGCCGAGCTCTGGGAGACCGCGCTCGCCGCGATGAAGCTGCGCGCCGTCGTCATCCCGGCCACCCCGCTGCTCGGCCCGGCCGACCTCCGCGACCGGGTGGAGCGCGGCGGGGTGCGGCACGTGATCGCCCGTACGGAGGACACCCCGAAGTTCACCGACGTGCCCGGCGACTACACGCGCGTCGCCGTCGGGCCGCCCGCCGAGGGCTGGGTCCCCTACAGCGAGGCGGCCGCCGCCCCCGCCGCGTTCGCCCCCGACGGGCCGACCGACCCCGACGACCCCTTGATGCTGTACTTCACCTCCGGCACCACCGCCCGCCCCAAACTGGTCGAGCACACCCATGTGTCGTACCCGGTGGGTCATCTCGCCACCATGTACTGGACGGGGCTGCGTCCCGGCGACGTCCACCTCAACATCTCCTCGCCCGGCTGGGCCAAGCACGCCTGGTCCAACCTCTTCGCCCCGTGGAACGCCGAGGCCACCGTCTTCCTCCACAACTACAGCCGTTTCGACGCCGAGCGGTTGCTCGGTGAGATGGAACGCGCGGGCGTCACCACCTTCTGCGCCCCGCCGACCGTCTGGCGCATGCTCATCCAGGCCGACCTGACCCGGCTGGCCACGCCGCCCCGCGAGGCACTGGCCGCCGGTGAGCCCCTCAACCCGGAGGTCATCGAACAGGTCCGCCGCGCCTGGGGCGTCACCATCCGCGACGGCTTCGGCCAGACCGAGACCGCCGTCCAGGTCGCCAACACCCCGGGCCAGCGCCTGAAGACCGGCTCCATGGGCCGTCCCAGCCCCGGCTACACCGTCACGCTCCTCGACCCCGTCACCGGGGAACCCGGTGCCGACGAGGGGGAGATCGCCCTCGACCTCGCCGACCGTCCGGTCGGCCTGATGGCCGGCTACCGGGGCGACCCCGAACGCACCGCCGAGGCCATGGGCGGGGGGTACTACCGCACCGGTGACATCGGGGCCCGCGACGCCGACGGGTACCTGACGTACGTCGGCCGCAGCGACGACGTCTTCAAGGCCTCCGACTACAAGATCAGCCCCTTCGAACTGGAGAGCGCACTCCTCGAACACGAGGCGGTCGCCGAGGCCGCCGTCGTCCCCGCCCCCGACCCGCTGCGGCTCGCCGTCCCCAAGGCGTACATCGTCCTCGCCGCGGGCTGGGAGCCCGGACCCGACACCGCAAAGCTGCTCTTCGAGCACTCCCGGGCCGTCCTCGCGCCGTACAAGCGGCTGCGGCGGCTGGAGTTCGGCGCGCTGCCCAAGACCGTCTCCGGCAAGATCCGCCGCGTCGAACTGCGCGCCGCCACCGCTGCCGGGTCGGACGCCGAGTACCGCGAGGAGGAGTACCGGTGACCACCGTCCCCGCGCCCCGCGCCGCCCTCAGCTACGCCCACGGAACCGGCACCACGCCCCTGCTCGCCGACACCATCGGCGCCTCCCTCGACCGCACCGTCGCCGCCCACCCCGACCGCGAGGCCCTCGTCGACGTCGCCTCCGGCCGGCGCTGGACGTACGCCCGGTTCGCCGAGGACGTCGACACCCTCGCCCGCGCCCTGCTCGCCCGGGGCGTCCTCAAGGGCGACCGGGTCGGCATCTGGGCCACCAACTGCCCGGAGTGGGTGCTGGTCCAGTACGCGACCGCCCGCATCGGCGCCATCATGGTCAACATCAACCCGGCCTACCGTGCCCACGAACTCGCCTACGTGCTGCGCCAGTCCGGCATCGGCCTGCTCATCGCCACCCCCGGCCACCGCACCAACGACTTCCGCGCCCTGGTCAACGAGGTCCGCGAGGAGTGTCCCGCCCTGCGCGAGACCGCCTACCTGGGGGAGGAGAGCTGGACGGCGCTGCTCGCCTCGGCCGCCGGCTGCCCTGACGGGGCGCTCGCCGCCCGCGAGGCCGAGCTGAGCTGCGACGATCCCGTCAACATCCAGTACACCTCGGGCACCACCGGCTTCCCCAAGGGCGCCACCCTCTCGCACCACAACATCCTCAACAACGGCTACTTCGTCGGCGAGAACATCGGCTACACCGAGCAGGACCGCATCTGCCTCCCCGTCCCCTTCTACCACTGCTTCGGCATGGTCATGGGGAACATCGCCGCCACCACCCACGGTGCCTGCATCGTCATCCCCGGCCCCGTCTTCGACCCGGTCACCACCCTCACCGCCGTCGCCGGCGAACGCTGCACCTCGCTCTACGGCGTCCCGACCATGTTCATAGGAGAGCTGAACCTCGCCGACTTCGCCTCCTACGACCTGACCTCGCTGCGCACCGGCATCATGGCCGGTTCGCCCTGCCCCGAGGAGGTCATGAAGCGGGTCGTCGCCGAGATGCACATGGCCGAGGTCTCCATCTGCTACGGCATGACCGAGACCTCCCCGGTCTCCACCCAGACCCGCCGCGACGACAGCCTCGACCGCCGCACCGGCACCGTCGGCCGCGTCCTGCCGCACCTGGAGATCAAGGTCGTCGACCCGGCCACGGGCGTCACCGTGCCGCGCGGCGAGCCCGGCGAACTCTGCACCCGGGGCTACTCGGTGATGCTCGGCTACTGGGACGAACCCGAACGCACCGCCGAGGCCGTCGACGCGGCCGGCTGGATGCACACCGGCGACCTCGCCGTCCTCCGCGAGGACGGGTACGTGGAGATCGTCGGCCGGATCAAGGACATGATCATCCGTGGCGGGGAGAACATATACCCCAGGGAGATCGAGGAGTTCCTGTACACCCACCCGAAGGTCGCCGACGTCCAGGTGGTCGGCGTGCCCGACGGCAAGTACGGGGAGGAGGTGCTGGCCTGTGTGATCCCGAAGCAGGGTGCCGAGCCGCTCACCCTGGAGGAACTGCGCGCCCACTGCCGCGACCGCCTCGCCCACTACAAGGTCCCCAGCCGCCTCCAGCTCCTCGACGCCTTCCCGATGACCGTCAGCGGCAAGGTCCGCAAGGTCGACCTGCGTGAGCGTTACGGCCGCTGAGTCCGGCCCCGCCCCGGCCGGTCCCGGACGCGCGGCTCCTCCCCGCCCGCGTCCGGGACCCGTTCACACCTCGCCGCCCGCGCCCCGGACCAGCTCCCCGGCGGCCCCGCTGACCGGCCGGGCCGTGCCGCTCGCGTCCAGGGCGAACAGGGCCAGCCCGATCGCGTCGGCCCGCTCTCTGGCCTCCGCCGTGTAGCCGCAGCCCGTGAAGTGCACCGCCGGCAGCCCCGCCGCCAGGCCGCTCAGCCACAGGCATTCCACCGCGCGGGCGCCGACCGGCCGCGCCGCCGTCTCCACCTCGGCCAGCACCCCGCTCGCCCGCAGGCCCACCGCACTGGTCCCGCGCCGCTCCAGCCGCCGCACCTCGCGGTGGCCCAGCCGCTCCAGCCAGTGCACGGCCAGCGCCACCGGGTCCCAGGCGGGTGCCCTCCCGTGCCGTGCGACCTCCGGCTCCGCGCGCCCGGCCGCCTGGGGCAGCGAGAGGACCGGCAGAGCCAGGACGGCCCCGCAGCCACAGTCCAGTTCGGGCTGCGGCCACCGGTCCTGGCGGCCGCAGGCCCCGCACCGCACGGTGATCCAGGAGTCCTCCCAGACGCGGTGGACCAGTGGCCGGGCCGGCGCACCGAGTGCCGGAGGCGCCACCACGGGCGCCCCGCAGCGACACGGGTACGCCGTCGGCGCGTACTGGTGGTCCCGGTGGCAGACCGGGCACCGCACCGGAACGCGGTCGGGCATCGCAGGCTCCCCTCGCCGAGGTCGGTCGGCGGTCCATCGTGCCCCAGGAGACCGGCCGCGCACCGGAGTTCGGCCGGGCCGCCTCCGGCGGCCGGGCGCCTCGCGGTCCTGCCGGGCGGGGCCCCGCCCGCCGTTCCGCTCTTGACGCTGCGGGAGCCGCGACTCTACATTGCTTCCACATAACAGAATCAGTATTCCGTATGGCGAAAAACCCTGGTTGGGGCCGGGTCGGTCGACCCCGCGTACGGAACGCTGACGCGGCACCCGGCGACCGGCGGGCGCGACGGGAACCGGGGCCGCCGTCGAACCAGGAGACCTCCATGGCTCGTATGACCGCTGCCCGTGCGGCAGTCGAGATCCTCAAGCGCGAAGGCGTCAGCCGCGCGTTCGGCGTGCCGGGCGCGGCCATCAACCCCTTCTACGCCGCGCTCAAGGCGTCCGGCGGCATCCAGCACACGCTGGCCCGGCACGTCGAGGGCGCCTCCCACATGGCCGAGGGCTACACTCGTACCCACCCCGGCAACATCGGGGTCTGCGTCGGCACCTCCGGCCCGGCCGGCACCGACATGATCACCGGCCTGTACTCCGCCTCCGGCGACTCCGTCCCGATCCTCTGCATCACCGGGCAGGCGCCCACCGCGCGCCTGCACAAGGAGGACTTCCAGGCGGTCGACATCGCCTCCATCGCCACCCCGGTCACCAAGATGGCGGTCACCGTCCTGGAGCCGGCCCAGGTCCCCGGCGTCCTCCAGCAGGCCTTCCACCTGATGCGCTCCGGCCGCCCCGGCCCGGTCCTCGTCGACCTGCCGCTCGACGTGCAGCTCGCCGAGATCGAGTTCGACCCCGAGACCTACGAGCCGCTGCCCGTCTACAAGCCGGCCGCCACCCGCGCACAGGCCGCCAAGGCGCTGGCGATGCTCCAGGAGTCCGAGCGCCCGCTGATCGTGGCGGGCGGCGGGGTCATCAACGCCGACGCCGCCGGTCTGCTCACCGAGTTCGCCGAGCTGACCGGTGTCCCCGTCGTCCCCACCCTGATGGGCTGGGGCGTGCTCCCGGACGACCACCCGCTCAACGCCGGCATGGTCGGCCTCCAGACCTCGCACCGCTACGGCAACGCCACCTTCCTGGAGTCCGACTTCGTCCTCGGTATCGGCAACCGCTGGGCCAACCGTCACACCGGTGGGCTCGACGTCTACACCGAGGGCCGCACCTTCGTGCACGTCGACATCGAGCCCACCCAGATCGGGCGGGTCTTCGCCCCCGACTACGGCATCGCCTCCGACGCCCGCGCGGCCCTGGAGCTCTTCGTCGAACTCGCCCGCGAACAGCGCGACGCCGGAGTCCTGCCCGACCGCTCCGCCTGGGCCGAGTCCGCCCAGGAGCGCCGCGCCACCCTCCAGCGCCGCACCCACTTCGACGACATCCCGATCAAGCCGCAGCGCGTCTACCAGGAGATGAACCGCGCCTTCGGACCGGAGACCCGGTACGTCTCCACCATCGGCCTCTCCCAGATCGCCGGGGCCCAGATGCTCCACGTCTACCGGCCCCGCCACTGGATCAACTGCGGCCAGGCCGGACCGCTCGGCTGGACCGTCCCCGCCGCCCTCGGCGTCGCCGTCGCCGACCCCACGACACCGGTCGTCGCGCTCTCCGGCGACTACGACTTCCAGTTCATGATCGAGGAACTGGCCGTCGGCGCCCAGCACCGCATCCCGTACGTCCACGTCCTGGTCAACAACGCCTACCTCGGGCTGATCCGGCAGGCGCAGCGGAACTTCGACATCGACTTCCAGGTCAACCTGGAGTTCGAGAACATCAACGCGCCCGAGTTGGGCGTCTACGGCGTGGACCACGTCAAGGTCGCCGAAGGGCTCGGCTGCAAGGCGCTGCGGGTCACCGACCCCGCCGACCTGGCCGGGGCCTTCCAGGAGGCCCGGAAGCTCGCCGAGGAGTTCCAGGTGCCGGTGGTGGTCGAGGCCGTGCTCGAACGCGTCACCAACATCGCGATGAGCGGCAGCGACATCGACAAGGTCGGCGAGTTCGAGGAACTCGCCACGGAGCCCGGGCACGCGCCCACCGCGGTGCGGACACTCAAGGGGTGAGCCCCGCGGGGGCTCCGGGGGCGGCCGCGGGGGGTGGCCGCCCCTTGCCGGGTCTCGGGCGCCGGACGGGCTGGGCCCCGGGCGCCGGGCGGGCAGGACCGGAAGGCGTCGTGTCCGAACCGGCCGCCAGGGGGCGGGACGTGGGCCGGTGGGTGAGGGGTGCGGCAGACCTGGTGGCGTCGGTGAGCGCGGCCGGCTGACCGCGCGCGGCTTCGACTGGTTCGCGCCGGGCTGTGAGGCCGACGTGCTCCGCTCCGAGGGGAGGCGGCGCGTGCGGTGAGAACGGCCCCGGTGGCCTGTCCCGGCGCGGCACGCCGCGGGCCCCACCGACCCTGAGGCGTGGGCGGGGAGGCGGTCGGGGGAGGATCCGGGGGCGGGTCCGCCCGGCGGGGGACGGGCGGTGGGCGCGGGCGGGCGGAGAGTGGTCGCCATGGGAATGCGACGGTGTGTGAACAGCGCTCTGGCGTTCGGTCTTGGTCTTTCTCTGGTCGTCCCGGCGGGGGCTGCCGCCTCCGACGCTCCGTCCGCGCCGTCCCCCGCGTACACGGGTGTGCGGTTCGCGTTGCCGGAAGCCACCGGCGGCCGTCCGGTCGGGAGCGCCGAGCTGCATCTGGTCGACAGGGAGCGCCAGGACCCCTGGGTCGCCGACCGGGCGCGGGAGCTGATGGTCAGCCTCTGGTACCCGGCCCGCCGGACGCGGGGGTGTCCGCGGCAGCCGTACATGCCCGCCGGTGTCGCGCGTTCCGTCGACGAGTCCGGTTCGTTCGGCCTGGCCGGGCCGGGAAAGGTGGACTGGGCCGGGATCCGCACGGAGGCGGCCAGGGGGGCGCCGGCCGACGACCGCCGGCGGCGGCCCGTCGTGCTCCACTCGCCGGGTCTGGAGGTCTCCCGGACACTCGGGACGTCGACCGCGATCGAGCTGGCGAGCCGGGGTTACGTCGTCGTCACCGTCGATCACACCTACGAGACCCCGGCGGTGCAGTTCCCCGGCGGCCGGGTGGAGTTCCAGGAACCGATGTCGGGGACCGAGGACCTGAAGAAGGTGGTGGAGACCCGGGTGCGCGACATCCGCTTCGTCCTCGACCAGCTCGCCCTGGTGCGGCGCGGCCCCGGCCCGGACGCCCGGCGTGGCCTGCCGAAGGGACTGGACAAGGCACTGGACCTGGAGCGGGTCGGGATGTACGGACATTCGGGCGGGGGCGCCACCGCGGCGGAGACCATGCGGGTGGACCGCCGTATCGACGCGGGCGTCAACATGGACGGAACGCTCCAGTACGACGACAGCGATTTCCTCCCCGTGGCACGGGAAGGGCTGGACCGCCCCTTCATGCTGATGGGCAAGGCCGGCCAGACCCACCTCGACAAGGCGTCCTGGCGGTCCTTCTGGGACCACTCGACAGGCTGGAAACGTGACCTGAGCCTGGTGGGGGGCAGTCACTTCAGTTACACGGACGCCCAGTCGTTCGTACCGGCCCTGGACGAGCGCCTGGACCTACCCGCCGGGCTCCGCGAGCAGTACGTCGGCACGGTGGACCCCGGACGCAGCACCGCCGCCCAGCGCGCCTACCTCGCCGCCTTCTTCGACCAGCACCTGCGAAAGCGCCCCCAGGACCTGCTGGACGGCCCCTCGTCCGCCCACCCGGACGTGCGGTTCGTCGACTGATCACCCACGGCACGGAAGGGCCCCGGACGCGTGAGGCGTCCGGGGCCCGGTGCTCCCCCGGGAAGGGGGGAAGTCCGACCGCGGCGGCGGCGATCGCGTTCCGGTGAGGCTCCCTCAGGGCCGGGTGCGCGCACCGGAGCGCGTTGACCACCGCACTGGCTCGTCGCCGCCGCGGTCGTACGGGCCCTCGCGCGCGGCTGGTGAGAGCCGGGCGGAAGGGCGGAGTGGGGCCCGCGCCCACCGGTCGACCCCTCATCGGGACCGGCGGGCGCGGGGCACGCTCCCGGGACGGCCTCCCCGGCTGCCGCGGAGCGTGGTCCTCGGGGGAGGTCAGCCTTCGCGCAACGTCCGCACGGCGGCTTCGACGCGCTTGCCGTATGCGGGGTCGGCGGCGTGGAAGTGGGCGAGGTTCTTCTCGATCACGTCCTCGCGGGAGACCTGGGAGAGGCCGCCGGCGATGTTGGCGACCAGTCGGGCGCGCTCCTCCTCGGACATGAGCCGGTACAACTCGCCGGCCTGGAAGAAGTCGTCGTCCTTGGAGTGGGCGGGGGCCTCGTGGGTGCCGGTGTGGCCGTGGACCGCGAGCGGCGCGGACAGCGGGGCGCCGGTCTCGACGGGGCCGCCGTACGAGTTGGGCTCGTAGTTCTTCTCACCGCGCGGCTGGGCGTTGGCGGCCATCAGGCCGTCCCGGCCGTAGTTGTCGGCGGCGGTGGCGCGCGGCGCGTTGACCGCGAGCTGGGTGTGGTTGACGCCGAGCCGGTAGCGGTGCGCGTCGGCGTAGGCGAAGAGCCGGCCCTGGAGCATCTTGTCGGGCGAGGGGCCGATACCGGGCACGAAGTTGTTGGGGGAGAAGGCGGCCTGCTCGACCTCGGCGAAGACGTTGTCCGGGTTCCGGTCCAGGACCAGGCGGCCGACGCGGCGCAGCGGGTGGTCGGCGTGCGGCCAGACCTTCGTCAGGTCGAACGGGTTGAAGCGGTAGCCGTCGGCCTCGGCGGCCGGCATCACCTGGACGTAGAGCGTCCAGGACGGGTGGACGCCGCGCTCGATGGCCTGGAGCAGGTCCGTCTGGTGCGAGTTGGCGTCCTTGCCCGCCAGTTCCTGGCCCTGCTCGGCGGAGAGCGAGCGGATGCCCTGGTTGGTCTTGAAGTGGTACTTCACGAAGAAGGCCTCGCCCGCGGCGTTGGTCCACTGGTAGGTGTGCGAGCCGTAGCCGTTCATGTGGCGGTACGAGGCGGGGATGCCGCGGTCACCCATGAGCCAGGTGACCTGGTGGGTGGCCTCGGGGGCGTGCGCCCAGAAGTCCCAGACGTTGTCCGGCTCCTGCTTGCCGGTGAACGGGTCGCGCTTCTGCGAGTGGATGAAGTCGGGGAACTTCAGCGGGTCCTTGATGAAGAAGACCGGCGTGTTGTTGCCGACGAGGTCGTAGTTGCCCTCCTCGGTGTAGAACTTCACCGCGAAGCCGCGGGGGTCGCGGACGGCGTCGGCCCCGCCGAGGTTGTCGGCGACGGTGGAGAACCGGGTGAACAGCTCGGTCCGCTTGCCGACGGTGCTCAGGAACGCCGCGCTCGTCAGGTCGGAGACGTCGTCGGTGACGGTGAAGTGGCCGTACGCGCCGGAGCCGCGGGCGTGCACGACGCGCTCCGGGATGCGCTCCCGGTTGAAGCGTGCCAGCTTCTCCAGGAGGTGCTGGTCCTGGAGGAGGAGGGGACCGCCGACGCCGGCGCTGGCGGAGTTCTGGTTGTCGGCGACAGGAGCGCCCGACTCGGTCGTGAGCACACGCTTCGACATGGGGACCTTCCGTACGGGTGAGCAACTACGGAAAAACTCTTCCGCTGGGTGGAGCGTTGCGTGGAGCGTAGGTTCGGCGGAACCGAACGTCAACAGTTTGTTGAAACAGGGGGCGGGGCTGGACACCGGCCACCGGAGTGGGGAAAGAACCGGCAAGGGGTGTCCGGGCGGTGCCGCCGCCTGGGCGCGACAGGACAGGTGTCAGCGACGGCACCACCCGGACGTTCAGGGGCCGGGCCGAGCGGTCCGGCGCTCCGGTGGCAGGCTCAGACCTGGCCGCCGGAGAGGCGCTCGACCCCGCGCAGCAGCGCCGAGTGGTCGAGGTTGCCGTCGCCCTGTGCCCGCAGCGAGGCGACGAGCTGGGCGACGGCCGTGCCGACGGGCAGTGCCGCGCCGACGGTGCGGGCGGCGTCGGTGACGATGCCCATGTCCTTGTGGTGCAGGTCGATGCGGAAGCCCGGGGCGAAGTCGCGGCGCAGGAAGTTCTCCTTCTTCCGGGCCAGCACGGTCGAGCCGGCCAGTCCGCCGCCGAGCACGTCGAGCGCCGCGCCCAGGTCCACGCCGGACTTCTCCAGGAAGACCACGGCCTCGGCGCACGCCTGGATGTTGACGGCGACGATGAGCTGGTTGGCGGCCTTCACCGTCTGCCCCGAGCCGTGCGGGCCGCAGAGCACGATGGTCTTCCCCAGCGCCTCGAAGACGGGCCGGGCCTCGTCGAAGTCGGCCTGCTCGCCGCCGGCCATGATGGAGAGCACCGCCTCCACCGCGCCCGCCTCCCCGCCCGAGACGGGCGCGTCCAGGACCCGGACGCCCTTCTCCTGGGCGGCCTCGGCGAGGTCGATGGAGGTCTGCGGGGTGATCGAGGACATGTCGATCAGCAGGGCGCCGCGCCGGGCGTGGGCCAGGATGCCGTCCGGGCCGTAGGCGATCGCCTCGACCTGCGGGGAGGCCGGGACCATCGTGATGATGACGTCGGCCTCGCGCACCGCCTCGGCGATGGAGGCCGCGGCCTTGCCGCCGGCGGCGGTGAGCCGGTCGAGCTTCTCCTGCTCCAGGGTGTGACCGGTGACGGTGTACCCGGCCTTGATCAGGTTCTCGGACATCGGGGAGCCCATGATGCCGAGGCCGATCCAGGCGATCGACGGGCGGGCGGTGTCGGCGGTCTTGCTCATCGGGTGCCTCTCTCGGGGGTCGGGGCGGGCCGGGGCCGCCCGGTTCTTCGGTCCGGGGGCGGGCGCCTGTTCAGGGGCGTGCGGCGCGCCGCTCGGCGGGGAGCCAGTCGAAGGCCTCGGCGCTCGGCCGGTCGCCGGGCTTGTACTCCAGTCCCGTCCAGCCGGCGTATCCGGCCGTGTGCAGCCGCTCCAGCAGTGACCCCAGCGGGAGCGTGCCGGTGCCGGGGGCGCCCCGGCCGGGGTCGTCGGCGATCTGGACGTGGCCGGTGCGGGCCGCGTGGGTGTCGATGACGGCGTACAGGTCCTCGGTGGACAGGCCGTTCATGGACAGGTGGTACAGGTCCATCAGGAAGGCCGTGTTGGTCAGGCCGGTGGCCTCGTTGACCCGGTCGGCCAGGGCGACGGTCTCGTCGGCGCCGAGCAGCGGATAGCGGGGCGACTCGGGCTGGTTGAGCGCTTCCAGCAGCAGCGTCGCGCCGATCCGGTCGGCGGCGCGGGCGGCCAGTACCAGGTTCTCCAGCGCGAGTTGGTCCTGGACCGCCGGGTCGGCACCCTCGACGCGGTTGCCGTACAGCGCGTTGAGCGCGGTGCAGCCGGTGGTCTCGGCGAAGCGGGTCGCCACGTCGAGGTTGGCGCGGAAGCGCTCCGACTCCTCGCCGGGGACCGAAAGGGCGCCCCGGTCCGGGCCGGGCAGCTCGCCCGCGTAGAAGTTGAGGCCGACGAGCTGCGTGCCGGCGTCCTTCAACGACTTGGCCAGCGCGTCGAGTTCGTCCTGCGGGGGAGTGGGGGTGGCCACCCAGGGCCACCACAGCTCGACCGCGGTGAAGCCGGCCGCCGCCGCTGCGGCGGGACGCTCCAGGAGCGGCAGTTCGGTGAAGAGGATCGAGAGGTTCACATCGAACCGCTGATTGGCGTAGCCCATGGGGAGACCGATGCTCCTTCCGTATTGCGGAAGTAGGTTTCTGCTCAACGGAAGATTGCCCGGGGGGTTCGGTCGCTGTCAAGGGGGTGGTGGCGCGTCGGCGCCGACGCGGAGCCGGACCGGCCGGGGCCGCGTACCTCGCGCACCCGGGCGTTCGCCCCGCCGGGGCCCGGCCGCCGCCCAGGTCCGTTAGGGTCGGGGCGGAGGCCGGGCGCCAGGAGGAGAGGCCAGGTCGGGAGAGAGCGGCGAACAGGGGCGCAATGCGATTGCGAGTGGAATTCACGACGGAACCGTTCGACCTGGACGAGGCGCCCCCGCACGCGCTGGTGGCCCGCGCGGTGATCTCCTCGGCCGACCTCGACGCGGTGGACGTCGGTCCGTTCGGCAACACCGCCGAGGGCGGCGCCGACCAGGTCCTCGGCGCTGTCGACGCCCTGCTCCGTGAGGCGCTGGCCTCCGGTGCGACCCGGGTCTCCCTCCAGGTCAACGTCATCGAGGGCGACCGGTGAGCGCCGACGGGCCGGCCGGGCCGGCTGTGGGGGAGGCAGTCGTGGGCGAGCCGTTCGTGGACGCCGTCAAGCCGCTGGTCGACGCGATGGGCGGCGAACTGCTGCCGCCGGCCCGCGCCGGCGAGGAGGACGTCGTCCTCTCCTGGGAGGGGCGCGAGGTCGTCGCCGTGCGGCTGCCGCAGCTCAGCGACTCCCTCGACCAGATCCTCGCCGCCCTGGAGCGCAAGCACGGCCGCCCGCTCGCGGAACTCGACCGCAAGACCAAACAGGCCGTCGTCCGCACCCTGGAGGCGCGCGGCGCCTTCTCCGTCCGCCACGGCGTGGAGACGGTCGCGGGCGCCCTGGGCGTGAGCCGCTTCACCGTCTACAACTACCTGAACAGGTCGGAGACGCGCTGACAGGGGCAGCCGCGCCGGCGGCCCGGGGTGACAGGCCGCGGGCGCCCGGAAGGCGGGCTGCTTCTCCGTCCGCACGTGCCTGAACCGCCGCGGAGTCCGCCGAACGGTGCGCGGCTCCGTGCGGGCCGCCGAGGCGACGGATGACTCTCAGGTGTGGGCACGCCTCCCCGCTCGACCGCTCGTCCCGCCCGTCCGGTCGCCGGGCGCCCCGTTTCCGGGAGGCCGCAGCCTCCCCGTGCCGCACGTGATGGTCTGTGCGCCCTTCCCGCCGGCCGCCTCGCCGCCCCCGTCGGGCCGCTCCGCCCCCGTCGGGCCGCTCCGCCCCCGTCGGGCCGCTCCGCGCCCGGCGGGCCGGCGCCCTCGCGCGGCCCGCTCGACCTGGCAGAACTCGGCCGCCGTCCCCCGTCCGGGCGGCGGCTTTCGCGTGGCCGGTGGGCCACCGGGGCGTGAAAATGAGTTCACAGCATTGTTTCAACAAAGTGTTGACGCCGACTCGTCGACGGCGTTAGCTATCCGCAGCCCGTCCAGCACAAGGCCACGGAGGCTCCCGTGACTACGAGTTCGCCGCCTGCGTCCGGGGCATCGCCCCAGGACGGCGCGGGCCTCACCCGGTTCAACGCCCTGCCCCACGAAGCCGCCGACGCCCTCCTCACCGAGGTCTGCGCCGCCCGCGACTGGGCCGCCGCCCTCGCCGGCGGCCGGCCCTACGCCACCCCCGAAGCCCTGTACGCCGCGAGCGACGCCGCCCTGGCCGAGCTCGACGCGGAGGGCCTCGACACGGCGATGGCCGGCCACCCGCCGATCGGCCGGCCCAAGCCGGGCGACCCCACCTCCTCGCGGGAACAGCGCGGCATGGCCGACGCCGGCGAGGAACTGAAGGCCGAGATGCTGGAGCTGAACCTCGCCTACCAGGAGCGGTTCGGCCACGTCTTCCTGATCTGCGCCACCGGCCTCGACGGGAAGCGGATGCGCGACGCGCTCGCCGCCCGCCTCGAGAACACGCCGGAGCGCGAGCGGGAGAACGCCCGCACCGAACTGGCCAAGATCAACCGCATCCGGCTCGGCCGCCTCCTGGCGGAGCCGGCCGCGGCCGCGCCCGCCTGAGGAGGAGCACGCACCATGAGCACCGACACCACCGCCTCGGTGTCCACCCACATCCTGGACACCAGCATCGGCCGGCCCGCCGAAGGAGTGCGGGTCACCCTGAGCGCGCGCACCGGCGCCGGGGCGCCCTGGACGGAGCTCGGCGCCTCCCGTACCGACGGTGACGGGCGCTGCAAGGACCTGCCGGCGCCGCCGGCGGAGACGGCCCACGTACGGCTCGACTTCGACACCGAGGCGTACTTCGCGGCCGACGGCACAGAACCGAAGAAGCAAGCCGAGGCGCAGCAGGACGCCCCCCGCGTAAGGGACAGCGGTGCGTTCTTCCCCGAGGTGGCGATCACCTTCGCCGTCGCAGAGGGCGAGCACTACCACGTACCGCTGCTGCTCAACCCGTTCGGCTACTCCGTTTACCGAGGGAGCTAGCAGACAGATGACCGTCCGACCCCAGCCCGGCCGCCCGGCCGCTTCCCGCTCCAGCCGCCCCGTGGTGCTCGGCCAGAACCAGTACGGCAAGGCCGAGAACCGCGTCGTCAAGATCACCCGCGACGGCGCCACCCACCACATCAAGGACCTCAACGTCTCCGTAGCCCTCTCCGGCGACATGGAGGAGGTCCACTACTCCGGCTCCAACGCCAGCGTCCTGCCGACCGACACCACCAAGAACACCGTGTTCGCCTTCGCCAAGGAGCACGGCATCGAGTCGGCCGAGCAGTTCGGTGTCCACCTGGCCCGGCACTTCGTCACCAGTCAGGAGCCCATCCACCGGGCGCGCATCCGCATCGAGGAGTACTCCTGGGAGCGCATCCCGGCCTCCGACGCCAACTCCCGGTTCATCGGCGCCGACGAGGTCAAGCACTCCTTCGTCCGCCAGGGCCAGGAGACCCGCCTCACCCAGATCACCTACGACGGCGAGCGGTGGGAGATCGTCTCCGGCCTCAAGGACCTCGTCGTCATGAACTCCACGAACTCGGAGTTCTGGGGGTACGTGAAGGACAAGTACACGACGCTCCCCGAGGCGTACGACCGCATCCTCGCCACCCAGGTCGCCGCCCGCTGGCGGTTCAACTGGACCGACGACGAGCAGCGTATGCCGCAGTGGGAGACCTCCTACAGGCAGGTCAAGAAGCACATGCTGGAGGCGTTCGCGGAGACGTACTCCCTCTCTCTCCAGCAGACGCTGTACCAGATGGGCGCGCGCATCATCAACCACCGCGCGGAGATCGACGAGGTCCGCTTCTCCCTGCCCAACAAGCACCACTTCCTCGTCGACCTGGAGCCCTTCGGCCTCAAGAACGACAACGAGGTCTACTTCGCCGCCGACCGGCCCTACGGCCTGATCGAGGCGACCGTGCTGCGCGACGGCTGCGAGCCGCGCATCCCGGAGGACCTCACCAACCTGTGAGCAGCAGCGACCTCTGAGCACCAGCCGGGCCGGAGGGGGAGCGGGAGGCGCCACCGCCCGTCACCCCCCCGGCCGGCCGGGGCGGACCCCGCCGTGCGGACCGGGGCCCGCCCGCACCGGCCACCCTCTCGGCACCCGGGGGGCGCACCCCGGGCACGGGCCTGAGCCCCGCGCCCGGCCCCGGCACTCAAATTCCCAGGGTCCTGCCGTACCCGGCCACTCCTCGCCAGAAGGACTCACCATGGCAGCACCGGCAACCCCCGGCACCGCGGACGGCGCGGAGCGCCTGGTCATCGAGAACGCCCACATCGCCACCGTCGACGCGGCCGGCACGGAGTACGCCCACGGCCACCTGGTCGTCGCCGGCGGCCGCATCGAAGCACTCGGCGCGGGTCCGGCACCCGAGGGGCTGACCGGCGTCACGCGCCGCGTCGACGCCTCCGGGCACCTGGTCACCCCGGGCCTGGTCAACACCCACCACCACTTCTACCAGTGGATCACCCGCGGCCTGGCCACCGACCACAACCTCTTCGACTGGCTCGTCGCCCTCTACCCCACCTGGGCGCGGATCGACGAGCCGATGACCTACGCGGCGGCGCAGGGCTCGCTCGCCATGATGGCGCGCGGTGGCGTCACCACCGCCATGGACCACCACTACGTCTTCCCGCGCGGCTCCGGCGACCTCTCCGGCGCGATCATCCGCGCCGCCGCCGAGACCGGCGTCCGCTTCACCCTGGCGCGCGGCTCCATGGACCGCGGCCAGAAGGACGGCGGGCTGCCGCCGGACTTCGCCGTGGAGAGCCTGGAGGGGGCACTCGCCGCCACCGAGGAGACCATCGACCGGCACCACGACGCCTCCTTCGACGCGATGACGCAGATCGCGGTGGCACCCTGCTCGCCCTTCTCCGTCTCCACCGAACTCATGCGCCAGGGCGCCGAACTCGCCCGCCGCAAAGGCGTCCGCCTGCACACCCACGGCTCGGAGACCGTCGAGGAGGAGCAGTTCTGCAAGGAACTGTTCGGCATGGGCCCCACCGACTACTTCGCGTCGACGGGCTGGCTGGGCGAGGACGTGTGGATGGCGCACTGCGTCCACATGAACGACTCCGACATCGACGCCTTCGCCCGCACCGGCACCGGCGTCGCCCACTGCCCGTCCTCCAACGCCCGTCTCGCCGCCGGCATCGCGCGCGTCCCCGACCTGCTCGCCGCCGGTGTCCCGGTCGGCCTCGGCGTCGACGGCACCGCCTCCAACGAATCCGGCGAACTCCACACCGAGCTGCGCAACGCGCTGCTCGTCAACCGCCTCGGCCCGCACCGCGAGGCCGCGCTCACCGCGCGCCAGGCCCTGCGGCTCGGCACCCACGGCGGGGCACGCGTCCTCGGCCGCGGCGACCAGACCGGCTCCCTGGAGCCGGGCAAGCTCGCCGACCTGGTGCTGTGGCGGATGGACACCCTCGCGCACTCCTCCATCGCCGACCCGGTGACCGCCCTGGTCCTCGGCGCGCCGGCCCCCGTGACCCTCTCCCTCGTCGGCGGCCGCACCGTCGTCGAGGACAACCACCTCACCACGGTGGACGAGGACGCCGTCGCCCGCTCCACGCGGGAGGCGGCCCAGCGCCTGGCGCGGATCGCCGCAGGCGGCTGACCCCCTGAACTCCGGCCGGGAGGGACGGTTCCCGGCCGGGTCCGAGCAGCCGAGCGGGCTGCTCGGACGCCGCCCCGGTGCGTGGCCCAACACCTCACGCCACCGGGGCGGTCCGTACCGACCCGCGCCGCACACCGCGCGGCCGGTACGACCTGGGCGCACCACAGCACGACCAAGAACACGAAAGAGAACCGCAGACCCTCGCCGCTCGGGCGCGACGAGGCGCACCGCCGCACCCTCACTCCGGGTGCGCGGCACCGCATTCCTGGCATAACGCACCACCTCCCAGAAGCACGTGCCGCATCGCGACGGCACAGGAAAACAACCGGAGGAGCCGCAGTGGCCGACACGCCCAGGTTCAACCCGAAAGACCCGGCCCACGACCCCGCCGAGGGCGAGGGGCCGATACCCGCACAGCAGACCGGTCAGCAGACGGACGGGCCGGACACCGGCAAGCCCGCCGTGCACCCCGTCGACGAGAAACTGCCGCCGCTGAGGATGGCCACCACCGGCCTCCAGCACGTGGCCGCCATGTACGCGGGCGTCGTCGCTCCGCCGCTCATCGTCGGCGCCGCCGTGGGCCTCAGCGCCACCGAACTCACCTTCCTCACCGGCGCCTGCCTCTTCACCGCCGGCCTCGCCACCTTCCTCCAGACGCTCGGCCTCTGGAACATCGGCGCCCGGCTGCCCTTCGTCAACGGCGTGACCTTCGCCGGTGTCGCCCCCATGCTCGCCGTGGTCGACTCCACCGGCGACAAGAAGGACGCCCTGCCGGTCATCTTCGGCGCGGTCATCGTCGCGGGCGTACTCGGCTTCGTCGCCGCACCGTTCTTCAGCAAACTCGTGCGGTTCTTCCCACCCGTCGTCACCGGTACGGTCATCACCCTCATCGGCGTCTCGCTCATGCCGGTCGCCTTCGGCTGGGCCCAGGGCCCGTCCCCGGACGCGCCCGACTTCGGCTCGGCCACCAACCTCGGCCTCGCCGGGATCACCCTCCTGGTCGTCCTGCTGCTGCGCCGCTTCACCCGCGGCTTCGTCAAGCAGATCGCCGTGCTGCTCGGCCTCGTCATCGGCACGGTCATCGCGATCCCGTTCGGCGCCACCGACTTCGGGCCGGTCGCCGAGGCCGACATCATCGGCTTCCCGACGCCCTTCCACTTCGGCCCGCCGCAGTTCGCGCTCGCCGCGATCATCTCGCTCTGCGTCGTCATGGTCGTCTCCATGACCGAGTCGACCGCCGACATGCTGGCTCTCGGCGAGATCGTCGACAAGCCCGCCGACGAGAAGACCATCGCCGCCGGGCTGCGCGCCGACACCCTGGGGAGCGCCATCAGCCCCCTCTTCAACGGCTTCATGTGCAGCGCCTTCGCCCAGAACATCGGCCTCGTCGCGATGACCCGCATCCGCAGCCGTTTCGTGGTCGCCGTGGGCGGTGGCTTCCTCGTCCTGATGGGGCTCTGCCCGATCGCCGCCTCGCTCATCGCGGTCGTGCCCCGGCCCGTGCTCGGCGGCGCGGGAGTGGTCCTCTTCGGCTCGGTCGCCGCCAGCGGCATCCAGACCCTCGTCAAGGCCGGCCTGGAGAAGGACAACAACGTCCTGATCGTCGCGGTCTCGCTGGCCGTCGGCATCATCCCGATCACCGCGCCGGAGTTCTACCACGCCTTCCCGGAGACCGCGAAGATCATCCTGGACTCCGGCATCTCCACCGGCTGCGTCGCCGCCGTCCTGCTCAACCTGGTCTTCAACCACCTCGGCAAGGGCCAGGGCCGCGAGAGCGACGACGTCACCGCCCCCATGGAGCCGGCGGCCGAACTCCCGGCCCCCCGGCAGGGGGCCGGAGCGCACTGAGCCGCCTTCCGCCCGGCACGGACCGCCGGCCGCCCGTTCCCTCCCGGGACGCGGGAGGCCGGCGACCGGGCCTTCCGGGGGCGCCCGGCGCGGGGAGCGCGAGCGGGGTGTACGACGACCCGGCAGGGGCGCGGACCGAGGCGGGCGCTGTGGGCGTCCTCGGCCGGACCCACTCCGACGACGCCCGCGTCCCGCCGCCGCGCTACGACACCGAGTGCCGCTCCAGCAGGGCGATGTCCGCCTCGTCCTTCTCCCGCCGGGAGCGCGGTGTCCCACACCGGGATCATCGGCTTGGTCCCGGTCCCGGCGCGGGGCGCCACCACCGGGCAGCTCAGCCCGCCGGTCCGCCCCGGCCCGCCGTCGAGCGGATCCCGCGGCCACGGGGTCCCGGCCCAGCGGCCCGCGGCCACCACGCTCCGGCCGAGGTGGTCCCGGTCGACCGGGGTGAAGCCGCTCTCCAGCCCGCCCGTGGCGAAGCCGCGCCGCAACGCGGCCGGCGGACCGGGTACTTCGGTGCACCCGAGCCGGAGCAGTTCCCCCGTGAGGCCGTGAGCGCCGTCCGCCCAGGTGAACCAGTCGATGTCGCCGTGGTCGCGGGTGACCCGGCCCAGCGTGCAGCCCATGGCCCGGCCCCCGCGCACCCACAGCTCCGCGCCACATCGGCGAGCCGCGCCCAACGCCTCAGCGAGCGGCTCCACTCCGCCGACCAGCCCGCCGCTCGCCGGCACCCCCTCACCGCGCTCCCCCCTCCGCCCCCCTCAGTCCCGGCGTGGAGACGCCAGCAGATACGGCCCCGGCGGACGGACGCCCTGGTGGTGGCTGACCTGCCAGCCGGCCTCGGTCAGGGTCCGTGACCACGCCTCCTCCACCCGATCGGGCGGCGTACCGCCCACCGGCGCGATCTGGACGGCGTCCGGCTGCGGCGACTCGCGCACCTGGTAGCCCCCGGGCTCCTGCGACGCCGGCGGGAACCCGGCCGCCTCCAGGGCCAGCGCCGCCGCCCGCACCGGATGCTGCCGCTCCCAGCCGCAGAGCCGGTCCGTCGCACCGTCGGCCCGCGTCATCCGGCGCAGCTCCCGCATCCCCGACCAGGCCGCCCGCGCCTCCCTCAGCCGCGCCGCCCCGCCCGGCGGATCGTCCGCCACACCGGTCCGCGCCCGGAAACCGCCGTCCCCGGCGGGCCGGTCACCCCCACCGGGGTCCGGAGGAGGCGGCGGGGCCGGCGCGTCCCCCTCCCGCAGCCGGTGCCCCGCCGGAGTCAGGAAGCAGGCGTGCGGCGGCCTCGGATGACGGAAGGCGAGGCCGCGCCGCACCAGACCGTCCAACTGCGCGGCGGTCCCCGACAGCCGCCCCGTGCCCGGCTCGGCCGCCTCGACGATCCGCTGCTGCGCCCCCGTCACCGGTTTCACCATGCCCCGCACCTCCCGTCCGCGCGCACCTCCGCACGCCCGCCTCCAGGGTGCCGGGCCGCACTGACAACGCCGGCCGCCCCGGCCGGCGGCCCGGCAACCCCCCTGGTGAGGCACCGGCCGCCGAGCTTCCGTCCGACGCGTCCGCACGGGCGCGCGCAGGGGGAGCCATGACGCTGGACACGAAGGGGTCCCGGCGTATCAGAGTCGACGGGGCCGAGTACCGCCGTCGGGCCCGGCGCAAGCCCACCTACGCCCAGGGGCTCTGCCGGACGCCGCTGACCTACGCCGTCGAAGCGGCCGGAGGGGACCGGCGGCCGGGCGCCGTCCTGGTCGTCATCACGGGCCGGCCCCACCCCGGCAACTGGACGGCCGCCGAGGCGCGGCCCCCTGCGCCCGGAGCACGTCGCCGGGGCCGTCCGCAAGGCCCGGGGGCGGGGCCGGGACCTGCGCGGTCGCCTTGCCGTAGTTCGCGGTGGCCGTGCGGGGTGGTGACTCTGCGCTCGGGCCAGGTCTCGGACTCGGCGAAGCGGAACCCCGGTCCGTGCTTCGGCGGCCGTCCGCCCTTCGGGCCGTGGAGCCGAGAGGGCTTCGGCAGCCGCGTCAGACGGCCGCTGCGGACGCGGCCGACCAGCTCGGGCAGATCCCGCAGGATCCGGGCCAGAGGGGGCACGTCGTAGCCGGCGTCCGTCACGATCACGATGTCCGGCTCACCCGGCCCCCACTGACCAGCCGCGATGAGTCGTTCGACGACGTCGCGGAGCCGGGCGGCAGTGACCGCGGTAGCGTCGTCAGCCGGGCCGAGCCGGACCGCGTCCAGGATCTGCGTCCAGGACGTGGCGCCCATCTGCAGGACGGCGACGAACGAGTACGGCCAGCCCGGAATGAACTGCGAGGCCGTCTTCGCCCGCCCGTAGACGTGGCAGAACAGCCCGGTCCGGCGAGCACGGCGCATCCGATCGCAGCCACGGTGAGACATCGACGGCCAGGACCAGGCGCCCGTCCGACGGGCGGGGCAGCGACAGGCCGGCCGGCGACGACCGCGGCCGGTCGGTGTCAGTCCGGCCCTGATCGAGACCGTCTTACACCGCGCCGTGTCCACAGCGGTGTCCGGGCAGGAGCGCCGGCCCGACTGCCGAGCGCACCGCGCCGGTCGCACACGGCGCCGCGTCCACCAGTTCAAGGAGCTCATCACCACGTCCGGTCGGACACGCGTACGAATCGTCCCGGAAGTGTGACGCTTCTCCTGCCGCAGCTTCAGGCAGCAGACCCACCCTCACGAGCTTCGTCTCGTTCAGCGCGCCTTGATCGAGATACATGATCAAAGAAGGGCCGCCTCAGCGTCAGGAGATTGCCCAGGTGAGCGGCGCGGTTCGAGACCGTTTCGACACGGGAAGGCCGAACAGGCCGCGCTACGCGGGTACAGTCGATGAGTTCGGGCGGCGATAGGAGTCTGATGCAGGACACCCGATCTCTGGAGGCTGCCCTATGGCCGGACCACACGTTGTGGAGACTCGGAAAGCTCTGGAACGGGCGATCCACGTCGAGCGGTCGGCGCTCGCTCAAGACCTCGCTGAGCTGAGCGAGGCCCAATGGGCGAAAGCGACACTGTGTGAACGTTGGACTGTGGAGCAGGTCGTGGCCCACCTGACGGCGGGTGCCAGCACGAAAATGTGGCGCTGGCTGCTGAGCATGCTGGCCGCACGGTTCAACCCCGATCTGCACAACGACCGACGGCTCGCAGAGCACCGTGGCGCCACACCTGAAGAGACCTTCCGGCGATTTCGCGCAGTTGTCGCCGGGCCCGCCGGGCCGACAGGGCATACCGCGGCCTGGCTGGGCGAAATCGTCGTCCACGGCGAGGACATCCGTCGGCCGCTGGGTCTTGTGCGGACGCCCCCGGTGGCCACCACGACTGCCGTGGCCCGGTTCTTCGCCGGCCGTGATTTCACTGTGGAGAGCAGGACTGCGACCGCGGGCTTGCGACTCGAGGCCACGGACGGACCGTTCACCACCGGCTCGGGGGATCTGCTCCGCGGGCCGACCCTCTCGCTGGTGATGGGGATGGCGGGCCGCGTAGCGGCCTGCGAGGACCTGGAAGGGGACGGTGCGGCAGTCCTGGGTGCCCGACTGCGCTCAGGTCGAAGAACAAGCTGAGGCGGCGGCGCGCTCAGCGCGCCAGCCCGCGCCCTCCGAACCCGCCCTGCCCCGCCAGCTCCGCCCACCAGGCGTCCAGCTCCGCCGCGTCCTGGGTGTGCCAGGCAGGCGTGGCCTCGACCAGGCCGTGCCCCAGCCGCCGGCCGAGCGCCGTCATGGCCCGGCCGACCGGCGCCCGGGCCGCGTCGTACGCCCCGGCGGCCGACTCCCAGCTCTCGGCCCCGGCGAGTGAGGACTCCAGCACGGCCACGTCCTGGAGCGCCTTGACCGCGCCCGCCCCGGTGTGCGGGCGGGCCACCGTGGCGGCGTCGCCGAGCAGCAGCAGACGGTCCGAGGCGTACCGGGGCGCCGACACGTCGTACAGCCGCTGCAGGAAGACGGAGTCCGGGCCGGTGCGGCGGACCAACTCGCCCCAGAACGGGGGCAGCAGCTCGTCGGTGATCTCCGCCAGCCGGGCCCGGTGGGCCGTGTCGAGGGCGCGGGAGGCGGCGGGCGCGCCGGGCACGGTCGCATACAGCACCCAGTTGACGAGCCGGCCGCCACGGCCGTCGGGGATGCGGTAGACGACCAGGTGCCCGCCCTCGAACACGACGTACGCGCAGACGCCGTCGGCCCATTCGCCGAGCCCGTCCAGTCGCTCCTGCGGGCAGGCGCCGCGCCACGCGGGGTATCCGGCGGGGCTCGGGGCGAGCCCCGGGTGCAGGTGGTCGCGGACCAGCGAGGCGTGCCCGTCGGCGCCGACCACGGCCGCGTACCGCTCGCCACCGCCCTCGCACCGCACCACCGCCCCGTCCCCGTCCACGGCGATGCCCAGCACAGGGCTGCCGGTACGGAACTCCACGTCCCCGGGCACCCCCGCGCGCAGCGCCCGCCAGAGGTGGCCCCAGCTGTACGCCCGGAAGGGGAAGGGCTGCACGCCCACCACCCGCCCGAGAGCGGCGGACCCGTCCCGTACGTACCAGTGCCGCAGGCGCATCGGTTCCCACGGCACGGTCTCGTCGATCAGCCCGGCGGCGAGGAGTTCGGCACACCGGCCGGTGTGGACCGCGACCCCCACTCCCCGGTCCGCCAGTTCCGCCGTGGCCCGCTCGTGCACGACGACCCGCCGCACGCCGGCCCGACGCAGCACCAGCGCCGCCGCGCACCCGGCGATCGAACCACCGACCACCGCGACGGACTCCAGGATTCCGCTCCTCATGGCACTCCTCCTCGGTCGGCGACGGTCCGGGCACCGCCGCGCTCATGGTGCCGGAACGCGCGGGGACGTGCGGTGGTCACGGCCGGCCCGGGGACGCCGGCCCGGCGCCTGCAAGACGCCCCCGCGCTCACCGCGAGGCGAACTCCGCGACCTCCCACGCGTACGGCGGCTCCGCGCCCGCCCGCGAGCAGGTGACGGCCGCCGCACGGGAGGCGAAGGTGAGGATCCGGGTCCAGCCGTCCGCGCCGAGACCGGCCAGGGCACCGGGGCGCAGCAGATCGCGGTCGGCCAGGGCGTGCAGCAGGGCCGCGTTGACCGTGTCGCCGGCACCGATCGTGTCGGCCACCTCGACCTTCTCGGCGTCGACCGCGTACTCCGCGCCGTCCCGGGTGCGGACCGTCAGGCCCGCACCGCCCCGGGTCAAAACGACGGCGGCCGGCCCCGCGGACGCGAGTTCCGGCAGGCCGAGGCCGAGCCAACCGGCGTCCTCCTCGCTCAGCTTCAGCAGGGAGACGTGCGGGAGCCAGGTGCGGAACCGCGCCCGGTAGGCGTCCGCGTCGGGGACCAGCTCGGCCCGGATGTTCGGGTCCAGCGCGACGAACACCCCGCGTCCCGCCTCACGCCGCATCAGCTCCTCGTAGGCTCCGGCGCCCGGCTCCAGCACCAGCGAACAGGTGCCGAAGGAGACCGCGCGGGTCCGCTCCGGAAGGGCGGGCGGCAGCGTGAAGAGGCGGTCGGCGGTGCCGCCGGTGTAGAAGGCGTACGAGGCGGAGCCGTCCGCGCCGACCGCGGCGACGGCCAGCGTGGTCGGCTCCGGTCCGCGCTGGACGAGGCCGGTGCCGACGCCCTCCTCGGTCAGCCGCTCCAGCAGCGAGGCGCCGAAGGCGTCGGTGGAGACGCGGGAGCAGAAGGCGGCCGCACCGCCCAGCCGGGCCAGCGCCACGGCGGTGTTGTACGGGCCGCCGCCACGCACCGGCCGCAGCGGGGTCAGGGCGTCGCCCCGCACCCGCGGCACCAGGTCGATCAGAGCCTCACCGGCGACGACGATCACAAGAATGTCCCTTCGGGGTGGTACGGGGAAGCCCGGCCGCAGCAGCGGCCGGCCGCCAGGGTAGACCGGCCGGACCGTCGAGGGGAGCGGCCGGGCGAGACCGAGTCCGCCCTCGGCAGGCCGTGGGTGCCCTTGACGCCGGCGCGCGGGGTGCGGACCGGGACCAGGGCGAAGGCCGGGACCGAGGGTGAGAAGAGACCCGCCGGGTGCGCGGGGTCCCGGCCCTCCGCCACTTCCGAGGGGCGCGGATGCGGGGTTTCGGGCGGTATGGCTGGTTATATCTAGCGATGTGAAAGGGCGGGGAGCCGAGCCGCCCGCATCGTCCCGCTCGACGTCAGTGAGGTCCGCATGGCTTCGTCCACCGCTGAACCCAAGATCTCGGAACCGGTGCGGCGGCGTCCGGGGAACGCGGTGATCGCTTGGGTGACGACGACCGATCACAAGAAGATCGGACAGCTCTACCTCATCACCTCGTTCCTCTTCTTCCTCGTGGCGGGGCTGATGGCGATGCTGATCCGCCTCGAACTCGCCCGCCCGGGTATGCAGATCGTCTCCAACGAGCAGTACAACCAGGCGTTCACGATGCACGGCACGCTCATGCTGCTGCTCTTCGCCACCCCGACCTTCATCGGCTTCTCCAACGTGATCATGCCGTTGCAGATCGGCGCCCCCGATGTGGCCTTTCCGCGCCTGAACATGCTGTCGTACTGGCTGTTCCTCTTCGGCGGGCTCATCGTGCTCGGCAGCCTGCTCACGCCTCAGGGGGCGGCGGACTTCGGCTGGACCGCCTACTCCCCGCTGAGCAGCGCCCAGCGGTCGCCCTCGGTCGGCGGCGACCTGTGGATCATGGGGCTGGCCCTCTCGGGATTCGGCACCATCCTCGGGTCGGTCAACTTCATCACCACGATCATCGTCATGCGTGCCCCCGGCATGACCATGTTCCGGATGTCGATCTTCACCTGGAACACCCTGCTGACCTCGGTGCTCGTGCTGCTGGCCTTCCCCGTGCTGGCCGCCGCGCTGCTGATGCTGGAGGCGGACCGGCGGCTGGGGGCCCAGGTCTTCGCCCCCGAGAACGGCGGGGCGCTCCTCTGGCAGCACCTGTTCTGGTTCTTCGGCCACCCCGAGGTCTACATCATCGCGATCCCGTTCTTCGGCATCGTCACCGAGATCCTCCCGGTCTTCTCCCGGAAGCCGGTCTTCGGGTACTTCGGGCTCGTCGGCGCCACCATCGCCATCACCGCCCTCTCCGTGACCGTCTGGGCGCACCACATGTTCGCCACCGGTGCCGTGCTGCTGCCGTTCTTCTCCTTCCTCTCCTTCCTCATCGCCGTGCCCACCGGCGTCAAGTTCTTCAACTGGATCGGCACCCTGTGGCACGGCTCGCTCTCCTTCGAGACGCCCATGCTGTGGTCGGTCGGATTCCTCGTCACCTTCCTCTTCGGCGGCATGACCGGCGTCATCCTCGCCTCCCCGCCGCTCGACTTCCACGTCACCGACACCTACTTCGTCGTCGCCCACTTCCACTACGTGGTCTTCGGCACGGTGGTCTTCGCGATGTTCGCGGGCTTCTACTTCTGGTGGCCGAAGATGACCGGCAGGATGCTCGACGAACGCCTCGGCAAGATCCACTTCTGGGCGCTCTTCGTCGGATTCCACCTGACGTTCCTGGTGCAGCACTGGCTCGGCGCCGAGGGCATGCCCCGTCGCTACCCCGACTACCTCGCCGCCGACGGCTTCACCGCGCTCAACACCGCCTCCACCGTCGGCGCGCTGCTGCTCGGCGCCTCCACGCTGCCGTTCCTCTACAACGTCTGGAGGACCGCCCAGACCGGCAAGCGCGTCGAGGAGGACGACCCGTGGGGCTTCGGCCGGTCGCTGGAGTGGGCCACCTCCTGCCCGCCACCGCGCCACAACTTCGTCACCCTGCCCCGCGTCCGCAGCGAGTCGCCCGCCTTCGACCTGCACCACCCGGTCGTCGCCAAGTGGGACGAGGCCGAGGGGCCCGGCAAGCGCGACGTGCTCGAACCCGGAGGCCACGGCAAGTGACCGGGTGGTCGTGGCGGGCGGGGGGCGCGTGCCGCCGCCGGGAGCGGGAACACGCCTGACCTGCCCCGAGTACGGCCGGAGCCGCCCGATGCCGTCACCGCACCCGCTGCCCGGCCGCGACACGTCCTACTGGATGGCGACCGCGCCCGGCCCCGAGCGGCCGTCGCTCACCGAGGACATCGGGCTGGACGTCGCCGTCGCGGCGGTGGCATCGCCGGGCTCAGCACCGCGTGGGAACTGAGCCGGGCCGGCCGGAGCGCCGCGGTGCTGGAGGCCGGCCGCATCGCCTCCGGCGTCACGGCCCGGCTCTACGCCGAGGCGGCCCTCCGGGCCACCGCCCTGGCCGAACGCGACCACCTGACGCGCCGGGCCGCCCGGCTCGACAGCCGCCCGCGCGCGTGACGGGGCAGGGGCGGGGCGCCTCCGGCGGTTGCACCGCCGCGCCCCGCCGGCCTGGCGGCTCAGCAGTTCGGCACGCCGGGCAGCTTCGCGTCCGGGTGGCTGATGTAGATGTTGCTGACGAAGCCGTTCTGGTCGCGCAGCTTGCTCCACCAGTTGTTGGTGTAGCCCTCGGCGTTGACGGTGTCGCCCTGCTTCTGGCACACCACGCGCACCGCCGTCGGACCGGCCAGAGTGGTCACGACGGGCGCGTTCAGCCGGGCGTCGGCACGGACGTTGACCCCGGAGCCCCAGGTGTCGAACGGGGTGCCCCCGCCCCCTCCGCACCCGTTGGTGCTGGTCAGGTGGGCCTGGTGGTAGCTGCCCGGGTAGGGCAGGGCGGCGCCGTCGATGACGATGTTCTGCCCCACACCGTTGAGGAGCTGCTCGTAATGGATGTGCGCGCCCGAGGAGTTGCCGGTGCTGCCGGTGGTGCCGATCTGCTGGCCCTGGGCGACGGAGGCGCCGCTCGGCACGGAGAAGGCGGCGAGGTGGAAGTAGTACGTGGTCCAGCCGCCGCCGTGGTCGACGGAGACGTAGTTGCCCGCGCCGCTCGGCTGCGAGTGGCGGGTGGCCGTGCCCGCCGCCGAGGCCAGCACCGGGGCACCGGCGGTCGCCCCGCCGTCGGAGCGTACGAAGTCCAGCGCGCGGCGCACCTCGGCCGAGTGGTGGCTGTACGTCCAGCGCTGCCCGCAGGGGAAGGGCGCCTTGAAGCCGGGGGCGGCGGCCGCCCCGGTGTCCTGCGCCGCGGCCGGGGTGGCCGCCAGCCCGGTGCAGGCCAGCAGTGCGGCGGCGGCCAGGGCGGGAAGGCGTCTGAGGAACCTCACGAATGCTCCTTGGTGGGGGAGTCGGCCCGTGCGGAAGGCCGGGCCGGGGCGCGGTGAGACGTCCGGAACGTAGCGAGTGCGGGCTCCGCTGACAAGCCCGCGTCGGTCCGGAGGCGCGCCGTCCGCCCGGGTCCCGGCAGCACGGGCACCGGGTCCCGCACCCCTACCGCACCCGCGCAGCCAGGATGGCCACGTCGTCCTTGCCGTCCGGCGGAAAGGCCGCCAGCAACGCGTCGCACATCGCGTCAGGGCACGCGGGGCCGGACGCCACCGTTTCCCGCAGCGAGACCAGCGCCGCGTCCAGGTCGACCCCACGCCGCTCGATCAGGCCGTCCGTCACCAGCACGAGCTCGGTGCCGGCGGCCAGCGACACCTCGGCCGGCGGCGGATGGGGCAGCCCCAGCCCCAGCAGCGGGCCGTGCTCGTGCAACAGCCGGGTGTGGCCGCCGGGGCCACGGACGACCGGCGGGATGTGCCCGGCGTTGGAGACCCGGAGCACGCCCGCCGTCCGGTCCACCTGGACGATGCACAAGGTCGCCGAGCGGACCGCGTGGTCGGTGCCGAGCACCTTCTCCAGCCTGGTCTGGATCTGGTCGGGCGCGTGCCCGTCCAGCGCGTACGCCCGCAGGGCGTGCCGCAGCCGGCCCATCACCATGGCGGCCTCCAGGGAGTGCCCGGCCACGTCACCGACGGCCAGCAGCAGCCCGTCGTCCGTCTCGACCGCCTCGTAGAAGTCCCCGCCGATCTCCGCGTGCCTGCTCGCCGGGTCGTACCGCACCGCCAGGTCGACGCTCTTCGGGCAGGGCAGCGCCTCCGGCAGGAAGCTGCGCTGGAGCCTGAGGGCGAGCGCGTGCTCCTCGTCGTACGAACGCAGGGCCTCCAGCGCCAGCGCGGTGGCGTGGGTCAGCTGCGTCAGCAGGTCGGTCTCGGCGGGGGTGACCACCGCGTCCGCGGGGACCACGACCGCCGTGGGCGGACGCCCCGGCTTGGTCCGGGCCAGCGCCACGGCGCGGACGCCGCCCCGCCGCCCGTCGGCGTACGGCACGGGCCAGGTGGCGTCGGCGCTCTCCACCGCCGCCCCGACCCCACCGCCCAGCACGTGCTCGGCGAAGACCTCCATCGGCACCGACGGTGCGGGGACCTCCTCGGCCGGCAGCCCGGGGCCGGAGGCCGCGAAGTGCGTCACCCGGCCCTCCGGATCGCGGAGCACGACGTCGGCGGAGCACTCCAGCACGGCGGCCGTGCCCTCCGCCGCCGTGCGGGCCAGGGCGACGGCCGAGAGCGCCGAGTGGAGGCCGAGCGTGGTGCGGTTGAGCAGGCCGAGCCGCCGCGCCAGTGACTCGGCGCGGCGCCGGGCGCGGGTGTAGCGCAGCGTCGCCGTGACCGTGGCGAGGAGCTCGCCGGGGGCTATCGGCTCGGTCAGGTAGGCGTCGGCGCCCCGGTTGAGCCCCTGCGTCCGGTCGGAGGCGCTGATCGCCGACGCGGAGACGTGGATGACGGGCAGCGACGCGGTCCGGGGGTCGACCTTGATCCGCTCGCAGACCTCGAAACCGGTCATGTCGGGAAGCCGCACGTCGACCAGGACGACCTCGGGCGGGGCGTCGGGGTCGGCGGCGCGCGCCAGCCCCTCGTGGCCGTCGGCGGCCTCCACCACCTGGTGGCCCGCCCGGCGCAGGGTGGTGCCCAGCACGTAACGGTTGGTCGGGTTGTCGTCGACGAGGAGGACCAGCGCGGGCCGCTCGTCCGGCTGACGGGGGATCGTCATGGGAGCGGGACTTCCTTCGTGTCCTGGGCGTCCGCCGGGCCCGCGGCCCCGGCCACGAGACCGAGCGCCTCGGCCAGCCGCTCGGCGGTCAGGTGGGTCTTGCTGAGGACCGCCCGCGCCCGCCCGAGCCGGTCCCGGTCCAGGTCGGAGACGCCCATGGAGGTGAGGACGACGACGGGCACCTGCTCCAGCGAGGGGACCGCCGAGATCTGCTGGAGCACCTGGTAGCCGTCGGGCGACGGCATGGCCAGGTCGACCAGGACGGCGTCGGGCAGCGTGGTCCGGATGGTGCGCAGCGCCTCGACGCTGCGGGTGACCTCCGTGGTGGTCTCCGCGAGCCGGTCCAGGGTCGGCCGGAGCGTACGGAGGAAGACCGGGTCGTCGTCGACGATGACGACGCCGCGCAGCAGCGGCTCCTTCGGCAGTGTGCCCGGCCCCGGGGGCACCGGCGCGGCGGGCAGCTCGACGGTGACCTCGGTGCCCCGGCCGAGAGCGCTGGTCAGTGTCAGCCTGCCGCCGAGCAGTTCGGTCAGCTTGCGGGCGTAGGGCAGGCCCAGGCCGGTGCCGGAGACGTGGCGCTGATGGGCGCCGCGCACCTGGTAGAACTCCTCGAAGACCTGCTCCACCTCGTCCTCGGGGATGCCGACACCGGTGTCCCTCACGGTGAGGACCGCCCATGGGCCGGCTGCCCGCTCCTCGGCCTCCACCGTGAGGCGGACCGTGCCGGAGGCGGTGAACTTCAGGCTGTTGGAGAGGACGTTGCGCAGCACCCGGGTCAGCATCACCTCGTCGGTGGTGAACGGCCCGGGGAACGCCGTGTCGGCGATGTCCAGGGTCACGTCCTCGGCGGCGGCGGAGGCGAGTGTTCCGCGCAACTGGTGCAGGACCGTCCGCAGGTCGACCGGGACGAGCTGCGGCTCCAGCCGCCCGGACTCCGCCTTGGCGGTGTCGAGCAACTCCTCGACGAGGGCCAGCAGCGTGTGGCCGGCGCCGGCGATCAGCGACACCTGCTGGTGCTGCTCGTCCGTCAGCGGGTCGGCCCCCTCGTCCAGCAGGAGCTGGGCGAGGGCGATCACGGCGTTCACCGGGGTCCGCAGCTCGTGGCTGACGTTGGCCCAGAAACGCGTCTTCGCGGCGCTCGCCAGACGCAGCCGGCGGCTCTTGTCCTCCAGGTCCGCGTAGAGGGCGACGACACCGCGGTTGGTCTCCTCCAGCTCACCGGAGAGTTCGGAGTAGAGCGCCATGACGCCCGCGTTGGTCTCGTCGAGTTCCTTGTTCAGGCGCTCCAGCTCCTCGTACCGGGCGCGTTCGTCCTGGAGCGCCTGGAGGAGCTGGCTGTTCTGCCTGCGGAGTTCCTCACTCATATCGGGGCCGCGCAGACCCGCCAGTTCCGCGTCCACCCGCCGGGCCGCCTCGTCGGCGGTGAGCGGGGTGGTCAGGTCCTGTCCGAGGAGCAGGCAGCCGCGGTCGTCGACGCAGAGGTCGAGGAGCCTGTGCGAAGCGGTCAGCAGGTCGTGGCTCGGCGCTCGCTCCCCCTTCCATCGGAAACGGACGGCAACCCGGTGGGGCTGCCCGGCGGTACGGACGAACTCGGCGGACAGTCCCGCGGAGCCGAGGAGTTCGGCCCCCGCCTCGCTGGCCAGGGTGACCAGGCGGACGCGTCCGGCCTCGCCGAGTTCCAGTGCCTGACACACCGCTTGCCCGTGACGGCGCACCTGAAACAGGTCATCCTGCCTGGTCAACGGCATCTGGGCGAGGATGCGTTCCTGCTCGCCCGAAGCGCCCGCCTCCGCCGGCGTCACGGTGTCGCTTCCTTGAGGACCAGCACGCCGATGTCGTCACGGCGCGCGCCGGCCTCCCGCAGGATCTGCGCGGCGACGACCGGGGGCCGGCGGGCGAAGAGGCCGGGGAAGGAGCCCGGGGCCCAGCGGTCGCTCAGCCCGTCCGAGTGCATGACGAGGACCGCGCCCGGCCCCGCCTCGGCGACGACGGTCCGGGTCCGGGGCAGGTGGGCCCCGACGATGCCCGGCGAGGACAGCAGGGAGGACCTGCGGCCGTCGGCGACCAGGCAGGTCGTGGTGTTGCCGACGCCCGCGAACTCCACGCGGCGGCCGGGGAAGTCGAGCCGCACCACGGCCACGGCGGCGCCCCTGGTCCCGCGCAGCGCGCGGTGCAGATCCTCCAGGACGGCCTGCGGACGGCTCGCACGGCTCGTCCGGAAGGCGTTCCGCGCCACCTCGCCGGCGAGGGCCGCCTGCGGGCCGTGGCCCAGCCCGTCGCACATCATGGCGAGCAGCGGGTCGCCGGCACCCTCGGCGCTCCGCGCGGGTTTCTCGGCGTACCGCACCGCCCAGGTGTCCCCGCACATCTCCTCGCCGCCGATCGGGCGGGTGAGCCCGCCGATCTCCACCCCGGAGGCGCAGGCGGGCTGTTCGCCGTCGGCGTGGAAGCGGGCGAGGACGGCTGTGCCGCGGCCGGGCAGGGTGTGGATGTCGAAGACGTCGGCGAGCCGGGCGATGGCGCCGAGGCCCACGCCCAGGGTTCCGGTGGAGGACGACCCGTCGCGCAGGGCCGCAGAGAGGTCGGGGATGCCGGGGCCGGTGTCGGTGGCCAGGATGTCGAGCGCCGCGTGCTCCCCGTCCAGCGCCACGCGCAGGACGAGCGCGCCGTCGACGGCGTGCCGCTGGAGGTTGGTGGCCGCCTCGGTCGCCACGATCTCGACGGAGGCGACGCGGTCGGGGCCGAGGCCGAGGCGGCGGGCCAGCCGGGCGGCCTCCCGCCGGGCGGCCATCGGCAGGCCCGCGTCGACGCGGAGCCAGAGGGTCTCACCCGGCTCGGAGAGCAGTGGCGCGGTCACCGGGCCCACTTCACGATGGTGACCCGCGTCCCGCGTCCGGCGCCGGTGTCCAGCTCGAACTCGTCCGCGAGCCGCTTGGCGCCGCTGAGGCCCAGTCCCATGCCGCCCCCGGTGGTCCAGCCGTCGGTCAGGGCCAGCTCCACGTCGGGGATGCCGGGCCCCTCGTCGGCGAAGACCAGCCGGACGCCGGAGCGGCCGTTGCTCCAGGCCGGCTCTGCCTCCATGTGACCGCCACCGCCGTGCACGACGGTGTTGCGCGCCAGCTCGCTGGCGGCGGTGACCAGTTTGGTCTGGTCGACCAGGGAGAGGCCGGCCTCCTGGGCGAGGGCGCGGACCAGTTGGCGTGCCTTGACCACACCGGCACTGCCGTCGAGTGCGATCGACTCGGCCCGCCGTGCGGTGTCGCCGGGCATCAGGAGCGGCCCGGCTGCTCGGTGTGCACGGCCCGGCGCAGAGCCGCCAGGCCGGCCTCCAGGTTCAGGGCGGTGCGCACACCGCCGAGCGTCAGGCCCAGTTCGACCAGGGTGATGGCGACCGCGGGACGCATGCCGACCACGACGGTCTCCGCGCCGAGCACCCGGGACATCGCGGCGACCGTGGCGAGCATGCGGCCGACGAAGGAGTCGACGATCTCCAGGGCGGAGATGTCGATGACGACGCCCCGCGCCCCGGTGTCCACGATGCGCTTGGAGAGGTCGTCCTGGAGGTCCAGGACCGTGTGGTCCTCCAGGTCGACCTGGATGGAGACCAGCAGGACGTCCGAGATCTGGAGGACGGGGACGCGCTCGGTCACAGGAGGCTCCCGCGGTTCTCCGCCAGCTTCCTGTCCCGCTCGATGGCGTCCAGGGCGTGGCGCAGGGCGTCCGCCAGACTGCTCTTCGTGGGGATGTCGCCGAACTCGATGCCCAGGGCGACGATCGTCTGCGCGATCTGCGGACGGATGCCCGAGATGACGCAGTCGGCGCCCATCATCCGGGCGGCGACGACCGTCTTCAGCAGGTGCTGCGCGACCTGGGTGTCGACCGCGGGGACGCCGGTGATGTCGATGATCGCCTGCGTCGAGTTGTAGTCGATCAGCGCCTGGAGCAGCCGCTCCATGACGACCTGGGTACGCGCCGAGTCCAGGGTGCCGACCAGCGGCACCGCCACCACGCCGTCCCAGAGCTTGACGACCGGCGTCGACAGTTCCAGCAACTGGTCGGCCTGCGCGGAGATGATCTCCTCACGTGTGCGCGCGTACGCCTCGACGGTCAGCAGTCCCAGCTCGTCCAGGAGGCGGCTGAGCTGGAGGTAGGCGTGGACGTCCTCGGTGTTCCCGGTGAGCGAGGGTTCCAGGACCCGCTTCAGGGCGAAGACGCTGACGGCCGTCTCGGTCGGGGTGAACCCCTGCCGGGCGCGGTTGCGCGACAGCTCCACCAGAAGGCTGCGCAGCTCGGCGAAACCGTCGGCCCGCGCACTGAGCTCGCCGGTGGCGAGCCCGGAGCGGATGGCGGTGTACAGGTCGCGGAGTTCCCGCTCCATCTCCGCGGTGCTCAGCCGGCCGGTGAGCGACTCGCCCACCACCGCCATCCACTGGGCGACGAACGCCTCACTGTTGTCGTTCAGCAGCTCGACAAGGCGCTGCGGACCACGGTCGTCGGTCACTTCCACGCTCCTCGTTGTAGGCGGCCGATCCTACGGCAGACGGGTGAACCGCGAGGATGCCCGGGGGCCCCACCAGGGCGGGGACCTCGTTCGGTGCCCGCCCCGGGGGCCGGGGAGCGTGTGCGTCGCCCGGGCGACGGCCCCGGCTCCCGCACGCGGGTGGTCGGTGGCGGGGCCGGTGGCGAAGGGGCGCCGACGGCGGGCCGCGCCCCGTGGGTCTCGCCGCCGCGGGGAGCTGCGGCCACGCCGGCCGGGCGGGCGACGTCTCGGGGGCCGCGCCGGCCGCGCGACCCCCGAGGCGTACGCCGTGCACCGGGCCGGCGCACGACGTACGTGCGGCCCCGTCCCGGGGAGCGTGGCCGAGGGCCGGGCCGCGGGGAGCGGCCCGGCCGGGGCTCTCAGCCGAGAACGGCGATCGTGGCGTCGAGTTCCACCAGGGCGCCCTGGGGCAGGACCTGGGTCGCGAGGGCCGTACGGGCGTGCCGGCCCTGGTCGCCCAGCACGTCGACGAGCAACCGCGAGGCGCCGTCGACCACGGTCGGCTGGTCCACGAAGGCCGGAGCGCTCGCCGCCCAGGCGTTGAGCTTCAGCACGCGGGCCTGTTCGAGGCCGATCGACTGCTCGACGCGGGCCAGGAGGTTCAGCGCGGCGGTGCGTGCGGCGAGCACCCCGTCGGCCACGGTGGCGTCCTCTCCCAGCCGGCCCCCGAGCACCTCGCCCGACGCGGTCCGGGAGATCTGGCCCGAGACGTACAGGACGTCGCCCCAGCGCGAGGTCGCCTCGTACGCGTACCGGGGAGGGCCGAGGTCGGGCAGTTCGACCGACAGCGCCTTCAGGCGTTCCCGGACGGTGGTCATGGTGTCTCCTCGTTCGGTGGGCCGCCCGCGCGGTGGGCGCACCGCGCGGGCCCGGGGTCCGTCATCGCTTGCTCAGGACGTAGGTGCGGTCCCGGCCGATGTACCAGAGGTCCTCGGTGCCGATCGCCGCGTTCCCGTAACGCCACGGGATCTCCGCGGCGCCGTACGAACCGACCTGGAGCACGTGCTTGTAGCCGGGCCGCAGCTCGTTGGCGAAGGACTCCTGCTTGCCCATGAGGTGGCCCACGTTGCGCTTGCGGTACTCCGTGTCGAAGTCGACGTCGGTGCCGAGCATGCCGATGGCGACCATCCGCTCCAGGTGCGGGGCGAGGTAGCGCAGGGTCCCCTCGTGCACGTCCTCGCACACCGCGCCGGGGCGCAGCTGCCCGATGATCCCCTCGCGCACCACGTCGAAGAAGAAGCGGTACGCCTCCTTCGCGGACTCGGTGCGCGGCAGCGAGCGGGCCATGTCGGAGGTGGCGACGTTGACGCCGTCGAAGACGATCCGCACCCCGGCGTCCAGCTGCACACAGGTCGTCTCCTCGTCGACCGGGTGGTCGACCGGGGGGCCGGGGAAGAGCATCCGGTTGGAGGAGTGCAGATTGGTGAAGTACGGCTCGATGCCGAAGGGGATCTCGTGGGCCGTGCGGAACTCGGCGATCTTGTCGAGGTAGACCGCGTAGACGTCCAGCTCGCTGAAGGAGCGCCCGGCGTCGAGTCCCCGCTCCGCCCAGGCCAGGGCCTCCTCGACGGCGAAGACGCTGGCCCTGGCGGCCACCACCTGGAAGGCCAGGTCCTCGTGGTCGCGGACGTCCCGCCAGTGGCCCAGGGCGGCCGAGACGGGGACCAGCTCCGCCCCCTCGCGTGTGAGCTCGCGGGCGAGGCCGACGCTGATCCACTCCTCCTCGATGCCCGTCCGCGTCCCGGACGCCAGTTCCCGGACGGCCGCCCCCACGGACGGGTACCGGCCCACGGGTGCGCCCGGCAGCTCGCCGGCGCCCTCGGGGAGCAGCACCAGGAGGCGTTCGGGACCGTCGAGCCACAGGGCGACCGCCCCGTGCGGCTGGGCGCGTCCGGTCGCCTCGGTGAAGTTGGGGGTCGCCGCGAGCAGCACCGAGTCGAGGGAGCGTTCCGCGGCGAGCTCCCGCAGCGCCGAGAACCGGCTGTCCTCGCCGGAGGTGAACTCCTCGGCGAGGCCCGAGAGATGGGGGACGTCCGCGACGAGCCGGCGCGCGGTCCGTACGCCGGTCCCTCGCCACCGCGCGAAGGTGGCGAGGACGTCGGCCGGATCGATCTCGTAGGCGGCGACCGGTGTCGGGTCCTGGTCGGCGGCGACGAGTTCGACGGAACCGGACAGCGCGAGCTGGTGGGCGTGGACGACATCGGCGGCGAGGGCCACCGGGCCGCCGTCGGCGAGTTCGCGCACCAGGTCGGCGAGGGACTCGGCGGCGGGGGTGTCGGCGACGATGCGCGGATCGATCGTGACCCAGGGGGCGTAGAAGCGCATCCGGTCCTTCGGGACGCCGGCGGACAGGGCGTTGCCCTGTTCCTGCTGGCGCACGAGCAGCAGGCGCTCCGTGCCGGTCTCCGCGATCAGCGGAGCGACGAACGGGTGGGAGTCGAGACGGATCGCGGAGAACAGCAGGCTCTTGCGCGCGTCGAGGCCGAATTCCCTCTCCACCCGCGTGGCGTCAGCGGTGATGCTCAGCATGGTGCTCCTTTGTCGGCGGTTCACGGTGGTGGGTGCGTGGCGGGGTGGTCAGCTGATGCCGGCCACGACGCCGATGTGCGATTCGATCTCGGAGGTGTAGCCGGAGAAGTCGGCGGAGTACCGGTGCTCCTTGCCCCGGGGCCGCGGCAGGTCGATGGGGATGTCGGCGATGATCCGGCCGGGGCGGTCGCCGACGACCACCACCCGGTCCCCGAGCCAGACCGCCTCGGGGATGCTGTGGGTCACGAAGAGGACGCTGCACCCGGTGGTCTGCCAGATGCGCTGGATCTCGAAGTTCATCGAGTCCCGGGTCATGGCGTCGAGCGCGCCGAAGGGCTCGTCCATGAGCAGCAGTTTGGGGCGGGAGACCAGGGCCCGGCAGATGGCGACGCGCTGCTGCATGCCGCCACTGAGCTCGTAGGAGTAGTTCTTGGCCTTTCCGCCCAGCCCGACCATCTCCAGCAGTTCCATGGCGTACGCGCGGGCCTCGTCGGTCCGGGCACCGCGGAACTCCAGGGGCAGGAGCACGTTGTCGAGATTGTTGCGCCAGGGCAGGAGCACGGGGCTCTGGAAGACCATCGCGATGTCCTCGATCCCCTCCTGGATCGGGCGGCCATGGACGAGGATCTCGCCCTCGGTGGGCTCCTGGAGTCCGGAGACCGTCTTGAGCAGCGTGGTCTTGCCGCTGCCCGACTGCCCGACGATCGACACGAACCGTCCGGGCTCGACGTGGAAGTCGAGTCCTTCGAGGACGGTGTTCTCCTGGCCCCTCCGGGACCGGTAGGTCTTCCCCACGTTGTTGACCGAGATGGCGTATTCGTTGTTCATGTGACTCCCCATCCGGCCGTCACGGGGCCTGGATCGTCTCGTCGGAGCCCAGCGGCTCGAGGTAGGAGTTGCTGTACACGTCCTCGGGTGAGAGGCCGCTCTCTTCCGGCAGGCCGAGGAACTCACGGGCGACGTCGATGGCCTGGAGGACTCCGGTGTCGTCCATGACGCCGTACCGGTCGGCGGCCTCGCGCTTGCCCCAGTTGAGGCCGCACTGCGCGTCGATGGCGAGGGTGATGGTGCTCGTGCCGTATCCGGAGACCTCCGTCCGGAAGTCCTCGGCCGCCTTCCGCGGGTTCTGGCAGGCCCAGAGGAAACCTTTCTGCATCGCCCGGTTGAACTTCCGGACCTGCTCGGGGTCGTTCTTGAGCTTCTCGTCGGAGACGACGATGCCGTTGCCGTAGAGGTCGATGCCGAGGTCGGACCATTTCAGCACGGCGGCCTTCCGGCCGAGCGCGTCGATGGCCGGTTCGTCGGAGACGTGCAGCGCGAGGTTGGCGTCCCACTGGCCGGCCAGCAGGCCGGGGATCTTCGAGGCGCTGGACGCCGGGATGACGTCCACGTCGCTCTTGTCGAAGCCGAGCTTGTTCAGCGCGAGCGGCCACATGGCGGTCATCGCGCCGCCGCCCTCGGTGGCGACCGTCTTGCCGCGCAGGTCCTCCCAGTTCCTGATCCCGGAGTCCGCGAGGGCGACGACCGCGTAGGCGGACCTGGCCTGGAGCAGGTTGACCTGCTTGACCTTGGCGCCCCTGCCCTGGCTGGTGACGGTGGCGCCGAAGTCGGCCCAGCCCGCGTCGACCCTGCCCGCGACCACCGAGGTGACCGTGTTGGTCGAACCGGATCCCGGCATGACCGTGAGGTCGATGCCCTCGGCCTTGAAGAAGCCGCGTTTGGCGGCCGAGATGAACGGCGCGTGCTTCGGCAGGTACCCCACGTCGAGCATCAGGGTCATCGAGTCCTTCCCGCCACCGCCCGCGCATCCGGACAGGCCGGCCAGCACCGCCGCGCCGGCGAGAGCGACGGCCCTGCGAGGAGTCCTACGCATATCCAGCCTCCGATCCCGTGGTCACTTGGCGTGGTTCTTCCACGGGGCCAGCTTGCGGCCCGCGTAGTCGACGAGGAAGAACAAGGTCAGGGCGATGGCGGCGAGGACGATGAAGGCCGCGAACATCGACGGCAGGTCCACCTGGCTGTTGGCGAGGAGGATGACGTACCCGAGCCCCTTCGAGCCGGCGATGAACTCCCCGACGACCGCCCCGCCCACCGCCAGGGAGATGGAGATCTTCGCCCCGGAGAAGATGGAGGGAATCGCGTAGATGAAGTCGATCTTCACCATCTTCTTCCAGGGGGAGGCCCGGTTGATGCGGGCCAGTTCCTGGAGTTCGTGGGGGACCGAACTCAGCCCGTCGTAGGTGTTGATCACCAGGGGGAAGAAGGCGATGGCCATGGCGACGAACGCCTTCGACTCGAAGCCGAATCCGAACCACACGATGAACAGCGGGGCCAGCGCGACCTTGGGGATGGTGTCGATCGCGATGAGCGCGGGGTACAGGAAGCTGCGCGCGGTGGCCGAGTAGTGCAGGGCGGCACCGCACAGCACACCGAGGGCCGTGCCGAGCGCGAATCCGGCGAGCGCCTCCTGGAGCGTGACGAAGGTGTTCTCCGCGAAGTAGCCGGGGCGCTCGATCAGCTCGGCGAAGGCGGAGAGCGGCCCGACGAAGAGGTAGTCCGCCGGGTCGATGACCAGGACCAGCAGTTCCCACACCACGAAGAGGCCGAAGATCCCCACGGCCGCTTTGACGCCGGCCACCAGCGACTCACGGGGGAGGGCGCGGCCCGGTGCCTTCTGCCCGGGGGCCTTCGCCGCCGGGAGCGGCGGCTCGGCGGCGGCCTGGTCGGGGTGGCGCAGATCAGGAGTCGCCATGGTGGTACCTCCCACAGAGCGCGTCGCGCGGCAGCAGCGGTACGGGGGCGGTCAGAAGGGCGGTGGGACGGTACGGGGAGAGGGCGTGCGTCGGACGCGCGGTCCGGACGCCGTGGCCGTCGGGAAGCGGCGAAAGCCGTCGTGGTGTCATTTCGTCCTCACGACACTGGAAAGGAATGCGTTCGCGGGCGGTTCGGTCCCGGCCGGGAGGCGTTACTCCCGGCCGGGGTCAAGCGGACTCAGCGGTCGTCGGTGAGCGGGGCCCGGCCGGGTACGCCGTCGACCCGGCGCCACACGCCGAGCGGATTGGCGTCGCGCAGTTCCTCGGGCAACAGGGCGTCGGGAACGTCCTGGTAGGCGACGGGCCGCAGGAACCGCTCGATGGCGAGGGTCCCCACGGAAGTGCCGCGCGGGTCGGTGGTGGCGGGGAAGGGGCCACCGTGCACCATCGCGTGGCCGACCTCGACGCCGGTGGGCCAGCCGTTGAAGAGCACGCGCCCGGCGAGTTCCTCCAGGAGGGGCAGCAGGCGCCCGGCGAGCGGCAGATCGGCGTCGTCGGCGTGCACGGTGGCCGTGAGCTGGCCTTCCAGCACGTGCAGGGCGGCCGTCAGCTCGTCGAGGTCCGCGCACCGGACGATCAGCGACGTCGCGCCGAAGACCTCGGTCTGAAGGGCGGGGTCCTCGGTGAAGCGCGCGCCGTCCACGGTCAGCAGACGGGCCCGGCCGCAGGCCGCGCTGTCGATCCGGCCGCCACGACCGGTCTCCTCGACGCCCCGACGGCCCGCCAGGGCATCACCGCAGGCGGCGTAGTGGCGGGCGATGCCGGGGGTGAGCATCGTGGCTCCGGGATCCGCCGCGACGGCCTCGGCGGCGGCCGTGGCGAAGGCGTCCAGGCCGGGCCCGTCCACGGCGAGGACGAGCCCCGGGTTGGTGCAGAACTGCCCGGCTCCCAGGGTGAGTGATCCGGCGAAGGCGGCCCCCAGCTCCGCGCCCCGGGCCTCGAGGGCGGCGGGCAGGAGCAGCACCGGGTTGATGCTGCTCATCTCCGCGTAGACGGGGATCGGCACGGGCCGGGCGGCGGCCGCGGCCGCTATCGCCAGGCCGCCGGAGCGGGAACCGGTGAAGCCGACGGCGCGCACCCGGGGGTCGCGGACCAGCCTGGTCCCCAGCTCCGTGCCGCCGCCGACGAGTTGGGAGAAGACTCCTTCGGGCATACCGGTCCCGGCGGCCGCCCGGCTGACGACGCGTGCCACCAGCTCGGCCGTCCCCAGGTGAGCCTGGTGCGCCTTGACGATCACCGGGCATCCGGCGGCCAGCGCCGAGGCGGTGTCGCCCCCGGCCGTGGAGAAGGCCAGCGGGAAGTTGCTCGCGCCGAAGACCACGACGGGACCGACGGCTGTCCGGCGCTGCCGGATGTCGGCGCGCGGCAGCGGACGGCGGTCCGGCAGCGCCCGGTCGACGCGGGCCCCCTGCCACACGCCGGCCCGCAGTTCCGCGGCGAACAGCCGCAACTGGCCGCTGGTGCGCCCGACCTCGCCGGTGAGCCGGGCGAGGGGCAGCGCGGTCTCCGTGTGGGCCCGTTCCACCAGCGCGTCCCGCTCCTCGTCGAGCAGGTCCGCGATGCGGTCGAGGAAGGCGGCGCGCCGTTCCGGGGCGGTCGTCCGGTAGGTGGTCGCGGCTTCCCGCGCCAGTCGGCAGGCCTGGTCGGCCTGCTCGGCCGACGCGGCCCGGTAGCCGGGTCCGAGGGGCTCCCCGGTGCGGGGGTCGACGGAGCGGATCTCGTCGCCCGTACCGATGACGGGGCGGGCCCCGATGACCATCGCGCCTGTGGGGGCGGTCGGGGGAAGAAGGGACACGGGTGGCTCCTTTCCTTCGCGGGGGACGCGTGTCAGGCGACGGCGAGGCGTGAGGCCTCGATGACCCCGGCGAGCAGTTCGCGCTCCGCCTCGTCCAGGTCGGTCAGGGGCGGCCGTACCGGGCCGGCGGGGTGTCCGGTCAGATCCATCCCGGCCTTCACGATGCTGACCGCGTAGCCCGGCTTGCGGTCGCGGATCGCGGTGTAGGGGAGTACCACGCGGTCGAGCATGGTCTGCACCTTCGCCCGGTCCCGTGCCCGGACCGCCTGGTAGAAGGCCAGGGCGAAGTCGGGGAGGAAGTTGAAGATGGCGGAACTGTAGGTCGTGGCTCCCAGTTCCAGGTAGGGCAGCGCGAAGGTCTCCGCGGTCGGCAGGCCGCCGATGTACACCAGGCGGTCGGCGAGTCGCGACCGGATCTGGGTGATCCGCTCCAGGTCACCGACCCCGTCCTTGAGGCCGATCAGGTTGGGGCAGGCGTCGGCGAGGGCCGCCACCGTGTCGGCGGTGTAGACGGCGTTGGCGCGGCTGTAGAGGACCACGCCCAGCGAGGTCGCCTCGCAGACCGCCCGCACATGGGCGGTCAGGCCGTCCGAGGACGCCTCGGTCAGGTACGGCGGGAAGAGCAGGACACCGTCGGCGCCGACCGCTTCGGCGTCGCGCGCCATGGCGACCGCCTGGGCGGTGCCGTGCCCGGCCGGGGCGAGGATGGGCGTGCCGGAGGGGGCGCTCTCCACGGCTGCCCGCAGCACGGTGCCGACCTCCTGCGGGGTCAGAGAGAAGAACTCCCCGGTCCCGCCGGCCGCGAACAGGGCGGCGATGTCGTACTCGCTCATGCGGGCGATGTTGTCCCGGTAGGCGGTCTCGTCGAACGCCAGGCCGGGCGTGAAGTGGGTGACGGGAAACGACAGCAGCCCGGAGCCGAGGCGTTCGGCAAGCTCGGTCGGGGTGTGGGTGGGCATGAGCGTTTCCTTCCGCAGACGTGCAGAACAGCGATTTCGATGACCATAGGAACGAAACTGATGCACGTCCAACACTTCTTACGTATCGATTGATGCGCATAATGGATCGATGTTCACCTTGAGTCAGCTGGAAAGCTTCGTGGCCGTCGCCGAGACGCTGCACTACGGACGGGCGGCGGAGCGGCTGTCGATGACCCAGCCGCCGCTGTCCCGGCGCATCCAGCTCCTGGAGCGTGAGCTGGGTGTCGAGTTGTTCGACCGGGCCGGCCGGTCCGTCCGGCTCACCGCGGCCGGGCAGGCCTTCCTCGGTGATGCCCGGCGCATCCTCGGGCTCTCGGAGCAGGCGGCGCTGTCCGTGCGGCGGACGCTGGAGGGCGAGGTCGGGACCGTGGCGCTCGGGTTCACCGCGTCGGCGGCGCACTCCGTGCTCGACGGCATCGTGGGGGCCGTCCACGCCGAGCTGCCCGGCGTCGGACTGGTGCTGCGCGAGCGGGTCTCCGGAGCGCAACTGGAGGAGCTGCGCTCCGGAGAGCTGGACCTCGGGCTGGTCCGCCCGCCGGTACCCGGCACCGGGATCGCCCACCATCCGCTGCACCGCGAGGCCCTGCTGGTCGCGGCGCCCGCCGGCCACCCGCTCGCCGCACCGGACCGCACTCCTCACATCAGCGACCTCGACGGAGAACCGTTCGTCATGTACTCGCCCGCCGAGGCCCGCTACTTCTACGAGGTGCTGGTCGGGGTCTTCCGCCGGGCGGAAGTCGTCCCGCGCTACGTGCACTACCTCAGCCAGGTGCACACGATCCTCGCGCTGGTCCGCGCGGAGCTGGGGCTCGCCCTGGTACCCCGCGCCGCGGAGGCGCTCAAGCTGGACGGCGTCGTGCTACGCCCGGTGGTGGGGGTCGAAGGCGAGCCGGTCGAACTCGTCGCGGCCTGGCGGGCGGGCGACGACAACCCCGCCCTGCACGCGGTCCGCGACGTGGTGACCGGTCTCGCCGACCGGGGGGCGTTCTGAGGATGCTTGCCGCGCCCCCCGGTGCGGGCGGGCCGCGGAGCGGTGCCCCGGCCTCTGCGGCCGACGCCGTGACAAGGGTGTCCACGGGCTGCCCGATCACCTGGCGCGCCGGGTGGCCGAGGGGGAGATGCGCCGTCGGCCCACGCGTCCGGGCCGCCCCGAGGCGTACCGCCGGACCGCGCGCACGAACTCCCCCGGCCGGGCGCTCAGCGGCCTGGGGAACCCGCGGCACGGTTCCGTGCGGCGTGGTACCGGCGCGGCACCCCGGACGCCGTCGGCGCAGCCGGCCCGCGTCCGGCAGCGGGCCGGGCACCCACCCGTGCCCGGCCGGGCGTCCGGTGGCACGACGGCCGCGTGGCCGGCGGCCGCCACACGGGGCACCCGATCCCCGCGGCGGAGACGCACGCGACGCTCCGCGAGGTGGTCGGGCAGGTGGCTCGGGCCACGCGCAGGGCGCCGGCACGCTGTTGGCTCACCTGTCGTCCCGGCCACCCGTCTCGTCGCGCGGGTGCTCAGCCGGCTGTCGTACCACCGCCACGTCGGCCGTGCCGGGGCTCCTGCGGCGGCACGGCGGAGGAGCGGCGGCGGGACCGGTCAGGTGCCCACGGGGCGTGCCCCCAGTACCGGCAGCAGGCGCAGCCTCTCGTCGTCCGCCGACCCCGGGGCGGCCGTGTACACCAGGAGCGTCTGGTTCTGTTCCGGGTCCAGCAGTACCTGGCACTGCAGGGTGAGCACGCCCAGTTCCGGGTGGCGCAGGCGCTTGGGGTCGACGCGGGGAACGTCGATCTCGTGAGCGCTCCAGAGCGAGGCGAACTCCTCGCTGCGGTCCAGGAGGAGGTCACGCAGTTCCTCGGCGCGCCCGCCCGCCCGGACGGCGGGAGCGGTCCCGCCCCGGTCCCGCCGAGAGCCGGGCCTCGTGCACGTGGCCCGGTGGACGTCCTGCCAGGGCACCTCTGTGCCGAGTGCCGGGCCGGACGCGTCCCGTGGCGGGCGTGCCGGGGTCCGGGGCGGAGCGGCCCGCTGGCTCGGCACTCCCGTCCTGCGTCACACTGGGCCACCATGCGCACTTCATGCCGGCGGCCGGCGCCAGCGGCCGCACCGCCGTCGGCGGACCGCTGGGCGCTGGGGCTTGTCGTGGAAGGTGAGGCGGAGAAGTCGTGGGGCCTGGGAAGACGCTGAGAGAGATCACCGCGACCCGCTACGTGCAACCGCTGACCGCCGGCGGGTCGGTCCCCGGCGTCGTCGAGGCGGACGACCTGGGCACGTACGTCGTCAAGTTCACCGGAGCGGCGCAGGGGCGCAAGGCGCTGGTCGCCGAGATCGTCGTGGGGGAGCTGGCGCGGCGGCTCGGCCTGCGGGTGCCGGAGCTGGTGCTGGTCGACTTCGACCCGGTGGTGGCGCGGGACGAGCCGCACCAGGAGGTGCAGGACCTGGTGCGCGCCAGCGCCGGGCTCAACCTCGGCATGGACCTGCTGCCGGGAGCGGTGGACTTCCAGCCCGGCGACCTGGCGGTCGACCCGCTGGAGGCGGGACGGGTGGTGTGGCTCGACGCGCTGACGGCCAACGTCGACCGGACGGTGCACAGCACCAACCTCATGATCTGGCCCCCGCCCGGGACACCGCGCTCCCCGCGGCGGCTCTGGCTGATCGACCACGGGGCGGCCCTCGTCTTCCACCACCGGTGGGACAGCGCCGCGGGAGCGGTGAGCAAGCGGTACGACTTCCGGCACCACGCCCTCGGCGGCTACGCGCCCCAGGTCGCCGAGGCCGACGCGGAACTGGCGCCCCGGGTCACCCACGACCTGCTCCGCGAGGTCACCGCGCTCGTCCCCGACGCCTGGCTGGCCGGTGAGCCCGGCTTCGCCTCGCCCGACGAGCTGCGCGAGGCGTACGTACGGCAGCTCGCGGAGCGGGCCGCCGTCTCCGGACAGTGGCTGCCGGTGGAGTTCCCCTCGGCCCGGCAGCTCGCCGAGGCCGACGCCGAGCGGGCCGCGGCCACCCGGGCCGGGCGGCCCGCCTGGCTCCAGCACGTACCGGATCTGCACGGCAAGCCGGACGCGGCGCCCGACTGGTCCCGGCACCTGGGCTGAGCCGGGGCCGGCCTGCCTGTGCCCCGGCGGCGGGCGCCGGGGCACAGGCGGGGCGGGGTGCGGCCGGGTCAGCCGACGAGCTGCTCGTAGGCGGGCAGCGTCAGAAAGTCGGCGTAGTCGTCGTCGAGGGAGACGGTCAGCAGCAGGTCGTGGGCCTGCTGCCAGCGGCCGGCGGCGAACGCCTCCTCGCCGGTCTCGGCGCGGATCGCGGCCAGTTCCGCGGCGGCGACCTCGCGGGCCAGGTCGCGGGTGACCAGGACCGTGGCGCCGTCCCGCTCCACCTCGACACCGGCGTTGATCCACTGCCAGATCTGCGAGCGGGAGATCTCCGCGGTGGCCGCGTCCTCCATCAGGTTGAAGATGGCGACGGCGCCGAGGCCGCGCAGCCACGCCTCGATGTAGCGGATACCGACCTGGACGGCGTTGCGCAGGCCGTCGAAGGTGGGCTCGGCGTCCAGCGAGTCGATGGCGATGAGGTCGGCCGCGGTCACCGAGACGTCCTCGCGGAGCCGGTCCTTCTGGTGCGGCTTCTCGCCGAGGACGGCGTCGAAGGACTCCAGGGCGATCGGCACCAGGTCGGGGTGGGCGACCCAGGAGCCGTCGAAGCCGTCCCGGGCCTCGCGGTCCTTGTCGTCCTTGACCTTGGCGAACGCCACCTTGTTCACCTCGGCGTCGCGGCGCGAGGGGATGAACGCGGCCATGCCCCCGATGGCGTGCGCACCGCGCCTGTGGCAGGTGCGGACCAGGAGTTCGGTGTAGGCGCGCATGAACGGCGCGGTCATCGTCACCGCGTTGCGGTCCGGCAGGACGAACTCGCGGCCGCCGTCACGGAAGTTCTTGACGATGGAGAAGAGGTAGTCCCAGCGGCCCGCGTTCAGCCCCGAGGCGTGCTCGCGCAGCTCGTAGAGGATCTCGTCCATCTCGTAGGCGGCGGTGATGGTCTCGATGAGGACCGTGGCACGGATCGTGCCGTGCGGGATGCCGACGTACTCCTGGGCGAAGGTGAAGACCTCGTTCCAGAGGCGGGCCTCCAGGTGCGACTCGGTCTTGGGCAGGTAGAAGTAGGGCCCCTTGCCGAGGTCGATCAGGCGCTGGGCGTTGTGGAGGAAGTACAGGCCGAAGTCGACCAGGGCGCCGGGCAGCGGGGTGCCGTCGGCGGCGCGCAGGTGGCGCTCGTCCAGGTGCCAGCCGCGCGGGCGGACCACGGCGGTGGCCAGCTCCTCCTCGGGCTTCAGGGCGTACGACTTGCCGGTGCGCTCGTCGGTGAAGTCGATGCGCCGCTCGTAGGCGTCGGTGAGGTTGATCTGGCCCTGGATGACGTTCTCCCAGGTGGGAGCGGAGGCGTCCTCGAAGTCGGCGAGCCAGACGCGGGCGCCGGAGTTGAGGGCGTTGATCGTCATCTTGCGGTCGGTGGGGCCGGTGATCTCGACCCGGCGGTCGGTCAGCGCGGCCGGGGCCTCGGCGACGCGCCAGGAGTCGTCCTCGCGGACGTGCGCCGTCTCGGGAAGGAAGTCGAGCGTGCAGGTGCGGGCGATCTCGGCGCGGCGCCCGGCACGGCGGGCCAGGAGTTCGTTCCGGCGGGGGGTGAAGCGGTGGTGGAGCTCGCCGAGGAAGGCGAGCGCCTCGTCCGTGAGGACTTCCTCCTGGCGGGGGAGGGGCTCGGCGTCGATGGTGACCGGCGTCGCGGACGGGGACGCGGGTGCGGACATGACTGTCACTTCCTTCAGCGTGGGTGGGCCCCGGGCGGGGCCGGTCCTTGGGTCGCTCGGCGGGCGCGGGGCCGCCCGGGTGGGCGGCGGCACCGGGTGCCAGGGGGGATTCAGGGCTTTCGGAGAGCCGTTGTCGGGGACAGTGGTTCTGATCAGTGGATACTAGTTTCCTCATGGTGGAAGTTCAATGTTCTGTTGACGTCGAGAATCTTCTGGTCGACAGAAGGTGGCTCTGGGTGCCATGGGGATGACTACAAGTGGCCGGGGCCGCGGTTCGTGCACTCCTCCTACCCGCGGGGGGCGCCGGCCTCGACGAGCGCCGGCCGGCTGAGGCGGGCGGTCGCCACACGTTCGCGCTGTCCGGCGGGCGGAGCGGGGTGAGGTGGCTGAGGGTGGAGAGGCGGGAGGGGCCGGCTCGACCGTGCGGTGGTCCTCGCCGCAGCTGAGGAAGGTGGTCGTGGTGGCCGTAGGGCTGGGAACGCCGGATACGGGGGAGACCTCGTCCGTCACCCTCGAAGTCAACGGGGAGCGGCACGAGTTGCGCCTCGACAACCGGGCGGCACTCCTCGACGTGCTGCGGGAGGGGCTCGGGCTGACCGGGTCCAAGAAGGGGTGCGACCACGGGCAGTGCGGTGCCTGCACCGTGCTGGTGGACGGGCGCCGGGTCAACAGCTGCCTGCTCCTCGCGGTGGCGCTGGACGGGGCGCGGGTCACCACGGTGGAAGGGCTCGCCGGGGACGGCGGACCGCATCCGGTGCAGCAGGCGTTCCTCGACCGGGACGCCTTCCAGTGCGGGTACTGCACGCCCGGCCAGATCTGTTCGACGGTGGCCGTCCTCGAGGAGGCCGCGCAGGGGAGGCCCTCGGCCGTCACCGACCCCGGCCACCCGGTGGGAGAACCCGTACCGCTCACCGGTGACGAGATCCGCGAGCGGCTCAGCGGCAACCTCTGCCGGTGCGGGGCCTATCCGAACATCGTCGACGCCGTACGGGACCTGAGCTGATGCGGACCTTCACCTATGTCCGGGCCGCCGACGCCGGCGAGGCCGCCCGCGCCCACGGCGGCCGGGCCGGCTCACGTTACCTCGCGGGCGGGACCAACCTGGTCGACCTGATGAAACACGGAGTCGAGGCCCCCGACACGCTGGTGGACATCACGCGGCTGCCGATGGACACCGTCACCGAGGAGGCCGGCGGCGCGCTGCGGGTCGGGGCGCTGGTGCGCAACAGCGACCTCGCCGCCCACCCGGTCCTGCGGGTCCGCCACCCCGCGGTCTGCGAGGCACTGCTCGCCGGAGCCTCGGCGCAACTGCGCAACGCCGCCACCACCGGCGGCAACCTGCTCCAGCGGACCCGCTGCGCCTACTTCCAGGACCTCTCCATGCCCTGCAACAAGCGGGAGCCGGGCACCGGATGCGCGGCCCGCGAGGGCGTCCACCGCGAGCACGCCGTCCTCGGCCACTCGACGGCCTGCATCGCCACCCACCCCTCCGACCTGGCGGTCGCGCTGGCCGCGGCCGACGCCGAGGTGGAGACCACCGGGCCTGAGGGGGAGCGCGTCGTCCCGGTCACCGAGTTCCACCGGCTCCCCGGCGAACTGCCCGAGCGCGACACCGTCCTTCGGCCCGGCGAGATCGTGACCGCCGTCCGCCTCCCCGCGCCGCCCGAGGGCACCCGGGCCGCCTACCGCAAGGTGCGCGACCGGGCCTCGTACGCCTTCGCGCTCGTCTCCGTGGCCGCCCAGCTCACCCAGCGCGCCGACGGCTCCGCCGAGCAGGTGCGGATCGCCCTCGGCGGGGTGGCCCACCGGCCGTGGCGGGCCTGGCGCGCCGAGACGGAGCTGACCGGGCGGGTGCTCACCGAGGAGCGGGTGACCGCCGCGCTCGACGCGGAGCTGACCGCCGCCGAGCCGCTGCGCGACAACGTCTTCAAGATCGGCCTCGCCCGCGACCTCGCCCGCACCGTCCTGCTCGGCCTCACCCGGCCGTAGGGCCCCGTCCATGGAAGGCCGTCGAGATGACTGACACCACCCCGGAGCTCGGTACGGGCGTCCCGCGCCGCGAAGGCCGGGACAAGGTCGCCGGTGCCGCGCGGTACGCCGCCGAGTACGCGCCGCCGGGACGCGCCCACGCCTGGCCGGTGCCGGCCACCGTCGCCGCCGGCAGTGTCCGTTCGGTGGACGACACGGCGGCCCTGGCGCTGCCCGGCGTGCTCGCCGTCCTCACCGCCGAGAACACCCCGCCCCTCGCCCCGGCCGACGACCCGGTGCTCGACGTCCTCCAGAACGCCGACGTCCCGCACCGCGGCTGGATCGTCGCGCTCGTGGTGGCCGAGACGCTGGAGGCCGCCCGCGCGGGCGCCCAGGCCGTCCGCGTCAGCTATGACACCCGGCCGCACGACGTCACCCTCACCCGCGACCACCCGGACCGCTACGTGCCCGAGAACGCCAACGGCGGTCACCCCGCCGTCCGCGAACGCGGCGACGCACCGGGCGCCTTCGCCGACGCGCCGGTCCGGGTCGACGCCGCCTACGACGTGCCGCCGCTGCACAACCACCCGATGGAACCGCACGCCGCCACCGCCTTCTGGGCCGACGGCCACCTCACGGCGCACGACTCCAGCCAGGGCGGCAACGCCGTCCGTGCCGCCCTCGCCCAGGTCTTCGACCTCCCCGAGGAGCGCGTCACCGTCACCTCCGCGCACGTCGGAGGCGGCTTCGGTTCCAAGGGCACCCCGCGCCCGCACGTCGTCCTCGCCGCGCTCGCCGCCCGCCACACCGGACGCCCCGTCACCCTCGCCCTGCCCCGCCGGGACCTGCCCGCCTCCGTCGGCCACCGGGCGCCCACCCTGCACCGGGTGCGGCTCGGCGCCGACTCCGACGGCAGACTGCTCTCCGTCGAGCACACGGCGCTCACCCACACCTCGCGCGTCAAGGAGTTCGTCGAGCAGGCCGCCGTTCCCGCCCGCGTCATGTACGGCTCGCCGCACAGCAGCACCGTCCACGAGGTGGTCCCCCTCGACGTGGCCACCCCCTCCTGGATGCGCGCCCCCGGCGAGGCGTCCGGCATGTACGCCCTTGAGGCGGCCATGGACGAACTCGCCGAGCGGGCCGGGCTGGACCCCGTCGAGCTGCGGGTGCGCAACGACCCGGCGGACGAGCCCGACAGCGGCCGCCCGTTCAGCAGCCGCCACCTGGTGGAGTGCCTGCGCGAGGGTGCCCGCCGCTTCGGCTGGCAGGACCGCGACCCGCGCCCCGGCGTACGCCGCGAGGGGCCACGCCTGACCGGTACCGGCGTCGCCGCCGCCACCTACCCGGTCCTGGTCTCCCCGTGCCGGGCCTCGGCCACCGCGCTGCCCGACGGCGGATACCGCGTACGGGTCAACGCCACCGACATCGGCACCGGCGCCCGCACCGTCCTCGGCCAGATCGCGGCCGACGCCCTCGGCGTCCCCGGCGACCGCCTGCGCGTCGAGATCGGCGACAGCGACCTGCCCCGGGCCCCGCTGGCCGGCGGCTCCTCCGGGACCGCCTCCTGGGGGTGGGCCGTCCACGAGGCGTGCACCACGCTGGCCCGGCGCCTCGCGGGTAACCCGGAACCGCCGTCCGGGGGACTCACCGCCGAGGCCGACACCACCGAGGCGGTGGAGGCCGGATCGCCGTACGCCCGGCACGCGTTCGGTGCCCACTTCGCCGAGGTCCGCGTCGACACCGACACCGGCGAGGTCCGGGTGCTGCGCGCCTACAGCCACTTCGCGGCGGGGCGCATCCTCAACGCCCGTACCGCCCGCTCCCAGTTCCTCGGCGGCATGGTGATGGGGATCGGCATGGCCCTCACCGAGCGCAGCACCCTCGACCCGGCCTTCGGCGGTTTCGTCGAGCGCGACCTCGCCGCCTACCACGTACCGGTCAGCGCCGACGTGCCCGCGCCACCCGCCATCGACGCGGGCTGGTTCGACGAGCGGGACCCGCACCTCAACCCGGTCGGCGGCAAGGGCATCGGCGAGATCGGCATCGTCGGCATGGCGGCGGCCGTCGGCAACGCCGCCCACCACGCCACCGGCGTCCGCTTCCGCTCCCTGCCCCTGACTCCGGACAAGGTCCGGGCCGCCCTCGCCGGGGGCACCTGAACCACCCGCACCGGGCCGGACGGGGTCACCCGCCGCCGAGCCGCCACAGGTCGTCCGGGGTGTCGATGTCGTGCGGCTCGGCGATGTCCCCGCACTCCACCAGGGCGAGTCCGCCGGCGTGCATCGCGAGGTAGCTCCGCGCGCCCTGGTCACCCGCCGCCCCGGCGGCCACGCCCGCCCAGTGTGCCGCCCCGAAGAGCACCGGGTGGCCGCGCCGCCCCGCGTACCCGGCCGCGGCCAGCGTGCCCGGGCCCCGGTACGCCGCGTGGAGCCGGGCGACGGCGGCCGCGCCGATGCCCGGCTGGTCCACCAGGCACACCAGGGCGGCCCCGGCCCCGACGTCCTCGAGGGAGGCGAGGCCGGCCCGGAGCGAGGAGCCCATGCCGGTCGCCCACGCCGGGTTCTCCACGATGACGCAGCCGGCCAGGTCGGCGCGTTCCCGTACCGCCGTCGCCGCCGCGCCCAGCACCACGTGCACCCGCGCGCAGCCGCCCGCGCGCAGCGCCGCCACCGCGTGCTCCACCAGCGGGCGGCCGCCGTACTCCAGCAGTGCCTTGGGGCGGCCGCCCAGCCGCCGGCCGCCCCCGGCCGCCAGCAGCAGACCGGTCACCTGGTCCCCGTACGTGTCCCCGGCCCCGCCGGGTGCTCCCGCTCTCGTCTCCACCCGTCCTGCATACCGCACGGGAGCCGGTGGCCGGCCACGGGCGGAAGCGGAATCCGGGGTGCCGAAAGGGCGGCAACGGTGGCAACAACGGTGAATTCGCCCCGCCCGCTGGCGTGTCGGGGTCCTGCTGGCGTTTACTGAACGGTCCCGGTGCGCCTGACCATCGTGCCGGGGAGCAGGACCACACACAGGCACGGCGTACAGCGGTGTGCGCAGGGGAGGGGCCGTGGTGCGAAGTATGGACATGGGGCGGCAGGACCGGCGGGTGGTGGCTGCCTGCCAGGACCCGAGGATCGAGGAACTGCGCGGTGCCACGGCGCAGTTGCACAGGAGGCTCGCCGCGCACCGGACGGATTTCCCGGACCGGGCGGTCGCCGAGGAGGAGCTGGCCGCGCTCGGCGCGATGGCGCGCGAGGGCACGCCCGACCAGGGGCGGCTGCGCCGCTCGCTGCTGGTGGTCGCCGCCTCGCTCGGCTCGGTGAGCGCCCTCGCGACGGAGCTGACCCGGCTGCGGGCCGCCGTGGAACTCTTCGGCACCGGGGCGCCCGGCTGAGCCGCCCGGTCAGCCGGGCTGGCCCGAGGCGGCCAGTTCGGCGGAGAGTTCTTCCGCCACCTGCTGGAGCACCGGCACGATGGTGGTGACGGCCTCCTCGGTGACGCGGCCCGCCGGACCCGAGATGGAGATGGCGGCCGCCGTGGGGGAGTCGGGGACCGGCACCGCCAGGCAGCGGACCCCGACCTCCTGCTCGTTGTCGTCGACCGCGTAGCCGAGCCGCCGCACCTCCTCCAGGGCGCCCAGGAACGCCTCCGGGGTGGTCAGGGTCCGGGCGGTGGCGGCCGGCATGCCGGTGCGGGCCAGCAGCGCGCGCACCTCCTCCGGCGGGGCGCCGGCCAGCAGGGCCTTGCCGACGCCAGTGGAGTGCGGCAGCACCCGGCGGCCGACCTCGGTGAACATCCGCATCGAGTGTTTGGACGGCACCTGGGCCACGTAGACGACCTCGTCGCCGTCGAGCAGGGCCATGTTGGCGGTCTCGCCGGTCGCCTCGACCAGCCGGGCCAGATGCGGCCGGGCCCAGGTGCCGAGCAGGCGGGAGGCGGACTCGCCGAGGCGGATCAGGCGGGGGCCGAGCGCGTAACGGCGGTTGGGCTGCTGGCGTACGTAGCCGCAGGCGACCAGGGTGCGCATCAGGCGGTGGATGGTCGGCAGGGGCAGGCCGCTGGTGGCCGAGAGCTCGCTCAGGCCGACCTCGCCGCCCGCGTCCGCCATCCGCTCCAGCAGGTCGAAGGCGCGTTCCAGGGACTGCACGCCGCCGGCGGGCCGGGCGGCCGCGCTCTCGGCGGAGGCGTCGGGGGTGCGGGACGTCGGCACGTCGCGTTCCTTTCGGAGCAGGCGGGCAAGGCAGCAGCCTACCCGGCGGGCGGTGCCCGCCCTCGGGCGCCGTGGAGGGGCGCTGCCCGGGGGCGGAGGTGTGCGGTGCCGGGTCGGCCCGTACAGCGGTTCATCTTCTGTTATCCGGAACAGTAATTTCACAAAATGAAAAGGTCCAGCGTACAGGAGGCGTCGAGGCCTGTCGGTCGGGAGGTCGCGGCCGGTGTCCCCCGGGGGTTCCGGGTGGGTGGCGGGGTGGTGCGGCTCGGCCGGCCGGGCGGTCCGGAGCTGCCGTAAGCGCGCCGAAGGCCCTTGACGGGGCAGGTCGAGGCGGGAAAACTCCTTCAACAGAACGTTGAAATCGCAGGACGCACGGAGGAAAGGGGCCGGGGTGCCGGAGCTGGAACGGGTACTGCGCTCGACACGGGTCGTCACTCCCACCGGGACACGGGCCGCCCAGGTCACCGTGGCCGACGGGGTCATCGCGGGTGTGCTGCCGCACGACGCGCCGCCGCCGGCCGGGGTGCCCGTGGAGGAACTGGGGGACGCGGCCCTGCTGCCGGGGCTCGTCGACACCCACGTGCACGTCAACGACCCCGGGCGCACCGACTGGGAAGGGTTCTGGACCGCCACCCGGGCCGCCGCCGCCGGAGGCATCACCACCCTGGTCGACATGCCGCTCAACTCGCTGCCGCCCACCACCACCCCCGCGCACCTCGCGCTCAAGCAGGACACCGCCCGGCCGCGGGCCCACGTGGACGTCGGCTTCTGGGGCGGCGCGCTGCCCGGCAACACCGAGGAGCTGCGGCCCCTGCACGACGCCGGTGTCTTCGGCTTCAAGTGCTTCCTGTCGCCGTCCGGTGTCGAGGAGTTCCCGCCCCTCGACCAGGGCCAGCTCGCCGTCGCCCTCGCCGAGATCGCCGGGTTCGACGGGCTGCTCATCGTGCACGCCGAGGACCCGCACACCCTCGACGGCGCCCCGCAGCGCCCCGGGCCGCAGTACGCCGACTTCCTCGCCTCCCGGCCCGGAGAGGCCGAGAACCAGGCCATCGAGAACCTCATCGGACAGGCCGCGCGCCTCGGCGCCCGCGTCCACGTGCTGCACCTCTCCGCCGCCTCGGCCCTGCCGGCCATCGCCGCCGCCCGCCGCGACGGCGTCCGGATCACCGTCGAGTCGTGCCCGCACTTCCTCACCCTCACCGCCGAGGAGGTCCCCGACGGCGCCACCGAGTTCAAGTGCTGCCCGCCCATCCGTGAGGCCGCCAACCGGGACGCGCTGTGGGCCGCGCTCGCCGACGGCACCATCGACTGCGTGGTCTCCGACCACTCCCCGTCCACCGCCGAGCTCAAGACCGGCGACTTCGCCACCGCCTGGGGCGGCATCTCCTCCCTCCAGCTCGGCCTGCCCGCCGTCTGGACCGAGGCCCGGCGGCGGGGCCACACCCTGGACGACGTGGTCCGCTGGATGTCCGAGGCCCCGGCCCGCGTCGCCGGACTCACCGCGAAGGGGGCCATCGCCCCGGGCAAGGACGCCGACTTCACCGTCCTCGACCCGGAGGAGACCTTCACCGTCGACCCGGCGGCACTCCAGCACCGCAACCGCGTGACCGCCTACGCCGGGAGAACCCTGCGGGGCGTGGTCCGCTCCACCTGGCTGCGCGGCCGCCGCATCCTGCACGAGGGTGCCTACACCGAACCCGCCGGCCGCCTTCTGGAGCGCGGCTGACCCGGTGACGGCGGACCTGTCCGGCGGCGGCCCACCCCGGCTGAGAGGGTGGGCCGCCGCCGTCCGCCCCCTCTCCGCGCGCCGCTCGCACCACGGTTCGACGGCGCGTGCGCACCGGGGGCGCACCACCGGCGGCCCCGGGCGGCGCATCCGGCTCGTTCGGCAACAGACGGAAAATTAACGGTCGTTGACCTTGACGCACCCCGGTCTACGCGCGTCATCCTTAGGCGCATGCGAATCCCCCCACGCATCGCCGCAGTCACCGCGCTCGCCGCCGCCCTGCTGATCGGTGGCCCCGCCGCCGCGCAGGCCGCCCCGGCGCAGGCCCCCACCGCGCACAGTCTCCAGGCCGCCGTCGCCGCCCAGGCGGTCGGCGACATCTGCTACTCCGACCTTCCCGCGCAGGCCCACGACACCCTCGACCTCATCGACGCCGGCGGGCCCTTCCCGTACCCGCAGGACGGCACCGTCTTCCAGAACCGCGAGGGCCTGCTGCCCGCGCAGTCCACTGGCTACTACCACGAGTACACGGTCGAGACCCCCGGCTCCGACAACCGCGGCGCCCGCCGCATCGTCACCGGCTCCGCCGCCGACGAGGACTACTACACCGCCGACCACTACGCCTCGTTCGACCTGGTCGACCACGGCTGCTGACCCGTCCGACTCCGGCCCCGCGCCTCCCCGCGCGGGCCGGCCACACGGGCCGGCGGTGCCCCACACCGCCGGCCCGGAGCGTATCCGCCGCCGTCCGCGCTCACTCGGGACGGCCGGACGCCACCGCGAACAGCGCCACCGCCAGCACCAGGGCGGCGATGCTCGCGTACACCTCGTAGCCGTCCAGAAAGCCGATGCGGGAGACCAGGCCCACGTCGAAACGGTCGGTGAACGCGGTCACCAGGCCCATGGCCCCCTGAAGGAGCAGCAGGAAACCGGCGATCTCCAGAATCTTCCTCATACCGCGATCCTCGCCCCGCGGACCCCCCACGCACATCGGCCGCGGGGCGAGGTCGCACCCTTCCCCGGTAGGTACCCGGCGGGAGCGACCCCCTCCTCAGGTCGACACCGTGCCGACGATGGTCCACGGCCGGGCCGTCCGCTCCCGCGGGGGCTACGGGATGCGTAGATTTGCCGACCATGGGCATCCGCGCCGACCGCCACCACCACGCCACGCCCGGCTCCGGCCGGCCTGTTCCGGCGCCCGGCCCGGCCGGCCCCGCCGATGGCCGCCCGGTCCGGCGTGGCCCGCGCGACTGGCTGGCCGACTTCACCTGCTTCGTGCTCGCCGTGGCGATCGGCCTGACCGGACTCGACGTGCTCCGGGACCAGCCGGGCCTCCCCGCGGGCGTCGCCGTCGCCGACCAGGTCGCCGGTGCCCTGGCCTGCGCGGCGGTCTGGGTCCGGCGCCGGTACCCGCTCGGCTTCGCCGTCGCCACCGCCGTGGTCGCCGTCGTCGCGCAGACCGCCGGGGGCGCCGCCGTCGTCGCCCTCTTCACCCTCGCCGTCCACCGGCCCTTCCGCCAGGTCGCCTGGGTCTCCGCCGGCTCGCTGGCCACCGCACCGCTCACCTTCTGGCTCTACCCCGAGCCCGGCCTCGACCAGGTCGCCGCCGTCGTCTTCGCCGCGGTGCTCATCGCCGCCACCGTCGGCTGGGGCATGTACGTCCGCTCCCGGCGCCAACTCCTGCTCAGCCTGCGCGAGCGCGCCCGGCGCGCCGAGGCCGAGGCCGAGTTGCGGGCCGCACAGGCCCAGCGGCTGGCCCGGGAGGCGATCGCCCGCGAGATGCACGACGTCCTCGCCCACCGCCTGACCCTGCTCAGCGTGCACGCCGGGGCACTGGAGTTCCGGCCCGACGCCCCCACCGCCGAGATCGCGCGCGCCGCGGGGGTGATCCGGGACAGCGCCCACGACGCCCTCCAGGACCTCCGCGCCATCATCGGCGTGCTGCGCACCGGGGACGACTCCGACGCCGCCCGCCCCCAGCCCACCCTGGACGCCCTGACGGACCTCCTCGACGAGGCCCGCGAGGGCGGTACGCCCCTCACCCTCGACCGGCGCCTCGCCGCCGGGGCCGATGTGCCGCCGGCGCTCGGCCGCACCGTCTACCGCGTCGTGCAGGAGTGCCTGACCAACGCCCGTAAACACGCCCCCGGCGCGCCGGTGACGGTCACCCTCACCGGCGGGCCCGGCGCCGGGCTGAGCGTGGACGTGGCCAACGCCGCCCCCGCCGGACCCGTCCCGCCCGTACCCGGCTCCGGGCAGGGCCTCATCGGCCTCACCGAACGCGCCACGCTCGCCGGGGGCCGCCTCGCCCACGGGCCCCGCCCGGGCGGCGGCTTCCGGGTCACCGCCTGGCTACCGTGGGCGCCATGAGCGACACGACCGAGATCACGGTGCTCCTCGTCGACGACGACCCGTTGCTGCGGGCCGGACTCACCTTCATGCTGGGCGGCGCCGGCGACCTGCGGGTCGTCGGCGAGGCGGGTGACGGCCGGGAGGTCCCCGCCCTGGTCGAACGGCTCAGGCCGGACGTGGTGCTGATGGACATCCGGATGCCGCACGTCGACGGCCTCGCCGCCACCGAACGGCTCCGTGCCCTGCCCGACGCCCCCGAGGTCGTCCTGCTCACCACCTTCCACGCCGACGAACAGGTGCTGCGGGCGCTGCGCGCCGGGGCGGCCGGGTTCGTCCTCAAGGACACGCCGCCCGCCGAGATCGTCGCCGCCGTCCGCCGGGTGGCCGCCGGGGACCCGGTTCTCTCCCCGGCCGTCACCCAGCAGCTCATCGACCAGGTCGCCCAGGACGGCCCGCACACCCGCCGGGCCGGCGCCCGCCGGCGCCTGGACACCCTCGCCCCCCGCGAACGCGAGGTCGCCCTCGCCGTCGGCCGTGGCGCCTCCAACGCCGAGATCGCCGCCGAGCTGCACCTCAGCGTCGCCACGGTCAAGGCCCACGTCTCCCGCGTCCTCGCCCGCCTCGGCCTCGACAACCGCGTCCAGATCGCCCTGCTCGCCCACGACGCCGGATACCCCGCGGGCCCCGCGCCACAGGGCCCCGCCGCGCCGGCCCGGTGAGCGTGGCACCCGGGGCGGCCTCGGTCGGTGCTGCCAACACGGCGCCTGAGTAGGCTGGTTGGGCCGACGCGGCACCGGGAAGTACCTGACGCGGCGCCGGCACGAAGGGGGCACCATGACCGATGTCGTCGACCTCGCGGCCTACGGCGAGCCGTTCACCGCCGACCCGTACCCGGTCTACGCCGAACTGCGCGAGCGCGGCCCGGTCCACCGCGTCCGCGTGCCCGGAGCGGGCGGCCCCGTCGAGGCGTGGCTGGTCGTCGGCTACGAGCAGGCCCGCGAGGCCCTCGCCGATCCGCGGCTGTCCAAGGACCCGACGACCCTGGGTGTCGAGATCCCCGAGGGCGAACTCATCGGGCGCCACATGCTGGTCGCCGACCCGCCCGAGCACACCCGGCTGCGGCGCCTGGTGGCCCGCGAGTTCACGGGCCGCCGCGTGCAGTCCCTCGCCCCGCTCGTGCGGCGGATCACCGACGAACTCCTGGACGCGATGGTGCCCCGGGGGCGCGCCGACCTCGTCCAGTCCTTCGCCTTCCCGCTGCCGCTCACCGTCATCAGCGAACTCCTCGGTGTCCCCGTCGCCGACCGGGCCGCTTTCCGCCGCATGTCCAGCGAGGTGGTCGCCCCCTCCGGGCAGGTCCCGGCCGAGGCGAACCTCGCCGCGCTCGGCACCTTCCTCGACGCCCTGATCGAGGAGAAGCGGCGTTCGGGCACGACCGGCGACCTGATCAGCGACCTCATCCGTACCGCCGACGACGGCGGCGACCAACTCAGCTCCAGCGAACTGCGGGCGATGGCCTACCTGTTGCTCATCGCCGGCCACGAGACCACCGTCAACCTCATCGCGGGCGGAGTCCACACCCTGCTCCGCCACCCGGAGCAGCTCGCCGCCCTGCGCGCCGACCCCACCCTGATCGACGGCGCCGTCGAGGAGATCCTGCGCTACGAGGGCCCCATCGAGACGGCCACCTGGCGGCACACCACCGAACCGGTGGAGATCGGCGGCGTCCGTCTGGCGGAGGGCGAACCCGTCCTGGTCAGCCTCGCTTCGGCGGGCCACGACCCGGCCCGCTTCCCCGACCCCGAGCGCTTCGACATCCGCCGCCGCACCCAGGGCCACCTGGCCTTCGGCCACGGCCTGCACTTCTGCCTCGGCGCGCCGCTGGCCCGGCTGGAGGGGCGGATCGCCCTCGACTCCCTGCTGGAGCGCTGCCCGGACCTCGCCCCCGACGGCGAACCCTCCGGCTGGGCGCCGGGCCTGCTCATCCGCGGCGTCACCGACCTGCCCCTGCGCTGGTGACGCCCCGGCCCCGGCGCGCCGCCCGCGCCGGGGCCCGCACCCCGCCTCAGCCGCCCGGCACCTCCGCCAGGCGCACCGGCCGCCGCTCCCGCCGCGACACCTCGCACGCCTCGGCCACCCGCAGCGCGGCCAGCGCCTCGCGGCCGTCGCACGGGTTGGCCAGCTCGCCCCGGGCCACCGCCAGGAAGGCGTCCAGCTCCGCCTCGTACGCCGGGGCGAACCGCTCCAGGAACCCGGGCCACGGCTCCGCCGGGGCCGGTGGGCCGCCGGGCTCCGCCGAGGTGAGCGGCGCCCGGGCGTCCAGCCCCACCGTCAGCTGGCCCGCCTCGCCGGCCAGCTCCATGCGCACGTCGTACCCGGCGCCGTTGCAGCGCGTCGCGGTCGCCGTCACCAGGCACCCGTCGTCCAGGGTGAGCAGGGCGGCCGCGGTGTCCACGTCCCCGGCGTCCCGGAACATGGCGGGACCGGCGTCCGAACCCGTCGCGTACACCTCGGTGACCTCGCGGCCCGTCACCCAGCGGACCATGTCGAAGTCGTGCACCAGGCAGTCGCGGAACAGGCCGCCGGAGAGCGGGACGTAGGCGGGCGGCGGGGGAGCGGGGTCCGAGGAGAGGGCACGGACGGTGTGCAGGCGGCCCAGCTCGCCGGAGCGGACCGCGCGCCTGGCCGCCGCGTAACCGGCGTCGAAGCGCCGCTGGAAACCGAGCTGGAGGAGCGTGCCCGCCGCCTCCACCTCCGCCAGCGCCGCCAGGGTCCCCGGCAGGTCCACCGCGACCGGCTTCTCGCAGAAGACCGGCAGCCCCGCCCGCGCGGCCCGGGCGATCAGCGGGGCGTGCGCCGCCGTCGCCGCCGTCACCACCAGCGCCGAGGGCTCCGCCGCGAACAGCGCGTCCACGTCGGCGACCGCCTCGGCCCCGGTCCGGGCAGCCAGCGCCGCAGCGCGCCGCGGTTCCGCGTCCGCCACCACCAACGACGACACCTTCGGATGTGCCGCGAGCGTCCGGGCGTGGGCCGAGCCGATCCGGCCGGTTCCGGCGAGTGCGATCCTCATGGACCCAACGTGCAGGGCGCTCAGCGTCCCGTCAACCGGTTGTCAGGACAACCGGACCGCGCGCCTTCCGGGCCCGTGAGGACATCCCCTACGCTCGCCTGCGTGCCCCCGACCGACCAGGACCCGACCGCCGCGCTCCACCTGCGCGTCGACCGCGGCAGCCCCGTGCCGCTCTACCACCAGCTCGCCCAGCAGCTCGAGGCCGCCGTCACCGGCGGCGACCTCGCCCCCGGCACGCTCCTCGGCAACGAGATCGGCCTCGCCCGGCGCCTCGGCCTGTCCCGGCCCACCGTCCGCCAGGCCATCCAGTCACTGGTCGACGCCGGACTGCTGGTCCGCCGCCGGGGCGTCGGCACCCAGGTCCTGCACGCGCCGCTGCGCCGTCCGCTGGAGCTGAGCAGTCTCCACGACGACCTGGAGGCGGCCGGGCTACGCCCCACCACCCGCGTCCTGCGCTGCGTCACCGAGACGGCGAGTCCCGAGACGGCCGCCGCCCTCCAGCTCGCCGAGGGCAGCGAGGTGGTCCACCTGGAGCGGCTGCGGCTCAGCCACGGGGAACCGCTGGCCCGGCTGACCAACCACCTCCCGGCAGGGCTGCTCGGCCTCGACCCCGGCCGGCTCGCCGCCGGCGGCCTGTACGGGCTGCTCCGCGAGGCGGGCGTCACCCTGCACAGCGCCCGCCAGTCGGTCGGCGCCCGCGCGGCCACCGCGGAGGAGGCCGCACTGCTCGGCGAGGCGCCCGGCGCCCCGCTGCTGACCATGCGCCGCCTCAGCCGCGACCACACCGGCCGGGCCGTCGAACTGGGCAGCCACGTCTACCGCGCCACCCGCCACTCCTTCGACTTCCAGCTCCTCGCCCGCCGCTGACCGGCGGTGGACCGCACGCTCCGTGGGAACGGTCGTACAACGAACCGCGGACGTGGCGTCGCACACATTGACGCGCCCCCCGCGCCCCACTACAACCACACCGGACCCCGCCCACGCGGGCCCCGCGCCCCGTGGCGCCGGGGCCGGCCGGGCGGCCCCGGGCCCCCGGCCTGAGAACCGGCCGGAGCGGTCGGGGATACTTGGGCGGTTGGGGCGGCTGTTCCGCCCCCTTCGCATGAAGCGGCACAGCGAGAAGGGCACGGCCTCGTGGCACGGTTTCGGACCTGGGTAAGCATCGCGCTCGCAGGGGTTCTCGGCGCATCCCTCGCCGGGTGCAGCAGTACGGGCGGCAAGCGCGCCGAGGACGCGGCCAAGGCCGAGGCGGCCCAGGGGAGGGCCGCGGTGGACACGCCCCGCTGGACCTTCGCCATGGTCACCCACTCCGGCGACGGCGACACCTTCTGGGACATCGTCCAGAAGGGCGCCCAGCAGGCCGCCGCCAAGGACAACATCAAGTTCCTCTACTCGCACCACGACGAGGCCCAGCAGCAGGCGCAGCTGGTCGACGCCGCCATCGACAAGAAGGTCGACGGGCTGATCGTCACCCTCGCCAAGCCCGGCGCGATGAAGGCCGCCGTCGAGCGGGCCGTGAAGGCCGGCATCCCGGTCGTCACCGTCAACTCCGGCTCCGAGAAGTCCAAGGAGTTCGGCGCGCTGACCCACATCGGGCAGGACGAGGAGATCGCCGGTGAGGCGGTCGGCGAGGAGCTGAACGAGCGCGGCCGCAAGAAGGCCCTCTGCGTCCTGCACGAACAGGGCAACGTCGGCCACGAGCAGCGCTGCGACGGCGTCCGCGAGAGCTTCGACGGCAAGCTGGTCAACCTCTACGTCGACGGCACCAACATGCCCGACACGCAGGCCGCCATCGAGGCCCGGCTCCAGACCGACAAGAGCCTCGACTCCGTGGTGACCCTCGGCGCCCCCTTCGCGGACGCCGCCGTCAAGGCCAAGGAGGGCGCCTCCAGCAAGGCCGAGATCAACACCTTCGACCTCAACGCCAAGGTCGCCCAGGGGCTGAAGGACGGCACCCTCGGCTTCTCGGTCGACCAGCAGCCCTACCTCCAGGGGTACGAGGCGGTCGACCTGCTCTGGCTGTACCACTACAACGCGGACGTCCTCGGCGGCGGCCAGCCGGTCCTCACCGGCCCGCAGATCATCACCGAGAAGGACGCCGACGCCCTCGCCGACTACACCAAGCGGGGCACCCGATGAGCGCGCCCGCCCCCGCCACCCCCTCCGGCCCAGCGGACGAGCGGCTGATCACCCGATCCCCCCTGAAGAAGCTCCTCGGCCGCCCCGAGCTGGGCGCGGTCGTCGGCGCCGTCGCGGTCTTCCTCTTCTTCGTCTTCGCCGCCGACAGCTTCCTCCAGGTCTCCAGCCTCACCACGGTCCTCTACGCGGCCTCCACCATCGGGATCATGGCGGTGCCGGTGGCGCTGCTGATGATCGGCGGCGAGTTCGACCTCTCCACCGGCGTCGCCGTGACCAGCTCGGCGCTGGTCTCCTCGATGTTCAGCTACCAGATGACCGCCAACGTCTGGGTCGGTGTCGGCGTCTCCCTGCTGGTCACGCTCGCCATCGGGCTCTTCAACGGGATGCTGCTGACCCGCACCAGGCTGCCCAGCTTCATCATCACGCTCGGCACCTTCCTGATGCTGACCGGCCTGAACCTCGGTCTGACCAAGCTCATCAGCGGCACGGTCTCCACCAAGTCGATCTCCGACATGGAGGGCTTCGACTCCGCCAAGGCGGTCTTCGCCTCCACCCTCACGCTCGGCTCGGTGCACATCAAGATCACCGTGCTGTGGTGGCTCGCCCTGGTCGCCCTCGCCACCTGGATCCTGCTCCGCACCCGGTACGGCAACTGGATCTTCGCGGCCGGCGGCGACGCCGACGCGGCCCGCGCGGTCGGCGTGCCGGTGCGCGCCACCAAGATCGGCCTCTACCTGGGTGTGGCCCTCGGCGCCTGGATCTCGGGCCAGCACCTGCTCTTCTCCTTCGACGTGGTGCAGTCCGGCGAAGGCGTGGGCAACGAGCTGATCTACATCATCGCGGCCGTCATCGGCGGCTGCCTCATCACCGGCGGCTACGGTTCCGCGATCGGCTCCGCCGTCGGCGCGCTGATCTTCGGCATGACCAGCAAGGGCATCGTCTACGCCGAGTGGAACCCCGACTGGTTCAAGTTCTTCCTCGGAGCGATGCTGCTGCTGGCGACCCTGCTCAACCACTGGGTCCGCAAGCGGGCGGAGGAGACGGCATGAACGCGCATCCCGCACCCACCGTGGCCGGGGCCACGGGCGAGACCGGCCCCCTGGTCGAGCTGGCCGACGTCAGCAAGTTCTACGGCAACGTGCGCGCCCTGGAGGACGTCTCGCTGGAGGTCCACGCGGGCGAGATCACCTGCGTCCTCGGCGACAACGGCGCCGGCAAGTCCACCCTCATCAAGATCATCGCGGGGCTGCACCCGCACGACGGCGGCACCCTGCGCGTCGCGGGCGAGGAGACCCGCCTCGCCTCGCCGCGCCAGGCCCTGGACCGGGGCATCGCCACCGTCTACCAGGACCTCGCCGTGGTCCCGCTGATGCCGGTCTGGCGGAACTTCTTCCTCGGCTCCGAGCCGACCACCGGCAAGGGCCCCTTCCGCCGCATGGACGTCCGCTTCATGCGCGAGACCGCCCGCGCCGAGCTGGCCCGGATGGGCATCGACCTGCGCGACGTCGACCAGCCCATCGGCACCCTCTCCGGCGGTGAGCGCCAGTGCGTGGCCATCGCCCGGGCCGTCTACTTCGGCGCCAGGGTCCTCGTCCTGGACGAGCCCACCGCCGCCCTCGGCGTCAAGCAGTCCGGGGTCGTCCTCCGGTACGTCGCCGCCGCGCGTGACGCGGGCCTCGGTGTCGTCCTCATCACGCACAATCCGCACCACGCCTACCTCGTCGGGGACCGCTTCGTGCTGCTCAAGCGGGGTGCCATGGCCGGCAGTCACCTGAAGGGCGACATCGACCTGGACGAGCTGACCCGGCAGATGGCGGGCGGCTCCGACCTGGACGAACTGGGCGAGGCGCTGGAGCGGGCCCCCGTCCCCGACCACCTCGGCGGGGCCGCCGCGCGCGGCCGGGAGCCCGGCGGCCGGTGATCCGCGACCCGGGGGGCGCGCCCTGGCGCCGGCCGGCCCCCCGGGCGGGCGTGTGTGCGCCGGGCGTGCCCGGTAAGGCAGAATCGTCGCGATGAGCACCTACCGCGACCTCGCACACCGCGGCTCCGCACGGGCCACCGTCCTGCGCACCGTCGGCACGCGGGAGAGGCGGTCCCACCTGACCGCGCCCCGGGTGCCGACCGTCGGCATCGACATCGGCGGCACGAAGGTGATGGCGGGCGTCGTGGACGCCGACGGCACCATCCTCGAACAGCTCAGGGCCGAGACGCCCGACAAGTCGAAGAGCCCCAGGGTCGTCGAGGACACCATCGTCGAACTGGTGCTGGACCTCTCCGACCGGCACGACGTGCACGCCGTCGGCATCGGCGCGGCCGGCTGGGTCGACGCCGACCGCAACCGGGTCCTCTTCGCCCCCCACCTCTCCTGGCGCAACGAGCCGCTGCGCGACCGCCTCTCCGGCCGGCTCGCCGTCCCCGTCATGGTCGACAACGACGCCAACGCCGCCGCCTGGGCCGAATGGCGCTTCGGAGCCGGACGTGGCGAGGACCACCTGGTGATGATCACCCTGGGCACCGGCATCGGTGGCGCCATCCTGGAGGACGGCCAGGTCAAACGCGGCGAGTACGGCGTCGCCGGGGAGTTCGGCCACATGCAGGTCGTCCCGGGCGGCCACCGCTGCCCGTGCGGCAACCGCGGCTGCTGGGAGCAGTACAGCTCCGGCAACGCCCTGGTCCGCGAGGCCCGCGAGCTGGCCGCCGCCGACTCCCCGGTCGCGTACAACCTCATCGACCGGGTCCAGGGCAACGTCCACGACATCACCGGGCCCCTCATCACCCAGCTCGCCCGGGAGGGCGACGCGATGTGCGTGGAGCTGCTCGGGGACATCGGGCAGTGGCTCGGCGTCGGCATCGCCAACCTCGCCGCCGCCCTCGACCCGTCCTGCTTCGTGGTGGGCGGCGGCGTCAGCGCCGCCGACGACCTGCTGATCCTCCCGGCCCGCGACGCCTTCCGCCGTCAGCTCACCGGCCGCGGCTACCGCCCCGAGGCCCGCATCGCCCGCGCCCAGCTCGGCCCCGAGGCGGGCATGGTCGGCGCGGCCGACCTCGCCCGCCTGGTCGCCCGCCGCTTCCGCCGCGCCAAGCGCCGCCGCGTCGAACGGTACGAACGCTACGAGCGGTACGCCCAGGGCCGCCGCGCGGCCGACGAGCAGACCGCCGCCACCAGCCAGGAAACCCCGTCATGAGCCTTTCCAGCCCCACCGAGCCCAAGCCGGGGCCGGACGCGGCGCCCCCGCCGCCCACCCGCGAGCAGCGCCGCCGCACCGTGCGCAGGCGGTGGATCACCGCCATCGTCATCGTGCTGCTCATCGGCGTGCCCGCCGGATACCTGCTGGTCTCCGCCGGCCAGAGCCGCGACAGCGGCCGCGACAAGGAACGCAAGTGGTCGGCGACCGGCCTCACCGCCGGCTGGCCCTCGCAGGTGCAGCGCCGCATCTACCAGGTCCCGATCCCGCCCAACGCCTGGCACGTCGCGTACTACGAGACCAACAACTGGAAGACCAGCCGCCTCTACGTGCAGTTCCGCACCACCGAGGACCAACTGGCCGCCTTCCTCGCCACCTACGGCACCACTCCCGAGGAGCTGAAGCACGGCGAGGTCACCATCAGCGCCCGCAACCAGGCCGTCACCGGCTGGGACTTCGGCGTCTTCGGCCCCTGGTCCGGCCTCACGCACCAGCAGGACGACCCGCTCCCCACCCACAACGTGACCGTCACCCGCAAGCCGACCGGCGAGGCCCTCGTCTACGTGGTCGCCACCAGCACGCCGTGAACCCGCGGGGAGCCGACCGGTGAGCGGCGACGCGGGCCGCACCGGAGGCCCGGAGCGGGCGGCCGTCACCTTCCTGCCCGCCGTGCTGCCCCGCCGCGGCCGCCTCGCCTGGTGGTCGCCCGAGGGCGGCGCGCCGCCACGCGACACCGGCGCCACCACCACCCTCACCGTCGCCCGGGCCCGGGGCGCCACCGTGCGCCGCGCCGAGGCGCGGGCCGCCGTCCTCGGCGTCGAGGACGGCCTCGCCGCCCTGCTCGCCGACCCCGCCCCGAGCCCGTCCGCCGCCTGCTGGCAGGGCGCGGCCCGGTTCGCTCTCGACCTCGTCGCCCGGGGCCGCCTGCTGCCGGGCCTCACCGAGACCGACGAGGACGCCTGGCGCGCGGGTCCACTGGACGCCGACGACCTCCTCCGGCTGCGGGCCCTGGCCGCCGCCCTCCCGCCCGAGGGCCACCCGGTCGCGCTGGAGGGCCGCTCCCCGCTCATGGTCGCCGACCCCGAGGCGCTGCTGCGTTCCTTCCTCGACGCGGTCGCCGACACCCTGCCCCGCACCCCGGCCGCCGCCGACGCCCTCGGCGCGCCCTTCGCCGCCACCGCCCCCCAGCGTCTGCCCCAGGCGCGCGGCTGGGCCGCGCTGGCCGCCGCCGGGCAGGACGCCGGGGTCAGCCTCTCGCTCCGCCTCGACCTCTCCGCGTACGGCCTCTTCGACCCCGAGGGCGAGGACGGCCGCCGGGGCGCCGGAGCCGCCGTCCTCCAGGCGCACAGCCTCGCCGACCCCACCCGGGTCGCCGATGCCGCCGCGCTCTGGTCGGGGGAACGCCTGCCCGGCTTCGGCCCGCGCGCCCGGATCGACGCGGCGCTCGCCCTGCGCCGCGCCGCCCGCGTGTGGGCGCCGTTGGAACGCCTCGCCGACCAGCCCGTCCCGGACGTGCTCTCCCTGGACGACGCGGAACTCTCCGACCTCCTCGGGGCCGCCGCCGAGCGGCTGCGCGCCGCCGGGGTCCCCGTGCACTGGCCGAGGGAACTGGCCCGGGAACTGACCGCCGAGGCCGAGGTGCGCGGCGCGCCCGGCTCCGCCACCGACGGCACGCCGTTCTTCGACGCCGACCGGCTTTTGGAGTTCCGCTGGCAGGTCGCGCTCGGCGGGGAGCGGCTCAGCGAGGCCGAGATGGACGAACTGGCCGAGGCCCACCGACCGGTGGTGCGGCTGCGCGACCAGTGGGTGGTGGTCGACCCGGACGTGGTACGCCGGGCCCGCAAACGCGACCTCGGCCTCCTCGACCCGGTCGACGCCCTCGGCGTGGCCCTCACCGGCACCGCCGAGGTCGAGGGCGAACAGGTTCGGGCCGTCCCCGTCGGCGCGCTCGCCGCCCTCCGTGACCGGCTCACCACCCCGCCCGGCGACGTGCGGCCGCCGCCCGGGCTGAACGCCACCCTCCGCGACTACCAGCTGCGCGGTCTCGGCTGGCTGGAGCTGATGACCTCACTCGGTCTCGGTGGCTGCCTCGCCGACGACATGGGCCTCGGCAAGACGGTCACCCTCATCGCCCTGCACCTCAAGCGGGCCGGTACCGGACCGACCCTGGTGGTCTGCCCCGCCTCCCTGCTCGGCAACTGGGAGCGCGAGATCACCCGCTTCGCCCCCGGTGTGCCCGTCCGCCGCTACCACGGGCAGGGCCGCAGCCTCGGCGACGTGGCCGACGGCTTCCTCCTCACCACCTACGGAACCATGCGCTCCAGCGCCGAGTCGCTCGCCTCCGTCCGCTGGGGCCTGGTCGTCGCCGACGAGGCCCAGCACGTCAAGAACCCGCACTCGGCCACCGCCCTGGCGCTGCGCACCCTCCCCGCCGCCGCCCGGGTCGCGCTCACCGGCACGCCCGTCGAGAACAACCTCTCCGAACTCTGGGCTCTCCTCGACTGGACCACCCCCGGCCTGCTCGGCCCGCTCACCGCCTTCCGCGCCCGGCACGCCCGGCTCGTCGAGTCCGGCGAGGACCCGGAGGCGGCCGAGCGGCTGGCCCGCCTGGTCCGGCCCTTCCTGCTGCGCCGCCGCAAGTCCGACCCGGGCGTCGTCCCGGAACTGCCGCCCAAGACCGAGACCGACCGGCCGGTGCCGCTCACCCGCGAACAGGCCTCGCTCTACGAGGCGGTGGTCCGCGAGTCGATGGCCGCCATCGAACGTTCCGAGGGCATCGCCCGCCGCGGCCTGGTCCTCAAACTCCTCACCTCCCTGAAGCAGATCTGCAACCACCCCGCGCAGTTCCTCAAGGAGGGCCCCGCCCGGCTGGAGGGCCGCTCCGGCAAGCTGGCCCTGCTCGACGAACTCCTCGACACGCTCCTCGCCGAGGACTGCTCGGCCCTGCTCTTCACCCAGTACGTCGGCATGGCCGAGCTGATCGGCGCGCACCTCGCCGCCCGCGCCGTCCCCGCCGAACTCCTGCACGGCGGCACGCCGGTCGCCGAACGCGAGCGGATGGTCGACCGCTTCCAGGAGGGCCGTACCCCCGTCCTCGTCCTCTCCCTGAAGGCCGCCGGGACCGGGCTGAACCTGACCCGCGCCTCGCACGTCTTCCACTACGACCGCTGGTGGAACCCGGCGGTCGAGGAGCAGGCCACCGACCGTGCCCACCGGATCGGCCAGACCCGGCCCGTCCAGGTCCACCGGCTGATCACCGAAGGCACCGTGGAGGACCGCATCGCCGAGCTCCTGAGCGCCAAGCGGGCCCTCGCCGACGCCGTCCTCGGCTCCGGCGAGGGCGCCCTCACCGAACTCACCGACCGTGAACTGACCGACCTCGTCTCCCTGCGCAGGACCTCGTGAACCGCCCCACCGGCGCCCGCGCCCGAGCCTCCGCCGACGGCCTGCGCCGTACCTTCCCCGCCCAGCCGGCCGGGGACGGCGCCGCCACCACCTGGTGGGGCCGCGCCTGGGTCACGGCACTCACCGAGCAGTCCCGCGACCCGGGACGCCTGGCACGCGGCAGCGACTACGCCGCGCGGGGCAGCGTCGACGCGGTCACCGTCACCCCGGGCCTGGTCCTCGCCTACGTGCACGGCAGCCGGCCCCGCCCCTACCGGGCCCGGCTGCGGGTCCGCCCGCTCACCGACGAGCAGTGGGAACACCTCCTCGACCACATCGCCGACCACCCCGCCCACCTCGCCGCCCTCCTCGACCGCGAAATCCCGCCCGCCCTCGCCGAGGGGCCGGTGCCGCTGCTGCCCGGCGCGGGCGACCTCATCCCCGACTGCACCTGCCCCGACCCGGTCCGGCCCTGCAAGCACGCGGCGGCGCTCTGCCACCGCACCGCCCGCCTCCTCGACCACGACCCGTTCGTCCTGCTCCTCCTGCGCGGCCGGGGCGAGGACGACCTGGTCGACACCCTGACCCGGCTCAGCGTCACCCGCGCCGCACCGGACCCCACCGGTACCGGCGACTTTGACGACGCGCAGACCGAGGACCCGTACCGCCCGCCCGCGCTGCCCGGCGTCCGCGCCCGTGACGTACTCGCCGCCGGGCCCCGCCCGCCACTGCCGCCTCCGCCGCGCGTCCTGGACGGCCCGCTGCCCCCGCCGCCGTACCCCGGGGGCCACGGCGGGCCCGACCCGCTCGCCCTCGACCAGCTCGCCACCCAGGCCGCCGCCCGGGCGCACGCCCTGCTGGCCACCGGCCGCGACCCGCTCGCCGGGCTGGGCCACTGGGCCGACGCGGTCCGCATCGCCGCCGCCCGCCCCGGCTCCGGCCTCACCTCGGCCGCCCGCGACCTGTACGCCCGGCTGGCCCGCGCCGCCGGACGGGACGTCACCGCCCTGCACCGCGCCGTCGCCGCCTGGCAACTCGGCGGCGAGGCGGGCCTGGTCGCGCTCGAGGAGCCCTGGGACCCGCCCGCCGGCCCGTTCGACCGGGCCCGCCCCGCCCTCCTGGCCGCGGGCCACCCGCGCCCGCGCCCCGAACGCAACCGCCTCACCCACCCCGCCGGCGACCGCCAGCTCCGCCTGGGCCGCGACGGCCTCTGGTACGGCTACGTCTCCGACCCCGGCCGTGACGACTGGTGGCCCACCGGCTGCCCGGGCGTGGACCCGGTCGCGGTGTTCGCCGCGCTGCCGGGCGGCGGGGCCTGAGAGAGGGCCTGTCCGGGCGCACACGCCGCCCGTCCACTTCGCCCACGGCCGGACGTGCGCGGCCGACCGGACCGGGTCCGCTTCTGGGAGTCGCCGAGCGGCCCTGACGTGGCGGGAGTCGGTCACCGCCCGCGACCAGTCGAGCTGCTGCGCCGCCCGCAGCTGCGACAACAGGACGACATGGAGCCTGTCCCACACGCCGGCCTCCTTCCCTGCGGCCGGCCGACGCCGGCACGTCATGCCGGGCCCCCAGGCAGGTACTCCCACTGGATCCCGGTGTGCGGGACGGACAGGAGCCCGCACCCAGCCTGCCGGTCAGGAACCCGCGCCCGGCCCGCTACCAGCTACGGACCCGGATCCGGCGACAACGGCTCGATCGACGACCGCGGTCCGTCCGACACGACCCACGGTCGCGAGTTCCCCTCCTTCAGCTCCGCCCGCCGGCACCCGGGATGCCGGGAGTGGACGACCGGGAGGTCCTCGTCCTCGTCCTCGTCCTGGTACCGGACCGGGCAGGTGCCGTCGCCCTGGTCAGCCGAGCAGGGGTGCGACGGCGTCGGCGACGGGCCCGTGATGCGCGGCCCCGTGCCCGGGCAGGGCGGTGTCGGCGTCGAGGGCAGCGAGCGTGTGCAGGGACCGGGTGGCGGCGGCCCGGTCGTGGTGGAACAGCTTCGGCAGCGACTGCGGCCCGGTGCGGCGGCTGATCGCGTGCCCGGTCACCAACGCGTCCCCGGTGATCACCACGCCGTGCTGGGGGAGGTGGAAGGCTGAGTGGCCGGAGGTGTGGCCGGGAGTGGGCACGGGCACCGGGCGCCCAGGGCAGTCCAGCGCCCCCGGCGTGGGAAACGGCTGCGGCTGGTCGACGCGGGCAGGTGAAGCGACCCCCAGACGCCGGATGGACGAGATCCAGCGCAGGGCGCCGGGCCGCCACACGTTGGCGAGCACGCGGGCCGGGGTCACGCTCTCGCGGACCTGCCCACGGACGTGGGCCAGTTCCTCGGGGTGAACGAAGACCGGAGCGCCATGGTTCTGGCTGAGCTGCTGCGCGCAACCGAGGTGATCCACGTGGGCGTGGGTGATCAGCACTGCTTCGATCGCGCGTGGGTCGCGCCCCACGGCGCGGACGGACGCCTCCACATCGGCGAGCTGTGCGGGGAAGCCGGTGTCGACGACGGTGACCGCGTCACCCTCGACCAGCAGTGTCCAGTTGACCGGACCAGAGCTGACGAAGAACACACCGTCAGCGACCTCTGTCGTTTCGCATTCGCTCATGACGTCAGCGTGCCCAGGTACCGGCGTACTGTCTATCATCGAGAGTCCGCTTTCCATGAGAGGAAGTCCGGATGTCCGATCCGCTGACCGATCTGGTCGGACTCCTGCGACCACGCACCGTGCTCTGGAAACGCATCGACGCCGCGGGGGAGTGGGCAGTCGGCTTCACCGCCGCCCACGGCGTCAAGTTCGGCGTGCTCACCCGCGGGAACTGTCTGCTGCTGGCCGACGGTCCGCCGCTGCGCCTCAACGCCGGCGACTTCCTGCTGCTGTGCGGCCCGGCCCCCTTCCGCTTCGCGAGCGGACCTGATGTCCGCCCCGTCGAGGGCGAGGCGCTGCTCGCCGAGGTCTCTGACAACGTGATCCGCCTCGGGTCGAACACAGACGACCCCGTCCGCCTCATCGGCGGCGCCTTTCTTCTCGAACCGGCCGACCACGATCTCCTGCATCACCTCGTACCCGACCGCATCCACCTACCAGGAACAGCCGACGGCACCGCACGCATCGCCCGCCTGCTCGACCTGATCGGCGACGAAGCCACCGCCGACCGGCCCGGTGCCGCGTTCGTCCTGCCTCGCCTGGTCGAGGTCATGCTCGTCGAAGCGCTGCGAAGCGAGCGGGTCACCCCGCCTCGGGGCATGCTCCGCGCCTTGCGCGACCCGAACCTCGGCGCCGCCCTCCTGGCCTTCCACGCCGATGTCCGCCACCCCTGGACCGTCGCCGAGCTGGCGACGGCGGCACACCTGTCCCGCACGGTCTTCGCCGCCCGCTTCGCCGAACAGGTCGGCACCACCCCCGTCGCCTACGTGCTGGCCTGGCGCATGGCGCTGGCCAAAGACGCTCTGACCCACAGTGATCAGACCATCGAGGAGATCGCCCGCACAGTCGGCTACGGCTCGGCGAGCGCCTTCAGCAACGCGTTCCACCGTTTCACCGGCTCACGCCCCGGCAGGGACAGGCGTCTCCTCCATGCGGCGGGAGAGGCGGCGGGCGAGTCGGCCACATCCATGGTGAACCGGCACGCAACGCCGAATGCCGGGTGGATGCCCAGCCGGCGGGGCTGATTGCCGGTTTGGCGACCCCGCGCCCTTGTTCCGTCCGCGTCCGTGGCTGGGCAGGGGCTTCGTTGAGTCGGCAGTGCTTGAGCGGGTTGCCGCGCGGTGCCGCCGAGGTGTGAGCCGGACCCTGGACCGGAAACGAGTGACGGGGTGGGGCTTTCAGGACCCCGCCCGTCTGCTGTGCGCCAGCCAGTTCAGTGCCGTACCGCGTTGGCCGGCGTGAAGACGGGCGGGCGTGTTCGCGCGCCTGTCGGTGGCCGACGCTGCGGCGGTGTGCGGGCGTCGCGATGTGCGGCGAGTCCGTGCAAGAGGGCATTTGATCCAGGGAGTTGGTGTTCTGGGAGGTTCTTGTGGCCGTAGGCCGTAAGGCTCGTCGTCCGGGACGTGACATCTCGACGTGCGTATCGCAGTGACGTCTCCGAGGGCCGCTGGGCGTTGAGCGAGCCCGTGTTCGTCGCCTGGCGGGCCGCCCGGTCCGGTCCCGGGACGGCAGCGCGGGTGCCCGACCCGAGGGAGATCAGATGCCCTCTGAGGGAGATGGGCCACCACCCCGTCAGTCCGTCGACTCCGGACGGTTCAGCTCGTCCCCGATCGCTCCGCGCAACCCCTCGTGCCGGGGGCCGAGGGCGTACCGCTCGTCGGTCCACCGGTCGCGGGGGTAGAGCCACACCGGCAGGCGCGCCAGGTCGGCGGGCTCCCAGGCGAACCGCGGCCAGACGTGTGCGTGCAGGAATCCGTCGGTGTTGCCCAGGATCTCCAGATTGACCCGCCGGAAGGACGCGTCCGCGCGGCGGCAGGCGTGCTCGACAGCCTCCCCGAGCCGGTCCATGTCGGACAGGAAGGCCAGCCGCTTCCGCCGGGGAAGGTCCGACAGCCGTTCCACCGCGGGGTCGTCCACCAGGAGTACCGAGTAGCCCGGGAGGAACTGCACGTCGCCGATCACCGCGAATCCCGAGGCCAGGCGCCGCAGCACCGTGGGGTTCTCGCCGCGCAGGGCGCTTCCGATGCGGTCTGTCCGCCAGTCGGCAACCATGGCCCGAATCTACCCGGTCGCGCTGACGCCCCCGGTCCGCCGCGGCCCCAGCCGTCGGTTCGGGACGGCGCCGACGTCGCAGAGCCAGGTTTCCGGGCGGGGCGCCGCAGGCGTGCGGGACGGGCTCAGCCCCACGCCCCAAGCCGCAGGTGGCGAGGCCGCTGATGGTGCGGACCCCTGGGCGACCGTCGCCGCCGCGAGCACCGGGGAGCCTTCGCCGGACAGGGCCCGCGACCCGGCCGCGACGGCCGGCTCGTCCTCGCCGGAGGCCGCGACCAGCGGCTGCCGCGCAGTCGCCCCACTCCACCGAGGGGCGGCCGGCGTACGGATGGCGGCCACAGCCCCTTCGCCGCCCGGCCCGGCGAGCTCATGGCGGCCCTGGTCTGAGCCTCAACTCCGGCCTCCGCCCGCCCCGCTCCGGGTGTACCGGGCCGGGGTCTGCCCGTACTCCTTGGCGAAGGCGGCCACGAAGGCCGACGGGCTGGCGTACCCCACCCGCCGGGCGATCCGGGTGACCGGTTCGGTGCCGAGCAGCGCGCGGGCGGCGCTCAGGCGCAGCCGGGTGCGCCAGCGGGTGTACGGCATGCCGAACTCCCGCTGGAAATCGCGTTGCAGGGTCTTGGCGCTGATGTGCAACTGGGCCGCCCATGCCGCCAACTCCCGCGCGTCGGACGGGTCGTGGGCCAGTGCTCGGGCCACCCGGAGGGCGTGGCCCGAGCCGTGGCCGGAGGCCGGTGCACCGGGGGCGGGCCCGTCGCCAGAGTCGCGCCCTGCGGGGGAGTAGGGCGCCAGCGCCGCCATGATGCGCGCCCGGTCCGCCAGCGCGTCCGCCTCGGTCACCCCGGAACGGGCCAGGTCGCGGATGAGCCGCCCGGTCTCCACGGAGACCACGACCGGCCCGGCGCGCAGCTCCGCCAGCCCGGGGGGCACCTGGCGCAGGCAGATCCGGTACACCGTCTGCCGGTCGGCGGCGCGCACCTCGTGGCTGACCGCCCGCTGGGCCCAGAACGCTTCCCCGGGGCCGAGGAAACGGGCGTCGCCGCCGTGCAGCGCCGACAGGGCGCCGTCCGGTGACCAGTAGAGCTGGTGCAGGAAGTCCTGCCGGGCGATGGCGCCGAACTCCAGCGGCCCCTCGGACTGGTAGCGCAGCACGAAGATGCCCTCCGGGCGCCCCAGGCCGTAGCCGTACTCCTGGCAGCGCACCGGATCCTCTCCTCGCTGTCCCCCGAGCGACACAACGCGTCCTTTCAGCGACACACCTGGCGGGTAAGTAAGGCTAACCTAACTCCGTCGCCTCTCCTGGGGGACCGCTCATCGCACCACTGCCGAAGGAAACGCGCCCCATGTCCCCGAGTTCCCCGTCGCTCGTCGCCGCCGCCTCGCAGGCCGCCTCCCCGCCGTCCGCCGCCTTCGACGGGCCCGGCGGCGGGCGCCGCCCCCGCTCCCCGCGCACGCCGCTGCGCGCCGGCGTCCTCGCCCTCGCGCTCGCCCTGGGCGTCACGGCCTGCGGCACCGGCGTCGAGGACAAGGCCGGCGAGAAGCCGAAGACCCGGGTTTTCAAGGCCGACAACGGCGAGATCACCATCCCGGCCGACCCGAAGCGCGTGGTGGCCACCGGGTACGCGGTCCCGGCGCTGATCGAGGCCGACGCGGCCCTGGTGGGCATCTCCACCTGGAAGCGCGGCTTGGACCTGATGACCGACGAGGACCTCGCCCGCTACAAGAAGGTTCCCAAGGTGGCCGGGGAGACCGCCGCGGAGACCAACTACGAGGCCATCGCCAACGCCCGCCCCGACCTGATCGTGATCGGCGTGCCCACCCCCGTGCTGGCCGACATCGACCTGGAGCGCCTGGAGTCGGTCGCCCCGGTGGTCACTATCGGCCCGACGCAGCCCGACGCCTGGCGTACCCTCTCCCGGCGCCAGTCCGACGCGGCCGGCCGCCTCGACCACTTCGAGGCGGCCCAGGACGCTTACGACAAGCGGGCGGGAGAGCTGCGCAAGAAGTACGCGAAGGTCCTGGACGGGAAGAAGTTCGGCCACGTCGGCGCCTACAGCGAGGCCGGGAAGGGCTCCTTCCAGCGCGAGTTCAGCCGCTCCTGGGGCACCAACATCGCCGAGGACGTGGGCGTCACCTACTACGGCGAGGTCAAGAAGAAGACCGGCGGCAGCGGCGACGTCAGCGAGAACCCCTCCATCGAGGAGCTGCCCGAGAGCCTCGGCGACGCCGACGTCATCACCTACACCGTGCAGCCCGACGGCGAACCGGCCGCGGCCGTGCAGTACGTGCTGGACTCGCCGCTGTGGAAGGAACTGCCGGCCGTCCGCGACGGGCTGACCGTGCCGCTGCGCCACACCGAGGCCGCCACCTACCCCTCCGCCCTGCGCACCCTGGACGCCCTCGACGCGGCGCTCCAGCCGCTGCTGGACCGGTGACCCCATGACCACCGAGAACCACCGCCACCCGCACACCCACGTCCGTCGCGGCGGGCCCGAGGACCCCACGGCGGACCGCTCCGACCCCGGCCCCAAGGTCGCCGAACACCACCGCAACGGCACCGGGCCGGTCCGCATCCCCTACCCGATCGGGGTCCGCACCCTGGAGGTGCTGGCGCGCACCTGGATCAACCCGCGCATGGTCCGTCTCACCCTCGGCGGCCCCCAACTCGACGGCTTCCACAGCCACCAGGCCGACGACCACGTCAAACTGGTCTTCCCCGACCCGGACGGCACCCTGCGCGCGCTCGTGCCCGCCCCCGGCGGCATGCTGACCTGGCCGCGCCCGGCCCCGCTCAACCGCGTCTACACCGTGCGCCGGTACGACGCCGCCGCCCGCCAGCTCGACCTGGACTTCGTCGTCCACGAGGGCGGCCACGCCTCGGGCTGGGCCGTCTCGGTGCCGCTGGGGGAGCGGATCACCGTGGCCGGGCCGCCCGGCGCCAAGTCCTTCCCGCACACCTACGACCACTACGTGTTCGCCGCGGACGCCACCGCGCTGCCGGCCGTCGCCCGCTGGCTCGACGAATGCCCCGAGGACACCTCCGTCGAGGTGGTGCTGGAGACCGAGGAGGAGTGTGAGCACGACTACCCGCTCGCCGACCGCCCCGGCGTCGAGGTGATCCGGCTGACCCGTGCGGGACAGTCCTCCCGGCTCGCCGACACCGTCCGCAGGCTGCACGCCCGGCCGGGCCGGACCTTCCTGTTCGCCGCCGGCGAGTCCGGCGACATCAAGCCGCTGCGCGCGTGGAGCCAGGACCGCTGCGACGCCCTGTTCACCGGCTACTGGAAGCGCGGAGTGGCCGGACTTGAGGACTGAACCACCACGCACCGCCCTGCTCTCCGGTGTGCTGGTGCTGGTCCTGGCCGCCGTGGTCGCCAGCCTCGCCGTGGGTTCGCGGACCGTGCCCCCGGCCGAGGTCTGGCGCGCCCTGTTCGACGCCCCGCCGGGCGACGGCGCCACCGCCGCCCACCACCTGGTGATCCGCGAGGTACGGCTGCCCCGCACGGTCATCGGCATCCTGGTCGGCGCCGCGCTCGCCGTCGCCGGCGCGCTCATGCAGACCCTCACCCGCAACGCCCTGGCCGAACCCGGCGTGCTGGGGGTGGCCGGCGGCGCGGGCTTCGCCGTCACCCTCGGCGCGGTGGCCGGCCTCGCCGGCTCGCAGGCGGCCCAGCTCGGCCTCGCCGCTCTCGGCGCGCTCCTCGCGGCACTCCTCGTGTACGCGGTGGGCCGCGCGTCCCCGCTGCGCCTGGTGCTGGCCGGTACCGCGCTCGGCTTCGTCCTCGCCGGGATCTCGCTCGGGCTGCGGATGACCCTGCCCGACGTCTTCGACACGTACCGCTTCTGGGTGGTCGGCTCGCTCGCCGGGCGGGAGCAGGTGCCCTACCTGCTGCCGCTGCTGGTGATCGCCGCCAGCCTGATCGGCGCGCTGGTGGCGGCCAGTCCGCTCCAGGCGCTGGGGCTCGGCACCGAGGTGGCGCGCGCCCTGGGAAGCCGGGTGCGGCGGACCCGCATCACCGTGCTGGTCCTCATCACGGTACTCGCCGGGGCCGCGACCGCCCTGGCCGGGCCGGTCGCCTTCCTCGGGCTGATGGTCCCGCACCTGGCGCGCCGCCTGGCCGGCGGTTCCGTCCGGCTGCTGCTGGGACTGTGCATGCTGCTGGGTCCGTTGATCCTGCTGGCCGCCGACGTGGCGGCGCGGCTGCTGCTGCCGACCGGCGAGGTGCCGGTCGCGGTCGTCACCGCTTTCATCGGCGGACCCGTGCTGATCTGGGCCGTACGACGCTATGGGGCGGTGACGCTGTGAAGCTCGAAGAGAGGACGACGCGGAAGGGGCGCGCCCCGGCCGGGGGAGGCCCCACCGGTGCCCGGCCGCCGTTCGCCGTCCGCCTCGGGTCCTTCTCGGCCGCCGTCGAGCGCCGCACCGCCGTCGCCGTCGCCGCCCTGACCGTCCTCGCCGCCGTGCTCGCCTTCGTGGGGCTGTGCCGGGGCGACTCCTGGGACCCGCCCGGCGAGGTGTTCGCCGCGCTGGCCGGGCACGGCGACGTGGCCTTCGTGGTCCAGGAGTGGCGGCTGCCCCGGGTGACCGCGGCGCTGGCCTTCGGAGCGGCCCTCGGCGCCGCCGGATCGGTCTTCCAGAACCTCACCCGCAACCCGCTGGGCAGCCCCGACGTCACCGGCCTTGACGCGGGTGCCTACACCGGCGCGCTGGTCGCCCTCACCGTACTGTCCGGCACCAGCGTGCAACTGGCCGTCGGCTCGGTGGCCGGCGGCCTCGCCGCCGCGGCCGTCGTCTACCTGCTCTCGCTCGGCTCCGGCCTCGGCGGGCTCAGGCTGGTCGTCATCGGCATCGCCGTCAACGCCATGCTCACCGCGCTCAACTCCTGGATCGTGCTCCGCGCCGAACTGGAGGTCGCCATGGCCGCCGTCGGCTGGAGTGCCGGGTCGCTCAACGGCATCGGCTGGGGGGACCTGCGCCTGCCGCTGGCCCTCCTCGCCCTCCTCGCCGTGCTGCTGGCCGCGCTGGCCCGCCCCATGCACCAGGTCGCGGTCGGCGACGACCTCGCCGTCACCTCCGGCGTCCGGCTCTCCGGCTACCGGCCGCTGGTCGTCCTCGCCGGGGTCGGCTGCACCGCGACGGTCACCGCGGTGGCCGGGCCGATCGTCTTCATCGCCCTGGCCGCCCCGCAGATCGGCCGCCGCCTGGCCGGCGCCGCCGGCGTCCCGCTGCTGCCGGCCGCGCTGACCGGCGCGGTACTCCTGCTGGTGGCCGACCTGACGGCGCAGACCGTCCTGGCCCCCGTGGCGCTGCCGGTCGGCGCCGTCACCACGGTGGTCGGCGGCGGCTACCTCCTCTGGCTGCTCCTGCGCGAGGTGCGCCGATGACCCTCGGCCCCGACCGGTCCGGCACCTCGCCGGGTACGGCCCCGCGGACCTCGGACTCTCAGGAAGAACCCACCGCCATGCCCCGCCTCACTGCCGACGCCCTCGAACTCGCCTACGGCGACCGGGTGGTCTCCCCGCGCCTCAGTCTGGAGATACCCGACGGCGCGTTCACCGCCGTAGTGGGCGCCAACGCCTGCGGCAAGTCGACCCTGCTCAAGGCCCTCGTCCGGCTCCTTACCCCGAACGCCGGGACCGTCCGGTGGGACGGCGAGGACCTGCACGCCCTGCGCCCCAAGGCGGCCGCCCGCCAACTCGGCTTCCTCCCGCAGGGGCTGGCGGCGCCCGAGAACACGCTGGTGCGGCAGCTGGTGGCCCGCGGCCGCTACCCGCACCAGTCGCTGCTGGCCACCTGGTCCCCGGCGGACGAGCGGGCCGTGGTCGAGGCGATGGCGGCCGCCGGCGTCGCCGAACTGGCCGACCGGCGCGTCGAGGAGCTGTCCGGCGGCCAGCGCCAGCGGGTGTGGGTCGCCATGGTGCTGGCCCAGGAGACCCCCTACCTGCTGCTCGACGAGCCCACCACCTTCCTCGACCTGGCCCACCAGTACCAGCTGTTGCGGCTGCTCGCCCGGCTGCGGGACGAGGGCCGGACGGTCGTCACGGTGCTCCACGACCTCAACCAGGCGTGCCGCTTCGCCGACCATCTGGTGGCGATGCGGGGCGGGAGGGTCGTCGCCCAGGGCGCCCCCCGCGACATCGTCGACGCCGCCCTCGTCGAGGCCGTCTTCGACCTGGAGTGCGTGGTCGTCCCCGACCCCGTGACCGGCACCCCGATGGTGGTACCACGCGCCTGACGCCCCGTCGGGCACGCGGGGCGGGCGCCCGTGGCGAATGTGTGGCTGGGGCGTGGACACCAGGGGAGCGGTGTACGCGAGCCCGACGAGGCTCATTACTCTGTTCGAATGGATTCGGCTCGGTCTCTTCAGGAAGCCCCGGACGTCCTGGTGGTCCCCACCATGGAGGACGTGCCCCGGGACGACGACGGCGCACCTCTGCTCGACGGCACCGTCGAGGTCATGCTCCTCCCGATGGAGGCCGAGTCCGGGGGGACCACCCTGGTCGCCCTGGCCTTCTCCACCGTCGCCGCCCTGGTCGACGCGATGGGCGAGGAGCAGGCGTGGGTGGCGATCCCCTCCGACAAGCTGGAGGGGGCGCTGGAGGGGTCGGGCGCCCAGGCGGTGCTGCTGGACCCGCAGCCCCCGCAGGACGAGGCCGGCACAAGTACCGCGGGGGGTGCGAAGAATGACTGACCCGAACTTCTCGGGGATCAACCCCGACAACCTCATGAAGACCATCACCAGCCTGGTCTCCGGCAGCAAGACCCTCCAGCAGGGCAAGAACTCCTACATCGGCCGCTTCCGCAAGTTCGGCCTGGAGACCACCCACCTGACCGAACTGGGCAAGATAGCCTCCTGGGTCGACGACGAACTGCCCATGCTGCGCCGCCGCCAGACCCTGGCCGCCGCCATGGAGTTCGAAGGTGTCGGGCCCAAGCCGCCCATGGTGCAGTTGCGCGAGCCGGTGTGGACGGTGAAGCAGGCGCACGCCGAGGGCAAGAAGCTCGCCGAGGAGGCCGAGGGCCTCGCGGAGATGGGCCCCGACGAGGCCGGACCCGCCTTCCACCGCATAGCCCAGGAGCTGGCCAAGCACGGCAAGGACCCCGACTTCGCCTCGGCCTTCTACGCCAACATGGACCCGGAGGTGGTCAACAACCTCCCCGTGGCGATCGCGGCGGCCGGTGCGCCGACCGCCAAGGAGGACGCCAAGATCTTCGGCACCGCCTTCACCGCCGCGGTCAGCGCCGAGAAGCCCGCCCCGGGCTTCCACAAGATCCTGGACATGTTCCACGGCGATCTGCCGGAGGACGAGCCCGGCGCCCTCTTCAACCGCGCGCTGATGCAGAACGACGACCCCGACCTGTGGGAGACCGGCTGGAAGCACCTCCAGAAGGCGATCACGGACCTCGGCGACCCGAAGGCGACCTGGACCGTGCACGCGGGTCTCGTCGCCGGCGTGATCGGCATCCAGTCGAACCTGGCGGACAAGTTCTGGAACGAGGCGGGCAAGTTCTCGCAGGCGGCGAAGGCCGCGTACGACCGGCGGATCAACGCCATGACCCCCGCCGACCGGGCCAAGTTCAAGAAGGAGACGCGCGCCAACGCCAAGGCGTCCAAGGCCGCCTCCCGACAGGCCGAGCGGCTCTTCGCCAAGTACGGCATGGGCTCGTTCTCCCGCCTGATGGAGCTGTCCGTCGGCGACTCCGCCCGCTGGCTCGCCGACAAGGTGCCGTACATCAAGGCGCCCGCGGGAGCCGTCAAGGGCGGCTGGATGGGCAAGGCCTTCCGGGCCGGCGGCCGGGTGCCGCTGGTCGGCTCGCTGCTCACCATCGGCGGCATCGCCTACGACATCAAGGTCAACGGGGCCGACACCGACGTGGCCGTCGCCTCCAACGTGGCCTCGCTCGGAGCCGGCATGGCGGGCACGTGGGCCGGTGTGGCGGGAGTGGCGGCCCTGGGCGGGCCGGTCGGCTGGGGCGTGGCGGCGGGCATCGTGGTCGGCGCGGGCCTCGGCTACGCCGCGTACTACGCGCTCAACACCGACACCGGCAAGAAGGCCGTCAAGGCCGTCACCAACACGGCCAAGGACATCGGCAAGGGCGTGGCAGGGGCGGCCAAGAAGGTCGGCGGCTGGCTGGGGTTTTGACGTACGGGGACGGAAGAGGCGAAGCACATGGCCGACAAGAACCAGCGCAAGAAGCGGCGCGACGACTACACGCCGCCCCCGAGATCCCGGAGCGATCTGGCACGCGAGCGGGAGTGGGAACGCGAACGACAGCGGGCGGCCCTGCCGCCGCTGCCGCAACGGCGGCTCATCGCCACGGTGTTGGCCATCGCTGCCCTGTGCGGTGGCGGCTTCCTCTTCTTCCTGCTCCCCTCCCAGGAGCGTGTGGCCGACCTGCGCGAGAACGGCGTCCTCGTTCTGGCGGAGGTCACCTCCGTCACGACGAACAAGTACGGCGAGGTGGGCAACGTCGGCGTGCGGTTCAGCGGCCCCGGGGGCCAGGTCGAGACGGAGCTCGTCGAATGGGGCGGGAAGCTGCCCGACGGGCTGCGGCAGGGAGCCCAGGTCCCGGTGACCTACGCCCCGGAGGACCCGAACCTGGTGATGACGACGGCGTGGGTCCAGGACCCGCCCGGCATGACGCTGCCCATGATCATCGCGCTGCTCCTCGCCCCGCTCGCGCTGCTGGCCGGGGTCCTCATGACCGTGCGGCGCCGGAAACTCCTGAAGGAGTACGCGCGGCTCGCCCCGGCCTGACCGCGCCACGCCGCACGTACGGGCGACAGGGCTCCGGGCGCCCGGACCCCGGCAGGGCGTGCGGGCGGCCGGTGCGCAGCCTGCCCTGAGCCCCGCCCACCGGCGGTCCGCCCGTCGGCCCTGTCCGCCCACCACCCGAGGACGGCCCCGATGACCCACGACCGCGAACGGCCCGGCCACAGACGCCGGGTGCCCTACGCCGACCCGGGCGAGCCGGATCACCGCAGCCCGCTCAGGTTCCTGTGGTGGCTGACGGTCAGCCAGCGGCGGCGGGTACTGGCGGGTTCCGTCTGGGGCACCGCCTGGATGTGCCTGCTCATCGCCCCGCCCTACCTGATGTCCCGGGCGGTCGACGACGGGCTGCGCGGCCGGGACGCCGGGGCGCTGCTCCTGTGGACGGGCGTCCTGCTCGCCACGGGCGCCGCCCTCGCGGTCCTCGGCATCCTGCGGCACCGCACCATGACCAGGGTGCGGGTGGACGCGGCCTACCGCACCGTGCAGGTGGTCACCCGGCACGTCACCCGCCTCGGCTCCGCCCTGCCCCGGCAGGTCTCCGCCGGCGAGCTGACCCACCTCCAGGCCGGGGACATCGGCAGGATCGCGCAGACCCTCACCGTCACGGGCCCCGGTGTGGGCGCGGCCGCCGCCTACGCCGTCACCGCCGTCCTGCTCCTGCGGGTCTCCGCCGTGCTCGCGCTGATCGTGCTGCTCGGGGTCCCCGCCCTCGCCCTGACCGCCGGCCCGCTGCTCGGCAGGCTGCACGGCGCCGAGGGCCGCTACCGCGAGGACCAGGGCCGGCTGACGGCGCTCGCCGGGGACATGGTGGCCGGGCTCAGCGTGCTCAACGGCATCGGCGGCAAACGCGTCTTCGCCGCACGCCACCGCGCGCGCTCGCGGGCCCTGGTCCCGCTCGGCTACCGCGTGGCTGCCCTCACCAGCTGGGTGCAGGCGCTCACCGCCTGCCTCCTCGTCGTCCTCCTCGCCGTGGTGACCTGGATCGGCGCCCGGATGGCGGCCGCCGGAACCATCACCGTCGGCGAACTGGTGGCGGTCTACGGCTACGTCTCCGCGCTGCTGGTGCCCGTCTCGGCGTTCATCGAGGGCGCCGACGACCTGCCCCGCGGCCTCGTCTCGGCCCGAAGGGTCGTCGACATCCTCGCCCTCGGCGCGCCCCCCGGCGCGGACGGCACCCGCGTCGACCCGCCGAAAGCTCCGGCCGGGCTGTACGACCCCGACTCGGGTCTCACCGTCGCCCCGGGCAGGCTGACGGCCCTGGCCGGCGCCCGCCCCGAGGAGGCGCGCGCCGTGGCCGAACGGCTCGCCGGGCACGGCGCGTCCGACGCCACCTGGGGCGGCGCCAGGCTCACCGACTGGGACCGCCGCGCCCTGCGGCGTCACATCCTCCTCGCCGACCACGACGCCCACCTGTTCGCGGGCCCCCTGCGGACCGTCCTCTCCGGCCGCACCGACCCGCCGGACGGCGCCGTCCGGCGGGCCCTCGAGGCGGCCGCCGCCACCGACATCGCCGACGCCCTTCCCGACGGCCTCGACAGCCACCTCGACGACCAGGCACGCGACGTCTCCGGCGGGCAGCGCCAGCGGCTGCGGCTGGCCCGGGCGCTGCTCGCCGGTCCCGAGGTGCTGCTGCTGGTGGAGCCGACCTCCGCACTCGACGCGCACACCGAGGCGGCCGTCGCCGCCCGCCTCGCCGCCCACCGCCGCGGCCGGACCACCCTCGTCGTCACCACCTCGCCCCTCGTCCTGGCCCAGGCCGACGAGGTGGTCCACCTGGAGGACGGCAGGGCCGGGGCCAGGGGGAGACACGGCGAACTGCTCACCACCCGGCCCGCCTACGCGGCCCTGGTGTTCCGCGGCGCCGCCCCAGGCGCCGAGGGCTCCACCGACCGGCCCCGGAAGCCCCTGGAGGGGGAGAACCGATGAACCGCCCCGCGCCCGCCCCCCGCCTGCCGGTCGCCGACGCCAGGACGGTACGCCGGGCCGTCCGGCACCTGGTGGCGGAGGACTCCCGCGCGGTCTGGGGGACCCTCGTGCTGACCTGCCTCGCCGCGCTCGCCGGAGCGGCGGGCCCCTGGCTCCTCGGCCGAATCGTCGACCAGGTCGAGGCGGGGGGCCTGTCGGCCTCGGGCATCGATCTCCTGGCCGCCGCCGTGCTGGCCTGCGCGGCGGCCCAGCTGCTGCTGACCCGCTGGGCCCGCGGCGTCTCCCACCGCTTCGGCGAGCGCGCCCTGGCCCGGCTGCGCGAGGAGGTGGTCGAGCGGGCGCTCGCCCTGCCCGGGCGGGTGGCGGACAAGGTGGGCACCGGCGACCTGGTCACCCGCGCGACCCTCGACGTCTCGACCGTCGCGGCCACCCTGCGCTCCGCGGCGCCGGACATCTTCGTCGCGGGCGTGCAGGCCGTCTTCCTGTTCGGTGCGATCTTCCTGCTCTCCCCGCTGCTCGGCCTCTGCTCACTGGCCGGGCTGCCGCTGGTCCTCGGGGTGAGCCGCTGGTACCTGGCCCGTTCCCGCGAGGCCTACCTCGCCGAGGGCGCGGCCGCCGGGGAGGTCTCCGAGATCCTCAGCGCCACCGCGCTGGGCGCCCGCACCGTGGAGGCGTACGGGCTGGGGGAGCGTCGCGGGCGCGTCCTGGACCAGGCCGTCGACACCACGTACCACGCGGGTGAGCGCACGCTCGCGCTGCGCTCGGTGCTCTTCCCGGTCACCGAGTTCGCGCACACCCTGCCGCTGGCGCTGATCCTGCTGGCCGGCGGGTTCGGGTACCTCGACGGGACGGTCTCGCTCGGCGCGGTGGTCGCCGCCGGCCTCTACATGTGGCAGCTCGTCGACCCGCTCGACCAGCTGCTCGTCTGGGTCGAACAACTCCAGCGCAGCGGCGCCTCGTTCGCGCGGATCAAGGGGGTCGGCCTGGTCGCCCGCCCGCAGGACACGCCGGTGGCGTCCCCCGCCGACGACCTCGTCGAGGCCCAGGACGTGCGGTACTCCTACCACCCCGGCCAGGAGGTCCTGAAAGGCGTACGGCTGACGGTGCGGCCCGGTGAGCGGCTCGCGGTGGTGGGCCGGTCCGGAGCGGGCAAGTCCACCCTCGGCAGACTGCTCGCCGGTGCGGACACCCCCGACAGCGGCAGTGTCCTGGTGGGCGGGGTCCCGGTCGCCGGCCTGGCCGCCGCCGGCGAGCTGGGCAACCGGGTCGTCCTCATCACCCAGGAGCACCACGTCTTCCTCGGCACCCTCCGCGACAACATGACCATGGCGGCGCCCGAGGCCGACGACGCGGCCGTGCTGGCCGCGCTGGCCCTGTTCGAGGCGGACTGGGTGGCCGGTCTGCCCGACGGCCTGGACACCACGCTGGGCCAGGGCGGGCACGCGCTCGACGCGGCCCAGGCGCAACAGCTCACCCTCGCCCGGGTGCAGCTGGCCGACCCGCACACGCTCATCCTGGACGAGGCCACCTCGCTGCTGGACCCGGCCACGGCCCGGCAGGCGGAGCGTGCCATGGCCGCGGTGCGCGCGGACCGCACCGTCATCGCCGTCGCCCACCGCCTCCAGACCGCACACGACGCCGACCGCGTCGCCGTCATGGACGAGGGCCGCGTGGTGGAGCTCGGGACGCACGAGGAACTGGTCGCGGCCGACGGCGTGTACGCGGCGCTGTGGCGGTCCTGGCGCGGCCAGGACTGACGGCCCGAGAGCGGCACACCCCTCCCCACCTGGGCGGCGGCACCGCACGTGGGGGAATTCCCGTATCCGCGCGGGGCGATCCTGCACACCGGGGCCGCGGCGTGGGAACGGGTCGATCTGCGGAATTCCCCTCCCTGGAACCCGCGCCGCGCGGGAGAACCGCCGGTGGGCGGAGAGCCGTGCAGGATTCCACCGTTGACGGGTTTCCCGGCCGGTGGTTAACGTCCGTGCCATGAGACCCCGCGCCCACGCAGGCATGATCGATGAGCTGGACCGCCGCGTCATCGCCGCGCTCCAGCTCAACGGCCGTGCCTCGTGGAACTCCGTCTCCCGCTGGGTGGGAGCGAGCGAGACCACCGCGCAGCGGCGCTACCAGGCGCTGCGTGAGCGGCGGCTCGTCCACGTGGTCGGCGCGGTGGAGCTGGACCGCACCGGGAGCGGCTCCTCCATGCTGGTGCGCGTGCACGCCAAGCCGGGCAAGGGCCTCGAACTCGCCGAGCTGCTGGCCGCCTGCCCGGAGACGCGGTTCCTCGCCGTCGTCACCGGCACGGCCGACCTGATCGTCGACTTCGTCGCCCGGGACAACGAGGAGCTGATGAGGCTGCTCTTCACCGACCTGCCGGGTGCCCACCTGATCACCGGCACCGAGTGCGTCGCCGTCATCCGCAGCTTCACCTCGGCAGCGATGTGGGACACCGGCCTGCTGCCCGCCGAGGCCGTCGCCGACCTGCGGCCCGCCACGCTCGCCCCACCGTGCGACCGTGACGACTGGGACCGGGCGCCACAAGCGCTCTCCGCTCTCGAACAGGCCGTCGCCGACGGCCTGGCCCAGGACGGCAGGCTGCCGGTCAGCGCCCTGGCGCGCCGGCTGGACCGCAGCGAGTCCAGCGTCTCGCGGGCGCTGGAGCGGCTCGTGGCACGCGGAGTCCTGCACTTCCGCACCCTGGTCGAGCCCGCGCTCCTCGGATACCAGGCCGAATTCATGGTCTGGCTGTCCATCGAGCCGGACCAGCTCGACGCCGCGGGCCGGCAACTCGCCCGGCACCCCGGCACCAAGTTCCTGGCCGCCGCCACCGGCCGGTTCAACCTGGTGGGGCACATGGTCCTGCCCCGCCGCACCGATCTGTTCCGCTACACCGGTGAGGTCATCGGTGCCCTGCCGGGGCTCAACGCCTCGGACGTCACCGTGCACCTCGCCACCCTGAAGGGCGCCTGGACCCGGCTGGACCAGGGCGCCTGACCCGCCCACCGGGCGAACCCTCCGCACCCCGCCGCCCCCGCGGCCGGCCGTACACCTCCGCACATCAGCACACCCGCATCCCGCGCACCGGGACTTCCGCGCACCCCGCGCACCGGCACGTCAGGCGTACGCCGACGGCCCTGTCAGCCGTCCCCGCACACCGGGCGCGCCCCCCTGAGCCCACACCGGAGAGCACCATGCCCACCACAGATCCGGAGACCACCACCCCGAGCTGGCAGTGGCCCGAGACCACCTGGCGCCGCCACGTCGACGCGGTCCGCGCCGGGCGCCCGCTGCGGCCGGAGCGCTGGCCGGACGGCGCCCGGGTCGCCGTCGCCCTGTCCTTCGACTCCGACCACGAGACGATCCCGCTCCGGGACGGACAGACCAGCCCCGGCCTGCTGGCACAGGGGGAGTACGGGGCCCGGGTCGGAGCACCGCGCGTCCTGGCGCTGCTCGCCCGCTTCGGGGTGCCGGCCACCTTCTTCATGCCCGCCGTCTCCGCGCTGCTGCACCCCGAGGAAGCCCGGGCCTACACCCGCGACGGCCACGAGATCGCCGTCCACGGCTGGATCCACGAACGCAACACGCTGCTCGCGGCCGAGGACGAGAAGGAACTGGTGGGCCGGGCGCTGGAGACCCTCACCGAGATCACGGGAGAGCGGCCCACCGGCATCCGCACCCCGTCCTGGGACTTCTCCGACTCGACCCTGGACACCATCCTCGACCTCGGCTTCGCCTACGACTCCTCGCTCATGGCCGACGACGAGCCCTACGAGATCCTCGCCGGGGGCCGGCCCACCGGGCTCGTGGAGATCCCGGTCGACTGGATCCGCGACGACGCGCCGTACTTCACCATGGACCGCTACGGCGCCGTCCGCCCGCACAGCCGCCCCCGGGACGTGCTGGAGATCTGGCGGGACGAGTTCGACGCCGCCTACCGCTCCGGCGGCGTCTTCCAGCTCACCCTGCATCCGCACGTCATCGGCCACCGCTCGCGCCTGACCGTGCTGCGCGAACTGCTGGACCACATCTGCGCCCACCCCGGCGTCTGGTACGCCACCCACGCGGATCTGGCCCGGGCCGTCCGGACGGCCCCTCCCGCCCACGAGATCCCGGAGCACACCTCATGAGCACCGAGCCCCGCACGGCCCCCGCCCCGGGCACCGCGCACAGACTGACCGGCAGGCAGCGCAAGGCCATCGTCGCCGGCACCATAGGCAACACCGTGGAGTGGGTCGACTGGGCCCTCTACTCGATCTTCGCCAAGATCATCGCCGACGAGTTCTTCCCCTCCGGCAACGAAGCGGTCGCTCTCCTCTCCACGCTGGCCGTCTTCGCCGTCGGCTTCGTCATGCGGCCCGTCGGCGCGGCCGTCCTCGGTGTCTACGCCGACCGCCACGGCCGCAAGAAGGGCATGACCCTGACGGTCGGGCTGATGGCCGGCGCCGCCTTCGTCATCGCCCTGACCCCGAGCTACGAGACCATCGGGTTCCTCGCCCCGCTGGTGCTGCTCGTCGCCCGGCTGGTCCAGGGCTTCTCCGCCGGCGGCGAGTTCGGCTCCTCCTCGGCCTTCCTCGTCGAGTCCGCCGCCAGGGGACGCCGCGCCTTCGCCGGGTCCTGGCAGCAGGTCTCCGTCGCCGGCGGCGTGCTGATCGCCTCCCTGCTGGGCACCCTCACCACCTCCCTGCTCAGCGACGAGACCCTGCACGCCTGGGGATGGCGCATCGCCTTCGTCATCGGCGGACTCCTCGGGCTGGTCGGCCTCTGGCTGCGGGTCTCGGTGGAGGACACCGACTCCTTCACCCGCGCCCAGGGCTCGGGCCGCACCCGCTCCAATCCGCTGAAGGCGATGTTCGTCGAGCACCCCGGCGCCGCGCTGCGGGTGGCCGGCATCACCATCGCGGGCACCCTCACGTACTACATCTGGGTCAACTACCTCCCGACGTACGCCAATCTCACCACCGGCATCCCGCTCAGCACCGCCCTGCTCTCCCAGACGCTGTGCCTGGTCGTCTTCGTCGTGCTGCTGCCCTTCGTCGGCCTGCTCTCCGACCGGCTCGGCCGCAAGCCGACGATGGCCGCCTTCGCGGGCGGGTTCGTGGTACTGGCCTGGCCGCTGCTGCACCTGCTGGACGACAGTTTCCTCAGCCTCTTCCTGGTGCAGCTGACCGGGATGCTGCTGATCCTCGGCTACTCCGCCAACTGCGCCGTCATCATGGCCGAGCAGTTCCCCGCCGAGATCCGCGCCACCGGGATCGCCCTGCCGTACGCGCTGGCCGTCGCCCTCTTCGGCGGCACCGCCCCGTACCTCACCACCTGGATGCACGGGAGCGGTCACAGCGACCTGTTGTGGCTGTACGTCGCCGGCGCGTCGCTGATCTCCTTCCTCGTCTACGTGACGATGCCGGAGACGAAGGACAAGGAGTTCCACTGATGCGCCACGTCCTCGTCACCGGCGCGGCCGGCGGCATCGGCCGGGCGATCGCCGCGCAGTTCGCCGCGCAGGGCGCCGTCCTGACCCTGGCCGACCGCGACCGCGCCCCGCTCGACGACCTCGCCGCCCACCTCGCCGCCACCGCCTCCGCCACCGGGGTGCTCACCGCCGACCTGACCGCCGCCGACGCCCCGGAAGAACTGGTCCGCCGGGCGTGGGCGGCGCGGGGACCGGTGGACGTGCTGGTCAACGCGGCCGGCGTCTACCCGTCCCTCGACATGGCCGAGCTGACCGCCGAGGCGTGGGACCGCCTCTTCGCCGTCAACCTGCGCGCCCCGGTGCTCGCCACCGCCGCCTACGCGCGACTGGCCGCCGCACGCGGTGAGGGCGGCACGGTCGTCAACATCTCCTCCGGCTCGGCCCTGCGCGCCCGTCCCGGCGGCGGCCCCTACGCCAGCTCCAAGGCCGCCCTGGAGATGGCGACCCGGGCCGCCGCCCTCGAACTGGGCGCCCACGGCATCCGGGTCAACGCCGTCAGCCCCGGGTTCGTCCCGGTCGACAGCGCCTGCAACCCGGTGTCCGAGCAGTACGCCGCCGCCATCGGGGCCAACCCCCTCGGCCGGCCGGGCAGCCCCGAGGACATCGCCCGCGCGGTCCGCTGGATCGCCGGACCCGAGGCCTCCTGGATCACCGGCGAGATCCTGCGCGTCGACGGCGGCTCGGGCACCGGCGCCCTCCACCTGCCCCGCATCTGGCCCCCCGCCACCGGGCCGGCCGACGCCCCCGCCCGGCCCGCCACGTCCGCACCCGCCGACGCCACGAAGGGACACCCCGCATGAGCAGCACCGACATCTACACCGTGGTCGGAGGCGGGGCCATCGGCGGAACGCTCGCCTTCAGCCTCGCCCGGGCGGGCCACCGGGTCCGGCTCGTCGACACCGACGCCGCCCACGTCGCCGCCGTCCGCGCGCACGGACTGACCGTCGCCCGGGGCGAGCACCGAGAGAGCGTACGCGTCGAGGCGGTCACCCCCGAGGAGTGCGACGCCACCCTCGGCCGTGTCCTGCTGGCCGTCAAGGCCCAGGCCACCGGCGCCGCCCTCGACTGGATCGAGCCCCGGCTCGCCCCGGACGGCTGGGTCGTTTCACTCCAGAACGGGTTCAACGAGGAACCGATCGCCCAGCGGATCGGCGCCGGACGCACCGTCGCCGCCTTCGTCAACATCTTCGCCGACGTGGTCGAACCCGGGGTGATCATGGACGGCGGCGCCGGGGCCCTGGTGATCGGCGAGCGCCGCGGCGCGCCCGTCTCCGACCGCGTCCGCTCCCTCGTCGACGACCTGCGGAGCTGGGGGCCCGCCGTGGCCGACGACAACGTCGAGGGATACCTCTGGGCCAAGGCGGGCTTCGGCGCCATGCTGGCCGCCACCGCGCTGGCCGACGCCCCCATGGCCGAGCTGATCGACCGCCACCCCGCGACGATGGCGGCCGTCGCCGCCGAGGTCTTCTCCGTGGCCGACGCGCTCGGCGTCACCCTGGAGGCGTTCGACGCCTTCGAGCCGCACGCGTTCCTCAGGGACGCGAGCGAGGAGACCCGCCGTGCCGCCACCGCCCGTCTCACCGCCTGGCTGCGCACCCAGGCCAAGGACCGCAGCGGCATCTGGCGCGATCTGGCGGTCCGCCGCCGCCCGGTCGAGGTGACCACCCACTACGCCGAGGTCTTCGCCGAGGCCGGACGCCACGGCGTGGCCACCCCGGTCCTGCGCGCCGTCATCGCCCAGCTGCGCGAGCTGGAAGGCGACCCCGGCCTGATGACCGAGGCCCGGCTGGACGCCCTGGACGGGCTGGCCGCCGGCGGCCGGAGCACGTTCGGCGACGTGGCCGCCCCCGGCGCGGAGCAGGCGGCCGCCGTACGGGACTGGCTGGCGGCCCACCGCGAGGAGATGGTCGCCGACCTGGCCGAGTACACCTCCCAGGAGAGTGCCAGCGACGACCTCGAAGCGCTCGACGCCTGCCTCACCTGGGTACGCCACTGGCTCGACGGTGCCCTGGGCGCCCCGGCGGACGAGGAGATACGGCCCCGCGCGGAGGCCGGCGACCTCATGGTCCGCCGCTACCCGGGGACCGGCGCCCGCCCCGTCCTGCTGCTGGGCCACTACGACACGGTCTGGCCCACCGGCACCCTGGCCCACTGGCCCTTCCGGCGCGACGGCGACCGGATCACCGGCCCCGGCGTCTTCGACATGAAGGCGGGACTGGTCCAGGCGGTGTGGGCCCTGAAGGCGCTGGACGCGCTCGGGCTGGCCCGCCCGGCCTGCACCCTCCTGCTCAACGGCGACGAGGAGACGGGCAGCCTCGCCTCCAGCGACGCCATCGTCGCCGAGGCGCGCGAGAGCCGGGCCGCCCTGGTCTTCGAGGCGGCGGCCGACGGCGCCGTGAAGACGGCCCGCAAGGGGGTCGGCCTCTTCACCGTCACCGTCACCGGCCGGGAGGCGCACGCCGGACTCGACCCGGAGGCCGGAGCCAGCGCGACCGAGGAACTGGCCCACCAGATCCTCCGCCTCGCCGCACTGCGCGACCCGGCGGCGGGCACCTCCCTCAACACCGGCGTGATCGAGGGCGGTACGCGCAGCAACGTGACCGCCGGCCGGGCCACCGCCCGGCTCGACGTCCGGGTGGCCACCGCCGCCGAGCAGGAGCGGATCGGCGCCGCGCTGGCCGCGCTGCGGCCCGTCGACCCGCGTACGGCCGTCGAGGTCTCCGGCGGCTGGAACCGCCCGGTCTTCGAACGCACCGCCCCGGTCGCGGAGCTGGCGGACCTCGCCCGCAGGTGCGCGGCGCCGCTCGGCCTCGACCTGCGCGAGGCGGCGGTGGGCGGCGCCAGCGACGGCAACTTCGTCGTCGCCGCGGGCGTCCCCGTGCTGGACGGTGTCGGGGCGGTCGGCTCCGGGGCGCACGCCCGCTCCGAGAACACCTCCGTCAACGGCATGGTGGAGCGCGCGGCCCTGACGGCGACGGTCCTCGCCGCCCTGGCCGGGAGCTGAGGGCCCCTCATCCTCCCGGGTGAATTCCCTCCGTGCGGAACCCCTCCCGCATCCGCGGTTTCACCGTACGGGCACGTCAAAACCTGCCCCTGCGAGGGCCGTTGGGTGTTGATGAAACGGCTTGCCGCGGGTGCCGGAGCTGGGGAAGGATGCGGGGCGTTCCTCAGGAACGCCTCCCGGCCAGGGTGAGCGCTGTCGGCCTCCGGGGTCCTTCCCGTGAGCGGAGAACGGCGCCCCGGGAAAGGGAGGACACGCCCGCTCGAAAGGAATGGGCCATGCGCCTCGCCCGTCCGCTGTCCCTCTTCGCCGCCGTCTGGATCGCCCTCGCGGGTGCCGCGGCCACCGCCGCCGCGGCACCCGCGCCCGCCCGCGCCTCCGGGACCGCGGCCGCCGGCAGCGGCTACGCCGCACCGACCATGCTCCACTGCAAGCTGAACGTCCGCTCCGGCACCAAGTCCTCCGCGACCGTGCTCCGCACGCTGTACAACCGGAACGGCAACTGTCCGGGCAAGGGCGGCCACGACTCCGTCCCCTGCTGGCTGAACAAGTGCGGCGGCATCACGGCTGGGGGAAGCTACACCTGCCAGTCGGGAGGGAAGTCGTACAAGAGCTGGCTGCCCGTCAAGCACAACGGGAAGCGCGCCTGGGTCGCTGTCAAGTGCGGGACGTACGTGACCCCTTGAGTCACGCGCGAGCGGCGCGGCCATGGAGGGGGGGGGGAAGGGCGGAGGGCCCGCCCTTCCCCCCGCTGCCGTTCGTGTCGCGTCTTTTGCGGGACCGGCCACCGTCACGCGGCTTGCCTGCCCCCATCCGCGGGCCCCTCGGGAGCCGAACGGTGGGCCCGGTGGGCCCGGTGGGCCCTTCCGGGCCCCCGGGATCGGGTGACATGCTCATGACTTTCACCATGTCCCCCCACGGACATTCCCCCCACGAAGGAAGGACGCTCCCATGCGGAGAAGATCTTTCGCCACCGCGCTCGCGCTCGGGGCCACCGGCGCCCTGCTGACCACCGGCACCGCGCGGGCGGCGGGCCCGGCCGGCCGCCAGGTGGCGCCGCTGCCGCCGAGTCCCGCCCACCCGAACGGCATCCAGGTCGAGACCGAGGTCGTCGGCCGGACCCGCGGCGCCTTCCCGACGCTGCGGACCAAGGAGGTGCACACCCAGGGGGAGCACGTCCTCTCGGTGGAGTACCAGGTCCAGGAGACCGCGTACTGGTGCGGCCCCGCCGCCACCCGCTGCGCCCTCTCGGCCCGGGTCGCCGCTCCGAGCCAGGCCGCCCTGGCCGCCGAACTCGGCACCCACACCGGTGGCACCGACCACATCGGCCAGGTCACCGGGGTGCTCAACTCCCGCATCGACGTCGGCCAGTACTTCACCCGCGAGATGCCCGACGACCCGCCCACCCAGGCGCAGGTGGACCTGCTGTGGTCGGACGTCGTCGACGACATCGACCACAACTACGCGGTCGTCGCCAACATCGTGGCCCCGCCCGGCAACCAGCCGCCCGGCTACCCGGCGGACCAGACCGTGTACCACTACTTCACGGTCATCGGCTACGACACCGACTACAACACGGTGCTGATCGCGGACTCGGCCTCCTTCAACGGCTGGCAGATCTACTGGCTGGACTTCTCCCAACTGGCCTCCCTGATCCCGCCGAAGGGCTACTCGGCCTGACCCGCCGCGCCCGCCCCGCCGTCCCGCCGCGCCGTCTCCGGCCGCGGCCCCCGGAGGGCGGTGGGGCGGGCCGGGTCGTGCTCCGCCCCGTGCGGGGACGTGCCGCGCCGTTCCGTCCGGCGGCCGGGCGCCCGGCCCCGTGAGCCCCGCGCGCAGAACACCCCGCGGCTGACCGGGCCCCGAGCCTCCGCGTGGAAGAACGCGAGCGTCCCGGCGGCCCCGAGGGTCCCCGCCGGGCTCTCCCGTCACTGCGGCCCTCTCCTCCCGCTGCCAGGTGTCTCACCCTGTTCCCGGCCGGTGGCGGGCGTACGCCGTGGGCGAACGGGGTCCGAGGCGGCGCGCGGCCTCGTTACCGGTGCGCGTACCCGGTCATGCGGAGCATGTCTCCCGGCACTCACAGGGCACCCTTCGCGGCGGCAGCGCGCGGTGAGCGGTGCTGGGCGGCGGCAATGGGGGAGTGCGGTCTCCAGGCCGTGTGCGTCTGTCCCGGGGTCCGCCGGCAGGCGGCGCCCGCATCGCCGCCGAGTGCCCTCGCCGGCGTCGGCGCCTCGTCGTCCGGGCTGGGGCTCAGGGCGGCGAGGCCGAGGCGGCACCCCCGGGCAGCCGCCGGACTCCGGCGCGCGAGGTGTCCCACATGCCCCGAATGCCGGGACATTCGCCCTGCGCAACCAGGGGTTGACCGATAAGCCATGGGTCTCTAGGTTTCTCGCAACCTGCTGGTATATCGATTAACCAGCGCCGTCGCCCCTTGGTTGGAGACATCTCGCTGTGCGCTCACCTCTGAGCCGGCGCGGCTTTCTCGCCGCAGGCTCCGGCCTCGCCGCCGCCACCGCCTTCCCGGCCCTCTCCGGGTGTGCCTCCCTGGACTCGTCCGACGCCGATCCCGGGACCCTGGTCGTCCACACCCAGCTCGGCACCACCGCGCCGGGGTCGCCCACCTACCGGGCACTGGTCAAGGAGTTCCACGCGGAACACCCCGGTCTGCGGATCAGGAACCTGGTCAACGGCGACGACCTCCCGCAGGTGTACGAGACCTCGCGGCTGGCCCGCAAGGAGCCGGACGTCGTGATGGTCAACCTGTACGACAAGACGCTGGCGTGGACCGAGCTGGGGGCGACCCTCGACGTGAAGGGGTACCTGGACGACTGGGGACTGCGCGAGCGGGTGCTGCCCGCCGCGCTCGAGGAGTGGACCGACGAGGAGGGGCGCCTGCGCGCCTTCCCCTACTTCGCCGCCAACTGGCCCGTCGCCTTCAACACCACCCTGCTCGAGCGCGCCGGGGTCGGCTCGGTGCCCACCACCGGCGACCAGCTCATCGGCGCCGCCCGCAGGCTGCGGGCGAAGGGCATCGCCCCGGTGACCGTCGGCGGCAACGACTGGACCGGGCAGAAGCTGCTCGCCCAGATCATCCAGACCTTCCTCACCCCCGAGGAGGCGCGGAAGGTCTACGCCACCGGCGACTTCGGCGGCCGCGGGGCGCGCGAGGGCATCGACTACTTCGTCCAGCTGCGGGACGCCGGTGTCTTCGCCGACAAGGCGCAGGGGCTCACCTCGGACACCATGACCACGCAGTACAACACGGAGGCAGCCGCGATCCAGTCCGCGATGTCCTCCGCGCTGGCGAAGGTCCCGGAGAGGACCGCCGCGCACAGCGAGGTCGGCGGCTGGCCGCTGGCCCCGGGAGCGGCCCACGCCAGGCCCACCATCATGCGGTCGTACACCCTCATCGGCTTCTGGATCAGCCCCAACGGGGCGAAGAAGATCTCCGCGGTCGAGAAGTTCCTGCGGTTCATGTACCGGCCCGAGTCGGTCTCGCGCTTCATCACCGAGAGCGGGCGGGACATGGCCCTGGAGACCGACACCGTCAGCAAGGACTTCCCCCTGGTGGCGGCGGCGCAGCGGCTCGGTGACGAGGTGGGCCAGGTGCTCCTGCCCGACCTGTACGTCCCGCCGACGGCCACCCAGCCGCTGATCACGGCGACCAGCACCGCCTTCACCCGCGGCACCAGCGCGGCCACCGTGCGCTCCGCCCTCGAATCCGCCTACCGCACGGGCTGATCCCGCGCGCCCGAGTCCCGAGGGGATTCCCCATGACGTCGCTCTCGTCCGCACCGGCCGGCGCCCCCGCCGCCCGGAGCACCCCGCCGCCCCCCGGCCGCGCGCCCCGCCGCAAGCAGGGCGGAGTCGTCCTCGCCGTCCCGGCACTGGCCTGGTACCTGATCTTCATGGTCGGCCCGCTGGTCGCCATCTTCGTCATCGCCGTCCTGCACTGGCCGGGCATGCTCCAGCCGGTCTCCTACGCCGGGCTCGGCAACGTGCGCACGGTCCTGGCCGACCCCGTCTTCGCGGACGCGGTGGTCAACACCGGTATCCAGCTCGCCGTCGCGCTGCCGCTGATGATCGTCGGCGCGTACATGCTGGGCTACTACGTCGCGCAGCGGCCGCCGGGCCACCGGTTCCTGCGCTACCTGCTCTTCATTCCCGGCCTGATCTCCACCCCGGCCAAGGCGATGGTCTTCTACGCCGTCCTGTCGCCCGACGGCCTGTTCAACGGGGCGCTGGACAAGGCCGGCCTCGGATCGCTGACCGACGCCTGGCTCGCCTCGCCCTCCACCGCGCTCGCCTGCCTGATCGTGCTGGACGTGTGGAGCGGCATCGGGTTCACCGCCGTCCTCTTCGCCGCCCGGCTGGGCAGCGTGCCGGACGAGGTCGGAGAGGCTGCCCAGCTCGACGGGGCCGGGCACTGGCGGGCCATGTGGCGCATCCACTTCCCGATGATCCGCGACTTCGTCGGCGTCGTGACGATGCTCCAGTTCCTGTGGACCCTGTTCGGGTCGGCGCAGCACGTCCTGCTGCTCACCCAGGGCGGGCCGGGCTCCTCCTCCACGACCCTCTCCTTCCTCGTCTACCAGAAGGCGTTCATCGCGGCCGACCTCGGCTACAGCCAGACCGTGGGCGTGTTCCTGTTCCTGGTCGGCCTGGCCGGGCTGCTGACCATCCGTCGTGTCTTCCGCCAGAACTACTGATCGGAGCGGTCCCATGAAGTTCGGAAGGTCCTGGCTGCCGGCCCATCTCCTCGCCTGGCTGTACGCGGCGCTGCTCCTCGTCCCCCTCTACTACCTGCTGGTCTCGGCGTTCAAGACCAACGACCAGATCTTCGGCTCACCGTTCGCCCTGCCGTCCTCGCTCTCCCCGCACAACTTCACCGAGGCCTTCACCTCGGCCGACCTGGGGGCGGCGGTCCTCAACTCCGTCCTGGTGACGGCGCTGGCCCTCGCGCTGACCCTGGGTCTCGCGATCCCGGCGGCCTTCGCCCTCGCCCGTTCGGAGGGGCGGCTCGGGGCGTTCGTGGAGCGGGTCTTCTCCCTCGGCTTCCTCGTGCCCACGTTCGCCGCGCTCTTCCCCACGTTCCTGCTGGCGGCCGCGACCGGCCTGTTCCACACCCGGGCCTTCATCGTGCTGTTCCTGCCCGCCACGGCGATGCCGCTGTCGGTGGTGATCCTGGTGCAGTTCATGCGGACCATCCCGCGCGAGATGGAGGAGGCGGCCCGCATGGACGGTGCGTCCACCTTCGCCGTGCTGCGCCACGTGTACACCCCGATGTGCATGCCGGGCATCGCGACGATCCTGCTGCTGAACTTCCTGACCTTCTGGAACGAGTACCTCTACTCGCTCGTCATCATCGGCCCCGACCCCGGCCTGCGGACCGTGCAGGTGGCGCTGCCCACGCTCAAGTCCCTCACCGGCACCGACTACGGCATCCTGACCGCGGGCACGGTGCTCACCCTGGTCCCGGTCTGGGCGGTGTACACCGTGCTGCAGAAGCGTATGCAACAGGCACTCGTCAGCGGGGCGGTGAAGATGTGAAGGAACGTCTCAAGGGGCAACCGGGCCGACGCGCGCCCGGCCGGCCGGCGGGAGCCTCCGGCGACGGGGCGCGGCCGACCATCAAGGCGGTGGCCGCGGCGGCGGGGGTCTCCACGGCCACGGTCTCCCAGGCGGTCAACGGAACAGGGCGCATATCGGAGGGGACCCGCCGCCGGGTCCTGGCGGCGGCGGCCGAACTGGGCTGGTCGCCCAGTGCCTCGGCGACCGCGTTGCGGCGGGCCAGGACCCGGACGATCGCGCTGGTGGTGCGCCGCCCGACGGACGTCCTGGGCGCCGACCCCCACTTCAGCGAACTGATCACCGGACTGGAGGGCCAACTGGCCCCCCGAGGCTACGGTCTGCTGCTGCACCTGGTCCCCGACCTGGCCGAGGAGAGCGCGCTGTACGAACGGCTCGTCGCCGAGGGCCGGATCGACGGCGCCGTGCTGACCGATGCCCGCGCCGACGACCCGCGCCCCGCGCTGCTCAAGGGCCTCGGGCTGCCCGCCGTCCTGCTCGGCGCGCCCGACCCGGCCGCGCCGGTGCCCGGGGTGGGACTCGGGCAGCAGGACGCGGGCGTCCGGGAGGCCGTCGCCCACCTGCTGCGACTCGGACACCGGCGGATCGCCTACGTCGCGGGCCCGGCGGACCTGGTGCACTCCGGTGTGCGGCGGGCGGCGTTCGAGCAGGCGCTGGCCGAGGCGGGGCTGCGGCCCGCGGCCGTCAGGCACACCGACTTCACCGAGGAGGCCGCCGTGACCGTCACCGCCGAACTCCTCGCCCGCCCCGACCGGCCGACCGCCCTGGTCTTCCCCAACGACTCCATGGCCGTCTGCGGGATGGGCGCGGCCCAGCGCGCGGGACTGCGGGTCCCCGAGGACGTCTCCGTGGTCGGCTACGACAACCTGCCGCTCGGCCGGTGGCTGCACCCCCGCCTCACCACCGTGGACCAGCAGGTCCAGCGGGTCGGCGCGGCGGCCGCCCTCACCCTGCTCGACGGCTGCGGCGAGCAGGTCCCGGCGCCGCTCCTGGACGGCCGGCCGCGCCTGGTCGTACGGGAGTCGAGCGGCCCGGCCCCCGCCGGCCGGTCATGACCCCGGCACCGCGCACCGCACGCGGGCCACCGCCCGCCGCCGCACCACCCCGGCCGCACGTCCGTACGACCGGCCGGCCCACCGACCCCGCACACCGAGAGCATCCGAGAAGGATCATGCGACGCCACAGCGCCCAGCTCACCCATGACCACGCCGTACTGCCCTGGCTCGGCGCCAACTTCTGGTCCCGCACCGGCGGGCCCCTGATGTGGCGGGACTACGACCCGAAGACCGTGCGCGAGGAACTGGCCGTCCTGCGGGAGCACGGGCTGACGATGACCCGCTCCTTCTTCTACTGGCCGGACTTCCACCCCGAGCCGTTCCGGATCGACGAGGAACTCTGCGACCGCTTCCGGGACTTCCTCGACGCCCACACCGAAGCGGGGATGGGGACCGTCCCGACCTTCATCGTCGGCCACATGTCCGGCGAGAACTGGGACCCGGTCTGGCGCGGGGGGCGGGATCTGTACGAGGACGTGTGGCTCGTCGGGCGCCAGGCGTGGTTCGTCTCCCAGATGACCCGGCGCTTCAAGGACCACCCCGCCGTGACCGGCTGGCTGATCACCAACGAGATGCCCGGCTACGGACGGATCTACCAGGAGAACCCGCCCTCCAGCGACGTGGTCACCGCCTGGGCCCAGTTCATGTGCGACGCCGTCCGCGCCGCGGGCGGCACCCAGCCCGTGTCGCTCGGCGACGGCGCCTGGGGCATCGAGGTCACCGGCCGCGACAACGGGTTCTCGCTCCGCGACACCGCCGAGTACGTCGACTTCGTCGGCCCGCACGTCTACCGCTCGGACACCGACCGGCCCCGCCAGCACTACCGGGCCGCGTTCGAGTGCGAACTCGCCGCCGTCACCGGGCAGCCGGTCGTGCTGGAGGAGTTCGGCCTCTCCACCGACACCGTCTCGGCGGCCAACGCGGGGATCTTCTACCGCCAGACCCTGCACAACTCGCTGCTCGGCGGCGCCACCGGCTGGATCGCGTGGAACAACACCGACTACGACGGTCTGTGGGACCGCTCGCCCTACGACCACCACCCCTTCGAGATGCACTTCGGCATCACCGACAGCACGGGACGCCCCAAGGAACCGCTGCGGGAACTCCGCGACTTCGCCGAGGTGCTGGAACGGGTCGACTTCGCCCGCTGCCGGCGCACCGACGCGGACGCCGCCCTGGTGGTGCCCGCCTTCCTGGAACGCGGCTACCCCTACAGCCGTCCCGCGGACCGGCCGCTGATCTTCACCTCCCTGCACCAGGGGTACGTGGCGGCCCGCGGCGCGGACCTGCCCGTCGTGTTCGCCCGGGAGGCCGACGGACTGCCCGAGGACGCCGCGCTCTACCTGCTGCCCTCGACGCGTCAGTTCACCACCCGCACCCGCCGCGCGCTGGAGCGCCGGGCCCGCGAAGGCGCCACGGTCTACCTGTCGTTCTGCTCGGGTGAGCACCCGGGCACGCGCGGCCCGTGGTTCGACGACCTCGACGGTCTGTTCGGCGTGGAGCACCAGCTCTCCTACGGCGTCGCCGAGCCGGTCGAGGACGACGTGCTGGAGATGACCTTCACCGAGGACTTCGGGACCATCGCGGCGGGCGAGACCCTGACCTTCCCCGTCGCCGGCAACGAGGACAGCCGCGCCTACCTGCCCGTCGTCCCCAAGGGCGCCCGGGTGGTCGCCACCGACGCGCACGGCCGCCCCGCGCTGCTGCGCCACGACACGGGAGAGGGCCGGACGGTCCTGGCGACCTACCCGCTGGAGCACATGGCGGCCCGCACCGCCCGCGTCAACCCCGAACAGACGCACCGCCTGTACGCCGCCCTCGCCGAGATCGCGGGTGCGGCGCGACCGGTCACGGTGGACAGTCCGTACGTCGCCGCGGACACCCTGGTGCACGAGGACGGCAGGCGCTTCGTGTGGCTGGTCAGCCAGTCCGGCACCCAGGTGACCGTCCAGCCGTCGGCCGACGGCGTACTGCACGGCCTGGACGGCTGCCCGGTGCGGGACGTGACACTGCCGCCGTACGGCGTGCGTGTCCTGGAACAGCGCTGAGCCCCGCCCCTTCCCCCGTCACGCCGCGAGGTCAGGAGACCCAGCCATGGCCGATCCCCTCTACCGCGACCCCGCCGCCCCGGTCGCCGCCCGGGTGCGCGACCTGCTCGCACGGATGACCCTCACCGAGAAGGTGGGGCAGGTCAACCAGCGGATGTACGGCTGGCACGCCTACGAGCGGACCGCCTGCGGGCACCGGCTCACCGAGGCGTTCCGCGCCGAGGTCGCCGCGTTCGGCGGGATGGGCGCGCTGTACGGCTTGCAGCGCGCGGACCCCTGGTCGGGGGTGACCGCCGAGACGGGCATCGGCGCGGCGGAGGGGGCGCGCGTCTCCGACGCCGTCCAGCGCCACGTGGTCGAGAACACCCGGCTGGGCGTGCCGGTCCTCATGGTCGAGGAGATGCCGCACGGCCACCAGGCGCTGGACGGCACCCTGCTGCCGGTGAACCTGGCCGTCGGAGCCACCTGGAACCCGGGGCTCTACGAGGAGGCCGTCGCCTCGGCCGCCGCCGAGCTGCGGGCGCGGGGCGGCCACGTGGCGCTGGTGCCGGCGCTCGACCTGGTCCGCGATCCGCGCTGGGGGAGGGCGGAGGAGTGCTTCGGTGAGGACCCCTACCTGGCGGCACGGTTCACCGAGGCGCTGGTGCGCGGCGCGCAGGGGGCACCGGGTGAGCGGATCGCGCCGGACCGGGCGGCGGTCGTCCTCAAGCACTTCGCGGGCCAGGGCGCGACGGTCGGCGGCCGCAACAGCGCGGCGACCGAACTGGGCACCCGGGAACTGCACGAGATCCACCTGGAGGCCGCGCTGGCGGGGGTACGGGCCGGGGCGGCCGGAGTGATGGCCGCGTACAACGAGTTCGACGGCCTGCCCTGCGCCGCCAACCGCGAGTTGCTGACCGGCGTCCTGCGTGAGAAGTGGGGATTCGACGGGGTGGTGATGGCCGACGGGCTGGCCCTGGACCGGCTGGTGCGCCTGGCCGGGGACCCGGTGGCGGCCGCGGCGACCGCCCTGTCCGCCGGCACCGACCTGAGCCTGTGGGACGGCTGCTTCCCACGCCTGGCGGAGGCGGTCGACCGGGGGCTGGTCGAGGAGGCGGCGCTCGACGCGGCGGCGGGCCGGGTCCTGGCCCTGAAGTTCCGGCTCGGCCTCTTCGAGCAGCCGTACACCGGTCGGCGCCCCGCGGTCACCCGACCGCGCGAGCTGAGCGAACGCCTCGCCCGGGAGTCGGTGACGCTGCTGGCGCACGACGGGGCGACCCTGCCCCTGTCCGGCCGGGCGCGGATAGCGGTGCTGGGCCCGAACGCCGACTCCGTGCCGCAGCAGCTCGGCGACTACACCGCGCCCCAGCGTCCCGGCTCGGGCATCAGCCTCCTCGCGGGGCTGCGGGCTGCCGCCCCGGCCGGCACCGAGGTCACGTACGCCCGCGGCTGCGACCTCGTCGGCGCGGACCGGTCGGCGCTCCCGGGGGCGGTGGCCCTCGCGGCCGGGGCGGACGTCGCGGTCCTGGTACTCGGCGGGTCGAGCGCCCGGGCCGCCGAGACGCACTTCGACGCCAACGGGGCGGCCCAGGTCACCGGCGATCCTGGCGGGATGACCTGCGGAGAAGGCGTCGACCTGGCCGAACTCGCCTTGCCCGAAGGCCAGTCGGCGCTGCTCGACGCGGTCACGGCGACCGGCGTGCCCGTCGTGGTCGTGCTGGTCCAGGGGCGCCCGCACGCGCTGGGAGACCTGACCGGGCGGGCGGCGGTGCTGCTCAGCGCCTGGTACCCGGGGCCCGGGGGCGGCCGGGCGGTGGCCGACGTGCTGCTCGGCCAGGCGGAACCCACCGGGAGGCTCCCGGTGTCGGTGCCCCGGTCCGCCGCCCAACTGCCGGTCTTCTACAACGGGAAGGACCACGGCTACCGCGGCTACGTCGACCAGCCCGCCACCGCCCGCCACGCCTTCGGCCACGGTCTGTCCTACACCACGGTGGAGTACGGCGAGCCGCGCCTGACGCGCCCGGTCGCGACCGTCGCGGAGTTCGACGAAGAGGGCGGCGGACCACCGGTGGTGTGCTCGGTCGAGGTGCGCAACACCGGGGGCCGGCCGGTGCGCGAGACGGTCCAGCTCTACGTCCGCCGTCTGCTCGGCGGCACCTCCTGGCCCCGGGTACGCGAACTGCGTGGCTTCCACCACACCGACCTCGGCCCCGGGGACGCGGCCGAGGTCTGCTTCACCGTCGACGCCCGGACGCTGGCGTCGGTCTCCCGCTCGGGGGAACGGGAGGTGGAGAGCGGGGAGTTCGCCATCGAGACCGGCCCCTCCTCGGACCGGACCCGGGCCGCCCGGCTCACGGTGCGCCCGTCACCCGCTGCGAGGTCCTGACCGGACGCGACGGCTGCCGGTTCCGCCGGAGGCCCGGCGCGCCACCACCTCACCCGGCCCGGAGAAGGGAGCAGGGCAGCAGGTGGGGAGGGAAAGAGCAGGTGACGGAGGTGCGGCAGGGCCAGGATGTCCCCATGCGCCCTCGGCCGGCGCCTCCTCGCCCGAGGGGGCGAGCCGCGGGTGCGCCGGGCCGCCGCTTCCCCGGCTGTGTGAGACGGCGTGAGACGTGAGAAGGTCTGAGGCGTGAGTGAGACACCGTCGAACACCCTGCAATACCGCTTTGACGGGCCGGAGGACGCCCCGGTCCTGGTCCTCGGTCCCTCACTGGGTACCACCTGGCACATGTGGGACCGGCAGGTGCCCGAGCTGGCCCGCACCTGGCGGGTGTTCCGGTTCGACCTGCCGGGCCACGGCGGAGCGCCGGCTCACCCGGCCGGGACGGTCGCCGACCTGGCCGACCGGGTGCTGGCCGCGCTGGACGCCTCCGGGGTGCAGCGTTTCGGGTTCGCCGGCTGCGCGCTCGGCGGGGCCGTCGGCGCCGAACTGGCGCTGCGCCACCCCGGGCGGGTCGCCTCGCTGGCGCTGATCGCCGCCTCGCCGCGGTTCGGCACCGCCGACGAGTTCCGCCAGCGCGGGGTGGTGGTCCGGTCGCACGGGCTGGACCCGGTGGCGAGGGCCGCGCCCGAGCGGTGGTTCACGCCCGGCTTCGCCGGGGCGCAGCCCGCCATCACCGAGTGGGCGGTGCAGATGGTGCGCACCACCGACCCCGGCTGCTACATCGCCGCCTGCGAGGCGCTCGCCGCCTTCGACATCCGGACCGAACTGGGCCGGATCGGGGTGCCGACCCTCGTCCTGGTCGGCTCCGAGGACCAGGTCACCGGGCCCGCCGAGGCCCGCACGCTGGTCGCCGGGATTCCGGACGCCCGCCTCGCCGTGGTGCCCGGCGCCTCGCACCTGGCGCCGGTCGAGCAGCCGGCCGCCGTCACCGACCTGCTGGTGCGGCACTTCTCCACGCCCTGGAGCCCCGCTCCGGAGGCGACGGGGCAGACGCCGGCGCCGGCCCCCACCCCGGTGGTCCTGCCGCCGCAGCCCACGGGACCGGTCGCCGAGATCGCCCCCTGGGTCGACCCGGACGCCTCCGTGCGGCCCGACCCGTACGAGTCCGGCATCAAGGTGCGCCGCGAGGTGCTGGGCGACGCCCACGTCGACCGCGAGCTGGCCGAGGCGGACGCCTTCTCGGGCGAGTTCCAGGACTTCCTGACCCGCTACGCGTGGGGCGAGATCTGGAGCAGGCCCGGACTGGACCGCCGTACCCGCTCCTGCGTCGCGCTCACGGCACTGATCGCCTCCGGGCACACGGCCGAACTGCCCGCGCAGGTGCGGGCGGCCCTCCGCAACGGCCTCACCGTGGCCGAGCTGCGCGAGGTCCTGCTCCAGGCGGCCGTCTACTGCGGCGTCCCGGCGGCCGAGGAGGCGTTCCGGGTCGCCCGCGCCGTGGTCGCGGAGGAGACGACGCCGCACGAGTAAGGGGAGCGCCGGGGCCCGGTCGCGGATCTCGGCGCCGGGCACCGCCGCCGCGCCCGCCAGGGGACCTGGGCTCCTTCGGAGGGGGAACGTGCCGGGCGCGGGGGGAAGGCGCACGATGGAACCATGAGGTTCATCAAGAAGCGCCATTCCTGCGTCCGGCTGGAGAAGGAGTCGGGCACACTCGTCATCGACCCGGGCAACTTCACCGAGCCGGACGCCGCCGTCGGCGCCGACGCGCTGCTGGTCACCCACGAGCACCCCGACCACTTCGACGAGGGAAACCTGCGGGCCGCCCTGGAGGCCGACCCGGCCGTCCAGCTGTGGACCCTTGCCTCGGTGGCGGAGCCCATGGCGGCGGCCTTCCCCGGCCGGGTCCACACCGTCGGCCACGGTGACACCTTCACGGCCGCCGGGTTCGACGTCGAGGTCCACGGAGAGCTGCACGCCGTCATCCACCCGGACATCCCGCGCGTCACCAACGTCGGATACCTGGTCGACGGCGCGGTCTTCCACCCCGGCGACGCCCTGACCGTCCCCGAACGGCCCGTCGAGACCCTGCTGCTTCCCGTCATGGCCCCGTGGAACAAGCTCTCCGAGGTGGTGGACTACCTCCGCGAGGTCCGTCCCACCCGCGCCTACGACATCCACGACGCGCTCCTCACCGACCTGGCCCTGCCCGTCTACGAGCGGCAGATCGGCGCACTGGCCGACGCCGGCCACCAGCATCTGCGGCCCGGCACGTTCACCGAGGTCTGAGGGGACTGTCGGCGGGGTCGGTTAGGTTGTCAGTCATGCGCATCGCCACCTGGAACGTCAATTCGATCACCGCGCGCCTCCCGAGGCTGCTGGCCTGGCTGGAGAGCAGCGGCACGGACGTGCTGTGCGTCCAGGAGACCAAGACCACCGAGGAGGCCTTCCCCGCCGACGCCCTGGCCGAGCTGGGGTACGAGAGCGCGGTCCGCGCCACCGGCCGGTGGAACGGCGTGGCCGTCGTCTCCCGCGTGGGCCTGGCCGACGTGGTCGGCGGCCTGCCCGGCGGACCGGAGTACGACGGCGTGGAGGAGCCCCGGGCGATCTCCGCGACCTGCGGCCCGGTCCGTGTCTGGTCGGTCTACGTACCGAACGGCCGCGAGGTGGGCCACCCCCACTTCGCCTACAAGCTCCAGTGGCTCAAGGCCCTGCGGGACGCCGTCGCCGACGACGCGGCCGGCGAGCGCCCCTTCGCCGTCCTCGGTGACTACAACATCGCCCCGCACGACTCGGACGTCTGGGACCCCACCGCCTTCATCGGCGCCACCCATGTCACCCCGGAGGAGCGCGAGGCGCTCGCCGCGCTGCGCGCCACCGGGCTGAACGACGTGGTCCCGCGCCCCCTCAAGTACGACAAGCCCTTCACCTACTGGGACTACCGCCAGCTCGGTTTCCCCAAGAACCGCGGTATGCGCATCGACCTGGTCTACGGGAACGCCCCGTTCGCCACCGCCGTCTCCGACGCCTACGTGGACCGCGAGGAGCGCAAGGGCAAGGGAGCGTCCGACCACGCCCCGGTCGTCGCCGACCTCACCGTCTGAGTCTCACCCCCCGGCGCGCGGCCGTCCGGTCAGCTCGCCCAGGTCGACGGCGTCGGCCAGCGCCTGGAGCCCCGCCTCGCCCGGGTGCAGGTGGTCGCCGCTGTCGTACGCGGGGAGCATCCGCGCCGGGCGGTCGGGATCGCGCAGGACCCGGTCGAAGTCGAGGACGGCGTCGAAGGAGTGCCGGTCGGCGCGGAGCGCCCGGTTGACCGAGGTCCGCTCGGCGTCGACGGCTGCGGTGCAGCGGGACTCGCCCTCACACGGCGCGAGGGTGGTCACCACGGCCCGTACGCCCCGGGCGCGGGCGCGGCTCGCCAGTTGCCGCAGCCCGTCCACCACCTCGTCGGCGCCGGCGCCCCAGCGGACGTCGTTTATGCCCTCGAAGAGGACCACGGTCCGCGCGGAGGTCTGGGCGAGCAGGTCCCGGTCCAGCCGGTTGAGGGCGCTGACCCCGCCGGTGTCGGCGGACACGCCGTCGCCCGGGTAGCGGTCGCTGAGCACGCGGTTGGCGGAGATGCCCTGGTTGAGCACGCCGTAGCGCGGCACCCGGTCCTGCGCGCGCAGCCGCCGGGCGAGCGCGGCGGTCCACCGCCTGTTGGCGCCCTCGGTGGTGCGGACGCCCTCGGTGATGGAGTCGCCGAGCACCACCACGGAACCGGGCCCGCCGCTCACGTCGACGCCCGTGAGCAGCGGCCAGGTGCCGACCGTCCCGGTGTACGCGGCGCCGTCGGAGTCGGCGGCGTGGTCGCCCGGGGTGCTCAGGTACGACTTCTGCACCGCCTTGTCGTGCAGCGGCACCGACGGCACGGAGCCCGGCAGGTGCAGGCTGACCAGCAGGTCGGCGCCCTCCTCCACGGCGAAGTCGAGCGGGTCGCTGACCGCCTCCGCCCCGGCCGGCAGGACCGCCCCGCGCCGCCCGCCGAAGGCCAGCGGCACCGGCTCGGACCGGGGCTCGGCGTCCTTCGCACGGACCGCCACGGTCGCGCTGCCCACCCGGACCGGCGCTCCCGCGAAGGTGTTGGAGAGCCGCACCCGTACCGTGGGGCCCGCCTTGGTGGGATGGACGACCAGCCGCAGCGTCTGGTCGCGCCACGGGCCGACCTCCGGCAGCCCGGCCGTCGACGCCGACCAGCTGCCCGTCCAGCCCTCCGCCGCCGGACGGACCCGCAGGTCGAAGACGTGCAGGGCCCTGCCGAAACCCCGTACGTGCGGCAGCCGCACCGACTCCACGGTGCGGCGCGCGTCGAGCGGTACGGTCACCACGTACAGCCGGGGGCGGTCCTTGACGCCGCCCTCACGGGTGTTGAGGTACGGCAGGGCGACCGCCTTGGTGGCGAGCGGACCGGTGCGCCAGTCGGGGGCGGTCAGCCGGTAGCGGCTGTGACCGCCGTCGCGGTAGTGCACGCTGCCCGTGCCGGTCGCCTCGCCGCCCGTGCCGGCGACCAGGAACGTGAGCGCGTCCCCGCGCCCCTCGACCGCCACCCGCTGCCCGTCGGCGCGCACGTTGTCGGGTCTGCCGGGTCTGGAGACCGGCCAGTCGAGCCGGGTCCCCTCCACCGTGGGACGGGCGCCGACCCGCCATCCGGCGGCGCGCAGCGCGGCTGCCGGCAGCGAGCGGCCCTGCCCGTCGAAGTCGGCGGCGCCCGGCCGGTCGTCCTCGCTGACCGCCCGGTTGTCGTACAGCTCCCGCAACGGCCGCGGCTCCCGCTCCTCGGCCGCGCCCGCCGAGGCCGGCGAAGCCGCGCTCGTGACCAGGGCCAGGACGAGGGCGGGCCCCCACAGTTGTCGGCGCACGGGCGCCCCCTTCTTCGGTCGTCGGTCGTCGGTCGTCGGGGAGGACCGGACGCCACGCGTCGCGGTCCGCCGCCGACTCGATGGTGCCGGTCGGTGGCGCCGGCGCCGTGGTGCCGGAGGTGTTCGGTGCGTCGGGCCGGGCGTGGCCCGACGGAGGGGAAAGGCCCGGCCACGTTAGGAAGGCGTGTTCGAAGGCGTCAACGGCGTCTCGGCCGACGGAGCGTGAACAAGCGCCGAACAGGCCATAAGCGGCTCCCAGCCGCGCGCCTGTGGCCCGCCGGGCCCCACCGGTGCCACGCTGGGTTCCATGCACATCCCCTTCCTGGACAAGTGGCGTGAACGGCAGAGCGGGTCCGGGCGGTCGGCCGCCGCCGTCTTCGAGGACCACCCGGACGCCGCCGCGGAACTCTTCGCCGAGTGCGAACTGCTGCGCTCGCACGCACAGGTGGCCGGGCTGGAGCTGGACGACACACCGGCCTCACTGGCCGCCCTGGACCAGTTGCTGCCGCGCTGGCGCGACGATCCCGAGGTGCTGCCCTGGCTCGGCAACGACGCGGGGCTGTACCTCGGCACCGTCGTCGTGCGGAACGTGCGGGGCGCGCGCTGGCACGTCTGGCCGGGCGGCCGGGTCGTGGTCCGGCTGCCCTCCGGCCGCGAACTGCACGTGGTCGAGGCCGGCGTCGAATGGGCGGTCCACGGCGCGCCCGAACTCTCCCAGACGTACGCCGAGATCGCCGAGGGCTGACCGCGTCCGGCGGACCCGGCGCGCCCCGCCGCATCCGCCGGCCGGCGGTCCGAGGATGGGCAAATACGGTTAATCCCGCCCTGTGCGTGTCGTTTGTCCGGCCCCGAGAGGCGCTGGATAGTTTGCGCGGACCGACACCGCTGGAAGTGGGTAGAGCTGGGCATGGCTGTCGATCCGTTGATCGAGTTGCACGACGTGAACAAGTACTACGGCGACCTGCACGTCCTGAAGGACATCAACCTCACCGTCGGCAGGGGAGAGGTCGTCGTGGTCATCGGTCCCTCCGGGTCGGGGAAGTCCACTCTCTGCCGCACCGTCAACCGGCTGGAGACCATCCAGTCCGGCACCATCAGACTCGACGGGCAGCCGCTGCCGGAAGAGGGGAAGGCGCTCGCCGGGCTCCGCGCCGAGGTGGGCATGGTCTTCCAGGCCTTCAACCTCTTCGCGCACAAGACCGTGCTCCAGAACGTCTCGCTGGCCCAGATGAAGGTGCGCTCCCGCAAACGGCCCGACGCCGACCGGCGCTCGCGTGAACTCCTGGAGCGGGTCGGCCTCGCCGACCACGCCGACAAGCTCCCCGCCCAGCTCTCCGGCGGGCAGCAGCAGCGCGTCGCCATCGCGCGGGCGCTGGCCATGGACCCCAAGGCGCTCCTCTTCGACGAGCCGACCTCCGCGCTCGACCCCGAGATGATCACCGAGGTGCTGGAGGTGATGCAGCAACTCGCCCGGGACGGGATGACCATGGTGGTCGTCACCCACGAGATGGGGTTCGCCCGCTCAGCCGCCAACCGGGTCGTCTTCATGGACGGCGGACGCGTCGTCGAGGACCGCACCCCCGAGGATTTCTTCAGCGACCCGGAGAGCGAGCGGGCCAAGGACTTCCTCTCCAAGATCCTCAAGCACTGAGGGGGCGACGCCATGACGTACGCGACCCGTATCCGCCGCCCCCGCCACGCCACCCGCCTGACGGCCCTCGGGCTCCTGCTCCTCCTCGCCCTGGCGGCCGCCTGCGGCAAGGAGGGCAGCCCCCCGGTGAAGGGCCCCCGGGCCGACCAGTTGCCCGACTACCGCGTGGACACCGGTTTCCGCCTCCCCGAGTCGCCGACCTGGCGCCGGGCCAAGTCCCGGGGCTCCCTGGTCGTCGGCGCCAAGGAGGACCAGCCGTACCTGGGCGAGAAGGACCCGGCGGGCGGCGGCTACACCGGGTTCGACATCGAGATCGCCAAGATGGTCGGCGCCTACCTCGGCTTCGCCGAGAACCGCGTCCGCTTCACCACCATCGCCTCCGCCAACCGCGAGACCGCCCTCCAGAACGGCCAGATCGACTACTACGTGGGCACCTACACCATCAACGACAACCGCAAACGGCTCGTCGGCTTCGCCGGTCCCTACTACATCGCCGGGCAGGGCCTGCTGGTCCGCGCCGACGAGGAGGGCATCGAAGGGCCGCAGGACCTCGACGGCAAACGCGTCTGCTCCGCCGCCGGCTCCACGCCGTACCAGCGGATGCAGGAGGAGTACCCGAAAGCCGTGCTCGTCTCCTACGACACCTACTCGATCTGCGTGGACAACCTGCTGACCTACCAGGTCGACGCGGTCACCACCGACGACGCCATCCTGCTCGGCTACGCCGCCAAGGTCCCCGACGAACTCAAGGTCGTCGGCAAGCCCTTCTCCGAGGAGCCGTACGGCATCGGCGTGCTGCGCTCCGACAACGCGCTGCGCCTCGCCATCGACGACGCCCTCCAGGAGGGTGAGCGCAAGGGCTACTGGAAGGCGGCGTACGACGCGACGCTCGGCCTCTCCGGCGTCCCGGCGCCGAAGCCGCCCGCCATCGACCGCTATCCGGCCGGCTGAGGAGGGCGGACATCATGAACGTCCTGACCGACAACTTCTCCACCTACGGCAGAGGCTTCCTCGGTACCGTCGAACTCACCGTCTACGCCTCGCTGCTCGCCCTGGCCCTCGGCTTTCTGATGGCCTCCTTCCGGGTGGCGCCGATCGGCTCCCTGCGCTTCTTCGGCACGGCCTGGGTGACGGTCCTGCGCAACACCCCGCTCACCCTGCTGTTCTTCGCCGTCCTGCTCGGTCTGCCGCGCTTCGGCCTCGCCCTGCCCTTCCAGCTCTTCGCCGTCCTGGCGCTGGGCTGCTACACCTCGGCCTTCGTCTGCGAGGCGCTCCGCTCGGGCATCAACACCGTGCCGCGCGGCCAGGGGGAGGCGGCCCGCAGCCTCGGCATGACCTTCGGCCAGACCCTCTCCGCCGTGGTGCTGCCGCAGGCGTTCCGTTCGGTGATCGCGCCGGTCGGCTCGACGCTGATCGCGCTGGCCAAGAACTCCGCCATCGCCGGGGCGTTCAGCGTCACCGAACTCCTCGGCACCTACCGCACCCTCAGCGAGCTGGGCTACAACATCATCTGGACCTTCGTCTGGATCGCGCTCGGCTACCTCATCATCACCCTCACCATCAGCGCCCTCTTCCACCTCATGGAGAAGCGCTGGGGAGTCGCCCGATGACCGCCAGGACCGACCAGGAGCCCTCGGCTCTCTACGACATCCCCGGCCCCAAGGCCCGCAAGCGCCACCGGATCTTCAGCGTCCTCGCCGTCCTGGTGATCCTCGTGGTCCACGGCTGCGTGCTGTATCTCCTCTTCGACACCGAGCAGTTCACCACCGTGAAGTGGCGCCCCTTCGCCTACACCGGTATCCAGGAACTGCTGCTGCGCGGACTGGGCAACACCCTCAAGGCGTTCGCGTACGCCTCGGTGCTCTCCCTCGTCCTCGGCGGTGTCCTGGCCGTCGGCAGGCTCTCCGAACACCGGCCCGTGCGCTGGGTGGCGACGGTGATCGTGGAGTTCTTCCGGGCCATGCCGGTGCTGGTGATGATCTTCTTCGTCTTCGTGGCGCTCCAGGTGCACGCGCTGCCCGCCCTGGTCACCGGCCTGACCCTCTACAACGGCTCGGTCCTCGCCGAGGTCTTCCGCTCCGGCGTCAACTCCGTCGACAAGGGCCAGCGCGAGGCCGCGTACGCGCTGGGCATGCGCAAGACCCAGGTCATGGTGCACGTCCTCGCCCCGCAGGCGCTGCGCGCCATGCTGCCGGCCATCATCAGCCAGTTGGTGGTCGCGCTGAAGGACACCTCGCTCGGCTACCTCATCACCTACGAGGAGTTCCTCCACGCCGGAAAACTCATCGCCTCGAACCTCGACTACGATTTGCCCTTCATCCCCGTGGTGATGGTGATCTCGCCGATCTACATCGGGATGTGCATGCTGCTCTCGTGGTTCGCCCAGTGGGTGTCCCGCAGGCAGCGCCGCAACCCGAAGGCCGAGGCGGCCGCCGTCACCCGGCCTGAGCCGGGAGGGCTGCTGCCGGGCGAACGGTAGCGGGCCGACCCGGGGCGCCCCGCCCCCGGCCTGCCCGGCAGCAGCCGGAGATCACTTCTCGCGGACCGGGACCGACACGTGACCCGGGTCGTCCGCAGGCGAGGAGAAGGTCAGCTGCGCGCCGGACGGGTTGTGCTCGATGTACAGCGGGTCGACGGTGTCGACGACGACGGCGAGCCGGTGACCGGCCGGGACGTCGTAGGCCGTGGAGTACAGCTCCAGGTCCACGGCGAACGGCCGGCCCGGCTCGCGGTCGTGGAAGGTGTACGGCGCGTGCGTCACCAGTTTGCCGACGCCGAGCGGCCCCACGTCGTACAGGTAGGCCACGAAGGTGCCGCTGCTCTTCGTCGGCGTCACCGTGGTGTGCAGTTCGGGCGTCCCGCGCACGGCCGCCCCGCCGCTGTACCGCTCGGACTGCCAGACCGCTGCGTACCGGCGGGGGAGCAGCGGCATCGAGGCCATCGGAGGCGTGCGGATCAACTGGTCGAGGATGTTGGTGAGGAAGATGATCCCGCCGTTGGCGCCCGAGTCGACGTTGGCGCGGATCGTGTGGGTGCCGGCGAGGTCGATCTTGCGGCTGTCGGCGCCGACCGACTTCCAGTCCGGGTAGCTCTCGTACGCGCCGGTGGACCGGGACTTGACGCGGACCGGCAGCTCGCCGTCGACGCCGTTGTCCTCGCCCTTGAGGTGGTGGTCGAACCAGCGGCGGGCCGAGGTCCAGGTGTCGTTGGGCAGGCCGAGCAGGCCGGTGGCCTCCGAGGTGGCGTGGTCGCCGGGACGGAACTCCAGCCGCTTGGGGCCGGTCAGCTTCTCGTAGAAGTCGGCGTACTGATTGGGCGGGAAGAGGCTGTCGCCCCAGGCGTTGCCGAGCATCACGGCGGTGCCGTTGGCGTTGAGGGCGTCGAGGTGGGTGGCGGGGGAGCGCTTCTTCCCCCAGTCGATCATCTCCTGCTCCTTGTCGAGTTTGGAGCCGAGGAAGTCGCCGAGGATCTGCTTGAGTTCGGCGCTCGGACGTCCGGTGAGCAGGCCCGAGCCGCCCAGCAGCAGGGCGGCCTGGAGGTGCTGGGTGCGGCCGCTGTAGATGGAGTCGATGAGGTCGGCCCAGCCGCTGAGCGCCGCGACCGTCTTGATCCGCGGGTCGTGGGCGGCGGCGAGCAGGCTGATCCCCGCGCCGTACGAGACGCCGGCCATGCCCACCCGCTCCGGGTCGGCAGGGGTGTTGGCGAGGGCCCAGTCGACGACGGCGGAGGCGTCGGCGATGTCCTGCGGACCGGCCACCTCGATCTCACCGCCGGACTGCCAGAAGCCGCGCGAGTTGTAACTGACCACCACGTAGCCGGAGTCGGCGAGCTGAGTGGCCTGCGCCAGGTACTCGACCTGCGGCACCGCCCAACTGGTCGGCAGGACGATCACCGGATGGCGGTCACCTGCGGCGGCCCTGGCGGGCGTGACCACGTTGGCCTTGAGGACGGTGCCGTCCGCTCCGGTGATGTCGACGAACCGCAGGCCCCCCGCCGTGGTGTCGGCCGGAACGGGGTCCGCGGGCGCGGCCTGGGCGGGCGCGGACAAGGTGCCGACGGCGAGCGCGGCCGTCAGCGCGCAGGCCGCGGTGGTGGTGAGGGCGGGGCGGGGGCGTCTCATGGGTCACTCCTCGCTGCGGGCAGGACAAGTGACCCGACGGTAAGCCGTACGGCTTACCGGGGGTAACCGGCTGGTGGGTTACGCACGAGTAACGATTGCGGGTGTGCCCTCCGGAACACCGGCCCGCCGACCGCCCGCACACGGAAGGGGCCCTTCTCCACCCTGGGAGAAGGGCCCCTTGCGTGCCGGGGTCAGCGGGCCTCGCGGGTCTGCCGGGCGTTCGCCTTGCGGATCGCGTCCAGCAGTTCCGGCTTGCTCATCGAGGACCGGCCGGGCACGTCCAGCCTGCGGGCGAGGTCGTACAGGTGCGTCTTGCTCGCCTGCTCGTCCACGCCCTGGCCGCTGCGGCCGCCCTGCTGCCGGGGCCGGGCCGACCGCGGGTCCGAGGGGCCGCGGCGGCCGCCCTGCTTGCGTTCCCAGTGGTCGCCCACCTTCTCGTACGAATGCTTCAGCGCGCCGTAGGCGACCTGATGGGCGCGCCGCCCCTCGCCGTACTCCTGCACCGCCGAGTCGTGCGCCTCGGCCCACGTGCGCTGCGCCCCGTCGGGCGAGCGGCGCAGGGTGGAAGGGAGTTCCTGGCGTCCTGGCATGCCGTTCACCTCCACCAGTCCTGTGCCCGGCCCGGCCGGGTGCGCGGAGCCTGTGGTCCGCGCCCCGCCACCGCTGCCGGACGTGCGGACACGCGTGCCCTGCCAGCGTAAGCGGTCGGCGCGACGGCGGCTGCGGGAGTCGCCGCGGGCCCCGCCCTCGGGGTGACGCGCGGATCACCCCGGGCGCGGCGCGGCGCCGGATGACGCGCGAACCGGCGTCGTGCCCCAGCACCATTCCGCCCCCGAAAGGGACCGGTGACCGCGCCGGCCGGGGAGATGCCGGACGCGTACCCCGCCGGCCTGGGCGGCGCGGACCAGGGGAAGCCGCTCGGCCGCACCGGAGTCCGTCCCGCCCGCGTCCAGGCTGCCGCCACCCGGGCGGACGCCTGTCCGAGGGAGGGGCCGGTACCTGAGCCGGCCGGGTGTGTGCGCACCGACGCCGGCCGCGCCGTCGGCCGTGCCGCCACCGCCGCCCGCGCTGACCGGCGACACCGAGACCTCCCGGGCGGTGCTTCCGGCGTGCGCCGCCGTCCGCGAGGCCCGCGGGGGCGAGTGCCGGAGCCACCGCAGGCACGGCCCCCGCCGGATGTGCGCGGAAGCCCGCCGCTGCCGGCAGGCGAGCGGGGGCCGGCCTCCTCCCTGGCACCAAGCCCGGACGGACCGCCGGTCCCACAGCACCCGAACGGTGCGCCGCCCCGCCCGAGCGGGGGTGAAAAGGGCGAACCCCGCTTCGTCCCCCCTCGCCCGTGGAAGGCAAGGAGCGGCGCGGGCCCACCCGGAGACGTGTGGTGTCACTCCCGTGTCCGAGGCAATGCCGCAGCCGTACCCAGCGGGCGGCGCGGCACACAGAGAATCGAGGGATCACCGTGGCAGAACTGAGCCCGATCGACTTGCAGAAGGCCCTTCACGGCGCCAGCTATCCCGCCAGTCGCGAGGACCTCGTCACGCGCGCCCGGGACAACGGCGCCGGTGCGGGTGTCGTCGACAAGCTCTCCTCGGTGCGGGCCGACCGGTTCGAGGGGCCGGACGAGGTGCAGAAGGCCGTCTTCGACGCCGAGTGACCGCACGCGGCCGCCGTCTGCCCCGGGCTCGTCCGGCGGCGGCCGCTCCGGAGCAGAGGGAGAGCCGACGGCGCCGTACCTCCGGGCGCCCGGAGGCCGCGGAGGACGCGGAGGATGTGAGGAAGGCAGGTACAGCCCATGGGGTTCACAGATCGGCTGGAGGCGGGCCGTCGGCTCGGCACCCGGCTGGCGGAGTGGGCGTCCGGCCAGGAGCTTCCCCGGCCGCTCGTACTCGCGCTGCCCCGCGGCGGCGTCCCCGTGGCGGTGGAGGTCGCCCGGAGCCTCGGCGCGCCGCTCGACGTGCTGATCGTGCGGAAGATCGGCGTTCCCGGCCGCCCGGAGACCGGTGTCGGCGCTGTCGTCGGCGACGATCCGCCGCTCTACGACCCGCGGGCCCTGGCGGCGCTCGGCCTCGACGAGGAACGACTGGCCCCCGAGGCGGCCCGGGAGCGGGCGGAGCTGCGGCGCCGCGCCCTGCTCTACCGCGGCGACCGCGCGACGCCGGAGGTCGCGGGCCGGGCCGTGATCCTCGTCGACGACGGGCTGGCCACCGGGGCCACCGCGCGCGCCGCCCTCCGCCATCTGCGCGGCCGGGAACCGGCCCGGCTGGTCCTCGCCGTCCCCGTCGGCGCGCCCGAGGCCGCCGCCGCACTGCGCGCGGAGGCCGACGAGGTCGTCTGCCTGGAGCAGCCGCCGGCCTTCGGGGCGGTGAGCCTCTGGTACGAGGAGTTCCCGCAGGTGGCCGACGAGGAGGTCGCCGAGGCCCTGAACGCCTGCCGGCCCCCGGCCCCCGACGCGTGACCGGCCCCGTGGCGGTCAGCCGCACCACGCCGGCCCGCCCCGGACCAGGGAGGGTCACACCCCGGCGCGCCGGTGATCCCCCCTCACTCCGCCGCCCCGGAGTCCCCGGGCTCCTCGGTGGCGCGGACGGCCGGCAGCAGCGTGCCGATGTCCGCGGGCAGGGCGGCGGTCAGGTGCTCCATGACCTCCGGCGCGAGCGCGGCGTCGAGCACCTCCAGTACGGCGGCGGCGTCCCGCAGGGCCGTGTCCTCGTTGGTCCCCGCGCGGACGGCGATCCGCCCGGCGAACGTGGTCAGGTCGAACCGCTCGGCCGCGCTGTCCGAGGGGCCGGCGCCGGCCTGGGCGCCCGGCGACTGCTGGACCGAGGCGGCCAGTTCGGGCGGGAGCTGGGACGCCATGTTCCTCGCGAGCCCGGCCGGCAGCCGCTCGCCCAGCGTGGCCAGCACCGCCTGGGTGACCCGCTCGGCGGGGCCCCGGCCCGGCAGCCGCGCCGCCGCCTGGACCTTTCCGATCAACTCGTCGTGCTGCATGGCGCGACGTCCTTTCTCGTACGGCCGCTCGGCGGGACCGCCGAGCGAGGGGCGGAACGGGCGAGCGGACCGTGGGACGGGCAGCGGTCCGCTCCCCCGAGGGGCGTTCGGCTTCCATTGCAGGCCATCCAGGCGGCCCGGGCGACCAGGTACGGCCACTCAGCGCAATCCCGGCACTCGGGCGCGGGCGCGCATGACGCTCCGGGCCGCGACCGGCGCCCTTGAGGCGTCCTGGTGGCCCGCCGCCGGTGAAGTTACGCTGCGCGGACGGCTGCTGACTGGAGGTAGTAATGCGTCCGTCCCGGACCCGCGGGCTCTCGCTCTGCGCTCTCGCCGTCGCGATGCTCTCGGTGGGAGCCGCCGCGCCGCCCGGCGAGCGGGCACCCGAGCGGGCGGCGCCCGCCAAGAGCCCCGTCGCGGTCGGCCACGGCGGCGCCGTCTCCAGCGTCGACCTGGACGCCTCCGCTGCGGGCATCGAGGTGCTGCGCCGGGGCGGCAACGCCGTGGACGCGGCCGTCGCCACCGCCGCCGCGCTCGGCGTCACCGAGCCGTACTCGGCCGGCATCGGCGGTGGCGGATACGCCGTGCTCTACGACGCCCGGACCGGCACCGTGCAGACCGTCGACGGCCGCGAGACCGCGCCCCGCAGCGCCGGGCCCGGCCTCTTCCTGGAGGAGGGCAGGCCCATCCCCTTCGCCGAAGCCGTCACCAGCGGCCTCGGCGTCGGCACCCCCGGCACCCCGGCCACCTGGCGCACCCTGCTCGACCACTGGGGCAGCAAGCCCCTCGGCGAGCTGCTGAAGCCCGCCGAGCGCCTGGCGCGCGACGGTTTCACCGTGGACGAGACCTTCCGCTCGCAGACCGCCGACAACCAGGCCCGGTTCGCCGACTTCCCCGCCAGCGCGAAACTCTTCCTGCCCGGCGGGAAACTCCCCGAGACCGGCTCCACCTTCCGCAACCCGGACCTGGCCCGCACTTACGCGGAGCTGGGCCGCAAGGGCGTCGGCGCCCTCTACCGGGGTCCGCTCGCCCGCGACATCGTCCGCACCGTCAACAAGCCGCCGGTCGACCCCGCCGCCGACCGCGTGGTGCGCCCCGGCGGCCTCACCGCGGCCGACCTCGCCCGCTACCGCACCGAGCGGCACGCGCCGACCCGCACCCGCTACCGCGGCCTGGACATCGCCTCGATCGCCCCGTCCTCCTCCGGCGGCACCACCGTGGGTGAGGCCCTCAACATCCTGGAGGGCACCGACCTGAAGGCCGCCTCCCAGGAGCGCTACCTGCACCGGATGATCGAGGCCAGCCGGATCGCCTTCGCCGACCGCAACCGCTGGGCCGGCGACCCCGCCTTCTCCGACGTGCCCACCGCCGGCCTCCTCAGCCCCCGCTTCGCCGCCTCCCGGGCCTGCCTGATCCGCGACGACGCCGTGCTCACGAGCCCGCTCGCCCCCGGCGACCCCCGCGACCCGGCCGGCTGCCCCTTGGGCGGCACCCCCGCCCCCACCACGTACGAGGGGGAGAACACCACCCACCTGACCACCGCCGACCGGTGGGGCAACGTCGTCGCCTACACGCTGACGATCGAGCAGACCGGCGGCAGCGGCATCACCGTGCCCGGGCGGGGCTTCCTGCTCAACAACGAACTGACCGACTTCTCCTTCACCCCGACCACCCCGGGCGTCCCCGACCCGAACCTGCCCGGCCCCGGCAAACGGCCGCGCTCCTCCATCGCGCCCACCCTCGTCCTGGACGGCGGCAAGCCGGTCCTGGCGCTCGGTTCGCCCGGTGGTGCCACCATCATCACCACCGTGCTCCAGACCCTCACCGGCGTCGTCGACCGGGGTCTGCCGCTGGTCGACGCCATCGCCGCGCCCCGCGCCAGCCAGCGCAACACGGCCGCCACCGAGATCGAGCCGGGTCTGTGGGACAGCCCGTCGCGGGCCCGGCTGGAGGCGCTCGGCCACACCTTCCGGCGGAGCTCCGAGATCGGTGCCGCCACCGCCGTGCAGCGGCTGCCCGACGGCCGCTGGCTGGCCGCCGCCGAGACCGAGCGGCGCGGGGGCGGTTCCGCGCTGGTCCTCCGGCCGGACCGGCGCTGAGCCGACCGGCCGTCAGTCGGCGGTGTCCTCCCGCAGGACACGCCCGTCACCCGCGTCCACGTCGACCGCGGTCGTACGGAACGACTCCTGGTCGACCACGTCCACCCGCCACACCGCGGTCCCGTCCGACTCCTCCAGCTCCGCCTTGGTCGCCGTGCCCGGGCGCCGGTCGGTGGCCGCCTCGGCCGCTTCCGTCGCGTCGGTCTCCGCCTCCTCCAGGAGGGCCTTGCGCTCCTCGCGGTCGTCCCGCTCGTCGTCCGGCCGGTCGTCCCGGGGGCTGTCGGAGACCTCGCCCGAGGCCGCGTCGACCTGCCGGGCGAGGGCCGAGCCGTCCTTCCCGGCGAGCGTCACCGTCCAGTGCGGTGCCTTACGCGCCGTCCGGCCCAGCTCCACCGCGACCGGGTGGCCGTCCGGCTCATCCTCGCCCGCCGCCTTCACGGCCTCGGCCAGGGAGACGGTGGTGGCCGCGAGCAGCGCCTGGTTCTCGCGCGCGTCGTCGTCCATCGGAGTGGCGGTCTCCTCGTCCGAGGGGGTCGGCGAGGGGCTCGGCGTGCCGCTCTGCGAGGTACCGGGCGTCGTCCCCGTCTCCGGTTCGTTCCGGTCGGAGCAGCCCGCCGCGCCCAGCACCACCAGGGCCAGCAGGGCGGCGGCCGGTACGCGGGGCGGGCGGTGGTGCGGGGAGCGGGGCGTGCGGTTCATCGGCGGCCTCTCACAAAGCGGAACGTCGTACTCCTAGCTCACTGACCCGATCGTGGCCCCGCAAACGGACCGGGACCCGGAGGGGCGGGCCGCCCAGGGCGCGCCGCCGCGACGCGACGCGCCCTACCCTCTCCCCATGACCCCCGACACGACCCTCGACCAACTGGGCCGAGCCCCCTACGTCAGCCTCACCACCTTCCGCAAGGACGGCACCGGCGTCGCCACCCCCGTCTGGGCGGTGCGCGAGGACGACACCCTGTACGTCTGGACCCGCAGCGACTCCTGGAAGATCAAGCGGCTCCGCCGCGACCCCCGCGTCCGCGTCACCGTCTGCGACGTGCGCGGCAAGGTCGCCGAGGACGCCCCGCGCGCCGAGGGGACGGCCCGCCTCGTCGAGGACGCCGAAGGGCTGAAGCGGCTCCGCAAGCGCTTCGGCCGCAAGTACCGGCTCCAGTTCCACCTCCTCGACATCGGCGGGCTGATCGGCCGGCTCGGCAAGCGCCCGCACACGGGAATCGCCATCACGTTCTGATTCTGATTCCCCGCCCGGCACCCGCCCGAGCCCTGCGGTGCGGTTCTGCGCCGGACCTGAGGGTTTTGGCCCGGAGCCCCGCAGCATCGGCCTTCGGCCGTGGGGCGGGCGATGAGGCGTGGGCGAGCAACTCCCGGACGCGGCAGCCGTCTTCGCAACACCATCTGGCCGGGCTCGCGGCTCGTCCCGCCCCCCCCCCCGGGCCGGCCGGGTGGCGGTCCTCCCGGCGCACGAGCCGCACGGCGTGCGGGCCCGCCGGGAGCGCGCCGCGCCGCCGCGCGGCCGGGGGCCGGTTCGTCCCACTGCCCCCGGGCGCGGCCCGGACCGCCCTCCAGGAGCGCCACGGGCACCTGGCGCACGCCTCGCGACAGCCGAGGGCCTCACCGGAACCGTAGCGCCCACGAATCCCCTGGGGCCGCTGCGCCCGCACGGGTACCGAACGCCTCCGACTCGGGACGTGGACGTAGATGGTCTTGCCCCGCGCCTGCCGGAGGCTTACGTTCGTCCTCCTACGTCCCTTCTACGGGCGTAGAAAGCCCTTGCTGACGACCGGTCGAAGGAGCACCCCATGGCCCCTGTCGTACGCGCAGCACTCGTCCAGGCGACCTGGACGGGCGACACCGAATCCATGATCGCCAAGCACGAGGAGTACGCCCGTGAGGCGGCCCGCGCCGGAGCGCGGGTGATCGGGTTCCAGGAAGTCTTCAACGCCCCCTATTTCTGCCAGGTCCAGGAGGCCGAGCACTACCGCTGGGCCGAGGCCGTCCCCGACGGCCCGACCGTCTCCCGGATGCGCGAGCTGGCCCGCGAGACCGGCATGGTCGTCGTGGTGCCGGTCTTCGAGGTCGAGCAGGAGGGCTTCTACTACAACACCGCCGCCGTCATCGATGCGGACGGCAGCTACCTCGGCAAGTACCGCAAGCACCACATCCCGCAGGTCAAGGGCTTCTGGGAGAAGTACTACTTCAGGCCCGGCAACCTCGGCTGGCCCGTCTTCGACACCGCCGTCGGCCGGATCGGCGTCTACATCTGCTACGACCGGCACTTCCCGGAGGGCTGGCGCCAGCTCGGCCTCAACGGCGCCCAGCTCGTCTACAACCCCTCCGCCACCTCGCGCGGCCTCTCCGCCCACCTCTGGCAGCTCGAGCAGCCCGCCGCCGCCGTCGCCAACGAGTACTTCGTCGCGGCCATCAACCGGGTCGGTCAGGAGGAGTACGGGGACAACGACTTCTACGGCACCAGCTACTTCGTCGACCCGCGGGGCCAGTTCGTCGGCGACCCGGCCGACGACAAGGACGAGGAACTGGTCGTCCGCGACCTCGACTTCGGCCTGATCGAGGAGGTCCGCAACCAGTGGGCCTTCTACCGGGACCGCCGTCCCGACGCCTACGAGGGCCTCACCGCGCCCTGACCGGCTCCACCGGACGCACCCGGGCGCGGGCCGCCGTCAGGCCCCGCCCGGCGCCGCCCGCGCGCCCCGGCCGCCCTGCCGCGGCCGGCGGCCCGTCCCCAGCCCCGGCACCGGAGGGAACCCCATGAACCGTACGGTCATCCGCGGCGGCCTCGTCATCACCGCCGCCGACGAGCTGCACGCCGACGTCCTCGTCGAGAACGGCCGGGTGGCGGCCCTCGCCGCCCACGGCACCGACGCGGCCGCCGGCTGGAGCGCCGAGCACGAGATCGACGCCACCGGGACGTACGTGATCCCGGGCGGTGTCGACGTCCACACCCACATGGAGATGCCCTTCGGCGGCACCCAGGCGTCCGACACCTTCGAGACGGGCACCCGGGCCGCCGCCTGGGGCGGCACCACCACCATCGTCGACTTCGCCATCCAGTCCAAGGGCGGCTCCCTGCGCGAGGGGCTCGACGCCTGGCACGCGAAGGCCGACGGCCGGTGCGCCGTCGACTACGCCTTCCACATGATCATGTCGGACGTGAACGCCGCCTCCCTGAAGGAGATGGACGCCCTCGTCGCCGAGGGCGTCACCTCGTTCAAGCTGTTCACCGCCTACCCGGGCGTCTTCCTCTCCGACGACGGCCAGATCCTGCGCGCCATGCAGCAGGCCGCATCCAACGGCGGCCTGGTCATGACGCACGCCGAGAACGGCCTCGCCATCGACGTCCTGGCCGAACAGGCCCTGGCCCGTGGCGAGCGCGACCCGCGCCACCACGGCGAGGTCCGCAAGGCCCTGCTGGAGGCCGAGGCCACCCACCGCGTCATCAAGCTGGCCCAGGTCGCCGGGGCCCCGGTGTACGTCGTGCACGTCTCCGCGGAGGAGGCCGTCGCCGAACTGGCCCGCGCCCGCGACCAGGGCCTGCCGGTCTTCGGCGAGACCTGCCCGCAGTACCTCTTCCTCTCCACCGACAACCTCGCCGAACCGGACTTCGAGGGCGCCAAGTACGTCTGCTCCACGCCGCTGCGTCCCAGGGAGCACCAGGCCGCGCTCTGGCGGGGGCTGCGCACCGACGACCTGCAGGTGGTCTCCACCGACCACTGCCCGTTCTGCTTCAAGGGGCAGAAGGAGCTGGGCCGCGACGACTTCTCGAAGATCCCCAACGGGATGCCGGGTGTCGAGAACCGCATGGACCTGCTCCACCAGGCCGTGGTCGACGGCCACATCACCCGCCGACGCTGGATCGAGATCGCCTGCGCGGCCCCGGCCCGGATGTTCGGCCTGTACCCGAAGAAGGGCACCATCGCCCCCGGCGCCGACGCCGACATCGTCCTCTACGACCCGGACGCCGAGCAGACCCTGTCGGCCGGGACCCACCACATGAACGTCGACTACTCGCCCTACGAGGGCAGGAGGATCACCGGCCGGGTGCGCACCGTGCTCTCCCGCGGCGTCCCGGTGATCGACGGCGGCCGGTACACCGGCCGCGCGGGCCAGGGGATGTACGTGCCCAGGGGGACCAGCCAGTACATCGGCTGAGTCCCGCCCGGGGGAGGGCGGCCGCGCCCGTGCGGGAGCACGGCGCGGCCCCCCGGGACGGTGTCCCGGGGGGCCGCTGCCGCGTCCCGCTCACGGTCCGGGCCGGGCGGCCCGGGCGCGGATCAGGAGTGCGAGGCGGTGGTGCTGCTGCCGGCGCCCTTGGGGCCGGCGAACTTGAAGTCGTTGTAGTAGTACGCCTTGCCGTGCTTGCCCTTGCCCTTGACGCCGCTGGCCGTCTTGTTCACCCAGGCGCCCTTGGGGCCCGCGTACTTGGTGACGTTCTTGTAGCTCGGGCCGTGACCGTGGCCGTGGCCGTGCTTGCCCTCCGCGCTGCGCTTCTTGCCGTGGTCGTGCTTGCCGTGCTTGCCGTGGAAGCCGGAGAGGACGAAGGACGAGGCCGCGCCGTGCGGGCCGGCCACCGCGGTGTGCTTGGCGTACGACGGGCCGTCGGAGGCGGCCGCCACGGAGGCACCGGCGAGGACGAGGGGGGCGACGACGGCGCCGACGGCCGCGGCCTTGAGGAGGTTGCGCATGAGAAACCTTTCGGAACTGCCACACCCGCTACGAACGTCGCGGGCTTCAGGGGGAGTCTGTCGGTTTCCTCCGCGTTCGCACGGAGCGAAACGGGCGCTTCATTCATATGGATCAGTGATTCACACGTGATCGGAGGGATCATGGCATGTGCGGTGTTACCGGCTTCCCGGCCGTGCCGCGACGCCTCCGGGCCGGCCTCGGCGACGCGCCCCCCGGACTCCCGGCGCGGCGTCGCGCGCGGCCTACTGTGAAGCGCGCCGCCGCGGACCCTCGCCACGCCGCCGCCCCGGGGTCCGTGCCCGAGCCCCCTCCCGCCGCCGGCCGCCGGCGCCGTACCGGAACCGGTCGCCGCCCCGCGTCCGGCCGGTCCCCGCCGCCGCGCCGGGACCGCCCACGCCCCGGACCACCGGGCACCACCGCCCGCACCGTCACCGAGGAGAGAGCTGGACATGGACTTCGGACTCGTTCTACAGACCGATCCCCCCGCGTCGACCGTGGTCGGGCTGATGCGCCGCGCCGAACGCAACGGCTTCCGCTACGGCTGGACCTTCGACTCGGCCGTGCTCTGGCAGGAGCCGTTCGTCATCCACAGCCGCATTCTGGAGCACACCAGCAGGCTGACCGTCGGCCCGATGGTCACCAACCCGTCCACCCGCACCTGGGAGGTGACCGCCTCCACCTTCGCCACCCTCAACGACATGTACGGCAACCGCACCGTCTGCGGAATCGGGCGCGGCGACTCCGCCATGCGCGTCGCCGGGCGCCCGCCCAACACCCTCGCCCGGCTGGGCGAGGCCGTCGACGCCATCCGCGATCTCGCCGAGGGGCGCGAGGCGTCCGTCGGCGGCGAACCCATCCGGCTGCCGTGGGTCAAGGAAGGCAAGCTGCCCGTCTGGATCGCCGCGTACGGGCCGAAGGCGCTCGCGCTGACCGGGCGGCGCGGGGACGGTTTCATCCTGCAACTCGCCGACCCGTTCCTCACTGAGTGGATGATCAAGGCCGTCCGCACCGCCGCCGCCGAGGCCGGACGCGACCCCGACTCCGTCAAGATCTGCGTCGCGGCGCCCGCCTACGTCGGCGACGACCTGGGCCACGCCCGGGAGCAGTGCCGCTGGTTCGGCGGCATGGTCGGCAACCACGTCGCCGACCTCGTGGCCCGCTACGGCACCCACTCCGACATGGTCCCGGAGGCCCTGACCGCCTACGTAGAGCAGCGGCAGGGATACGACTACGCCCACCACGGACGGGCCGGAAACCCCGACACCGCCTTCGTCCCGGACGAGATCGTCGACCGGTTCTGCCTGCTGGGCCCGCCCGAGGCGCACATCGAGCGGCTGCGTGCCCTGCGGGACCTCGGCGTCGATCAGTTCGCCGTCTACGCCATGCACGACGCCCGCGAGGAGGTCATCGACGCCTACGGCTCGACCGTCATCCCCGCCCTGAGCTGACGGACGGTCAACTCCGCGCCGCGGGCGGGCCTAAGGGGCCCGGAGTCCGGCGCCGGGCCCCTCCGGCCGTACGGCATGATCCCCGCATGAGACTCCCGCGCCGGGTGCGCCTCCCGCTCCTCGTCCTCGTGCCGGCCCTGTCGCTCAGCGGCTGCGGCCTCGCCGCCGAACTGGAGCGCGAGGTGGACCCGGCGCGCACCTCCCGCCCGCCCTCGGCCGGGCCGACGCCGACGCCGCCGCCCGTACGGGACGTGGCGCCGGGACCGACCGCCCCCGAGTCCCCGGCCACCGGCGACCCGGCCGCCGCCGAAGGGTGCCCGGACTCCGGCTTCCGGGCCCAGGCGGGCGCCACCGACGCCGCGATGGGGCTGCGGGTGGGCACCGTCGCCCTGTACAACTGCGGCGCCGAGCCCCTGAGGCTGGAGGGCTACCCCGCGCTCCAGGTGCTCGACACGGAGCGGGAGCCGATGGGCACCGAGGTGGTCGAGGGCACCCGCCGCGTCTCCATGGGGCCCGAAGACCCCGGCCCCCGCCCCCTGGTCCTCGATCCGGGCATGTCCGCCCGCTCCACCCTCGCCTGGCGCTACTGGGCCGTCGACCCCCGCACCGGAAAGGGGCTCGGCGCGTACCTGCGGGTCGCGCCGGACGGGCAGACGCCCCCGCAGACCGTGGAGGTGGCCGGCGGGCTCGACGTGGGGGAGGGGGTGCTCGGGACCACCGCCTGGGAGTACGACATCAGCCAGGCCCCGCCCGAGCGGCCCTGAGCTCCGGGCGAAACGGGACAGAGTTACCGTATGTGCGGGTCACGAGCGCTGGAGGCGGAACGCGATGCACGGTGAGTACAAGGTCCCCGGAGGCAAGCTGGTCGTGGTCGACCTCGACGACGACCACGGCGTGCTGCGCAACGTCCAGGTGGCGGGGGACTTCTTCCTCGAACCCGACGAGGCGCTCGGCGCCATCGACGCCGCACTGGAGGGCGTCCCCTCCGACACCGACGCCACCGGCCTCGCCGCCCGCGTCGAGGCGGCGCTGCCGGAGGGCACCGTCATGTACGGCATCACCGCCGAGGGCGTGGCCGTCGCCGTCCGCCGCGCGCTGGCCCACGCCACCGACTGGACCGACTACGACTGGCAGCTCATCCACACCGGGCCCCAGTCGCCCGCCCTGCTGATGGCCCTGGACGAGGTGCTGACCACCGAGGTCGCCGAGGGGCGCAGGCCGCCGACGCTGCGGGTCTGGGAGTGGGGCGGCCCGGCCGTGATCATCGGCTCCTTCCAGTCCTTGCGCAACGAGGTCGACCCCGAGGGCGCCGCCCGCCACGGTGTCGGCGTGGTCCGCCGGATCAGCGGCGGCGGCGCGATGTTCGTGGAGCCGGGCAACACCATCACCTACTCCCTCTCCGTCCCCGCCTCCCTCGTCTCGGGCCTCTCCTTCGCCGACTCCTACGCCTACCTCGACGACTGGGTGCTCGGCGCCCTCGCCGACATGGGGATCAAGGCCTGGTACCAGCCGCTCAACGACATCGCCACCGAGGCGGGCAAGATCGCGGGCGCCGCGCAGAAGCGGGTGGTCGCCGGGGAGGGGGCCGTCCTGCACCACGTGACCATGTCCTACGACATCGACGCGGAGAAGATGCTCGACGTACTGCGGATCGGCAAGGAGAAGATGTCCGACAAGGGCACCACCTCCGCCAAGAAGCGCGTCGACCCGCTGCGCCGCCAGACCGGCCTCTCCCGCGCCGACGTCATCGACCGGATGATCGGCTCGTTCGGCGACCGTTACGGACTCACCGAAGGCGCCGTCTCCGACCGGGAGATGGCGCTCGCCGAGGAACTGGCCCGCACCAAGTTCGCCACCGAGGAGTGGACCGCCCGGATTCCCTGACACGGGAACAGCCGTTCGGGGTGGACCGGTAGCCTGCCGACGGCCCACCGGCGTCGACAGCAAGGCGAGAGACGGCATGTTCACCACGCGTCCCACCCTCCAGGGCACTTTCGGCATGGTCTCCTCCACCCACTGGATCGCCTCGCAGTCGGCCATGGCCGTGCTGGAGGGGGGCGGCAACGCCTACGACGCGGCCGTGGCGGCCGGGTTCGTCCTGCACGTGGTGGAACCGCACCTCAACGGCCCGGCCGGCGAGGTCCCCCTGCTCCTCGCGCCGCACGACGGCGAGGTCCGCGTCCTCTGCGGCCAGGGGGTCGCCCCCGCGGGGGCGAGCGCCGCCCGCTACCGCTCACTCGGCCTCGACCTCGTCCCCGGCACGGGCCCCCTCGCCGCCGCAGTCCCCGGCGCCTTCGACGCCTGGATGCTCCTCCTGCGCGACCACGGCACCCGCACCCTCGCCGAGGTCCTCGCGTACGCCATCGGCTACGCCGAGGACGGGCACGCCCCCGTCGAGCGGATCACCGCCACCGTCGAGACGGTCCGCGAACTGTTCACCACCGAGTGGACCAGCTCCGCCGAGGTCTACCTGCCCGGCGGCCGGGCCCCCGCCCCGGGGGAGCTGCTGCGCAACCCCGCCCTCGCCGCCACCTGGCGCCGCCTCATATCGGAGGCCGAGCAGGCCGGAGGCGCCGACCGCGTCGCCCAGATCGAGGCGGCCCGCTCCGTCTGGCGCACGGGGTTCGTCGCAGAAGCCCTCGTCCGCCAGGCCGCCCGCCCCACCATGGACACCACCGGCACCCGCCACACCGGCACCCTCGCCGCCGCCGACCTGGCCGGCTGGTCCGCCTCGTACGAGGCGCCCGTGACCTACGACTGGCGGGGATGGACGGTCTGCAAGGCCGGGCCCTGGAGCCAGGGGCCCGCCCTGCTCCAGCAGTTGGCGCTGCTCCCGGACGAACTGCCCGCGTACGGCTCGGCCGACTACGTCCACCTGCTGGTGGAGGGCTGCAAGCTCGCCATGGCCGACCGGGAGGCGTGGTACGGCGACGCCGCCGAGGTACCGGTGGACGCGCTGCTCTCGCCGGAGTACAACGAGGCGCGGCGCGCCCTGGTCGGTGAGCGGGCCTCCCTGGAGCTGCGGCCCGGCAGCCCCGGAGGGCGAACGCCCGCGCTCGCCGCGCACGCCGTCGCGGTCGCCGCCGGGCAGGGCGGCCACGCTCCCGTGCCCGGCGGCGTCGGGGCGGGCGAGCCGACCGTCGCGCGCGACGGGGCGACCCGGGGCGACACCTGCCACCTCGACATCGTGGACCGCTGGGGCAACATGGTCTCGGCCACCCCGAGCGGTGGCTGGCTCCAGTCCAACCCGGTCGTCCCCGAGCTGGGCTTCCCGCTCGGCACCCGGCTCCAGATGGCCTGGCTCGACGAGGACCTGCCCAACACCCTGACGCCCGGCGTGCGCCCGCGCACCACGCTGACACCGTCCATCGCGCTCCGCGACGGCGTGCCCGTGCTGGCCTTCGGCACGCCCGGCGGCGACCAGCAGGACCAGTGGCAGACCCACTTCTTCCTCGCCGTGGCCCTGCGCGCGGAGGTCCGCGGCGGCCTCGACCTCCAGGGCGCCGTCGACGCCCCCAACTGGCACACCGACTCGTTCCCCGGCTCCTTCTACCCCCGCGAGATGGCCCCGGGCGCGCTCACCGTGGAGTCCCGCCTGGACCCCGAGGTGGTCGAGGAGCTCCGCCGGCGCGGCCACCGGGTGACCGTCGGCGGCCCCTGGTCCGAGGGACGCCTGTGCGCCGTCGCCCGCGACCCGCGCACCGGTCTCCTCTCGGCCGCCGCCAACCCGCGCGGTATGCAGGGGTACGCGGTCGGGCGCTGACCGCGTGGGCACCCGGAGTTCACCGCGGGTTCGCCGCGGGTTCGCCCGGGGGTGCGGCGCTGTCGGCGCGGCATGGTCTGATGGAGACATGATCGAACATTTCTCCGAACTGAGGGGATTCCTCGACCGCCACCTCGACGACGTCACCGAGGCCGTCCGGGAGGCGGCGGCCGCCGAGGTCATGCCGCGCTTCCGACAGCTCGCCGACGACGACATCGACCAGAAGTCCGGCCCGCACGACCTGGTCACCTCGGCCGACCGCCTCGCCGAGGTCCGGCTCACCGAGGCCCTCACCGCCCTGCTCCCCGGCTCCGTGGTCGTCGGCGAGGAGGCCGTCCACGCGGACCCGGGGGTGTACGGCGCGCTCGAGAGCGACGCGCCCGTGTGGATCGTCGACCCGGTCGACGGCACCCGCCAGTTCGTCCACGGCGACCCGGGCTTCTGCACGCTGGTCGCCCTGGTCCGCGGCGGCGAGACCCTCGCCTCCTGGACGTACGCACCCGCCCTCGGCGAGCTGGCCACGGCCGTCCGGGGGGAGGGCGCCACGCTGGACGGCGCCCCGCTGGCCGCCGGGGCGCCCGCCGACGGGGCACCGCTCACCGTCGCCACCTCGCACCCCGACTTCACCACGCCCGCGCAGAAGGAGGCCCTGCTGGGCCTGCGGGCGCCGGGCGTCGCCCCGCGCCCCTGCGGCTCGGCCGGGCTGGAGTACCTCGCGGTGGCCCGCGGCACCTGCGACGCCACCGCCTTCTCCTGGGAGGCCGCCTGGGACCACGCGGCCGGGCTCCTGCTGGTCACCGAGGCGGGCGGCGCCCACCTCACCCGCGACCGGCTCCCGTTCCGCTACCGCGGAGGCAACGCCCTGCCCTTCACGGCCGCCCGTGACCGGGCCACGGCCGAGCGGGTGGTGAAGCTGCTGGGCGGCTGAGCCGGGCGGGGGCGCCCGGCCGGGGCATCAGGCGTCCAGCACGCCCCGCACCTCGCGGACCAGCCCGGCCGCCGCCCCCACCGCCCCGGGGTCCAGCGCCGTCAGGCACGCGGTGACGCGGTCCGCGAACCCCTCCGGCGTGCCGGGCAGCGCCGCGGTGGCCGCCAGGGCGCCCTTCTCGTTCAGCAGCCAGCGCCGGTGATGGGCGTGCAGCGCCTGCGCCAGCACGCCGAAGGCCCGCGCCAGGCAGAGCGACACGTGCAGAGCGTCCCCGGCGGGCGCCGACTTGGCGGCCGCCGCCACCGAGAACTCCGCCTCCCAGGCGGCCCCCGCCAGCGCCCGGCGCAGCGGCTCCGGGTAACCGGGCTCCACCCGCACCCGGTGCCGCAGCGCGGTCAGCTCGCCCGCCGGATCGGCGAGCACCCGTCCGTACGCCACCTCGCCGGCGTAGCCCGGCGACCAGAAGCCCAGCGGGTGCCCCGGCTGCACGCCCACCTCGTACCGGCCCGCGCGGCAGTCCTCCCACACCCGCTCGACCCGGTCCAGGTCGCGCAGGATCCAGTCGACGGGGACGCCGTCCACCCGCAGCCACGCGCCACCGTTCACCCACGGCCCCCAGCCGCCCGGCCCCGCCACCTGGACCGGGGAGCCCTGCGCGGCCGAGGCCAGCGCGGCGAGGCGGCCGAGGTCCGGCGCGCCTCGGTAGTACACGCCGAGGTCCCAGTCGGAGTCCGGACGGTGCGTGCCGCGGGCCCGGCTGCCGCCGAGGAGCACACCGCGGACGCCGGGGACCGCCGTGAGCGCCTCGGCCATCCGGACGACCGGCTCCCAGGCCACCGGCGCGCCGTCGCCGCACTCCGCCCCCTCGCCGCCGCGCGGCCCGTTCCCCGTCCCCGTCATGGCGTCCTCTCCGCAGGGGTGGCTCAGCCGGAGCGAAGCCGCAGCCGGGGCCCGGTCCGGCCCGACGGCACCGTACCGGCGGCCCCGTGCCGGGCGCACGCGCATATCCTGGTACGCCCGGCCCGGCCGACCAAGGAGTCTGCGCATGCCCACGCTGCACGATGCCGTCGTCGTAGGCTCCGGGCCCAACGGGCTGACCGCCGCCGTCGAGCTGGCCCGGCGCGGCCTGGACGTCGCCGTCTTCGAGGCCGCCGAGGGCATCGGCGGGGGAGCGCGCACCGAGGAGCTGACGCTGCCCGGCTTCCGCCACGACCCGTGCTCCGCCGCGCATCCCCTCGGCGTCACCTCCCCGGCCTTCGACGCCCTGCCCCTGGAGCGGTACGGGCTGCGCTGGCTGCACGCCGCACTGCCCATGGCCCACCCCTTCCTCGACGGCGGCCCGGCAGCCGTGCTGGCCCGCTCCGTCGGCGAGAGCGCCGCCTCCCTGGGGCCCCGGGACGCCGCCGCGTACCGCAGGCTCGTCAGTCCACTGCTGCCCCACTGGCAGACGCTCTTCCGCGACTTCATGGGGCTGCCGTCCACCGCCCTGCCCCGCGACCCGCTCACCCTCGCCCGCTTCGGCCTGGCCGGCCTGCCCCCGGCCGCCCTGCTGCTGCGCCGCTTCCGGGACGAGCGCGCCCGCACGCTGTTCGCCGGACTGGTCGGCCACATCATGGCGCCGCTCAGCGGTGTCGGCACCGGCGCCGTCGGCCTGGTCTTCGCCCTGGCCGCGCACGCCCGGGGCTGGCCGGTCGCCCGGGGAGGCTCGCAGGCGATCTCCGACGCCCTCGCCGGACTCCTCACCGACCACGGCGGCACCCTCCACACCGGCTACGAGGTCAAGCGCCTCGACGACCTGCCACCGGCCCGCGCCTACGTCTTCGACACCTCGCCCACCGCGCTCGCCCGCATCGCCGGCCTCGGCGACCACTACGCCGGTTACCGCTACGGCGCCGGTGTCTTCAAGCTCGACTACGCCCTGGACGGCCCCGTCCCCTGGACCTCGCCGGACGCCCGCCGCGCCACCACCGTCCACCTCGGCGCGAACGCCGGGGAGATCGGCGCCGCGCTGCGGGCCGTCTCCCGCGAGGGCCGGCCGCCGTCCCCGCCCTTCCTCATCACGGTCCAGCCGAGCCTCGCCGACCCGACCCGCGCCCCGGAGGGCAAACACGTCCTCTGGGTCTACGGCCACGTCCCCAACGGCTGGACCGGCGACCTCACCGACGCCGTCGAACGCCGCCTGGAGGAGTACGCCCCCGGCTTCCGCGACCGGGTCCTCGCCCGCGCCGCCGCCGGGCCGCCGGAACTGGCCGCCCGCAACGCCAACTACGTCGGCGGGGACATCGCCTGCGGCGCCGCCTCCGGCCTCCAGCTCCTCCTGCGCCCGAGGCTGACCCTCTCCCCGCACACCACCCCGCACCCCGCCGTCTTCCTCTGCTCCTCGGCCACCCCGCCGGGCCCCGGCGTCCACGGCATGTCCGGGCACAACGCCGCCAAGGCGGTCTGGCGCCATCTGGGCCGCCCCACCGCCGGCGGCCGGGCGGGCGCCTGAGGACGGACCGGTGGCCCTCACGCCGTGACGGAACCGACGCCGGTCGAGGGCAGCGTCACCCGGGCAGGCCCCGAGTTCCCCGCAGCCTGCCGCCACCACGCCGTGACCGCCCGTGGCGCCCGGGAGAGGACCGAGGGCGGCCCTGCCCTCCCCGTACGCCGTTCCCAGGCGTCCGGGCCGCCCGGCGAGGCGTACTCACTCCCCCCCCCAGCAGGACCCGTACCGCCCGGCCGGCTCCCCGGCCTCCTCCTCGGTCGGCAGGCGGGCCGGTCGGTCGCCGAGGGCGAGCACCGGGGCGCAGACCTCCTCCAGTCCGACGGCGGCGTCGACCGCCGCGCGGACCGAGCCGCCGGAGACGACCGGGCCGTGGTCCTGCCGTTCCCGTTCCCTCGCCTGCCCGGCGTCACCGGGCGCGGCGTGCGGCAGCAGGGGCGTCTGGCCGACCCGCATCACGAAGTACGGGGTGAGTGGCGGGACGGCGCTCCGCCGCGACCACGGCGGCAGGCAGGAGACGGCCGTGGCGTGCCGGGAGCGCGGGTGGACGACGGCCCGGGCGCCCGGCCCGGAGGCGGGGGTGGCGCGGGCGTCGCCGGCCGACGCCGAGGTCGAGGTGAAGCGGGCCGCCCTGGAGTGCTCCCGCAGCGCCGTCCTGGTGGCCGGCTCCTCCAAGTTCGGCAAGTACCGCGTCGCCTCCCTCTCCGACTTCGACGCCATCATCACCGGCCCGGCCCTGACCGAGGCCGCCGCCGAAGGCGTCCGGGGCAGCGGCACCGAACTCCACCTCGCCGCCCCCGCCTGACGCCCCGCCCGCCGCACCGGGCGAGGAGGCCGCGAGACCCGGGGGCTCGCGGCCCTTCTCCCGGACACCGCCGACGGGACCCCGTACGCCATCGCGTACGGGCTCACGTCACACCGGCAGCACCGGCTGCTCCTCGGCGCAGACCGCCCGGGCGAATCGCTCGACCAGGGCGGGAGCCTCGTCGGGATCGGCGGCCAGGGCGCGCAGCACGGGGCTGCCGACGACGATGCCGTCGACCACGGGGGAGACCGCCGCCGCGAGGGCGGGGGTGGAGATGCCGACGCCCGCCATCACCGGCAGCGGCGTCACCGTGCGCAGCCGCCGCACGGCCGCCCCCAGGCCGCACAGGTCGAGCGGGCCCCGGTAGCCGGTGGGGGCGGTGCTGGCGGGGGCGTAGAGCCACCCGGAGGCGAGCCGGGCGAGGTGGCACAGGTCGGCGTCGGGCAGGTCCGGAGCGGCGAAGCGCGGTGCCGTGATGCCCGCCCGCGCGGCGCTCTCGTGCCAGGCGGGCGCCGCCGCCGCGGGCAGGTCGACGATCATGGCGCCGTCCGCGCCCGCCTCCGCGAGTGCCAGCGCCGTCCGTTCCGGGCCGTACCGCCGCACCGGCTCCCAGTAGCTCATCACCACCACGGGCGCGTGCCTGGCCGCGTGCTCCACGGTCCGCAGGAGGTCCGCCATCGTGGCGCCGTCCCGCAGGGCCTGGCGGTAGACGGCCCGGATGAGCGGGCCGTCGTAGACCGCTTCCGCGTGCGGGACGCCGATCTCGAAGAAACCGTCCTGCCCGGGGGGCAGCGCGGGGGCCAGCGCCTCGACGTACCGATGGACGCCGGGCAGGCCGGAGGGGAGGAAGACACCGAGCGAGGTCCGGCGGGACTCCGCGGGCGGGGCGCTGGGGAGACCGGTGGCGGTGGAGTGAGACATGCGTGGTCTTTCGGCGAAAAAGAAACAATGGGGGCAGCGCTTCAACGATCGTGCCTGGCTGCCGATGCGGGGCAGCTCGCCCGGGTGGCGGAGCCGGCCGCCGCGTGGGTGCCCTCGCGGAGCGCCGGAACACCGGTTCACCAGGGACGCGGCACCCTCCGCAGCGGTCTGCGGGACGCGGAATCAGTTTCCCGGCGCCCGCCGGGCCCCGCCTCCCGGCGTACGTCAACCGGTCACCTCCCCGTTCACACCACCGGTTCCGCCGGACGGCCGGAACCGCGCCGCCCCGAAGTCCGGCGGGACGGCCGGCGGCACCGGACGCTGATGTCGGATTCTCGCCAGCGCCCCACCCCGGGGAGCGAGGATGCTGGAGTCATGTACACCGACACCGAGCGCTGCGTGCGGGCCGTGCGGTCGAAGGACGCCCGGTTCGACGGCTGGTTCTTCACCGCCGTGCTGACCACCGGCATCTACTGCCGCCCCAGCTGCCCCGCCGTGCCGCCCAAGCCGCGCAACATGGTGTTCCATCCCAGCGCCGCCGCCTGCCAGCAGGCCGGGTTCCGGGCCTGCAAGCGGTGCCGCCCGGACACCACCCCGGGTTCGCCCGAGTGGAACCAGCGCGCCGACGCCGTCGCCCGCGCCATGCGGCTCATCGCCGACGGCACCGTCGACCGCGAGGGCGTCCCCGGCCTCGCCGCCCGACTCGGTTACAGCACCCGCCAGATCGAGCGGCAGCTTCGCGCGGAACTCGGGGCCGGGCCGCTCGCCCTGGCCCGCGCCCAGCGCGCCCAGACCGCCCGGCTGCTGGTCGAGACGACCACCCTGCCGATGGCCGACATCGCCTTCGCCGCCGGCTTCTCCTCGGTCCGCACCTTCAACGACACGGTGCGCGAGGTGTACGCGCTCTCCCCGACCGAACTGCGCGCCCGCACCCGCGCCGTGCCGGGCCCCGGCGGCGACCCGGCACCCGGCGCGGTCTCGCTGCGGCTCCCGCTGCGCACCCCCTTCACCCCGGACAACGTCTTCGGGCACCTCGCCGCCACCGCCGTCCCCGGCGTCGAGGAGTGGCGCGACGGTGCCTACCGCCGCACACTCGACCTGCCGCACGGCCCGGGCATCGCCACGCTCGCCCCCGCACCCGGCCACATCGCCTGCCGCCTGGCCCTCACCGACCTGCGGGACCTCACCCTCGCCATCAGCCGCTGCCGCCGCCTGCTCGACCTCGACGCCGACCCGGAGGCGGTGGACGAGCGGCTCGCCGCCGACCCGACCCTCGCCCCCCACGTCGCCCGGGCCCCCGGCCGCCGCGTCCCGCGCACCGTCGACGCCGCCGAGTTCGCCGTCCGGGCCGTCCTCGGCCAGCAGGTCTCCACCGCCGCCGCCCGCACCCACGCCGCCCGCCTCGCCACCGCGTACGGCAGCCCCGTCGAGGACCCGGCGGGCGGGCTCACCCGCCTCTTCCCGCGCCCCGCCGACCTCGCCGGACTCGACCCCGAGCAGCTCGCCATGCCCCGCAGCCGCCGCGCCACCCTGACCACGCTGGTGGCCCGCCTCGCCGAAGGCTCGCTCCGGCTCGGCCCCGAGGAGGACTGGGACGAGGCACGCGCCCGGCTGCTGGCGCTGCCCGGTTTCGGTCCGTGGACGGTGGAGATCATCGCCATGCGCGCCCTCGGCGACCCCGACGCCTTCCCCGCCACCGACCTCGGAGTGCGCCGCGCCGCCGAGCGCCTCGGCCTGCCGGGCGCTCCCGGCGGACTGACCGCCCGCGCCGCGGACTGGCGACCCTGGCGGGCGTACGCCGTGCAGTACCTGTGGTCCACCGACGACCACCCGATCAACCTCCTGCCCGCCTGACCGCGACCACACCCACCGGAGCACCGCCATGACCAGCACCCCGGCAACCGCCCCGTCCGCCGCCCGCTGCCACACCGTCGTCGACAGCCCCTGCGGTCCGCTCACCCTGGTCGCCACCGGCGGCGTCCTCAGCGGGCTCTACATGGCCGGGCAGCGCCACCGGCCCGCCCAGGAGGAGTTCGGCCCGCGCGACGACAGCCCGTTCGGCGAGGCCGCCGACCAGCTCGCCGCGTACTTCGCCGGGACCCGCACCGACTTCGACCTCGAACTGCGCCTCGACGGCACCCCGTTCCAGCGCTCGGTCTGGGAGCAGCTCCGCACCGTCCCGTACGGCCGGACGCGGACCTACGGCCAGCTCGCCGAGGCGCTGGGCCGTCCGGGCGCCTCCCGCGCCGTCGGCCTCGCCAACGGCCGCAACCCGCTCGGCATCATCGTCCCCTGCCACCGGGTCATCGGCGCGAGCGGCTCCCTGACCGGCTACGGCGGCGGCATCGACCGCAAACGTGCCCTGCTGGCCCACGAGCGCGGAGAGGGGTACGCCACCACAGCGGCCCTGTCCTGAACCTCGCTCAGCCCCTCCCGCCCCCCCCGGGCAGGCTGCCGCGGGGCCCCGCCGGATGCAGCCCGGGCGCGGGGCCCCGGGCCCGCTCGGGCCGGCGGCGCGCGCCCCGGCCGGCCAAGGGCGGGGCCCTCGCGCAGCGGCGGACCCCTGGCCGCCGCCGGCCCCGGCCGGCGCGCGGGTGACGAAGGTGCGGCGCCTTGCCGCGCCTCGACGAGCCCCGGGGGTCCAGGGCGCGGCCCCTGCCGTAGGGCCGGCCGCCGGCCCCGGCCGTGCCCCCGGCGGCGTCGGGCGCTCCCCGGTCGCCCCACCGAGTCACTGACGGTCGCGGTCGTCCACGTGCCCGCGCGGCGACCGTCAGCCCCGCAGCCCCCGCAGCAGTTCCGGCAGGGCCGTGCCGATCGGCTCCCCGACCACTTCGTCGGCGAGCGCGTCGTAGGGGGCGGGTTCGGCGTTGACGACGACCAGGCGCGCCCCGTGCTCGGCCGCCGCCCCGCCGCCCCGCCGCCGCGCCCCCGTCGGGCACGGTCGCTGCGGGGGCGCGGCGGCGGGGCGGGATGGTCACTGCCAGGGCGCGTCGTTGCCGCCGAGCTTCCACAGCCGGTCGTTCGACGGGTAGGCGGTGTCCAGGTGAAGGGTCGCCCAGGCGCCGTCGTTGTACCGGTCGAGCGTCATGGCGACGTCCTTGTTGACCGACGGGCGCCACATCCACCACCCGGTGTCGGCCCCGCCGACGCGCTCCGGGTGGAGGGCCCAGCTCTGGAGCCGCGAGCCGTCGCAGCTCCTGACCACGATCCTGGTCTTGCGGGCGGCCTCCGCGGTGGCCGGCTGGAGACACTTGTCCGCCGCCTTGTTCCGCAGGGTGAAGTGCACCGTACCGTTCACGACGGTCCGTTCGCCGTGCCACGCCTCCGTGCGGTACCGGTACACGGGGTCGCGCAGCGTGATGGCGGTGGCCCCTTCCGCGGTGCTGTCGGCGTACAGGGCGAGCCGGCCGCCGTCGGTCTTGTTGACCAGGTCCCGGTCGGGGTACGGGAGAGCGGCGGCCGGTGCCGCGCCGGAGAGGGCCAGCGCGAGTGCCGAGGCGGCGGCGCCGGTGGACAGGAGGGCGGTACGGACGAGAGCGGGCACAGTGCCTCTTTCCGGATGAGGGGTGCGGAGAAGGGTCGAGCGGGATGATCCTTCGAGGCGGTGGCGGGCTCGGGCAAGCCTCATCGGAGCGGTTCGCCCGGAGGAGGGAGACGAGCCGCACCGGGGACACGTCCCTGTTCGACGCCGCGGACTCCGTTCGGCCTCCAGGGGTCCGGGGAACTCGTTTGCCCGCGGGCCGTCGCTGCTGATGGGATGCCCCGCATGGGACATCTCGAAGTGGCGCACCTGGAGTACGACCTGCCCGACGGGCGCACTCTGCTGGGCGACGTGTCGTTCCGGGTGCCCGAGGGCGCCGCCTACGCCCTGGTCGGCCCGAACGGCGCCGGGAAGACCACGCTGCTGCGGATCGTCTCCGGTGAGCTGAAGCCGCACGGCGGCACCGTCACCGTCAGCGGCGGACTCGGCGTGATGCCCCAGTTCGTCGGTAGCGTCCGCGACGAGCGCACCGTCCGCGACCTGCTGGTCTCCGTGGCCCCGCCCCGCCTGCGGGCGGCGGCGGCCGCCGTCGACCGGGCCGAACACGCCGTCATGACCGTGGACGACGAGGCGGCGCAGATGGCGTACGCCCAGGCCCTCGCCGACTGGGCGGAGGTGCAGGGGTACGAGGCCGAGACCCTCTGGGACATGTGCACCACCGCCGCCCTCGGCATCCCCTACGAGCGCGCCCAGTGGCGCCAGGTGCGCAGCCTCTCCGGCGGCGAGCAGAAACGCCTCGTCCTGGAGTACCTGCTGCGCGGTCAGGACGAGGTCCTGCTCCTCGACGAGCCGGACAACTACCTCGACGTCCCCGGCAAGCGCTGGCTGGAGGAGCAGATCCGCCAGACGCGCAAGACGGTGCTGTTCATCTCCCACGACCGCGAACTGCTGGCCCGCTCCGCCGAGAAGATCGTCAGCGTCGAGCCGGGGCCCGCCGGGGCCGACGTCTGGGTGCACGGTGCCGGGTTCGACACGTACCACGAGGCGCGCAAGCAGCGGTTCGCACGCTTCGAGGAGTTGCGCCGCCGCTGGGACGAGAAGCACACCCAGCTGAAGAAGCTGGTGGTCAACCTCCGCCAGGCCGCCGCCGTCAGCCACGAGATGGCCTCCCGGTACGCCGCCGCGCAGACCAGGCTGCGCAAGTTCGAGGAGGCCGGGCCGCCGCCCGAGCCGCCGCGTGAGCAGGACATCCGGATGCGGCTGCGCGGCGGCCGCACCGGCGTCCGGGCGCTGACCTGCGAGCGGCTGGAGCTGACCGGTCTCATGCAGCCGTTCGACCTGGAGGTCTTCTACGGCGAGCGGGTCGCCGTGCTCGGCTCCAACGGCTCCGGCAAGTCGCACTTCCTGCGCCTGCTCGCCGGCGAGGACGTCGCCCACACCGGCACCTGGCGGCTCGGCGCCCGCGTGGTCCCCGGCCACTTCGCCCAGACCCACGCCCATCCCGAGCTGCACGGGCGGACCCTGCTCGACATCCTGTGGACCGAGCACGCCCACGACCGGGGCGCCGCCCACTCGGTACTGCGCCGCTACGAGCTGACCCTCCAGGCCGAGCAGCGCTTCGACCGCCTCTCCGGCGGCCAGCAGGCCCGCTTCCAGATCCTCCTGCTGGAACTGGCCGGCACCACCGCGCTCCTCCTGGACGAGCCCACCGACAACCTCGACCTGGAGAGCGCCGACGCCCTCCAGGACGGCCTGGAGGCGTACGACGGGACGGTCCTCGCGGTCACCCACGACCGGTGGTTCGCCCGCTCCTTCGACCGCTACCTGGTCTTCGGCTCCGACGGCCGCCTGCGGGAGACGAGCGAACCGGTCTGGGACGAGCGCCGCGTCGAGCGCGTCCGCTGAACCACCGCCGGAACCGCGGGATCACCCCGGTGGCCTGGGCAGCGGCCCGGTCGGGGGGTTAGTGTCGCAGCGGCGCGACCGCCTTGCCGAGGCAAGGCCCGATGAGCAAGGGGATGCAACGGGTGGCTGACACTCGCCGCACGGCACACGCACGTGTGCTGATCGCCGCTGACAAGTTCAAGGGTTCGCTGACCGCCGTCGAGGTCGCCGAACACGTCGCCGCCGGGCTGGACCGCGCCCGGCCCGGCACCGCCGTGGAGGCGTTGCCGGTCGCCGACGGAGGGGACGGCACGGTCGCCGCCGCCGTCGCCGCCGGGTTCACCCGGCACACCCGGGAGGTGACCGGGCCCACCGGCGGCCGGGTGACCGCCGCCTGGGCCCTGCGGGACAGTACCGCCGTCGTGGAGTTGGCCGAGGCGTCCGGGCTCCAGCACCTCCCCGACGGCGTCCTCGCACCGCTCACCGCCACCACGCGCGGCTGCGGCGAGCTGATCGCCGCCGCCCTGGACGCGGGCGCCCGCACCCTCGTCCTCGGAGTCGGCGGCAGCGCCACCACCGACGGCGGCGCGGGCATGCTGAGCGCGCTCGGCGCCCGCCTGCTCACCGCCGACGGCACCCCGGTCGGCCCCGGTGGCGCGGCCCTCGCCGACCTGGCCCGGGCCGACCTGAGCGGACTGGACCCGCGGCTGCCCGGGATCGACCTGGTCCTCGCCGGGGACGTCGACAACCCGCTGACCGGCCCCAAGGGCGCCGCCGCCGTCTACGGCCCGCAGAAGGGCGCCGACGAGGACGACGTACGCACCCTCGACGCCGCCCTCACCCACTACGTCGGCGTCCTTGCCGACTCCCTGGGCGGCCGCGTCGCCGAGGCGGCCGAGGCGCCCGGCGCCGGAGCGGCCGGCGGAGTCGGCTTCGCAGCCCTGGTCGGCCTCGGCGCCCGCTTCCGTCCCGGTATCGAGGTGATGCTCGAGGTCCTCGGCTTCGCCGCGGCCCTGGACCGCGCCGACCTCGTGATCACGGGCGAGGGCTCACTCGACGCCCAGACCCTGCACGGCAAGGCCCCGGCCGGGGTCGCCGCCGCGGCGCGTGCCCGGGGCGTCGACACGGTGGCCGTCTGCGGCCGCCTGGCCCTCGGCACCGATGCCCTCCGGCAGGCCGGCATCCGCCGCGCCTACGCCCTCCTTGACATCGAGCCGGACCCCGAACGCTGCTTCAGCGAGGCGGGCCCCCTGCTGGAACGGCTCGCGGAGCGACTGGCCGAGGACTTCCTGACCTGAGCCTCGCCGCCGGCCGGGGCCGGGACGCCGGCTCCGGCCGAGCCGGGCGAGGAACGCCGAGCCGGGCGAGGAGCGCGCGGCACGGCCCGCCCGGGTGCTGCCGACGAACACTGCGGGAGACGAGCCGCCGATCGGCCACGCGCACCGGACGGCCGGCGGGGGAGAGGACACTCCGGCCCGAGCCCCGGCCGGGCCGTCCCACGCGCGAGCGGCGGAACGGCCCGCGGCGAGTGCACGACGGTCACAGCCCCCTCGCCTCCCCGCCCGCCGGTACGGAGACGGGAGAGCCGGGCACCGGCTCCGGGCCCGTTCGCGCCCTCGGCACGGCACACCGGGAGCTCGGCCGCCCTCGGGTACCGGCCGCACCGGCCCGGCCTCGCGAGCCCCCCCGGCGCCCGGCGGCCGGGCACTTCCCACGGACGCCGGGTGGCCGGGTGCCGTCGGCATGGGCGGAGACGGCGTGGCAGGGAACCTGGCGCCACGACGTGAGAGGGGCCCCGGACCGTTCCCGGTCCGGGGCCCCTCTCACGTCGCGTCCCGCGCGTCATCCACTACGGCAGCTGTGCCGCCCGCGCCTCGCGGCGGTTGTCGCGGAAGTTGTTCACCCGGCGGGCCGTGGCGAAGAGCGGGATGACCGCGCCCAGCACGAGCTGGAGCGCGCAACCGGTCTGCAGGAGCAGTTGCCCGCCGGGGGCCTCGAACGCCCAGGCGGCCAGCAGACCCATCGCGGCCACGATCCAGCTCAGCATGGCCACCGCGAGGGGGCCCCGCGGCTTCGGGTACTCGACCCGGCTCACCATCAGCCAGGCCGTCCCGACGATCGCCAGCAGCGTCGCCACGAAGGGAAGCTCCAGGAGCACGATGGAGACCACCGTGAGCGCCCCGAAGGGGCTCGGCATGCCCTGGAACATGCCGTCCTTCAAGGTCACGCAGGAGAACCGGGCCAGTCTCAGCACCACCGCCAGCAGCACCACGACCGCGCCGAGCGCCGCCACCCGCTGGTGGGCGTCGTCCGCCACCATGCCGTACACCAGCACGAAGTACGCCGGTGCCAGGCCGAAGCTGATCAGGTCCGAGAGGTTGTCCAGCTCGGCGCCCATCGGCGAGGAGCGGAGCTTGCGCGCCACCAGCCCGTCGAAGAGGTCGAAGACCGCCGCGCAGAGCATCAGGATCACGGCGGTGGCGGCGGAGTGCCGCGCCATGCCGCTCTCGTCGCTGCCGGTCAGGTGCGGGATGAGGATGCCGGTGGTGGTGAAGTACACCGCCATGAACCCGCACGTGGCGTTGCCCAGAGTCAGGGTGTCGGCTATCGACAGGCGCATCGACAGCGGCATCTCCTCGCCGCTGTCGTCCTCCTCGTCGGCCTCGGGCACCCAGCCCGCCTGGGTATCTGAGTCAGACACGGTCAATGCGAGTCACCCCCGCAGTCGTGGGTTGGCCGACCTCCACGTCGACTTCGACACCCTCGGGGAGGTAGATGTCGACGCGGGACCCGAAGCGGATCAGCCCGATGCGCTCACCCTGCTCCACCTTCGTGCCCTGTGGGACGTAGGGCACGATGCGCCGCGCGACCGCGCCGGCGATCTGCACCATCTCGATGTCGCCCAGCTCGGTGTCGAAGTGCCAGACGACGCGCTCGTTGTTCTCGCTCTCCTTGTTGAACGCGGGAACGAAACCGCCGGGCACGTGCTCGACGGAGGTCACCGTGCCGGCCAGCGGCGCGCGGTTGACGTGGACGTTCAGCGGGCTCATGAAGATGGCGACACGGGTACGCCCGTCCTTCCACGGCATGATGCTCTGCACCACACCGTCGGCCGGGGAGATGACCCGGCCCGGAGCGATCTCGCGCTCCGGGTCGCGGAAGAACCACAGCATGCCCGCCGCCAGTGCGGTGGCGGGCACCGCCAGGGCCGCGGCGCGCTTGGAACGGCGCGAGCGGACCAGGCTGACGGCTGCGGTGGCGACGGTCGGCAGGAGCCACGGCGATGCCCCGCGCGCAAGGCGGACCGAGCCGCGCGGTGCAGTGTTTTGGCTGTGGGGCATGGATGACCTTCGTAGCGGATGATGCCGCGCTGCAACGGGGGACGGCGGCTTTCCGGGGATGGTATCGGGTGGCGACCACAACTGGCCAAGCCAGGAACCGGAGTCGACGGCTGAAGAGTGCCGGTCAGGTGTGATCTTCTTCTCGAAAAAATCCCCCAAACAGGACAATCAACCCTGCAAACGGTACTCCTCCAAGAGCCTCCTGCCGATGATCATTTTCTGGATTTCGGCGGTTCCCTCGCCGATCAGCAGCATCGGCGCCTCGCGGTACAGGCGCTCGATCTCGTACTCCTTCGAGAAGCCGTACCCGCCGTGGATGCGGAAGGCGTCCTCCACGACTTCCTTGCAGTATTCCGACGCCAGGTACTTCGCCATACCCGCCTCCAGGTCGTTTCGTTCCCCGGAGTCCTTTTTGCGAGCCGCGTTCACCATCATCGCATGGGCCGCCTCGACCTTGGTGGCCATCTCGGCGAGCTTGAACTGGATCGCCTGGTGCTGGGCGATCGCCTTGCCGAAGGTGTGCCGCTGCTGGGCGTAGGAGACGCCCAGCTCGAACGCGCGCTGCGCGACGCCGCAGCCGCGGGCGGCCACGTTGACCCGCCCGACCTCGACACCGTCCATCATTTGGTAAAACCCTCGGCCGGTGGTGCCGCCGAGCACACGATTGGCCGGAATGCGCAGTCCGTCCAAAATCATCTCGGTGGTGTCGACACCCTTGTAGCCCATCTTCTCGATCTTGCCGGGGATGGTGAGACCGGGCCGGACCTCGCCGAAACCGGGCTCCTTCTCCACCAGGAAGGTCGTCATGGACCTGTGGGGGGCGGTGCCCTCGGGGTGCCCCTCGTCGGTGCGGCAGAGCACCGCCACCAGGGTGGAGGACCCGCCGTTGGTCAGCCACATCTTCTGGCCGGTGAGCGCGTACTCGTCGCCCACCTTGACGCCCTTGGTGGAGATCGCCGAGACGTCCGAGCCGAGCGCCGGCTCCGACATCGAGAAGGCGCCCCGGACCTCGCCGGTGGCCATCCGCGGCAGGAAGTGCTCCCGCTGCTCCCGCGTGCCGTGCTGCTTGAGCATGTACGCGACGATGAAGTGCGTGTTGATGATGCCGGAGACCGACATCCAGCCGCGGGCGATCTCCTCCACGCACAGCGCGTACGTGAGCAGGGACTCGCCCAGCCCCCCGTACTCCTCGGGGATCATCAGCCCGAACAGGCCGAGCTCCTTCAGTCCCTCGACGATCTGGGTGGGGTACTCGTCGCGGTGCTCCAGCTCGGTGGCGACCGGGATGATCTCCTTGTCCACGAAGTCACGGACCGTGGAGAGGATCTCCTGCTGGATGTCGGTGAGGCCGTGGGTCTGGGCGAGTCGGCTCATGACTACTTCTCCTGTGCCTTCAGCTCCGGGCGGCCGGGCTGCTCGCCGCCGCGCTCCTTGATGTACGTCTCGGTGGGGACCATCACCTTGCGGCGGAAGATGCAGACCAGGGTGCCGTCCTGCTTGTAGCCCTTGGTCTCCACGTACACGATGCCGCGGTCGCTCTTGGAGCGGGACGGGGTCTTGTCCAGCACCGTCGTCTCTCCGTAGACCGTGTCGCCGTGGAAGGTCGGCGCGACGTGGCGCAGCGACTCGATCTCCAGGTTGGCGATGGCCTTGCCCGAGACGTCGGGCACCGACATGCCGAGCAGCAGGGAGTAGACGTAGTTGCCGACCACCACGTTCCTGCCGAAGTCCGTCGTGGACTCGGCGTAGTGGCTGTCCATGTGGAGCGGGTGGTGGTTCATGGTCAGCAGGCAGAAGAGGTGGTCGTCGTACTCGGTGACCGTCTTTCCCGGCCAGTGCTTGTAGACCGCGCCGACCTCGAACTCCTCGTACGTGCGTCCGAACTGCACGGCTCAGCCCTCCGGCGCTTCGAACTTGGAGGTACGGGTCATCCCGGCGGCGCGCCCCTTGCCCGCGATGACCAGGGCCATCTTGCGGCTGGCCTCGTCGATCATCTCGTCGCCGAGCATCGCCGAGCCCTTCTTGCCGCCCTCCTCCGAGGTGCACCAGTCGTACGCGTCCAGGATCAGCTCGGCGTGGTCGTAGTCGTCCTGGGAGGGCGAGAAGATCTCGTTGGCGGCGTCGACCTGTCCGGGGTGCAGCACCCACTTGCCGTCGAACCCGAGGGCGGCCGAGCGGCCCGCCACCTCGCGGAAGGCGTCCACGTCGCGGATCTGGAGGAAGGGCCCGTCGATCGCCTGGAGGTCGTGGGTGCGGGCGGCCATCAGGATGCGCATCAGGATGTAGTGGTAGGCGTCGGCCGGGTAGCCGGGCGGCTGCTGGCCGACGACCAGGCTCTTCATGTTGATCGAGGCCATGAAGTCGGCCGGGCCGAAGACGATGGTCTCCAGGCGCGGCGAGGAGCCGGCGATGTCGTCGACGTTGACCAGGCCCTTGGCGTTCTCGATCTGGGCCTCGATGCCGATCCGGCCGACCTCGTAGCCCATCGTCTTCTCGATCTGGGTGAGCAGCAGGTCCAGGGCGACGACCTGCTGAGCGTCCTGCACCTTCGGCAGCATGATGCAGTCGAGGTTGGCTCCGGCGCCCTCGACGACCGTCACCACGTCGCGGTAGGTCCAGTGGGTGGTCCAGTCGTTGACGCGCACGACGCGGGTCTTGCCGGTCCAGTCGCCGTTGTTCAGCGCGTCGACGATGGTGTGCCGGGCGCCCTCCTTGGCCAGCGGCGCGCAGGCGTCCTCCAGGTCGAGGAAGACCTGGTCGGCGGCGAGGCCCTGGGCCTTCTCCAGGAAGCGCGGGTTGGAGCCGGGGACGGCGAGGCAGGAGCGGCGCGGCCGGAGCCGGTTGACGGTCGTCATGCGGGGACCTCCAGAGGGTCGAGCTTGTTCACGAGGCGGATCTCGTCGACGATACGGCCGATGATCTCCGTGATGCCGAAGTCCTTGGGCGTGAAGACGGCGGCCACACCGGCCGCCTTCAGGTCCTCGGCGTCGCTGTTGGGGATGATGCCGCCGACGACCACCGGGATGTCGGCGGCCCCCGACTCCCGGAGCCGGGCGAGCACGTCCGGCACGAGTTCGGCGTGCGACCCGGAGAGGATCGACAGGCCGACGCAGTGCACGTCCTCGGCGACGGCGGCGGACACGATCTGTTCGGGCGTGAGGCGGATGCCCTGGTAGACCACCTCGAACCCGGCGTCGCGGGCGCGGACCGCGATCTGCTCCGCGCCGTTGGAGTGGCCGTCCAGGCCGGGTTTGCCGACCAGCAGGCGGAGCTTGCCCACGTGGAGGTCGGCCGCCGTCCGGTCGGCCTTGGCGCGCACCGCCGCCAGCGGTGAGCCCTCCTCGGCGGTGACGGCGACCGGTGCCCCGGACACCCCGGTGGGGGCGCGGAACTCGCCGAAGACGTCGCGCAGGGCCCAGGACCACTCGCCGGTGGTCACCCCGGCGCGGGCGCACTCCAGGGTGGCCGGCATCAGGTTGGCGGTGCCGGCCGCGGCCCGCTTGAGCCCCTCCAGGGCCTCCTGCGCGCGGGCCTCGTCGCGCTCGGCCCGCCAGGTGTGCAGGGCGGAGACGACGCGGGCCTCGTTGGCCGGGTCGACGGTCATGATCGCGGTGTCGAGGTCGGCGGTGAGGGGGTTGGGCTCGGTCGTCTCGTAGCAGTTGACGCCGATGATCTTCTCCTCGCCCGCCTCGATCCGGGCGCGGCGCTCCGCGTGGGAGGAGACGAGCTGCGACTTGAGGTAGCCCGACTCGACGGCGGCCATCGCGCCGCCCATCTCCTGGATGCGCTCGATCTCGGCGAAGCACTCCTCGACCAGTCCGGACACCTTGGCCTCGACGACGTGCGACCCCGCGAAGATGTCCTCGTACTCCAGCAGGTCCGACTCGTGGGCCAGCACCTGCTGGATGCGCAGGGACCACTGCTGGTCCCAGGGCCTGGGCAGGCCCAGGGCCTCGTTCCAGGCGGGCAGCTGCACGGCGCGGGCGCGGGCGTCCTTGGAGAGGGTGACGGCCAGCATCTCCAGGACGATCCGCTGGACGTTGTTCTCCGGCTGGGCCTCGGTCAGCCCGAGCGAGTTCACCTGCACGCCGTAGCGGAAGCGGCGCTGCTTGGGGCTGTCGATGCCGTACCGCTCGCGGGTGACGTGGTCCCAGATGCGGCCGAAGGCGCGCATCTTGCACATCTCCTCGACGAAGCGCACGCCGGCGTTGACGAAGAAGGAGATCCGGGCGACGACCGACCCGAACTCCTCCTCGGGCACCTGTCCGGAGTCGCGGACGGCGTCCAGCACGGCGATGGCCGTGGACATGGCGTACGCGATCTCCTGGACCGGGGTGGCCCCCGCCTCCTGCAGGTGGTAGCTGCAGATGTTGATCGGGTTCCACTTGGGGATGTTGGCCACGGTGTACGTGATCATGTCCGTGGTGAGCCTGAGGCTCGGCCCGGGCGGGAAGACGTGTGTCCCGCGCGACAGGTACTCCTTGACGATGTCGTTCTGGGTGGTGCCGGAGAGCCGGGTGATGTCGGCTCCCTGCTCCTCGGCCACCACCTGGTAGAGCGCCAGCAGCCACATGGCGGTGGCGTTGATGGTCATGGACGTGTTCATCTGCTCCAGGGGGATGTCCTGGAACAGCCGCCGCATGTCACCGAGGTGCGAGACGGGGACTCCCACCCGGCCGACCTCGCCGCGGGCGAGGATGTGGTCGGGGTCGTAGCCGGTCTGCGTCGGCAGGTCGAACGCGACCGAGAGCCCGGTCTGCCCCTTGGCGAGGTTGGAGCGGTACAGCGCGTTCGACGCTTCCGCCGTCGAGTGGCCCGCGTACGTCCGCATGAGCCACGGCCGGTCCTTCTGGCGCTCTGTCATGGAGGGAACCTCAGATGTTCCGGAAGCGGTTGATGGCGTCGAGGTGCTGGGCACGCATCTCGTGGTCCCGCACACCGAGACCCTCCTCGGGAGCCAGCGCGAGGACGCCGACCTTCCCCTGGTGGAGGTTGCGGTGCACGTCGTAGGCGGCCTGCCCGGTCTCCTCCAGGGAGTAGACCTTCGACAGGGTCGGGTGGATCTTGCCCTTGGCGATGAGGCGGTTGGCCTCCCACGCCTCGCGGTAGTTGGCGAAGTGGGAGCCGATGATCCGCTTCAGCGACATCCACAGGTAGCGGTTGTCGTACTCGTGGTTGTATCCCGAGGTGGAGGCGCAGGTGACGATGGTGCCGCCCTTGCGGGTGACGTAGACCGAGGCGCCGAAGGTCTCGCGGCCCGGGTGCTCGAAGACGATGTCCACGTCCTCGCCGCCGGTGAGTTCGCGGATGCGCTTGCCGAACCGCTTCCACTCCCGCGGGTCCTGGTTCTGCTCGTCCTTCCAGAACCTGTAGCCCTCGGCGTTGCGGTCGATGACCGCCTCGGCGCCCATCCTCCGGCAGATCTCCGCCTTCTCGGGGGAGGAGACCACGCAGATCGGGGTGGCGCCGCCGGCCAGTGCGAACTGGGTGGCGTAGCTGCCGAGGCCGCCGCTGGCGCCCCAGATCAGCACGTTGTCGCCCTGCTTCATGCCGGCGCCGTTGCGGGAGACCAACTGCCGGTAGGCGGTGGAGTTGACCAGCCCGGGGGCGGCCGCCTCCTCCCAGCTCAGGTGGTCCGGCTTGGGCATCAGCTGGTTCGACTTGACCAGGGCGATCTCGGCGAGGCCGCCGAAGTTGGTCTCGAAGCCCCAGATCCGCTGCTCGGGGTCGAGCATCGTGTCGTTGTGGCCGTCACTCGACTCCAGCTCGACCGAGAGGCAGTGCGCGACGACCTCGTCGCCCGGGTTCCAGGCGTTGACACCGGGCCCGGTCCGCAGGACGACGCCCGCGAGGTCGGAACCGATGACGTGGTACGGCAGGTCGTGGCGCCTGGTCAGCTCCGAGACGCGGCCGTAGCGCTCCAGGAAGCCGAAGGTGGAGAGCGGCTCGAAGATCGAGGTCCAGACGGAGTTGTAGTTGACCGAGGAGGCCATCACGGCCACCAGGGCCTCGCCCGGGCCGAGTTCGGGCAGGGGCACGTCGTCGAGGTGGAGCGACTCGCGCGGGTCCTTCTCGCGGGTCTGAAGACCGGCGAACATCTCGGTCTCGTCCTTGTGCACGGTGACGCCCCGGTAGGACTCGGGGAGCTTCAGTGCGGCGAAGTCCTGCGAGGTGGCGTCCTGCGACTGGATCGCTTCGAGGATTTCCTTCACGGTGGTGCCTCCGGCGAAGGGCGTAGTGAGGGCTGAGGGGTGAGGGACCCCTGAGCGAGGGGCGTGGACTGCTGTGGTGTGCCGTCGGTCCGGCGTGGGGTCGTGCGGTGGTGCGGGCCGCGCCGGTGAGCGCGGGGTGCCTGTGACGCAGGCGTCCGGGCGCACGGTGAGGGAACCGCGGGGACAGCCGGTGTACGCGGGATACGCGTGCGTCGGCCGCCCGGACACCCTCAACGTATGGCACTGCGTGACAGTGCACAAGGCACCGAGTGCCAATATTTTCTCTCGTTTGAAATCTGTTGGTCACATATGAGCGATGATCGATCAAGCAGGTCCGGAAACGCCGGTTATGACCTCTTTCGGCCGTCGAGGTTCACTCCGGCGGCCGAGAGCCGCACCGAGGCCGGACACGAAGAAGCCCGGTGGGCCGCGGCATCGTGCGCCGCGGCCCACCGGGCTCGCTCCCACCGGCCCCGGCGGGGCCCTCGCTCACCGCCCCGGCTGCTGGAGCGCCTCGCGGATGGTCCGCATGACCTCGTCGAGCGGTGCGTCGGTGCGGGCCACCGTCACCAGCACCTCGTCCTGCCGGGTGGCGCCGGCCGCCGGAGACTGGTCGGCGGCGGCCTGCTCGGCGTCCACCGCGCCTTTGCGGCCGGCCCCTATGCCGCTGCCGAAGGTGTTGCGGACGATGCCGAAGGCGTGGTCGAGCTGGCTCTCCACGTCGCCATTGCCGTCCGCCCGCAGCCAGCGCCGCAGGACGTGGTTGTGGGCGGTCACCACCGCGGAGGCCGCCACCTCGGCGAGCAGCGGGTCGTCGCTGCCGTCCATGTGGGCGTGCTCGTCGAAGTGGCCCAGCAGGTACCGGGTGAACAGCCGCTCGTACCGGGCGACCGAGGCGATCTCGGCCTCCCGGAGGGTCGGCACCTCGCGGGTCAGCCGGTAGCGCGCCACCGAGATCTCCGGATGGCCCGCGTACATCTTCATGACTTCCTTGATGCCCCGGCAGACCGTGTCCAGCGGATGCTCGTGCGGGGGAGCGGCGTTGAGCACCGCCTCCACCCGCGTCAGCGTGTCGTCGTGGTCGGCGAAGATGGCCTCTTCCTTGGAGCGGAAGTGGCGGAAGAAGGTCCGGCGGGCGACTCCGGCGGCCGCGGCGATCTCGTCGACCGTCGTCGCCTCGTACCCTTTGGTGGCGAAGAGTTCCATCGCCGCCGCCGACAGTTCGCGCCGCATCTTGAGGCGCTGCGCCGCCGCTCGGCTCCCGGCGGAACTCTCCGGGGCTTCGGCTGGGGCGGTTCGGGTGGTCCGTCGTACGGAGTCAGCGGGCTGGGCCATGCCTTGAACGTACTCCATCGGCGCCTGGGCCCGCTCCCGGCCCGGGAGCGGGACGCCGCCCGCGCCCCGCTCCCGGCCGAGCAGCCCGCCCCACTGGCCGGCCGGCTCAGCGGCGGGCATGTTCGCGGAAACCCCGGCCCGACTTGCGGCCGAGGCAGCCCGCGGCCACCAGGTGTTCGAGGAGCGGGGCGGGGGCCAGGCCCGGGTCGCGGAACTCCTGGTGCAGGACCTGCTCGATGGCGAGCGAGACGTCGAGCCCCACCACGTCGAGGAGTTCGAAGGGCCCCATCGGGTAGCCGCCGCCGAGCTTCATCGCGGCGTCGATGTCGTCCAGCGATGCGTAGTGCTCCTCGACCATCTTCACCGCGTTGTTCAGGTACGGGAAGAGCAGCGCGTTGACGATGAAGCCGGCCCGGTCGCCGCAGTCCACCGGGTGCTTGCGGATCTTGGCGCAGACCTCGCGGACGGTGGCGTGCACGTCGTCGGCGGTCAGCACGGTGCGGACCACCTCGACGAGCTTCATCGCCGGAGCCGGGTTGAAGAAGTGCATCCCGACGACGTCCTCGGGACGGCCGGTGGCCCGCGCGCAGGCCACCACCGGCAGCGAGGAGGTGGTGGTGGCGAGCACCGCGCCCGGCTTGCAGACCTTGTCCAGCGTGGTGAACAACTGCCGCTTGACCTCCAGGTCCTCGGCGACCGCCTCCACGGCGAGGTCCACCTCCGCGAAGGCGTCCAGCGAGCCCGCCGGAGTGATCAGCGCCAGCGTCGCGGCGGCCGCCTCGGCGGTCATCCGGCCCCGCCCGACCGAGCGGTCCAGCGACTTGGCGATCCTGGCCTTGGCCTTCCCGGCCTTCTCCTCGCCGCGGGCGGCGAGCACCACCGCGTACCCCGCCTTGGCGAAGACCTCCGCGATGCCCGACGCCATCGTCCCGGACCCGGCGACACCGACCGAGCCGACCGGGCGCCCCGGGACCGGGCCCGCCTCGCCGGAGCGCGGCGTCAGCGCGTCCGGCACGACGGTGGCCGAACCGGGGCTCTCGTACGTGTAGAAGCCGCGCCCCGACTTGCGGCCGGTCAGCCCGGCCTCGCTGAGCTGCCGCAGGACCGGGGCCGGAGCGTGCAGCCGGTCGTGGGACTCGGCGTACATCGCGTCCAGCACGGTGCGGGCGGTGTCCACGCCGATCAGGTCGAGCAGCGCCAGCGGTCCCATCGGCAGGCCGCAGCCCAGCCGCATGGCCGCGTCGATGTCCTCCCGCGAGGCGTACTTGGCCTCGTACATCGCGGCCGCCTGGTTGAGGTAGCCGAAGAGCAGACCGTCCGCGACGAAGCCCGGCCGGTCGCCGACGGCCACCGGCTCCTTGCCCAGTTCGTGGGCGAGTTCGGTGACCCGGGTGACCGCCTCCGGGGAGGTCAGCACGGAGGAGACCACCTCGACCAGCTTCATCGCCGGGGCCGGGTTGAAGAAGTGCAGCCCGAGCACCCGCTCCGGGAACCGCGACTCGGCGGCGAGCCGGGTCACCGACAGGGCGTTGGTGCCGGTGGCGAGGATGGCGTCCGGGCGGACCACCGCGTCCAGGTCCCGGAAGAGCCCCTGCTTGACCTCGTACGACTCCGGGACGACCTCGACGACCAGGTCGGCGCCGGCCGCCGCCTGGAGGTCGGTGAAGACGCGGAACCGGGCGAGGGCGTCGGTCCGTTCGTCCTCGGTGAGGCGGCCCTTGGAGACGGCGCGGGCGGTGGAGTTCTCCAGCGCGGTCACGGCGAGCGCCGCCTGCGCCTCGCTGATGTCGATGCCGACGACCTCGCGCCCGGCGCGGGCCAGCACCTCGGCGATGCCCGTCCCCATGGTGCCGAGGCCGACGACGGCGACGGTGCGCAGGGCGGGGGAGGACGCGGAGGGGGACAGGGAAGGACGGTCCATCGAGGACTCCTGGGATGAGGGGTGACGACGGCCGGGGCGCCTGGCGCACCCGGATGAGGGGAGGAGCGGCGGGCCTGTCCCGGGCCACACCGTCGTACGTACCGCTGCCGGACCGACCGGCGGAGATGCCCCGTGGGCGGCGGCTGCGTCACCAGGCCACCGCAGGGCTGTCGCGCGGGTGTCCGGCCCGCGCTCCTCTGAGCATAACCAGTGGGTAATGAGCGCGCCAGTCCCTTCTTCCTGCCCTCGGGCTCCCGGCCGGTGCGCGGACCGCGTTCACGGGCCCGCGCACCGGCGCGGGGCTCAGCCGCTCGCCGCCCGGGCCGCAACGGCCGTCCGGGCCTGGACGGTGGCGCCCGCCGCGTGGTGGCGTCCGATGGGGAGCATCAGGGGGCGGCCCGAGACGGGGTCCTCGATGATGCGGCTCTCCAGGCCGAAGACGGCGCGGGCGGTCCCCTCGGTCAGCACCTCGGCCGGGGTGCCCTGGGCGTGCAGCCTGCCGTCGGCCAGCGCGATCAGGTGGTCCGCGTACCGGGCGGCCAGGTTGAGGTCGTGCAGGACCATGACGACGGTGGTGCCGCGCGCGGCGTTCAGGTCGGTCAGCAGGTCCAGGACCTCGACCTGGTGGCTCACGTCGAGGAAGGTGGTCGGCTCATCCAGCAGGAGCAGGTCCGTCTGCTGCGCCAGGGCCATGGCGATCCAGACGCGCTGCCGCTGGCCGCCGGAGAGCTCGTCCACGGCGCGGTCGGCCAGCTCCTCCGTCCGCGTCGCCTCCAGGGCCGAGGCCACGGCCGCGTCGTCCTCCCGGCTCCAGCGGGAGAAGGCCCTCTGGTGCGGGTGGCGGCCCCGGCCGACCAGGTCCGAGACGGTGATGCCCTCCGGGGCGAGCGGCGACTGCGGCAGGAGTCCCATCGTGCGCGCGAGTTCCTTGGCCGGGAAGCGGTGCACCTCGCGGCCGTCCAGCAGTACGCGGCCCGCGCGGGGCGCCAGCAGCCGGGACATCGACCTGAGCAGCGTCGACTTGCCGCAGGCGTTGGCGCCGACGATCACCGTGATCCGTCCCGGCGGCACCGCCAGGTCGAGGGAGTCGATGACGGTGCGGTCGGCATAGCCGAGGGTCAGTTCCTCGGCGGTCAGGGAGTGTTCGATGGTCACAGGGAGCCTCCCGCCCGGTTGGTGCGGAGGATCAGGTGGACGAGGTAGGGGGCGCCGAGCACACCGGTGACGATGCCGACCGGGTAGCGCTCGCCGAAGGCGAACTGGCCGCAGAAGTCGGCGACAAGGACCAGCAGGGCGCCGACGAGAGCGGCAGGGACGAGCAGCGAGCCGCCCGCGCCGACGATCCGGGCGGCGATCGGACCGGAGAGGAAGGCCACGAAGGCGATCGGCCCGGCCGCCGCCGTCGCGAAGGCGATGAGCCCGACGGCCGCGACGATCACGGTGATCCGGGTCCGCTCGACGCGGACGCCGAGCGCCGAGGCGGTGTCGTCGCCCAGTCGCAGCGCGGCCAGGTTGCGGCCCTGCCCGAGCAGCAGCGGGGTGAGGACGGCCGCCGCGACCGTCGCCGGGACGACCTCGTCCCAGGTCGCGCCGTTGAGGCTGCCGGTCAGCCACCGCAGCGCCTCCTGGAGGTCCCATTCGGCGGCCTGGGACAGCACGTAGGAGGTGACGCTGTCGAGCATGGCGGAGATGCCGATGCCGATCAGGATGAGCCGGGTGCCCGCGACCCCGCCCTTGAACGCCAGCGAGTACACCAGCAGGGCGACGCCGAGGCCGGCCGCGATGGCGACGACCGAGACCTGCACCTCGCCGAGGTGGAGGGCGACGATGGCGATGGCGGCGGCCGCGCTCGCCCCGGAGCTGATGCCGATGATGTCCGGGCTGGCCAGCGGGTTGCGCAGCATGGTCTGGAAGGTGACGCCCGCCAGGCCGAAGCTGAACCCGGCCACCAGGGCGAGGACCGCGCGCGGCAGCCGCAGCTCGCCCACGGTGAAGGAGGCGCCCGGCACCTGCTCGCCGAGGATCACCCGCAGCACGTCGGCCGGCGGGTAGTAGGTGCGCCCGGCCACCAGCGTCACGGCGAAGGCGGCGACCACGAGGACGGCCAGCACCAGCACGATCAGGCGGCGGCGCGCGGCGCCCCGGACGCGGCGGCGGGTGGCGGCCGCCACGGAGGCGGGGGCCGGTGCGGCGCCGGGCCGGGTGAGGACGGGGGCGCTCACAGGGCACGCACCTTCTGTCGGCGGACGATGTAGATGAAGAAGGGCGCCCCGATCAGCGCCGTCACGATGCCCACGTCGATCTCGGAGGGCCGCGCCACGACCCGCCCGACCACGTCGGCGGCGGTCAGCAGGACCGCGCCGAGCAGCACGGACAGCGGCAGCAGCCAGCGGTGGTCGACGCCGACGAGCAGCCGGCAGGTGTGCGGAACGACGAGGCCGACGAAGGCGATCGGCCCGGCGACGGCGGTGGCCGCCCCGCACAGCAGGACGGCGCCGAGCGCGGCCACCGCCCGGACCACGGCGACGCGTTCGCCGAGCCCGGCCGCCAGTTCGTCGCCGAGCGCGAGCGAGTTGAGCGCGCGCGCCGACAGCAGGCAGAGCAGGAAGCCCGCGACCAGGAAGGGCAGTACCTGCCCGATGCGTTCGTACGAGGCGCCGCCCACGCCGCCGATCTGCCAGAGCCGGAAACTGCCCGCGATGTCGTTGCGCGGCAGGATCACCGCGCTGACCAGCGAGGCGAACGCCGCCGAGGTGACGGCGCCGGCCAGCGCCAGCTTCAGCGGGGTGGCGCCGCCACGGCCGAGGGTGCCGACGGTGTAGACGAAGAGCGCGGAGGCCGCCGCCCCCGCGATGGCCACCCAGATGTACGAGGTCGGGGAGGTCAGCCCGAAGAAGGCGACGCCGGTCACCACGGCCAGCGAGGCACCCGTGTTGACCCCGAGGATGCCCGGGTCGGCCAGCGGGTTGCGGGTCACGCCCTGCATCACGGCGCCCGAGAGGGCGAGGGCCGCCCCGACCACCACCGCCAGCAGGGTGCGCGGGACGCGCTTGGCGGCGGCCGCCTGCCCCAGGGTCCCGTCCGCCCCGCCGAGCGCCGCCCGGACGTCCGGCCAGGGCACGTCGCGGGAACCGAAGGCGACGGAGGCGACCATGACGGCCGTCAGGACCAGCAGGGCGACGACGAGCCAGAGGGTGCGGGGGCCCGCCGGACGCCGGGCCGCGGCGTCCGGCGCGCGCCGGGTGTCGAGCGTCGTCACTTGACCTTGTCCGCGGCCTCGGCCAACGCGGCGGCGTAGTCGTCCAGCACGTAGGAGATCGACAGCGGCGTCGGGTTGGCGGCGGTGGCCAGCGGCGAGGAGCTGCCGGGCAGCAGGTAGACCGAACCGCGGTCGATGGCGGGCATCTTGGAGAGGACCTTGTCCTTGCTGACGTTCTCGAGCAGCTCGCCCTTCTCGTCGCCGTAGCCGGTGACGATGTCGACGTCGTCGAAGGTGTCGATCTGCTCGGCGCTCCGCGTCAGCGCGAACTTCTCGGTGCCCTTCGACGCCTTCTCGATGCTGCCAGGGGTCTTCATCCCGAGGTCGAGGAAGAACTGCGTCCGGGTGTCGTGCGTGGTGTAGAAGCCGATCTCGCTGACGTCGTTGGGGTCGAGGTGCGTCATGAACATCGCCGTCTTGCCCTTGAGCTGCGGGTACTTGGCGGCGGTGGCGGCTATCTCGCCGTCCAGCTCCTTGATCAGCTTCTCGCCCTCGCCGGACATGCCGAGCGCCTCGCTGTTGGTGCGGATGATCTCGCGCCACGGCGTGGCCCAGGGGGCGTCCGGATAGGCGACCACCGGGGCGATCTTGCTGAGCGTGTCGTAGTCCTTGCGGGTCAGCCCCGAGTACGCGGCCAGGATCACGTCGGGCTCGGTGTCGGCCACCGCCTCGAAGTCGATGCCGTCGGTCTCGTCGAAGAGGACCGGGGTGTCGGCCTTCAGCTCGTCCAGCTTCTCCTCGACCCAGGGCAGCACCCCGTCGCCGTCGTCGTCACCGAAGTTGGCCGCCGCCATGCCGACCGGTACGACGCCGAGGGCCAGCGGCACCTCGTGGTTGGCCCAGTTCACCGTGGCGACGCGCCGCGGCTCGGCGGGGATGGTGGTCTTTCCCAGAGCGTGTTCGACGGTCAGGGGGAAGCCGCTCGCGGAGCCCTTCTGCTCCTTGCCGTCGGCGCTCTCGGACTCGGCGCCGCTGCCGCAGGCGGAGACGGTGAGCAGGGCGGCGGCCGCTGCGACCAGGCGAAGGCGGTGTGAGGACATGGGTGCGTGCCCAGCTTTCGGGTGTCGGGGGTGGCGCTTCTCTCCCGCGTGAGGGCAGGGGGTGCCGTCGCGGAAGGCGCACCACGCTTGCTCAAGCAACTTAGGTAAGGCTTGCCTTCGTACTTTATGAGAGGCGGGTGGCGTGTCGCAATCAACCGGATGCGACATGCGCTGTAGCGATCAGGACACGCGGGGCGGCGCGACGACGCGCGGCACTGCTCCCGTGCCACGTGAGGCGAGGGGAGCGAAGCGGTGTCGGTGCCCGCTCAACTCGGCCGGAACGCCCCCGGGGTGAGCCCGGTCGCCCGGCGGAAGGCGGCGCCGAACGCGCTGGAGGACCGGTAGCCGACCTGCTCCGCCACGGCCTCCACCTCCCAGCCCCGGGTCAGCAGCCCGATCGCGTGCTGGGCGCGGACCGCCCCGACCCACCGCGCGAAGCTCGTACCCGTCTCCGCGGTGAACGCACGGGTGAGCGTGCGCGGGCTGACGCCGCGCGCGGCGGCCCAGTCGGTCAGCGTCCGCCGGTCCCCGGGGTCCTCGCGCACCGCGTCGGCGATCGGGCGCAGCAGGGGGGAGGAGGGGAGGCGGACCAGCAGTTCGCGCGGCGCGGGTGCCAGCACGTCGAGGACCAGCGCCTCGGTGGCCGCGCGGGAGGCGCGTCGCAGCTCCGGTTCGCCGAGCCGTTCGAGCAGCAGTCGCAGCAGCGGCGTGATCTCGACCGCCACCGGGGCGTCGGAGATCGACGCGGTGGTGCGGAAGCCGAAGAAGCAGGCGCGCAGGCAAGTGCCGGCGGCCGCCACCCCGCTGTGCAGCGTGCCCGCGGGCATCCACAGCCCGACCGCCGGAGTGATGGTCCAGATCCGGGATCCCACGATCGCCGAGGAGGCGCCCCGTTCGTTCCAGAGCAACTCGTGGAAGGGGTGGGAGTGGTCGTTCCAGGCGGTGTCGTACGCGACGACCTCCTCGTACCCCTGGATGACGAAGGGCGTCTCCACCGCGCCGGGCGCGTGCGCGGGCAGCGTCCGGGTCTCCTGGGTCACGCGCCGGCCCCCCGTGGTGGGGGAACCGGCCGGGGTGTCGGCCTCTCGCACGGCCTCAGCCTATGAGGTCGCGCCGCGCCCCCGCCGGTGGCCCGTCGCCCGTGCCCGGAACCGTCGGATTCGGACATTCCCCGGATACCGGCGCCGGTCCCGGCCTAGGGTCGGGGAATGGACCAGGATGTGTGGCGGAGCCTGCTGACGCGGGTCTCCAAGGAGGCCGGGGAGGACCCCCGGGTGGAGTGGCTCGCGGCCGCCGGCGACGAGGAGCTGAACGCCGTGCTCACCGCTCCCCAGGAGCCGTTGTGGGCAAGGGAACTGGCGGCCTTCCGGCTCGGCGTGGCCGGGGACCGGCGGGCCTTCGAGACGCTGGTGCTGCTGCTCAACCACCGCGAACCCGCCCGGTGCGCCGCCGCGGCCCACGCCCTCGCCCGGCTGGGCGACCCGAGGACCGCCCGGGCCGCCGCCGCCCTCGCCACCAACGAACTCCGCGTCGCCTACGCCCTGCACCCGGTGCGCCTGCTCGTCGCCCTGCGCGCCCCCGAGGCGGTGCCCGCGCTCATCGCGGTGCTGGAGCGCCGGCTCGCCCCGGGCGACCGCTACCAGGCCGTCGCCCTCGCCTGCGCCGACGGCCTCGGAGAGCTGGGCGACCCCTGTGCCGGGCCCGTGCTGCGGGCGGCGCTGACGCGCCCCGGGCTGGCGATCGTCGCCCGGGGCGCGCTGGACCGGCTGCCGCGATGAGCGGGGCTCAGCCGCGCCCGGGGAGCAGGCCGTGCAGCGCCAGGCCCTGGGCGCGCCCCGCCGTGTCCGGCGTCGTGCCCTTCGCCGCGGCCGGCTCCGGCTCGGGCTCGGGCAGCCGGTCGCAGGTCGCGTCCGCCTCGCCGGTGCCGGAAGCGCGCGGCACGGTGCCGTCGGCGAGGTAGCGCGCCAGGTGCCCGTCGAGGCAGGCGTTGCCGCCCAGCGTCACCCCGTGGTTGCCGCCGCCCTCCTCGACCACCAGCGAGGAGCCCCGCAGCTTCCGGTGGAGCGAGACGGCGCCCTCGTACGGGGTGGCCGCGTCGCCGGTCGCCTGGAGGACGAGGGCAGGGGGGATCGCGGTGTTGGTGACGTCCGGCGGGGTGAGCGGCGGGACGGGCCAGCTCGCGCACGGCGCGTTGTACCAGGTGTTGTTCCAGGTCAGGAAGGGCGCCTTCGCGTGCGCCCGCCAGGCGTCGGCCCGCCACTGGTTCCACCGGCGGGGCCACGCGGCGTCCCGGCACTGCACGGCCGTGTAGACGCTGTACCCGTTGTCGTCGGAGGCGTCGCTCTCGGCCAGCGCCCGGTAGGCGGCGACCAGGGGGGCGCTCTTACCGTCCTCGGCGTACGCGGCGAAGGCGGTGGCCAGCCGGGGCCAGTAGCCGTCGTAGTAGCCGCCCGGCACGAAGGTGTCCTCCAGCTCCGCCGCGCCGACCGTGCCGCCGGCCGGGTCGGCGGCGACGGCCGCCCGCATCCGCGACCACGCCTGCTCCACCGTGGCCGGGTCGGTACCCAGACCGTAGACCGCGTCGTGCCGGGCGACCCAGGCGAGGAAGGCGCGGTGACGGTCCTCGAAGGCGCGGTTCTGGGCGAGGTTGTCGGCGTACCAGACGCCGTCCGGGTCCACCGCCGAGTCGAGGGCGAGGCGCCGCACCCGCTCCGGGAAGAGCTTGGCGTAGACGGCGCCGAGATAGGTGCCGTACGAGTAACCGAGGTAGCTGATGCGCGGGGCGCCGAGCGCGGCCCGGATCACGTCGAGGTCGCGGGCCGCGCTGCGGGTGTCCAGGTACGGCAGCAGGTCCCCGTGCCGCTCGCCGCACGCGGCCGCGAAGGCGGCGGCGCGTTCGGTGTTGGCGCGCTCCACGGCCGGTGTGAGCGGCAGGGTGTCGGGGCGTACGGCCGCGAAGTGGCCGGGGCGGCAGTCGAGCGCGGGCTCGCTCCCGCCGACCCCGCGCGGGTCGAAGCCGACCACGTCGTACCGGGCCGCCACCTCCTTCGGCAGCGCCGCCGCCACGTGCCCGGCCAGGCTCAGCCCGCTGCCGCCGGGCCCGCCTGGATTGACCAGCAGCGGCCCCAGTGAGGACTTCGCGGTGTGCGGCACGCGGCTGAGCGCCAGCGTGATCCGCCGCCCGTCGGGCCTGGCGTGGTCGAGCGGAACCCGCACCGTGCCGCACTGGAGCGTCGGGTACGCCTCGGTCGCGCAGTCACTCCACCGGATCGCCGGCGGCGCGGCCGGTGCTTCGGCCGGGGCTCGGGACACCGCCGACGACGGCGCGGCCGGGACGAGGACGGCGACCGAGGCGGCGGCGCCGCACAGCGCCAGGACACGTCTGTTCACATGGCCTCCAGGGTGCGGAGTCGGGCACCGCACCCTGCGGCCCCCGGCGATCGTCCCGGACACCGGTGCCCCGGGTGGGCGATTCGTCCGACAGTCGGCGTGGCCGGGGGCACATGTCGCAGCGCGTGGCTGGTCGCGCGCCCGGGGGAGCCGCCCCCTCCCGCCTCACAGCAGCGTCAGCTGCTCCGGCTCCGCCGCCGCGGCCTCCGGCTGCGGCCCTATCCGCCGGGCCGCCCCCGACCGGGCCGGTCCGATGCCGTACTCGCGGGCCAGTTCGTGGACCTGGCCGGTGATGCGGCGCTGGTAGCTCTTGGGGGCGTAGGCGCCGGAGGCGTAGAGGCGTTCGTAGTGGGGGACCAGGTGGGGGTGGTGCTCGGTGAGCCACTGGAAGTACCACTCGCGGGCGCCGGGGCGCAGGTGGAGGACGAGCGGGGTGACCGAGGTGGCGCCGGCCTCGGCGATGGCGCGGACGGTCGCGCGGAGCTGGTCGGGGTGGTCGCCGAGGCAGGGGATGACGGGGGCCATGAGGACGCCGCAGTCGATGCCGCGTTCGGCCAGGGCGCGGATGACGTCCAGGCGGCGTTCGGGGGCGGGGGTGCCCGGTTCGACGGTGCGCCACAGTTCGCGGTCGGTGAAGCCGACGGAGACCGAGATGCCCACGTCGGTGACGGCGGCGGCCTCGGTGAGCAGGTCCAGGTCGCGCAGGATCAGCGTGCCCTTGGTCAGGATGCTGAACGGGTTGGCGTGGTCGCGCAGGGCCTCGATGATGCCGGGCATCAGGCGGTACCGGCCCTCCGCCCGCTGGTAGCAGTCGACGTTGGTGCCCATCGCGATGTGGCCGCCGCGCCAGCGCGGCCCGCCCAGCTCGCGGCGGAGCAGCTCGGGGGCGTTGGTCTTGACGACGATCTGCGAGTCGAAGCCGAGCCCCGTGTCGAGGTCGAGGTAGCTGTGGGTCTTGCGGGCGAAGCAGTACACGCAGGCGTGACTGCACCCCCGGTACGGGTTGACCGTCCAGGTGAACGGCATCCGTGAGGCGCCCGGAACGCGGTTGACGATCGAACGGGCGCGGATCTCGTGAAAGGTGATTCCCCTGAATCCAGGGGTGTCGACGGTACGCGTGACGACGGCGTCGGCTCCGAAGAGCGCGGCGTCGGAGCCCGGGCGGACCGGCTGCTCGGCAAGGTTCTCCCAGCGCATGGTCTTCCTCCTGACGTCGTCCGCCACAATAGAACATCTGTTCGCATGATCGCCGCGGGGTGCCCCCGGCGGGGATTTGAGCGGCCGGGGCCGGGGTGGTTGGCTTTGTCCGACCCGTAACCCGAGTGCTGGAGGAAGTGGACATGGCACAGGTCGAGGCCACGACGGAGCGGACGATCGCGGCGAAGCCGGACGACGTCTTCGACGCGCTGGCCGACTACAGCGGTACCCGTCGTACGGTCCTTCCCGAGCAGTACAGCGAGTACGAGGTGCGCGAGGGCGGCGACGGCGACGGCACCGTCGTCCACTGGAAGCTCCAGGCCACCAGCAAGCGGGTGCGGGACTGCCTGCTCGACGTCAAGGAGCCTTCCGACGGCGAGCTGGTCGAGACCGACCGGAACTCCTCCATGGTCACGACGTGGACGGTCACCCCGGCCGGGCAGGGCGGAGCGCGGGTCCAGGTGCGCACCGTCTGGAACGGGGCCGGCGGGATCGGCGGCTTCTTCGAGCGGACCTTCGCCCCCAAGGGGCTGGCCCGCATCCACGACCAGACGCTGGCGAAGCTGGCGGCCGCGCTGGAGAAGTGAGGCTGCCCGGGCGCGGCCGGGGGCGTGGCTCGGCCCGGTGCCGGCTCGCCCCGGCGCACCCGGACGTCGCCTTCCGCTCCGGGGCCCGCGCCCGGGCTGCCGTGTCGACCCGGCTGGACCGTGGTGCGGCGCCGCCGGCGGGGCGCGGGTCGCCGGCGGGCGCGGTCGCCGGCCGGGGCGGAGGGCTGGGAGCCAGAGGGAGCCGCCCGCGCGCGACGCCCCTTACGGGCGCGTTCCCGTCGACCTGGGCGCGCTGTCACCTCACCGTTTCGAGTGGTTTTCGCGGGCGGCGCCTTGTCGCCCGCAACGCTCCCACCGGCCCGGATGCCGCCTGTCCGGCCTTGGTCGCGTGTCGCCCCTCTTGCCCCGACTTGTGTGCGGGCGCGCAGACTTGGCGCCAGTTGTCGGCGCAGTCGGCGCGGCGCGACGAGGGGAGAGTGACGTGGGCGGGACGACGCTGGAGCACAGGACGGCCTCGGGGGAGGAACCCGCCGGGACTCCCGCGCCGGCCGGCGTCCCGGGGCCCGAGGGGGCGTACGCCGCCGCCGACGCGCCCACCGTGCGCCTGGCGACCGGTGAAGCGTTTCCCCCCGGCGGTGGCGGGGCCGCCGCCCCCGCCACCGGTGACCAGGAGCTCAGTCCCCGCCAGGTCCGGATGGTCTTCGTCGGGCTGATGCTCGCCCTGCTGCTCGCCGCGCTGGAGCAGATGATCGTGGCCACCGCGCTGCCGAAGATCGTCGGCGAGCTGCACGGCCTCGACAAGATGTCCTGGGCCATCACCGCCTACCTGCTCACCTCGACCGTCTCGCTGCCGGTCTACGGCAAGCTCGGCGACCTCTTCGGCCGCAAGAGCGTCTTCCAGTTCGCGATCGTCGTCTTCATCGTCGGCTCGGGGCTCGCCGGCTGGTCGCGTTCGATGGACGAACTCATCGCCTTCCGCGCCCTCCAGGGGCTCGGGGCGGGTGGCCTGATGATCGGGGTGCAGGCGATCATCGCGGACATCGTGCCGCCCCGGGAACGCGCCCGCTACATGGGACTGATCGGTGCCTCCTTCGGTCTCGCCTCGGTCGCCGGACCGCTGCTCGGCGGCTTCTTCACCGACCACCTCTCGTGGCGCTGGTGCTTCTACTTCAACGTCCCCTTCGGCCTCGTCACCCTCGCCGTGGTCGCCGTCGTCCTCAAACTCCCCAAGCCCGCCACCCGGGGCCGCCTCGACGTCCTCGGCATCCTGCTGCTGGCCACCGCCTCGACCTGCCTGGTGCTGCTGACCAGCTGGGGCGGGACCGAGTACGCATGGGGGTCGCGGACCATCCTCGCGCTGAGCGCCGGGGCCGTCGTCTCGGCCGTGCTGTTCCTCCTCGCCGAGCGCCACGCGGCCGAACCGCTCATCCCGCTGCGGCTGTTCCGCCAGTCGATCTTCAACATCACCGGCCTGATCGGCGCCGTGGTCGGCATCGCGCTGTTCGGCGCCGCCAGCTACCTGCCGACCTTCCTCCAGATGGTCGACGGTGCCAGCGCCACCGAGTCCGGCCTGCTCATGCTGCCGATGATGGGCGGGGTCGTCGGCGCCTCGATCCTCTCCGGCCAGCTCATCAGCCGGACCGGCCGCTACCGCCCGTACCCGATCGCGGGCGGTGTCCTCGCCGCGCTCGGCATGTGGCTGCTCTCCCTGCTGGAGACCGGCACCTCCCGGCTGCACTACAGCATCTGGATGGCCGTGCTCGGCGCCGGGATCGGCCTGATCATGCCGGTGCTGGTGCTCGCCGTGCAGAACAGCGTCCGCCAGGCCGACCTCGGTACCGCCACCAGCGCCAACAACTACTTCCGGCAGATCGGCGGCAGCGTCGGCGCGGCCGTCTTCGGCACCCTCTTCGCCCAGCGCCTCACCGACGCCCTCGCCGACCGGCTGCCGGGCGGGGCGCCGGCCGGCGCCCTCGACGCCGAGGCGATCACCCCGCAGGCGGTGCACGCCATGCCGGCCGCCCTGCGCGACCCGTACATCCAGGCGTACGCCGACGCCATGCCCCGGATCTTCCTCTTCCTCGTGCCGGTCCTCCTGTTGGGCCTGCTGCTCGCCTTCTTCCTCAAGGAGACCCCCCTCGTGTCCCACGCCGCGTCCCGGCCCGCTCCCGTCCCCGCCGCCGAACCGCAGGCCGTGCCCGCGCCCGCCGCGCCGACCGCCCCGCAGCTGCCCGCCGCCCGGACCGGCCACACCGCCGGGGTCGCGGTGTGCGGCAGCGTCCAGCACTCCGACGGCACCGCCGTGCCCCGTGCCGCCCTCACCCTGATCGACGTGACCGGCCGCCAGATCGGGCGTGGCGCCAGCGACGGCGACGGGCGGTACGCGCTCGCCACCCCGGGCAGCGGCAGCTTCGTGCTGATCGCGGCCGCCGGGGGACACCAGCCGCAGGCCGTCACCGTCACCGTCGGCGAGCGCCCGGTCGAGCTGGACGTGGTCCTCGGCGGCGCCGGACGCCTCGCCGGTTCCGTGCTCACCGCCGACGGTGTCCCGGTGCGCGACGCCACGGTCACCCTGACCGACGTACGCGGCGAGGTCGTCGCCTCCACCCGCAGCGGACGCGAGGGCGGCTACGTCATCTCCGAACTGGTCGCCGGGGAGTACACCCTCGCCGCCAGCGCCCACGCCTACCGGCCGACCGCCCTGCCGGTGAGCGTCCAGGCGTCCCGCGAGACCCGTCAGGACGTCGAACTGGCCGGGGGAGCGGTGCTGCGCGGCACCGTCCGCGCGGGCGGCGGGCGCCCCGTCGAGGACGCCCGCGTCACCCTTCTCGACGCCGGGGGCAACGTCGTCGACTCCCAGACGACCGCGGCCGACGGCACCTTCCGCTTCGTCGACCTCTCCTCCGGCGAGTACACCGTCATCGCCTCCGGCTACCCGCCGGTCGCCACCGTCCTCCAGGTGGCGGGCGGCGGCCGCACCGAACGCGACCTGCTGCTGGGCCACGAGGACTGAGCCGACGGGCCGGCGCGCGGCCGGGGCACCGCACGGCCCCGGCCCGCCCCGCCGCGCCCGCCCCCTGGCCCCGGGGCCCGCCGGAACAGCCCGCCCGACCCGCCCGAATCCCTCTACCGCCACCCTCACCCAAGGCGTACGGTGACCCCGCCGGGCGGAACAAGATCCGCCCCCGTAGCCGAACGGAGCGGGTGTGAAGATCCTGATCAGCGCGGACATGGAAGGCGCCACGGGGGTGACCTGGCCGCACGACGTGCTGCCGGGGCACGCCCAGTGGGAGCGGTGCCGGTCGATGTTCACCTCCGACGTCCAGGCCGCCGTCCTCGGGTTCTTCGACGGGGGCGCCGACGAGGTGCTGATCAACGAGGCGCACTGGACGATGCGCAACCTCTTCCTGGAACGCCTCGACCCCCGCGCCCAGATGCTCACCGGCCGCCACAAGAGCCTCAGCATGGTGGAGGGCGTGCAGCACGGCGACGTCGACGGCATCGCCTTCCTCGGCTACCACGCGGGCGCCGGCATGGCCGGGGTCCTCGCCCACACCTACCTCGCCAACTCCCTCACCGGTGTCTGGCTCGACGGCGTCCGGGCCAGCGAGGGCCTGCTCAACGCCCACGTCGTCGCCGAGTACGGGGTGCCCGTCGTTCTGGTCACCGGCGACGACGTGGCCTGCGAGGACTCCAAGGGATACGCGCCCGAGGCCGAGCGGGTCGCCGTGAAGGACCACGTCTCGCGGTACGCGGCCGTCTGCCGCACCCCCGAGCGCACCGCCGCGGACATCCGTACCGCCGCCCGCGACGCCACCCGCCTGGCCGTCCGTCACGAGCCGGTCCAGGCCGGTCCGCACACCGTGGACCTGGAGTTCGACGCCGCGCATCTGGCCGGGGCCGTCACCGTCGTCCCGGGTGTCACCCTGACGGGCGAACTCCGCGCCGGCTACACCAGCGAGACCATGTACGAAGCCATCCGGACGTTCAAGGCCGTCACCACGGTCGCCCAGAACGCCGTGGAGGAGACCTATGGCTGAGCAGCCCGCCCCCGCACCGACGACCACCACCGGCGTCGACGCCGAGGCCCTGGAGGAGGTCGTCACCTACACCTCCGAGCTGATCCGCATCGACACCACCAACCGGGGCGGCGGCGACTGCCGCGAACGCCCGGCCGCGGAGTACGCCGCCGAGCGGCTCGCCGGTGCCGGACTCGACCCGGTGATCCTCGAGCGCACCCCCGGCCGCGGCAACGTCGTCGCCCGCATCGCCGGCACCGACCCCACCGCCGACGCCCTCCTCGTCCACGGCCACCTCGACGTGGTCCCGGCCCAGGCAGAGGACTGGACGAGGCACCCCTTCTCCGGCGAGGTCGAGGACGGCGTCGTCTGGGGGCGCGGCGCGGTCGACATGAAGAACATGGACGCGATGATCCTCGCGCTGGCCCGCTCCTGGGCCCGCGCCGGCGTGCGCCCCCGCCGGGACATCGTCATCGCCTTCACCGCCGACGAGGAGGCCAGCGCCGAGGACGGGTCGGAGTTCCTCGCCGAACGCCACGCGCCCCTCTTCGAGGGATGTACCGAGGGCATCAGCGAGTCCGGCGCCTTCACCTTCCACGACGGCGCCGGTCGCGAGATCTACCCCATCGCGGCGGGCGAACGCGGCACCGGCTGGCTCGAACTGACCGCGCGCGGCCGCGCCGGGCACGGCTCGAAGGTCAACCGCGCCAACGCGGTCAGCCGCCTCGCCGCCGCCGTCGCCCGCATCGGCAACCACGAATGGCCGGTCCGCCTCTCCCCGACGGTCCGGGCCGCCCTCACGGAACTCGCCGACCTCTACGGCATCGACGCCGACCCGGGCGCCGAGGGCTTCGACGTCGACGTGCTCCTCGGCAAGCTCGGCCCGGCCGCCTCCCTGGTCGAGGCGACCGTCCGCAACAGCTCCAACCCCACCATGCTGAACGCCGGTTACAAGGTCAACGTCATCCCCGGCGAGGCCACCGCCATGATCGACGGCCGCTTCGTGCCCGGCGGAGAGGACGAGTTCCGGGCCACTCTGGACGAGCTGACCGGACCCGACGTCGACTGGCGGTTCCACCACCGGGAGACGGCGCTGACCGCGCCCGTCGACTCGCCGACCTTCGCCCTGATGCGCGAGGCCGTCGAGGAGTTCGCCCCGGGCGCCCGCGCCGTGCCGTACTGCATGTCCGGTGGCACCGACGCCAAGCAGTTCTCCCGGCTCGGCATCACCGGCTACGGCTTCTCCCCGCTGAAGCTGCCGCCCGGCTTCGACTACCAGGCGCTCTTCCACGGCGTGGACGAGCGCGTGCCCGTCGAGGCCCTGCACTTCGGCGTCCGCGTACTCGACCGGTTCCTGCGCAGCGCCTGACCCCGGGCCCGCCCCGCGACGGAGCGGGGCGGGCCGCCGCCGAACGAGGAGTTGGAAGACCCCATGAGCACGCCCGAGCCGTACGGTGCCTGGCCCTCGCCCATCGACGCCCGCCTCACCGCCGCCCACGACGGCCGGCCCGAGTTCGTCACCCACGTCGGGGACGACCTGTGGTGGACCGCGCCCCGTCCCGGCGAGGGCGGCCGCCGCACCCTGGTGCGCCGCCGCCCCGACGGCGCGGAGGAGTCCGCGCTCCCCGCGCCGTGGAACGTCCGCACCCGCGTCGTCGAGTACGGCGGCCTGGCCTGGGCCGGGGCGCCCGGACCCGACGGACCCCTCATCGTCTTCGCCCACTTCGACGACCAGCGGCTCTACGCCTACGAGCCCGACCGGCCCGGCGCCGAGCCGCGCCCGCTCACCCCGCTCACCCCGGTCTCGGCGGTCGGCGGCGGACTGCGCTGGGCCGACCCGGTGGTGCACGCGGCGCAGGGCGAGGTCTGGTGCGTCCTGGAGGAGTTCACCGGTGAGGGGCCCGGCGACGTGCGCCGCGTCCCGGCCGCCGTCCCGCTCGACGGCAGCGCCGCCGAGAACCGCCAGGCGGTCCGCGAACTCGACACCGGCCGGCACCGGTTCGTCACCGGCCCCAAGCTGTCCCCCGACGGGCAGCGCGCCGTGTGGATCGCCTGGGACCACCCGCGTATGCCGTGGGACGGTACCGAGCTGAAGATGGCCGAGGTGACCGCGCGGGGGCCGTTCACCGGCGTCCGCACCCTGATCGGCGGCCCGGAGGAGTCCGTCGCCCAGGCCGAGTGGGCTTCCGACGGCTCCCTGATCGCCGCCACCGACCGCAGCGGCTGGTGGAACCTGCACCGCGTCGACCCCGCGACCGGTGAGGCCAAGCCGCTCTGCCCGCGCGAGGAGGAGTTCGGCGGGCCCCTGTGGCGGGTCGGCCAGCGCTGGTTCGCCCCGATGGAGAACGGCCTCGTCGCCGTCGTGCACGGCCGGGGCAGCAACCGGCTCGGCATCCTCGACCCCGACGCCGGGGAGATCTGCGACGCCGCCGGACCGTGGAACGACTGGGCCCCCTCCCTCGACGTGCGCGGCAGCCGGGTCACCGGAATCGCCGCGGGGCCGTGCAGCGGCTACGAGATCGTCGAGCTGGACACCGTCACCGGACGGGCCAGGGCCGTCGCCGAGCGCCACACCGACGTGGTCGACCCGGCCTACCTCCCGCACCCAGAGGAACGGGTCTTCACCGGCCCCGGCGGACGCGAGATCCACGCCACCGTCTACCAGCCGCGCCATCCCGACCGGCACGGCCCCGAGGGCGAACTGCCGCCGTACGTCGTGTCCGTGCACGGCGGGCCCACCGGGCGTTCGGCCGCCGTCCTCGACCTGGGCGTCGCGTACCTCACCTCGCGCGGCATCGGCGTCGTCGAGGTCAACCACGGGGGCTCCACCGGCTACGGCCGCGCCTACCGCAACCGCCTGCGCGAGCAGTGGGGCGTGGTCGACGTGGAGGACTGCGCGGCGGTCGCCGAGGCACTGGCCGCCGAGGGCAGCGCGGACCCGCAACGCCTCGCCGTCCGGGGCGGCAGCGCCGGTGGCTGGACGGCGGCGGCCTCGATCGCCCAGACCGACGTCTACGCCTGCGCCACCGTCATCTATCCGGTGCTCGACCTCGCGGGCTGGGCCACCGGCGAGACCCACGACCTGGAGTCGCACTATCTGGAGTCGCTGATCGGCCCGCTCGCCGAGGTCCCCGAGCGGTACACCGAGCGCTCCCCGGCCGAACACGCCGACCGGATCACCGCGCCCTTCCTCCTCCTCCAGGGGCTCGACGACGTCATCTGCCCGCCCGCGCAGAGCCGCCGCCTGCTGGAGCGGATCGCCGGCCGGGGAGTCCCGCACGCCTACCTCACCTTCGAGGGCGAGGGTCACGGTTTCCGCCGCGCCGACACGATGGTCCGCGCGGCCGAGGCGGAACTGGCTCTCTACGCCGAGGTGTTCGGGTTCACCGCCGACGTGCCGGAGCTGGAGTTCCAGCACTGACACCGGCGCCGGGCGTGGCCTGCCGCGCCCGCCCCGGCCATCGGGCCGCCACCCCGCCCGGGGCGGCGGCCCGCCCCGTCGACACCCCGGGAGAGTTCCCTTGTCCCAGCCCGTCCGTCCGCTCGTCCGTCCGCCCCGGCTCGCCCCCGGCGCCCGGGTCGCCGTGGTGGCCCCCGCCGGTCCGGTGCCCGAGGAGGGGCTGGAGAGCGGACTCGACCTGCTGCGCGGCTGGGGACTGGACCCGGTGGCCGCCCCGCACGTGCTCGACCGGCATACCGGCTTCCCCTACCTCGCGGGCGAGGACGCCGACCGTGCCGCCGACCTCCAGGCCGCCTGGTGCGACCCGTCGGTCGACGCCGTGTTCTGCGCCCGGGGCGGCTACGGCTGCCAGCGGATGGCCGACCTGCTGGACTGGGAGGCGATGCGCGCCGCGCGCCCCAAGCCCTTCGTCGGCTACAGCGACATCACCGCCCTGCACGAGCAGTTCGCGGTCCGCCTCGGTCTGGCGACGCTGCACGCCCCCATGCCGGCGACCGTCGGCTTCCTCAAGAGCCGGGCGGCCCAGGAGCATCTGCGCGCGACTCTCTTCGACCCCGAGTCGGTGCGCGTCCTCGCCTCCGCCACCGGTCGCGTCCTCGTCCCCGGCCGGGCGCGGGGAGTGACGCTCGGCGGCTGCGTCAGTCTCCTCGCCGCCGAACTGGGCCTGCCGCACGCCCGCCCGGCCGCCTCGGGCGGGCTGCTGCTGATCGAGGACATCGGTGAGGAGGCGTACCGCCTCGACCGCGTCCTCACCCAGTTGCTGCGTGCCCGCTGGCTCGACGGGGTGAGGGGACTCGTCCTCGGCTCCTGGGAGGAGTGCGGCCCCTACGAGGAGGTGCGGGCCGTGCTGCGCGACCGGCTCGGGCCGCTCGGGGTGCCGGTGGCCGAGGAGTTCGGGTTCGGGCACGGTGAGGGGGCGCTGACCATGCCGTTCGGTGTCCCGGCCGAACTGGACACCGAGGCGGGCACGCTGACCCTGGACGTACCGGCGCTCGCCTGACGGCGGGGGCGCCCACCGGCCGGGTGGCGGCGGTTCCGTGCTCTCCTCGGTGCTCCGGCTTCAGCGGACTTCTCGCGCGGCACGAGGAGTTCGCGCTCCTGGCGGGGCTCGTCCCCGGTGGCGGTGGTGTCGGAGCCGAGGACGATCCGGTAGCCGCGTCCGTACGGCTGCCGGGCCCTGGCGCCGCAGCCGCGATGGGCGGGCGTCACCGCCACCGTGCACCGGCCCCGGGGTGGTAGCACGGTGCCGGGGGGCGTCACCTCCCGCACGGCGCCCACGGCGCCCCGCACGCGGCCTCACCGCACCGGCCGAGGGCCCGGGTGACTCCGCCACGAGGACTTTCGGCCGGTGCGCCGAGAGCACGCACCGGCCCCCCGGGACAGGCCTCGCCCCACGGACCTCCCGCGGTTCTCACGGTGCGGGCACCGCCCGGCTCGGCGATGCTGACGGGAGGCGACCGAGACCTACGGCAGAGGAGAGCGACCCGCATGGACAGGAACGCCGCCACCGAGGACGGCACCACGGACCCCGGCCCCGGCGGCGCGGCGTCCACCCCGGCGCCCGTCGCCGAAGGGCCGCGCACCACCCTGCGTCCCGTCACCCTCGCCGACGGACCGGAGTTCACCGCCCGCGCCCGGGAGAGCCGTGAGCTGCACCGCCCGTGGCTCTTCCCGCCCACCGACGCCCGGGCCTACGCCGTCTGGGCGGGCCGCCTCGTCCACGACGACGACCGGGCCGGCTACCTCGTCCACGAACGTGCCACGGGAGCCCTCGCCGGGTACGTCGCCGTCAACAACATCGTCGGCGGCGCCTTCCGCTGCGGTGCCCTCGGCTACGGCGCCTTCGCCGGCTGCGAGGGGCGCGGACTGATGAGCGAGGCCCTCGGCCTGGTCGTCGCCCACACCATGGACACCCTCGGCCTGCACCGGCTGGAGATCAACGTCCAGCCCGGCAACGCCCCCTCGATCGCCCTCGCCCGCCGCGCCGGGTTCCGTCTCGAAGGGTTCTCGCCCGACTTCCTCCTCATCGACGGCGCCTGGCGCGACCACGAACGCTGGGCCCTCACCCAGGAGATGCGCGGTCCGGCCGGCTGATCCCCCCTTCCCGGACGCCCCCCTGGCCACCGCACCCGGTCAGAGGGTTCCATGGCGCGAGGGGCGCGAAGGACCGCCCCGGTGAGGGGAGTACGCCTTGGCGACCACGATCCGGCACGACCGCCTGACCCTGCCCGCCGCACCCCTGGGCGCGGCCAACCCGCTGGCCCCGTTGCGTCCGCTCGACGAGACCCACGTCGTCGACCCGGCCACCGTCCCCGGCCTGCCTCCGGAGATGGCGCGCGGCCTCACCCGCGCCCCGCTGACCTCGCTGCTGCCCACCCGGGTCCTCGACGGCCACGAACGCCGTCGCGTCCCCACCACCCTGCCCACCCTCGTCCTGGAGAACAGCCGGCTCCGCGCCACCGTCCTGCCCGGCCTCGGCGGACGCGTCCACTCGCTGCTGCACAAACCCACCGGCCGCGAACTCCTCCACCGCGACGAACCCCTGCCCGCCGCCTACGACTTCCGGATGCGGCCGGAGGCGAACGGCTGAGGGGAGGTCAGGCGGAGGCGCCGAGCCGGTCCGCGTACTCGAAGACCGAGCCGTCCGGGTGCATCGCGACCAGGGTGCGCCCGGCCGGCGTCGCCACCGGGCCCGCGATCACGGCGGCGCCGGAGGCGGCGAGGACCTGGCCGGTCTTCTCCACGTCGGCCACGGCGATGGTCGCGGCGACCTTCCGCAGCACGTCCAGGTCGGCCTTGGGGCCGCTCATCAGCAGGAAGCAGCCGACGGCGGCGACGGAGACGCCGCCCTGCTGGTGCCGCATCGCCCGGCTGCCCGCCAGCCGCTCGTAGAACGGCACCGCGGCCTCCAGATCCTCGACGCAGATCCGCAGTGTGGTCCCCAGGATTTCCACGCTTCACCCATTCCAGACGCTCCGGCCCGCACGCTCGCGGTTGATCGCGCCGCACGCCAGCGGTACGGCAGGGTCCGAGCCGCGCGACGCCCTCATGATGGCACGCCCACCCGGCACCGTCAGTCCCTCCCCGGGGCCCCAACTCCCTTGAGGCACAGTCCTTCCCGTGGTCGCCGGGTCCGTTCCGGAGGCGGCCGGAACAGCCCGCCCGGGGCGGCGGCCGAAGGACGCCGGCGCCGCGCCGCCGGTGCGCTGCGGAGCGCGGGACGGTGCCAGGGCCACGCGCGCGGCCGGGGCCGGACGGGGCGGTGTGTGCCCCGGTCCGGCCCCGGCCGGTGGTGAGGAGAACCCGGCGGTGCCGGGGGTGCGTCAGACGGAGACGCCGTGACCGCGCAGGTAGGCCAGCGGGTCGATGTCCGAGCCGTAGCTCGGGCCGGTGCGGACCTCGAAGTGGAGGTGCGGGCCGGTGGAGTTGCCGGTCGAGCCGGAGAGGCCGATCTGCTGGCCGCCCGTGACGGTCTGGCCGGACGAGACCGAGAGCGACGACAGGTGGGCGTACTGGGAGTACTTGCCGTCGGCGTGCTGGATGACGACCTCGTTGCCGTACGAGCCGCTCCAGCCGGCGGAGACGACGGTGCCCGCCCCGATGGCCTTGACGGAGGTGCCCGAGGAGGCGGAGAAGTCGACACCGGTGTGGTAACCGGAGGACCAGCTGCCGCCGGAGGCGCGGTAGGCGGTGGACGGGGAGGCGTCGACCGGGCGGTTCCAGCCGGAGGAGGCGGCGGGCTGCTCGGCCTGCTCGGCCTCCGGCTTCGCCGGGGCGGCCGGCTTCGGCGCGGTCTCGGTCTTCTTCGCGGCGGAGGTGCTGGTGCCGGCCTTCGGGGCGGCCTGCTTCGGCGCGCTCTGCGGCTTGGCCGGGGCGGACTTCGGGGCCTCGGCGGCGGTGCCGTCCACCGAGAGCGTCATGCCCGGGATGATGAGGTTCGGGTTCGAGCCGACGACCTCGCGGTTGTCCTGGTAGAGCTGCTCCCAGCCGCCGTCGACGTTCTGCGCGTCGGCGATCCTGGCCAGGTAGTCGCCCGCGACGACCTCGTAGGTCTTGGTGTCGTCGGCGGCGCTCTTCGGCGCCTGCTGCTGAGCGGCGGCGACGGCGTGCTGGACGGAGACGGACTCCGGCGCCGACTTCTCGGCGGCGTGTGCGCCTGCGGCGCCCATCAGCGGCAGGGCCAGAGCTGCGCTGCCGGAGCCGGCGACGGCCAGCGTGCGGGCTATGCGCATGGTCCTGGTACGGCGGTGCTTCCCCTTGGCGGGCATGAAGGTTCCTCTCCGGCGCCTGCGAGGTGAGCTGTCGGGTTCGGGCTGGAGATGCCCGGCCGCGCCGTGTGGCGCGGCTTCACCCCTAGCCGGGGCCGGTGGCGTGCGCGGTGCGCTGCTCCGGTTCCGGCGGCTTACCTGGGTCCCCCGCTCCTGCCGTGGAAGGGTCGATGTGCGGATACCGGACGGCGGCAGGATTCGGCGGTCCATCCGGAATGACGGTGACCGTAGACGAGCGCGACTCCCGTGAACAAGCATCAGCGGCGCCCTGGAAGTCGCTTTCTTGATCCTTTGTTCCGGGGGTGGTCACCCTCCGTAGACTCGTGATCTTGCCGGGCTCGGTGGGCGTTGCGCCCCGCCTGGTGGTGGGTGCCACGGACCGTGACGGCTATGACGCTGCTCACGGGGCGATTCCAACGACGTCCACCGGCGCGGTATTTGATGCTTATGAAGCCCAATGCCCCTTTTGTCCGTGATGGTGGTGCCGGTTCGGGGTCGCGGCGGATCGCGCGCCGCGCGGGGCGGGCCCGCCCGGACGTGACGCGGAGTCACCTCGGACGGGCGCGACCGGCCCGGGGAGCCCGGCTCAGACGCGGCAGAGCAGTTCCCCGTGGAGCACGGCGAACCAGCCGTCGGGCGCGGCCGCCCACTCGCGCCAGGCGGCCGCGATCCGCTCCAGCCGTGCGGGGTCCGCGTGCCCGAGGCCGATCGCCCGGTCCGCGTACCCGGAGGCCGTCGTCCGGTCCGCCCAGAGTCCGCCCCACCAGTCCCGCTCCGCCTCCTCCGCGAAACACCAGGCCGAGGCGGTCGCCGTGAGGTCGGTGAACCCTGCCTCCCGGGCCCACGCCCGCAGGTGGCGTCCCGCGTCCGGCTCCCCGCCCCCGGCCCGCGCCACCGACCGGTACAGCTCCAGCCACACGTCGAGCCCCGGGGCGGGCGGATGCCAGGTCATCGCCGCGTAGTCCGCGTCGCGTACGGCGACCAGGCCGCCCGGCGCGCACACCCGGCGCATCTCGCGCAGCGCGCCCACCGGGTCGCCGAGGTGCTGGAGCACCTGGTGGGCGTGGACGACGTCGAAGGAGGCGTCGGGGAAGGGGAGGGCCTGGGCGTCGCCGGTGCGGAAGGCGGTGTGGGTCAGGGAGCGCGCGGCGGCGGCGGAGCGGGCCGTGTCGAGGATCTCCTCGGCGTTGTCGACCCCGGTGACGTGGCCGTCCGGGACCAGGGCGGCGAGGTCGGCGGTGATCGTCCCCGGTCCGCACCCGACGTCCAGGACGCGGTGGTGCGGCTCCAGCGCCGCCAGCAGGTACGCGGCGGAATTGGCGGCGGTACGCCAGGTGTGGGAGCGCAGGACGGACTCGTGGTGGCCGTGTGTGTAGACGACGGCGGTGGGACCGGTGGGCAAGACGGCCTCCTCGGGCGGGCGCGTGGGTGAGGGGCCGGACGCCCGTGGTGCGCGAGCCGGCGCCCGGTGCCGGCGACCGTACACGCGGCGGGCCGCATCATGAGACCCCCGTCTCATGATGCGGCCCACCGGGGTGCGCTCCGTGCCGGGGCGACGCGGAGTCAGAGGGTCAGTGGCCGGTACACCCGCAGCCCCTCGTGGAGCTTGTCCAGCTCCAGACTCGGACCCGCGTCGGTCACCTCGCCGTCGAAGGCCAGCGGTGTGCCCGGGCTGATCCCGCCGATCCGCAGCCGCTGCACCCGTACCGCCGCGTGGAACGGCGAGCGGGTCAGCGGGCCCGCCAGCGCCGCCGCCACCAGCCGGAATCCCGGGCCGCGCCCGCCGTGCACGGCCCGGACGTCCAGCAGACCGTCGGCCAGATCCGCCCGGCGCCCGCCGGTCAGCCCCATCCGGCGGTAGGTGCAGTTGCCCGCGAAGAGCAGCCACAGCGGGCGCCGCTCGCCCTCCACCACCGCCTCCAGCGGATGGTCCCGGCGCCGCACCCGGGCCGCCGCCACCACGTCCGCGAGCCGACCGCCGACCCGCCCCGACCAGCGCTCCCGCTCCCGGACCAGCTCGGGGTAGACACCCAGGCTGAAGGTGTTGAGGAAGTGACCGGTCCGGCCGCCGGAGTGGAAACGGCCCACGTCCACGGCGACCGCGTCGCCCGCCTCCACCGCCCGGCACAGCTCCTTCGGGTCCTCTATCCCGAGGTCGTACGCGAAGTGGTTGAGGGTGCCGCCGGGCAGCACCGCCAGCGGCAGCCCGTTCCGCAGCGCCACCCCGGCCGCCGCGTTGACCGAGCCGTCGCCGCCGCAGACGCCGAGGGCCAGGGCGCGCCCCGCGGCCTTCTCCAGCTCCGTCACCAGCCGCTCGCCCCGGCACTCCACCACCTCGGCCTCGGGCAGCAGCTCCCGCAGGGCCCGCGCCTTCTCGGGGGTGCCGGCGCCCTGGTTCACCACCATGACCAGGCCGTGGCCCCGCGGCAGGGCCGGTACGTCCACCAGCGGGCGGCCGGGGGAGGGGAGCTGGTCCCGGGTCGGCACCAGGCCGCGCACCGCCAAGGCCGCGCCCGCGCCCAGCGCCGCCCCGGCCAGCACGTCACCCGGGTAGTGCGCCCCGGTGTGGACCCGGGAGACGGCGACCGCCGCCGCCAGCGGGGCCACCAGCGCGCCCAGGGCCCGGGACTCCATCGCCACGCCGGTCGCGAAGGCCGCCGCCGACGCCGAGTGACCGGAGGGGAAGGAGGAGGTGATCGGCTGCCGCTTCAGCTGCCGTATCAGCGGGACCGACTCCAGGCCCGGCCGCTGCCGCCGCACCGTCCGCTTGCCGAGGGTGTTGATGGTCGCGGAGGCCAGCCCCAGCGAGGCCAGCCCGCGTACCGCCGCCCGGCGGGCGCGCGGGGAACCGGTCACCGCCAGCCCCGCCGCGATCGCGCCCCAGAGCAGACCGTGGTTGGCGCTTCGGCTCAGCTTCGGCAGGACCTGGTCGGCGCCGGGCCAGCGGCGCGCCGCCACCGCCTCGAAGACCGTGCGGTCCAGGGCGACCAGCCGGGCACCGAGGGAGGCCGGCGGCTCCGGAGCGAACACGGCGGGCACCCGCGGGCGCCGCCACGGAGGCAGGGAGTTCACAGGGTCAGGACGCATGCCGCACGCGTACCCCCGCGCCGGCCGATCACCCGCACCGGCGCGCGACACCGGGCGCGTCCGTCACCGGAACGGGCGCCCGCCCTCGGCACACGCGCCCCCACGGGGTGAGGATGGATCCCATGTCCTCCTCCGGCGCGTCGGGCGCAGACCCCGAGACGAGCACCCCCAGCCATCCCGAACTCCTCGCGCGGCACGCGGCCGCACTGGATCTCTTCGGCCGGCGGGTCCACGACATCCTCGACGACCAGTGGGACCACCCCACCCCGTGCGCCGACTGGAACGTCCGCGACCTCGTCGCCCACCTGGTGTCCGAACAGCTCTGGGCGCCTCCGCTGCTGGCGGGCGGGACGATGGAGTCGGTCGGTGACGCCCTCGACGGCGACCTGCTGGGCGAGGACCCGGTCGGTGCCTGGGAGGCGGCCGCCCGGGGCGCCCGTGAGGCGTTCGCCGCCCCCGGTGCCCTCGACCGCACCGTCCAGCTCTCCTACGGGCCGAGCGGCGCCGACCACTACTGCGGCCAGATGACCACCGACCTGATCGTCCACGCCTGGGATCTGGCCCGCGGCATCGGTGCCACCGAGCACCTCCCGCCCGAACTGGTCTCCTTCGCCGACCGCGAGACGGCCCCCTACGCCGACGACCTCTCCGGCAGCGGTGTCTTCGCCCCGCCCCTCACCCCGCCCTCCGGCGCCGACCCGCAGACCCGCCTCCTCGCCCGTCTGGGACGGGAGGCTTGAGGAGGGGGTGGCGAGGAGCGCACCAGGCCCCGCGGTCCGGGCCGCGGGGCCTGGCGAGCGCGGGGGAGGAGGCGGTGGGCCGGTGACCTCCGCCGGTGGGGCGCCTCTCGGTGCGGTGGCGCGCCTCTCGGGGCAGTGCCCGCCGGGCCGTCGCGGCAGGGGGCTGCGGCAGACGTCGGTGTCGGCTCCCGGGCGCTCGCCCCGCCTCGGGTTCTTCCGGGACGGACGGTCCCCGCTCACCGCCGCACCGGCCGACGGCCCGCACCGGAGCCGGGAGGCCGCCCGGGCCGGGGACCCGCACTCCGCCCCGGCCCGGCGGCCTCCCGCTCCTGTCGGTGGAGCCCTTCGAGAGGCGACCCGGACCGAAGCCGGCCTCCGGCTCACCGCCCGGCTGCCGCCGCCGTCGTGAAGACGCCCACGAGTGCCTCGGTGAAGGCCGGCAGATCGTGCGGGGTGCGGCTGGTGATCAGGGTCGTCGGTCCGGACGAGTCGACGCGGACCGGTTCGTCCACCCACGTGCCCCCGGCGTTCCGGATGTCCGTCGCCAGGCTCGGGTAGGAGGTGAGGGTCCGGCCGCGTACCGCGCCGGCCTCGATCAGCAGCCACGGGGCGTGGCAGATGGCGGCCACCGGACGGCCCTGGTCGACGAAGTCCTTCACCAGGTCGACCGCCTCCTCGTCGGTGCGCAGGTGGTCGGGGTTGGCCACGCCGCCCGGCAGGACGAGTGCGTCGAACATGCCCGCCGACACCTCGCCCACGACCTGGTCGACGACGAAGCGCTCCCCCTTGTCCAGGTGGCGGAAGGAGAGGACCTCCCCGGGCCAGGTCGACACCAGCACGGCCTCACCCCCCGCCTCCGTCACGGCCTTCCACGCTCCGGTCAGTTCGCTCTCTTCCACGCCCTCGGGGGCCACCAGGAATGCGACGCGCATCGGCGTTCCCGCCCTTCGAATCCTCGCCCGGTCTGTCCGGTCCGCCCGTCCGGCGGCCCGGGGTGGCCTGCCCGCCGCCATCCGGGTGTCCTTCCAGGGTCGCGCGGACCGCCCCCGGTCCGCAAAGGGATCTAGCTGGGGCGCCCCCGGACGCCCGGCGCTCACGGCGCCCAGCACACGCCCCGAGCTGCCGGCTTCGCCCAGCAGGAGCCCTCCAGGGCCCGCACCGGGCAGTGCGGACACCGCCTAGGACCGCCCGTACACCCCGCGAGGCCGGTCCGCGACCCGGCGGCCCGCGGGCCGCCGGGTCCTGGCGTCAGGCGTCCGCCCGGGCCCGTACCACGGCCGTCGCCAGCTCCTGCGCGTTGCGGTACGTCTCGTCGGCGGGCAGCGGCGCCAGCAGCTCCACCACCTCGTCCGGGCAGTGCGAGGCGCTCAGCACCCGTGCCAGCTCCGGCGCGCTCGCGGGGAAGGGCGTACGGCCCAGCCGCCGTCCCAGTTCGTGCCGGACCTCCACGATGTCCGGGTGCGTCCCCAGCGGATCTCCCGGCTCCGCGTCGTGCCACTCCTCGGACCGGGTCGGATGGCCCGACCTCAGGTAGTCGCGGAGCTCGTGCTTCATCCCCTCGTCACGGTGGACGCTCATCCGGTCACTGCCTCGCTGCATGCTGTGCCCTTCTGTACGGGTCCGTTCTGCGTACGGCCGCGGACGCCTGGCCCGGCCGGCCGTGGCCCCACACGTACCCGGGGCCCGGGGGCCGAACCATCCGGTGGCCCGCGCGCCGTTCCCCGGATCGGAGGCTCCCGGTGGTGGGCGGGAGCGGGGCGCGGCACAGTGCGAGAGGGGTAATGCGTTCGAGCGGAGGTGCGGCGGATGGAGAGCGCCCTGGACGGCCGTGGGTCCGTCCGGTACGGCCCGCCCGTGCCGGAGCCGGGCCTGCCGGTCGTGCCCGGACTCGCCGCCGTCCTCGCCGAGGCCGCCGACCGCCCCCACGCCGAACCCCCCGGCGGCGGCCGGGCCCTGCTGGAGTCCGCCCGGCGCTACTGGGCCCGGCGTGGCCTCGCCGCCGACGCGGCCCTGACCGCCGCCGCCCCCGGCGCCCCCGCCCTGCTGCTCGCGCTGACCGCCGCGACCGGTGGCGACGTACTGCTTCCCAGGCCCTGCCCGGCCTGGTGGGCGCCGCAGGCCCGGCTGCTGGGCCGCCCCACCTACTCGGTGCCCTCCCCGGCCGCCTGCGGCGGCGTCCCCGACCCGTACGCCCTGCTGGAGACGGTCCGCCGGGTGAGGGCCGAGGGCGGCGACCCGCGGCTGCTGGTCCTCGCCGTCGCCGACGACCCGACCGGCACGGTGGTCCCGGCCGAGGTGATGAGCCGCGCCGTCGAGGCGGCCGCCGCCGAGGGACTGCACGTGGTCAGCGACGAGACCTGGCGGGACACCGTCCACCGGCCCGAGGAGACCCCCGTGGTCGGCCCGGCCGAGATGCTGCCCGACGGGGTCACCGTGATCTGCGACCTCTCCGGCGGCTGGCTGCCGCCGGGCTGGCCCGCCGCCGTCGTCCGCTTCCCCGACACCGTCGCCGGAGCCCGGCTGCGGGCCCGCTGCCTCGACATCCTCACCGCTCTCGACGCCGCCCTGGCCACCCCGGTCGCCGTGGCCGCCGCCCACGCGCTGGACGAACCCCTCGAACTCACCGCACGCCTCGCCCACGCCGTGGCCCTGCACGGCCGCCTCGCCACCGCCCTGCACACCACGCTGCACTCCGCCGGGGCCCTGGTCCGCCCGCCGCAGGCCGGCCGCCACCTCTACGCCGACCTGTCGCCGTTCGCCCCCGCCCTCGCCGCCCGCGGCGTCACCGACGCCCTGGAACTGGAGAACGACCTCACCGCCCGGCTCGGGATGCCCGCCCCCGGCGGCCACCGCTTCGGCGACGACCTCGCCGGACTGCGCGTCCGGCTCTCCACCGGGGCGCTCCTCGGCGACGACGAGCGGGTCCGCGCCGCCCTGCTCACCGGCGCTCCCGACCCGCTCCAGGCGGCCCCCGTGCGGCGGGCCCTGGACCGGGTGGCCGAGGTCCTCGGCGCCCTCGGCGCATCCCCCGCCGGAGCACAGGAGGCCACACCGTGACCGAGCAGCGCGACCCCGCCACCGCGCCCGCCGCCCTCGCCCCGGCGCCCGCGGCGACCACCCTGCCGGACCCGCCGGCCCCCGGCCGGCACCGCCGCCGCTCCTACCGCGACCGCCTCACCGCCCCGCTGCCCGGCGTCCGGGCCCTGGCCCGCCTGGCCCGCGAGGCGGGCGCCCTGCGTCCCGGCGCCGAGGCCCGGCGCGACGTTCCACTGCTGCCGTGCGCGCCCGCGCCGCTGCCCCCGGCGGGCCCCGGCGCACTCGCCCTCACCTGGGCCGGTCACGCCAGCTGGGTCCTGCGGATCGGCGGGCTGACCGTGCTCACCGACCCCGTCTGGTCCCGCCGCATCCTCGGCACCCCGCCGCGCGTCACCCCCGTCGGCGTCCCCTGGGCCTCCCTCCCCCCGGTCGACGCCGTCGTCATCAGCCACAACCACTACGACCACCTGGACGCCCCGACCCTGCGCCGCCTGCCGCGCACCACCCCGGTCCTGGTGCCGGCCGGGCTCGGGCGGTGGTTCCGGCGGCGCCGCTTCACCCGCGTCCACGAGCTGGACTGGTGGCAGGGCCGCGAGATCGGCGGCGTCACCTTCGACTTCGTCCCCGCCCACCACTGGTCGCGGCGGGGCCTGTTCGACACCTGCCGCACGCTGTGGGGCGGCTGGGTGCTCACCGACCCGCAGGGGCGCAAGGTGCACTTCGCGGGTGACACCGGCTACGGCCACTGGTTCACCGAGATCGGCCGCCGCCACCCCGGCATCGACCTCACCCTCATGCCCATCGGTGCCTACGCCCCCCGCTGGTGGCTCCGGGACGTGCACTGCGACCCGGAGGAGGCGGTCGCCGCCTGCGCCGACCTGGGCGCCCGCCGGATGGCCCCCATGCACTGGGCCACCTTCCTGCTCTCCGCCGAACCCGTCCTCGAACCCCTCACCCGGGTCCGCGCCGCCTGGGCCCGCACCGGCCGCCCCCGCGAGGACCTGTGGGACCTGCCGGTCGGCGGCTCCCGCACCGTGTGACCGCGCGGGCCCCTCACCGTGAGGACGGCGCCGTCCGCCTCCGCAGCCGCCGCCACACCCCCGGCGCCGCGCTGATCAGCACCGTCAGCACCACCGCGGCGGCCACGCCCTCCCACGGCTCGGCGAAGAGCGACCCGCCGACGATGCCGATGAGCTGGTACGTGGCCGTCCACGCCAGGCAGGCCGGGCCGTCACCGCGGGCGAACCGGGACAGCGGCATCCGCGCCAGCAGGCAGGCCAGCATCACCGGGACGCGGCCGGCCGGGATCAGCCGGGAGAGGATCAGCACCGTCACCCCGTGGGTGTCGAGCTTGGCGCGGGCCTGCTCCAGCCGGTCCGGCGCCGCCCGCTCCCGCAGTGTGTCCAGCCACCGCGAGCCGCCGCGCGAGCGCACTCCCCGTTGCCCCAGCCAGTACAGGACCAGGTCCCCGAGGAAGGCCGCCAGGGCCGAGACGAGGAAGAGCACCAGCAGCGTCAGCGGCGCCGCCTCGTGGAAGGCGACCACGGCGGCCCCGCTGACCAGGGCCCCCGTCGGCACCACCGGCACCAGCGCGCCCAGGAAGACCAGCAGGAAGAGCGAGGGGTAGCCGAGCGCCTGCTGGGTGGTCGCGTCGGGCATCTCCGCCGCGCCGAGAACCGCCGGCGCGGACAGTCGCGAGAGGGTCACCGGCCGGCCTCGGGCCGCACGCTCTCCCCGTGGCTCAGCAGGTGCACCCGTACCCCGGGGGCGCTCACCGCCGCCTTGCGGACGAACTCGTCACCGGGGGAGTGGAACTCGTGCGGGCGCACCGCGTCCAGCCCGATGGGCCAGTACGTCCCGTAGTGCACCGGCACCGCGGCGGCCGGGGCGAGCCGCCGGGCCGCCTCGGCCGCCCGTGCCGCGTCCAGGTGGTGGTGGCCCAGTCCCGGGCCCCAGCCGCCCACCGGCAGCAGCGCCACGTCCAGCGGCCCCGTCTCCGCGGCCATCGAGTCGAACAGCCCCGTGTCCCCCGCGAAGTAGGTACGCGCCTCCCCGCTGACCACGAACCCCAGCGCGGGCGCGCGGTGCCGCGCGACCGGTGTGCGCCGTCCGTCGTGCAGCGCGGGCACCACCCGCACCGTCACCGGGCCGACCTTCTCGCTGTCGCCGGGCTCGACCTCCACCAGGTCCAGCCGCGCGAGGCGTCGCAGCCCCGGCACGGCGCGCACCGCGCCCTTGGGCACCAGCAGCCGGGTGCCCGCCGCCAGCCGCGCCAGCGACGGCAGATGGAGGTGGTCGGCGTGCAGATGGGAGACGAGGACCGCGTCGGCGACGGCCGCGTGGGCCGGCGGGGGAGCGCCGCGGCGCCGCCGCAGATGGGCCAGCCGCCGCGCGAAGACCGGGTCCGTGAGCAACCGCACTCCCGAGTCCTCGACCGTGCAGGTGGCATGGCCCCACCAGGTGATCTCCACCGTCCGCGCTCCTCCCTGCGGCGCCCGCGCCGCCCGGGCCGGCTCACCCGCCCCGCACGGACGGTTCCGTACCCCGCCCGCGTCCCGCCGCCCCCACGTCACCCGGACGGGGGACGGCCGGAAGACCGCTCCTTACGAGACTACGGGCCAAGATAGGGTCGGCGGACGCGCGACCGGCCGGCGCCGCAGCCCGGCGGTCAAGGCCAGGGAGGACGCCATGGAGGACGCCGCGGAGCAGGCGCCGCACCCGCGGGCGGCGGCCATCGCCAGCCTCACCCCGCTGGAACACCTGGACCAGGACCCCTTCCTCGTGGACACCCGCAGCCAGCAGGACATGTGCGCCCGCTGGGCCGACGCCCACGACCACGTCATCACCCGCGAACTGCTGCTGCACGGCCTCGCCCCCGACCACCCCGAGCTGTGGGCGGACTTCGACGCCGGCCGGGTCGACCTCTTCCTCACGCCGAGCAGGCGCGTCCTCGACCAGGCCGTCACCTGCGCCGAGGAGTTCACCGCCCTGTGCGCCCGGCGCGGCGCCCGTGTCGTCACCGCCGACCTCGCCGAACCCCAGTACGGGCCCCGGTCCAAGGCCCGCGTGCACCGCCGCCTCTCCATGCCCACCGCCGGGTACGACGGCTGCTGAGCTCCGGGACCGGGCGCATACCGGAACGGACCGGCCGAAGCCGGTGTGAAACGCTGGACCGGGCCCGGCGGGCGGGCCCCGCTGGTGGACGAGGTGAGGGCAGGCGTGGCAGAGAGGCCGTGGCGGAGGTTCGCGGGGGCGCTGTGGCGGATGGGAGCGGTCTGGGCCGTCTCCACCGTCACCATGCTGGTGCTCGCGGGGATCCTGCCCGACTTCCGCCTCCAGTCCGCCGACGGCGACAGCGCCACCCGCATCGGCCTCACCGCCGCCGCCGGGGCCGGAGTCTTCGGCGTCCTCTCGGCGCTGGTCTGGCCGCTGGTCGTCCGCGCCCTGCTGCTCGTCCCCGCCCTGGTCCTCGGGCTGCTGGCCTTCGCCATCAACGGCTCGCTGCTCACCCTCGCCCTCCGGCTCATCCCCGACGGACGCGGCACCGCGGCCCCGGAGACGGCCGTCCTGGTCGCCGCCGTCATGTCGGCGGTCGCCTCCGCCACCGGCACCGCCCTCGCCGTCCGCGACGACAACGCCTACCGGCGCCGCCTCTACCGCCTCTCCGACCGGCGCCGCCGCCGCGCCCTGCCGGTGCCCGCCACCCCCGGCACCGTCTTCCTCCAGCTCGACGGCGTCGGCCACGACGTCCTCGCCTCGGCCGTCGGCCGCGGCCTGCTGCCCACCGCCGCCCGCTGGCTGGGGCACGGCCCCGCCCCGGCCACCCACCGCCTCACCCCCTGGCGCACCGACTGGTCCAGCCAGACCGGCGCCAGCCAGCTCGGCATCCTGCACGGCACCACGTACGACATCCCCGCCTTCCGCTGGTACGAGAAGGACCGGCGGCAGGTGATGGTCAGCAACCGGCCCGCCTCCGCCGCCGAGCTCCAGCGGCGCGCCGTGCGCCGCACCGGCGACGGCGGGCTCCTCACCGACGACGGCGCCAGCCGCGGCAACCTCTTCAGCGGCGGCGCGGGCCAGGTGGCGCTGGTGCTGTCGGTCTCCGCGCGCCGCGAACCCGGCCAGCGCTCCCGAGCCGGGTACTTCGCGTACTTCTCCGATCCCGCCAACGCCGTCCGCACCGCGATGTCCTTCGTCGCCGAGGTGCTCCGCGAGATGGTCCAGTCGACCCGTTCCCGGCTGCGCGGCGACACCCCGCGCGTCGGCCGCGGCGGGCTCTACCCGTTCGTGCGGGCCTTCGCCACCGTCGTCGAACGGGACGTGGTCGTCGCCGCCGTCATCGGCGACATGCTCGCGGGCCGCACCGCCGTCTACGCCGACCTCGTCGCCTACGACGAGGTCGCCCACCACTCCGGGCCCGCCGGCCGCGACACCGACCAGGTCCTCGCCCGCCTCGACCGGTCGCTCGCCCTCATCGAGAAGGTCGCCGAACACGCCCCGCGCCCCTACCGGATCGTCCTCCTCTCCGATCACGGCCAGAGCCCCGGCGAGACCTTCCGCTCCCGCTACGGCCTGACCCTCGCCGACCTCGTCCGCGCCGGCTGCGGCCTGCCCGTGCCCCGCCGCGCCCGCCGCACGCCGAGCGGGGCCGAGGCCCGCGCCGCCGTCCGGGCCGCGCTGCACCGGCCCGTGGAGGTCCACGAGGACGAGGTACGGCCGCGCCGCTTTGAGCCGGTGGTGCTCGCCTCCGGCAACCTCGGCCTCGTCTCCTTCCCCGACGTGCCGCACCGGATGAGCCGCGAGGAGATCGACCGCCGCCACCCCGCCCTGCTCACCACCCTCGCCGCCCACCCCGGCATCGGCTTCCTGCTGGTCCGCAGCGAGGAGCACGGCGCGGTCGTCCTCGGTGCCGGCCAGGACGTACCGCTGGCCGAGGCGGACCGGCCCGGCGGGCCGCTGGAGCCCTTCGGTCCCGGCGCCGGCGAGGCGGTCCGGCGCACCGACGGGTTCCCGCACACCGCCGACATCATGATCAACTCGGCGTACTTCCCGGAGACCGGCGAGATCCACGCCTTCGAGGAGCAGATCGGCTCGCACGGCGGCCTCGGCGGAGACCAGAGCCGCCCCTTCCTGCTCTCCCCGCTCTCCCTCGCCGACCCGGCCCCGGCCGACGGCACCGGCCTGACCGGCGCCGAGCAGGTCCACGCCGTGCTGCGCGGCTGGCTCGAGGCGGCGGCGCCCGACGGCCGCCCCGGGGCGACGGGAGCCGGGCACGGCGCGGACGGGCGGACCGGCCGCGACGGCGACCTCGGAGCGACGCGGCCCGTCCCGCCGTCGGACACCGCCGCCTGAGGCCGCCGGGCCGCGACGAGCACCCTGCCTCACCCGCCTCAGCGGGGCGAGGCACCTCGCCGGCCGGGCGACGCGCCCGGATGCGTGTGCCGCCGCCCCGCCTGTGATCGGATAGGCCGTGGCCGGCACCCCGCCGGTCCGTCGTGATGAAGGGAACTCACCGATGGCCACCACGCGTTCGGCCCACACCGTCTGGGAAGGCGACCTGCTCAAGGGCAGCGGCACCGTCTCGTTCGACTCCTCCGGCATCGGCGACCAGCAGGTCTCCTGGCCCTCCCGCGCGGAGGAGGCGAACGGGAAGACCTCGCCCGAGGAGCTGATCGCCGCCGCCCACTCCAGCTGCTTCTCGATGGCCCTCTCCAACGGCCTGGCCAAGGCCGGCACCCCGCCGACCCGCCTCACCACCTCCGCCGACGTCACCTTCCAGCCCGGTACCGGCATCACCGGCATCCACCTGAAGGTCGAGGGCGAGGTGCCCGGCATCTCCGCCGAGGACTTCGAGGCGGCCGCCGCCGACGCCAAGGCCAACTGCCCGGTCAGCCAGGCCCTGGCGGGGACCACGATCACCCACAGCGCCAAGCTGGCCTGAGTCCGCGCCCGGCGTGCGGGAGGGGGCTCCCCTCCCGCACGCGGTCACCCCGGCGGGGACACGCCCAAGCGCCCGGGAGCACAGGAGGACCCCGGCGGACACGGCCGCCACCGGGCCGCGCGGGGTGCGGCCCGTCCGGATCACCACCCCCTTCGCGCCCCCCGCTCCGCCAACTGCCCCTCGTCCCGGCTGCGATAGACGATGTACGGCCGGAACAGGTACTGGACGGGGGCCGCGAACATGTGGATGAGGCGGGTGTACGGCACCAGGGCGATCAGGACCATGCCGACCACCGCGTGGATCTGGTACAGCACGGGGACGCCGCTCATCAGCGGCACGTCGGGGCTGAGCCGGAAGAGGCTGCGGGCCCAGGGGGCGATGGTGTCGCGGTACGCGTAACCCGTGGCCGGTGTCGAGTGGGCGAGCTTCGCCCACATGCCGAGGACCAGCGCGGTGACCAGGACCAGGTACATCGCCTTGTCGTTGGCGGTGGTGGCGCGGAAGACCGGGGCCCGGGTACGGCGGCGGTGGACCAGCAGGGCGATACCGGCCAGGGCCAGCAGGCCCGCCAGCGTGCCCCCGTACAGCGACAGCAGGTGGTACGTGTGCGAGGTGACGCCGACCGCGTCGGTCCAGGAGGCGGGGACGAACAGCCCCAGCAGATGGCCGGCGAGGACGAAGAGGACGCCGTAGTGGAAGACGGGGGAGGCGATGTTGAGCAGTTTCGACTCGTAGATCTGCGAGGACCGGGTGGTCCAGCCGAAGCGGTCGTAGCGGTGGCGCCAGACGATCCCGGCCACCAGCAGGGCGAAGGCCACATAGGGCAGGGCGCCCCACAGCAGCACGTTCATGCGGACTCCTCAGTTCAGCAGCGGCAGGGTCGGGCGGCCGTACGGGGCGAGGGCGCCGTCCAGGCCGACCTCCTCGCGGGGCGGGCCCGAGCGGGCCAGCGCAGCCGCCTCGGCCCTGTCCTTCGGCGAGGGGCCCGGCAGGGAGGCGCAGACGGCGTCCAGGAGCCGCGCGTACGGCGTGCCGGACTCGGTCAGCGCGAGGCGGAGCAGTTCGACGCCGGGCCGGTTCTCCAGCAGCAGCCTGGGCCCGACGCGGGCGGAGAACTCCAGCACGGCCGGGAGGAAGTCGGGCAGCTCCTCACCGGTGAACTCCAGGCCCTGGGCGCGGTAGGCGGCCTTGAACGCGACCAGGGACGCGCCCCGGCGGCGGGTGTCGCCGTCGCGCCACCAGGAGAGGTGGAGGCTGTGCTTGTTGCGGAAGTCGAAGGTGCGGACGTAATGGGCGGCCAGCTCGCCCGGCTCCTGCTCGCCGGCCCAGGCGACGAACTCGGCGAGCGCCGGGTCGTCGACGGCCGACCGCAGCAGCGGCAGCCGTTCGCGGAAGGTCTCGTCCGGGTAGACCAGGCAGAGCGCGGCGGCCTGGTGGAGTACGGCGGTGTCCATCACTTCTCTCCCCGCGATTCGGCGACGTCCGCGACGTGCGGCTGCTCGTCGGCGGTCTGCCGGGCGCGCAGCGCGTGGAAGGTCTCCAGGGAGACCAGCGGCAGTTCGGTGCGGCCGGAGTCCTGGCCGAAGGCGCCCTCGCCGCCCATGCCGGGACCGCCGGCCTGGTCGAGGCTGCACGAGTCGGGCACCGCCGACTCCTCCAGCCGCCGGGCGTCCCCGACCGCGGCCGTCGGGATCACGTACCGGTCCTCGTACTTGGCGACGGCCAGCAGCCGGTACATCGCCTCCAGCCCGGCGAGGTCCATGCCGACCGAGGCGGCGACGGCCGGGTCGGGGGGCTCGCCGAGGTTGACGGCGCGCATGTGGGAACGCATCGCCGCCAGCTTCTCCAGCGAGGCGCGGACCGGGCCGGTGTCCCCGGCGGCGAACTGCTCCGCCAGGTACTCCAGCGGGATGCGCAGGGTGTCGATGGCACCGAAGAGGTTCCCGGCGTCCTCGCCGTCGAACCCGGTCTCGGTGAGCGCCTCCACCACCGGCGACAGCGGGGGGATGTACCAGACCATCGGCATCGTCCGGTACTCCGGGTGCAGCGGCAGGGCCACCTTGTACCGGCTGACCAGCGCGTGCACGGGGGAGCGGCGGGCGGCCCGCACCCAGTCGTGCGGGATGCCGGCCGCCTCGGCCTCGCGCCGCACTCCGGCGTCCTCCGGATCGAGGAGGACACCGAGCTGCGCCTCGTACAGCCCGGTCTCCTCCTCGGTGGCCGCGGCCGCCGCCACCCGGTCCGCGTCGTAGAGCAGCACCCCCAGGTAGCGCAGCCGGCCCACGCAGGTCTCCGAGCAGACCGTGGGCAGCCCCACCTCGGTGCGCGGGTAGCAGAAGGTGCACTTCTCGGCCTTGCCGGTGCGGTGGTTGAAGTAGATCTTTTGTACGGGCAGCCGGTGACGCACTCGCGCCAGCCCCGGCAGCGGTCCTGGTCGACCAGGACGATGCCGTCCTCGCTGCGCTTGTAGATCGCGCCCGAGGGGCAGGCGGCCACGCACGAGGGGTTGAGGCAGTGCTCGCAGATCCGCGGCAGGTAGAACATGAAGGTCTGCTCGAAGGCGAACCGGATCTTCTCGGACGCCTTCTCACGGGTCTTCGCCACCATCGGGTCCAGCTCGCCGTACTCGGGGGCGCCGCCGAGGTCGTCGTCCCAGTTGGAGCCCCACTCGATCTTCATCGGCTTGCCGGTGAGCAGCGAACGCGGCGCGGCCACCGGGTAGTCGTCACCGAGCGGCGCGTCGGTGAGGTTCTTGTACTCGTACGTCCAGGGCTCATGGCGTGCACGTGCGCGGCGGCCGCGATCTCGACCGCCTCGTCCCAGCCGGCGCGCACCAGCCCGCCCTTGCCGCGCGCCAGCTGGTAGCGGCGCCTGCGCTCGGGGTCCGCCTGGATGTCCGCCCAGGCCAGCACCGGATCGCGCAGCCGCTCCTTCGCCTCGCGGTACAGCTCCAGCAGCACCCCGCGGACGTACGGGTACCGCACCCGCGTCGGCGAGTAGGTGTACCAGGCGAAGGCGGCACCGCGCGGGCAGCCGCGCGGCTCGTACTCGGGGCGGTCGGGGCCGACCGTGGGGTAGTCGGTCTCCTGGGTCTCCCAGGTGATGCCGTCCTTGACGTACACCTTCCAGCGGCAGGCACCGGTGCAGTTGACGCCGTGGGTGGAGTTGACGACCTTGTCGTGGCTCCACCGGTCCCGGTAGAAGGCGTCGCCCTCCCGGCCGCCCTTCAGCTCCTCGCTGTGCAGGTCGGGAGCGGCGGTGCCGCGCCGGAAGAACCGCCCGGCCCGCAGCAGCGCGGCGTCCGGCTCGGACGGTGTCGTCGTGTCGGTCACCTGAGGCGCTCCCTGGGTCGGCCCGTGCTGCGACCGTAGGAGTGCCCCGCCCCGACCACCTCCCGGCGCGGTCCGTAGGGGGCGCGGCCGACCGGGTGGTCCGCCGGGGCCGGGCAGGCCGGTGCCCGGGCCGGGGGTTCGCACCCCGGCCCGGGCACCGGCGTCCCTGGGGGAGGGGTCAGAGCTTCAGCAGCCGCTCCGACGCCTCCCGGTACGACTGGAGGGCCACCCGCAGCCGCTCCGTGTCCAGCTCGGCCGCCGGCTCCTCCCAGCCCGAACGCAGTACCCGCCGCTGCTCGGCAAGTGCCTCGGTGACCCGCCCGGCCAGCTCCGCGAAGACCTCGTCGGCCTCCGCCACCGCCTCCCGGGGCCGGTCGACGAAGCCGCTGACGGCCTGGCTGAGGCGGCCCGACCACCGCTCGCCCTCACCGGCGCCGAAGACCGGGACGTTCGGGGTGCCGTCACCGCGGGGGGCCCGGGGCGCCGCGCGGCCGCCGGCTGCCGGGGCCGCGGTGTTCTTCCCGGCCGGCGGCTGGGGCTTCACCGTCGCCTGGCCGGTGCCGGGCGCGGCGGCGTCCGGGGCGGGCGGCGGCACGGCGGCGGGCGGCGGGGGCGACGGCGGGGTGCCCGGCGCCACCGGGTCGACGGGTGCGACCGGGTCCCGCGTCAGGCCCGGCTCGTCGCGCCGGGCGCCGCCGGTCCCGGCGGCGGCCACGCCGCGGTCGTGGCCGAGCCGCCGGTCGGGGCCCGGGCCGGGGGCGGGGCCGTCACCAGGACGGTCCACCAGGTGGGCGCGGTCCGGTACGAGGTCCTCGTGCCCGGTGCGGGCGGTGTGCTGGTCGGTCCACTTGCCACTCTCGGCTGCCATCGCCGATCACTTCCCCTCGGTGGTCCTGATGCCGGCCTCGGCTCCGTGCGGACGGGCCGCCGCCGGGATGTCGTCCTGTGCCGCGGGCGCCTGCGGGTCGTCGCCCGGCTCGGCGGGGCCCGCCGGGCGGCCCCCGTCGACGTGCCCGGCGCCGCCGGTCAGCACCTCGTACAGCGAACGGGCCGACAGCAGCGCCTCGCGCAGCTCCTCCGTGCCGCCGCCGCCCCGGGCCGCCAGGCGTACCGTGCGGTACCCCTCGACCTCGTGGGCGTGGTGCACGGACAGTGCCTCGACCTGCTCCTCGTACCGCTCGGGGCCCGGGTAGCCGCGGTCCTCGGCGAGCTGGGCGAGCAGCGCGCCCGCCTCGGCCATCGCCTGCTGCGGCGAGTCGACGAACCGGCGCTGCACGCCGGCCCACTCGGCCTCGTACCGGGCGAGCGACTCGGCGGGCAGCGGCCGCTCCCGGAGGGCGCCGTGCCGCTTCAGGCGCTCACCCAGTTCCCGCCGGGCGGCGGTGGTGTCGCCGTTGTGCCGGGCGAGGACCCGGTCGTACTCGGGCCCGAACCGCCGTTTGAGCGCGGGCCCCTGCGTGTCACGCCTCGTCAGGGCGTAGGCGGCCGCCGCCGCCACGACGACGACGGCCGCGACGATGATCACGACGGTGAGCATGGCTGTTCCCTTCGGCTCCGGTGGACGGATGGGGCACCACGGCCGCGCGGTCGGCGCGGTGTCGGTGGTGCGGGGGCGAGCCGGTCGCGATCCGGCGCCCGTGAGTCCTGACCGGTGAGGCACGGTCCCCGCGGGTCCGGTGCCCGGGTGTCCGTACCTCCCGGTGCTGGACCGCATGCCCCGAACACGCCCGCGAATGCACGCGCCGCCCGGGCCCACCCGCCCGGGCCGTGGGAACGGCCCGTCAGCGCCCCGTGCCGGCCTCCCCGGCCGCGGGGACGGCGCAGCGCTCCGCGAAGCGGCGCAGGGTGGCGGCGATGTTGCGCCGCTGGAAGCCGGCGAACGAGCGGCCCGAGGTCACCACGTGGTCGAAGACCCACGCGGCGGCGTCCGGCCAGCCCCGCCGGTCGTCCGTCCACCTCTCGGTGACCCGCGTGCCGCCGCCCGGCGCCGCCTCGAAGCGGTACTCCCAGGTGGCGATCGGACCGCGCACCACCGGGCGGCGCAGCCCGATCGCCCGCACCTTGAAGGCGAACCGCTCACCGGGCTCGGCCGCCGTCACCGTGCACCGCGTCGTCCACCGCACGAAGCCGCGCCGGTTCCGCCCGTCGAACACCATCCCCGGATACGGAGCGCCGCCCTCGCCGCGCACCACCGCCCCCTCGTTCTCCGGACTCCACCGCCCCATTCCGGCCGGGTCGGCGATCAGCGCGTACGCCTCCCCGGGAGTGATCGGCACGACGACGCTGCCGGAGACGGTCAGCACTCGGGACATGGCTGCTCCTCGACGGGGTGGGGGCCCGGGGACCGGGCGAGGGTGCCGGGCACGCTACAGGGTGACCTCCGGCCCACGGCGGGCGGGCGCTTCCCGCACCCGGCCCTGGTCGCACCACCTGCCCACCGCCTGCGGCAGCCCCCGCCGTACGATCCGGGGGCCGGGCCCCGGCGGCCCGGCGCACCGCCCTGCCCGCACCCGCACCGCGAAGGACCCTCCGTGCCGATCTACGCCGTCACCTACACCTACGCCGACGACTCCGCCGCCGCCCGGGACACCCACCGCCCGGCCCACCGGGCCTACCTCGGCACCCTCTCCGAGCAGGGCGTGAACCTCGTCTCCGGCCCGTTCGGCGCCGACGAGCCGGCCGGTGCGCTGCTGCTGTTCCGGGCCGGTTCGAAGGACGAGGTGCTGGCCCTCACCGAGAAGGACCCGTTCCGCGTCGAGGGCCTGGTCGCCCGGACCGACGTCGCCGAGTGGCTGCCGGTGCTCGGCCCCCTCGCCCAGGCCCTCGCCACCGACTGACCCACCCGGCCCCCCGGCGCCGCCGTCCGGCGGCACCGGGGGCCGATCCTCGCGCGCCCGGGCGAACCCGAGGCGCGCATCAGCCGGGGAGCGCCGCCGGTGTGGCAGGGTGACCCCGACCGCAGTCGTACCGGCAGTCGTACCGAAGGAGGCAGGTCATGACCGCCGACCCTCTGCCGCACCAGCAGATCGAGGACCGGCTCGCCCAACTCCCCGGCTGGGCCCTGGAGGACGACGGGATCACCCGGGCCTACCGGCTGGGCTCCCACTTCGCCGCCGCCGCGTTCACCACACACATCGCCCAGGTCCAGGACGAGCTGAACCACCACTCCGACCTGACCCTCGGCTACGACACGGTGCGGCTCGCCGTGCGCACCCACAGCGCCGACGGCGCGATCACCGCGCTCGACCTGGACCTCGCGGCCCGGATCGAGCAACTGGCACCGGCCCACGGAGCGCACTGACGTGCTGGACTACACACGCGAAGCCGCCGTCTACGACGCCACCCGCGGCGGCGTCCCCCGCGCCCGTGCCGCCGCCGAGGCGGTCCACGCCCTGCTGCCCGCCACCGCCCGCGACCACCTGGACCTCGCCTGCGGCACCGGCCTGGTCAGCGAGCGCATCGCGCAGCCCGGCCGCCGCGTCGTCGGCGTCGACCTGGCCCCCGGCATGCTCACCGTGGCCGCCGGCCGGCTGCCCGGCCACGCGCTGCGCGCCGACTGCCGCCGCCTGCCCTTCGCCCCCGCCGCCTTCGACTCGGTCTCCGCCGTCTGGCTGCTCCACCTGCTGGACGAGGCGGCCGGTGTGGTGGCCGAGGCGGCCCGGGTACTGCGCCCCGGCGGGGTCTTCGTCACCACCGTGGACAAGGCCGACGCGCACGACGTCGGCAGCGACATCGACACCCTGGTCGGCCCCTACCGGCTGCACCAGGTCGCCGACGCCCACGCCACCGTCACCGCCCTCGCCGAGGAGCACGGCCTCTTCCCCTGCGGCGAGGCGCTCTTCCAGGGCCACGGGCAGGGACGCACCCCCGCCGAACTGGCCCGCCGGGTCCGTGCCGGCGACATGTACCGCGAAGGCGGCAGCGCCCTCGCCGCGCGCCTCGCGGCCCTGCCCGACCCGGACACCCCGCGCCCCGAACCGGTCTTCCGGCTGATGGCCTTCCGCGCCGCCTGACCCCGCACGCACCGCCTCCGCTTGCCGGAACGGCAACACGACTGGCCCGCTCGCGCACCCCGTACCAGGGTGGACGGCATCACCGAGCGAGCGGAAGGCGGCGCAGATGAGTGAGCGGCAGGAGTCGCGGAACGGGTCCGGGCACGGCGCGGACGGCCACGGGAGACACCACGGGGAGCACGGGGAGCACGGGCACGGCGACCTGGACTGGTCCGTGATGGGGCCCGTGCTGGAGCAGGAGGCCGAGGTCAGCCTCCCCCTGTACCGGGAGATCGCCGACTGGGCCGCCGAGCGAGGCGCCCGTGTGCCGGGACCGGTGATCGACGCGGGCAGCGGACCGGGCGTGGTCTCCGCCCTCCTCGCGGAGGTCTTCCCGGACCGCGAGGTGTACGCCGTCGACGCCGAGGCGGAGCTGCTGGAGCGCGCCGCCGACCGGGCGCACCGCACCGGGCTGGAAGGGCGGCTCCGCACCCACCGGGCCGAACTCCCCGACGGCCTCGAGGCGCTGCCAGCCGCCTCACTGGTCTGGGCCGGGCGCTCCCTGCACCATGTCGGCGACCAGCGCGCCGGACTCGCCGCCTTCGGCCGGGCCCTGGCCCCCGGCGGCGGCCTGGTCCTGCTGGAGGGCGGTCTGCGACCGCGGACCCTGCCGCGCGAACTGGGCTTCGGAAGGCCCGGTATCGAGACCCGGCTCGACGCCGCCCAGGAGGAGTGGTTCGAGACGATGCGCACCTCGCTCCCCGGTACCGTCAAGGAGCCCGAGGACTGGGCCGCCCTGCTGGAGGCCGCCGGGCTGCGTCACGTCGCGACCCGCACCTTCCTGCTCGACCTGCCCGCCCCGGTGACCTACGAGACCCGCGCCCACCTGCTGTCCCAGTGGCAGCGCAGGCTGGAGCACGCCGAACTGGACGCGGTGGACCGCGCCACCGCCGACCGCCTGCTCGACCCCGAGGACCCCGCCGGGCTGTACCACCGGCCCGACCTCTTCCTGCTCAGCGCCCAGACCGCCCACCTGGCCGTGCGCGAGAAGTGAGCCGGGACCGTAGGCACGGGTGCCCCGCGCCGCGACCGCGGCGCGGGGCACCCGAGCGCGGGCGGCCGGGCGCTCAGCCCTCGTTGAACTCGGCCGGGTCCGGGCCCAGCCGGCGGTCCTCGTTGAGCGCGCGGATCGCCGCCATGTCCTCGGTGTCCAGCTCGAAGCTGAAGACGTCGATGTTCTCCTTGATCCGCGACGGCGTCACGGACTTCGGGATGGCGACGTTGCCCAGTTGCACGTGCCAGCGCAGCACCACCTGCGCGGGGGTGACGTTGTGCTTCTGCGCGATGGCGACGACGGCGGGCACCTCCAGCAGGCCCTTGCCCTGGCCGAGCGGGGACCACGCCTCGGTGGTGATGCCCTGCTCGTCGTGGTACTCACGGGCGGCCCGCTGCTGGAGGTGGGGGTGGAGCTCGATCTGGTTGACCGCGGGGATCACCGAGGTCGCGTCGATCAGCCGCTCCAGGTGCTCCGGGAGGAAGTTGGAGACGCCGACGGCGCGGGCCCGGCCCTCGGAGTAGATCTTCTCCAGCGCCTTGTAGGTGTCGACGGCGGTGTCCTTGGCCGGCAGCGGCCAGTGGATCAGGTAGAGGTCGACGTGGTCCAGGCCCAGCTTCTCCAGCGAGGTGTCGAAGGCACGCAGGGCGGCGTCGTACCCGTGGTCGCTGTTCCACAGCTTGGTGGTGACGAAGAGTTCCTCACGGGGGATGCCGGAGCGGGCGATCGCCTTGCCGGTGCCCTCTTCGTTCCCGTAGGCGGCGGCGGTGTCGATGGAGCGGTAGCCCGCCTCCAGGGCCGCGCCGACTGCGGTGAACGCCTCGTCGTCCGGGACCTGCCACACGCCGAAGCCGAGCTGGGGCATCTGGACGCCGTTGTTCAGGATGATCGGGGGAACCTTGCTCACGAGCGATTGGTCCTAACGTGGTCGGTGGGGACTCCCATGGTCAACTATGACCCGCCCGCTCGCATTCCCGCCCACCGACCCGTGCACGCCGTCGAGAGTTCCCCCGCCCGGCCGCTTCACCGGCCTCGCAACCCGGCCGGGGCACGGGTACGGACACCGCGTCAGGTGCGGTACAGCGCCTCCAGCTCCGCCGCGTAGGACTCCTCTATCGCCTTGCGCTTCAGCTTCAGCGAGGGGGTGAGCAGCCCGCGTTCCTCGGTGAACCGGTGGCCCAGGATGCGGAAGGTCCGGATCGACTCGGCCTGCGAGACGAGGGTGTTGGCGGCGATGACGGCCCGTCGCACCTCCGTCTCCAGGTCCGGGTCGCGGACCAGCTCGGCCGGGGTCAGCTCCGGCTTGCCGCGCATCGCCAGCCAGTGGCTGACCGCCTCCGTGTCCAGGGTGACCAGCGCCGCGACGTACGGCCGGTCGTTGCCGACGACGACGCACTGGGCCACCAGCGGGTGGTCGCGGACCCGCTCCTCCAGCGGTCCCGGCGAGACGCTCTTGCCGCCGGAGGTCACGAGGATCTCCTTCTTGCGGCCGGTGATCGTCAGATAGCCGTCCTCGTCGAGCCGCCCGAGGTCCCCGGTGGCCAGCCACCCCTCGCGCAGCGCCGTACGGGTGGCCTGCGGGGCGTTGAGGTAGCCGCGGAAGACGTGGTCGCCGTGGAGCCAGACCTCCCCGTCGTCGGCGATGTGCACGGTGGTGCCCGGCAGCGGCAGGCCCACCGTGCCGTACCGGGTGCGCTCCGGCGGGTTGGCGGTGGCCGCGGCGGTCGACTCGGTCAGGCCGTACCCCTCGTAGACGGTGATGCCGGCTCCGGCGAAGAAGAGCCCGAGCCGCCGGTTCATCGCGGAGCCGCCCGACATGGCGTGCCGCACCCGGCCGCCGAGGGCGTCCCGGACCCGGGAGTAGACCAGCTTGTCGTAGAGCTGGTGCTGCATCCTGAGCCCCGCCGTGGGCCCGGGGCCGGTGCCGAAGGCGCGCGCCTCCACCGCCTCGGCGTACCGCACGGCCACCTCCACCGACTTCTCGAACGGACCCGAGCGCCCGTCCCGTTCTGCCTTGCGCCGCGCGGAGTGGAAGACCTTCTCGAAGATGTACGGGACGGCCAGCACGAAGGTCGGCCGGAAGGCGGCCAGGTCCGGCAGGAGCGCCGCCGCGTTCAGCTCCGGCTGGTGGCCCAGCTTGACCCGGCCGCGGACCGCCGCGACCTGCACCATGCGGCCGAATACGTGCGCGAGCGGCAGGAAGAGCAGCGTGGAGGCCTGTTCGCCGGCACGGGAGTGGAAGACCGGCTCCCAGCGGCTGATCGCGGTGTCCGTCTCGAACATCAGGTTGGCGTGGGTGATGACGCAGCCCTTGGGCCGGCCGGTGGTGCCCGAGGTGTAGATGAGGGTCGCGGTGCTGTCGGGGGTGACGGCCCTGCGATGCCGGTGGACGGTGTCGTCGGGGACCTCCGCACCCGCCTCGACCAGCTCCGTCACCGCGTCGGCGTCCAGCTGCCACAGCCGCCGCAGCCCGGGCAGGCGGTCCACCACCGAACCGATCGTCATCGCGTGGTCCTCGTGCTCGACCATCGCCGCCGACACCTGCGCGTCGTGCAGCATCCACGCGACCTGCTCGGCCGAGGAGGTCGGGTAGATCGGCACCACCTGGGCGCCGACCGTCCACAGAGCGAAGTCGAAGAGCGTCCACTCGTAGCGGGTACGGCACATCACTGCCACCCGGTCGCCGAAACGCACGCCGTCCGCCAGCAGCCCCTTGGCCAGTGCCAGCACCTCGTCGCGGAAGCCCGCCGACGTCACGTCCCGCCAGCGGCCGTCGGCACCCTTGCGGGCCAGCGCCACCCGGTCCGGACCGGTGTCGGCGTGGTCGAAGACGACGTCGGCGAGACCGCCCACCGGCGGGGCCGACGCCGACGGGGGAGAGGTGAACTCGCGCACGCGCTGCTCCTGGGGGACGCCCTGCTGAAAGCCCTGACAGCGCGGTGACGCTACCCCAGTCGCGTCCCGGGCGGGAGAGGCGGCGCGTGGCCGGCCCCCACGGCATCCGCACTGGTCAGCCAGGGAGACCCGGCCACATCGGGGAAGGGCGGGACAGAATCCTGACCCACCGGTAAGTGGAATCGGGTCGATCTGCACCGGATCTGTGCAGGACGGTCACCGGGAACGGCCTTCGGCGGCGGGCCTTCACATGCTCAGGGCCCCCGCAGCCGGTCGCCGCCCTCCAGGAGGGCCCGCCCCAGGGCCCGCGCGGGTGCCGGGTCGCTCCCGCCGCGTGGCTCGCCGTACGCGAGGACGAACTCCACCTCGCCCAGCTCCGGGAGCCCGGCGCGTTCGGGGATCCGGACCAGGCCGGACGGGATCAGCCCCCGGGCGTGCGCCATCACGCCGAGCCCCGCCCGGGCGGCGGCGAGCAGGCCGTTGAGGCTGCCGCTGGTGCAGGCGATCCGCCATGGCCGGCCGTGCCGCTCCAGTGAGTCCAGTGCGCGGGCCCGCGAGATGCCGGGCACCGGGTAGACGATGAGCGGCACCGGGTCCTCCGGATCGAGCCGCAGCCGGTCGGCGCCGATCCACACCAGCCGGTCGCGGCGGACCAGCGGGGCAGGCGGGTCCTCGGGGCGCCGCTTGGCGAGGACCAGGTCGAGCTTGCCCGCCGCCAGCCGCTCGTGCAGCGTCCCGGAGAGTTCCACGGTCAGCTCCAGTTCCACCTCGGGATGGTCGCGGCGGAACGCCTCCAGGATCTCCGGCAGCCGGGTCAGCACGAAGTCCTCCGAGGCACCGAAGCGCAGCCGCCCGCGCAGCGGCGCACCGCCGAAGTAGGCGGCCGCCTGCTCCTGCACCTGGAGGATGCGGCGGGCGAACCCGAGCATGGCCGCGCCGTCGCCGGTCAGCTCCACCGTGTGGGTGTCCCGCACGAACAGCGCCCGGCCCACCTGCTGTTCCAGCCGCCGCACGTGCTGGCTGACGGTGGACTGGCGCACCCCGAGCCGCCGGGCGGCCTGGGTGAAGCTCAGCGTCTGGGACACGGCGAGGAAGGTGCGCAGCAGCGTGGGGTCGTACACGGGCCGCATGTTATCGCCTGGCGTGATGACAGTCAGAGCGGTGTACGGGATTCCCGATCGCGGGCCGGCGGGAGATGCTGGAGGCGCCCCTCCGGCGCCGCGCTCCCACGCCGGTGACCGGCCCTTTCGTGCCGCCCGCCCGCAGGACGGCACCCGGCCCGACCGAGGAACACCGTGACAGGCCCGCGCAGGCGGCTGAGGCCGCCCGTCGATCCGTACATCCTGGCGCTGCTCGGGATGGTCGTCCTCGCCACGCTGCTGCCGGCGCGCGGGGTGGCGGCCGAGGCCGCCTCGGGCGCCTCCACCGTCGTGGTCGGGCTGCTCTTCTTCCTCTACGGCGCGAAGCTCTCCACCCGCGAGGCGATGGACGGCGTGCGCCACTGGCGGCTCCACCTCACCGTCCTCGCCTGCACCTTCGTCCTCTTCCCGCTGCTCGGGCTGGCCGCCCGGGGGCTGGTGCCGTGGCTGCTCACCCCCGAGCTGTACGGCGGCTTCCTCTTCCTGTGCCTGGTCCCCTCCACCATCCAGTCCTCCATCGCCTTCACCTCGATCGCCAGGGGCAACGTGCCGGCCGCCATCTGCGCCGGTTCCTTCTCCTCGCTCGCCGGGATGGTGCTGACCCCGCTGCTCGCCGTGGTGCTGCTGGGCTCCTCCGGCGGCGGGTTCTCGGCCGACTCCGCGCTGAAGATCGCCCTCCAGCTCCTCGCCCCGTTCCTCGCCGGGCAACTGCTGCGCAGGTGGACCGGCGGCTTCCTCGCCCGTCACCGGCGGATCATCGGCCTCGTCGACCGCGGCTCGATCCTGCTGGTCGTCTACACCGCCTTCAGCCAGGGGGTGGTGGCGGGCATCTGGCAGCAGGTGACCTGGCCCCGGCTGCTCGCGCTGCTCGCCGCCGAGGCCCTCCTGCTCGCCGCGATGCTGGCGCTGACCTGGTACGGGGCGCCGCGGCTGGGCTTCGGCCGGGCGGACCGGATCGCCCTCCAGTTCGCCGGCTCGAAGAAGTCCCTCGCGGCGGGCCTGCCGATGGCCACGGTGCTCTTCGCCTCGCACGCCTCGCTGGCGGTGCTGCCGCTGATGCTCTTCCACCAGATGCAGCTCATGGTCTGCGCGGTGATCGCCAGGCGCCGCGCCCGGGACCCGGAGGCGGCGGGGGAGCCGGCGCCGGTGGCGGGGCCGGGTACGGCCTGAGACCGGCCGGGCGGGCCGGTCAGCCGGCGTCCACCGGCAGCGCGATCCGCTCCTCGCCCGCGTACACGTTCATCGAGGAGCCGCGCAGGAAGCCGACCAGGGTCATGCCGCTCTCCCGGGCCAGTTCGACGGCGAGGGAGGACGGGGCGGAGACGGCGGCCAGCACCGGGATGCCCGCCATCACCGCCTTCTGCACCAGCTCGAACGAGGCGCGGCCCGACACCATCAGCACCGAGTCGGAGAGCGGCAGCCGGCCCTGCTGGAGGGCCCGCCCCACCACCTTGTCGACGGCGTTGTGCCGCCCCACGTCCTCCCGGGTGTCGACCAGTTCGCCGTCCGGTGCGAACAGCGCAGCCGCGTGCAGCCCGCCGGTGCGGTCGAAGACCTGCTGGGCCTCGCGGAGCCGGCCGGGGAGGGCGGAGAGCTGGGCGGGGGTCAGGCGCAGGCCGTCGGCACCGGTCAGCGGGTGGCGGGTGCTGGTGCGGACCGCGTCCAGGCTGGCCTTGCCGCACAGGCCGCAGGAGGAGGAGGTGTAGACGTTCCGCTCCAGCGAGATGTCGGGCACCGCCACGCCGTCGGCGAGCCGCACGTCCACCACGTTGTACGTGTTGGAGCCGTCGGCGGTGGCGCCCGCGCAGTAGACGATGTTGGCCAGTTCGGCGGCGTCGGCGAGGACGCCCTCGCTGACCAGGAACCCGGCGGCGAGCGCGAAGTCGTCCCCCGGGGTGCGCATGGTGACCGCCAGCGGCTTGCCGTTCAGCCGGATCTCCAGGGGCTCCTCGGCGACCAGGGTGTCCGCCCGCGCGGAGACGGCACCGTCCCGGATGCGGAGGACGCGGCGGCGTTCGGTGACTCGGCCCATGAAGCGGTCCTGGTTCTGTGCGTACGGCGGCCCGGTCGGCCCTGGTGCGAAGACCGCGCGGGCACCCGGCCGGGGCGCGGCACGCCCGGTCTCCACAGTGCCATTCTTCTCCAGGTCCGCCGCCGCGAACCCGGCCGGGTGCCGCGCCGCTCCTGCCCGGCGGACACGAAGGGTGTCCGCGGCGGCGGCACACGTACCGGAACTGTCGAGGCTCTTCCCAACGACCGCAAGCGGTTCCTAGGGTTCCGGATCATGACGACTCCCCCCGCCGCCGCTCGCCGCGGCCCGGTCGCGCCTCCAGGCTGGAGCCGGTGGCTGGTCCCGCCGGCCGCGCTCTCGATCCACCTCTCCATCGGCCAGGCGTACGCCTGGAGCGTCTTCAAACCGGCGCTGGAGTCGGGGCTCGGTCTCAGCGGCACCCAGAGCGCCCTCCCCTTCCAGCTCGCCATCGTGATGCTCGGCCTCTCCGCGGCCTTCGGCGGCACCCTCGTCGAGCGCAACGGTCCCCGCTGGGCCATGACCGTCTCGCTCGTCTGCTTCTCCTCCGGCTTCCTGATCTCCGCGCTGGGCGCCGCCACCTCGCAGTACTGGCTGATCGTCCTCGGATACGGCTTCGTCGGCGGCATCGGCCTGGGCATCGGATACATCTCGCCCGTCTCCACCCTGATGAAGTGGTTCCCCGACCGGCCCGGCATGGCCACCGGCATCGCCATCATGGGCTTCGGGGGCGGCGCCCTCATCGCCTCGCCCTGGTCGGCCGCGATGCTCGACACCTTCGGCCACGACACCCGGGGCATCGCCCTCGCCTTCCTCGTCCACGGCGTGGCCTACGCCGTCTTCATGGGGCTGGGCGTCCTGTTGATCCGCACGCCGGCCGCCCGGGCGGCGGACGAGGGGAGCGGCGAGGCCGCCCGGGCCCCCTCGGCCGGCCACGGCGTCTCGGCCCGCTCGGCCCTGCGCACCCCGCAGTTCTGGTGCCTGTGGGTGGTCCTGTGCATGAACGTCACCGCGGGCATCGGCATCCTGGAGAAGGCCGCGCCGATGATCTCCGACTTCTTCGCGGACACCGACACGCCCGTCTCGGTCGCGGCCGCCGCCGGGTTCGTGGCCCTGCTCTCCGCCGCCAACATGGCCGGGCGGATCGGCTGGTCGAGCACCTCCGACCTGATCGGCCGCAAGAACATCTACCGGGTCTACCTGGGCGTCGGCGCCCTGATGTACCTGCTCATCTCCCAGTTCGGGGACGCCTCCAAGCCGCTGTTCATCCTCTGCGCGCTGGTGCTGCTCTCCTTCTACGGCGGCGGCTTCGCCACCGTCCCCGCCTACCTGAAGGACCTCTTCGGCACCTATCAGGTCGGCGCCATCCACGGGCGCCTGCTCACCGCCTGGTCCACCGCCGGTGTCCTCGGCCCGCTCATCGTCAACCAGATCGCCGACCGCCAGGCCGCCGCCGGACACAGCGGGCCCGAGCTGTACGGGCTCTCCCTCACCGTGATGACCGGCCTGCTGGTCGTCGGTTTCCTCGCCAACGAGCTGGTCCGCCCGGTCCATCCCCGTCACCACGTCACCCCGCCCGGCTCGGCTCCCGCCGCCGTGCCGGAGCACGCCCCCAAGGAGGCCGCCGCCCATGACGACGCCCGCTGACATCCCGGCGGCACCGCCCCGGCGCCGCGCCCTGACCGTCCTCGCCTGGCTCTGGGTCGGGCTGCCGCTCGGCTGGGCCCTGTACGAGCTGGGAATCAAGGCCGCACAACTGTTCACCGGCTGACCCCCACGCGCGAACGCGGGCCGAAGCGGGTGGGTGATGTCTCCAAGGGTCGCCCCCGAATCCTGTGGCATCACCTGCCCCGCTACCCGTGAGTCGCTGACCAGACTGGAGGATCCGTTCGCCATCCGGACACAAGGGGGACCCCGCTCCAATGATCGGCACCCGCATCGCCGCCGTCGGCCACTACCAGCCCGCCCGGGTACTCACCAACGAGGAACTGGAGGAGATGGTCGACACCAGCGACGCGTGGATCCGCAGCCGGGTGGGCATCCGGACCCGGCGGATCGCCGGCCCCGACGAGCCGGTGGACGAACTGGCCGCGCACGCCGCCGCCAAGGCCCTGGCCTCGGCGGGGATCGAGCCGGCCGCCGTCGATCTGGTCGTGGTGGCCACCTCCACCGCCATCGACCGCTCCCCGAACACCGCCGCCCGCCTCGCCGCCCGGCTCGGCATGGCCTCCCCGGCCACCCTCGACCTCAACGTGGTCTGCGCCGGGTTCACCCACGCCCTGGCCACCGCCGACCACGCGGTACGGGCCGGCTCGGCCGAGCGCGCCGTGGTCGTCGGGGCCGACAAGATGTCGCAGGTCGCCGACTGGAGCGACCGAGGCACCTGCGTCCTGGTCGGGGACGGGGCGGGCGCCGCCGTCGTCACCGCCGACCGGGCGGGCGGCGACGGCGCGGGCATCGGCCCGGTCCTGTGGGGTTCGGTCCCCGGCCTCGGCCACGCCGTCCGTATCGAGGGCACCCCGCCCCGGTTCGCCCAGGAGGGCCAGAGCGTCTACCGCTGGGCGACCACCACCCTCCCGCCGATCGCCCGCAAGGTCTGCGAACGCGCCGGGATCGGCCCCGAGGAGCTGGCCGCCGTCGTCCTCCACCAGGCCAACCTGCGCATCATCGAACCGGTCGCCGCCAAGCTCGGCGCGGTCAACGCCGTCGTCGCGCGGGACGTCGTGGAGTCCGGCAACACCTCCGCGGCCTCCATCCCGCTCGCCCTCTCCAAACTGGTCGAACGCGGCGAGATCAGCACCGGCGACCCCGTCCTCCTCTTCGGTTTCGGCGGCAACCTCTCGTACGCGGGCCAGGTCGTGCGCTGCCCGTGACCGGTGGCCGGCCGCCGCACACCCGGTTCCCCGTGATTCCTCTCGCGACCCCGTTCACCTGGGAGGACGGGCGGGAGGACGGACGTGAGGCCGGGCGCGGGGAGCCGGTGCCGCCGGAGAGCGGGCTTCCCGGCTTTGTCCTGTGAATGGAAAAAGTCGGGGGTAATTCCCGCTCAACTTCTTCCCACGCCCGGCAGGCACTGCTACGTTCCCCTCGAAAGCGCGAGCGGTGAGCCCGGCGCACCCCCGGCGGGGCGTCCGCGGCACCACCGTTCGCAGAGGTTTCCCCGCACCGGCAGGCATGGGGGAGGAGGGGCGCGTGAGACGCATGACCGCACGACCGGCCAACGCACACCAGGCGCGCCTGCTGCGGCTGCTCCGCGACGGCGGCGCCCACTCCCGCGCCCAGCTCGGCGAGGAGGTCGACCTCTCCCGCTCCAAACTCGCCGTCGAGGTCGACCGGTTGCTGGAGACCGGTCTCGTCGTCGCCGACGGCCTCGCCGCCTCCCGCGGCGGACGCCGCTCGCACAACATCCGCCTCGCCCCCCACCTGCGCTTCCTCGGCGTCGACATCGGCGCCACCTCGGTCGACGCGGCCGTCACCAACGCCGAGCTGGAGGTGCTCGGCCACATCACCCAGCCGATGGACGTCCGCGAGGGGCCGGTCGCCGTCTTCGAGCAGGTCCTCGACATGGCCGAGAAGCTCAAGGCCTCCGGCCTCGCCGAGGGTTTCGACGGCGCGGGCATCGGTGTGCCGGGCCCCGTCCGCTTCCCCGAGGGCGTCCCGGTCGCCCCGCCGATCATGCCCGGCTGGGACGGCTTCCCGGTCCGTGAGGCGCTCAGCCAGGAACTGGGCTGCCCCGTCATGGTCGACAACGACGTGAACCTCATGGCCATGGGGGAGCAGCACGCCGGAGTCGCCCGCACCGCCCGGGACTTCCTCTGCGTCAAGATCGGCACCGGCATCGGCTGCGGGATCGTGGTCGGCTCCACCGTCTACCGCGGCACCACCGGCAGCGCCGGCGACATCGGCCACATCCAGGTCGAGCCGGACGGCCTGCCCTGCGCCTGCGGCAACCAGGGCTGCCTGGAGGCCCACTTCAGCGGCTCCGCGCTGGCCCGCGACGCCGAACAGGTGGCGCGGGAGGGCCGCTCGGCCGAACTGGCGGCCCGGCTGGCGGCCGCCGGACGGCTCAGCGCCGCCGACGTGGCCGCCGCCGCCTCCGGCGGTGACACCGCCGCCCTCGAACTCATCCGCCGCGGCGGCCGTCACACCGGCCAGGTCATCGCCGGCCTCGTCTCCTTCTTCAACCCCGGGCTCGTGGTGATCGGCGGCGGGGTGACCGGCCTCGGCCACAACCTGCTCGCCGCCATCCGCACCCAGGTGTACCGCCAGTCGCTGCCGCTCGCGACCGGCAACCTGCCCATCGTCCTGGGCGAGTTGGGGCCCGCCGCCGGAGTCATCGGCGGCGCCCGGCTCATCAGCGACCACCTGTTCTCGCCGGCCTGACAGGGCCGGCGCGCACCACCCCGCCCGGCCCGCCGGACGGACGCACCACCCGCACCACCGCAAGGGCGCACCACCGCAAGGCGCACCATCCGCCCCGGCCGATCCGCGCCGGGCGCGGACCGCACCCCGGCCGTACCCAGGCACGACCGCACCACGCACCACCGAGCCGCACACCCGCGCCCGTCAAGGGGGCGCACGCACGGGACCGCCGTGCCCGCGCCCGCCCCCGTACGCAGCAGCACCCGTACCCGCAGCAGCCCGGCCCCTGACCCGTCCGTACCACCGGCACCGTCAGCACCCGCACCCGCAGCAACTCCGCACCGCCCACGCGGCATCACCGCGCCGTCGGCGCGCGGTCCGCCCTGCCCGCTCACCGGCCGTCATCCGCCGAGGGGAACCGCCATGGCACCAGAACCGCCCCTGCTCACCATGTCCGGCATCGCCAAGTCCTTCCCGGGCGTCCGCGCCCTCGACGGGGTGGACCTGGAGGTCGCCGCCGGTGAGGTCCACTGCCTGCTCGGCCAGAACGGCGCCGGGAAGTCCACACTCATCAAGGTGCTCGCCGGAGCCCACCAGCCCGACGAGGGCACCATCACCTGGCGGGGCGAGCCGGTCACCCTCAGGTCGCCCATCGCCGCGATGCGCCTGGGCATCGCCACCATCTACCAGGAACTCGACCTGGTGGAGGGACTCAGCGTCGCCGAGAACGTCTACCTCGGCCACGAACCGACCAGTGCCGGATTCGTCGTGAAGGGCGCTGTCGCCCGCGAGCGCGCGGGCGCCCTGCTGCGGCGTCTCGGTCACCCCGAGATCGACGCCGCCACCCTCGTCGGCGACCTCTCCGCCGCACACCAGCAGATCGTCTCGATGGCCCGGGCCCTCTCCCACGACGTACGGCTGATCGTCATGGACGAGCCCTCCGCCGCCCTCGACCCCGACGAGGTCGCCAACCTCTTCCGGATCGTCTCCTCGCTCACCGCCGAGGGCGTCGCCATCGTCTACATCTCCCACCGGCTGGAGGAGATCCGGCAGATCGGCGACCGGGTCACCGTCCTGAAGGACGGCCGCGCCGTCGCCCGGTCCCTGCCGGCGGACGACACCCCGACCCGTGACATCGTTTCCCTGATGACGGGCCGCACCGTCGAGTACGTCTTCCCGCCGCGGCCCGGACAGCCCGCCGTGGCCGGCACCGCACCGGTGCTGACGGTGGAGAACCTCTCCCGGACCGGCGAGTTCGAGCCGCTCGACCTCCAGGTGCGCCCCGGCGAGATCGTCGGCCTCGCCGGACTCGTCGGCTCCGGGCGTTCGGAGATCCTGGAGACCGTCTACGGCGCCCGCAAACCCGCCACCGGCCGCGTCGCCGTCGACGGCACCTGGCTGCGCACCGGCAGCGTCCGCGCCGCCGTCCGGGCCGGCGTCGGGCTCGCCCCCGAGGAACGCAAGGCCCAGGGACTGCTCATGCTGGAGTCGGTCACCCGCAACGTCTCCGTCTCCGCCCTCTCCCGGTTCTCCCGGGGCGGCTGGGTCGACCGGGGCCGCGAACGCGCCGACGCCCGCGCGGCCACCCGCGAACTCTCGCTGCGCCCCGACAACCCGGAGACCCCGGTCCGCACCCTCTCCGGCGGCAACCAGCAGAAGGCGGTCCTCGCCCGCTGGCTGCTGCGCGGCTGCCGGGTGCTGCTGCTGGACGAACCGACCCGGGGCGTCGACGTGGGCGCCCGCGCCGAGCTGTACGCGGTGATCCGCCGGCTCGCCGACGACGGCCTCGCCGTCCTCCTCGTCTCCAGCGAGGTCCCCGAAGTGCTGGGCCTCGCCGACCGTGTCCTGGTGCTCCGCGAGGGGCGGGTCGTCCACGAGGCGCCCGCGACGGAACTCGACGAACACCGCGTACTGGATCTAGTGATGGAAGGGACTCCGACGACATGACGCAGCCTGCCCCCTCGGCTCAGCAGGGCGGGCCCGGTGCCGGCCCGCCGCTCGAACTCGGCAAGGACGACCCCGGCCCCGCCGCCCCGGGCGGAACGCGGTTCTTCCGCCCGGACCTGCGCACCCTCGCACTGCTCGGGGTGCTCGCCGCCCTGATCCTGGTCGGCGGCATCACCCGCCCCGACGAGTTCCTCGCCACCACCAACCTCCAGCTGGTGCTGGTGCAGTCCTCGGTGATCGGTGTGGTCACCGTCGGCATGACCTTCGTGATCATGTCCGGCGGAATCGACCTGTCGGTGGGCGCCATCGTCGCCCTCGCCTCGGTCTGGGCGACCACCGTCGCCACCCAGGACTTCGGCTTCGCCGGCATCCTCCTCACCGCCGTCCTGGTCGGCCTCGGCTGCGGCCTGGTCAACGGCGTGCTCATCGCCTACGGCCAGATGGTGCCGTTCATCGCGACGCTCGCCATGATGGTCTCGGCGCGCGGTCTCGCCCTGCTGATCACCGACGGCAACACCCAGATCGTCACCGTCGAGTCGGTGCTCGATCTCGGTTCCCGCAGCTCCTACGTCCTCGGGATCCCGCCCCTGGTGATGGTCTTCGCCCTGGTCACCGTCGTCGGCTGGCTGGTGCTCAACCGCACCACCTTCGGTCGCCGCACCGTCGCCGTCGGCGGCAACGCGGAGGCCGCCCGGCTCGCCGGGATCGACGTCCGCCGCCAGCGCCTCTACCTCTACCTGCTCTCCGGGCTGTGCTGCGGCATCGCCGCCTTCCTGCTGGTGGTCCTCTCCGGTTCCGGCCAGAACACCAACGGCAACCTCTACGAACTCGACGCCATCGCCGCCGCGATCATCGGTGGCACCCTGCTCACCGGCGGGCGCGGCACCGTCGTCGGCTCCGTCCTCGGCGTCCTGATCTTCACCACGATCACCAACATCTTCGCGCTCAACAACCTCCAGAGCGACGTCCAGCAGATCGCCAAGGGCGCCATCATCGTCGTCGCCGTGCTGGTCCAGCGCCGCTCCGCACAGCACACCACCTAGGGGCGTCCGGCCGATCCGCACGCGCGCCCGGGCTCTCGACTCCGTCCGAGCAGGAAACGCCCCGCCCGAGGGCCTTCGTCCGCGCACCGGGAGCACGCCCCCCACCGCGGACGCGCCGCAGGATCCTCCGGACCCCCGGCACCCCACAGCCCCCGTCAGCCGAGCCCCGCCCACGAGCCGCACCCCGAAAGGGCCACCACCATGCCAGAGATCCCCAGCCGCAGAGGACTGCTCCTCGGTTCCGCCGCCCTCGGCGCCGGCGCCTTCCTCACCGCCTGCACCAGCAACGAGCCGAAGGAGTCCTCCGCCGGCTCGACGGACAACCAGGCGGCCGCCGCCGACGACAAGCCCGGCAAGAAGGTCACCATCGGCTTCGCCGGGCCCCAGGCCGACCACGGCTGGCTCAACGCCATCAACGTCAACGCGCGTGAGCGCGCCGAGAAGTACTCCGACGTCACCCTCGACATCACCGAGGGTTCCAACGACACCGCCGCCCAGATCGGCCAGATCGACACGCTGATCAACAAGAAGGTCGACGTCCTCGTCATCCTGCCCGCCGACGGCAAGGCGATGACCCAGGCCGGGCTGAAGGCGATGCGCGCCGGGATACCCGTCGTCAACCTCGACCGGGTCTTCGCCAGCCCGCAGGCGTACCGCTGCTGGGTCGGCGGCGACAACTACGGGATGGGGCTCAACGCCGGTCACTACATCGGCGAACTCCTCAAGGACAAGAAGAACGCCAAGGTCGTCGAGCTCTCCGGCCCCGACAACCTGGAGCTGACCAAGCAGCGCACCCAGGGCTTCGACGACGCCCTGAAGAACTACCCGAACATCAAGAAGGTCGCACGCCAGCAGGCCGAGTTCACCGTGGAGACCGGGCAGGCCAAGATGGCCCAGATCCTCCAGGCCCAGAAGAGCTTCGACGCCATGTGGAACCACGACGACGACCAGGGCGTGGGCGCGCTGCGCGCCATCGACCAGGCCGGCCGCGACGACTTCGTGATGGTCGGCGGAGCCGGGGCGCTCTCCGCCATGGAGGCCATCCAGGCCGACAACAGCGTCCTGAAGGCCACCGTGCTCTACCCGCCGACCATGTCGGCCTCCGCCATCGACCTGGCCCGAGCCCTCGGCCAGGGCAAGGGCGTCAGCGGCCTGGCCGAGCACGAGATCCCCACCTCGCTGACGCTCTACTCGGCCGTCGTCACCAAGGACAACGTCAAGGAATACCTGCCGACCGGCTTCAAGTAGGCCGGGGGCACCGCGTACCCGAGGGCGGCCCCGGACCGCACGCCGGGCCCCCGTGGCACGCGTCACGGGGGCCGGGGCCGCCCCATTCCCAGGAGGAGGAAGACTGCATGCGAGAGACGGAGCAGGAGGCGGCCGCAGGCCGCCCGGCCCCGCCCGGGACCCCGCGTCTCGGTGTGGGCATGGTCGGTTACGCGTTCATGGGCGCGGCCCACTCCCAGGGCTGGCGGACCGCCGGACGCGTCTTCGACCTGCCGCTCCAGCCGCAGCTGGCCGCGGTCTGCGGCCGTGACCCCGAGGCGGTGCGCACGGCCGCGGCCAAGCTCGGCTGGGACGCCGCCGAGACCGACTGGCGGGCGCTGATCGCCCGCGATGACGTCCAGTTGGTCGACATCTGCACCCCCGGCGACAGCCACGCCGAGATCGCGGTCGCCGCGCTGGAGGCGGGCAAGCACGTGCTGTGCGAGAAGCCGCTCGCCAACACCGTCGAGGAGGCGGAGGCGATGGTGGCCGCGGCCGAGCGGGCCGCCGCCCGCGGCCAGGTCGCCATGGTCGGCTTCAACTACCGGCGCGTCCCCGCCGCCGCCTACGCCCGCTCGCTGGTCGCCGAGGGCCGCCTGGGCCGGCTGCGCCACGTGCGGGTGCGCTACCTCCAGGACTGGCTGGTCGACCCGGCGTTCCCGCTGACCTGGCGGCTGCGCAAGGAGAGCGCGGGCTCCGGCGCGCTCGGCGACCTCGGCGCGCACGCCGTCGACCTCGCGCAGTACCTCACGGGCGAGGCCGTCGCCGGGGTGTCCGCGCTCACCGAGACCTTCGTCAAGGAGCGGCCGCTGCTCGCCGGTTCCTCCTCCGGTCTGCGCGGCGCGGGCGCGACAAAGACCGGGCCCGTCACCGTGGACGACGCGGCGGTCTTCACCGCCCGGTTCGCCTCCGGCGCGCTCGGCACCTTCGAGGCGACCCGGTTCGCCACCGGCCGCAAGAACTCCCTCCAGGTCGAGCTGAACGGCGAACTCGGCTCACTCGCCTTCGACCTGGAACGGCTCAACGAGCTGTCCTTCCACGACCAGAGCGAGCCCGCCGCCACCAGCGGCTTCCGCCGCATCCTGGTGACCGAGCCGGACCACCCGTACCTGGAGGGCTGGTGGCCGCCGGGCCACGGGCTCGGCTACGACCACACCTTCGTCCACCAGGCCCGCGACCTGGTGCACGCGGTCGCCGCCGGCACCAGCCCCGCCCCCTCGTTTGCCGACGGGCTCCGCGTCCAGCGGGTGCTGGCGGCGGTCGAGGAGAGTGCCGCGAAGAACGCCGTCTACACCCCCGTAACGGACCAGGAGGCGACCTGACATGCCGCGCGAATTCACCCTCTTCACCGGGCAGTGGGCAGACCTCCCCCTGGAGGAGGTCTGCCGGCTGGCCCGCGACTTCGGTTACGACGGGCTGGAACTTGCCTGCTGGGGGGACCACTTCGAGGTCGACAAGGCGCTGGCCGACCCGGCCTACGTCGCCGGGCGGCACCAGTTGCTCGACAAGTACGGGCTGAAGTGCCGGGCCATCTCCTACCACCTGGTCGGCCAGGCGGTCTGCGACGCCGTCATCGACGAGCGGCACCGGAACATCCTGCCCGCCCGCATCTGGGGCGACGGCGAGCCCGAAGGGGTCCGGCAGCGGGCCGCCGCCGAGATCAAGGACGCCGCCCGGGCCGCGGCCGCCTTCGGCGTCGACACCGTCATCGGCTTCACCGGCTCGGCCATCTGGCACCTGGTCGCGATGTTCCCGCCAGTTCCCGAGGGCATGATCGACCGCGGCTACCAGGACTTCGCCGACCGCTGGAACCCGATCCTCGACGTCTTCGACGCCGAGGGCGTCCGCTTCGCCCACGAGGTCCACCCGGGCGAGATCGCCTACGACTACTGGACCACCCACCGGGCCCTGGAGGCGGTCGGTCACCGGCCCGCCTTCGGGCTCAACTTCGACCCGAGCCACTTCGTCTGGCAGGACCTCGACCCGGTCGGCTTCCTGTGGGACTTCCGTGACCGGATCTACCACGTGGACTGCAAGGAGGCCCGCAAGCGCCTCGACGGGCGCAACGGACGGCTCGGCTCCCATCTGCCGTGGGGCGACCCGCGGCGCGGCTGGGACTTCGTCTCGGCCGGCCATGGCGACGTGCCCTGGGAGGACGTCTTCCGGATGCTCCGCTCGATCGGCTACCAGGGGCCCGTCTCGGTGGAGTGGGAGGACGCCGGGATGGACCGGCTGACCGGCGCGCCCGAGGCGCTGGCCACCCTGCGCAAGCTCGACTGGGACCCGCCCAAGGCATCCTTCGACGCGGCCTTCGGCGGTCGCGACTGACCCCCGCCTGAGGCGGAAGGGCTCCGAGGACCGGCCCGGCGGCAGCGCCGACGGGCCGGTCAGGGCTGCCCGCCCACCCCTTTGTCCTGTGCCGGGAGAAAGTTCAACTTCCCTGCTGTGCAAGGGGTTTCCGGCGGGAACAAAGGTCGCTACGGTCCAGAGCGAGACCAGTACGGCTCTCCGGGGTGACGGCGCACCCCGGCAGCACCCCCACCCGCACGACGTCTTCCCGGAGGAACTCCGTGCACAGGAAACGTCCAAGACTCCGCCAGGCGGTGGCGCTCCTCACCGGCGCCCTCCTCACCAGCGCCTCACTGGGCCTGGCCGCGCTCCCCGCGAGCGCCGCCGACCCGGAGGCGATCGGCAAGCCCGCCGCGGCCCCCACCTTCCAGCAGGTCACCCTCGCCAAGGGCGTGGAGGAGACCGGGGAGCCGATGACCATGGCCGTCCTGCCCGACGGCGGCGTCCTGCACACCGCCCGCGAGGGCGACCTGCGGCTCACCGACGCGGGCGGCACCACCAAGGTCGCCGGCACCCTCGACGTGTACAGCCACGACGAGGAGGGGCTCCAGGGAGTCGGGGTCGACCCCGGCTTCGAGGAGAACCGATTCATCTACCTGTACTACGCCCCGAAGCTCGACACCCCCTCCGGCGACGCCCCCGAGAACGGCACCGCCGCCGACTTCGAGCCGTACGACGGCGTCAACCGCCTCTCGCGGTTCGTCCTGAACGAGGACGGCACCCTCGACCAGGACAGCGAGAAGAAGATCCTCGACGTCCCCGCCTCACGCGGCATGTGCTGCCACGTCGGCGGTGACATCGCCTTCGACGCGGACGGCAACCTCTACCTGTCGACCGGCGACGACACCAACCCCTTCGCCTCCGACGGCTTCACCCCCATCGACGAGCGCGAGGACCGCAACCCGGCCTTCGACGCCCGCCGCAGCTCCGGCAACACCAACGACCTGCGCGGCAAGATCCTCCGCGTCAAGGTCAAGGACGACGGCTCGTACGACATCCCCGAGGGCAACCTCTTCGCCCCCGGCACCGAGAAGACCCGTCCCGAGATCTACGCGATGGGCTTCCGCAACCCGTTCCGGATGAGCGTCGACCAGGCCACCGGCATCGTCTACGTCGGCGACTACGGCCCCGACGCCGGCTCCGCCGACCCGGACCGCGGTCCCGCCGGACAGGTCGAGTTCGCCCGCGTCACCGAGGCCGGCAACTTCGGCTGGCCGTACTGCACCGGTGACAACGAGCCGTTCAACGACTACGACTTCGCGACCAAGACCTCCGGCGAGCCCTTCGACTGCGACGCGCCGAAGAACACCTCCCGGCACAACACCGGCCTCACCGACCTGCCGCCGGCCCAGGCCGCCTGGATCCCCTACGACGGCGACAGCGTCCCGGAGTTCGGCAACGGCTCCGAGTCGCCGATGGGCGGCCCGGTCTACCGCTACGACGCCTCCCTCGACTCGCCGGTGAAGTTCCCCGAGGAGTTCGACGGGAACTTCTTCGCCGGGGAGTTCGGCCGCCAGTGGATCAAGCGGATCGAGCAGGGCGAGGACGGCACCGTCGAGGCCATCCACGACTTCCCGTGGTCCGGCACCCAGGTCATGGACATGGAGTTCGGTCCGGACGGCGCCCTGTACGTCCTCGACTACGGCACCGGCTACTTCGGCGGCGACGCCAACTCGGCCGTCTACCGCATCGAGAACGCCACCGACGGCTACGCTCCGGTCGCCGTGGCCAAGGCCGACAAGACCTCGGGCCAGAGCCCGCTGGAGGTCGCCTTCTCCTCCGAGGGCACCGAGGACGCCGACGGCGACCCGCTCACCTACAGCTGGGACTTCGGCGACGGAGCCACCAGCGACGAGGAGAACCCCACCCACGCCTACGAGGAGAACGGCGTCTACTCCGCGACGCTGACCGCCACCGACCCGGCCGGCCTCAAGGGCACCGCCTCGGTCCATGTCACCGTCGGCAACACCGCGCCGACCGTCACCCTCCAGCAGCCGAAGGACGGCACGCTGTTCAAGTTCGGTGACACCGTCTCCTTCAAGGTCGAGGTCACCGACCCCGAGGACGAGGAGATCGACTGCTCCAAGGTCACCGTCCGCTACATCCTCGGCCACGACAACCACGGCCACCCCATCACCTCGGCAGAGGGCTGCGAGGGCACCCTCAACGTGCCCGCCGACGGCGAGCACGATCCCAACGCCAACATCTTCGGCGTGATCGACGCCTCCTACACCGACACCGGCGCGGGCGGCCAGCCCGCGCTCAGCGGTTCCGACCAGATCACGCTCCAGCCCCGCCACCGGCAGGCCGAGCACTACGGCGACTTCGAGGGCGTGGCCCCGCAGAACAAGTCCACCGCCCACGGCGGCAAGACCGTCGGCGACATCCACGACGGCGACTGGATCTCCTTCAAGCCGTACAACCTCACCGGCGCCGACAAGTTCACCGCCCGCATCTCCTCCGGCGGCAGCGGCGGCACCCTGGAGGTCCGCAGCGGGTCGCCCACCGGCACCCTGCACGGCACCGCCACCGTCCCGGTCACCGGCGGCTGGGAGACCTTCGAGGACGTCGAGACCGCGCTGACCGACATCGGCCCGGACACCACCGAACTCTTCCTCGTCTTCAAGGGCGAGGGCGACGGCGCCCTCTACGACGTGGACGACTTCGTCATCGACGGCGCCGCCCCGGCGGCCGCCGACAAGAAGCTCCTGGTCTTCTCCAAGACCGCCGGCTTCCGCCACGACTCCATCCCGGCCGGCATCGAGGCTCTGAAGGAGATCGGCGCGGAGAACGGCATCGAGGTCGACGCCACCGAGGACGCCGGCCGGTTCACCCCGGAGAAGCTCGCCGAGTACGACGCCGTCACCTTCCTCTCCACCACCGGCGACGTCCTCGACGGCGACCAGCAGAAGGCGTTCGAGGAGTACGTCGCGGACGGCGGCGGCTACGTCGGCGTCCACGCGGCCGCCGACACCGAGTACGAGTGGGAGTTCTACGGCGGCCTGGTCGGCGCCTACTTCGACTCCCACCCGCACATCCAGGAAGCCACCGTCCAGGTCGAGGACCACGACCACCCCGCCACCGCGCACCTCGGCGAGACCTGGGAGCGCACCGACGAGTGGTACAACTACGGCACCAACCCCCGTGAGCAGGCCCGCGTCCTCGCCACCCTGGACGAGTCCAGCTACGAGGGCGGCACCATGGACGGTGACCACCCCATCGCCTGGTGCCAGACCTACGAGGGCGGCCGCTCCTTCTACACCGGCGGCGGCCACACCGTCGAGTCCTTCGCCGAGGCCGGCTTCCGCGCCCACCTGGCCGGCGGCCTGACGTACGCCACCGGCCTGGCCGACGCCGACTGCTCCCCCAAGGGCGGCGGCGAGGAGGAGGACGGCTACGAGCCGGTCTTCGACGGCAAGACCCTCGACGGCTGGAAACAGGCGGGCCCCGGCGAGTTCACCGTCGACAACGGTGAGCTGACCACCACCGGCGGCATGGGCCTGCTCTGGTACGAGGCCAAGGAGCTGTCCTCCTACTCCCTGAAGCTCGACTGGAAGATGAGGGGCGACGACAACTCCGGTGTCTTCGTGGGCTTCCCGGCCTCCGAAGACCCCTGGTCGGCCGTGGACAACGGCTACGAGGTGCAGATCGACGCCACCGACGAACCCGACCGCACCACCGGCGCGGTCTACACCTTCCAGTCCGCCGACATCGAGGCCCGTGACAAGGCCCTCAACCCGCCGGGGGAGTGGAACAGCTACGAGATCAAGGTCCAGGGCGAACGCCTCCAGGTGTTCCTCAACGGAGTCGAGATCAACGACTTCACCAACGAGGACCCGGCCCGCTCCCTGACCGACGGGTACATCGGCCTCCAGAACCACGGGGACGACGACCACGTCACCTTCCGCGACATCCGGCTGAAGGAACTGCCCGCCCAGGGCGACTGAGCGACGGCGGGCGGCGGACGCCGGACCTCCGCCCGCCGTCTCACCCGCCTTCCGGCACCCCACCCACCCGCGGGGACGGGCGGCCCCCGCCTCCCGTCCCCCGACCGGGGCCCGGGTACCACGACGGGACCGGGGCCGGGCAGCACGCCGGCCCCGGCCCCGCACCCGCCGCCCCCTCCGGTTCCGCTCCCGGTTCCGGTAGTGCCCCGGGCCCCGAAGGCCCGGCCGACCCCGGGACCCGCGGGCCCCGCGCCCCGCGCGCGCCCGTCGGACCCGCGCCACACCCGCGCGCGCCCGGCGGCGACCGGGCGGCAGACGGCCGCCTTGTCCCGGCGCCGCGCGCACCGACCCATCGGATCACTGCTGTTCGCTGGTAACAGGAGGCTGCCTGTGTCCACCGAGTCGTTCCCCACCGACACCCCCGCTCCCCGCACCGCTCCCGGCACCGACCGGCGCGCCGCCGGCTCCTCGGCGTCCGAGCCCCGGACCGGTGTCTGGCTGATCGGCGCCAGAGGCTCCGTCGCCACCACCGCCGTCGCCGGCTGTGCCGCCGTGGTCGCCGGGCTGCATCCGCCGACCGGCCTCGCCACCGAGACCCGCCCCTTCTCCCAGGCCGGCCTCGTACCGCTCTCCTCCCTCGTCTTCGGCGGCCACGACACCGCCGACTGCCCGCTCCCCAAGCGTGCCGAGGCGCTCGCCGAGGGAGGTGTCCTGCCGCACGGCATGCCCACCGCGGTCCGCGCCGAACTGGAGGCCGCCGACCGCGCCGTCCGCCCCGGCGGCCCGCAGCCCGGTGACCCGCGGTCCACCGAGGAGCTGGTCGACGCCTTCGCCGCCGACCTCACCGCCTTCCGCGCGGAGCACGGCCTCGCCCGCGTCGTCGTGGTCAACGTCGCCTCCACCGAGCCCGCCCCAACCGACGGCGTGCTCCCCGCCAGCTCCCTCTACGCCGCCGCCGCCCTGCGCGCCGGCTGCCCGTACGCCAACTTCACGCCCTCCACCGGCATCCAGCACCCCGCCCTCGCCGAGCGGGCGCGGGCGTCCGGGCTGCCGTACGCCGGGCGGGACGGCAAGACCGGGCAGACCCTGCTGCGCTCCGTGCTCGGCCCGATGTTCCGCGACCGGGCGCTCGCGGTACGCGCCTGGTCCGGCGCCAACCTGCTCGGCGGCGGCGACGGGGCGGCACTGGCCGACCCGGCCGCGGCCGCCGCCAAGAACGCCGGAAAGGAACGCGTCCTCGCCGACACCCTGCCCGCCGTCCCCGAGGGCGAGGTGCACATCGACGACGTACCGGCCCTCGGCGACTGGAAGACCGCCTGGGACCACATCGCCTTCGACGGTTTCCTCGGCACCCGCATGGTTCTCCAGACCACCTGGCAGGGGTGCGACTCGGCCCTCGCCGCGCCCCTCGTCCTCGACCTGGCCCGGCTCCTGGCCCGCGCCCACGAGGCCGGGATCAGCGGCCCCCTCGGCGAACTGGCCTTCTACTTCAAGGACCCCGACCCGGTACGCGGTCCGAAGGACGGCGCCACCGCGGCGCCGGCCGGACTCGCCGAGCAGTACCAGCTCCTCCTCGGCTTCGCCCGACGACTGGGGGCCGCCGCGTGACACACTCCCGCACCCCGGGCGGCCGCCTCGCCGCCTGGGCCGAACTCCTGCGTGTGTCCGCCGCGTTCAGCGTGCCCGGCGACGCCCTCGCCGGAGCCGCCGCCTCCGGTGCCCGGCCCGGCCCGCGCACCCTGCTCGCCGCCGGCTCCTCGCTCTGCCTCTACGAGGCGGGGATGGTGCTCAACGACTGGGCCGACCGCGCCGAGGACCGCGCCGAGCGCCCGCACCGCCCGCTGCCCTCGGGCCGGATCAGCCCCGCCGCAGCGCTCACCGCGGCCACCGGGCTGACCGCCGCCGGGCTCGGCCTGGCCGCGGCCGCCGGACGCCCCGCCCTCACCACGGCCTCGGCCCTGGCCGCCACCGTCTGGCTCTACGACCTGAAACTCGCCGGCACGGTGGCGGGCCCGGCCGGGATGGCCGCCGCCCGCACCCTCGACGTGCTCCTCGGCGCCACCGCCACCGCCCGCACCGGCGCCGCGGCCCGCACCGCGCTGCCCGCCGCGGCCCTGCTCGGCGCGCACACCTACGCCGTGACATCGGTGTCACGCCACGAAACCCGCGGCGGCTCCACCCGCGCCCCGCTCGGCGCCCTCGTCACCACCGCGGCCACCGCCGCCACCGTGGCCGGGCTGCGACGCGGGGCACCCACCCGACTCCCGGCGGACCGGCGGGAAGCAGCCGCCCCCGGTCCGCCGGGTCCACGCCGGGCCAGGGCCGCCGCCCGGGTCGGTCTCGCCGGCCTGTACGGCGCCACGGCCGCCGTGCCCTACCTGCACGCCGCGCTCAACCCCTCGCCACCGCTCACCCAGCGGGCCGTCGGCGGCGGCATCCGCGCCATGATCCCCCTCCAGGCGGCGCTGTCCGCCCGCGCCGGAGCCCTCGGCGGGGCGCTCGCCACCGTCGCCCTGGTGCCGCTGGCCCGCCTCGCCGCGAGGAAGGTGAGCGCCACATGACCCCGGTACCCGCCCCCCTCCGTCTCGGCTACGGCACCAACGGCCTCACCGACCTGCGCCTCGACGACGCCCTCGCCCTCCTCGCCGACCTCGGCTACGACGGCGTGGGACTGACCCTCGACCACATGCACCACGACCCGCTCGCCCCCGGCCTCGCCGCCCGCACCGCCCGCATCGCCGGGCGCCTCGCGGAACTGGGCCTCGCGGTGACCGTCGAGACCGGTGCCCGCTACGTCCTGGACCCCCGCGAGAAGCACGGCCCCGGCCTGCTCGATGCCGACCCGGACCGGCGGGCCCGTCGCACCGGCCTGCTCGCCACCGCCGCCCAGGTCGCCGCCGACCTGGGCGCCCACGCCCTGCACTGCTTCACCGGTTCCGCGCCGCCCGGCACCACCGCCGAGGAGGGCTGGGCCGCGCTGCCCGACGCCCTCGCCCCCGTCCTGGAGGCGTCCCGGACCACCGGTGTCCCCCTGGCCCTGGAACCCGAACCGGGCCACCTGGTCGCCACTCTGGCCGACTTCCACCGCCTGCGCACCCTCCTCGGCGACCCCGCCGAACTGGGCCTCACGCTGGACATCGGCCACTGCCAGTGCCTGGAGCCCGAGCCGCCCGCCGCCTGCGTCCGCGCGGCCGCGCCCTGGCTGCGGCACGTCCAGATCGAGGACATGCGGCGCGGCGTCCACGAACATCTGCCGTTCGGCGAGGGGGAGATCGACTTCCCGCCGGTCCTCGCCGCGCTCGCCGCCACCGCCTACCAGGGGCTCACCGTCGTCGAACTGCCCCGCCACTCGCACGCCGGGCCCGCGCAGGCCGCGCACGCCCTGCCGTTCCTGCGGCGCGCGGCCCGCGCGGCCGGCGCCGCCCTCACCCCGGCCGGGCCCGCATGAGGCGGCCCGCACCCCGCCCCACGCCGCGACAGGAGGACCCCGTATGAACCACCCCGCCTCCGCCCCGCCGCGGCCCGACCCGGCCGCCATCCGCCGCGCCCTCGCCGGCCGGCTCGACGCCGACGCCCGCGCCTGGCTCGACACCGCCCTGGCCGAGGCCGCCGAGGGCGCGGGCGCCGGGCCGCTGCCCGCCTGGGAGCGCCGGTTCGCCGAGGCCGGGCGCCGTGCCGGCGCCGCCCACGCCGACACCGCCCGCGTCCTGCTGCTGCACGCCGCAGGGGCCGACGCCGGCACCCTCACCCGCCTCTACCGGGAGGGCAGCGGCGCCGAACGCCGCGCCGTGCTCGACGCGCTGACGCTCGTGGTGCCGGGCCACGAGGCCGTCCCCCTGGTCGAGGACGCCCTGCGCGCCAACGACACCGGCATCGTCGCCGCCGCCGTCGGCCCGTACGCGGCCCGTCACCTGGACGCCCACGCCTGGCGGCACGCCGTCCTCAAGTGCCTGTTCACCGGCGTCCCGCTGACCGCCGTCGCCGGCCTCGCCGAACGCGCCGCCGGGGACGGCGAACTCGACCGGATGCTCGCCGACTTCGCCGAGGAACGCGCCGCCGCCGGCCGCGCCGTCCCGGCCGACCTCACCGCCGCCCGCGCGCTCACCGGGGCCGCGCCCACCGGCCGCCCCACGACCCAGCCCGCCGGTGGCGGCGCGAAGGAGAACTGATGCGCATCTTCGACCCCCACATCCACATGACCTCCCGCACCACCGACGACTACCGGGCCATGTACGACGCCGGAGTGCGCGCCCTGGTCGAGCCCGCCTTCTGGCTCGGGCAGCCCCGCACCTCCCCGGACAGCTTCCGCGACTACTTCGACGCGCTGCTCGGCTGGGAGCCCTTCCGCGCCGCCCAGTACGGCATCGCCCACCGCTGCACCCTCGCCCTCAACCCCAAGGAGGCCAACGACCCGCGCTGCACCCCGGTCCTCGACCTCCTGCCGCGCTACCTCCTCAAGGACAACGTGGTCGCCGTCGGCGAGATCGGCTACGACTCCATGACCCCCGCCGAGGACGCCGCCCTCACCGCCCAGCTCCAGCTCGCCGCCGACCACGGCCTGCCCGCGATGGTCCACACCCCGCACCGGGACAAGCTCAGCGGGCTGCGCCGCACCCTCGACGTGGTCCGCGAGTCCGCGCTCGACGTGGAACGCGTCCTCATCGACCACCTCAACGAGACCACCGTCAAGGAGGCCAAGGACTCCGGCGCCTGGCTCGGCTTCTCCATCTACCCCGACACCAAGATGGACGAGCAGCGCATGGTCGCCGTCCTCACCGAGTACGGCCCCGAGAAGGTCCTGGTCAACTCCGCCGCCGACTGGGGCAGAAGCGACCCGCTGAAGACCCGCGCCGTCGGCGACGCCCTGCTCGCCGCCGGCTTCGACGAGGACGCCGTCGACCAGGTGCTGTGGCGCAACCCCCTCGCCTTCTACGGGCTCAGCGGCCGCCTCGGCGACCTGACCGTGCCGGCGCCCGCCGGAACCGCCGAGCACGAGGGCAACAGCATCCAGCGGGGCGCTCCCCTCACGGCGGGGGAGTGAGCCGATGCGCTTTCGCCACCCCGACGGCTCCACCGTCCACCTCGCCTACTGCACCAACGTCCACCCCGCCGAGACCCTCGACGGCGTCCGCGCCCAGCTCCGCGACCACTGCGAACCCGTCCGCCGACGGCTGGGCCGCGACCGGCTCGGCATCGGCCTCTGGCTCGCCCGCGACGCGGCCGCCGCCCTGGTCGCCGACCCCGCCGCCCTGCGCACCCTCCGCGGCGACCTCGACCGGCGGGGCCTGGAGGTGGTCACCCTCAACGGCTTCCCCTACGAGGGATTCGGCGACGCCGAGGTCAAGTACCGCGTCTACCGGCCCGACTGGACCGAACGCGCCCGCCTCACCCACACCACCGACCTCGCACGCCTCCTCGCCTCCCTGCTCCCCGACGACGTCACCGAGGGCTCCGTCTCCACCCTGCCCTTCGCCTGGCGCACCGACTACGACAGCGGACGCCACCGCGCGGCCCTCGGCGCCCTCACCACCCTCGCCGAACGGCTCGACGCCCTCGCCGACCTCACCGGCCGCTCCATCCGCGTCGGCCTCGAACCGGAACCCGGCTGCACCGTCGAGACCACCGCCGACGCGGTGGCCGCCCTCGCCCCGCTCGGAGGCACCACCGCCCACCGCATCGGGGTCTGCCTCGACACCTGCCACCTCGCCACCTCCTTCGAGGACCCCGCCCGCGCGCTCGGCACCCTCCAGGCGGGCGGCGTCCGCGTCGTCAAGGCCCAGCTGTCCGCCGCGCTGCACGCCGAGGAACCCCACCGGGCCGGGGTCCGCGCGGCCCTCGCAGCCTTCGACGAACCACGCTTCCTGCACCAGACCCGCACCACCACCGAGGCCGGACTGAGCGGCACCGACGACCTCGGTGAAGCCCTCACCGGCGGCCTGCCCGACACCGGGCCGTGGCGCTCCCACTTCCACATCCCGCTGCACGCCGACCCCGAACCGCCCCTCACCTCCACCCTGCCGGTGCTCCGCGAGACCCTCGCCGGGCTCGTCGGCGGCCCCACTCCGCGCACCCACCACCTGGAGGTCGAGACGTACACCTGGCAGGCCCTGCCGCCCGCGCTGCGCCCCAGGGCCCGCGCCCGCCTCACCGAGGGCATCGCCGCCGAACTCACCCTCGCCCGCGACCTCCTCATCGACCTGGGCCTCAAGGAGCTGCCGTGACCGCCGACCGACCCCAGCCGCTCCTCGTCCTCGACGTCGTCGGCCTCACCCCCCGCCTGCTGGAGCACATGCCGCGCCTCGCCGCCCTCGGCGCGCGCGGCAGCCGCTCCCCGCTCGGCACCGTCCTGCCCGCCGTCACCTGCTCCGCCCAGTCCACCTTCCTCACCGGCACCCTCCCCGCCGACCACGGCATCGTCGGCAACGGCTGGTACTTCCGCGAACTCGGCGACGTCCTCCTGTGGCGCCAGCACAACGGCCTCGTCAGCGGCGACCGCCTCTGGGACGCCGCCCGCCGCGCCCACCCCGGCTACACCGTCGCCAACATCTGCTGGTGGTACGCGATGGGCGCCGACACCGACTGGACCGTCACCCCGCGACCCGTCTACTACGCCGACGGCCGCAAGGAACCCGACTGCTACACCCGGCCGCCCGAACTCCACGAGGAACTGACCGAACGGCTCGGCACCTTCCCCCTCTTCCACTTCTGGGGCCCCGGCGCCGACCTCGTCTCCTCCCAGTGGATCATCGACGCCACCCGCCACGTCATGGCCACCCGCGACCCCGACCTCACCCTCGCCTACCTGCCCCACCTCGACTACGACCTCCAGCGGTACGGCCCCGACGACCCCCGCTCGCACGCCGCCGCCCGTGAACTGGACGAGGCCGTCGGCCCGCTGCTGGACCAGGCCGAGGCGGCCGGCCGCACCGTCGTGGTCCTCTCCGAGTACGGCATCACCTCCGTCAGCCGCCCCGTCCACCTCAACCGCGTCCTGCGCGAGGCCGGGCTGCTGGAGGTCCACACCCAGGACGGCATGGAGTACCTGGACACGATGGCCTCCCGCGCCTTCGCCGTCGCCGACCACCAGCTCGCCCACGTCTACGTCAAGCGCCCCGAGGACCTCGACACCGTCCGCGCCCTGCTCGCCGACGTGCCCGGTGTCGAGACCCTGCTGGACGAGGAGGGCAAGAAGGAGCAGGGCCTGGACCATCCGCGCTCCGGCGAGTTCGTCGCCGTCGCGGAACCGGACGCCTGGTTCACGTACTACTACTGGCTCGACGACGCCCGCGCCCCCGACTTCGCCCAGCTCGTCGAGATCCACCGCAAGCCGGGCTACGACCCCGTCGAGCTCTTCATGGACCCGAACGACCCCTACGTGAAGCTCCGCGCGGGCGCCGCCGTCGCCCGCAAGAAGCTCGGCATGCGCTACCGGATGGCCGTCGTCCCGCTCGACGCCTCGCCCATCCGCGGCAGCCACGGCCGCCTGCCCGCCGACGAGGCGGACGGCCCGCTCCTCCTCAGCTCCCGCCCCGGAGCCACCGAAGGCCCCGTGGCGGCCACCGACGTCAAGGCGCTCCTGCTGCGCCTCGCCGGTCTCACCACCACCTCCGCACCCGACACCGCCCTTACCCGGGAGGACCGCACATGAGCCGCACACCCCGCCACCTCCGCGACGTGACCGACCCCGAGCTGAACAAGCGCCTGAGCCGCCGCAACATGCTCGGCGTCGCGGCCGGCACCGGCGCCGCCGCCCTGCTGGCCGCCGCGGCCTCCGCCTCCCCGGCCGCCGCCACCGACCTCGACGCCCAGGGCAGGGGCGGGCCCGGCAAGGGCGAGCCCGTGCTGCCCCCCGGCCGCCTCGGCATCCAGCTGTACAGCCTCCGTGACAAGGTGGCCACCCTCGGCTTCGCCACCGTCTTCAAGGAACTGGCCCTCTACGGCTACGACGAGATCGAGTTCGCCGGTTACACCCAGGGTGAGGCCGGGCCGATCTCCCTGCGCGAACTCAAGCGCCTCGCCCGCAACCACGGCCTGAAGCCCATCGGCAGCCACGTCAACTACTACGACGACGACAACCCCGACGCCTACAGCTTCGCCCAGAACCTCGACAAGGTCCTCGACGAGGCCGCCGAACTGGGCCTGCCCCACATCGGCACCGCCTCCGGCCCCTGGCGCTACGGCGACACCGTCGACGGCTGGAAACGCTGCGCCGAGGAGTTCAACCACTACGGCGCCGAGGCGAAGAAGCGCGGCATGAAGTTCTACCAGCACAACCACGCGGAGGAGTTCTCCTTCGCCTCCGACCGCCCCGACGTCCGCCTCTACGACGTGCTGCTCGCCGAGACCGACCCGGACCTGGTCCACCTGGAGATGGACGTCTACTGGGCGTACTGCGCCCAGTTCCGGTTCTCCAGGCGTGCCGACGGCACCCCGGCCCCGCTCGACCCGCTCGCCTACGTCCTCGAACAGCCCGACCGCTACCCGCTCTTCCACGTCAAGGACGGCGAGCACGACGAGACGACCACCGACGGATACCGCATGACCGACGTGGGCGACGGCGACATCGACTACCGGCACTTCATCTCCACCGTCACCGGACTGCGCGGCCACCGCCGCGCCCACCACTGGCAGACCGAGCACGACAACCCCGCCGACTCCCTCCGCTTCGCCCGCCGCTCCAGCGCCCACCTGCACTCCCTCCGCAAGAAGAGGCGCTGACAGGCCCGTGCCGGGAGGACGGGGGAAGAGGCCGTGGGGGCCCTTCCCCCACCCTCCCGGCACACCGCGCGACCATCCGGTCACCTTGTGCGCCGCCCCACCCCTGACCACCCGATATGCCGGTGAACAGCACTCCGAACCCCTGGTAGAGTTTTCTCTGTCAGCGCGGGAAACACCCCGCGAAGGCAGACACCTTGTCCGGGTGGCGGAATGGCAGACGCGCTAGCTTGAGGTGCTAGTGCCCTTTATCGGGCGTGGGGGTTCAAGTCCCCCCCCGGACACTCAAGAAGAACCCCGCACCCCGTGCGGGGTTCTTCCCGTGTGACGGCTGGAAGCGGCCGGCTCACGGGCGCGGGAGACGGGCGCGCATCGCGTCGACGAAGAGGTCGCGTGACGTGGGACCGCCGAACCTGAGACGGTCGTAGGCGCAGAACGCCGGTTCCAGCCGGTCGAGCTCGTCGATCAGCGCGTGCAGCCGCTCCGCCCACGGCCCCGGGCCCGCGCCTGGCCCGTCCGCGGCGGCGGCGATCGCCGCCGTCAGGTGCTCCTTCCGCCGGATCGTGGCCGGGCTCACCGAGCGCAGGCAGACGTACCGCCCGCTCAGATACGCCGCCCACTCCGCCCTCCCCTCGGCCGGGTCGGCCCAGTGCCCGGTGAACCACGCCTCCAGCCCGTCCACACCGCCCGCCGCGTCGGCGAGGCAGAACAGGTCGCGCGGCACCATCTCCGTCCCGTCGGAGCGCAGGTAACCCGGAAGCGGCAGCCGGCCCTCCAGCATCAGCCGCCGGGCCGCCGCACCGCCGCCCCGGCCCGCGCACACGGCGTCCAGCCCGGCGAACTGCGCACTGACGTAGGCGTCGTCGGCCGCGCTCATGGGGTGGTCGCCGTTGACCTCGCGAAACCGCGCGGCGAGCCGCTCTCTCAGCTCCGTGTCCGACATCAGGTGGTCCTTCCGGGATGCCGTGCGGGCGGCTCCCGCACCGGTCCCGGCACGCTATCGACCGGACGGTTCGCCGCTCACCGAACCGAGGCCGCCCTCAGGCCGCCCAGGAGGGCCCGCGGCCTCGGACCGTCCGGTGGGACGTTCGGTGCGGCCGATCCGGGTTACGCCTACCGGTATGGCACCGAACAGGGATGGAACGAAGGACGACACGTCGCCGCCCGGCCTGCGGCCGGAGCGCGGGGACGAGGGCTCCGCGGAGCCGGGGCCCTCGCCCGAGGTCGAGCGGGAGGCACCCGAGCAGCCCACCGACCTGCGGAAGAAATCGTGGAAGGCGGTGTTGCGGCGGACGGCGGCCGAGTTCAACGACGACGAGCTGGCCGACCGGGCGGCGGCCCTCACGTACTACGGCGTGCTCGCGCTCTTCCCGGGGCTGCTGGTGCTGGTGTCGCTGCTCGGGATGGCGGGGGAGTCGGCGACCCGGCGGGTGCTGGACGCCATCAAGAAGATGGCGCCGGGTCCCGCGCGGGACGTCGTCACCAGCGCGGTGGAGCAGTTGCAGGGCGCCGGCGGGCTGGGCTCCCTGCTCGCCGTCGTCGGTGTGCTCGCCGCCCTGTGGTCGGCCTCGGGATACGTGGGCGCCTTCATCCGCTCCTCCAACGCCGTCTACGACATGCCGGAGGGGCGGCCGGTGTGGAAGGTGCTCCCGGTACGGCTCGGGATCACCGTGGCCCTGCTGGCCATGGCGGGCGCGAGCGGGCTGATCGTCGTCCTCACCGGTGACCTGGCCCGGCGCGCGGGGTCCGTACTGGGGGTGGGCGACACCGCGCTGACCGTGTGGTCGCTCGCCAAGTGGCCCGTCCTGCTGTTCCTGGTGACCCTCATGATCGCGCTGCTGTTCTGGGCCGCCCCCAACGCCAGGACCAAGGGCTTCCGCTGGGTCTCGCCGGGGAGTTTCCTGGCGCTGCTGATCTGGATCCTGGCCTCGGCCGGGTTCGCCGTCTACGTGGCCAACTTCGGTTCGTACAACAAGACGTACGGCGCGCTGGCGGGCGTCGTCGTCTTCCTCGTCTGGCTGTGGATCAGCAACATCGCGATCCTCCTCGGCCTGGAGTTCGACGCCGAGCTGGCGCGGGAGCGGGCCGTGGTCGGCGGCCACCCGGTGGACGAGGAGCCGTACGTCGAGCCGCGTGACACCCGGTCGTGGTCCGAGGAGGACCACCGGGAGGCCGAGAGCGGCTGAGACGCGACCCCGGCCCGGGAGCCCACCCGTACGGAGTACATCCCGTGCGCCCGGCGGGGTAGGCGGCCGGGACGCCGCGCCGGACGCCGAGTGGCGGCCGGGCGGCCTGTCCGCCATCTTTCACCTGACCGCACCACCGCACCGCAGGAAGGAGCGAGGATGAGCACCCCCTCCGGCAGGCCCCCGTCTCCTGAGGGCCCGGCAGGGACGAACGGCCAGCAGTCCGTCGGCGACCTCGTGAAACAGGCCTCCGAGCAGATCGCCGAGCTGACCCGGCAGGAACTGCGCCTGGCCCGGGCCGAGATGGCTGAGAAGGGTAGACGCGCGGGGCTCGGCGGCGGCCTCTTCGGCGCCGCCGGGATCATCGGCTTCCTCGCCCTGGCGGCTCTGGTGGCGACCGCGATCGCCGCGCTGTCCCTGGTGTGGCCCCTCTGGTGCGCCGCCCTGGTGGTGGCGCTCGTCCTCGGGGCGCTGGCCGGACTGCTCGCCGCGCTCGGCAAGAAGCAGCTCGGCCGGGCCGCGCCGCCCGTGCCCGAGGAAGTCGTGGACAACGTGAAGGCCGACGTGGCCCAGATCAAGGAAGGAACCCGTCGATGACCCCGCAAGCCGGCGATGACGACTCCACGCCGACCCCCGAGGAACTCCGCGAACAGGTGGAGGGCGCCCGGGAGGAGCTCGGCATGACCGTGGAGGCCCTGGCAGCCAAGGCGGACGTGAAGGCCCAGGCCCAGGCGAAGGCCTCCGACCTCAAGGCGCAGGCGCGGGCCAGGGCGGCGGACGCCCTGGACCGGGCCCCGCAGCCGGTGCGCGAGAAGGCGTACCAGGTGACCGAGGCCGCCCGGGGCGGCAAGGCCGGGCCGCTGCTCGGCGCCGGCCTGGCGGTCCTCGCCCTGTACGTCGTCGTGGCGCGGGGCAGGAGGCGGCGATGAAGGCGTCCAAGGTGCTCTACAAGCCGTTCGGCATGGCCCTGGGGGCGGCCGGCGGCGCACTGGCCGGGGCGGTCTTCCGGAAGGTGTGGAAGGCCATCGGCCACGACGACGAGGCGCCCGGCGCCACCGACCAGGAACGCGGCTGGCGCGAGATCGTCCTGGCGGCGGCCCTGCAGGGCGCGATCTTCGCGGCCGTCAAGGCGGTGGTGGACCGCAGCGGCGCCACCACCGTCAAGCGGCTCACCGGTTCCTGGCCGGCCTGAGGGACGAGCCGCGTAGGGCCCGGTCGCCGGGCCGCGCGGACATCCGCGCCGAGGGCGCCTCCCCCCGTGACCGCACGGGGGGAGGCGCCCTCCGCCTGTCCGCCCTCGGTCGTTCCCGCCCTCCGCGCGCCCGGGCCCCCTCCGGCCGCACCCGCCGTGTCGCTCATCTGAGCGCGCTCATCACGATCTGATTTCTCACCTCCGCACCCCCTTGCCTTCCGCCCCTGTAATCGTTTCCAATCATCCTTGTAATCGTTTCCACGCCCCGTGGTCCCTCAGCTCAGTGCTGCCTGGCGCCACGGCGGACGGAGCCACAAGGAGGTGGTCCGGACATGGCGGGCATCAAGGATGTCGCCGCGGCGGCGGGGCTTTCCGTCGCCACGGTCTCGCGGGTGCTGAACGGGCACCCGTCGGTGAGCGAAGGCGCCCGCACCCGGGTGATGGCCGCCGTGGAAGGGCTCGGATACCGGCCCAACGCCCTCGCCCGGTCGCTGCGCACCGACCAGACGCGGACCCTCGGCCTGGTCATCAGTGACGTGCTCAACCCGTACTTCACCGAACTGGCCCGGTCGGTGGAGGAGGAGGCGCGGGCGCTCGGCTACAGCGTCGTCATCGGTAACGCCAACGAGCGGCCCGACCTCCAGGACCACCACGTGCGGACCCTGCTCGACCGGCGGATCGACGGACTCCTCGTCTCCCCCGCCGACGGCAGCTCCCCGCTGATGCGGCAGACCGCCGAGGGCCCCACCCCGATGGTCTTCGTCGACCGCTGGATGCCGGGCCTCGACGTCCCCGTGGTCCGGTCCGACGGCACCGGTGCCATCCGGGACCTCGTCGCCCACCTGCACGGCCTCGGCCACCGCAGGCTCGCCATCATCGCCGGACCCGCCGCGACCACCACCGGGCACGAGCGCGTCGAGGCCTTCCGCCAGGCCCTGCGCGCCCACGGCATCCCGCTCCCCGCCGAACTCGTCGGCCAGGGCGACTTCCAGGCGGACAGCGGACGGCGCGTCACCGAGGGGTTCCTCGCCCTGCCCGAGCCACCCGACGTGGTCTTCGCCGCCGACAACCTGATGGCGCTCGGCGCGCTCGACGCGATCCGCGCCCGGGGCCTCGCGGTCCCGGACGACATCGGCCTCGCGGCCTTCGACGACATCCCCTGGTTCGTGCACACCGGGCCGCCGATCACCGCCGTCGCCCAGCCCACCGCAGACCTCGGCCGGGCCGCCGTGCGTGCCCTGGCCGACCTCATCGAGGGCAGGGAACCGCAGTCGGTCATCCTCCCCTCCCACCTCGTCGTCCGCCGTTCCTGCGGCGAGCCCGCCACGACGGCACCCGACCCCCGCGACGCAAGGAGCAAGCTGTGAGCAACCCGGACGAGTTGCTGCGCATCGAGAACATCCGCAAGACCTTCCCCGGCGTCGTCGCCCTCGACTCGGTCGACTTCGACCTGCGCCGCGGCGAGGTGCACGTGCTGCTCGGTGAGAACGGGGCCGGCAAGAGCACCCTGATCAAGATGCTCTCCGGCGCCTACCGCCCCGACAGCGGCACCCTCTACGCCGAGGGCCGCGAGGTGCGCATCCAGAGCGCCCAGGACGCCGAGCGTCTGGGGATCGCCACCATCTACCAGGAGTTCAACCTGGTACCGGACCTCACGGTCGCCGAGAACATCTTCCTCGGCCGCCAGCCGCGCCGGTTCGGCCTCATCGACCGAAGGAAGATGGAGGCCGACGCCGAGGAACTGCTGCGCCGCGTCGGCGTCCAGGTCTCCCCGCGCGCCCGGGTCCGCGACCTCGGCATCGCCCGCCTCCAGATGGTGGAGATCGCCAAGGCGCTCAGCCTCGACGCGCGCGTGCTGATCATGGACGAGCCGACCGCCGTCCTCACCTCCGAGGAGGTGGAGAAGCTCTTCGCCATCGTGCGGCAGCTCCGCGCCGACGGCGTCGGCATCATCTTCATCACCCACCACCTGGAGGAGATCGCCGCCCTCGGCGACCGCGTCACCGTGCTGCGCGACGGCCGCTCCGTCGAGCAGGTCCCCGCCTCCACGCCGGAGGACGAACTGGTCCGCCTGATGGTCGGCCGCAGCATCGACCAGCAGTACCCGCGGGAGCACCCGGAACAGGGCGAGCCGCTGCTGACCGTGCGCGGTCTCACCCAAAACGGCGTCTTCCAGGACGTCGCCTTCGAAGTCCGGGCCGGAGAGATCGTCGGCCTCGCCGGACTGGTCGGTGCCGGACGCACCGAGGTCGCCCGTGCCGTCTTCGGCGCCGACCCGTACGACCGGGGCAGCGTCGAGGTGCTCGGCCGTGAGCTGCCCCGCCACGACGTCAACGCCGCCATGGCCGCCGGGCTCGGGCTGGTCCCCGAGGACCGCAAGGGCCAGGGGCTGGTGCTCGACGCCTCCGTGCAGGAGAACCTCGGCCTGGTCACCCTCAGGTCCGCCTCGCGCGGCGGCCTGGTCGACCTCAAGGGCCAGCGCACCGCCGCCGCCCGCATCGCCGAACAACTCGGCGTGCGGATGGCGGGCCTCGGCCAGCACGTGCGCACCCTCTCCGGCGGCAACCAGCAGAAGGTCGTCATCGGCAAGTGGCTGCTGGCCGACACCAAGGTGCTCATCCTCGACGAGCCCACCCGCGGCATCGACGTGGGCGCCAAGGTGGAGATCTACCAGCTCATGAACGAGCTGACCGCCTCCGGCCACGCCGTGCTGATGATCTCCAGCGACCTGCCCGAGGTCCTCGGCATGAGCGACCGCGTCCTGGTCATGGCCCAGGGCCGCCTCGCCGGTGAACTCACCGGTGACGCCGCCACCCAGGACGCCGTGATGGCCCTCGCCGTCACCACACCCCCCTCGAACGACCCCGCAGTGAAGGAAGTGGAGGCCCCCCGTGGCCACTGACACCGTCAAGAACAACACGGGCAGCGGCGGCGGCTCCGCCTCGGCACTGCGCCGCGTCCTGCTCGACAACGGCGCGCTCAGCGCCCTGGTGGTCCTGGTCGTCGCCATGTCGGTGCTCTCCGGCGACTTCCTGACCACGGACAACCTGCTCAACGTCGGCGTCCAGGCCGCGGTCACCGCGATCCTCGCCTTCGGCGTCACCTTCGTCATCGTCTCGGCCGGCATCGACCTCTCGGTCGGCTCGGTCGCCGCCCTGTCGGCCACCGTGCTGGCCTGGCTGGCCACCAGTGAAGGCGTACCCGTCGTCCTCGCGGTGCTGCTCGCCGCCGCCACCGGCCTCGCCTGCGGCCTGGTCAACGGCGCGCTCATCTCGTACGGCAAACTCCCGCCGTTCATCGCGACGCTGGCCATGCTCTCCATCGGACGCGGTCTCTCCCTGGTCATCTCGCAGGGCAGCCCCATCGCCTTCCCCGACTCGGTCTCCAAGCTCGGTGACACCCTCGGCGGCTGGCTGCCGGTGCCCGTGCTGGTCATGATCGCGATGGGCCTGATCACCGCTGTCGTGCTGCGCCGCACCTACATCGGCCGCTCGATGTACGCGATCGGCGGCAACGAGGAGGCGGCCCGCCTCTCCGGCATCCGCGTCAAGCGCCAGAAGCTCGTCATCTACGCCCTCTCCGGCCTCTTCGCGGCCGTCGCCGGCGTCGTCCTCGCCTCCCGCCTCTCCTCCGCGCAGCCGCAGGCCGCCCAGGGGTACGAGCTGGACGCCATCGCCGCCGTCGTCATCGGCGGCGCCAGCCTCGCCGGCGGTGTCGGCAAGGCGTCGGGCACCCTCATCGGCGCGCTGATCCTCGCCGTGCTCCGCAACGGCCTCAACCTCCTCTCCGTCTCCGCCTTCTGGCAGCAGGTCGTCATCGGCGTCGTCATCGCGCTCGCCGTCCTCCTCGACACGCTGCGCCGCCGCACCGGCTCCACGGCGGGCGCCGCCGGAGCACCGGGAGCGCCGGGCTCGGGCGGCAGGAAGAAGAACGCGGCCAAGTTCGGTACAGCCGCCCTCGTCGTGGCCGCCGTGGTCGCCGCCGTCTCGGTGCTCAACCCGGGCTCGTCCTCGACCACCACCAAGATCGGCATGTCGCTCTCCACCCTCAACAACCCCTTCTTCGTCCAGATGAAGGAGGGCGCCCAGGCCGAGGCGAAGGCCGCCGGGGTCGAACTGACCGTCACCGACGCCCAGAACGACGCCTCCCAGCAGGCCAACCAGCTCCAGAACTTCACCAGCTCCGGCGTGGCCTCGGTCATCGTCAACCCGGTCGACTCCGACGCCGTGGGCCCCGCCGTGCGCGGTGCCAACAAGGCGGAGATCCCGGTGATCGCCGCCGACCGCGGGGTCAACAAGGCCGACACGGCCGCGTTCGTCGCCTCCGACAACGTCGAGGGCGGCAAGCTCGCCGCCCGGTCGCTCGCCGGGGAGCTGGGCGGCAAGGGCAAGATCGTCGTCCTCCAGGGCACGGCCGGCACCTCCGCCAGCCGTGAGCGCGGCGCCGGCTTCGCCGAGGGGCTCAAGGAGTTCCCGGACATCAAGGTCGTCGCCAAGCAGCCGGCCGACTTCGACCGCTCCAAGGGCCTGGACGTCATGACCAACCTGCTCCAGGGCAACGGCGACATCGACGGCGTCTTCGCCGAGAACGACGAGATGGCGCTCGGCGCGGCGAAGGCGCTCGGCGCCAAGGCGGGCAAGGATGTCGCCGTGGTCGGCTTCGACGGGACGCCCGACGGGCTGAAGGCGGTCGAGGCGGGAACCCTGTTCGCCTCCGTCGCCCAGCAGCCCGACGAACTCGGCAAGGCCGCCGTGCAGAACGCCGTCAAGGCCGCGCGCGGGGAGAAGACCGAGGCCCAGGTGATGGTGCCGGTCAAGGTCGTCACCGCGAAGAACGTCGCCGACTTCTCCTGAGGAAGACCGAGTTGAGGAAGCGGGAAACCATCGTGCAGGAAGAGCACGCGGGCCACGACCTGCTGGTCGTCGGTTCGGCCAACGCCGACCTGGTGATCGGTGTCGAACGCAGGCCGGCCCCCGGCGAGACGGTGCTCGGCTCCGATCTCGCGGTCCACCCTGGCGGCAAGGGCGGCAACCAGGCCGTCGCCGCCGCCCGCCTCGGCGCCCGTACGGCGCTGCTGGCGCGGGTCGGCGACGACGCCCACGGCCGGCTGCTGCTCGACGCGCAGCGCGCGGCCGGCACCGACACCTCCGGGGTACTGGCCGGCGGGGCGCCCACCGGAGTCGCCCTGATCACCGTGGACCCCTCGGGCGACAACAGCATCGTCGTCTCCCCGGGGGCCAACGCCCGGCTCACCCCGGCCGACGTGCGGGCCGCCGCGCCCCTCGTGGCGGGGGCGCGGGTGGTCTCCACCATGCTGGAGATCCCGCTGGAGACGGTGGCGGAGCTGGTGCGGACCCTGCCCCCCGAGGGGCGGCTGGTGCTCAACCCGTCGCCGCCCGCGCCGTTGCCCGCCGAGGTGCTGGCCGCCTGCGACCCGCTGGTGGTCAACGAGCACGAGGCCCGGTTCATCCTGGGCGAGGCGGCGGGCGAGGCCCCCGGGGAGTGGGCGCGAGGGCTGCTGGCCCTCGGCCCGCGCTCGGTGGTCGTCACCCTCGGCGCGGACGGCGCGCTGGTCGCCGAGGCCGGTGCCCCGGAGGGCGTACGGGTGCCGAGCCTCAAGGTCGAGGCGGTCGACACCACCGGCGCGGGCGACGCCTTCACGGCCGCTCTCGCCTGGCGGCTCGGCCTCGGCGAGAGCCTGGCCGAGGCGGCCCGGTACGCGGTGCGGGTCGGTGCCGCCGCCGTCACCCGGCCCGGCGCCCAGGCGTCGTACCCGACCGCCGAGGAGGTGGGCGCCTCGTGAAGCGCTCCGGCATCCTCAACCGGCACCTCGCCGGGGCGCTGGCCGAACTCGGCCACGGCGACGAGGTCCTCGTCTGCGACGCGGGCATGCCGATACCGCCGGGTCCGCGCGTGGTCGACCTGGCCTTCCGGGCCGGGGTCCCCTCCTTCGCCGAGGTCCTCGACGGGCTCCTCGCGGAGCTGGTGGTGGAAGGCGCGACGGCCGCCGAGGAGGTGCGCACCGCCGCGCCCGGCACCGCCGGGATGCTCGCCGAGCGGCTGCCCGGGCTGGACCACGTCAGCCATGAGGAGCTGAAGGCACGCACCGCGCGGGCCCGACTGGTGGTCCGCACCGGCGAGGCGACTCCGTACGCCAACGTCTCCCTGCGGTGCGGGGTCTTCTTCTGAACCCCCGCGTCGCCCGGCGCACGCGTCCCGTACCCCTTCCCCGGGGTGCGGGACGCGCGTCGTCACGGGCCCGGCTCAGCCCGAGACGCGGTCGACCAGGCCGGCGAGGGACTTGGCGAGCGTGGTGAGACCCGCGTGGGTGGGACCGGCCGGCTCGGTGAGGTAGGTGTCGCGGCGCAGCTCCAGCATGAGCGCGGTGACGCGGGCGTCCGTGCCGTGGAAGCGCAGCGGTACGTAAGCCCCGGCGAACGGCGTGTCGAGGTCGCTGTCCGGCGCGTCGCCGAACGCCGCCCGGGCGTGGGCGAGCAGGGCGGGCGGCGTGTGGAAGGCGTCGGTGCCCAGGCAGACCGGTGGGCGCGGACCGGTGGGCGGCAGCTCGTACGGAAGCGGCCGGGCCGGGTAGGAGTGCACATCGAGGATGACGGCGCGGCCGGTGGCGTCGAGGCGGTCCTGCACGGCCCCGGTCATCGCCTCGGCGTAGGGGTGGAAGTAGCGGTCGAGCAGCGGGACCGGGTCGAAACCGTCGGGCCGCAGGGGGGCCCGGTGGGCGGTACGGGTGTAGACGGCGCCCATGCCGGCCGCGCTCATCTCCTCGCGGTCGTCGGGGAAGCGCTCGGGATCGACGACGAGCCGGGACAGGCCGTTGACGAACCGCCAGGGGGTGTGCGGGGCCAGCGCCGTGGCGAGGGCGGCCAGTTCGGCGGTGTGCGCGTCGGTCAGCAGATCCAGTTCGCGGGCGAGCGCCGCGTCGTCCAGCAGCAGACCGCGACGGACCTCGGGCGGGACGGTCCGCGAGGAGTGCGGGACGTGGAGCAGTACGGGGGAGTCCTCGGCGCCGGGGAGGAGACGGTACGGGGCGGAAGCCGGAGTCGGGGTCATGAGGTGGGTGTACCCCATCACGGGTGCCGGGCAGTCCGGGCGCGCGGGCCGGCCGCCCAGGACCGTCGGGCGGCCCCGGGCGGTCGGGGCAGGTCAGGCCCGCAGCAGCAGGACGACGCCCGCCGTGACCACGGCGAGGGCCAGGGCCCCGACGCCGTGCGTGGTGCGGTGCTCGCGCAGCGGCGGCAGGGCGCGGTCGGCGGCGAGGCGGCCCGGGCCGGTCAGGGCGAGGGCCGCCGCGGCGGCGACGAGGAGCAGCTCGTACTCGACGCCCTCCGGGGCGAAGAAGCCGCCGTCCCACTTGACCGCGAGGGCGTTGAGCATGGTGCCGGTGACCGCGGCGGCGGCCAGCGGGGTGAGCAGGCCGAGGATCAGGGCCAGGCCGCCGAAGGTCTCGGTGAGCGCGGCGACGGTGGCCATCGTCTCCCCGGCCGGGTAGCCGACGGAGGTGAAGAACTGGGCGGTCCCGTCGATGCCGCCGCCGCCGAACCAGCCGAACAGCTTCTGCGCGCCGTGCGCGGCCATGATCGCGCCGACCGCGATCCGCAGGAGCAGCAGTCCGGCGTCGAGACCGGCCGGGCGGAGGGCCGGGGCGGTGGAACGGCCGGGACAGGCCGAGAGGGTGGGGGAGGTGCTGGGGGCCGTCATGGAGGGGTACTCCCGCATGGTGTGGGGGCAGGCGGACACAGCGCCCTTGCTTGAAAGGTCAAGCATGGCTCCGCCTGAGCATAGCGGATGGTTGAGAGTTCAAGTGAAGACTTCGGGCGGGCCACCCGAAGCCGCCGGGGCTCCTCCTGCGCCCGCCGGCCCTCCGGAAGCGCTTGGCGGGTGACGCCGCCGCGTTTCCTGGTGGGCGCGGGCGGCGAGGGGCGGAACGGGTCCGGAGGGCGGGGCCCGGCGAGGCGCCGGGGCGGGGCAGGGGCCCGTACGGTGGCGGGGGAGTCCGGGGCGCGGTGCCCCCCTCGCAGGCACGGAAGGGCCTGGGCGCCGCACGCCGGGCCCCGCGCGGTCTCGGCGTGCGGGTGCCCGCCAAACGGCTCGCGGACGGTCTCCTCGTCCTCCCGCTCGATCCGCGCGACGATCGCCTCCGCCTCCTCGGCCCGCCCCTTCGCCGACAGGCGGCGCGGCGACCCGGGGACACCGTGAGGGAGCAGCGCCGATCAGTACCGGCTGGGCACCGACGAGGAACATCGCCCGCCGGCCGTAGCGCGGGGACGACCCGGACGGCGACCAGGTGGCGGCCGGGAGTCCGGCTGTGAAGACCGTCTCGTGGCGGCGGGCGAAGCGGCCGCGGCTGTCGGAGCGGCCGTGGCCGCCGCCTGGTCCTCGCCGGACGGCTCGGCTCTCCCCCGCCTCGTTCGCCGGGGCGGGGGGCCTGCCCGCCGGCCCTCGGGGGAGCGCGGCCGGGACCTCACGCCAGTTGCCTGCGCACCAGCGCCCGCAACCGGCCCTCGGGCCGGGCCAGCAGCTCGGCGGGGGAGCCCTCCTCCACGATCCGGCCGCCGTCCATGACCAGCACCCGGTCCGCGTCCAGCACCGTCGACAGGCGGTGTGCCACCACGATCCGGGTCGCCCGGAGGGCCCGCGTCGACTCCATCACGGTGCGCTGCGTGCCGTTGTCCAGGGCGCTGGTCGCCTCGTCCAGGAAGAGCAGCCTGGGACGGCGGATCAGCGCCTGGGCGATCATCAGCCGCTGGCGCTGGCCGCCGGAGACCGCGCCGCCCTGCGCGATCATGGTGTGCAGGCCCATCGGCATCCGCCGGACGTCCTCCGCGAGCCCCGCCGCCTCGGCCGCCGCCCACGCCTCCTCCTGCGTGAACACCTCCGCCCCGCAGACGCAGTCCAGCACGGTGCCGGTGAGGGGCTGGGCGTTCTGCAGCACCACGCCCAACTGCCGCCGCACCGCCGCCTGGTCGAGCGCGGCCAGGTCCTGGCCGTCGTAGAGGACCGCGCCGGACAGCGGCCGGTCGAAGCCGATCAGCAGCCGCAGCAGCGTCGACTTCCCGCTGCCGCTCGGGCCGACCACCGCCACGAACTCCCCGGCCCGCACCGACAGCGACACGTCGTCCAGGACCAGCGGCCCGTCCTCCGTGTACCGGAAGGACAGCCCCCGGGCCCGCAGCTCACCGGTCAGCTCGCCGGGGGCGCTCGCCGAGGCGCGGACCTCCGGCTCCGCGTCCAGCACCGGACGCACCTGCTCGTACAGCGGCAGTACCGCGACCGCCGAGACCAGGGCGCCGGTCAACTGCGTCACCGAGGTCAGCATCATCGTCACGGCGGTGTTGAAGGTGAGGAACTCGGCCGCCGACAGGGTGCCGCGCGCCGGACCGGCCAGCAGCACGAACATCAGCAGCGAGCAGAGCGGCAGGTACACCGCGCTCAGCACCGTGGACAGGTTCCGGATCCGCCCGGCCCTCTGCTGCATCCGGCGGCTGCGCGCGAAGCCGCGCGCCCACGCGGCGTACGCGAAGCTCTCCGCCGCCGCCACCCGCAGCTTCGGCAGCCCCCGCAGAGTCTGGAACGCCTGGTTGTTCAGCCGGTTGCCCAGCTCCACCAGCCTGCGCTGCCACTTCACCTGCCAGAGCCCCAGCACCAGGAAGACCACCGAGACCACCAGCAGCACCCCGATGGCCGCCAGCGCCATCGGCACGCTGTGCACCAGCAGCAGCACCAGGTTGACGACGGCCACCGTCACCGACTGCACGGCCGTCGGCCCGATTCCCGACAGCACCCGGCGGATCGCGCTGACACCCATCGCGGCACTGGCCAGCTCGCCGGTGGACCGGTCCGCGAAGAACGCCGTCGGCAGCCGCAGCAGCCGGTCCCAGACGGCCGGCTGCAACGCCGCCTCGATCCGTCCCTCCAGACGCAGCAAGGTCAGCGACTGGAGCAGCGTGAACGCCGCCGAGACCACCCCGGCCACCATCACCGCCACACACATCTGCGCGATCAGCCCGGTCCGCGCACTCGGCACGTACGCGCCGAGCACCTGCCCGGTCGCCACCGGCACCAGGGCGCCCAGTGCCACGGTGACCAGACCGCTGAGGGCGAGGTTGCGCAGGTCGCCCCGGGAGCCGCGCAGGCTGAACAGCATCAGCCGGCGCAGCGTCAGCGGACCGCCGGGCAGCGGCCGGTGGAGCATCGTGGCGCGTTCCTCGAAGTCGGCGGCCTCCTTCGCGCCGATCCGGATGCGGGCACCGGTGGCCGGGCTGAGCGCCTCGTACCGGCCGCGCCGCCACAGCAGGGCGACGGGGGCGCCGGACTTGGCGCGCCGGCCCACCAGCGGACCGGCGTCGGCGCGCCACCACGCGCCGGCCAGCCGCACCGGGCGGGTCCGGAGCCGTGCGGCGGCCGCCATCCGCTCCACCGGATCGAGCCGGGCGCCGCCCGCCACCGAACGCGCCGCCGCCTCCGGGAGGGGGATGCCGCTGGCCCGCGCCACCTGGCGGAAGACCGCGTACACCGCGTCGTCGCCCGCCTCGCCGGGCGCCCGGACGGACCGGTCGCGGCGGCCGATGGAGTCGAGCAGGGCCTGGTCGGCGCGCTCCCGTACCGCCTCGCCGGCGCGGACACCGGCCGCCGCACGGTCCTCGTGGGCCCGCTCCAGCCGCTCCACCCACCCGTCGACGGCGGTCAGCAGCCGGTGCTGCTGGTCCACCAGGGACTGCCACAGCGCCCCGTCGACCAGCAGGTCGGCCGCCGCCTCGGCCGCGAAGTCGGCGCCGAGGCGGACGCTGCCCGGCGGCACGTCCACCCACAGCACGTCCTCGTCGGCGGGCCCCGCCGCCGGCGCCGGGCCGTCCGCCTGCGGCGCGGCGAACAGCACGGCGAGTCCCCGGCCGAGGCCGAGCGCCACCGCGTGCTCCAGTGGCCCCGGGGCCGGCGCCCACCCCTCGTACGCCTCGGGGCGGCCCGGCGGCGCGTACAGCTCGCGCAGCGGCAGGCGGCGCAGGGCGCACCGGGAGGAGGGGCGGCCCACCAGGGTGTGGCGGGGACCCTCGACCGCGCCCAGCAGCAGCGTGCCGGCCTCCAGACGGCCCAGGAAGTGCCAGTGGCCGTCCTCGGCCGCCGCCACCGCGAAGAGGTCGAGGCCGCCCCCGGTGACCAGCCAGAGCGCGGAGGGGCCACCGAGCGGCAGCACCGTCCCGTCGGCCGCCTCCACCGGCGCGCCGAGCCCGCCGAGTACCGCCGTCACCGGGTCGGCCGCCGCGGCACGGGCGGCCTGCCGCACACCCGTCATCTCACTTCTCCTCGACCAGGGCCGCGTACGCCCCGCCCCGGGCGACCAGTTCGGCGTGGCGGCCGCGTTCCACGACGCGGCCGCCGTCCAGCACCACGATCTCGTCGCTGTCGCGGACGGTGGAGAGCCGGTGCGCGATGATCACGCAGGCGCAGCCGCGTCGCCGCAGGGCCGCCATCACCCGCTGCTCGGTCTCCGCGTCGAGCGCGCTGGTCACCTCGTCCAGCACCAGCACGCTGGGGCGGCGCACCAGGGCCCGGGCGATCTCCAGCCGCTGCCGCTGGCCGCCGGAGAAGTTCCGTCCGTCCTGCTCGACCCGGGCGTGGACGCCGTCGGGGCGGCGGGCGACCACCTCCTCCAGGCCGGCGTCGCGCAGCGCCGTGCGCACCGCCTCGTCGGGGAGCGAGGGGTCCCACAGCGTGACGTTCTCCCGCACGGTGCCCTCGAAGAGGAAGATGTCCTGGTCGACGAAGGAGACCGAGGCGGCCAGCGCCGGGCGCGGGATCTCGGTGAGCGGCCGCCCGTCGATGCGGATGGTGCCCTCCCACGGCTGGTACAAGCCCGCCAGCAGCCGCGAGACGGTCGACTTGCCGCTGCCCGAACCGCCGACCAGCGCCACCTGGCGCCCCGGGCCGACCGTCAGCGAGAAGTCCCTCAGCAGCGGCGGGTCCAGCGGGCTGTAGCCGAAGGTCAGCCCGTCCAGTTCCACCCGGCCCGCCAGCCGCCGGGTGTCCGCCCCGCCGCCGGCCGTGCCCTCCCGGAGGTACAGCCCGTCCGCCGGGAACGCCTCCACGTCGCGCAGCCGGGTCACGTCCGCCGCGAAGTCCTGGATGCGGCCCGCGACGCCGTTGAGCCGGGTCAGCGGCGCCGTGAACCGCACCATGAGCGCCTGGAACGCCACCAGCAGCCCGACCGAGAGATGCCCCTCGACCGCCCGCAGCCCGCCGATCCACAGGATGAGCGCGCTGTTGAAGGTGGCCAGCGCCGGAGCCACCACCGACAGCACCGCCGTCGGCACCCCGAGCCGCTGCTGCTCCTCCAGCGTCGTCGCGTGCTGACCCGCCCACCGGCGGAAGAAGCCGTCCTCGCCACCGGTCGCCTTCATCGTCTCGATGAGCTGGAGGCCGGTGTACGCGGTGGTGGTCAGCCGGGCGTTGTCCGCCCGCAGCTTCCGGGTCCGGGTGGCCCGCAGGTGGATCACCACCCGCATCGCCACGATGTTCAGCAGCGCGATCCCCACCCCGACCAGGGTGAGCTGCGGGTCGTACGTCCACAGCAGCAGCGCGTACAGCACCACCACCACCCCGTCCACGGCGGCCGCCGCCAGGTCGCGGGCCAGGGTCTCGGCCACCGTGTCGTTCGACTGGAGCCGCTGCACCAGGTCGGCGGGGGAGCGCTGGGCGAAGAAGGTCACCGGCAGTCGCAGCAGATGGCGCAGGAACCGGGCGCCGCTCAGCGTCGAGGAGATGATCCGCCCGCGCAGCAGGTTGGCCTGCTGGAGCGCGGTGAGCGAGGCGGTCAGCGCCACCAGCGCGCCCATCGCCGCGAAGAGCGGCCCGAGCACCGAACCGCGCTCCCCGATCAGGAACAGGTCGATGTACGTCCGGCTGAGCGCGGGCAGCGCGGCGCCCACGACGACCAGCAGCAGGCTGGCCAGGAGCGCCGTCAGCAGGGTGGCGCCGGTGCCGCGCAGCCGGGCGGGGAGCGCGCCGAGCAGACCGGGCCGGCGGCCGCCCCCGCGGAAGGACGGGCCCGGCTCGAGGAGCAGGGCGACCCCCGTGAAGGAGGCGTCGAACTCCTCCGCGCTCACCACCCGGCGTCCCTTGTCGGGGTCGTTGAGGCGCGCCGCGCCGCGCCGCCCGGGGCGCCGCAGGAACCCTTCGTGGACGACGTAGTGGTTGAACTCCCAGAACAGCACCGCCGGGGCCCGCACTTCCCGCAGCGCGGCCGGTTCCATCTGCATCCCCTTCGCGGTCAGCCCGTAACCGCGGGCCGCCTTCAGGACGTTGCTGGCACGCGACCCGTCGCGCGAGACGCCGCAGGCGATCCGCAGCTCCTCCAGCGGGACGTGGCGCCCGTGGTGGGCCAGGACCATCGCGAGGCAGGCGGCGCCGCACTCCACCGCCTCCATCTGGAGCACGGTGGGGGTACGCACGAGGCGCCGCCCGGACCTGCGGCGCGGGGGCGCGGCGCGGCGGCGGCCGGAGGAGGGCGGGGCGGCGCGGCGGCCCCGGCGGCCGCCCGGGGTGGGCGGGGCGGTGGGGCCGGTCCCGGCGGCGGGGGCGTCGGCGGGTGCGGTCACGGGAGGAGCCAATCGGCCGGGCGCTGTTCGTCGAGGTGGACGGCGCCGTCGACGAGGGTGAGGGTGGTGAGCGGGTGCGGCGGGCCGTCGGAGGTCGACCAGGTGTAGCCGCTGCGGGTGCTCTTCGAGGGGCGCAGGCGGACCTCGACGGCGATCGGCGGCCCGCCCCGGGAGAACTCCTCGCCGAGCTGGGCCGAGCCGAGATCGGCGGAGATCTGCTGCCGTGTCCGGGGAGTCCGGCCGACCGACTTCACCGTGCCGCGCAGCACGCCGTAGCTCTGCGCGGGCACCGACCGCACGGTGAGGTCGACCTCCGCGCCCTCGCTGAGAGAACCGCCGCTGTCGGAGGGGGCGTAGACCACCGCGAGGAGCGGGTCGTCGGCGCGGGCCTGTCGCTCCACGGCGGCGAGATCGGTGCCGGTGGTGACGACGGCTCCCTGGACGGCGGCCAGCGCGGTGATCCGCCCGGCGGCCAGGGCACGGATCGTCACGTCGCCCCGGGCGGTGCGGACGGTGAGCAGCGGCGTGCCGCGCGCGACACGCCGGCCTTCGGCGGTACGGACGGCGGTGACCTGGCCCGGGACGGTGCTCTGGACGATGTAGCTGCCCTGGGCGTGGGTGAGGACGCCGGGAGCGGTCAGAGTGGTGGCGACCGAACCCGTCACGGCCCAGACGCCGCCCGCGGCCATCACGACGAGGGTGACGGCGAGGACCAGGAGCCCCTGCGGGCGGGCGAACCGCACCGGCAGGTCGAGTTGTTCGGGCGACTGGAGTTTGGTCAGGGCCTGCTGGCGAAAGCGCACGGGAGACTTCCTCGACTGCCGGGCACCGGCCGCTGCCCCGGCCGGGGCCGGCCGGTGTCGCCGTGGTGCGCCGGACGCGTGCGCGCGGGTGCGCCGGTGCGTCCGGGAGTTCGGGGCGGACGTCGCGCGGACGCCCGGGGGAGGGCAAGGGGGCGGCCGGTGCCCGGGACCCGCTCGGGTCCCCGGCACCGGCCGGTGCGGTCCGCCGAAGCGGGCCGCACGCGTCGTCGGGCGACGCGCGGGGGTCTCAGAGACCGGCGACGAGGCCGGTGACCGGGGCGGTGTTCAGACCGGTGGTCTGCTCCACGGTGCCGGTGACGGCGCCGAGGGTCTCGCTGACCGGGGCGACGGAGTCGACGCCGGCCGTGACCGAGCCGACGAGGCCGCTGACGAGGCCGCCGGAGATGTTGTCCAGCTCGCTGTCGGCGATCTCGGCGGTCTCGACCTGGGGGGTGTGGCTCATGGGGGAAGTTCCCTTCGCATCACTGACGGAAATAGCCACTGCGGCGCACTCGTGCGGAAGAAGGGGAAATCTTTCGACGGCCCCCGGACGAAAGGCGCTGAACCGGAGATCCGGAGGCGGTGCCGCAGTGCGATGGATCAAAGCACGCCGGTGCGCGGAGCGGCCAGTCGGCGGGAGCGGAATTCGGCGGCCGGTGCCGTTCTTCTTCCCGGCGCGTGCAGAACCAGGCACAGGAGGACGTCAGCACCTTCACACCGTCTCGCCCGCGCGACGGACGGGGTCACGTCGGCGTGTACACCGCGGGCCTCGGTGTGAAGCCCTGGTGCGGGGCGTCGACCTCGGCCGTCCGCACGGGGTGAAGGTATGGCCGACGGTGACGGAGGTGCGGCACGGCTGTGCAGATTCGCCGCAGGTGAATCCGTCCTGGGCTTTTCTGGATTCCCGTACGGGGGCGGGTGGAAAGACCGTGTCCCGTGAATGTGGAGAAATGGCGCCCGGTGCGGGAAGAAGAAGGAGCGGGCGCGTGGGAACTGCCCCCGGCCGGCGAATTCCTGCGCACTGCGAAAAGGCCGCGGCGAGGCCCGCCGGGCGATTCTCCGAGGCGGCCGCAACGCGCTCACACCTCCCGGCGCATACAGCTGCGGGGCCACCGGTCCAGGCCGTGCGCCGCCTCGCTCCGCCGGATCTCCCGCAGGCCGGGCGTCAGTTCGCGGTCCGCCAGGAGCCGGAAGCCGCAGCGTGCGTAGTACGGGGCGTTCCACGGCACCTCGGTGAAGGTGGTCAGCGTCAGGGCGGGAGCCCCCTCGGCCCTGGCCCGGCCGGCGGCGTGGTCCAGCAGGGACCGGCCGACGCCCCGGCGCGCGCAGGCCGGGTGGACCGACACCTGCTCGACGTGGAGGTTCCCGTCCACCCGGTCGGCGATCAGGTACGCGACAGGCCGGCCGGCCCCGTCGACCGCCGCCCAGGCGAGCCCCGCCCGCACGTACCGGCCCAGCTCGGCGGCCGGCAGCGGCTCGTCGTCCGCGATCTCCGCCATCCCGGCCTCCCGGAACCACACGCCGGCGGCCCGCTCGATCTCCTGGAGTGCCGTCAGTTCCCCGTGGTGCACCGCTTTGATCCGCATACCCGCATCGTCGGGCGCGCGTCGGGGCGCGGGCAACGGGAAAAGGGGGCGGCCCCACCGGGCCGAAGGGGGGAAGCCCGGTGGGGCCGAGGCAACCTGCCAGGCCAGGGGGAAGGGCCTTCAGGTCGGTCTGAGGGGCGTGTGCCCCGGCCCGGCGCGCCCATGCCCCTCCCGGCGGGCTCCTCTCCGCACGGCCGCGCACGGCCCGCAGCGCCTTCGCGGTCAGCGCGCGTACAGCGCCTCGATGACGTCCGCGTAGGCGTGCGCCACGGCGCTGCGACGGAGCTTGAACGAGGGTGTCATCAACCCCTCCTGGAGGGTGAAGTCGACCGGCAGGACCTCGAAGGCCCGGATCGACTCCGCCCGCGACACCAGGGTGTTGGCCTGGTTGACCGCCCGCTGGAGCTGGGCCCGCAGCTCCGCGTCGTCCGCCGGGGCCGCCGGCGCCCGGCCGGACGCCCCACGCAGCCGCCGCCAGTGCGCCAGTGCCTCCGGGTCGACGGTGAGCAGCGCCGCCACGTAGGGGCGGTCGTCGCCGACCACCAGGCACTGCGCGATCAGCGGATGACGGCGCAACCGCTCCTCCAGCAGTTGCGGGGAGACGCTCTTGCCGCCGCTGGTGATGATGATGTCCTTTTTGCGGCCGGTGATGACCAGGTAGCCGTCCGGGTCGAGCCGGCCGGTGTCCCCGGTCGCCAGCCAGCCGCCCGCGAGCGCCGGCGGGCCGTGCAGGTAGCCCTGGAAGACCGTGTCGCCGCGCACCCACACCTCGCCGTCGTCGGCGATCCGCACCGTCGAACCCGGCAGCGGGCGGCCCACGGTGCCGAAGCGGACCCGGCCCGGCGGCTGCGCGGTCACCGCCGCCGTGGTCTCGGTCAGCCCGTAGCCGTCGTACACCGTCACCCCGGCGCCCGCGAAGAACAGGCCCAGTTCGCGGCGGAGCGGCGAGCCGCCCGAGACCGCGGCGCGGACCCGCCCGCCGAAGACCGCCCGCACCCTGGAGTACACGGCACGCTCGTAGACCGAGTGCCGGAGTCTGGCGACGGGTCCCGGGCCGTGCCCGGTGCCCGCCGCCCGCTCCTCCCGCGCCTGGGCGTGCGCGACGGCGGCCGCCCGTGCCTTCTCGAAGAGCGCGCCCTGCCCGGCCGCCTCGGCCTCCCGGCAGGCCTCGTCGAAGATCCGCTCGAAGACGTAGGGGACGGCGAAGAGGAAGGTGGGCCGGAAGGAGGCGAGGGCGGGCAGCAGCAGCGCCGGGGCCATCTCCGGCTGGTGGGCGAGGAGATAGCCGCCGCGTACGCAGGTGACGGCCACCATCAGGCAGTAGCAGTGGGCGAGCGGCAGGAAGGCGAGGACGGAGGGCTGCGCCCCGTCGGTGGCCAGCAGGTGGCCCCACCCCGCGATGAGGGTGTCGCACTCGGCGGCCAGGTTGCCGTGGCTGATCACGCAGCCCTTGGCGGTGCCGGTGGTGCCCGAGGTGTAGCAGATGACGGCCGTCGACTCCGGGCGGACCGCCGCCCGCAGCCGCCGTACCTCGTCCTCCGTCACCTCGGCGCCGCGCTCGACGAGTTCGTCCGCGCACCCCAGGTCGAGCTGCCAGAGCCCGAGCAGGGTCCCCGGGGCCGCGCAGGCGGCCGCCACCGTCATCGCCTGCCCGCTGTGCTCCACGACCGCCGCCCGGACCCCCGCGTCGGCGAGGACCCAGCGCACCTGCTCGATGGAGGAGGTGGGGTAGACCGGTACCAGCTCGGCGCCCAGCGACCACAGCGCATACGCCAGGAGCGTCCACTCGGGGCGGGTGCGCGACATCAGTACCACCCGGTCGCCCGGCCCCACGCCCTCGGCCCGCAGCCCCCGGGCCAGTGCCAGCACCTCGTCGCGGAACCGGCCCGCCGTCACCGTGCGCCAGGGGCCGCCCGCCTCGACGGGCTCCAGGGCCAGTTGAGGGCGGTCCGGGTGGGTCTCGGCCGCCTGGTGGACCGAGTCGGCGAGGCCGCCGGAGACCTGCGGGGCGACCAGGCGCGCCACACTCACTTCCCGCACCGGGTCGCCTCCGTTCTCCCCCCGGGCCGCGTACACACCCGTGCTCGGTCGCCGCGACCCGGCCCCTCGCCCACCTGACGGGTGGCCGGCTCGGCAACCTACAGCGCCCCGCACGTGCGGGCCAGGGGCGACGGGGGTGTTCACCACCGTGCGCCGGTGGCGGCTCCGCGCGCCTCCCGCCGGGGGCGCGCGGAGCCGGCGCGCCGTCAGACGCCCGGCGGTACCCGGTGGGGACGGCCGCTGCCCCGGGTCAGCGTGTAGCCGAAGATGCCCGCGAGGGCGGCCAGGACGGCGCCTCCCGCCGTCCACAGCCACCGGTCGGTCCACCAGCCGGACGACCAGCCGTCCTCCGGCGCGGCCAGCGCCGCCGGGCGCGGTGCCTGCGCCTCCCCGTCCTCGTCGGCCGTCTCCTCGTCGGAGGCGGCCGGCAGGGCGGAGATCCCCGGCAGCAGCGGTCCCGAGAGCTTCCCGCCGACCGCGGTGGAGCCGCCCGTCTCCTGCGACTCCACCCCGACCTCGGCCCTGAAGGGCCGCCCCAGGTCGTCGGCGGCGAGCCGCGAGACCGTCAGCCGGATGTAGTACGCGCCGGGCAGCGGGTCGTGCGCCCACGGCTCGGCGAACGCCCGCACCGTACGCAGCGTGCAGGTCAGCCGCACCTCGGAGGCGTCCTCGGCGGCCCGGCGCTCCTGGTGCCCGTAGGTGCAGGGCTGGCGGCGGCGGAGTCCGTCGTAGACGTCGATCCGCCAGGTCGAGGCGCCCTGCCGGGCCTGCTCGGCGGGGAGCGACACGGTCGCCTCGATCGTGGGACGCTGCCCGGTGTCGGCGGGGAAGACCCAGTAGAGGTAGTCACCGGTCGAGGCGGAGGCCGTGCCGCGCTGCCCCTGCGCGAGCCGCGCGGCGGTGCGGAACGCGGTGCCCGCCTCGGTCGGGCCGGCCTCGGCCTCCTCGTCCTGCGAGGCCGACGGCGAGGGGGAGGTGTCGGCGAGCGCCCGCGGAGCCGTGGTGAACAGCGTGGCGGCGGCCAGCACGGCCCCCGCGACGGCGCGCCCGAGGGGACGCCGGCCCGGTGCGGCCCCCCGTCCGCCGGCTGCGGTGGCCAGGGGCCGGGTACGGAGAGCGGTACGCATCAGTGGGTCCTCCAGACGGCGAAGCGCCAGCGCGACAGCCAGCCGAAGATCAGCCCGCCGAGGAACCCGGCGAGTACCAGCACACCCAGCAGCCACCAGCCACGCCCCAGCCCGAAGGCGGCGGTGTCCGAGGCGTCGTCCGGGCCGTCGACCACGTCGACCGTCAGCTCCAGCGGCATGCCCGGCGCCGAGGCGTCGGCGGCCTTGGCGGAGGCGGCGGCGAAGGAGTTGCTGACCTCCAGGCAGACCGGTGTCGCGGCCGGCTCGCCGCCGTCGGCGTCCGGGCGCTCCCGCTCCGGGTGGCGCAGCCCCGACGAGATCACGTCGGTCCGGCCGCTGCCCGCCTCGGAGCCGCGTACCAGCTCGCGCCCGTGCGCGGTCACCGCGCGGAGCAGTACGCCGTAGTCGTCGGCGAGCGGCCGGTCGGCCGCCACGCTCACCGAGGCGCGCAGCTCCTGGCCGGGCAGCACGTCCACCCGGTACCACCGGTGGGTGCCCAGCGGCTGGCGGTCGGTGTACAGGCCGGGCTCGATCTTCGGGGCCTCGGCGCAGGCCGCCGCACCCTCCACCGGCACCGGTGTGACCACCGGGTCGGCCGCGCGGTCCACCAGCTGCTTCACCTTGTCGGAGAGGTCGTCCTTGTGCTGCACGGCGGTGTAGGTGCCGCCGGTGGCGTCGGAGATGCAGGAGAGCTGCTGGCGGATCTTGGCGTTGGGAACCAGCCCGAGGGTGTCGATGACGAGGTCGACGCCCTTGGCCGCGATCTCCCGCGCCACCTCGCACGGGTCGAGGGGCCCGCAGGTGTCCTCGCCGTCGCTGATCAGCACGATGCGGCGGCTGCCGCCGTCGTCGCCGTCCAGGTCCTCGGCGGCGCCGAGCAGCGCCGGGCCTATCGGGGTCCAGCCCGTCGGACTGAGCGTCGCCACCGCCGCCTTGGCCTCGGTGCGGTCGATGGGCCCGACCGGGTAGAGCTGCCGCGTGTCCTTGCAGCCGCGTGCCTTGTCCTCGCCCGGGTAGTCGGCGCCCAGGGTGCGGATGCCGAGTTCGACCTCCTCGGGCACGGCGTCGATGACGTCGTTGAACGCCTGCTTCGCCGCCGACATGCGGGACTGCCCGTCGATGTCGCGGGCCTTCATGGAGCCGCTCACGTCGAGCACCAGCTCGACCTTGGGCGCGGGACGTGCGGTGGGCCCGTCGGCGGTGGTGGCCGCGGTCGCCGTCGACGCGGCGGGGAGAGCCCCCGCCAGCACCGTCGTCAGCGCGGCCACCACGACCGCTGCCCGTCTTGTTGTGATCATCGGCGGATCCTATTGAAGAAGGTGACGGACCCCCAAAACGCGTGCGAAGGGTCGGGGTTGGGCCCCGGCGCACGGCTGTGGGAGCCGCCGGCCGGGAGCGCGCCGCCGGTCCGGCGGCGGGGGTGCGGGCGCCGACGCCTCCTGGCGGGAGGTGCCGGCGCTTCGGCGTGCGGCGGCCCGGCGCCGTCCGCCACCGGGGCGCGGCGACCTGTCCGCGCGCGCCCGCGGGGCTGCGCGGAAACAAGGGGGCTTCCGCGGCCCGGCCCGGGCACGTCGGTTCTCGTCGCGCGGGGGGTACCGGGCCGTTCCACCGGGACGCCGGAAGGTCGGCCGGGCGCCTCCGGGCGCGTGTCCGCGGACGTGTCCGGCCGGCCACCGCGGCCGGTGCCCGTCCGGTTCTCCCCGCGCGTACCGGTGCGCGGGCTCCGGGACCTCCCGGCCGCGCCGCCCGGACGGTCCCGCGGGAAGCCTCCCGGTCCGTCGCCGGACCGGCGGTTCAGCCGCCGGCCGCGCCCACGGTCCGCCCGGGCGGTCGCGTGCGCGTGCCCGGTCCCGCCTGCGGGACCGGCGTCTTCCCCGCGTGGCGTCCCGCCGCCCTGCTCAGCGCCACCACGCCCCGGCCCGCCACCAGCGCCCCCGCCAGCGCGGGCAGTACCCCCGCGGCTCCGCCGTGGAGCCGTTCGCCGAGGAGGGTGAGGCCCACGGCCGAGGCGGCGAGCGGGTTGGTCAGGGTGACGACGGCCAGGGGCGCGCCGAGACCGGAGCGGTAGGCGGTCTGGGCCAGGAGCAGCCCGGCCGTGGCGAAGGCGGCGACCAGCAGGGCGAGCAGGACCGTCGGGAGGAGGGGCGGGCCCGGTCTCCCCGGGGCGGCCAGGGCCACGGTGACCGTCTGGGTGAGCGCCGAGGCGATCCCGGAGGCGAGGCCCGAGGCCGTGGCGTGGCGCAGCCCCGGACCCCGCCCCGGGCGGCCGAGCGCGCCGATCAGCAGCAGGCTCGTCGCGCCGACCGCCAGGGCCTCGGTGAGGGTGAGGCTGTCCTCGGGCGCGGGGCCGGACGCCGCGGACATCAGCAGGGCGAGCCCTCCGAGGGTGAGCAGCGCGCCGCGCCATTCGCGCCGGGCCACCCGGCGCCCCGCGTACCGCGCGCCCAGCGGGACCGCCGCGACCAGGGTGAGCGCCCCGAGCGGCTGGACGAGCGTGAGCGGGCCGAACCGCAGGGCGACGACGTGCAGCAGGGCGCCCGCGGTGTTGAGGCCGACCGCGCCCCACCAGGCGCCGGCCCTGAGCAGTCGCGCCAGATCGCGGGAGGCGCCGGGCGCCGTGCGCGCGGCGAGGCGTTCCTGGGCCACCGCGGCGGCGGCGTAGGCGAGGGCGGACACGAGGGAGACGGCGACCGCGACGGCCAGGTCCGCGGTCATCGACGGCCGCCCGGCAGCGGTACGCGCCCCCGCAGGCGGCCCCGGGAGCCGGCCGTCCCCACCAGCCGGACGGTGGCCAGGGCGGCGGCGAGCAGGCCGGTGGCGGCCAGCGCGTCGAGCCAGTAGTGGTTGGCGGTGCCGACCACCACGAGCAGGGTCAGGGCGGGGTGGAGCAGCCAGAGGTACCGCCACCGGGAGCGGGTGGCCGCGATCAGGCCGACGGCCACCATCAGCGCCCAGCCGAAGTGCAGGGAGGGCATCGCCGCGAACTGGTTGGCCAGCGGGTCGGCCTCCGGCGCCCTGCCGTAGACCGTCGGGCCGTACACCTGGCCGGTGTCGACCAGACCGGCCGCCGCCGGCATCCGGGGCGGGGCGAGGGGGACCAGCAGGTGCAGGGCGAGCGCGGCGCCCGTCAGCACCGCCAGGACCCGCCGGGACCACAGGTAGTGGCGGGGCCTGCGCCGGTACAGCCAGACGAGGAAGAGCGCGGTCGCCGGGAAGTGGACGGTGGCGTAGTACGTGTTGGCGATGCGTATCAGGGTGTCGCCGTGCAGCAGCAGACGCTGCACGGCGGCCTCGTCGGGCAGGCCCAGGGCGCGCTCCGCGTGCCGGACGCCGTCGGCGTGACGGAAGGCCGCGGCCGTCTCACCGGCGGCGAGCAGACGGCCGCACTTGTAGACGAGGAAGAGTCCGGCGACGAGGAGGAGTTCGCGGACGAGCGGCGGCCGGGGAGCGAGGTCCGGCCGGTCCTCCGCGGCAGGCGCGGAACGGGCTGTCATGCCCCGGCCCCTTTGCTGACGGTGTGGACGTGTGCGGGCGGATGCGGTCGGGTCGGCGGCCGGATCGATACGCCAGTGTACCGATACGCGTCCGTATCGGTACACTGGCGTATCGATGGGCTGTGTGGCCGGAAAGGGTGCCCCGGGGAGCCGTCCGGCGGCCGCCCGCCGTCGGGAGACGAGAGGGTTGGGCGTATGACGTCGCAGAGTCGTAGCGAAGAGCGCGGCGGGCTCTCCTCCCCCCGCTCCAAGATCACCCCCGAGCGCGAGCGCGAGCTGTACGAGGCCACCCTCGACCTGCTCCGCGAGGGCGGGTACGAGGCGCTGACCATGGAGGGGATCGCGGCCCGCACCCGCTGTGGCAAGTCCACGCTCTACCGGCAGTGGGGCGGCAAGCCCCGGCTCGTCGCCGCTGCCCTGCGGGCCCAGCGCCGCGTCCGCTTCTCCGGGATCGACACCGGCTCGCTCGCCGGGGACCTGCGCGAGGCCGCGCGCGCCGGAGCCGAACGCGGCGACCGCGACGGCCTCCTGGTGCAGGCGCTCGCCCACGCCGTCCTCCAGGACGAGGACCTCCAGCAGGCGCTGCGCGAGGCACTCGTCCATCCGGAGACCAGCATGGTCGACGCCATGCTGGACCGGGCCGAGGGGCGCGGGGAGATTCCCGTCGGCCACCCCGCCCGGGAGTTCGTCGCCGCGCAGATCTTCGGCGTCCTGCGGGTGCGGCCCGTCCTGGAGGGCCGCCGCCCCCACCCGGCCGAGGACGCCGCGTACCTTCAACGCTTTGTCGACATCTGTATCCTGCCCGCGCTGGGCCTCACCTCTCCGGCCGGACCTCCGCCGCGGACGGGCGGGCCCGCGGGGGACGACAGACGGGGCCGCCGTCCTCGCGGATGAGGGACGGCGGCCCGAGGCGCCGCTCCGTGGGGACGGGCGCGGCGCGCCGCGGGACCGGGCGGGACTCCTCCGAGGGGGGCCCGCCCGGTCTCCCGCCGGGCGCGGGGGTCCGTGCCCGGCGGCGAGCCGGCCGCGGCCACCCGGGGCGTGCCTCGCTCAGACCTCCCGGCCGGGCCCCGTCCCCAGCTCCGCCTTCTGTATCGCCCGGGGTATCTGGTCCAGCACGGTCGGCCTCGGCGCCTTCGGATGGTCGTCCAGCCCGAAGCGGACCAGCACCATCAGCCGTGGCGAGGCCGGGGAGGGGAAGGCCAGGGACTGCACGTACCCGTCGACGCCCGAGGCCGTCTCCACCTTCCAGCGCACCAGATGGCCGCGCTGCCCGGCCACCGTCACCGCCTTGGCCGCCACCTCCTCCCGCGCGGTGATCGAGCCGTACGTCTCGCCGCCGTACGCCTCCTCGATGTTGGCCTCGATGTCGGCCTCCGCCGTGGCGCGGGCGGTCCTCTCCTTCAGCCCCATGGCCTGGGCGGGCATCGAGAAGGCCCCGCTGCGCACACAGGTCAGCTCCGCCGCCCCGGGGCACGGGTACGGACGCGTCGTCACCTGCGCGCCCGCCTCACCCGACTCCCCGGTCCACCCCTCCAGCACCGGCAGGGCGATGCCGCTGGCCCCGTCGGTCGCCGCGTCCGCCGCGCCGTCCCCCGGTGCCCGCCGGTCCCGCGCGCCGTCGTCCCCGGCTGCGCCGGCCCGCTCGTCCGGGCCGTCCTGGGTGAGGGCGTACACGCCGCCGCCGATCCCGGCGAGAACCACCAGGCCCACCACCGCGGCGACCACCGTCCGGGCCGTCCGCCGCGACTTCGGCGGCGCGGTGTACGGCTGCCCGGGGCCGGGGCCCCAGGGCGCGGGACGGCCCCAGCCCTGGCCGGTTCCCGGGGCGGCGCCCGCCGGCCCGCCCGCCGGGCGGAGGCTGTCCGTCCACTGTCCGCCGTCCCACCAGCGTTCCTGGCGGGGGCCGTCACCTGCGTGGCCGGGGTCGGGGTACCAGCCGGGGGGAGTCACCTGTGTCATGGGCGCCACAGTATGAGCCCCGAGTGAGGGAGTCATGAGAGGGGCGGGCCGAGAAGCGGGCGCCACGACGGCACTTCCACCGTCGGGCGTCGACCGGGTGTCCGCAATCCGGCGTATCTCCCCGCTCGTCCCCCCGTGATTCTCACCCCGCGCACCAGGGAACGCACGGAGTGTGCACCGCGGAACGCCCCTGTTGGCTACGCTCGGAGCCGCAGTGCAGCCAGGTCCGGGCGCCGGACCGCGATCTGACGGGGAGGAGCGGCATGGCACCGGAGCACGCGGAGGCCGTACCGTCCGGACCGCTCTGGGAACGGGACGCGGAACTCGCCGCCGTCACCGGCGCGGTCGACGCGCTCTGCGAGGGGAGCAGCACCGGCGGCCTGCTCGTCTTCACCGGCGAGGCGGGCATCGGCAAGACGGCCGTGCTCCGCCAGGTCCGGCGCATAGCCTCCGGCCGCTGCACCGTCTGGACGGCCCGCGGCGGCGAGACCGTCACCTCCGTCCCCTTCCACGTCGTCCGCCAGCTGCTCCAGCCCGCCCTGGTCTCCCTCAGCGCCGCCGAGGCCCGCGAGTACCTCGGCGACTGGTACGACATCGCCGGCCCCGCCCTCGGGATCGCCCGGCCCGGCGGCCGCCAGGCCGACCCGCAGGGCGTCGTCGACGGGCTGGTCGCCGCCGTCAGCCGCCTGGTCACCCTGCACTGGCCGCTGGTCCTCGTCATCGACGACGCCCACTGGGCCGACCAGGAGTCCCTGCGCTGGCTCGCCGGCTTCGCCCAGCACCTCGACGAACTGCCCGTCCTGCTCGTCGTCGCCCACCGGGACGACGAGGCCACCGGCGAGAGCGCCCGCCATCTGAGAACCGTCGGCCGGGCCGCGCGCCCCGGCACCAGCCTCGCCACCCTCACCGCCTTCACCCCCGACGCCACCGCCGGACTGACCCGCGCCACGCTCGGGCCCGAGGCCGACGACCCGTTCTGCCGCGAGGTCTGGGCGGTCACCGGCGGCAACCCGTACGAGACCGTCGAACTCCTCGCCAAGGTCCGCGGCGCCGGGACGGAGCCGGTCGAGTCGAACGCCGCCGCGCTGCGCGACCTCAACGCCAAGGCGCGCGGCCGCGGGCTGGTGGCCACCCTCGAAGGGCTCGGCACCGAGGCCACCCGCCTCGCCTGGTCCGCCGCCGTCCTCGGCACCAACATCACCCTGCGGCTCGCCGACGAACTCACCGGGCTCAGCGCCGAATCCGCCGCCCACTGCGCCCGCGTCCTGCGGGAGGCCCGCATCCTCAGCGGCGAGGACGACGCCCTCGAATTCGCCCACCCGCTGATCGCCACCGCCGTCTACCGCTCCGTACCCGCGGCCGCCCGCACCGCCCTGCACGGCCAGGCCGCCTGGGCCGTCACCCGCTCCGGCCGCAGCGCCGCCGAAGCCTCCCGCCACCTGCTGGAGGTCCATCCCGACGACGACCCCGAGATCGTCGAGCAACTGCGCCGGGCCGCCCGCGAACACCTCGCCGTCGGCGCGCCCGAGGCCGCCTACCGCTGCCTGGACCGGGCCCTGGCCGAACCCCCGCTGCCCGAGACGCACGCCACCGTGCTCTACGAACTCGGCTGTGCCGCCCTGCTCACCTCACCCAACGGCACCGTCGCCCACCTGCGTGCGGCCCTCGCCATGGACGGCCTCGAACCCGGTGCCCGCATCGACGCGGTCTGCCGTCTCTCGCAGGCCCTCGTCCACCTCGGCCACGTCAGCGAGGCCGTGCAGACCATCGAGCGCGAGGCCGCCCGGCTGGAGCCGGGCCCCGACCGGCTGCGCCTCCAGGCCGTCCACTACATGTGGGAGGGCATCCACACCGGCGAGGCCGACGCCCTCGAACGCTCCCGCGTGCTGCGCGAGATCGCCCAGCCGCTCACCGGGCGCGACAACTCCGAGCGCGCCCTGCTGATCCTGCGCGCCTTCGACGCCATGACGCGCGGCGAGAACGCCGAACTCGTCGTGGAACTCTGCGACCGCGCCCTCGTCAACGGCCGCCTCGCGCCGGGACTCGGCTGGACCGACACCGAGTGGAGCTTCGAACTCCTCATCATGCTCGGCGGCAGCTACCTCTTCGCCGACCGCCTCGACCGCGCCGAGGCGCTCTTCGGCGAGGCCCTGCGCATCTACGAGATCTCCGGCTGGAGCGGCGGCCACCTCGCCATCGCCCACGCCTTCGTCGGCTACGTCCACCGCCGGCGCGGCCGGCTGGTCGAGGCGGAGGGGTTCCTGCGTGAGAGCCTCAGACTCGCCGACCGCGTCGGCGAGGAGCTGCCCATGCACTGGGACGCCGCCTGCATGCTCATCGACACGCTGCTCTGCCGCGGCCACCTCGGCAAGGCCCAGGAGGTCGCCGAGCGCTACCACTTCGGCCCGCCCTACCCCTCCACCCTGATCCTGCCCGACGCCCAGTCGGTCCGCGGCAGGCTGCTCCTCGCGCAGGGCCGTACCAAGGAGGCGATCGAGGAACTGGAGGCCGCCTCGCACGCCGCCGCCGAGACCGACCGCTACAACACCGTCCTCGCTCCCTGGCAGCTCCTCCTCGCCCGCGCCGTCGGCCCGCGCGACCCGCGCCGCGCGAGGGAACTGGCCGCCGACGCACGCCGCCAGGCCGAACGCTTCGGCACCGACACCGCCATAGGGGAGGCGCTGCGCTGCGCCGCCGCCCTGGAGACGGGCCCGCGCGCGACCAGCCTGCTGGCCCGCTCGGTGGCGTACCTGGAATCCTCCCCCGGCGCCTACGAGCACGCCGAGGCGAGAGTCGCCTACGGGATCGCGGCACGCGACGCCCGGGAACTGACCCGGGGTCTGGCCCTGGCCCGGGCTTGCGGTGCCGACGCGTTGGCCGCCCGGGCCCGCGCGGTGCTGCGGGAGGGCCGGGGGCTCGGGTGAGCCCGCACCGCCCTGCCCCGCCGGCGCTCCCGCCCGGCGCCCCGTGCACCATCTCTGACCGGCACTTCTGTCCGAGGACTCGAACGCCTAGGCTGGAGTCGATCACTGCTCAGCGGGAGAGGGGACGGCGATGACCGAGGAAGCGGTACGCGTGCGGGTGGAGGGGCGGGTCGGACGGATCACGCTGAACCGGCCGCGTGCGCTCAACGCCCTCAACCACGCCATGGTGGACCGGATCGCCGGGGCCCTGGACGCCTGGGAGCACGACCCGGCCGTCACCACCGTCGTCATGGAGGGCGCGGGGGAGCGGGGCCTGTGCGCGGGCGGGGACGTCCGGGCCATCCGGGAGGACGCCCTGCGCGGCGAGCTGGAGGCGCCGCTCGCCTTCTGGCGCGACGAGTACCGGCTCAACGCCCGGATCGCCCGCTACCCGAAACCGTACGTCGCCCTGATGGACGGCATCGTCATGGGCGGCGGCGTCGGCATCTCCGCCCACGGCGGCGTCCGTGTCGTCACCGAGCGGTCGCTGGTGGCCATGCCCGAGACCGGGATCGGGTTCGTGCCGGACGTCGGCGGCACGTACCTGCTCTCCCGCGCCCCCGGCGAACTCGGCACCCACCTCGCCCTCACCGGACGGCCCGTCGGTGCTGGTGACGCGCTGCACTGCGGCCTCGCCGACCACTACCTCCCGGTCGCCGGACTCCCCGGCCTGGTCGAGGCACTGGCGCAGGCTCCGGCCGGCGAGGACGCCGCGGCCACCGTCGCCCGCCTCGCGCACCCCGCGCCCGAGGGGGAACTCGCCGCCCAGCGCGACTGGATCGACGCCTGCTGGTCCGCGCCCACCGTCGAGGAGGCGCTGGAGCGGCTCGACGCCTCGGGCGAACCGGCCGCCAAGGAGACCGCCGAGACGGTCCGGGGCCGCTCCCCGCTCGCCCTGAAGACGGCCCTCGCCGCCGTGCGCAGAGCCCGCGCGCTGCCCGGTCTCGAAGCGGTGCTGGACCAGGAGTACCGCGTCTCCGCGCACGCGCTGACCTGGCCCGACCTCGCCGAGGGCGTCCGCGCCCAGGTGGTCGACAAGGACCGGGCGCCGGCGTGGCTGCCCGCGACGCTGGACGCCGTCACCGACGAGGCGGTGGCCGCCGCCTTCGCCCCGCTCGGCGAGGGCCGCGAACTGGGCCTCGGCTGACGGGCGGCCCCGTCCGGTCAGCCCTCCTCGCCGAGCACGGCCCCGAGGTCGTACCGGACCGGCTCCGCGAGCTGGGCGTACGTGCAGCTCTCCGGGGTCCGGTCCGGCCGCCACCGCTTGAACTGGGTGGTGTGGCGGAACCGGGTGCCCTCCATGTGGTCGTAGCCGACCTCGCAGACCCGCTCCGGGCGGAGCGGTACCCAGGACAGGTCCTTCGTCCCCGACCAGCGGCTCGGCGCGCCGGGCAGCCGGGCCTGCTCGTGGGCGGCCGCCTCACCCCAGGCCGCCCACGGGTGGTCGGCGACGGATGCGAGACGCAGCGGCTCCAGTTCGGCGATCAGCTCGGTGCGCCGCCGTGCGGTGAAGGCGGCGCAGACGCCGACGTGCTGGAGCGTGCCCGCGTCGTCGTAGAGGCCCAGCAGCAGCGAACCGACGCCGGTGCCGCCCCGGTGGGTGCGGTACCCGGCCACCACGCAGTCGGCGGTGCGGCCGTGCTTGATCTTGTACATGACCCGCTCGTTCGGCCGGTACCCGAGGTTCAGCGGTTTGGCCACCACCCCGTCGAGCCCGGCCCCCTCGAACTGGTCGAACCACCGCTCCGCCAGCTCCGCGTCGCGGGTCGCCGGGGCCACGTGCAGCGGCGGGCCCGCCTCGCCCAGCTCCTCCTCCAGCAGCGCCCGCCGCTCGGTGAGGGGCCGGGCCGTCAGGTTGTCGTCGCCGAGGGCCAGCAGGTCGAAGGCGACCAAGGAGGCCGGGTTCCGTTCCGCCAGCATCCGCACCCGGGAGGCGGCCGGGTGGATGCGCTCGGAGAGCAGCTCGAAGTCGAGGCGTCCCTCCCGCGCCATCACGATCTCGCCGTCCACCACGCACCGCCGCGGCAGCCGCTCCAGCAGTGCCGCCACCAGCTCCGGGAAGTAGCGGGTGAGCGTCTTGCCGGTACGGCTGCCGAGCTCCAGCTCCGGCCCGTCCCGGAAGACCAGGGCCCGGAAGCCGTCCCACTTCGCCTCGTACTGCATCCCCGGCGGAATCCGCGTCACGGACTTGGCGAGCATCGGCTTCACGGGGGGCATCACCGGCAGGTCCATACCCCGAGTCTGCCCGATATGCGGCATATTCGCTGGCGGCCTACGGTGGCCGCATGGGATCGGAAGCGGTGCAACTCGAGGTCGGCGGCCACACGGTGCGGCTCTCCAACCCGGACAAGGTGTGGTTCCCCGAGCGCGGCTTCACCAAGCTGGACGTGGCGCGGTACTTCCTCGCCGTCCAGGACGGTGCCACGCGGGCCCTGCGCCGCAGGCCCACCACCCTCCAGCGGTTCCCCGACGGCGTGGACGGCGAGTTCTTCTACCAGAAGCGCGCACCGAAGAACAAGCCCGCCTGGCTCGACACCGCCCGCATCTCCTTCCCCAGCGGCCGCCACGCCGACGAGATCTGCCCCGAGTCCCCGGCCGCCCTCCTGTGGGCCGTCAACCTCGGCTGCCTCACCTTCCACCCCTGGCCGGTGCGCGCTCCCGACACCGAGCACCCCGACGAGCTGCGCGTCGACCTCGACCCGCAGCCGGGCACGGACTTCCGCGACGCCGTCGCCGCCGCCCGCACGCTCCGCGAGATCCTCGAGGAGTACGGCATGTGCGGCTGGCCCAAGACCTCCGGCGGGCGCGGCCTGCACGTCTTCATCCCGATCGAGCCGGTCGAGCCGTTCGTGGAGGTGCGCCGGGCCGCCATCGCGCTGGCCCGCGAGATCGAGCGCCGTATGCCCGAGGCGGTCACCACCGCCTGGTGGAAGGAGGAGCGCGGCGAGCGCATCTTCGTGGACTACAACCAGACCGCCCGGGACCGCACCATCGCCGGCGCCTACTCCGTCCGCGGCAAGCCGCACGCCCCCGTCTCCGCCCCGCTGCGCTGGGACGAGCTCGGCGACGCCGACCCCCGCGACTTCGACCTGCTCACCATGCAGGACCGCTACGCCGCCCTCGGTGACGTGCACGCCGACATCGACGACCACGCCTACCGCCTCGACCCGCTCCTGGAGCTGGCCGCCCGCGACGCCCGCGAACACGGCCTGGAGGATCTGCCCTACCCGCCCGATCACCCCAAGATGCCCGGCGAGCCCCGCCGCGTGCAGCCCAGCCGGGCCCGCCGCGACCGCGACGAGCCCGATGGCGAGGCCGCCGGCTGAGGCGGGCCGGGGCGCGCGGCTCCGGCCCGCCCCCGGCGCGTACGCCTACGCTCCCGGCCCCTGCGGCGCCGACCCGTCCGCCCGGCCGTAGCGCCGCTCGAACTGGGCGACGCGGCCCTCCGTGTCCACCGTGCGGGCCTTGCCGGTGTAGAAGGGGTGGCTCTCGGAGGAGATCTCCACGTCGATCACCGGATAGGTGTTGCCGTCGTCCCAGTCGATCGTCCGGTCGCTGGTCGCCGTCGAGCGGGTCAGGAAGGCGTACCCGGCCGACTTGTCACGGAAGACGACGGGGCCGTACGCGGGGTCGTTCTGCTTCATACCGGCGCTCCTCGGATTCGGCCGTACGGGCACCGGAGGCCCGGCGCCCACCCTTCCCAGCCTGAGGGCCCGCCCCGGCCGCCGCCAGCGCACGCCGCCGTGGGGGGAGCCACCCCGCACGGCGGCGGGGGCCGCCGGCGCACGCGCCGACGGCCCCCGGTTTCCCGCTGGGACCAGGTCACAGCTCCTTGATGCGGATGTCGCGGTACGAGATGACGTCGGTGACGCCGTGGACCTGGAGGCCGATGTAGCCGGAGGCGTAGCGCCGGCCGTCGGTGCCCGGGTCGTCGTCCCGCGGCGGGTTGAAGGACTGCCCGCCGGTGTTGTCGAACTCGTTGATCAGGGTGCCGTTGCGGTAGATCTCGTAGTGCTGGCCGGTCACCTTGATCTCGTAGTCGTTCCAGGTGCCCTTCGGGGTCACCCCGGCGCCGCCGAGGCCGACCCGGTCGAAGCCGTAGACCGAGCCCGACTTGTAGATGTCGCCGTCGGGGCGGTCCAGGATCTGGAGCTCATGGCCGTACTTGATGGCCACCCACTCGGGGCGGGACTCCTCCGGGTGGTCGTAGGGGTGGGGGAAGCGGGCGAAGACGCCCGCGTTGGCGTTGCCGCCCTCCGGCGCGTCGTCCCGCCACTGGAGCTTCAGCGAGAAGTCGTCGTACTTGCGCTCCGGGAACCACAGCATGCCCATGCCCTCGACCTCGGTCGAGCTGGTCATGGAGCCGTCCTCGTTCAGGTCGAAGGCGCCGCCGCCGGCCTGCTCCCACTGGGCGAAGGACTTCTCGGTGCCGTCGAAGAGCTTGCGGTAGCCCTCGGTCTGGCCGGGCTTGCCGATGCCGGAGGCCTTGGCGGCCTGCCGGATCTGGCGGGTCTCCCGGTCGTCGATGACGCCTTCCTTGCCGAGCGCGGTCAGCACCGTCTCGACGTGCTTGAGGAAGAGGGCGTTCGAGGACCACTCACGCTCGTCCTCGATCCGCTCGTTGATCCGGCAGCGGTTGTCCGTGATCCGGTTGGGGACACCGCTGTTCTGGTCGCCGACGAAGACGGTCTCCCGCTCGTCGAACTCCGCGCACGGCGGAGCCGGCACGTCGCCGCCGATCACCGAGAACGACACCTGGCGGGCCTCGGAGGTGTTGCCCGCCTTGTCACTCGCCCGGTAGGCGAAGGTGTGGCGGCCCACCCGGTCGACGACGACCGGGTCCTCGTAGGTGAGGTAGGGGCCGCCGTCGAGCGAGTACTCGGCCTTCTCGACGCCCGACTCCTCGTCGGTCGCCTTCACCGTGACCGTGGCCTTGCCGAGGTAGGCCCCGGCGGAGTTGCGGTCGCCGGACAGGGCGGCCGAGACCTCCGGTGCGGTGGTGTCCTCGGCCGGCTGCTCCACCACGGTGAACTCGGTGGTCCGCGGCTCGGAGCGGTTGCCCGCCTTGTCGGTGGCGCGGTAGCGGAACCGGTGCTCGCCCACCTCGTGCACCATCACCGGTGCGTCGTACGCCTGCCAGGCGCCGTCCGCGCCGAGCGCGTACTCGATGGTGTTGACGCCCGAGCCGGTGTCCGAGGCGGTCACGGTGACCGTCGCCATGCCGACGTACGCGCCGTCCGCGTCCTGGTCCCCGGCGACGGTCGCCGAGGTCTCGGGCGGGTCGGTGTCGTCGGTGTCCGGGCTGGCCACCGTGAACTCGGCGGACTTCTCCTGCGACTGGTTCCCCGCCTTGTCGGTGGCGCGGTAGCGGATCACGTGGTCGCCGACCTCGTTCACCACGACCGGCTCCGAGTACGGCTCCCAGGCACCGTCGGCGCCGCGGGCGAACTCGATCGCGTCGACGCCCGAGCCCTCGTCCTTCGCGTCCAGCGAGACGGTGGCGCTGTCGACGTAGTCGCCGTCGGCGTTCTGCTGGCCGTCGACGGAGGCGGTGACCTCGGGGGCGGTGGTGTCGTCCTCGCCGCCGCCGTCCTCGCTCACCACGAGGGTGCCCTGCATCTGCCCGTGGCCCGGGATGGTGCAGTGGTAGCGGTAGGTGCCCGGGGTGAGCACCACCTCGGCGGTGTGCTTGCCGCCGTTGGCGTCCGAGGGGTTGGCGAGGATGTTGAGCTGGACGTCGCTGTTGTAGTCGGGGTTGCCGGTGTCGAACGTCAGGGTGTGCGGCATCGACGTGGTGTTGCCGGTCGCCTCGCTGTTCTCGAAGACGATCGTGGTCGGCCCCGGGGCCGCGGTGGCGGGCGCCGACAGGTACTTGTCGATGTCGTTGCCGGCCGTCCAGGTGAGCGTCTGCGCCGCCGCCCTCGGGTCACCGCCGCCGATCTCGCCGGCCGCGGCGGGGGCGGTCAGCCCCAGCAGCATCAGCAGCGCCGCGATCAGCGCGGTGCCCACGCGCGGGGGTCCGCCCCGCCGTGTCCTTCTCATCACTTCCCCTTCCCGGCCAGGTCGCCGGCGGCCGGGGTGGGCCCGCCGCCGGTGTAGGTCACGCGCCACAGCGCCGACTTGTCGTCCGAGGTGAAGAAGCCGCGTCCGTAGTCGAGGACGTACAGGGCACCGTCCGGACCGAACTTCCAGTCCATGAGGTTGCGGATCCCCTGTTCGCCGACGGGCACGATCTTCTTCAGCGACTCGGCGTGCACCGGCAGGCCGCCCTTGCCGACCGTCTTCGGGTCGGTCAGCACGGCGTGGCGCGGCTGGTCGGCGTCGTAGAGGTCGCCGACGAACCACTTGCCGTCCCAGTAGGCGGGCCACTTGACGTCGCTGTCGCTGTCGGCGTCGAAGCGGTACACGGGGCCGTTCATCGCGGCCTGCCCGCCGCCCTTGAGCCAGGGCAGCCGGAAGAACTGCTCGTCCTTGTCGTAGGAGGGCACCCCGTTCTCGTCACGCGGGAAGTCGGGGCCGCCGCCGTCGGGCGAGTACCAGATGGTGTTGCCGGTCACCGGCGGCAGGTCGACCAGGCCGTCGTTGTGGGGCGACTCGTTCTTGGGGGCGTCGCAGTCGTACCAGCCGAGCGGCTTGGCCGGGTCGGGCAGGTTCCGGTCCCGGTAGGGCTGCTTGTTGCCCATGCAGTAGGGCCATCCGTGGTTGCCGGGGCCGGTGATGGCGGCGAAGGTGTCGTACTTGGCCGGGCCCCAGGTGGTGGAGGGCGCGCCGGCGTCCGGGCCGACCCAGCCCGCGTAGAGCGTGTCGGTCTTCTTGTCGACGGCGATGCGGGCCGGGTTGCGCACGCCCATCACGTAGATCTCGCCGCGGGTCTTGCCGCCGCCCTCGTCGGGCTCCTCGCCGGTGAAGAGGTTGCCCTTCGGCAGGGTGTACGTGCCGTCGTCCTCGGGGTGGATGCGCAGGATCTTGCCGTTGAGGTTGTTGGTGTTGCCGGAGGTGCGGCGGGCGTCGGCGAAGGAGAGGCCCTTGAAGTCCGGCTCGGGGTTGTTGCCCGAGTAGCCGTCGGTGAACTGGCTGGAGTTGGTGTCACCGGTGGCGATGTAGAGGTTGTCGTCCGAGTCCCAGGCCAGGCCGCCGCCGGCGTGGCAGCAGCTGTGGATCTGCACCGGCCAGTTCAGCAGCACCTTCTCGGAGGCGAGGTCCAGCTCGCCGGTGGACTCCTCGAAGGTGAAGCGGGAGACGCGGCGCTCGCCGACGTGCTTCTCCCGGTCGATCTCCGAGTGCGGGCTGTAGTGCAGGTAGACCCAGCCGTTGTCCTCGAACCGGGGGTCCAGCTCGATGCCGAGCAGCCCCTCCTCGTTCTTGACCAGCTCGTCGCCGCCGCCCTTGTTGCCGAAGACGGTCAGCGAGGCGGCGAGGCTCACCTCGCCCGTCTCCGGGTCCCAGACGTGGACCTGGCCCTGGCCCTTGCCGACGTCCGGGTCGTCCCAGTCGGTGACCACCGGCTGGGAGGAGTCCGCGCCGCCGCGGCCGATGTAGAAGACCCGGCCGTCCTCGGCGGTGACCAGGCCGTGCGGCTCGCCGATCTGGTCGTTCTGGCCCGGCTGGTTGGGCTTGGTGAGCCGCTCCGCCTTGTAGTTGGCGTCGATGGACGCCTTGCAGTCGGCCTGGGTCAGGCGGGCCGTCCACATCAGGGCGCCGCGCAGGTGGTCGCGGAAGTCGGCCTCGGCGAAGCTCTCGGCGGTGCCGCCCATCGCGGTGTAGAAGGAGCGGCCGCCGTCGTAGTCGCGGCACCAGGAGACGGGGTGGTCGGCGCCGTTGGCACCCTCCCCCGGGGTGTAGGTGGCCTCCCGGACGCGGGCGATCGTGTGGACCTTCCCGGACGGGTTCTCCTTCCAGTTCAGCCACTTGTCGGGCCGCTTCCACTCCAGCGGCAGGTTCTCGGCCGCCGGGTGGACCCGGTCGCCGACCTCCACGGTGGCGCGCTGCGCCTTGGCGCCGCTGCCCGCGGTGGGCCGGGCCCCGATCAGCTCGCCGAACCAGGTGGAGTACGGCTCGGTGCGGGCCGCGTCGTGAATGCCGAGGAAGCCGCCGCCGGCCTCCACGTACGCCTCCAGGCCCGCCTCCTGCTCGGCGTCGAGGATGTCCCCTCCGCCGGTGAGGAAGACGATGGCGTGGTAGCGGCCGAGCTTGCGCTCGTTGGTGAAGACCGAGGCGTCGGAGCCGGCCTCGGTGACGAAGCGTTCCTCGGCGGGCCCGGTGTTGCCGATCTTCTCGATCGCCTCGATGCCCGCGTCCACGTTGGGCGGCTCGGCGCCGGTGGACCCGTGGAAGACCAGTACGCGGGTCTCGGCGCCGCCTGGCGGGGACGGCAGCGACATCGTTGTCCTGCCGGGCTCGTCGGTCAACGGCCGCGCGCTGGCCGTCCCGCCGGAGAGCATGCCGGTCAGCAGCGCGCCCGAGACCACGGCCGCGGCCGCGGTGCGGCCGGCGGCTCTGCCGGCCCGTGCGCCGGAGCCTCGTGGCCCCGGTGTCCCGCCTGGTGTGCCGGGTCGCCGATGCGGTAGCAACCGCATGTGTTCACCCACCCCTCGTCGGTCACAGGAAACAGCGCGGATGAAGCTAGACCTCTTTTCGCAAGTCGCCAAGGGCTATGACCGCAATCGATCGAACTTTGTCCTGAGTGTGGATAAACAAAGGGCGCGCCGATACCGTATGGCCGTCGTCGGCGCCCCAAGGCTGCGTCGGCCCCGCCCAACACCCCCACTGTTCCGAGGAGTTCAGGCGATGAGCGAGGCGAACGGGTCCATCGGCAGGCGTGGCTTCCACCGCGGTCTCCTGGCAGGCGGAGCGGTCCTCGCCACCGGGGGTCTGACATCGATGTCGCAGTCCTCGGCGGCGGCGGACACCCCGCCGAGGACCGCGCCGGCCGGCGGCGAGGTCAAACACCTCACCATGTACTGCGAGAAGATGGCCGACGGCATGACGGGCTACGGCCTGGAGAAGGGCAAGCCCTCCATCCCCGGCCCGCTCATCGAGCTCAACGAGGGCGACACCCTGCACATCGAGTTCCACAACCTCCTCGACGTGGACGCCAGCCTCCACGCGCACGGCGTCGACTACGAGATCAGCAGCGACGGCACCCGCGCCAGCAACAGCCACGTCGAGCCCGGCGGCAGTCGCACCTACACCTGGCGCACCCACGCCCCCGGCCGCCGCAAGGACGGCACCTGGCGGCCCGGCAGCGCCGGATACTGGAACTACCACGACCACGTCGTCGGCACCGACCACGGCACCGGGGGACTGCGGCAGGGGCTCTACGGCGGGCTCATCGTCCGGCGCGAGGGCGACATCCTGCCCGACAAGACCTTCCAGATCGTCTTCAACGACATGACGATCAACAACAGGCCCGGCGACCAGAGCCCCGACTTCGAGGCCGAGGTGGGCGACCGGATCGAGGTCCTGTCGATCACGCACGGCGAGTTCTACCACACCTTCCACATGCACGGGCACCGCTGGGCCGACAACCGCACCGGCCTGCTGACCGGCCCCGACGATCCCAGTCCGGTCATCGACAACAAGATCACCGGCCCCGCCGACTCCTTCGGCTTCCAGTTCATCGCCGGTGAGGGCGTCGGCGCGGGCGCCTGGATGTACCACTGCCACGTCCAGAGCCACTCCGACATGGGGATGGCCGGGCTCTTCCTCATCGCCAAGGCCGACGGCACCATCCCCGGCTACGACCCGGACGCGCCCCACCACGCCGCGCCGGAGAAGTCCTCCAAGGACGCCGCCGAGGAGAAGAAGGCCGCCGAGGAGAAGGGCGAGGCCCAGTCCGGCAAGGGGAGTCAGGCGGACTCCGGGGATCACGCACACCACTGACCCGGCCCCTGACAGGGCGCGCGGCGTACGCTGACCGGCGAACCACGACCGTCCGCCGTCCCGCAGGAGCGCCCGCCGTGCCCGTACCGCCCGCCACCCCACGCCCGACCCTGGAGGCCGTCGCGGCCCGGGCGGGGGTGTCCCGGGCGACCGTCTCCCGCGTCGTCAACGGCGGCGCGGGCGTCACGGAGCAGCTCGCCGCGCGGGTCCGCCGGGCCGTGGACGAACTCGGCTACGTCCCCAACCGCGCCGCCCGCGCCCTGGTGACCCGGCGCCACGACGCCGTCGCCGTCGTCATCGCCGAGCCGGAGACCCGGGTGTTCACCGACCCGTTCTTCGCCCTCCAGTTGCGCGGTATCAGCGATGAACTCACCGCGCGCGACGCGCAGTTGGTGCTGATGTTGACCCGTGGTGACGAAGACAGCGAACGTGTCGGCCGCTACCTGGCCGGCGGCCACGTCGACGGCGCCCTGGTCTTCTCCGTCCACCTCGACGATCCGCTGCCCGGTCTGGTCCGCCGGGCGGGGCTGCCCGCCGTCTTCGGCGGCCGCCCCGGCGACCCGGCCGCCACGCCCTACGTCGACTGTGACAACCGGGGCGGCGCCCGTGCGGCCGTCCGCCACCTGGCCTCGCTCGGGCGGCGCCGGATCGCGCACATCAGCGGACCGCTCGACCAGACCTCGGCGGTCGACCGGCTCGACGGCTGGCGGGACATCACGGAGGCCGCCGGCTCCGGACTCGAGGCCGGTCCCGGCCTGCTGGCCTCCGGCGACTTCACCCCCGAGGGCGGCGCCCGGGCGATGAGTGCCCTGCTGGAGCGGCGCCCCGACCTCGACGGGGTCTTCGCCGCCTCCGACCTGACCGCCTCGGGGGCGCTGTGGGCGCTGCGCGACGCGGGGCTGCGGGTGCCCGAGGACGTCGCGGTGGTCGGCTTCGACGATCTGCGGACCGTCGCGCAGCACACCGAGCCGCCGCTGACCACCGTCCGCCAGGACATCGAGGAGATGGGCCGGCTGATGGCCCGCAGCCTGCTGGACGCCGGGGACCGTGCCGGATCTCCCGAGAGCGCGAAGCGGGACGGCGTCATCCTTCCCACGACCCTGGTCCGTCGCGCGAGCGCGTGAGCGCCCGGGCGCGGCAGCCCCGGTGAGGGGCCGCGCCCGGGCGCGGGGAGCGGGTGGTGTCAGGCGCCGACCCGCACGGTGAACCGCACCGGGTTGTCGTCGTGTGCCGCGCCGGAGACGTCGGGCTCCCCGTCGGGACGCACGTCGTCGTACGGGAAGGCGTATCCGATGGGGGAGTTGGCGTGGACCACGCGCGACCAGTGGTTGGTGACCGGGTCGCGGTAGTAGTCGTCCGCACCGCCGCCCGGCTGGTCCGGGTGGGTCAGCAGGGTGCTCCGGTTGAACCCGGCGGCGAGCCGTGCCAGCAGCCCCTTCTTCTCGTCCGAGTCGTTCGGGTCGTTGGTGAACGGGCCGTGGTCGCAGGTGAAGATGTCCCGCGAGACCGGGCGGGGGAACTCGTGGCCGCCGTTGAAGGTCAGCACGTCGCCCTGGACCCGGCCGGTGAACACGCCCCGGCCGCCCTGGAGGTCGATCCTCAGGTCCTCGTTCCGGTACTTCTCCCAGACCTGGTCGATGTACGGCTCCCAGACGTCCTTGAACGGCATCCGGTCGGGCTCGCCGAACCAGGGAGCCATGACGGACTGCGGCGAGACCACCCGGAGCACCTTGCCGTCGTCGCCCCGGATGACCAGCTGGTCCCAGGGCTGTCCGTCGGCCTGTGCCTGTGCCTCCAGGTCGGCGGCGATCCGGTCCACGGCCCCGTCCGGCATCGGCGCGACCTCGTGCGTGCCGTCGCCCTTCAGGGTGATGCCGATCGGCAGCGCGGTGACCAGGTCGACGTAGCTGATGTTCGAGTAGAGCTGCGTGGTGTTGAAGGTGAACTCGCAGAACGACCAGACGCGCCCGTAGTTGGGGTCGTCCGGCGAGGCGAAGGCGGGCTCCACCAGGGACGGGCCCGGGTTCAGGTAGAAGTCCAGGGTGTCGTCGCGGACGAAGTACACCCGCGAGCCGTACATCTGCGGCAGCGTCAGAACCAGCGGGTCGGAGCCCGCCGACGGCAGCGGGATCGCGCAGTCGTCGGGCAGCGGGGTGTTGGGCTCGGCGGGGGAGTCCGGGCGGAAGACGCTGCCGTCGGCGCGGAGGATGATCCAGCGGTCCGTGGCCAGCTCGCGCCCGGTCACATAGGCGTTGACCTGACCCGGCAACGAGGTGTTCTGCAACGCCAGTTCGCAGGTCTCGGGCGCCGCCGCCCGGGACCGCGTGGTGGCGGCGGAGAGCTGCGGGACGCCGAGGGCGGCGGCGGCTCCGGCCGCGCCCGCGACACCGGTGAGGAACACTCTGCGTGAGATCACGGAAGCCTCCTGGCTCTGTACGTGTGGGGGTACGCCGCCGGGCCGTGGGGGGAGTGGGGGGTGGCCGCTGCGGCTGGCCCCCACTGTTGCGGGGTGGAATGAACGCGTCAAGGGATCAGGTTGAGAGCGCTCTCATATTTTCCAAACGGCTGAAAGTCGATGGTGGGTGAGCGTGCGTGTGGTGGTGCGGTTCCGGTGTCGTCCGCGCGGAGCCGCCTCGCCCGGCGACGAGTTTCGGCCCCGGGGCGGCCGGCGCGTGCCGCGCGGCCGCCTCGTCGCCCTCCCCGGACCGTGCGAGGGCTCCGCGCCCGGCGGCGCCGAGGCCCGTCCTCCGCCGGACCGGGGCGGTGCCTCAACCGGCCCGGTCCGCTTCGTTCCCCGGCGTGAGCAGGCGTGTCAGGTGTTCCGCGGAGGCGTCCCACGTCCAGGACCGCTCCACCCGGCGCCGCCCCTCCCGGCCCATGGCCGCGCCCTGCGGGGAGGTCAGCATCCGGACGACGGCGGCCGCGACCGCCCGCACGTCCCGGCCGTCGACCACTGCTCCGGTGCGGCCGTCGAGCACCGCGTCCGGTGCCCCGCCGGAGTTCCCGGCGACCACGGGCAGACCGCTGGCGGCCGCCTCCAGGTAGACGATTCCCAGCCCTTCCGCCTCCAGGCCGGCACGACGGGTGCGGCAGGGCATGGCGAACACGTCGGCGGCCGCGTAGAAGTCGGGTGTGCGCTCGTGTCCGACCCCGCCCGCGAAGACCACCGAGCCCGCCGGACACGCGTCGGCCAGCCGCCGCAGCCGCCGTTCGTCCGGTCCCTGACCCACCAGGAGCACGGCCGCCTCCGGGACGGCGCGCCGGATGAGTGGCAGGGCCCGGACCAGCACGTCCTGCCCCTTGCGGGGGACCAGCCGCGCCACGCTGAGGACGACCTTGCGGTCCTGAAGCCCGTACCGCTGCCGCACCGCGCGGCCCCGCCCGTCCGGCCGGTCCGGCCGGAAGGTTGCCGCGTCGACCCCGGGGACCAGCCGGCTGAGCCGGGCGCGGGGGCCCAGCGCCGGGGCGATCCGGTCGCGGGTGTACCCGCCGAGGTACGTGACCACGTCGGCGCTCTCCCCCACTCGCCGCAGCAGACGCCGGGCTCCGGGCACCCGCGCCCACCAGATCTCGTGGCCGTGCGTGGTGGCGACGATCCGCTCGACCCCGGCCCGCCGCAGCGCGGGCGCCATCGCGGCCAGCGGCGCCGCCGCCCCGAACCAGACGCGGTCCACGCCGTGTTCGCGGACCAGCGCGAGGACGCGTTCGGTGGTGCGGCGGCTGGGCAGCAGTGTCCGGCTCCGGTCACGCGAGACGGGGAACGGCAGCGTGGCGTCGAAGGCGGCCGCCCCCGGCTCCGAGGAGGTGTGCACGACCACGTCGTCCCCCGGCACCCGCACGGCCATGGCGTGGACGAACGTCTCTATGCCGCCCTGACGCGGCGGGAAGTCGTTGGTGACGACGAGTGTGGTGCCCATGGTCGCTGCTTCCGTGAGAAGGGGAGGGGAGCGGGGGGAGCTTCCCGGGGAGGGGCGGTGCGTTCTCGCGCCCGGCCCCGGGCCAGTGCGGAGGGCCGGGCGTGCCGGCGTACCGCGGGCGCACGCCGTGCGTGGGGTGGCGGGGCCCGCACGCCGCGCGGGACCTACGACGCGGAGGCGTTCGCTCACCGCGGGCCGCCGGGTGGGGCGGGCGGGGGCACGGCCAGGGCCGGAACCACGGTTGTCGGCGCTCGCGCCGGGGCGCGGGCGGCACGGACCGGGGTGGTCGCCTCGTCCGGGGAGCCCGTGGTCCCCCGTGCGCGAAGGGCGGCCCCAGACGGCAGGCGTGTTCCGGCCGGAAGCGGCCGAGCCGTCGGCCACGGAGGGCGCCGCCCGCCCCGGCCGGCCGTCCGGCCCCGCCGGAGCGGCGCCCAGCGGTGGCCCGCTCCGGGAAGGGTGCCCGTGGCCGACCGGGACCAGACGACGAGCAGCAACGGCAGCGTGAAGTAGCCGAAACGGCCGGCCGGCGCGAAGAGGAAGGCCACGCACAGGCCGACGGCGAGCCGGTCGGCGGCGGCCACGCAGCCGGCCGGCGGGCGCACGACGAGCGAGAGGGCGACCGCCGCACCGCCGCACAACAGCAGCAGCACGGCCGCGTACCAGCCGGCCGGGCCCCACTCGGCGAGCAGGCGACCCGGAAGCGGGCTGGCCGCCGGCGTGGCGACCTCGGCGCGCCCGGTGGGGAACGCGAGGACCTGCTCGACCAGTGGGCCCGGCGCGACCAGGGCGGCGGGCAGGACCAGTGCCACGACCGCGGCCGACCAGGCGGCCGCGCACCGCAGGGCCGACCTGCCGCCGCGGGTACCGGCGAGCAGCGCGGCGGCGACCGCGACGGCGGGCAGCGCCGTCCACTTGAGGGCGCACGCGGCGGCCAGGGCGAGCCCCGCCGCCCCGGCCCGCCCGCGCGTGGCGAGCGCGAGGCCCAGCCAGCACAGCCCGGTGAGCGGGAGGTCCACACCACTGACACAGAGCGGGAGGGCCACCAGCGGGGAGGCGACCAGGACGAGCAGGCCGCCCGCACTCGCCGGCCCGGCCGCCTCGCCGTCCGCTCCTCGCCGCAGGACCGCCCGCCCGCCGGCCAGGCAGACCAGCAGGACCACCGCGCACCACAGCCGGGCGTCCCCCAGGAGCCGGGCCACCGCGCCGCCGTCGCCGAGCAGCGCCGCCGGAAGCCCGAACAGCGCCATCCCGGGCAGGTACGGGTTGTAGTCGGTGACGGCCTGCGGGTGCGCCAGGTACGGCGTGCCGTGGTGCAGCAGCAGCGCGGCCGACCGCTCGATCACCCCGACCTCGCTCTGCGCCCGTCCCGTGAGGAGCAGGTGGCCGAAGGGCACCGCTACCCCGCCGGACAGGGCGGAGACGAGGGCGACCGTGCGGGCACGTGGGCCGCGCAGCAGGGCGGCGGCGAGGGACGCGCCCAGATAGCCCGCGGCGGCCCAGGCGCCCCAGAGGCGGTGCGGCGGCAGGGTGGAGAACGCCACCAGCCCCGCCGCCCACACCGCGGCCCCCGTCCAGCCGGCCACCCGGAGCCGCCGCCCCCCGCCGAGGGCTCGGCGGCGGAGTCCGGTACCGGGGCCGCCCCGCTGTACGGGCGCGGTCGTCGCTGTTCCCACCTGTCGATTCGGCACCCGTCCATTGCAGTCGGGAGCCCCGGCGAGGTCATGACGGCCAGGTCGACGCTTCATGGTGGGGTTTCCCCTACCGACATCCGCCGCCCCGCTTGGCTAGAGTCCCTCGCGATCACGGGCACCGCCGTGCTCGCGGATGCGGCAGAGCCGCTGGTCGTGGCCGTCGTCGGCGCCCGAGTGCGGCGGGGACACCGGGTGGGGGCACCGGCGGACAGGGGAAGAGGGGGCGGATGAGCGTCACGGAGGGCGTTGGCGGGGCGTCCGGTGCGGCGGAGCGGCGCCACCCGGCCGTCCGGGTGGCGCTGCGCAGCCCGGGGCGGTTCCTGCTGTCCGCCTGGCCGTTGCGCTGCTGGCTGCACGTGCTGGGCGGGGTGCTGTTCGGCGCGGTGGTGCTGGCGCTCCTCGTGGCGGCGGTCTCACTGGGCGTCGTGCTCTCGGCGGTGGGGGTGGGCCTGCTGGTCCTGGCTGCCGTTCCGCCGCTGGGCATCCGCGTGGCGGCGGTGGAACGGCGGCGGCTGCGGCTGGTGGAGCCGGCCGCGCTCGCCGACCCGCACGAACCCCCCGCCGCCCACGACCCCTGGCGGCGGCTGCGCCACCGGGTCGGGGAACGCGCCACCTGGCGTGAACTGGGGTACGCGGCCCTCCTGGCGACCGTCTTCCCCTGCGCCGGGCTCGGCGTGCTCGCCCTCGCGGGCCTCTCGGCGATCCTCCTTGCGACCCCCGTGGTGGTGTGGGCGCTCGCCCCCGAGACCGTCATGGTGATCCCCGGCCAGGCGATCCCCGGACCGCTCTCCGCCTGGCCGTTCACCCTCCTGGGCGCCGCCGGCCTGGCCCTGGCCGCCTACGCCGCCGGCTGGCTGGCCGTGGCGCAGGTGCGTACGGCCTGGTTCCTGCTCGGCCCCCGCGACTCCGGACTGACCAGGCGCGTCCTGGAGCTGACCCGCTCCCGGGTGCGGCTCGCCGACGCCTTCGAGGCCGAACGGCGCAGGATCGAGCGCGACCTCCACGACGGCGCCCAGCAGCAACTGGTGGCGCTCACCATGACCTTGGGGCTCGCCGAGATGGAACTGGCCGACACCGACTCCAGGGCGGCCGCGCTGGTGACCCGGGGCCGGGGGGAGGCCCTGCGCGCGCTGGGCCAGCTGCGGGACCTGATCCGGGGCATCCACCCGCAGGTGCTCACCGACCACGGGCTCGCCGCCGCCGTGGCCGAGATCGCCGAGCGCGTCCCCGTCCCGGTCGCCGTCGCCATCGACCTGCCGCACCGGCTGCCCGCCCTGGTGGAGACGACCGCCTACTTCACGGTGACGGAGGCGCTGGCCAACGCGGTGAAGCACAGCGGTGCCACGAAGATCGGGATAGAGGGGAGAATGGCCCGGGGCCGGTTCCTCCTGCTGATCACCGACGACGGCAGGGGCGGGGCCGATCCCGCCGCGGGCACCGGTCTGACGGGGCTGGCGGACCGGCTCGCGATCCTGCGGGGCCGGCTGTCGGTCTCCAGCCCGGCCGGCGGTCCGACCCAGCTCCGGGTGGAGGTCCCGTGCTCCGTGTAGTCCTCGCCGAGGACGCCGTCCTGCTCCGGGCGGGCCTGGCCGAACTCCTCGACCGGGGCGGCCACCGGGTGGTGGCCGCGGTCGGCGACGCCACGGAGCTGGCCCGCGCCGTCGACGAGCACCGGCCCGACATCGTCCTCACCGATGTCCGGATGCCGCCCGGCTACCGTGACGAGGGCCTGCGGGCCGCCCTCGCGCTGCGCTCGCGGCACCAGCGGCTGCCCGTACTGGTCCTCTCCCAGTACGTCGCGACGGCGTACGCCACCCAGTTGCTCGGCGGTGGCCGGGACGGGGGCGGGCTCGGATACCTTCTCAAGGACCGGGTGGGCGAGGTCGCGGAGTTCATGGACAGCCTGCGGCGGGTCGCCGACGGGCAGACGGTCGTCGACCCCGAGGTGGTCCGGGTGCTGCTCGCGCAGCGGACGGCGAGCCGGCCGCTGAGCCGCCTCACCCCGCGCGAGCGCGAGGTCCTCGCCGTCATGGCGGAGGGGCGCAACAACCAGTCGATCGCCCGGCGGCTGCACATCACCGAGGCGTCCGTGGTGAAGCACGCCGGCAACATATTCATGAAGCTGGACCTCGACCCGGCCGAGGGCAACCGCCGTGTCCTGGCCGTCCTGGCCCACCTGCGGGCCGAGGACGACTGAACGCCGCCGCACCCTCCCGTTCGGCGCCTTCCGGGCGGCGCGCCCGGCACCCCGGTGCCAGACTCGTGGCAGGACCACGCGAGGGGCCCGGTGACGACGGCGGGGCCCGACGAAGGAGCTCACCCATGCTCACCACCCGCTATGTCGACGGGGTGCCGAACTGGCTCGACCTCGGCACCCCCGACCCCGGCGCGGCGACCTACTTCTACAGCGCCCTGTTCGGCTGGACCTTCCGCCCCTCCGAGCGGCCGGAGGCGAGCGGCTACGGCTTCTTCGAGCTGGGCGGACGGGTCGTCGCCGGAGCCATGCACATCTCGGTCGAGCGGTCCTCGCCCTCCTGGACCGTGTACTTCCGGACGGCCGACGCCGACGCCACCGCCGACGCGGTCCGCGCAGCCGGCGGCCACGTCTCCTTCCGTCCCATGGCCGTCCACGACCAGGGCCGCCTGGCCCTCTTCAACGACCGGGCGGGGGCCGCCTTCGGCGTCTGGCAGCCCGGCACGACCGAGGGCCTCGGCGTGGTCGGCGAGGACAACGCCCTCTGCTGGGTCGAGCACTACGGGCCCACCGTCGAGGACGCCGTCGACTTCTACCGCTCCGTCTACGGCTGGAACACCTACGAGGTCCCGTACTCCGGGGGCAGCTACACCACGGTCGGCCCCGCCGGGGAGGGGGAGGACCGGATGTTCGGCGGCCTCATCGACCTCGCCGAGCGCATCGAGCGCGGCTCCGCCGCCCACTGGCTGCCGTACTTCGCCGTCGACGACCCCGACGCGGTGTGCCGCCGTGCGCGGGAGCAGGGTGGCAGCGTACGAATGGAGCCGACGGATCTGGAGGGGGTGGGCCGGCTCGCCAAGCTGGGCGACCCGTGGGGCGCCCGCTTCGCGGTGCTGAAGCCGCTGCCGCCCCAGTCCCGCCCCGACATGTGAAGCGGGTCCGGGGGCCGCGTTGATCAGACGTTGACGAGTCGTTTTTCCCCGGCCGTCATCATCGCCCCATGCGGATCGACAGTACGGCCGCGCACGATCTCGCCTGGCAGGAGCAGGCGCTGTGCGCACAGACCGGATCAGAGTTCTTCTTCCCCGAGCCGGGCAGCTCGGTGCGTGAGGCCAAGCTCATCTGCGAGGCCTGCGACATGCGGGCGGCCTGTCTCGCCTACGCCCTCGCCCACGACGAGCGCTTCGGCGTGTGGGGCGGGCTCTCCGAGAAGGAACGCGAACGGATGCGGCGCGACAGACGCTGACCGTCCGCGCCGCCCCTTGGCCGCCCGCCCGCCCGCCCGTACCGGCAGCAGCCGTACGGGCGGGACGGCACGTGTTCCGGCCCGTCGACTCAGCCCTGGTCGGCGCGGGCCCGCATCCGCGCCTTGCGGGCGGCGAGCCGCTCGTCGAACTTGGCGGCCTCCGCGTCCAGCCCGCCCATGTACAGTCCCAGCTCCTCCTGGGCGCGCACACCCTCCGGGCCCAGGCCGTCGATCTGCATGACCTTCAGGAACCGCAGCACGGGCTGGATCACGTCGTCATGGTGGATGCGCAGGTTGTAGACCTCGCCGATGGCCATCTGCGCCGCGGCCCGCTCGAAACCGGGCATTCCGTGACCGGGCATCCGGAAGTTGACCACGACGTCGCGGACGGCCTGCATGGTCAGGTCGGGCGCCAGCTCGAAGGCGGCGCCGAGCAGGTTCCGGTAGAAGACCATGTGCAGGTTCTCGTCGGTGGCGATCCGGGCCAGCATCCGGTCGCAGACCGGATCGCCCGACTGGTGGCCGGTGTTGCGGTGCGAGATGCGGGTGGCCAGCTCCTGGAAGGCGACGTAGGCGACCGAGTGGAGCATCGAGTGCCGGTTGTCCGACTCGAACCCCTCGCTCATGTGGGCCATCCGGAACCGTTCCAGCTCGTCGGGGTCGACCGCCCGCGAGGTCAGCAGGTAGTCCCGCATGACGATGCCGTGCCGCCCCTCCTCGGCGGTCCAGCGGTGCACCCAGGTGCCCCAGGCGCCGTCGCGGCCGAAAAGCGACGCGATCTCGTGGTGGTAGCTCGGCAGATTGTCCTCCGTGAGGAGGTTGACGATCAGTGCGGTGCGGCCGATCGGCGTCACCTGCGACTGCTCCTTGTCCCACGCCTCGCCGTCCTCGAAGAAGCCGGGGAAGTTGCGGCCGTCGGACCAGGGCACGTAGTCGTGCGGCATCCAGTCCTTGGCCACCTTCAGATGGCGGTTGAGCTCCTTCTCCACGACCTCCTCCAGTGCGTGCAGCAACTGGGCGTCGGTCCATCCGCCGGACGTGGCGAGGTGGGGAGTGGTGAGGGTCATGCGGGACTCCTGGGGACGGGGAGTTCTTGCGATGATGCAACTTACGGAAACGTAGGTTACGAACCCGTAGGTTAAGCCCGCTGTAAAGAGCCCTCGAAAGCGGGGGTCGCACAAACGTCTGCTTCCGGCCGGACGTGGGTACGGAAAGGGTTCGCGGCCCCGTTCTCAGGGTCCGCGGAACCTTCCCGAGCCACTCTCGCGGCGTCAGCCCTTCAGCGCCTCCTCCACCTCCCCGGCCGCCAGTTCCCGTAGCTCACCGTCGAGAAGCAGCCAGCGGGTGATCCCCGGCGACCGCAGGAACTCCAGGTCGTGCGCGGCGACCAGGAGCGCGCCCCGGCACTCCGTCAGGGCCGAGGTGAGCTGCCGGACGCTCGCCCGGTCGAGGTGGCGGGCCGGCTCGTCCAGGAGCAGCGCGCGCGGCCGGGCCGGCAGCGGTACGGACCCGCCGCCGGACACCTCGCCGACGGTGCGGTCCAGGCCGAGGCCGAGCGAGGCGAGGAGGGCCACGGCGCGTTCCTCCACGTCCCAGTCGTCGCCGACGGTCGCGCAGTGCTCCTCGGCCGTGTCGCCCGCCTCGACGGCGTGCGGCGCGGCCCGGACCGCGTCGGCCCCAGGGTCTCGTCGACCCGCACGGAGGTGTCGAGCGTGGCGTGCTGCGGCAGGTGGCCGATCTCGCCGGAGACCTGGACGGTGCCGGAGGCCGGGGTCACGCCCCGGCGGCGAGTTTGAGCAGGGTGGACTTCCCGCAGCCGTTGTCGCCGGTCAGCCCGGTGCGGCCGGGGCCGACGCTGAGATGGAAGCCGTCCAGGACCCGGGTCCCGCCGGGCCCGGAGAATCCGAGGTCGGCACAGGTGGGTGCGATGGTCGACATGGCGGCCTCGCGGTTGCTGACGCGTCGTCGTGCGACACGGACGGAAGGGGGCGACGCGAAGGGCGGCGCGGGCTGGTGCACCGGAGACGCGCCGCGGCGGCCCTCAGGGCCGGAGGCGGTCACGTGGGAAGGGCCGGACGGGCGGACGGCTCGAACGCCGAGGTCGCACACGGCACTGCGCACGCCGCGGGCGCGCGGGCGGTGTCCAGGACCTCAGACGTACAACGCCCCACTGCGACCGGCGGCGCCAGAAACGCTCACGACGGTACGAGCGGGCCCGGGAGAGCAGCCACGGCATTTTCCGCCGCCGGGGCGCGGGCGCGCCCCGGCGGCTCGCGCACGCGGTCAGCGCGTGTCGCGGATGAGCAGGGCGAGGTCCCGGTCCAGGTCGAGGTGGAGGTACTCGCGGCCCGGCGGTACCAGGGCGACGGTGCGCGCCGCGAACCGGCGCAGCTCCTCCGCGCACACCCGCACCACAGCGGTCCCCTCCGGCGCGTGGAACTCCATCACCACCTGGTCCTCACCGTGCGGCCGCAGCCGCACGTCGCCCATCCCGGCCTCACCGGTGAGCCCCGCCGTCAGCAGGTCCCGGGCGAACGACCAGGTGACCTCGACCCCTTCCAGCGTCGAACGCGCCGGAAAGGTCATGGTGACGGCGAACGGCTCGGTGCGGTCGTACCGCAGGCGCGCCGGGATGGTCGCCATACGGGGCGCGGCGGCGACGAGCTGCGCCTCGACAGACTGCTGGATGACGGTGTCCATGGTGCCCCCCTGGGTCCTCAGGCCGCCGGGGCGGTCAGGCCCCGGCAGTCGGCTAGACGGTGGAACAGGGAAGTCCGTGCACCGGCGGTGACGTGAGATGCGTCACGTCCCGCGTGCCGACGGCGGGGCGGGCACCAGGCCCGCCCCGCCGTAGGGGTGACACCGCGTCAGACGACGGCCCCCGTTCCCTCCCGGACCCGCTTGTTCGGCTTCTCGGGCGAGGCCGAGGGGCGGCGGCGCCGCTCCAGGCGTACCGCCAGCGGCATCGCGGTGAAGATGGTGGAGGCGATGCCCACCCCGATGCCCGCGAGGAGGGCCACCGCGAAGTCGGTCAGCGTGCCACCGCCCGACAGGGCCAGCGCCAGCAGCACGAAGATCGCGCCCAGACCGGTGTTGACCGTACGTGGCAGTGTCTGGCCGACGGCGAGGTCGCCCAGCGTCTCCCAGGACGCTCCGGGGCGCAGCCGGCGCAGCTCCCGCAGCCGGTCGAAGACCACCACGGTGTCGTTGACCGAGTAGCCGACCACGGTCAGCAGCGCGGCCAGGAAGACACTGTCCGCCGGCTTGCCCAGCCACGCGAAGAGTCCCACCACCAGCAGCACGTCCTGCGCCATCGCCGCCACGGCCGCCAGCGCCAGCGTTCCCCGGAACCGCACGGTCAGGTAGAGCAGCTGGGCCCCGACGGCCACCGCCAGCGCCAGCACCGCCTTGTCCCGCAGCTCCGTCCCGAGGCTCGGCCCGACCATGTCGTCCCGTTCGACGGTCACCTCGCCGCCGTGCTCGGCCAGCGCCGCCCGGACGCGCCGCTCCTCGGAGTCCTCCAGCGGTCCGGTGCGCACCGTCACCAGCGACGAACCGTCCTGGTCGGTGCGCTGCACCACCGCCTCGGGGAAGCCCGCCTCGCTCACGGCGGCCCGCGCGGTGTCGGCGTCCACCGGGCGCTCGGTGGCGTACTGGGTCTGGCGGCCGCCGGTGAACTCCACGCCCAGTTCCAGCCCGCGCACCCCGAGCCCGGCCAGCGCCACCAGCAGCACACCGCCCGAGACGAGCAGCCAGCGGCCGCTGAAGCGCATCAGCCGGGGCGGACGCTGCTCCAGCCGGGTCCGCAGCCGCCCCTTCCCGGTCATCCCGCTCGTCTGCGGGCGCCGCCGCACCAGCCCCCGGCCCAGCGCCCAGTCGGCGAGGATCCGGGTGATGACCAGCGCCGAGATCATCGAGGCGAGCACGCCGACCGCCAGCGTCACGCCGAAGCCCTTCACCGGGCCCGACGCCAGCACGAAGAGCAGCCCGGCCGCGATCAGCGTGGTGACGTTGGAGTCCAGGACCGCGCTCCACGCCTTGGAGAACCCGCGTGCCAGCGGCCGCCGCAGGTCCTTCGGCCGCCGGGACGCCTGACCGTACTCCTCCCTGGCCCGTTCGAAGACCAGCACGTTGGCGTCGACCGCCATACCGACCGCCAGCACGAACCCGGCGATGCCCGGCATGGTCAGGGTCGCGCCCAGCGCCACGATCGCGGCGTACGAGATGAGTCCGTACAGGGAGAGCGCCACCGTGGCGAGCAGGCCCAGGAGGCGGTAGACGACGGTGATGAAGACGGCCGTGCAGGCCAGGCCGATCAGTGCCGCCCAGGCGCCCGCCCGGATGGCCTCGGCCCCGAGGGAGGGGCCGACGGTCGACTGTTCGACGACCTCCACCGGCAGCGGCAGCGCGCCGCCCTTGACCAGTGCCGCCAGTTCGCGGGCGCCCTCGGCGTCGAAGCCGCCGGTGATCTGGGTGGAGCCGCCGGTGATCCCGGTGCCGCAGGGCACCGTCTCGCGCATGCCGGGCGCCGAGACGATCCGGTCGTCCAGCACGATCGCCACCCGCCGGCCCGGGTCGCCGGGCGCGGCGCAGGCGGCCTCGCCGGTGAGCTTCGCCCAGGCGCCGGACGCCTTCTTCTCGAAGGCGAGCGCGACCGCCCATCCTCCGCCCGAGGTGGCGTCGAAGTCCGGGGTGGCGTCGTCGATGCCCTCTCCGGTGAGCGCGGGCGGCCCGAGCTCCAGGAAGGCGTCGGGCCGGTCCGGGTCGGCGAGGGCACGCGAGCCGTCGTCGGCCTTGGGCGCCGCGGAGGTGGTCTCGCCCTTGACGGGGTGGAAGGTGAGCTGGGCGGTGCGGCCGATCACCTTGGCGGCCTCCCGGGGGTCCTGGACCCCCGGGAGTTCCACCACGATGCGGTCGGAGCCGGAGCGGACCAGCTCCGGTTCGGCGACGCCGAGCGCGTCCACCCGCTGCCGCAGCACCTCCAGGGCACGGTCGGTCGACTCGGCGTCGGGCTTACGGCCCTGCGCCTCCTGGGCCTCCAGGACGATGCGGGTGCCGCCGCTCAGGTCGAGGCCGAGTCGGGCAGGCGTGGTCAGGGCGAGGAAGAGGGACACGGCGACGACGGCGAACGCGATCAGCGCACGCCAGGCCGTGGCACGTCGGGACATGGGGACTCCACGGACGGCCCGCACCGCCCGGGGACACAGCGGTCCTTGGCCGGGTGCGCGGGAAGCTCGGTCAACGGCGGGACGGCACACTTCCGGCGAGCCCGCGTACCTGGGGTACAGGGCCCGGGCGGCGCCGGGGCGTCAACTGCTCCGCGGGGAGGGCGGGCCCCGGGCCGACCAGGGCCCGGGTACGGCGGCGGGCGGGGCCCGCTCCTGGCGCGGCCGGTCCAGCAGACGGCCGGGCCGGGCCGCCTGCCGGGGACCGGCGGACGGAAGCGAGGCGAGGGTGAGTAGTGCGGCCTCGCCGGGGCCGGGCGGGGCGGCGGGGGCGAGTTCGGCGTCGCCCCCCGTGTGTCCGTCGGCCCGCTCGCGGGTGGGCGCGTGCACCCGCACCCACGGCGGGGTGTGCACCCCGGGCGGCGCCGGGAGGGCCCGCTCGAACCCGGCGGCGGCAGCACCGGCGGCGGGCTGCTGCCCCGGGAGGCCGACCGAGGCGCCCGCCACCGCGAGGATCACCGTCCACACGGCGCAGACCAGCGCCAGCACCAGCCGGGAGGCGGTGGGGGACGGGGGCACCGGGACGCGGCGGCGCGCCGACCGCTCCGCCATCTGCTCCACCCCTGTCCCGCTCGACCGAAACGCTCACCCTAGCCGACCCCGGACCTTCCCACGCCCGCTCCGGACCCGGCCACCGCACAGCCTCCCGGGCGCCCGCAGGCCGGTCTCGGGGCGTGGCGGCACCCGGTGTGCTCTTGCGTCCGGAGGCGGTCCGGCCACGGTGCGGTCCCGGAGCGGGGCGCCCCCGTCCGCGACTGGCGCGCCCCGTCCGAGCGGAACGGACGACCTCCTGGTGACGGACGGCACGACCACGCGCGCGTACACGGACGAGATGGACCCGAACGTGGTCGCGGGGGTCCGTACGTCACGGTCGCGCCCGGCTTCGCCTTCGCCCAGGCGCGTCCCCCGCCCCGCCCTCCGCCCGCCGTCCGCCGCATCGGCACGGCGCGGACGGCCGGGCCGGTCGTGGCGGGGCACGACGCCGGCGCTCCCGTGGACCTGGCCGTCGCCCTCGCCGCGCAGGTCAGCGCGGCCCACGCCGACGCCATGGCGGCCCTCGCCCGGCTGCTCGCCGACCCCGGGCAGCACGCCTGGCTCCATCAGGCCGGCACTCCCGAGGAACCGCGCCCCTTGCCGCGGGCCCACGGCCGGCCGGCGGCGGTGGCTCCGTCCCGGCCTGATCGTGACGCCGGCCTTCGGCGCGCTCATCCCGGCCGGCGCCGTCCTCGTACAGAAGCGGGTCGTGAGACCCGCCGGGACCCGGCGCGCCGCGAGACCCCGTTCCCGCCGGCCGGGACCGCCGGCGTCGATCCGACGGGCGGCCTCGACAGCGCCCGCGTGGACACCGGCGACGGCGGCCCGGTCCGCGGCCACGGCCGGATCGCCGCGCCCCCGGTAGGCGCCGGGGCGGCCCCCGCCACCGGGGGAGGGGTGACGCTCCGCCGCGCCGCGCACGAAAGGGGTGCCTCCCGTCCGCAGCGGACGGGAGGCACCCCTTTCGTGCAAGGCACGGGCCGGCTCAGTCCGCCTCCCACACCGTCGTCACGTTGCAGAACTCGCGGATGCCCTCGGCGGCCAGCTCCCGGCCGTACCCGGAGCGCTTGACGCCGCCGAACGGGAGGGCGGGGTGCGATGCCGTCATGCCGTTGACGAAGACGCCGCCCGCCTCCAGGTCCCGCACACAGCGGTCGATGTCGTGCCGGTCGCGGGTCCAGACGTTGGAACTCAGGCCGAAGGAGGTGTCGTTGGCCAGTTCCACCGCCTCGTCCAGGCCGGCCACCCGGTACACCGTCGCCACCGGGCCGAACGCCTCCTCCCGGTGGACGCGCATCGTCGCGTCCACCCCGGCCAGCACCGTGGGCGCGTAGAACCAGCCCCGGTCCTCGTACCCCTCGGGGCGGCCGCCGCCGCACAGCACCGCCGCGCCGCGCTCCACCGCGTCGTCCACCAGCTCGGCCAGGTCGCTGCGGCCCCGCTCGCTGGAGAGCGGGCCCACCTCGGTGGTGTCGTCCATCGGGTCGCCCACCCTGAGCGCCCGCATCGCCTCCGTGAACCGCTGGGTGAACACGTCGTACACCTCGGTGTGCACGATGAACCGCTTGGCGGCGATGCAGGACTGGCCGTTGTTCTGCACCCGTGCCGTCACCGCGGTCTTCGCCGCGCGCTCGACGTCGGCCGAGGGCAGCACCAGGTACGGGTCGCTGCCGCCCAGCTCCAGCACCGTCTTCTTGATCTCGTCGCCCGCCACCGAGGCCACCGAGCGCCCGGCCGGCTCGCTGCCGGTCAGCGTCGCCGCCACCACCCGCGGGTCCCGCAGGATCCCCTCGATCGCGCCGGAGCCGACCAGCAGCGTCTGGAAGCAGCCCTCCGGGTACCCGGCGCGGCGGAAGAGGCTCTCCAGGTACAGGGCGGTCTGCGGCACGTTCGAGGCGTGCTTCAGCAACCCCACGTTGCCCGCCATCAGCGCGGGCGCGGCGAAACGGATCACCTGCCACAGCGGGAAGTTCCACGGCATCACCGCCAGCACGGGGCCCAGCGGCCGGTACACCACCCGGGCCCGCGCGGCGCCCGAGTCCTCGACGTCCGCCTGCTTTGGGTGCTCGTCGGCGAGCAGCGACTCCGCCCGGTCGGCGTACCAGCGCATCGCCTTCACGCACTTGGCCGCCTCCGCCCGGGCGGAGCCCACCGTCTTGCCCATCTCCAGGGTCATGGTGCGGGCGATCTCCGGTGTGTCCTCCTCCAGCAGCTCCGCCGCCCGGCGCAGCAGCCGCGACCGGTCCGCGAAGGAGGTCAGCCGGTGCTCGCGGTACGCCTCCTCCGCCCGCACCAGCCGCTTCTCGATCTCCTCGGACGTCAGCGCCTCGAACGTCCGCAGGGTCTCCCCGGTCGCCGGATTCACCGTCGCGATCGCCATGCCCACACCTCTCGCTCCGGTACGCCGCGGTCTGGGCGCGGCGTACGTCCCTACCAACCTGCCGCCCGCCCACGCACCCCGCAAACGGACGCGGGGACCGCGCACCGCGGCCCCCGCCCAGCCCCGTGCCCCCGCCCCGGCCGCCTACACCCCGGTCACGCCCTCCTCCTCGGCCAGCCCCGCCACCAGCCGCTCCACGAAGGCCCGCTGCGCCACCACCAGCAGTGCCCGCGCCCGTCCCGGCGGCCACCACGCCACCCGGTCCAGCTCCGGGAACTCCCGGGTACGGCCCGAGCCGCGCGGCCACTCCATCGTGAACGTCCCCGGCACCACGGCCGCCGGGTCGAGGCCGGCCTCCACCGCCCAGGCCGTGACCGTCTTCCCCCCGCTCTGCCGTACCTCGCCCAGCTCCCGCACCCGTCCCTCCGGCGGCGCCAGGCCCAGCTCCTCGCGGAACTCCCGCCGCGCCGCGTGCCAGGCGTCCTCGCCCTCGCCGTACTCGCCCTTCGGCACGGTCCACGCGCCGGTGTCCTGGCGCGCCCAGTACGGGCCGCCCATGTGCCCGAGCAGGACCTCGACGCCGTCCGGCACCCGCCGGTACAGCAGCAGACCCGCGCTGCGCCGTCCTCCCATCCGCCCAGTCTGGCCGACCCGCCGCCACCTCGCGCGCCCGGAACGCGTAGCCTCACCGCCCATGCGCGCCCGACCCGCCCCCGCAGCCGTCACCGTCCCCGCCGACTGGCCCACCACCGAGGCCGGGGCCCGCGCCGTGCAGGACACCCTGCGAGCCCGCGTCGACCTCACCGGTCCCGGCCCCGAGCCGGGCACCGGCACCGCCGCCGGCGTCGACGTGGCCTACGACGACGGGCGCGGCCTGGTCGCCGCGGCCGCCGTCGTCCTGGACGCGGCCACCCTGGAGCCGGTCGAGGAGGCCACCGCCGTCGGGCCGGTCCCCTTCCCGTACGTCCCCGGGCTCCTCGCCTTCCGCGAACTGCCCGCCGTCCTCACGGCCCTGGCCGCCCTGGCCACCCCGCCCGGCCTGGTCGTCTGCGACGGCTACGGCGTGGCCCACCCGCGCCGGTTCGGGCTCGCCAGCCACCTGGGAGTGCTGACCGGGCTGCCGAGCATCGGCGTCGCCAAGAACCCGTTCACCTTCACCCACCCGGCACCGGGCGACCGGCGCGGGGACCAGACCCCGCTCACCGACGGCGCCGAGGAGGTCGGCCGGGCCCTCCGCACCCGCGCGGGGGTCAGACCCGTCTACGTCTCCGCCGGCCACGGCGTCCCCCTGGACCGGGCCGTCGCCCACACCCTGCGCCTCGCACCGGCCTACCGGCTCCCCGAGACGACCCGCCGGGCCGACGCCCTGTGCCGTGCCGCGCTGAGGGCGGCCCTCGGCGAGGGAGCGGGGCGGGGCTGAGCGCCCGGCCGCCTCACACTCCGGGCGCCCGCCGCACCGCGATCCCGTTCCGCTCCAGCAGCGCCGCCGTCACCCCGTCGCCCGGCACCAGCGCGCCACGGAACTCCCCGTCGTACACCTCTCCCCGCCCGCAGGAAGGGCTCCGGGGCATCAGCACGGCCTCCGTGCACCCCGTCCGGCGGGCGGCGTCGAGCGCCCGCCGGGCCCCCGCCACGAACGCCTCGGTGACATCCGCCCCCGTGACGTCCACGACCCGGGCCCGCCCCTCCAGCACCGCGTGCCCGTCGCCCCCGACCAGCTCCGCCGCCGCCCGGGGCGTCGCCAGCCCACCCGCCTGCTCCGGGCAGAACGCCACCACCCGCCGCCCCGCCAACTGCGCGTCGAGCCCTCCGGCCGCCTTGTCCCGCCCGTCGAACCGACAGGGCACACCCCGCAGGCAGGCACTGACCAGAACCGGCGGAACGGCACGCTCGTCACTCATGAGGCCAGCGTAGAACCCACCGGCCCAAGCCCGGCCGGCGCACCGGGGCCCCCGCGACCGGGACGGCGGCAGCGGACCGCGCCCACCTCCGCCGGCGTCCGAGGCCGCCTCCCCCCGGCCGGGCGGGGGAGCCTTGCCACGACGCCTGGGACCACCCCCCCGCGCCCCAGGCCACGAGACGGCGCCGAGGGTGCTTTCCAGGGGCTTGTGGGCCGGGCCCCCTGTCCATAACATCAACACTGTTACATCAGTTGTGTCACAAGGTCGGCGCGCGACGGAGCGGGGAAGACATGACGGACACGGCCACGACGGGCCCCCTGCACGGCGTGCGGGTGGTGGAACTGGCGGGCATCGGCCCCGGCCCGTTCGCCGCGATGCTCCTCGCCGACCTCGGCGCCGACGTGGTCCGCGTGGACCGCCCCGGCGGCCCCGGCCTCGGCCTCGACCCGGCGCAGGACCTCACCAACCGCAACAAGCGCTCCGTCCTGGTCGACCTCAAGACCGAGGACGGCGCCGCCCGGGTCCTGGAACTGGTGGAGCGCGCCGACATCCTCGTGGAGGGGTACCGCCCCGGCGTCGCCGAACGGCTCGGCGTCGGCCCCGGCGCGTGCCTGGAGCGCAATCCCCGTCTCGTCTACGGCCGGATGACCGGCTGGGGCCAGGACGGACCGCTGGCCGACCGCGCCGGCCACGACATCGGCTACATCGCCGTCACCGGTGCCCTCGGCCTGGTCGGCGAGCCCGACGCACCCCCGGCCGTCCCCGCCAACCTGGTCGGCGACTACGCGGGCGGCTCCCTCTACCTCGTCACCGGCGTCCTCGCCGCCCTCCACCACGCCCGCGCCCACGGCACCGGCCAGGTGGTCGACGCCGCCATCGTGGACGGCACGGCCCACCTCACCACGATGATCCACGCGATGCTCGGGGCGGGAGCCTGGCAGGACCGCCGCCGCGGCAACCTCCTGGACGGCGGCGCCCCCTTCTACGGCTGCTACACCACCGCCGACGGCCGCCACATGGCCGTCGGCGCCCTGGAGCCCCGTTTCTACGCCGAGTTCGCCCGCGTCCTCGGCCTGCCCGAGGACGCCCCCGGCCAGGGCGACCTGGCCCGCTGGGACGAGCTGCGCGAGACGGTCGCCGCCCGCTTCGCCACCCGGACCCGAGAGGAGTGGACCGAGCTGTTCGCCGGCACCGACGCCTGCGTCGCCCCCGTCCTCTCCCTCGCCGAGGCAGCCGGTCACCCGCACCTCGCCGCCCGGGAGACCTTCACCACCCACGACGGCCGCGTGCAGCCCGCCCCGGCCCCGCGCTTCTCCGCCACCCCGACCACCGTCCGCACCGGCCCCGCGCTTCCCGGCGCCGACACCGCCGAGGTGGCCCGCGACTGGGGGCTGGGCGCCCGCTGACGTACCGGCACCGCAGCACACCCACCCCCGCGGACCCGCACGGCGGGAACCGACCCGCGACCCCGCGCCCAGGAGGCACCGAGCATGGAACGGCAGATCTACACGGCCGAGCACGAGGCGTTCCGCGACACCGTCCGCACCTTCCTCGCCAAGGAGGTGCTGCCCCACTACGAGCAGTGGGAGAAGGACGGCATCACCAGCCGCGGCGCCTGGCTCGCCGCCGGACGCCAGGGCCTGCTGGGCCTCGCCGTCGACGAGGAGTACGGCGGCGGGGGCACCCCCGACTTCCGCTACAGCGCGGTCCTCGGCGAGGAGTTCGCCCGTGCCGGCGTGCCCGGCCTCGCCGTCGGCCTGCACAACGACATCGTCGGCCCGTACCTCACCGGCCTCGCCACCGAGGAGCAGAAGCGCCGCTGGCTGCCGGGCTTCTGCTCGGGCGAGACCATCACCGCCATCGCGATGACCGAACCCGGCGCGGGCTCGGACCTCCAGGCCATCCGCACCACCGCCGAGGACAAGGGCGACCACTTCCTGCTCAACGGCGCCAAGACCTTCATCTCCAACGGCATCCTCGCCGACCTCGTCGTGGTCGCCGCCAGGACCACCCCCGAGGGGGGCGCCCACGGCCTCTCCCTGCTGGTGGTGGAGCGTGGCGCCGAGGGGTTCGAGCGCGGGCGCAACCTCGACAAGATCGGCCAGAAGTCGCAGGACACCGCCGAACTCTTCTTCGACGACGTACGCGTCCCCAAGGAGAACCTGCTCGGCGAACGCGACGGGGCCTTCATCCACCTGATGACCAACCTGGCGCAGGAGCGGATGGCCATCGCGGTCGCCGCCATCGCCGCCGCCGAGCACCTGGTGGAGATCACCACCACCTACGTCAAGGAGCGCGAGGCCTTCGGCCGCCCGCTCTCCCGCCTCCAGCACATCCGCTTCGAGATCGCCGAGATGGCCACCGAGTGCGCCGTGACCCGGGCCTTCCTCGACCGCTGCATCGCCGACCACGCCGAGGGGAAACTCGACGCCGTCCACGCCTCGATGGCCAAATGGTGGGCCACCGAACTCCAGAAGCGCACCGCCGACCGCTGCCTCCAGCTCCACGGCGGCTACGGCTACATGAACGAGTACCCCGTCGCCAAGGCCTTCACCGACGGGCGCATCCAGACCATCTACGGCGGGACGACCGAGATCATGAAGGAGATCATCGGCCGTTCCCTGCTGGGCTGACCGGCCCGCCGCTCCGCACTCCCCGAAAGGCTCAAGTCTTGACCACCGAAGCGTACGTCTACGACGCGATCCGCACCCCGCGCGGTCGCGGCAAGGCCAACGGCTCCCTGCACGGCACCAAGCCGATCGACCTCGTCGTGGGCCTCATCCGCGAGATCCGCGCCCGCTTCCCCGACCTCGACCCGGCGGCCGTCGACGACATCGTCCTCGGCGTGGTCAGCCCCATCGGCGACCAGGGCTCCGACATCGCCCGGATCGCGGCCATCGCCGCCGGGCTGCCGGACACCGTCGCGGGCGTCCAGGAGAACCGCTTCTGCGCCTCGGGTCTGGAAGCGGTCAACCTCGCCGCCGCCAAGGTCCGCTCGGGCTGGGAGGACCTGGTCCTCGCGGGCGGCGTCGAGTCGATGTCCCGTGTCTCCATGGGCTCCGACGGCGGCGCCTGGGCGATGGACCCGATGACCAGCTTCGAGACCGGCTTCGCCCCGCAGGGCATCGGTGCCGACCTCATCGCCACCATCGAGGGTTTCAGCCGCCGCGACGTGGACGAGTACGCCGCTCTCTCCCAGGAGCGTGCCGCCACCGCCTGGAAGGAGGGCCGGTTCGCCCGCTCGGTCGTGCCCGTCCGCGACCGCAACGGCCTGACCGTCCTCGACCACGACGAGCACCTGCGGCCCGGCACCACCGCCGACTCCCTCGCCGCCCTCAAGCCGTCCTTCGCGGGCATCGGCGACCTCGGCGGCTTCGACGCCGTGGCGCTCCAGAAGTACCACTGGGTGGAGAAGATCGACCACGTCCACCACGCGGGCAACTCCTCCGGCATCGTGGACGGCGCCTCCCTGGTCGCCGTCGGCAACCGCGAGACCGGCGAGCGGTACGGCCTGACGCCGCGCGCCCGGATCGTCTCCGCCGCCGTCTCCGGCTCGGAGCCCACCATCATGCTCACCGGCCCCGCCCCGGCCACCCGCAAGGCGCTCGCCAAGGCCGGGCTGACCATCGACGACATCGACCTCGTCGAGATCAACGAGGCGTTCGCCGGTGTGGTCCTGCGCTTCGTCAAGGACATGGGGCTGAGCCTGGACAAGGTCAACGTCAACGGCGGGGCCATCGCGCTCGGGCACCCCCTCGGCGCCACCGGCGCGATGATCCTCGGCACCCTCATCGACGAACTGGAGCGGCAGGACAAGCGGTACGGCCTGGCCACCCTCTGCGTCGGCGGCGGCATGGGCGTCGCCACCATCGTCGAACGCCTCTGACCGCCCGCGCCCCCGCCCTTCCGCCCGCCCACACGGAGCAGCCACACATGAGTGAGTCCACCACCGCGTCGACCATCCGCTGGGAGCAGGACGACACCGGCGTCGTCACGCTCGTCCTCGACGACCCGGCCCAGTCCGCCAACACCATGAACGCGGCCTTCATCCGCTCGATCGGCGAGATCGCCGACCGCGCGGAGGCCCAGAAGGACACCATCCGCGGGATCATCGTCACCTCCGCGAAGAAGACCTTCTTCGCCGGCGGCGACCTCAAGGACATGATCCGGGCCACGCCCGAACAGGCCCAGGAGATCTTCGAGCGCGGCCTCGCCATCAAGAAGGCGCTGCGCCGCATCGAGACCCTCGGCAAGCCGGTCGTCGCCGCCATCAACGGCGCGGCCCTCGGCGGCGGCTACGAGATCGCCCTCGCCTGCCACCACCGCATCGCCCTGGACGCCCCCGGTTCCAAGATCGGCCTGCCCGAGGTCACCCTCGGCCTGCTGCCGGCCGGCGGCGGCGTGACCCGCACCGTGCGGCTGCTCGGCGTCACCGACGCGCTGCTCAAGCTGCTCCTGAAGGGCACCCAGTACAGCCCCCGCCGCGCCCTCGACAACGGCCTCGTGCACGCGGTCGCCGAGACGCCCGAGCAGATGCTGGTGGACGCCCGCGCCTTCATCGACGCGAACCCCGAGTCGGCCCAGCCCTGGGACGTCAAGGGCTACCGCATCCCCGGCGGCACCCCGGCGCACCCCAAGTTCGCCGCCAACCTGCCGGCGTTCCCCGCCAACCTCAAGAAGCAGACCTCCGGCGCCCCCTACCCGGCCCCGCGCAACATCCTGGCGGCCGCCGTCGAGGGCTCGCAGGTCGACTTCGAGACGGCCCAGGTCATCGAGGCCCGCTACTTCACCGAGCTGGTCACCGGGCAGATCGCCAAGAACATGATCCAGGCGTTCTTCTTCGACCTCCAGGCCGTCAACTCCGGCGCCAACCGGCCCGCCGGCGTGGAGCGTTCCACCGTCCGCAAGGTCGCCGTCCTCGGTGCCGGGATGATGGGCGCCGGCATCGCCTACTCCTGTGCCCGCGCCGGCATCGAGGTCGTCCTCAAGGACGTCACCCCGCAGGCGGCCGCCAAGGGCAAGGCGTACTCCGAGAAGCTCTGCGACAAGGCCGTCTCGCGGGGCCGTACCACCCGCGAGAAGGCGGACGCGGTGCTCGCCCGGATCACGCCGACCGCCGAGGCCGCCGACCTCGCCGGGTGCGACGCGGTGATCGAGGCCGTCTTCGAGGACACCTCGCTCAAGCACAAGGTGTTCCAGGAGATCCAGGACGTCGTCGCCCCCGACGCACTTATGTGCTCCAACACCTCCACCCTGCCCATCACCGCCCTCGCCGAGGGCGTGAAGCGGCAGGAGGACTTCATCGGGCTGCACTTCTTCTCGCCGGTCGACAAGATGCCGCTGGTGGAGATCATCAAGGGCGGGCGGACCGGCGACGTGGCGCTGGCCCGCGCCTTCGACCTGGTCCGGCAGATCAAGAAGACCCCGATCGTGGTCAACGACTCCCGGGGCTTCTTCACCTCCCGGGTCATCGGCCACTTCATCAACGAGGGCGTCGCCATGGTCGGCGAGGGCCTCGACCCGGTCTCCGTGGAGCAGGCCGCCGCCCAGGCCGGCTACCCGGCCAAGGTCCTCTCCCTGGTCGACGAGCTGACCCTCACCCTGCCGCGCAAGATCCGCAACGAGACGAAGAAGGCGATCGAGGAGGCCGGCGGCACCTGGCCCGGCCACCCCGCCGACGCCGTGGTGGACCGGATGGTCGACGAGTTCGGCCGCACCGGCCGCAGCGGCGGCGCCGGATTCTACGACTACGCCGAGGACGGCTCCCGCGCCGGGCTCTGGCCGGGCCTGCGCGAGCACTTCACCCGCCCGGGCACCACCATCCCGTTCCGGGACATGCAGGAGCGGATGCTCTTCGCGGAGGCCCTGGACACCGTCCGCCTCGTCGAGGAAGGCGTGCTCACGTCGGTCGCCGACGCCAACATCGGCTCCATCATGGGCATCGGCTTCCCCGCCTGGACCGGCGGCATCCTCCAGTACATCAACGGCTACGAGGGCGGCCTGCCCGGCTTCGTGGCCCGCGCCGAGGAGCTGGCCGCCACCTACGGCGAGCGGTTCGCGCCCCCGGCGCTGCTGGTGGCCAAGGCAGAGAAGGGCGAGCGTTTCACCGACTGACCCGCTCCCCTCGCACCGGTGCCCCCGTACGCATGCCGCGGCGTACGGGGGCACTCGCGTCGGTCCCGCCCTACACCTGCCGGTCCCGGCCCGCCGGGAGCCAGCTCCGCAGCTCGTCGCGGAGGGAGCGCTGGAAAGTCGTCACCAGCGCCTGCACCACCAGCGGCTGCATGTGGGCCGAGAGCGACTTGATCCGCTCCACCTCGCCCGGGTCGCCGGAGGACTCGGCCGCCCCCCACACCTCGTCCTTGAACAGCCGTGACAGCTCCGCCGCGGCCGAGCGGGCGTGCTCCATGAGGATGGCCCGGGCCGCCAGGGTCGCCTCGTGCGCGATGGGCACGTCCAGCAGTTGCAGCCCGAGCCGCAGCATCCCCGGGTCGACCAGGAAGGTCTCCGGGGCCCCGGTGCCCGCCAGCGACCCCATCGCGGTCAGCCGCGCCACGTCCTGCCCGGACAGCGGCCGCCCGGCCCGGCGCTCCAGCTCCGCCCGCGAAACCTCCTCGGCGCTGTCCGGCACCCAGGCGGCGACCAGCGCCCGGTGCAGCGCCAGGTCCTGGTCGCTCAGGTCGGCGGGGAGCCGCTCCAGGTACCGCTCGATCGCGGCCAGGGTCAGGCCCTGGTGCTGGAGGTCCTCGATGAGCGCCAGCCGCGACAGGTGCGCCGGGCCGTAGCGGCCCACCCGGCGAGGGCCGATCACCGGGGGCGGCAGCAGGCCGCGGGTGGAGTAGAAGCGGATGGTGCGGACGGTGACGCCCGTCCGGGCGGCCAGCTCGTCGATCGTGAGCGTGGGCTCGCCGGTCTCCGTCGTCATGTCAGCGCCTCCTCTGGAGTGCAACAGTATTGCTGTCTCACCAGTGTGGTGAAAGTGGCCACGGCGCACGAGGAGGCGGAGTGGCGCGTACCGCGGCGGCCAAGGCCGGACATGTCCGGCCTTGGCCGCCGCGTGGCCGGAGGGGAGCGTCCGCACCCGCACAGAATCCCCGCTTTTCACAGGTGCAAGGAGCGCCGGTCTGGGCAGGGGCGAAGTGCTGCGGCCCCTGGGCCCGCGCCCGCCCAGGTCCCCCGGCCGGCAGGCCGTACGTACCGCCTGACGGCGGGAACCGTTCGACACCCGCCGTCGCCGACCCGTCCGGGCGCGGCTCTGTGGTAGGCGTCAGCGCGTACATGTCCCTTTGTCCCCCATCCACGTCCACCCCGAAAGGTGCCGCCTGTGACGCGCGACAAGCACACACCAGAGGCCGGCGACGGCCCCAAGCTCGCGCCTGACACCCCGCCCGGCGGCCCCGCCGAACGTAGCGGGCCGACCACCGACCGCATCGTGTTCGGTGTCACCGCGGCCCTCACCCTGGCTTTCGTCCTGTGGGGCGCGCTGGCCACCGACGCGCTGGAGTCCGCCTCCAGCACGATGCTGAACTGGCTCATCCACAACGGCGGCTGGGCCTTCATGCTGGCCGCCACCGGCTTCGTCGTCTTCGCCCTCTGGCTGGCGATGAGCCGTTACGGCAAGATCACCCTGGGCGCCGAGGGGGAGGAGCCGGAGTTCCGGACCGTCTCCTGGATCGCCATGATGTTCAGCGCCGGCATGGGCATCGGCCTGATGTTCTTCGGCGTCAGCGAACCGCTCGCCCACTTCGCCGATCCGCCGCCCGGCACCGACCCGGCCGACGCCGGCGAGGCCATGCAGACAGCGATGGCGACCACCCTCTTCCACTGGACGCTCCACCCGTGGGCGATCTACGCCGTGGTCGGCCTCGCCATCGCCTACAGCACGTTCCGGCGGCGCCGTCGCCAGACCATCAGCGCGGTCTTCGAGCCGCTCATCGGTGAGAAGCGGGCCCGCGGCGTCTGGGGCCGCGTCATCGACATCATCGCCATCTTCGCGACCCTCTTCGGCTCGGCCGCCTCGCTCGGCCTCGGCGCCCTCCAGATCGGCAGCGGCATCGAGGAGCTGGACTGGCTCTCGGTGGCCGGGACGGGCCTGCTCGTCGTCATCATCGCCGTGCTGACCCTGGGCTTCGTCGCCTCCGCCGTCTCCGGCGTCGAACGCGGCATCCAGTGGCTCTCCAACATCAACATGGTGCTGGCCCTGCTGCTCGCCCTCTTCGTCTTCGTCGCCGGGCCGACCGTCATCATGCTGGACATGCTGCCGACCTCCATCGGCGCCTACCTCCAGGACCTTCCGCAGCTCATCGGCCGCACCGAGGCCGCCGCCGGCGAGGGGGTCGGCGACTGGCTCGGCTCGTGGACGGTCTTCTACTGGGCCTGGTGGATCTCCTGGACGCCGTTCGTGGGCATGTTCATCGCCCGGATCAGCCGGGGCCGCACCATCCGCCAGTTCGTCGGCGGCGTCATCCTGGTGCCGAGCACCGTCAGCCTCATCTGGTTCGCGATCTTCGGCACCAGCGCGATGAGCCTGTCGGAGGAGGGCCGGCTCGCCGCCGACGCCTCCCAGGAGGCCCAGCTCTTCGGCGTCCTCGCCGAGTACCCGGTCGCCACCGTCACCAGCGTCCTGGTGATGCTCCTGGTCGGCATCTTCTTCGTCTCCGGCGCCGACGCCGCCTCCATCGTGATGGGCACCCTCTCGCAGAAGGGCCGCCTGGAGCCGGGCCGGTTCGTCGTCATCTTCTGGGGCGTCGTCACCGGAGCGGTCGCCGCCATCATGCTGCTGATCGGCGACGGTGAGGGCGACGCTCTGACCGGACTGCAGAACCTCACCATCCTGGTCGCCGCGCCGTTCGTCCTGGTGATGATCGGCATGTGCGTCGCCCTCATGCGCGACCTGCGCCGCGACCCGCTCATCGTGCGGGGCGTGATGGGCAACGAGGCGGTCGAGATGGCCGTCGTCGCCGGTCACGAGAAGTACGACGGCGACTTCGAGATCCGCATCGGCCCCGGTCAGGGGCCCGAGAGCGCCGGTGACCCCATCGGCATCACCGGTCCCGAGGACGACGGGGACGGCGGGGAGCGCATCCACGTCAAGTCCTGACCCCGCGTCGCGAGACGCCGGTGCCCGCTGCGCCTCCCCGGCGCGGCGGGCACCGGCGTTCCGGCGTCCGGAGACGCGCGGCCGCCCCGTCTACGCGGCCAGCAGTTCCGCCACCTCCCGGGCGCACCCCCAGGCCACGGTCACCCCGGCCCCGCCGTGCCCGTAGTTGTGCACCAGCACGGTGCCGCCGGGCAGCTCCTCCCGCTCCAGCCGGACCCCGCCGGCCCGCTCCGGGCGCAGCCCCACGCGGTGCCCGAGCACCCGCGCCCCCGCGATCTCCGGGCGCAGCTCGGCGCAGCGGGCGACGATGGCCCGCGCGGTCCTCGGATCGGGCTCGAGCGAGCCGGCCCCGGCCTCGGCGGTCCCGCCCAGCAGCAGGCGGCCCGGCTGCGGGATGAAGTACGTCGACTCGGCGCCCGCGTCGGTGCGGGTGAACCAGGTGTCCACCCCCGGGTTCTCCACCACCACCAACTGGCCGCGCACCGGCCGCATCCCCGCGTCGGGGACGAGCCGGCCCGCGCCCAGCCCCGTGCAGTTGACCACCACCCCGGCCTCCGCGGCCGCCTCCGCGAGCGAGGCGGCGGCCCGCCGCTCGACCCGTCCGCCGGCCGCCTCCAGCCGCCGCCTGAGCCAGACCAGATGCGTCGGCATGTCGAGCACCGGCAGCCGGGCCCACAGGCCGTCGCCCGGCGCGTACTCCGCCTCGGTAGCCGCCCGCAGCCCGTCCACCTCGGCGGCCCACGTGCCGAGTCCGTCGAGGCGGGTGGCCGCGTGCACCCCGGACACCAGCCGCGCGCCGGTCTCCTCGGGGCGGTCCAGCAGCCCGGTGTAGACCTCCAGCGAGCGCAGCGCCCACGCGCCGACCCGCTCCTGCGGCTGGATGCGGTACGGCCACCACAGGCCGCCCGCCACGGCCGAGGTCGTCGCCCGCGGTTCCTCCGGACTCCACAGCCGCACCCGGCGGCCCGCTTCCGCGAGCACCACCGCCGAGGTCAGACCGATGACTCCGCCACCCACCACGATCGTTTCGCCGTCCATGGCCGGACGGTAACGGAACGGCCGCCGCCGTGGGGAGGCGGGGCCGGTCCCCGTCTGTGTGACCATGGCGGCCGACAGAGGGGGAGGAGCCGCGATGGCGGAACTTCAGGAGCCGGGCACGGCTGAGCGGCTGCGGGCGGTCTGCGGCGAGTTGTCGGAGCGCTTCCACGAACGGGCCGACGTGGTGCGGACCCTGTGGGCCGCACTGCTGGCCGGGCAGCACTCACTGCTGCTCGGGCCGCCCGGTACCGCCAAGTCGGAGCTGGCCCGGGAGGTCACCGGCCGGGTGGAGGGCGCCGCGTACTGGGAGATCCTGCTCTCGAAGTTCACCGCGCCGACCCGGATGTTCGGGCCGGTCGACGTCGGGGCGCTGGCCCGGGGCGAGTACCGGCAGGTCTACGAGGGCCGGGCCACGACCGCGCACATCGCCTTCATCGACGAGATCTTCAAGTGCTCCACCGCGGCGCTCAACGAGACCCTCGGCTTCCTCAACGAGCGGATCTACCACCCCGAGAACGGCGGCGAGCCCATCCGCTGCCCGCTCATCGGCGCCATCACCGCCAGCAACGAGCTGCCCTCCGGCGAGGAGAGCGCCGCCGTCTACGACCGGCTGCTGGTGCGGATCGAGGTCGGCTACCTCGCCGACCCCTCCAACTTCGCGTCCCTGATCCGCTCCGCCGTCAGCCGGCCCGACCCGCCGCGGCGCACCACCGTCACCCTGGACGCGCTGCGCCGGGCCGTGACCGAGGAGGTGCCGGCGATACCGGTCCCGGACGCGGTGGTGGACGCGCTCTGCACCCTGCGGGCCGCCCTGCGCCGCAAGGAACTGATCGCCTCCGACCGTCGCTGGCGGCAGTCCGTACGGCTGCTCCAGGCCACCGCCTACCTCGACGGCCGCCCGGCCGTGGCCGAGACCGACCTCCCCGTCCTCACCCACGTCCTGTGGGACTCGCCCGCGCAGCGCCCGACGGTCGAACGCGAAGTGCTGCAACTGGTCAACCCCGACGCCAGGGAGGCACTCGACCTGGCCGACACCATCGAGGAACTGGAGACCCAGCTCGACTCCATGGCCGGCCAGTCCCGCGAGGCACTCAGCGAGTGGGTGATCAAGAACGCCCACCAGAAGCTGGCCCTGGCCGGAAAGCGGCTGGAGAGACTGCGCGAGGAGGCCGCGGCCGCCGGCCGCTCCACCGCCGCCATCGAACGCGTCACCGGACGCCAGCAGGCGGTTCGGGCCCGCGTCCTCACCGAGGCTTTGGGCGTGGACGCCAGCACGGTGCGGGCACAGCTCTGAGGCCGGGGGACCTGGAGATGGCAGACGCCACGAGGACGCCGGACACGGCGGGCGGGGCGGACCGGGCCGTCCCGCCGGGCACCGCCTCCGCGCCGGCGACCCCGGCCACGGGCCGCCCCGACCGCCCGGACCCCCTCGCCGGACACACCGGCGCCGTCGCCGCGCACCCGTACGACCGGATGGCCTGGCGGGACACGTACGCGCAGTCGGCCGCGCTGCGGGAACTCGACGCCGAGCTGGGGGCCCGCCACGCCCACGCCGCCGACCTGCTGGCCGACGCCTTCCTCGCGGCCTACCTGGCCGCGCCCCGGGTGCGCGAGCCGGCCGAGATGGCGCCCTCCCGACTCCTCAACCGACAGGTCGTCGCGGAGCTGGCCGCGTCACCGGAGTCGGCGGCGCTGCGCCGGGAGACCGTCGGCGATCCGTACGCCGCCGCCCTGGCCGTACTGGCCCAGGCCGCCGCCCTGCGGCTGCTGCTGGAGAGGACCGCCCGGGCCCAGCGGGCGGCCGAGCGGGCGGAGGCGGCCCGCGGGGACGCCGGCCACTCGGCGCCGACGGTGGCCGGGACGGCCCAGCGGGGCGGTGCCACCGCCGGGCCCCCGCAAGCGGCGGGCGCGGCGGGAGGCGCGCCGGCCGTCGGCGCGGCAGGTTCCGCCCCCGCCGGCGGCGAGGCCGCCCGCCGGGCCGCGGCCGCCGCCGCGCAGGCGCTGGAGGCGGCGGCCCCCGGCATTCGCGCCGCCGCCCGCACCGCCACCGCGCAGGCGGCCCGGGTCACCCGCGAGGAGGCGGCGCTGACGCGTGCCTGGGGAGTGGGCCACGGCGAGCTGGAACGCATGCCGTACGAGCAGCGGGCCGGACTCGCGGAGCGGCTGCGCACCAGCCGTCTGGCGCGCTGGGCCGAACTGATCGGCCGTTTCCGGCAGATGGCGGACGGCGAGCGGGCCCGCAAGGTCGAGCACGCCAACGGTGAACTCATCGGCGTGACCCTCGGCGACGACCTCTCCCGCGTCCTCCCCTCCGAACTGGCCCACCTCGGCCTGCCGGAACTGCGCGCCGTCTTCGCCGCCCGGTACGCGGCCGGGGAGCTGATGCTCTACGACAGTCGCGGCGAGCAGACGACGGGCCGGGGCGCGGTGGTCGCCTGCGTGGACACCTCGCACTCCATGTACGAGGAGGGCCCCGGCGGGATCACCCGCGAGGCGTGGTCCAAGGCGTGCGCCCTCGCCCTGCTCGACCAGGCCCGGCACGCCCGCCGGGACTTCGTCGGCATCCTGTTCTCCGCCGCCGACAAGCTCCGGGTCTTCCGCTTCCCCGCGGACCGGCCCGCCCCGGCCGAGCGGGTCCTGGAGTTCGCCGAGACCTTCCTCGGCGGCGGCACCAGTTACCAGGCTCCCCTGTCGGCCGCCACCGACCTGCTGGCGGAGGAGTTCGACGCGGCGGCACGCGGCCGCGGCGACATCGTGCTGATCACCGACGACGAGTGCGGGGTGAGCGAGGAGTGGACCCGCCACTGGCGTGAGGCCAGACACCGCCTCGGCTTCCGCCTCTTCGGCCTGGCCGTCGGCGCCCCGCCCGCCACCGCCCCGGGCTCGGTCCTGGAGGCCCTGTGCGACAACCTCCGCTCGATCGAGGACCTGACGGACGTACGCGCGGCGGCGGATCTCTTCCGGCTCATCTGAACCCCCGCCCGCCGCCGAGCCGAATCCGGCGGGATGCGGCGCATGACCGTCGCCCCGGACCCCTGGCACCACTACGGCCGCGTCCGCGCCGCCCGCGACCGGGCCGTTCCCGCGTACTTCCGCCGGGACCGGGGGCAGGAGAGCGGCCCGGGCGCGGAGGGCCTCGTGAGCCGGACGGAGGCGTGGTCGCAGAACTCGGTGCCGGGGCCGCCCGGCACGCGGCGCACCTGGTCGCGCACCACCGCCCGCCGGGGTCGCGGCGGTCGACGCCTCGCCGGCGCGGCACGCCCCGGCCCGCGACCTGTACGGCCGTCTCGCCCCGCGCCCGCGTGGCAGGGCGGGCGGCTACGACGTGCTGTACAACGTCATCGGCGCCGTCGGCTTCACCGCGCCCCGGACCCTGCCCCCGGCGGCGTGCGCGGCGCCCCGGCCCGGTGGGCGGCTGGTGTCCGCCACCCTCGCGCACCACCCGGGAGGCGCGCCCGCCCGGCCCCGGGCGTCGGCATCCTCGCGCGGACGCCCGGGGCGGTGTGGGTCTCGATGCGCGGCTGGGTGCTGAGGGAGGGGGCCTGGCAGGGGCCCTGGCGCAGGCGGGGTTCACCGGCGTCGGTACGGAGGTCCCGCGGGCCACCGGCGCACGGGCCGCGCGCGGCGGGCACCCTGCTCGTGGCGGCGCACCGCCCGACGGACTGACCGTGCCTGCTGCGGGGGAGAACCCGCCGGGGAGGAGAACCCGCTCGCCACCGCGCCGCGGGACCTCCCTGCTCACAGGGCTATGCTCCCGACCGTGACTGCCACACTCGTCGCCAAGGACCTCAGCGCCCAGCACGGTGACCGCACCCTGTTCGAGGGGCTCGACCTCGTCGTCGCCCCGGGCGACGTCATCGGGCTGGTCGGTGCCAACGGCGCCGGCAAGTCCAGCCTGCTGCGTCTGCTCGCCGGGCTCGACGCCCCGGGCCGGGGCACGGTCGGCCGGACCCCGCCCGCCGCGACCGTCGGCCACCTGCCGCAGGAACCGGACCGGCGCCCGGGCGAGTCCGTACGGGACTTCCTGGCCCGCCGCACCGGGGTGACGCGGGCCCAGCGGGAGCTGGACGCCGCCACCGAGGCGCTGGTCGCGGGGGCCGACGGCGCCGACGACGCGTACGCGGCGGGACTGGAGCGGTGGCTCGCGCTGGGCGGCGCCGACCTGGACGAGCGCGCCGAGGAGACGGCCGCCACGCTCGGCCTCACCACCGGCCTCGACCACCCCATGACCGCGCTCTCCGGCGGACAGGCCGCCCGCGCCTCGCTCGCCTCCCTGCTCCTGTCCCGGTACGACGTCTTCCTGCTGGACGAGCCCACCAACGACCTCGACCTCGACGGCCTGGACCGGCTGGAGGCGTTCGTCACCGGGCTGCGCGCCGGCACCGTCGTCGTCAGCCACGACCGGGAGTTCCTCACCCGCACCACCACCAAGATCCTCGAACTCGACCTGGCCCAGCAGCGCGTCCACCTCTTCGGCGGCGGCTACGCGGCGTACCTGGAGGAACGGTCCACCGCCCGGCGGCACGCCCGCGAGGAGTACGAGGAGTACGCGGGGAAGAAGGCGGCCCTGGAGGAGCGCGGGCGCACCCAGCGGGCCTGGATGGACAAGGGCACCAGGAACGCCCGCCGCAAGGCCGGGGACAACGACAAGCTCGGCCGCAACCTCCGCGGCGAGACGAGCGAGAAGCAGGCCGCGAAGGCCCGTCAGACGCAGCGCATGATCGAGCGGCTGGACGAGGTCGAGGAGCCGCGCAAGGAGTGGGAGCTGCGGATGGAGATCGCCGCCGCGCCGCGCTCGGGCGCGGTCGTCGCCACCCTGCGCGACGCGGTGCTGCGCCGGGGCGAATTCCAGCTCGGCCCCGTCACGCTCCGCGTCGACTGGGCCGACCGGATCGCCATCACCGGCGCCAACGGCTCGGGCAAGTCGACCCTGCTCGCCGCCCTGCTGGGCCGCGTCCCGGTCGACGAAGGGGCGGCCGCCCTCGGCTCGGGCGTGCTGACCGGCGAGGTCGACCAGGCGCGGCTGCTCTTCGACGGGCCCGAACCGCTGCTGGAGGCGTTCCGGGCGGCGGCCGGCGACATGGACCCGGCCGAGGCGCGGACCCTGCTGGCCAAGTTCGGTCTCAAGGCGCACCACGTGCTGCGCCCGGCGGCGACCCTCTCGCCGGGGGAGCGGACCCGGGCGGCGCTCGCCCTGCTCCAGGGCAGGGGCGTCAATCTGCTGGTCCTGGACGAGCCCACCAACCACCTCGACCTGCCCGCCATCGAACAACTGGAGTCCGCGCTGGAGGCGTTCACCGGCACGCTGCTGCTGGTCACCCACGACCGCCGGATGCTGGAGGCGGTGCGGGTGACCCGCCGCCTGCGCGTGGCGGACGGGCGGGTCACCGAGGTCTGAGCCGAGCCGCGGCCGGGGAGGCCGCGAGGTCAGACGCCCGCCTTCTCGCGTGGCGTCGCGGCCGCCTTCGCGTCCGCGCGCCGCCCGGGCGCCCAGCCGAGCAGCCAGGGCAGGAGCAGCGCGAGCAGTCCGACGGCCGTCCACACCCCGCCGACCACCCAGACGGCCCCCGCGGTCACCAGGACGGGCACGAAGGTGACGGTGAGCGTCTCGACCGGCGCGACCGGGATGTACGCCACCCCGAACTCCTCCAGCGTGCCGCTCTTGAGCTTCGGGTCCACCATGCGCAGCAGCGCGATGGCGGTGGCGGCGGCGCCGGTCGACCAGCCCCAGGTGACGACGGCCTTCTCGAACCAGTTGCCCTCGAAGAGCCGCGGTGCCACCCACAGGAAGAGGAAGAGGCACAGGGCGAGGCCGAGGGCGAACATGCCGAGCAGCGGCAGCCACCAGTCGGCGACGAAGCTCGGCACGATCGAGGCGATGCCGCAGGTGATGAGGACGTCGGTGGCGGTGCCGGAGACCGATTTCAGCGACTCGCCGTCCACATAGCCCCAGGCGGGCGTGCGGACCAGCACGGCGCGGAGGGCGAGGCCGACGATGAAGGCGAGGGCGAAGACCGGCACCATCAGCGAGGGGAACAGCCCGGTGAACCACTCGGAGATGCCGTAGGCGACGGCGGAGATGATCAGGACCACGCAGATCTGGAGGCCGAGCGGTTCCACCGAGGAGGGGGAGGTGGTGGCGAACCCGGTCGCGGTCCGCTCGTCGGAGCTGCTCACCAGGCCGGTCCGCAGCTCCTCGGGAAGCGTCTCGAAGCGGCCCATGCCCCGGGTGTGGCCTTTGCGGGCACCCCAGTTGTTGAGGACGATCCCGCCGACGACGCCCGCCAGCATCCCGGCCGTGGCCGCGGTGAAGCCGAGCGAGGAGGCGCCCTCCCAGCCCGAGGCCTCGAAGGCGGAACCGAGGGCCGCGGCGGTGCCGAAGCCGCCCGCCCACCCCGCGAAGAGCAGGGTGCCGAAGCCGTTCGGCACGTCCCAGAAGAGACCGAGCACCACCAGGGCGAAGATCATGCCGAGACCGACCTGGAGGGCGTACGCGGCGACGCTGTACGAACCGTAGGCGCCGGCGGAGCGGCCCATGCCCTTGAAGGAGAGTCCGTCGGTCAGCGCCAGGCAGGCGAAGACGACCACGATCAGTACCGACGCGTAGGTGCCGAGCTGGTCGGAGAAGGGCAGCAGCCCGAGCCCCTCGGGACCGAGTGCCAGGCCGAGGAAGCCGGCGATGACGCTGGCGGGAAGCATCAGGCGCTGCACCAGCCGGACACGGGCCCGCAGCACGGTACCGGTGACCAGGAGGGCGGCGAGCAGACCGGCGTCGCTCAGCAGCGACCAGGGCGTGAAAGTCATACAGGCTCCGGAAGGCCCGGGTCCCTCGTGGGGACCGTGTCGAGTGGGGGGAATCCGGGCGGGCGGGTCGCGCCGGCCGGGATCATCGAAAAACGTTCCGGAATTGTGTATCAGCTCCGCCACAGAAGCGGAAAATTTGCTTCCGCTTCAACTGCCGCTCAACCGACGGCACCTCACCCGGCAAAACCGGGCATAACGGGACCGAAGGGTGCGGTGCCGCGACTCCGGCCCGTTCATGCTGTGAGAGTCCTCGCGTCCGTTCGTGTGCGGGCCGCGGTGAAGTGGGCGGGAACGGGCGCGCCCGTCCCGGTCCGTGGGGACCGGGACGGGCGCGCTGGCGGGAGCGGGTGTCAGCGCCGCTTCGGGTCGACCAGCCCGGCCCGCCGCAGCGCGTCGGCCATCGCGTCGTTGGCCGGCGGCGGAGCCGACTGGCCCCGGCCGCCGCCCCGCCCCTGCCGCTGCTGCGGGGCGCGTGCGCCGCCGCGCCGCTCGCCCTGGCGGCCCCCGCCGCCCTGGCCCTGCGCCGGACGGCCCGGGCCGGAGCGGCCCTCGCCGCCGCCGCGCCGCTCACGGCCGCCGCCGGCCGCGCCCGGCTCGTCGTCCAGCCGCAGGGTGAGCGAGACGCGCTTGCGCGCCGCGTCCACCTCCATGACCTTGACCTTCACGATGTCGCCCGGCTTGACCACCTCGCGCGGGTCCTTCACGAAGTTCCGCGACATCGCCGACACGTGCACCAGGCCGTCCTGGTGGACGCCGACGTCCACGAAGGCACCGAACGCGGCCACGTTGGTGACCACGCCCTCCAGCACCATGCCCGCCTCCAGGTCGGAGAGCTTCTCCACACCGTCGCGGAAGGTGGCCGTGCGGAAGGCGGGTCGTGGGTCGCGCCCCGGCTTCTCCAGCTCCCGCAGGATGTCCGTCACCGTCGGCAGCCCGAACTTCTCGTCGACGAACTCCTCGGCGCGCAGCGAGCGCAGCGTCGCCGCCGACCCGATCAGCACGTCGACACCGCCCGCCGCCTTCGCCATCCGCCGCACCACCGGGTACGCCTCCGGGTGCACCGCCGAGGCGTCCAGCGGGTCGTCCCCGCCCCGGATGCGCAGGAAGCCCGCACACTGCTCGTACGCCTTCGGGCCCAGCCGGGAGACGTCCTTGAGCGCCTTGCGGGAGACGAACGGGCCGTTGCTGTCCCGGTGCGCCACGATGTTCTCGGCGAGCCCCGAGCCGATGCCCGAGACGCGGGCCAGCAGCGGCGCGGAGGCCGTGTTGACGTCCACGCCGACGCCGTTGACGCAGTCCTCCACGACCGCGTCCAGCGACCGGGAGAGTTTCACCTCGGAGAGGTCGTGCTGGTACTGGCCGACACCGATCGACTTCGGGTCGATCTTCACCAGCTCCGCCAGCGGGTCCTGGAGCCGCCGGGCGATCGAGACGGCGCCGCGCAGCGACACGTCCAGCTCCGGCAGCTCCTGGGAGGCGAACTCCGAGGCCGAGTAGACCGAGGCGCCCGCCTCGGAGACCATCACCTTGGTCAGCTTCAGCTCCGGGTGGGCCGCGATCAGCTCGCCGGCCAGCTTGTCCGTCTCGCGCGAGGCGGTGCCGTTGCCGATGGCCACCAGTTCGACGCCGTGCGCCTTGGCGAGCGCGGCCAGCTTCTCCAGCGCCCCGTCCCACTGGTTGCGCGGCACGTGCGGGTAGACGGTGTCGGTCGCCACCACCTTGCCGGTGGCGTCCACCACGGCCACCTTCACCCCGGTCCGGAACCCCGGGTCGAGCCCCAGCGTCGCCCGGGTCCCGGCCGGCGCGGCCAGCAGCAGGTCCCGCAGGTTGGCGGCGAAGACCCGCACCGCCTCGTCCTCGGCGGCGGTCCGCAGCCTGCTGCGCACGTCGATGCCGAGATGCACCATGATCCGCGTCCGCCAGGCCCAGCGGGCCGTGTCCAGCAGCCACTTGTCGCCGGGACGCCCCCGGTCGGCGATGCCGAACCGGGACGCCACCTCCACCTCGTACGAGGACGGCGCCGACGGGTCGGCCTGCGGCTCCTCCGGCTCCAGCGCCAGGTCCAGCACGCCCTCCTTCTCGCCGCGCAGCATCGCCAGCACGCGGTGCGAGGGGAGTTCGGTGAACGGCTCGGCGAAGTCGAAGTAGTCGGAGAACTTCGCCCCCGCCTCCTCCTGGCCCTCCCGGACCTTGGCCGCCAGCCGTCCGCGCCCCCACATCCGCTCGCGGAGCGTGCCGATCAGGTCGGCGTCCTCGGAGAACCGCTCGGCGAGGATAGCCCGGGCGCCGTCCAGCGCGGCCTGCGCGTCGGCCACGCCCTTCTCCGGGCCGGCGAACGCGGCCGCCGCAGACAGGGGCTCCGCCGAGGGGTCGCCCAACAGCGCGTCCGCCAGCGGTTCCAGCCCCGCCTCCCTGGCGATCTGCGCCTTGGTGCGCCGCTTCGGCTTGAACGGGAGGTAGATGTCCTCCAGCCGTGCCTTCGTCCCGGCCGCCTCGATCGCCGCCCGCAGCTCGTCGGTCAGCTTGCCCTGCTCGGCGACGGATTCCAGGACGGCGGCGCGCCGCTCCTCCAGTTCCCGCAGGTACCGCAGCCGCTCTTCGAGGGTGCGGAGCTGGGCGTCGTCCAGCATCTCGGTCGCTTCCTTGCGGTAGCGCGCGATGAACGGCACCGTGGCGCCGCCGTCCAGCAGCTCGACGGCTGCCCTCACCTGTCGTTCCCGCACGCCGAGCTGCTCGGCGATCCTGCTCTCGATGGACCCGGTGCTGGGTGTGGTCACGATCTCCGTACCGCCTTCTCACTGAGGGTGCGCCGCAATTGTGGCAGCCTCGCCCGCCGGTCCCGCACACCCGTCCACCCGGCCGTGTCACCCCCACGGCCGGTTCCGTGGGGGTGACACGGTGCGCGAGGCGCTCAGCCGCGTCCGAGCATGCCCTCCGGGAAGGCCCCGGCCGCGAAGAGCCGTCCGAGCAGGTCCTTGGCCAGCTCGGTCAGCCGCAGGGTCCCCTCGGCGCCGAGGTGTTCGTACGGCCCGGCGTCCAACCGGTCGGTCCGCTCCTCCAGTTCGGCCCGCAGCGCGGAACCCTGCTCGGTGAGCGCGCCCTCCTGGTCGAGGACGCCGCGCGCGACCAGCCGGGTGCTCGCCGCGTCCCACTCCTCCTGCGTCCAGCCGCGCGTCGCCAGCACCCACTTGGGCGCCATCCCGAATCCGGTCGCGGTGTGGCTGATCAGGGCCTCCAGCGGGTCGAGTTCCGCGTCCAGCAGTGCGGCCAGGTGTCCGTCGCCCCGGTGCTCACGCAGCAGGGTCGCGGCGTGCCAGTACGCGAGGTGCGGCTCGGCGGGGACCGCCAGGTCGGCGTGGGCCGCGTAGAGCGGGCGGCCGGGGCGGCCGCACCCCTCGGTGGCGCGCAGGGCCAGCTCGGCGGCCTCGGCCATCTCCGGGGCGGCCAGGGCCTCCTCGCCGAGCAGCCGCCTGAGGGTGCGGTCGGCGGCGCGCAGCCGGGCGTCCAGGACCTGCGCGGGGGTGACCGTCTCCCACACGGCGGGCAGGTGGCGGGCGATCAGGTCGTGGCGGAAGTTGTAGAAGGTCGCGGTCACCGCGCCGGGGCCGACGGCGCCCAGCGCGGCCGACCGGGAGGCGAAGTAGGCGGCGTCGGCGTCGGTGACGCCGATCGCGGCCAGCTCCTCCCGCAGGTCGGAGGAGAAGTAGACGGCGGAGTGGAACGGGTTGACGGCGTGGTGGCAGCGGCGTCCGGCGCGTGCGGGAAGGGTGCTCATGACCCAGACGTTACCGACCGGTCGGTTTGCGAGGGAAGGGGGCGGCGGCCCCTGCCGGCCCCCGGTCACTCCCGCGCCGCTGGCACCCAGGTGAAGCGGGGCGTACGGCGTTCCAGGAAGGCCGCCACCCCCTCGGCCGCCTCCGTGCTGCGTCGGGCCTCGTCCTCCCAGTGGGCGATCCGGTCGGTACGGCCCGCCGTGAACTCCTTGGCCGCCGCCTGGGTCAGCGGGGAACGGGAGGCCAGCGTCCGGGTGAAGCCTGCCACCCGCGCCTCCAGCTCGCCGGCCGGCAGCACCTCGTCCACCAGGCCGCAGCGCAGCGCCCGCCCGGCGTCGATCAGCTCGCCCGAGAAGAGCAGGTACTTCGCCGTCGCGGGCCCGGTCAGGGCGGCCAGCCGGGCCGTGGAGGAGGCCGGGTAGACGATGCCCAGCTTGGCCGGGGTGACCCCGAACCGGCTGCCCTCCTCGGCGAACCGCAGGTCGCAGGCGGCCGCCAGTTGCGCGCCGCCGCCCACGCAGTACCCGCGTACCACCGCCAGCGTCGGCCGGGGGAACGCCGCCAGCGCCTCCTCCGCCAGGACCGCGAGCCGCTGCGGCGCGTCGCCGCCCTCCGCGGAGGCGCCCAGCGAGGAGATGTCCGCCCCCGCGCAGAAGGTCGCCCCCGCCCCGGTCAGCACCAGGGCCCGCACCGAGGGGTCCGCCGCCAGCTCCGCGAGCAGCGGCGGCAGCGCGCGCCACATCGCGGCGGTCATGGCGTTGCGCTTGGCCGGGTGGTCGATGACGACCGTGGCGACGCCCTCGGCGACGGTGTGGGTCAGCTGCGGCTCCATGGCGCGGATGGTATCCGCGCCGGGCGCGACCCCCGCCTCCGGCCCGCGCTCGACAGGCGGGGGCGCCCGGAGGCGAGGAGGCACCCGCGTCCCCCGGCCCACGCAGTACGGCCCCGGGACGGGCGGGGTCGCGAGCGCCGCCGGCTCAGCAGGGACTTCGGCCCGCCCGCCTTCCGCGGTGTGGTGCTGGTGGCCGCCGGAGCCGTCGGCCCGGCGCACGTCGGCGTCGCGCCCGCACCTCGGTGCCGCTCTTCGGCCGGCCGTCGCTGACCGGCGGTGTGGCCGGGTCGTCCGAGGCCGTCCGGGCGCGCGGCTCGGACCGCGTCCGGCTCGCCGTGGGGCGCCGCCGTCAGTGTCGCGGCCGGCGTGGTCGCCTGCGCCCCTCCCATGCCGTGGGCGAGGCGCTCCCCGTGCGCGCCGTGCTCCTCTTGCTCACCGGCGGCCTCTTCCGCCTGGGCGGCGGCCTGTGGGTACGCGGCCCGTAGCCGGGCCGGACTCTGCGACGGGGCGCTCCGGGGTCTCTTCGCGCTCGCCCCGGGAGCCCTGGCGCTCGCCGGCCGGCCCGGCGGCAGCCAGGACGTGGTCGGTGCTTCTCCTCGCTGTCCCGGCTCCGCGGCGGCCTGCCGCCCATCTCCACCGGGCGGGCGGGAGCGGCGTGGTCCCCGGTCCGGCGGAGCGGGGCGGAACGCGGCCGGAGGGAAGGCTGCCAAGGGCCGCCCCCCGGAGTGCCGGTCGAATCAGGGCGCTTCCCGTCCCGGCGCGGTCGCATCCGCTCGATACGCGGCTTTTTGTGGTCAGGTACCGGCCTCAGGGCCGGCGCTTCCCAACACTCGGACTGTGGAAGCCACCGAGGCCCAGGACGCCGGGCAGACCGAGGACGGGAACCGGAACATGGATGACGGCGCACGTGGCGGCCCGGCGGGGCCGCCTCCGCAGGCCCTCGCCCCGCCCGCGCCCCCGGCCCCGCCGCCGTACGAGGGTGTCTGGCGCTTCACCGCCGCCGCCGAGGACGCCGCGGTCCCGCACGCCCGGCACGCCGTGCGGGACCTGCTGCGCCGCCAAAACGTTCCGGCGCCGCCCGATCTGGTGCACGGGCTGCTGCTCATCGTCTCCGAGCTGGTCACCAACGCCGTGCGGCACGCGGCCCTGCTGTCGCCCACCGTCGGTGTCGAGGTGGCCGTCGGCGCCGCCTGGGTACGGGTGGCGGTCGAGGACAGCCACCCCTACCGCCCGGCCGCGCTCGTCGCCGACCACGGGCGGACCGGTGGCCGGGGGCTGCTGCTGGTCCGCGAGATCACCGCCGAGGCGGGCGGTGTCTGCGACGTCGAGCACACCGCCACCGGCGGGAAGATCATCTGGGCCGCGCTGCCGCTGGCCCCGGGGGCGGGCGGCTCTCCGGTGCTCCCGGCCCCCGGGGCCCAGGGGTGTCCGTGAGGCCCGGACACCCGTGACCCTCACCAGCCCGCGGAGTCCCCGGTCAGCTCGCGGATCGCCGGACGGGCCGCGTCCAGGACCGTCATGAACCAGGCCGAGAACGGCCCGGCCTCGTGCCGCTCGGCCAACTCGGCCGGGGTGACGAAGGCGGTGTCACCGACCTCTTCCGGGTCGGGGCGCAGCGGCCCGCGGACCAGCCCGACGAAGAGGTGGTTGTACTCCTGCTCCACCAGCCCCGAGGCGGGGTCCGGGTGGTTGTAGCGGACCGTGCCGGCCTCGCCCATCAGCACGGGGGAGACCCCCAGCTCCTCGAAGGTGCGCCGGGCGGCGGCGGCGAACGGTGCCTCGCCCGGGTAGGGGTGGCCGCAGCAGGTGTTGGACCAGACGCCGGGGGAGTGGTACTTGCCCAGTGCGCGCTGCTGGAGCAACAGGCGGCCGCGCTCGTCGAAGAGGAAGACGGAGAAGGCCCGGTGCAGGCGGCCGGGCGCCTGGTGGGCGGAGAGCTTCTCCGCCGTGCCGATGGTGTTGCCGTCCTCGTCGACCAGTTCGAGCAGAATGACGGCCTCCGGGGAGTCGTCCGACGAGCGGCTCACCGCGGTGGCAGGTGTGATCGGCATACCCATCCTTCGCTTCGGTCCTGAGCGACCAAGTCTGCCGCACAAATCCGGCGCTCTGGGCACCTGCCGTGCCCGGTGTGCCCGGAACGGACGCTACCCGTCCGTTCTCCGGCGGCGGCGGGCGGTGCCGTACTCGCCGGTCAGGAGCGCTCGGGCCCGCGCGGGGCCGAGGGGGCGACCGCGCGCGGGCCGCCGCGGACCGGCGCGGACGGCGCCGGTCGGCCGCAGAGAGCCGGCCCGGGGGCGTACCGCCCGACGGGCCGGCTCTCGCGGGTGGCCCGGGGCCGGGGACGGCCCCCGGCGCGCCCGGGAGCCGCTGCCGGCGCCCCGCCGCCCCCCGGTGGCCTGTGACGAGCCTGTGACATCCCCGGCCGCCCGCACCGGGTCAGTGGCAGAGCCCCGCCTCGTGCGGCGCGTGGCCCGAGGGCTCCAGCTGGAAGGTGCAGTGCTCCACGTCGAAGTGACCGCCCAGGCACTCCTGGAGTTCGTGCAGCAGCTTCTCGTGGGCGGCGGCGTCCAGGTGGTCGGCCTCGACCACCACGTGCGCGGAGAGGACCGGCATGCCCGAGGTGATCGTCCAGGCGTGCAGGTCGTGCACGCCCACCACGCCGGGCAGCTCCTCCATGTGCCGCCGCACCTCCGCCATGTCGACGTCCTTGGGCGCGGCCTCCAGCAGGATGTCGAGCGTCTCCCGCAGCAGCCGCAGGGTGCGCGGCACGATCATGGCGCCGATCAGCAGCGAGGCGATCGGGTCGGCCGCGTGCCATCCGGTGGCCATGATGACGAGCGCCGAGAGGATGACGGCCACCGAGCCCAGCGCGTCGGCGGCCACCTCCAGGAAGGCCCCGCGCACGTTGAGGCTCTCCCGCTGGCCGCGCATCAGCAGGGAGAGCGAGATCAGGTTGGCGAGCAGGCCCACCGCGCCGAAGGCCAGTGCCAGCGGTCCCGAGGTCTCGGCGGGGGCGAAGAAGAACCGCTCCACCGCCTCGTAGACCACGTAGCCGCCTACGCCGAGCAGCAGCAGACAGTTGGCGAGGGCGGCCAGTATCTCCGCGCGGGCGAAGCCGAAGGTGCGCCTCTCGCTCGCCGGGCGGTTCGCGAAGTGGATCGCGAGCAGCGCCATGCCGAGCCCCAGGGCGTCGGTCGCCATGTGGGCGGCGTCGGCGATCAGCGCCAGCGAGTCGGCCAGCAGACCGCCGGCGATCTCCGCCACCATCACGAAGAGCGTGATGCCGAGCGCGATCCGCAGCCGCCCCCGGTGCGCCGCGGCGGCCGTGCCGGTGGTCGGTCCGTGTGTGTGCCCGTGGTCGTGCCCAGCCCCCATGGGAGGTGTCCTCCGCCTCGTCGGTCTGCACGGCGATGCCGTCGGCCGACCACAGTGAACTACGGGTGGGGGGTATCCGGCAACACGGCGCTGAATACCGTTGTCATTCCCCCTGACCTGCGAAAACTCCTGGCAGGTCAGCGCGCCGGACGCCCTTCGAAGGGCCCGTCCGACCCGTTCGTGGCACCCCTGCCGCCGCCTGGCGGAATCGTGCCTTCCGGCCGGTGTGCGGAGAGAACGGGCGAACGCCACCGAAGCGGGGCCATGCGCCGCGACCAGCGACGGAGGGCGGGACGCGGTTTGTCGGCCGGGCCGTTGATCGACCATGATGGCGGCGGCCCCGCGCCGCGCCCCCCTCCAGGGAAGCCGCGCGCACCAGGCCGCGCCCGCCCTGCGTGCCCCCGCACGGGATGCGAACAGGTACCGAACGGGCGGTGAACGCGGGCTCCCCACCGTCCGATAGCCTCAGCCGACGTGCCGCCAGGCCGTTGTCACCGGCACCCGAGCTGTCCGGCGCGGACCGCACCGGCACCCAAGGAGTGAGTTCGTCTGTCGACCGCCATCGTCACCGGTCAGCCGGTCCCCGGGTCGCCGATCGAGGGCGAACTGCGGACGCTGGGCTTCGACGTGCGGACCGCCTCCGACGCCGCCGAGGCAGTCGCCCTGCTCCGTGACGCGCCGCCCGCCGGCCGCGTCGCCCTGGTCGACGCGAGCTTCGTCGGCCACCCGCACGCTCTGCGCCTGGGTCTGACCGACCCCCGCTTCCCGGCCGGCGCCGTGCCCGGCGCCGTCACCGTGCAGGACCCCTCCCGCGCCGCACTCGTCCGGGCCCTGGAGTCCGAGGCCGCGGCGCCCGCTCCAGGCGGCGACACCGCACTGCGCACCGGCACCGGCCTGCCCGACCGCCTGGCCGGCGCCCTGGAGGCGGAGGGGGTCGCCGTGCACCGGCCCGAGCTCGGCGACCTCGTCGCCCGCGTCCCGCGTGCACCGCAGGAGCGCAGCGAGGCCCGGCAGGCCGTCGCCGCCGTCGACGACGAGGCGATCCGGCTGCGGACCGCCGTGAAGTCCCGCGACGGGTTCTTCACCACCCACTGCGTCAGCCCGTACTCGCGGTACCTGGCCCGCTGGTGCGCCCGGCGCGGTCTCACTCCGAACCAGGTGACCACCGCCTCGCTGCTCACCGCGCTGATCGCGGCGGGCTGCGCGGCCACCGGCACCCGGGGCGGCTTCGTCGCCGCCGGTCTGCTCCTCCTCTTCTCCTTCGTGCTGGACTGCACCGACGGCCAGCTCGCCCGCTACTCGCTCCAGTACTCCACCCTCGGTGCGTGGCTCGACGCCACCTTCGACCGGGCCAAGGAGTACGCGTACTACGCGGGGCTCGCCCTCGGCGCGGCGCGCGGCGGGGACGACGTGTGGGCGCTGGCGCTCGGCGCGATGGTCCTCCAGACCTGCCGCCACGTCGTGGACTTCTCCTTCAACGAGGCGAACCACGACGCCGAGGCCAACACCAGCCCCACCGCCTCCCTCTCCGGCCGCCTCGACAGCGTCGGCTGGACGGTGTGGCTGCGCCGCATGGTCGTGCTGCCCATCGGCGAGCGCTGGGCGCTGATCGCCGTCCTCACGGCCGTCACCACGCCCCGGATCACCTTCGTCGTCCTGCTGGCCGGCTGCGTGCTGGCCGCCTGCTACACCACCGCCGGCCGCCTGCTGCGGTCGCTGGCCCGCAAGGCCCGGCGCACCGACCGAGCCGCCCGGGCCCTCGCCGACCTCGCCGACAGCGGCCCGCTCACCGAGGCCCTCGTCCCGCGCCTGCGCTCCCTCGCCAGGTTCCCGGCCCCGGCCGTGGCGGCGCTCGGCGGCGCGGTCCTCATCGCGGTGACCGCCCTCACCCCGTCCGGTTCGGCCGGCCCGCTGCTCGGCGCCGTGGGCTACGTCCTGTGCTCCGCGCTCGCCGTCTCCCGGCCGCTCACCGGCGCGCTGGACTGGCTGGTGCCGCCCTTCTTCCGGGCCGCCGAGTACGGCGTGATCCTGCTGCTCGCGTCCCGCACGGCCGACTCCGGGGCTCTTCCGGCGGCCTTCGGGCTGGTCGCGGCGGTCGCCTACCATCACTACGACACGGTCTACCGCATCCGCGGCGGCAGCGGCGCGCCGCCCCGGGCGCTGGTCCGCGCAACCGGCGGGCACGAGGGCCGCGTCCTCCTCGTGACGGCCGCCTCGCTGCTGGCCCCCTCAGGTTTCACCGTCGCGCTCACGGTCCTCGCCGTGGTCGTGGCCCTCGTGGTGCTCGTCGAGAGCATCCGTTTCTGGGTCTCCGCAGGAGCACCCGCCGTACACGATGAAGGAGAACCCGCATGATCGGCCTCGTGCTGGCGGCCGGCGCCGGACGGCGTCTGCGTCCCTACACCGACACCCTGCCCAAGGCCCTGGTGCCGGTGGGTCCCGAGGGTGACGAGGAGAGCCTGACCGTCCTCGACCTCACCCTCGGCAACTTCGCCGAGATCGGCCTGGAGGAGGTCGGCGTCATCGTCGGCTACCGCAAGGAGGCCGTCTACGAGCGCCAGGCCGAGCTGGAGGCCAAGTACGGCCTGAAGATCACGCTGATCGACAACGACAAGGCCGAGGAGTGGAACAACGCCTACTCCCTGTGGTGCGGCCGTGAGGCCCTCAAGGGCGGCGTGATCCTCGCCAACGGCGACACCGTCCACCCCGTCTCCGTCGAGAAGACGCTGCTCGCCGCGCGCGGCGAGGGCCGGAAGATCATCCTCGCCCTCGACACGGTGAAGAACCTCGCCGACGAGGAGATGAAGGTCGTCGTCGACGCGGACAAGGGCGTCCAGCGCATCACCAAGCTGATGGACCCGTCCGAGGCCACCGGCGAGTACATCGGTGTCACCCTCATCGAGGGCGAGGCGGCCGAGGAGCTGGCCGACGCGCTGCGCACCACCTTCGAGCGCGACCCGCAGCTGTACTACGAGGACGGCTACCAGGAGCTCGTCAACCGCGGTTTCAAGATCGACGTGGCCCCCATCGGTGAGGTCAGCTGGGTCGAGATCGACAACCACGACGACCTCGCCAAGGGCAGGGAGATCGCGTGCCGGTACTGACGCGCCTGATCCCCTCGCCCCTCGTCGTCGACATCCGGCGCGGCGCTCTCAACGACCTCGCCGCGGTCCTCGCCGACCAGCGGATCTCCTCCTCCGGCAAACTCGCGATAGCGATCAGCGGAGGCTCGGGCGCCCGCCTGCGCGAGCGGCTCTCCCCGGCGCTGCCCGGGGCGAGCTGGTACGAGGTGGGCGGCGGCACCCTGGACGACGCGGTCAAGCTGGCCGACGCCATGAAGTCGGGCCGCTACGACGCGGTCGTCGGCCTCGGCGGCGGCAAGATCATCGACTGCGCCAAGTTCGCCGCGGCCCGCATCGGCCTGCCGCTGGTCGCCGTCGCGACCAACCTGTCGCACGACGGCCTCTGCTCGCCGGTCGCCACCCTGGACAACGACGCGGGCCGCGGGTCGTACGGGGTGCCCAACCCCATCGGGGTCGTCATCGACCTGGACATCATCCGCGAGGCCCCGGCGCGGTTCGTGCGCTCGGGCATCGGGGACGCCCTGTCGAACATCTCCGCCGTCGCGGACTGGGAGCTCTCGGCCCGGGTCCGCGGCGAGGACATCGACGGCCTGGCGGCCGCCATGGCCCGCCAGGCCGGCGAGGCGGTGCTCCGCCACCCGGGGGACGTCGGCGACGACTCCTTCCTCCAGGTCCTGGCCGAGGGACTGGTGCTCACCGGCATCTCCATGTCGGTGGCGGGCGACAGCCGCCCCGCCTCCGGCGCGTGCCACGAGATCAACCACGCCTTCGACCTGCTCTTCCCCAAGCGCGCCGCCAGCCACGGCGAGCAGTGCGGGATGGGGGCGGCGTTCGCGATGCACCTGCGCGGGGCGCCCGCCCAGTCGGCGCAGATGGCCGAGGTCCTGCGGCGGCACGGGCTGCCCGTGGTGCCGGCGGACATCGGTTTCACCGTGGACGAGTTCGTCCAGGCCGTGGAGTTCGCTCCGCAGACTCGGCCGGGCCGGTACACGATCCTGGAGCACCTCAACCTCTCCACCGACCAGATCAAGGACGCTTACGCCGACTATGCCAAGGCCATCGGTAGCTGAACTCCGCCCGGTCGTGCACCCCGCCGGGGTGAAGGACCGGCGCAGCGGTGAGCACTGGGCGGGACGCCTGTACATGCGGGAGATCTCGCTGCGGGTCGACCGGTACGTGGTGCCCACCCGCATCACGCCCAACCAGCTGACCTACCTGATGACGGTCTTCGGCGTGCTGGCCTGCCCGGCGCTGCTGGTGCCGGGCATCTGGGGCGCCGTGCTCGGTGCCCTGATGGTCCAGCTGTACCTGCTGCTGGACTGCGTGGACGGCGAGGTCGCCCGCTGGAAGAAGCAGTTCTCCCTCGGCGGTGTCTACCTGGACCGCGTCGGCGCCTACCTGTGCGACGCCGCGGTCCTGGTCGGCCTCGGCCTGCGCGGCGCCGACCTGTGGGGGAGCGGGCGGATCGACTGGCTCTGGGCGTTCCTCGGCACCCTGGCGGCGCTCGGCGCGATCCTGATCAAGGCCGAGACCGACCTGGTCGGCGTCGCCCGGCACCAGGGCGGGCTGCCGCCGGTCAAGGAGGCGGCCGCCGAGCCGCGCTCCGCCAAGGTGGCCCTCGCCCGCAAGGCCGCCGCGGCACTCAAGTTCCACCGCCTGGTCCTCGGCATCGAGGCGTCGCTGCTGATCATCGTGCTGGCGGTGGCCGACCAGATCCGCGGCGACCTGTTCTTCACCCGCCTGGGCATCGCCGTCCTGGCCGGCATCGCCCTGTTGCAGACCCTGCTGCACCTGGTGTCCATCCTCGTGTCGAGCAGGCTGAGGTGACCGGCGTGAACAGCACCTCCCCGACGGTCGGCGCCGTCATCATCACCATGGGCAACCGGCCCGAGGAGCTGCGCGCGCTCATCGACTCGGTCGTCAAGCAGGACGGCGACCCGGTCCGGATCGCCGTGGTCGGCAACGGCGCCCCGGTGCCCGAGGTCCCCGAGGGCGTGCGCACCACCGAGCTGCCCGAGAACCTCGGCATCCCCGGCGGGCGGAACGTCGGCATCGAGATGTTCGGCCCCGCCGGACGCGACGTCGACATCCTGCTCTTCCTCGACGACGACGGCCTCCTCGCCCGCACCGACACCGCCGAGCTGTGCCGCCAGGCGTTCTCGGCCGACCCCCGGCTGGGCATCGTCTCCTTCCGCATCGCCGACCCCGACACGGGGGAGACCCAGCGGCGGCACGTCCCGAGGCTGCGGGCCTCGGACCCGATGCGCTCCTCGCGGGTGACGACCTTCCTCGGCGGCGCCAACGCGGTGCGCACCCGCGTCTTCGCCGACGCGGGCCTGCTGCCCGCCGACTTCTTCTACGCCCACGAGGAGACCGACCTGGCCTGGCGGGCGCTGAACGCCGGATGGCAGATCGACTACCGCTCCGACATGGTGCTGTACCACCCGACGACGGCCCCCTCCCGGCACGCGGTCTACCACCGCATGGTGGCCCGCAATCGGGTCTGGCTGGCCCGCCGCAACCTGCCTCTGCCGCTCATCCCGGTCTACCTCGGCAGCTGGCTGCTGCTGACCCTGCTGCGGCGGCCCTCGGGGCCCGCCCTGAAGGCGTGGTTCGGTGGCTTCAAGGAGGGCTGGACCTCCTCCGCGGGGCCCCGGCGGCCCATGAGGTGGCGCACCGTGTGGCGGCTCACCCGGCTGGGCCGACCTCCCGTCATCTGACAAGCTCGGGTCTGAGAGCATTCGGCCCGTACCGGTCCCCGACCGCGGACCTCCCCGTGCCGCCCGGTGCTGCCAGGGGGTCCGCCGGTGTATCCCGAAGACGAAAGTTTCCCCTTGTGAGTGAGACAACGCAGGACGGTGGTGTCGCGGTGAGTGCTGCTCCGCCCTCCCCCGACGACGGGCTCTCCCCGGCCCAGCTCGCGGAGAAGTACGGTCTGTCGGTCAGCGGGGCACGCCCCGGCCTGCTCACCTACGTCAAGCAGCTCTGGGGCCGCCGCCACTTCATCCTGGCCTTCTCGCAGGCCAAGCTCACCGCCCAGTACAGCCAGGCGAAGCTCGGCCAGCTGTGGCAGGTGGTGACGCCGCTGCTCAACGCGGCGGTCTACTTCTTCATCTTCGGCATGCTGCTGAACGCCAAGCGGGGCATCCCGGAGCACGTCTACGTGCCGTTCCTGGTCACCGGTGTCTTCGTCTTCACCTTCACCCAGAGCTCGGTGATGTCCGGCGTCCGCTCCATCTCGGGCAACCTCGGTCTGGTGCGGGCGCTGCACTTCCCCCGGGCCTCGCTGCCGATCTCCTTCTCGCTCCAGCAGCTCCAGCAACTGCTCTTCTCGATGATCGTGCTGTTCGCGATCGTCATGGCCTTCGGTTCGTACCCGACCTGGTCGTGGCTGCTGATCGTCCCGGCGCTGACGCTCCAGTTCGTCTTCAACACCGGGCTCGCGCTGATCTTCGCCCGGCTCGGCAGCAGGACCCCGGACCTCGCCCAGCTCATGCCGTTCATCCTGCGCACCTGGATGTACGCCTCCGGCGTCATGTTCTCCATCCCGGCGATGCTCGCCCGCAACGACCAGCTGCCACACTGGCTGGCCGACGTCCTCCAGTGGAACCCGGCCGCCGTCTACATGGACCTGGTCCGGTTCGCCCTGATCGACGACTACACCGCCGGCTACCTGCCCTCGCACGTGTGGGCCCTCGCCCTCGGCTGGGCGCTCCTCGCGGGCGCCGCCGGATTCGTCTACTTCTGGAAGTCGGAGGAGCGCTATGGCCGAGGCTGACGTGGACCAGGGAGCCCGGAGCGGTGCCCGCACCCCCACGGTGATCGCGGACGACCTTCACATCGTCTACCGGGTCAACGGCACCAAGGGCGGCAAGGGCAGCGCCACCGCCGCGCTCAGCCGCATCCTGAAGCGCGGTGAGGAGCGCGGGGTGCGCAAGGTGCACGCCGTCAAGGGCGTGAGCTTCACCGCGTACCGGGGCGAGGCGATCGGGCTGATCGGCTCCAACGGCTCGGGCAAGTCGACCCTGCTCAAGGCGGTCGCCGGCCTGCTGCCCGCGGAGAGCGGCAAGGTCTACACCGACGGCCAGCCCTCGCTGCTCGGCGTCAACGCGGCGCTGATGAACGACCTGACCGGCGAGCGGAACGTGATGCTCGGCGGCCTTGCCATGGGCATGACCCGTGAGCAGATCAGGGAGCGCTACCAGGGCATCGTCGACTTCTCCGGGATCAACGAGAAGGGCGACTTCATCACCCTGCCGATGCGCACCTACTCCTCGGGCATGGCGGCCCGGCTGCGGTTCTCCATCGCCGCCGCCAAGGACCACGACGTCCTCATGATCGACGAGGCGCTGGCCACCGGCGACAAGAAGTTCCAGAAGCGCTCCGAGGCGCGCATCCGCGAGCTGCGCAAGGAGGCCGGCACGGTCTTCCTGGTCAGCCACAACAACAAGTCCATCCGGGACACCTGCGACCGGGTGATCTGGCTGGAACACGGGGAGCTGCGGATGGACGGCCCGACGGGGGACGTCCTCAAGGAGTACGACAAGTTCACCGGCAAGTAGCGGCGCGCCCGTCCGGCGCACGGCGTCCACCGGGGCCCCGGCCACGCCTCCCGCACCGGGGCGGGCCGGGGCCCCGGCGCGCGGGAACTCGGCGGGCGGGCCGGGAGTTGCCCAGGTCGGGGGGCGCGCTGTGACTTGCCGAACACCCCGGCGCACCACGGGCGCGCGTGCCGCGTAAGCTGTACCGGTGCTGATTCGCGGTGGTTGCGGCGATATGGCACAGGTGTCCCGAGTCGAACAGGTGGCGATCACCGCCATGACGGGCGGCGTGTCCGAAAAGGGATGTTTTGGGTCGGCAGTGTAGAACGGGAGATGTGACGGCAATGGCTACGGGTGATCTCCGGTTCCGCGAGGCTGGTGCCGCTCCGGCACGGGGCAGCCGGCCATGACCGCACTGGACAGGACGCGGCACGGCGCCCCGGCACGCGCCACCCTCGACAAGGCCGCCGCGGAGAACTTCCCCGTGGCCCCCTTCTTCGTCCCCCGCGCCTGGCGCCGGGGCCTGATGGCCGTCTACGGCTACGCCCGTCTCGTCGACGACATCGGTGACGGCGACCTCGCCCCCGGCGGCGCCGACGCCCGCCTGCTCGGCGTCGAGGGGAGCGCCGCCGACGACCGGCTCACCCTGCTGGACGCCCTGGAGGCCGACCTCGCCCGGGTCTTCGCCACCACCGGTCCCGGCCCCGCCCACCCGCTGGTCGCCGCCCTGCGCCCGGTGGTCCGCGAGCACGGCCTCACCCCCGGCCCGTTCCACGCCCTGATCCAGGCCAACCGCCAGGACCAGCTGGTCACGCGGTACGAGACCTGGGACGACCTGGCCGCCTACTGCGAACTCTCCGCCAACCCGGTCGGCCACCTCGTCCTCGGCCTCACCGGCACCACCAGCCCAGAGCGTCTGCGCCACTCCGACGCCGTCTGCACCGGCCTGCAGATCGTCGAGCACCTCCAGGACGTCGCCGAGGACCTCGGCCGCGACCGGATCTACCTGCCCGCCGAGGACCTGAAGCGCTTCCGCGTCCAGGAGGCCGACCTCGCCGCCCCCACCGCCTCCGCCTCCGTCCGCGCCCTGATCGCCTACGAGGCGTCGCGCGCCGGGGAGCTGCTGGCCGAGGGCGGCCCGCTGGTCGCGAGCGTGCACGGCCGGCTGCGGCTGCTGCTCGCCGGGTTCGTCGGCGGCGGCCGGGCCGCGCTGGCCGCCGTCACCGACGCCGGGTACGACGTTCTGCCCGGCCCGCCGCGGCCGGCCAAGCCCAGGCTCCTGCGCGAGGTGGGAGCGGCCCTGCGAGGAGAGAGGTGAGCCCGACCGTGGAGGACAGCATCTCCCTGCCCGCACCGGTCCTCGCCGCGTACAGCTACTGCGAGACCGTCACCGGGTCCGAGGCCCGTAACTTCGCCTACGGCATCCGGCTGCTGCCGGTCGCCGAGCGCCGCGCGATGTCCGCGCTCTACGCGTTCTCGCGGCGGGTGGACGACATCGGCGACGGCACCCTGGCGCCCGGGGTGAAGGCCGACCGGCTCGGCGCCACCCGCGACATCCTCGACCGGATCCGCGACGGCAAGGTCGACGAGGACGACACCGACCCGGTCGCGGTCGCCCTCGCCGACGCCGCCCGCCGCTTCCCGATCCCGCTCGGCGGCCTGGACGAGCTGATCGACGGCGTCCTCATGGACGTCAAGGGCGTCACCTACGAGAGCTGGGACGACCTCAAGCTGTACTGCCGCTGCGTCGCCGGGGCCATCGGCCGGCTCTCGCTCGGCATCTTCGGCACCACCCCCGGTGCCCCGCAGGCCGAGCGGGCCCCCGAGTACGCCGACACCCTCGGCCTGGCCCTCCAGCTCACCAACATCCTCCGCGACGTGCGCGAGGACGCCGGCAACGGCCGCACCTACCTGCCCGCCGACGACCTCGCCAAGTTCGGCTGCTCCGACGGCTTCGAGGGGCCCAACCCGCCCGCCGGGTCGGACTTCGCCGGACTGGTCCACTTCGAGGTCCGCCGCGCCCGCGCCCTGTTCGCCGAGGGGTACCGGCTGCTGCCGATGCTCGACCGCCGCAGCGGCGCCTGTGTCGCCGCCATGGCCGGGATCTACCGCCGCCTGCTCGACCGCATCGAGCGCGACCCGCTGGCCGTCCTACGCGGCCGCGTCTCGCTCCCCGGCCACGAGAAGGCGTACGTGGCGGTGCGCGGTCTCTCCGGCTTCGACGCCCGGCAGATCGGCCGTCAGGCAGGGCGGAGACGCTGATGCCGCCCACCGTCACCAGCACCGCGGCCGCGCCCGGGGCGACCGGCACCCGCACCGGACCGGACGCACCCCGGGACCGCGCCCGAGCGGAGGACCGATGAACACCGAGCACGAGCGGGCCGCCGCCCGGGAGGCCGTCGTCGTCGGCGGCGGCCTCGCCGGCACCGCGGCCGCCCTCGCCCTCGCCGACGCGGGACTGCGCGTCACCCTCCTCGAAGGCCGCCCCCGCCTCGGCGGCCTGGCCTTCTCCTTCCAGCGCGGCGACCTCACCGTCGACAACGGCCAGCACGTCCACCTGCGCTGCTGCACCGCCTACCGCTGGCTCCTGGACCGGGTCGACTGCGCCGCCCTCGCCCCTGTCCAGGACCGCCTCGACGTCCCCGTCATCGACGCCGGCCGGGGCCGCCTCGGACGGCTGCGGCGCAACGCCCTGCCCGTCCCCTTCCACCTCGGCCCGAGCCTCGCCCGCTACCCGCACCTGAGCCTCGCCGAGAAGGCCGCCGTCGGCCGCGCCGCGCTCGCCCTCGGCCGCCTGGACCCGGCCGACCCCGCCCTCGACCGGCAGGACTTCGGCGGCTGGCTGCGGCGCCACGGGCAGAGCCCCCGCGCCGTCGCCGCCCTCTGGGACCTCGTCGGCGTCGCCACGCTCAACGCCGTCGCCGACGACGCCTCGCTGGCCCTGGCCGCCAAGGTCTTCCGCACGGGCCTGCTCTCCGCCCCCGGCGCAGCCGACATCGGCTGGGCCCGTGTCCCCCTCGGCGAGCTGCACCACACCCGGACGCTGACCTCCCTCGACAAGGCGGGCGTACGCACCGTGCTGCGCGCCCGGGTGCGCGGCGTCACCCAGGACCACGGCGGGGGCGCCCGCTGGCGCGTGGAGACCGGCGGCGAGACGCTCACCGCCGACACCGTCGTCCTCGCCGTCCCCCCGGCCGAGACGCACGGCCTCCTGCCCGAGGGAGCCCTCGACGAGCCGGAGAAGCTCACCCGGATCGGCACCGCCCCCATCATCAACATCCACGTCCTCTACGACCGCAAGGTCGTCCGGCGCCCCTTCTTCACCGCGCTCGACGGCCCCGTGCAGTGGGTCTTCGACCGCACCGAGGCCTCCGGGCTGGGCCGCGGCCAGTACCTCGCGCTCTCCCAGTCGACCGCGCAGGCCGAGATCGACACCCCCGTCGCCGACCTGCGCGCCCGCTACCTGCCGGAGCTGGAGCGGCTGCTGCCCGCCGCCCGCACCGCCCGTGTCGAGGACTTCTTCGTCACCCGTGAGCGCACCGCCACCTTCGCGCCCAGCCCCGGCGTCGGATCCCTGCGCCCCGGTCCCGCCACCCGCCTGCCCGGCCTGCATCTGGCCGGGGCGTGGACGGCCACCGGCTGGCCCGCCACGATGGAAGGTGCCGTGCGCAGCGGACTGACCGCGGCCTCGGACGCCCTCGGCGCGCTCGGCAGGCCCCGGCCCGCCCCCGTCTTCGAGGAGGCCGCGTGAGCCGCCCGCCCAGGGCCGCCCCGGCGCGCCCCTGACACCCCAGCCCTCCGTCCCGGAAACAAAGGAGCAACTGTGCCGACTGTGCCCACGGCCGACGCGGACCGTGACACCACGGACGTGGCCGCCCTGCTGGAGCGTGGCCGTACCCTCGCCACGCCCGTGCTCAAGGCCGCCATCGAGCGTCTCGCCCCGCCCATGGACACCGTCGCCGCCTACCACTTCGGCTGGATCGACGCCGCGGGCCACCCCGCCGAGGGCGACGGCGGCAAGGCCGTCCGGCCCGCCCTCGCCCTGCTCTCCGCCGAGGCGGCCGGCGCGGCGCCCGAGGCCGGTGTCCCCGGCGCGGTCGCCGTGGAGCTGGTCCACAACTTCTCGCTCCTCCACGACGACCTCATGGACGGCGACGAGCAGCGCCGCCACCGCGACACCGTCTGGAAGGTGCACGGCCCCGCCCAGGCCATCCTCGTCGGCGACGCCCTCTTCGCGCTCGCCAACGAGGTCCTGCTGGAGCTCGGCACCCTGGAGGCCGGGCGCGCCGCCCGCCGCCTGACCACCGCCAGCCGCGCCCTCATCGACGGCCAGGCCCAGGACATCGCCTACGAGCACCGCGAGCGCGTCAGCGTCGAGGAGTGCCTGGAGATGGAGGGCAACAAGACCGGCGCCCTGCTCGCCTGCGCCGTCTCCATCGGCGCCGTTCTCGGCGGTGCCGACGACCGCACCGCCGACGCCCTGGAGCGGTACGGCTACCACCTCGGCCTCGCCTTCCAGGCCGTCGACGACCTCCTCGGCATCTGGGGCGACCCGGAGGCCACCGGCAAGCAGACCTGGAGCGACCTGAGGCAGCGCAAGAAGTCGCTGCCGGTCGTCGCCGCCCTCGCCGCCGACGGCCCCGCCGCCGAGCGGCTCGGCTCCCTGCTCGCCGCCGACGCCAAGGCCAACGACTTCGAGAACTTCTCGGAGGACGAGTTCGCCGCCCGCGCGGCTCTCATCGAGGAGGCCGGCGGCCGCGCCTGGACCGAGGCGGAGGCCCGCCGCCAGCACACCGTCGCCATCGAGGCCCTCGCCGGCGTCAGCATGCCCGACCACGTACGCGAGCAGCTCACCGCCCTCGCCGACTTCGTCGTCGTACGGAAGAGATGATCACCATCGCCACCGCACCCGCGACGCGCGCCGCCCGCCCGGCCTCGCGCCCGCTCCCTCCGTCCCCGGTCACCGGCAGCACCCGCACCCTCCGCCACATATGACGCGCTGTCGGCGGTCCGCGTCCTGAGACGACGCGGACCGACGGCACACCCCCGAGCACAGCAGACCGACCACTGCACCAAGGGGACGCCATGACAGCGACGACCAACGGACCGGCCGGGGCCGCGCCCTCCCGCCCCGCCCCGGCCCGGCCCACCACCGACACCACCACCGCCCCCGACAGCGCCACCGTCGAGGCCGCCGCGGAACGGGCCCGGGCCCGGGCCGCCGACCACCTGCTCGGCCTCCAGAGCCCCGAGGGCTGGTGGAAGGGCGACCTCGACACCAACGTCACGATGGACGCCGAGGACCTGCTGCTCCGCCAGTTCCTCGGCATCCGCGACGAGGCCACCACCCGCGCCGCCGCCCTCTTCATCCGCGGTGAACAGCGCGAGGACGGCACCTGGGCCACCTTCCACGGCGGCCCCCCCGACCTCTCCACCACCGTGGAGGCGTACGTCGCGCTGCGGCTCGCCGGTGACAGCCCCGACGCGCCGCACATGACCCGTGCCGCCCACTTCGTCCGGGCCCGGGGCGGTATCGCCGAGGCCCGGGTCTTCACCCGGATCTGGCTCGCCCTCTTCGGCTGGTGGCCCTGGGACCGGCTGCCGGAACTCCCGCCCGAGCTGATCTTCCTGCCGCCGTGGGTGCCGCTGAACATCTACGACTTCGGCTGCTGGGCCCGGCAGACCATCGTGCCGCTCACCGTCGTCTCCGCCAAGCGCCCGGTGCGCCCCGCCCCGTTCCCCCTGGACGAGTTGCACACCGACCCGGCGAACCCGGCGCCCCGCACCCGTCTCGCCCCTCTGGCCAGCTGGAACGGCGCCTTCCAGCGGCTGGACCGGGCCCTGCACACATACCGCAAGGTCGCCCCCCGCGCCCTGCGCAGGGCCGCCATGGCCGCGGCCGGGCGGTGGATCATCGAGCGCCAGGAGAACGACGGCTGCTGGGGCGGCATCCAGCCGCCGGCCGTCTACTCGATGATCGCCCTGCACCTGCTCGGCTACGACCTCGGCCACCCGGTGATGCGGGCCGGCCTCGAATCGCTCGACCGCTTCACGCTGACCCGCGAGGACGGCTCCCGGATGGTCGAGGCGTGCCAGTCACCCGTCTGGGACACCTGCCTCGCCACCATCGCCCTCGCCGACGCGGGCGTCCCCGCCGACCACCCGCAGCTCGTCCGCGCCGCCGACTGGATGCTGGACGAGCAGATCGAGCGGCCCGGCGACTGGTCGGTGCGCCGCCCGCACCTGGCACCCGGTGGCTGGGCCTTCGAGTTCCACAACGACAACTACCCGGACATCGACGACACCGCCGAGGTGGTGCTCGCCCTGCGCCGGGTCCGCCACCCCGACACCGCGCGGCTGGAGCGCGCCATCTCGCTGGGGGTGCGCTGGAACCTCGGTATGCAGTCGAAGAACGGCGCCTGGGGCGCGTTCGACGTCGACAACACCAGCTCGCTGCCCAACCGGCTGCCCTTCTGCGACTTCGGCGAGGTCGTCGACCCGCCCTCGGCCGACGTCACCGCGCACGTCGTGGAGATGCTCGCCGCCGAAGGGCTCGGCGCCGACCCCCGGACCCGCCGCGCCGTCGACTGGCTCCTCGCCGAGCAGGAACCGAGCGGCGCCTGGTTCGGCCGCTGGGGGGTCAACTACCTCTACGGCACCGGTTCGGCCGTCCCCGCCCTGATCGACGCCGGGCTGCCCGCCACCCACCCGGCGATCCGCCGTGCCGTGGCCTGGCTGGAGTCCGTGCAGAACGACGACGGCGGCTGGGGCGAGGACCTGCGCTCCTACCGCGACCAGGGCCGGATGGCCCGCGGCGCCTCCACCGCCTCCCAGACCGGCTGGGCCCTGATGGCCCTCCTCGCCGCCGGGGAACGCGAGAGCGCCGCCGCCCGGCGCGGCGTCGCCTTCCTCGCCGACACCCAGCACGAGGACGGAAGCTGGGACGAGCCCTACTACACCGGCACCGGCTTCCCCTGGGACTTCTCCATCAACTACCACCTGTACCGGCAGGTCTTCCCGCTGACGGCGCTGGGCCGGTACACCCGCGGAGCAGCACCCGAGGCCGCCTGATGACGCGCCCCACGACCGCCGGGCCCCTGCCGGATCCGGCGGCCGGCCCGGCGCCCCTGGTCATCGCCTGCGCCCTCACCATCGAGCGGCTGGCCCTGCGCACCGGTACCCGTGTCCGGGCCGCGCCGGCCCGGGTGCTCCGGACCGGGATGGGGCCCGAGGCCGCCGACCGGGCCGTCGCCGAGGCGCTGCGCGACCCGGCGCTGGCCGGGGCCGCGGTGGTCGCCACCGGGTTCTGCGCGGGCCTCGGCTCCGGCATGCGCCCCGGCGACCTGGTCGTCGCCGACGAGGTCCGCGATCCGCGCGGCGTCACCCGTTGCGCCGAGGCCGACGTACTGGCCGCAGCCGTGGCCCGCGCGGTGCCGGGCCGCACCGTGCACACCGGCCCGCTCACCGGCTGCGACCACGTGGTGCGCGGCCCGGAGCGGGCCCGGCTGCGGTCCCAGGGGGCCGTCGCCGTCGACATGGAGTCGGCCGCGACGCTGTACACGGCCCGCCGCACCGGACCGCGCCGGGTTGCGGCCGTCCGGGTGGTCGTGGACGCTCCAGAGCATGAGCTGGTCCGGATCGGAACGGTACGCGGTGGAATATCGGCTTTCCGTGTACTTCGTGCCGTGATCCCCGCTTTCCATGAATGGCACCGTTCCTCGCTGCTCCCCCGGAGGTGAGCCAGATGGCCATGCCGCTCCGCCAGACCATCAAGGTGGCGACGTATCTCGCCGAACAGAAGCTGCGCAGGCGGGAGAAGTTCCCGCTGATCGTCGAATTGGAGCCCCTGTTCGCCTGCAACCTCGCCTGCGAGGGGTGCGGAAAGATCCAGCACCCCGCCGGAGTCCTCAAGCAGCGCATGCCGGTGGCCCAGGCCGTCGGCGCGGTTCTGGAGTCGGGCGCGCCGATGGTGTCCATCGCGGGCGGTGAGCCCTTGATGCACCCGCAGATCGACGAGATCGTGAACCAGCTCGTCGCCAAACGCAAGTACGTCTTCCTCTGCACCAACGCCATGCTGATGCGTAAGAAGATGGACAAGTTCACCCCCTCCCCGTACTTCGCGTTCGCCGTGCACATCGACGGGCTGCGGGAGCGGCACGACGAGTCCGTGGCGAAGGAGGGCGTCTTCGACGAGGCCGTCGCGGCGATCAAGGAGGCCAAGCGCCGCGGTTTCCGCGTCACCACCAACTCGACCTTCTTCAACACCGACACCCCGCAGACCATCATCGAGGTGCTCAACTACCTCAACGACGACCTCAAGGTCGACGAGATGATGATCTCGCCGGCCTACGCCTACGAGAAGGCGCCCGACCAGGAGCACTTCCTCGGCGTCGAGCAGACCCGCGAGCTGTTCCGGAAGACCTTCGCGGACGGCAACCGCCGCCGCTGGCGCCTCAACCACTCGCCGCTCTTCCTCGACTTCCTGGAGGGCAAGGCGGACTTCGCCTGCACCGCCTGGGCCATCCCCAACTACTCCCTCTTCGGCTGGCAGCGCCCCTGCTACCTGATGAGCGACGGCTACGTCCCCACGTACCGCCAGCTCATCGAGGAGACCGACTGGGACAAGTACGGCCGGGGCAAGGACCCCCGCTGCGCCAACTGCATGGCGCACTGCGGCTACGAACCGACGGCGGTCCTCGCGACCATGGGCTCCCTCAAGGAGTCGCTGCGCGCCGCCCGCGAGACCGTCACCAGCAACCGCGCCTGACGCCCGCCGGGGCCGTGCGGCACCCGCCGCCCGGCCCCGGCGCGCGCCACCGAGAGGGGGACCCACCCATGACCACCGTCGACGGCGGCACACCGGCGACCGGCGCCGGGCCCGCCCCCGCCTTCGACCTGCGGCGGCTCCTCACCGAGCGCGGTGGTGAGCGGTACGCGCTGCACGCCCGCCACCTCAACCCGCAGCTGCCCCGCATGTTGCGCACCCTGGGCTTCGACAAGGTCTACGAGCGCGCCGAGGGCGCCCACTTCTGGGACGCCGAGGGCAACGACCACCTCGACATGCTCGCCGGGTTCGGCGTGATGGGCCTCGGGCGCCATCACCCGGTGATCCGCCAGGCCCTGCACGACGTCCTCGACCTCTCCCTCGCCGACCTCACCCGCTTCGACTGCCCGCCACTGCCGGGCCTGCTCGCCGAGCGGCTCCTCGCCCACACCCCGCACCTGCACCGCGCCTTCTTCTCCAGCAGCGGCACCGAGGCCGTCGAGACCGCGCTGAAGTTCGCCCGCCGCGCCACCGGCCGGCCGCGCGTCCTGCACTGCGCCCACTCCTTCCACGGCCTGACCACCGGATCCCTCTCCGTCAACGGCGAACGCTCGTTCCGCGACGGCTTCGGGCCGCTGCTCCCCGACACGGCCGTGCCCCTCGGCGACCTCGACGCGCTCCGCCGCGAACTGCGGGCCGGGGACGTGGCCGCTCTCATCGTCGAGCCGATCCAGGGCAAGGGCGTGCACGCCGCCCCGCCCGGTTACCTGCGTGCCGCCCAGGAACTCCTCCACCGCCACAAGGCGCTGCTCATCGCCGACGAGGTGCAGACCGGGCTCGGCCGCACCGGCGACTTCCACGCCCACCAGCACGAAGCCGGTGTGGAACCCGACCTGGTCTGCCTGGCGAAGGCGCTCTCCGGCGGGTACGTCCCGGTCGGCGCCACGCTCGGCACCGACGAGGTCTTCACCAAGGTGTACTCCTCGATGGACCGGGTCCTCGTCCACTCGGCGAGCTTCGGCGCCAACGCCCAGGCGATGGCCGCCGGGCTCGCCGTCCTCGCCGTCATGGAGAGCGAGGACACCGTGGCGCACGTCCGCCGGGTGGGGGAGCGGCTGCGCTCCCGCCTCGCCGCCCTCGTCCCGCGCTACGAACTGCTGCACGAGGTACGCGGGCGCGGGCTGATGATCGGCATCGAGTTCGGCCGGCCCCGGTCACTGCGGCTGCGCAGCAGGTGGGCGATGCTCCAGGCGGCCCGCAAGGGGCTCTTCGCGCAGATGGTGGTGGCCCCCCTGCTGCACCGCCACCGCATCCTCACCCAGGTCTCCGGCGACCACCTGGAAGTGATCAAGCTGATCCCGCCGCTGGTGGTGGACGAGGCGGACGTGGACCGCTTCGTGGACGCGTTCACCCAGGTCATGGACGAGGCGCACGAGGGCGGGCTGCTGTGGGAGTTCGGGCGGACCCTGGTCAGGCAGGCGGTGACCCGCTGACCTGCGGGCGCCGACCCGGCCGCCGCATGACGGCGGGCGGTTTGCCTCTCAGGTAAGAAACTTGCCCCGGAGGCATGAATCTGGCTCAATGACGGTATGAGCAGCGACCGTCCGGACGTCCCGGGCGACCTCCCCGCCGTCGCACCCCACCTGCGTGAGCTGCGGCGCCGCGCCGGCCACACCCTGGAGACGGCGGCCCGCGGTGCCGGACTCTCGGCCGCCCACCTCTCCCGGCTGGAGACCGGGCAGCGCCAGCCCTCCCTGCCGATGCTGCTCGCACTGGCCCGTGTCTACGGTACGACCGTCTCCGCACTGCTCGGCGAGACGGGGGGCGACCGGCACGCCGTGATCCGGGGCGCCGAGGCCGAGCCGGCCCCCGCCGGGGGCTGGACCTACTGGCCGGCCGGCGGCTCCGGCCGCGCCATGCAGGCGCTGCGGGTGCGGGTGCCCTACGGCGCGCAGGGCGACATGGTGCGGGTCCACCCGGGCGAGGAGTGGCTGCACGTCCTGCGGGGGCGGCTGCGGCTGCGGCTGGGCGACAGCGACCACCTGCTGCACCCCGGTGACGGGGCCCACTTCGACTCGCTGACCCCGCACCGGATCGGCGCCGCCGACGACGACGGCGCCGAACTCCTCTTCGTCCACACCCTGCTCCAGAGCCCGGGCGCCCCGTGCCTCGGCCCGGGACACCCGAACCCGAAAGGCCCCGCATGAGCGAGCGACCCGAACCCGAGACCGCCGTGACCACCGAGGGGGAGCGGGCCCGCCCTCGCCGCGACATGGAGGAGCGCCTGCCGCCGAGCCTGTGGATCAGGCTCCTGGTCTACGTGGTGGTCGGCCACCTCCTGGGCGGCTTCCTCTACCTGCTCTTCGAGGTGGGCAGCAGGGCCCAGTGAGCCCCCGGCTCACTCCAGCAGGCGGCCGTGCAGCTGCTCCCGCAGTCCGGGAGTGAGCCGCAGCCCCTCGGTCAGGTACCGCTCGGTGCCGCCCCAGGTGGCGTCGATCGTCTCGAAGGCCGCCGCGAGGTAGGTGGTGCGGGCCTCGAAGAGCGGGCTGAGCAGCTCCATCACCTCCGGCGACAGCGCGTCGGGGGAGTCGGAGGCGCGGCGTATCCGGTAGCGGCGGTGCAGTGCGTTGGACTCCAGGTAGTCCGCCTCGATCGCCTCGCGGCCGACGCCGAGCGCCAGCAGGGTGACCGCGACGGAGAGCCCCGCGCGGTCCTTGCCCGCCGCACAGTGCATCAGTGCCGGGACACTCTCCTCGGCGAGCGCGCGCAGGACCCGGCTGTGCTCGGCGGTGCGCCCGGTGACCATCTCGCGGTACGAGGTGGTCATCCGCAGCTCGGCCTTGCCGTCGCCCAGCAGCGAGCGGAGCTGCGGCAGGTCGCCCTCGCGGACCATCTTCCAGAAGCCCGCGCCGTCCGCCGGGTCGCTCAGCGGGATGTTCACGTTGCGTACCCCGGGCAGCTCGACGTCGAGGCCGTCCAGCGCCCGGTCCGCGCTGTTGCGGAAGTCGAAGACGGTGTGCAGGCCGAGCCCGCTGAGGAAGCCCGAGTCCGCCTCGGTCGCGTGGGCCAGGTGGCCGCTGCGGAAGAGCTGCCCGGCGCGCACCCGGCGCCCGTCGGCCGTCGGCAGGCCACCGACGTCACGGAAGTTCCGCACCCCGGTCAGCTCCGGCTCCGGCATCGACTCCGACCTCGTCGACGGGGACTGCTGCGTCACGTGGGCTCCTCCCGGTCGGCCGCCGCTCGGGTGCGGGCGGGCGCGCCTCGACGATACGACAGGTGTTCGCACCCGTGGCCGGCGCGGACGTGCCCCGGTCCGCCCCGACCCGGGCACAGGGGGCGCGGCGGCGGCACGGGCGGGGCGCACGCCGGGCCGAGCGACCGCCCTCCCGGCCGCCTGGGTGCCCCGTGCATCTATTCCGCTCCGGGGCGACTTCGCGCGGTGGTGTTTGTCACCCGCGTCAACCCCTTCCTACGGTGGCGTAACTCACTTCACGAGGTGAATGATGTGCGGCGTGACAGCAGAGACGACTTCCCTTCCTCCAGATTTCACCTCCTACGCGGCAGTCGGCGACAGCTTCACCGAAGGGGTGGGGGACCCGGGCCCCGACGGCGCCTTCGTGGGCTGGGCGGACCGCCTGGCCGTCCTGCTCGCCGACCGGCAGCCCGAACACGCCTTCCGGTACGCCAACCTGGCGGTGCGCGGGAAGCTGCTCGACCAGATCGTCGCCGACCAGGTGCCGCGGGCCCGTGAACTCTCGCCCGACCTCGTGACCTTCTGCGCGGGGGGCAACGACGTGATCCGCCCGGGCACCGACCCCGACGACCTGGCCGAGCGGTTCGAGAAGGCGGTCACCGCCCTCACCTCGGACGTCGGGACCGTGATGCTGACCACCGGCTTCGACACCCGCGGGGTCCCGGTCCTCAAGCACCTGCGCGGCAAGGTCGCCACGTACAACGGTCACGTCCGGGCCATCGCCGACCGGTACGGCTGCCCCGTCCTCGACCTCTGGTCGCTGCGCTCCGTGCAGGACCGGCGGGCCTGGGACACCGACCGGCTGCACCTCTCCGCCGAGGGCCACACCCGGGTGGCGCTGCGCGCCGCCCAGATCCTCGGGCTCGACGTCCCCGCCGACCCCGAGCAGGAGTGGCCCGCCCAGCCGCCGCGCACTCCGCTCGACGGGCGCCGCGACGACATCCAGTGGGCCCGCGAGTACCTGGTGCCGTGGATCGGCCGGCGGCTGCGCGGGGTCTCCTCCGGCGACCACGTCACCGCCAAGCGGCCCGACCTGCTGCCGCTCTGAGCCCGCGGCTCCGGACCGGGCGCCGGGCGTGTGGCGTACCCGGCGGCGCGGGACGCGGTGGCCCCGGCGCCGGCCGGGCTTTCCCGGGCGGCGGCGCCGCGCGCTTCGCTCGGGGGCGCGCGGCCGTGCCGCAGGCCGCGCGCCGGCCCCTGCCGGAGGGCACGGCCTCGCGCGGACCCTGAGGGGAGCGCGTGACGGGCCCGCGCGCCTGGCGCCTGGTCACGCGGTCACGGCGACACCGGTGTTCTGGCCCGCGGAGATCCACCACTGTCCTTCCCTCTTCACCAGCACCCACGTCCCCACGTTGGCGCGCTCATGGCCGGACACGACGACGGGCTGCCGGAAGAAGACCACGGCGACGTCCGGGGCCGGGAAGGTGACGCGCTCGATCTCGTACCAGGTGCTGATTCCCTCCGCGTGTCCCGTCAGGCGCTCGCGGTGATACGCGTGGATCTCCTCCCACCCGAAGAAACGCACGCCGTTCACCGCGGTGAAGACGATGTCCGCGGTGAACCGTTCGTCGAACCTCGCCGCGTCGTGCTCGGCGAAGGCCGAGCCCAGCTCGGCGAAGATCTCCTCGATGAGGCGCACGTCGTCCTCGTCGGTCCGGGCTTCCTGGGTGTCTGGACGATCGGTCACGCGACGCTCCTTGTCGAGACGGACGGACGGGGGCACGGCTGGTCGTCGCGAGTGTGTGGACGACGAAGAGCGGCCGACCGCGGCTCACGGTACAGGGATCCGCCGTCGGCGCGGAGGCGCGAGGCGGCCGCGGTCCGGCCCGCCCGGGCCGGACTCCGACTGCGGTGCGGGCGGCCGGCGGTGCGGGCGTCGCCCGCTCCGCGTGGACGTGTCCGGAGGTTTCGGGCGAGGCTCTCCCGGGCCGCCGCCGTGGCCCGTGGCCGGTCCGTTTCGGCGGGGGAAAGGGTGGAAGGCGTCGGTGGTCGGCGGTGCGCGGCCGGGTCGTGGGGGGCCGGTGCGACGGCCTGAGCGGAGGACGTCGCACCGGCCCCGTGCGGTGGTCTGGTCGACAATGGAACATCTGACCGCAGTTCTGGAGGCACCGTGTCCGGTTTCCGTAGCCCGAATCCCGCGCTCCGCGCTCTGCGGCCCGCCTCGTTCGGCGGCGACCCCTCGGGGGAGCGCCTGCGGCGTATCCGCAGCTCGCCGAATTTCGCGGACGGCTCGTTCCGCAACCCGGACGGGGGGCCGCCGACCCCGTCCGAGGCGACGCCGCGCGACCTGGTCCGTGCCTACCTGGGCAAGGAGGCCCGCGCGCGTCGGGCTCCGGCGGGCCCGGTCCCGCTGCACCCCACCACCGTCGCGGACCTGGCCCGGCCGCCCGCCGAGGGGCTGCGGCTCACCTGGATGGGCCATTCCAGTGTCCTCGTCGAGATCGACGGCGCGCGGCTGCTCTTCGACCCCGTCTGGGGCGAGCGCTGCTCCCCGTTCGGGTTCGCCGGGCCGCGCCGCCTGCACCCGGCGCCGGTGCCGCTGCGGGCCCTGGAGGCGGTCGACGCCGTGGTGATCTCCCACGACCACTACGACCATCTCGACATGCCCACCATCCGGGCACTGCTGCGCACCGGCACGGTCTTCGTGGTCCCCCTCGGCGTCGGCGCGCACCTGGAGCGCTGGGGCGTCCCCGCCGGCCGGCTGCGGGAGCTGGACTGGCGCGAGGCCACGCAGGTCGCCGGGGTCACCCTGACCGCCACCCCGGCCCGTCACTTCTGCGGGCGCGGCCTGCGCAACCAGCAGCACACCCTCTGGGCCTCCTGGTCCGTGCGCGGCGGCGACCACCGGGTCTTCCACAGCGGCGACACCGGTTACTTCCCCGGCTTCCGGGACATCGGCGCCGAGCACGGCCCGTTCGACGCGACCATGATCCAGATCGGCGCGTACAGCGAGTTCCTGCCGTACAGCCGGGGTGGCGCCACGCGGGACCCCGGGCCCTGGCCGGACATCCACATGACGCCCGACGAGGGCTTGCGCGCCCAGCTCGACCTCCAGGGCGGCTCGCCGCACGGTGTGCTGCTGCCGATCCACTGGGGCACCTTCAACCTCGCCCTGCACCCCTGGGAGGAACCGGCCGAGCGCACCCTGTCCGCCGCCCGCCGGGCGGGCCAGCAGGTCATCACACCGCGCCCCGGCGAGCCGGTCGTCCCGGCCCGCGCCCCCGCCGCCGATCCCTGGTGGCGGGCCGTGGCCGCGAATGCACCCCAGGGGGGCTGGGAGACCTGGCCGCCCGCCGAGGAACCGCGGGTGGCGCTGGACCTGGCGGCCCCGGAGAGCTGAGCCCCGCCCGGGTGGGACGGCCGAGCGAGCCGCCCCGCCCGCCCGCGCCGAGACGCTCGGCGCGGGCGCGCTCCGCCGTCGTCGACGACCGGGCCTCAAGCCCACCGCCCACGCCGCCCGCCCGCCGTGGCCGTGGCGGCCGCCGCTGTCCGGCACCGTCGTCACCCCGCCCGCCGCGATCGGAAGGCGGCGAAGCGTCCGCGAAGAGGTGCTGGTCCCCGGGGAACGGGAACAGCTGCGTGCCGGCGTGGCCGGCGACGAGTGCGCGGGCGGCTCGATGTCCTCGGGAGAAGCGGGTCGCCCTCCGTCGCGTGGACCTGCACCGGTACGCCGCGTGGCCGGGCGGTGCCGAACTCCGGGACGGGGACACGGGCACGGACCGGGGGCGCGCCCAGCGTGCCCCGCCGGGTCCGGGCGAGCTGCTGGGCGGGCAGCACGGGCCGGCGTGGAGGACGTCCCCGGGCAGGTGCCCGGCCGCCCGCGCGCAGCGTTCGGTGATCTCGCCGGAGCCGACGCCCCCGGCGTGATCGCCGCCCTCTTCCAGCGAGCTGAAGGTGCCCCCTCGAACAGGTCGGGCGTGTGGGCCGTGTGGCCTGCCGTGCGCAGTGCGTCGGCCCAGGCGACGACGCCGCGAGTCAGGCCCCGCGGGTGAGAGAACCGCACGACCTCGGCCACCCCCCTCGGGTCCCTCCGCCTCGCGGTCGCCCTGACGCTTCGGCTCCCGGGGCGCGTCGGGGAGGTGTCGCCCGTGCCTTCGCTTCGCGCGCTCGCGCACAGCGCCCGCACCTGTGTGGTCCACGCCGGACGTGTGTGCGGAGCACAGCCCTGCCAGGGCAGCCGCGCGTCGTCCGGCTCCTCTCCGCGCCGGCCTCCGCGAGCCTTCGAACGCCTGCCCCCACCGAGGGTTCGTGCTGGTGTGCGAACTGTCGTCCGGGAGTGGGGTGCTGTCCGTCCAAGTGGTCAACCGCCCACCACGCGGGATGCTTTGATGACTACCGTGTGTGTCCGTCAGGTAGCGCGGAGCCCACGCCAGGGTGTCCGCGCTGCCCTCGCGGACCGGCGCCGCATGCCCGCCACGCATCGCGCACCCCGGCGCCGCGCCCCACCAGGAGCCCCGCTACCGCACCCCCGCCCCACGCCGGACCGGGGGGTTTCTTCCGAGGACGTCGATGTCACAACTACGCGCACCGGCCGCCACCCGGGCGGACCGCCGTGAGGGCGGCGGCCGGCACGGCAGAGCCGCCCAGCAGCTCCCCGAGGCGCACATACGGCCTCAGCTGTTGCGGATCGCGGTCCTTCCGGCCGTCGCGGTATCCCTCAGCGGCGCCGCCGCGGTGCTCTACGCGCTCCGGTCGGCCGGCGGCGGCGGAAGCCCCCACCTGCTCTGGGCGATCCTCGCCGGAGCCGCCGCCGTGGCACTCACCGGGATCGCCGTCGCGGCCGTGGCCGCCGACCGCACCGCGCGGAACATCCTGGACCGGGCCGGGCAGTTGCGCCGCACCAGCGTCCGCAACCAGGCCGAGCTGCGCGACGTCGTCGACGCCCTGCGTCGGGGCGAGCGGCCCACCGCCGAGCCCCGTCCCCTCGCACCGCGCGGGGACGGCTTCGACCTGCTCGGCGAAGAACTCCACCGCTCCCACCGGATGGCCGTGCAGGCGGTGTCCCAGGCGGCCCAGCTCTCCAGCCAGGCCGGCAGCGAACAGAAGGTCGAGGTCTTCGTCAACCTCGCCCGCCGCCTCCAGTCGCTGGTCCACCGCGAGATCCAGCTCCTGGACGAACTGGAGAACCAGGTCGAGGACCCCGATCTGCTCAAGGGCCTCTTCCACGTCGACCACCTCTCCACCCGCATCCGCCGCCACGCCGAGAACCTCGCGGTCCTCGGCGGTGCGATGTCCCGCCGCCAGTGGAGCAGGCCCGTCTCCATGACCGAGGTGCTGCGCTCCGCCATCGCCGAGGTCGAGCAGTACTCACGGGTCAAGCTGGTACCTCCGATCGACGGCGACGTACGCGGCCACGCCGTCGCCGACACCATCCACCTGCTGGCCGAACTGGTCGAGAACGCCACCGTGTTCTCCGCCCCGCACACCCAGGTGCTGCTGCGCGCCAGCCGCGTCGCCGCCGGGGTCGCCGTCGAGGTCGAGGACCGCGGGCTCGGCATGCCCGGCGACGAGCAGCGCCGGATGAACGAGCTGCTCGCCGACCCCGACCAGGTCAACGTCGCCAGCCTCCTCCAGGACGGTCGCATCGGCCTGTACGTGGTCGCCACCCTCGCACGCCGCCACGGCGTCGCCGTCCGCCTCCAGTCCAACATCTACGGCGGCACCCAGGCCGTCCTGGTCCTGCCCGCCACCCTGCTCGGTACCGTGCCCGACGCGCCGGCCGCCCCCGAGCCCGTCCCCGACGCCGCCGCTCCGGCGGCCCTCACCGGCGTGCCGGCGCCCACCGGTGAGGGCCCCGAGGCGCCGTCGGCCGGGTCGGCGGCCCAGCAGCCGCTCGGCCCGCCCGCCGCGGACCCGTTCCCCGTCGACGAGGAGCCCGCGCCGAGCCCGCCGCACCACGTCCCCGAACCGTCGGTGCGGGCCGTCCCGGGCGAGGCCCCGGCCCGGTCGTCCGCCCCCGCCGAGGGCACCCCGCCGCCCCTCCCGACCCGCGCCACCCGCCGTCAGACGGTGTCCCGGAGGCAGCACGCCGCGCCGCCGGAACCCGCCCCGACGGTCCGCCCCGCCGTGCCCGGGCCCCGTACGCTGCCGGTCCGTGACGCCGGGGAGCAGCGGCCGACCCCCGCCGAGGCCCGCCCCGGCATCCGGCCGGAGCACCGCGACACCGTCGAGGCCAATGCCGCCTCCCCCCTGGTCCTCGGCAACGCCCTCCAGGACCGGCCGCCCGAGCGGCCCGCCCTGCCCCGCCGCCGCGCCCAGGAACACCTCGCCCCGCAACTGCGGAACGGCCCTGTCGCCCGCACCGGCGAACTGCCCCACGTCGGCCACGATCCCGGGCTGATGGCGGCCTTCCGCCGGGGGATCGGCCTCGCCGAGGCCCAGGACGAGCGGCCCGCCGGCCCCGCGCCCGAGGCCGGCCCCGCGCACCGGTCCGGGTGAGGCCGGGCGCCCGGGCCCGTTCCCGAGAGTCTCCACGTACCCGTAGCCCCACAGGTTCCCCCATGTATGCAAGGAGTCGATCCACCATGGCGAGCGATGCGCCGACCGGCCATGCCTCCGACCTCGACTGGCTGTTGAGCGGACTGGTCCAGCGGGTCCCGCACACCCACAGTGCCGTGCTGCTCTCCGCCGACGGCCTGGTCAAGGCCCTGCACGGCCTCGACCCGGACAGCGCCGACCACCTCGCCGCCCTCGCCTCGGGTCTCTACTCCCTCGGCCGCAGCGCGGGTGCGCGCTTCGGCGGCGGCGGCGACGTACGGCAGGTCGTCGTCGAACTCGACACCAGCCTGCTCTTCGTCTCCACCGCGGGGTCCGGCACCTGCCTGACCGTGCTGGCCGGCCGGGAGGCGGACGCCGCCGTCCTCGGCTACGAGATGGCGATGCTGGTCAAGAGCGTGCGGCCCTATCTGGTGACCCCGCCGCGCCGGCCCGCCCCCGAACCCACGGCGATGAGGAACTGACCATGGCCCTCCCGCAGGACGGGCCCTGGCTGGACGAGGCGGCCGGGCGCCTCGTCCGTCCGTACACCGTGAGCGGCGGCCGGACCAGACCGACCACCGCACTCGACCTGATGTCCCTGGTGATGTCCACCGGCACCCGGCCGCTCGGCCACCTCGGCCCCGAACACAGCGACGTCCTCGGGCTCTGCGAGGTGCCGACCTCCGTCGCCGAGGTCGCCGGGCAGCTGCGGCTGCCCGCCGTCGTCACCAAGGTGCTCCTCTCCGACCTGGTCGACTGCGGCGCCCTGACCACGCGGGCCCCCGACTACTTCCACCCCACCGACCGGTCCCTGCTGGAGGCAGTGCTCGATGGACTACGACGACGGCTCTGACCCCTTTCCCACCGCGCTCAAGATCCTGGTCGCGGGCGGGTTCGGGGTCGGGAAGACCACCTTCGTGGGTGCGGTCAGCGAGATCGCCCCGCTCAGCACCGAGGAGCTCCTCACCACCATCAGCGCCGAGACCGACAGCCTGGAGGGAGTGGAGAACAAGACCACCACCACCGTGGCCATGGACTTCGGGCGCATCACCCTCGACAGCCGGCACGTCCTGTACCTCTTCGGCACCCCCGGCCAGGAACGCTTCTGGTTCATGTGGGACGAGCTGTCCGAAGGCGCGCTGGGCGCCGTCGTCCTCGCCGACACCCGCCGCCTGGAGGACTGCTTCGCCGCCGTCGACTTCTTCGAGCAGCGCGGCATGAGCTTCGTCGTCGCCGTCAACGAGTTCGACGGCGCGCACCGCTACGGGCCCGAAGAGGTACGCGCGGCGCTCGACCTCGGCCCGCACGTCCCCGTCGTCCGCTGTGACGCCCGGATCTCCAGCTCGGCCGTGCAGGCCCTGCTCACCCTCGTCCGGCACCTGCTCGCCGCGTACCCCGCCGAGAGCCGAGGAGTACGGCTGTGACGTACGACCCGCTCGGCCACCTGCTGCTGACCCCCGCCGACCCCGAGGCCCCGGCCCGTGAGGAGCGGCTGGGAGTGCTCGGCCTCGGCCGGCACGCCGACGCGGGGCTCGACGCGTTCGCCACCAGGCTCGCCGACCTCACCCTCGCCCCGTACGCGATGGTCAACTTCATAGGCACCGGGGGCCAGTTCTTCGCCGGGCTGCACACCCCGGCCGGGCCGCTCGCCGGGGGAGCGCCACCCGCGAGCGCCTTCCGGCACATGGCCCGCGACCACGGCTACTGCCCGCACGTGGTGGCACGGCGCAAGGCGCTCGTGCTGGAGGACGTGTGCGACTTCCCGCGGTTCGCCGGGAACCCGGTGGTCGACGAGATCGGCATCCGCTCCTACCTGGGCGCCCCGCTCATCGACCGCACCGGCCTGGTGCTCGGCACCGTCTGCGTCGTCGACACCCGGCCCCGTCCCTGGGGCCGGGCCGGACTCGACACCATCAAGGCGATGGCGGCCGAGCTGACCGAACAGCTCCAGCGCCGCGACCCGGGAGGCCCCTGAGCACCACGGTCACCGGGATACGGCGTACCGGAGCCGGAGCTGGCCGATCTCGGCGGCGTTCTTCATCAGCTCCGCGTTGACCCAGGCCGCCGTGTGCCCGACGGTCAGACCGGCCTCCGCGCCCCAGGGATACGCCGAGGGGGCGTCCAGCGCCGCGTCGTCCAGCCCGTCGAGGGCCGCCGCCCACTCCTCGCGCAGCCGGCGCATCCAGGCGACGGCCGTCGCCCCGTCACCCGGCCAGGCGATCTCCGTCCGTTCCGGCGGCCGGGCGCCGCGTACGACGGCGGTGGCGGTCGTCCACCACCAGCCGATGTGCCAGGTCAGCCAGGCGATCGTCGGGACGGGCACCGGGTCCGGCTCGGTCTCGGCCCAGTCCGGCCACCAGCGGCCGTCCGTGTCCTGACGCACCGTCCAGCAGAGGGCGGTGGGCTCCCGGAGGAAGTCCTCCGGCTCCAGCCGGTCCAGGTGGTGGGTGAACAGCGCCCAGGTCAGCTCCGACTGCCAGGCCAGCAACTCGGTCCGTGAAGTGCTCATCGGGCGATCCTGACACGCGCGCCCGGTCGCGCCGACCCGTTCTCCGCCCGTCGGCCCCGCGGTCGTCAGGCCGTCGGCGCAGCCGAGGAATGAGGAGGCCCGGCACCGGGGAGGGGCAGCCAGAGCACGCCCGGCACCGGCCGGGCGCCACCGACGACGCCGACCCAGGGGAGCCCTTACGATGACCAGCCCGTCCGCACCCGGCAGCAACGCTCACCGTCCCGGGGTCCTCAGCGCGCACGACGGAGTCGCCGTCGCCACCTACACCTGGCTGCCCGAGGGGCGCCCCCGCGCCTTCCTCCAGATCGCCCACGGCGCCGCGGAACACGCCCAGCGGTACGACCGGTTCGCCCGCCACCTCACCGGCCACGGCTTCGGCGTCGTCGCCTCCGACCACCGCGGTCACGGCGCGACCGCCCCGCTCACCGGCGGCTTCGGCGTCACCGGACAGGACGGCTGGCGCGCCGTCGTCGCCGACCTCAAGGCCGTCGGCGACCAGATCAGGGCCCTGTACCCGGGCGCCCCGGTCCTGCTGCTCGGCCACAGCATGGGCTCCATGCTGGCCCGCGACTACGTCCAGGAGTACCCGGACGACCTCGCCGGTCTCCTCCTCTCCGGCACCTTCCGCGACCTGCCCGGTGCCGACGCCGAACGCGACACCGCCCGCCTGGAGCAGGAGATCGAGGCCCACGGCCCCGCGTACGTCTCGTCCTTCGTCCCCGAACTCTTCGCCGCCTTCAACGAGCCCTACCCGCACCGCACCGGCTACGAATGGCTCTCCCGCGACGAGGCCGAGGTCGACGCCTACGCCGCCGACGAGGCGTGCGGCTTCCCCTTCAGCGCCGGCTTCAGCCTCGACTGGCTCCGCGCCTCCCAGAAGGTCAACGACCCGGCCGGCCTCGCCCGGATGCCCGCCGACCTGCCCGTGCACGTCGCGGTCGGCTCCGACGACCCCTGCCACCAGGCGATGGCCCAGGTCGACGCCCTCCTCGCCGATCTGCGCGGCGCGGGTGTCGAGGACCTCACCTGCGAGGTGTACCAGGGCGCCCGGCACGAGATCCTCAACGAGACCAACCGCGACGAGGTCCACGAGGACCTCACCCGCTGGCTCGACGCGCACGCCCTGTGACCGGGGCGGCGGGCCTTGTCGGTGCCGTCGCCTACCCTCCGGCCATGGCCGAAGCCCAGGACGCCCGCACCATCGCCCTCTCGCTGCCCGAGACCACGGAGAAGATCGCCTGGTCCATGCCGACCTTCCGGGTCGCGGGAAAGATGTACGTCACGATGCCCGAGGACGAGACCTCCGTCGCCGTCCGCTGCCCGAAGGAGGAACGCGGCGAACTGGTCCTCGCCGAACCGGACAAGTTCTGGGTGGCCGACCACGAGGCGTCCTCGGCGTGGGTCCGGGTCCGTCTCGCCGCCGTCGAGGACCTCGCCGAACTCCGCGACATCCTCACCGACTCCTGGCGGCAGGCCGCCCCCGGACGCCTCCTGGAGGCGCACCCGGAGCTGGCCGCCCCCGGCGGCGCCTGACCGGCCGGAAATTCCCGAGCCGTCCTGCCCCGCGCGTGGCATGATCCCGCGGGGCGGCGCCCGCCCGGGCCCGGCCCACCGTGAGGAGGACGGACGGCCATGGCCGCAGCGACCCGCAAGGAGACCGAACCGGACCCCCGCCGGGGATTCTGGTCCCGGGACTTCGGTCTCTTCTTCACCGCCCGAGCCGTGGCCAAGCTCGGCGACACCATGCTCCCCGTCGCCCTCGCCACCGGCCTCCTCCTGCACGGCCACGGGGCGGGTGCGGTGGGTCTCGCCATGGCCTCCTCGGTCGCCTGCTTCGCGGGGCTGGTCATCTTCGGCGGGGTGATCGCCGACCGGGTCAGCACCCGGCTGCTGATGATCGGGGCCGACGCCGTCCGGCTGGTCACCCAGACGCTGGCCGCCGTCATGTTCTTCACCGGCCACGTCGTCCTCTGGCAGCTCTGCGTCATCGGCGCTCTCAACGGCGCGGCCGCCGCCGTCTTCCAGCCCGGTGTCGCCAGCACCGTCCCCCGCCTCGCCCGCGACGTGCAGGGCGCCAACGGCGCCATCCGCGTCGCCGAGTCCGTGACGTCCCTCGCCGGTCCCGCCGCCGCCGGTATGCTCGTCGCCTTCGTCTCGCCCGGCGGCGTCTTCCTCGCCCACGCCGCCACCTACGGCCTCAGCGGCCTCTGCCTGGTCCTGCTGCGCCTGCCGCCCGCCGCGCCACGCTCCTCCTCGGGGAAGGGCGGGGCGGCGTTCCGCCGCGACCTGGTCGAAGGCTGGCGGGAGTTCCGCTCCCGCACCTGGCTGTGGGGCGTCATCGCCATCTGGGGCCTGTTCATGGTGGCGGTCTCCGGCCCGGCGGTGCCGCTGGTGGCCGCCGACGTGGTCCAGGAACACGGCCCGCGCGCCTACGGTCTGGTCAACTCCGCCCTCGGTGCCGGCACCGTCGTCGGCGGCCTGCTGGCGCTGCGCGCCCGGCCGCGCCGGATGCTGCGCGCCGGGGCCGTCGCGGTCATCGGCTTCGGGCTCTTCCCCGGCACCGTCGGGGCGGGGCTGGGGGTGCCCGCGATGTGCGCGGGCGCCGCCGTGGCGGGCGCGGGCATGTCCTTCTGGGGCGTGATGTGGGCCACCAGCGTCCAGACCCAGGTACGTCCCGAGGTGCTCAACCGCATCCACGCCTACGACGTGGCCGGATCACTGGCCATGATGCCCGTCGGCCAGGCGCTCGCGGGCCCCGCCGCGGGCCTCCTCGGCACCGACGTGGTCCTGGTCTCCGGCGGCCTGCTGACCCTGGTCGTCGGCGCGCTCCTGCTCGGCGTCCCCGCCATCCGGAACCTGGAACGCGCCGACGACCGCACGGTGGCGGGTTCCCCCGGGCCCGCCACCGAGGTCAGCCCCGCCCCGGCGCCAGAAAGGCGCTGATGTCCCGGCGCAGGGAGGCCGCGTCCAGGCCGTGCGCGGCGTCGTGCTCCTCCGGCCGCCCGTAGCGCCGCAGCTCCTCCCTGCCCACTCCGAGTCCCAGCAGCCGGTGCGGCACCACGGCGAGCGCCTCGCCGACGGCCCGTACCGAGGTCCCCGCCAGGTACGGCTCGACCAGTACCACCTCGGCCGTGCCCCGGTCAGGGTCGACCGCGGCCCGGCGCAGCCCGGCCGCGTCGAAGGGCCGCACGGTCGTCGCGTACAGCACGGTCAGGTCCAGTCCCTCGGTCGCCGCCAGGACCGGGTCCAGCATCGGCCCCACGGCGACCACGGCGGCCCCGGCTCGGCCCTCACGCACCTGCCGGAACCGGGTGCCGTCCAGGGCGCGCCCCTCGGCGTTGGCGCGTTCGGAGAGGCGTACGTATACCTTGTCGTCCCCGGCGCCGACGGCGGCGCGGACCAGTGCCTCTGCCTCGTCGGCGTGGCCCGGCACGTGCACGGTCCAGCCGGGAAGGGTGTCGAGGAGGGCCACGTCCCCGGGGGACATGTGGGTGTAGCCGCCCGACGCCATGTCGTAGGAGGCGCCGGAGCTGACCAGCACGCCGCCCACGTCCTGGTGGCCGAAGTCGAGTTTGACCTGTTCGAACGGCCGCTCCACCAGGAACGAGGCGAAGGTGTGCAGCACCGGGCGCAGTCCTGAGAGGGCGAGTCCGGCGCCCGCCGAGACGAGGAGCTGCTCCCGGATGCCGACGTTGACGACGCGGTCCGGGTGGGCGGCGATGGCGCCCTGGAGCCGGTCGCGGCTGATCTCGGCGATGACCAGGGCGACGCGCGGGTCCGTGTCCAGCAGTTGGTGCACGGTGTCCGCGAAGCGGTCACGCATGGAGTCCACGGGGTGGTCCTTTCGAAGAAGCTGGGCGGAGGGGGAGGGGAGGGCGGAGCCGGAGGGCTCAGTGGCCGACCTGGGCGATGACGACGTGCGGGCGGCCCGCGTGGGGCGCGGTGAAGGCCCGGTGCAGTGCCTCGTGGTCGTGGCCGTCGACGGTCCGCGCGGACCAGCCGGCCACCGCGAAGCGGGCCGCGAGGTGACCGGGGGCGGCATGGCTGGCCGAGGCGTTGTCGACCACCACGGCGTGCAGCGAGTCCAGCCCGGTCAGGCCGGCGAAGGTGATCGCCTCATCGTTGGACCCCTCGTCCAGCTCCGCGTCCCCCGTCATCACCCACACCTTCGGCTCCGTCAGCCCTTGTGCGCGCAGCCCGAGCGCCACCCCGACGCCGATCGGCAGCCCGTGGCCGAGCGACCCGCTGCCGATCTCCACGCCCGGTACGAGCGTCCGGTCCGGGTGGTGGCCGAGCGGGGAGCCGAACCCGCCGAATCCGCTCAGCCACTCCTCGGGGAAGAAGCCCCGGGCGGCGAGGACCGCGTAGTACGCTATCGGGCCGTGGCCCTTGGAGAGCAGGAAGCGGTCCCGGCCCGGGTCGTCGGCGGTGCCGGGGGTGACGCGGAGCACCCGGTCGTACAGCACCCACAGCGGGTCGAGTGTGGAGGTGGCGGCCGCGCCGTGCTTCTCGTCGCCGGTCTGGAGGCTCATGAGCCGGGGGATGTCCTCGTAGGACGGGGCCGTGTCCGAAGTGATCGTCGTCATACGGACACCGTGCGACCTCAACTCCACTTGAGGTCAAGAGGGCCCCGCGGGAAAGGGGTGCGCGACCACCGACCCAAGTGAGGTATGGTTTTCCTGCGCGTTCGACCAGGGGGAAACCCCCAGGTCAGGCGGGCACCGGGACGTGGCGCAGCTTGGTAGCGCACTTGACTGGGGGTCAAGGGGTCGCAGGTTCAAATCCTGTCGTCCCGACTCGTCAGAGTCGTGGAAGGGCCGGTTCGGAGGGATCCGAACCGGCCCTTCGTCGTGTCCGGAAGCCGCCCGGGCCGGGGTCAGCCGCCGAGCCGGTGCCCGGTCTCGTAGGAGGCGTGCTTCTCGTGCCGTGGAGCCATGCCGTCCGGGCGGGCGGCGAGGACGAAGGGGCGGCCCGCGTCGTCGACGGTGTGGCGGGCGCGTTTCCCGGACCCGTCCACGACGGTGACGTCGAGGGTGAAGTGGTACTCGACCTCGTCGGGGCCCCACGCCTCGACACCGAGGAAGAGCGCGTCGGTGGCGGGGGCGCCCTCGGTCTCACGGGTGAGCCGTACGGGCTCGCCGCTGAGGACCGGCAGGTGGGGGGTGTCACCGGAGAGGCGGGCCGTCCCGGCCGTCTGGCCGTCGTTGCTCCGCAGTACCCACTTGTCCGGGTAGCAGCCGTAACCCGTGGGCGGGGCGCCCTGGCGGACGGTCTTCCGGACGTTCAGGGAGACGTCGACGATCCCGTCGAGGTCCTGGCGTCCGGAGGGGTCCACGATGCTGACGGCGTAGGCGGCGCGCCCCGCCGGAAGGGCGCCGTCGGCGACGAGGATCCGCTCCACGTGCTGGCAGACGGCGCCGGGCACGTCCAGGTTGGCGGTGAGGCGGCCGACCTCCGGCAGCTCGCGGTCCGCGACCATCCACATCTCCTGGAGGTTGCCGGCCAGGAGCCGCGAGGCGCTCACCGACAGCCCCTTCGGGGGGCGGTCGGCGGCACCGCCCTCGCGGGCCAGCGCCAGGTCCGTGGTGCCGTACTTCAGCGCGCCGCCGTCGGCCGGGGTGCCGATCCTCGCCACCGGCGGCGCGAGGGTGAAGGGCGCTCCGGCGTCGTCGATCCGTACGGTCCGCCGCTTGTCGCCCTCCCAGACCTCCAGCTCGATCCACCACTCGCAGGAGCAGTCGGCCGTGCGCGTCTCGATCACGCCGCCGACGGTGCCGCCCGGACCGGCCGAACGGCTCAGCTTGAGCTCGCGCGGGTGGTCCAGGCTGAGCCTTCCCCAGCTCTCCATCGACTGGGGGAGGCCGTGGTCGGCGGCTCCCAGACATTCTACGTCCGTCCCCTCGGGCGGGGGCAGCTCCCGGCCCTTGACGACGCGCAACGAGCGCACCACCAGGCCGCGGTCCTCGGGCGCCGTCAGGGTGAACGCGGCGGTGGCCGTGCCCCGGGCGACGGCGGACCGGCCGGTCGCCCACCGGAACAGCTCGGCACACCGGCCGGCGCCGAGTGCCCGGTCCGGCACGGCCGAGCCCTTCGGGACGGTGGCGGACCAGGTGGAGGACCAGGCGAGGCCCAGCGCCTGCCGTCCGGCCGCCCGGTCCCGGCCCTCGACGGCGATGTTCGGCCCGGCGGAGGCGCCGGGTCCCGGCGCGGCGGCGGGGCCCGGGGCACGGGCGGTACTCGCCCACGGAACCGCCACACCCGCCCATACGGCAGCGGTGACGAGGAAGGCCACGAGGAAGACCCGGCGCCCGTTCACCGGACCCTCTTCCAGCCGGTCATGGCCTCGTCGCACCGGTACGCGCTGTCGACCTCGCCCTCGGCGGGCGCCAGGACGAACGGCTTCCCCCCGTTGTCCACCACGACCCGGCCCTTCTCCGTGCCCTGCTGGTAGACCACGTCCAGCACGTAGGAGGCGGTCGTGTCGCCGGCCTCCACCCGGAGGTCGAAGACGGCGGGCTCGTCCTGCTTGGCGAGCTGCATCTCCTGGACCGGGTAGTGCCCGACGACCTTCTCCCCGTCGTACTCCTGCGCGGCCTTGTCCGAGCTGCCGAGGTCGACGCGGAGGCGGGTGATGCCGATGCTGCCCTCGGCGCCCCCGCAGGAGAGCAGGTCTCCCCCCGGTGCCGGCGTCTCGCCGGTGACCCGGGCGCGGACCTCGGTGACGGAGACGGGGACCTTGGTGAAGTTCATCAGGGTGACCCTGACCCGCATCATTCCCGCGTAGGTGCTGCCGCCGTCGACCAGCCCGTCCAGAGCCGTGCCGCTGTCCATGGCGTCCTGTTCCAGCTTCGCCACGTCCACGGCACCGGCCACGCGCACCGCCTTGGTGTCCCGGGTCAGGTCCCACCAGACCTCCGACTCCACGTGCAGGCCCTGACCCGCGGGTACGGGGGAGCGGCTGCTGCTCCACACGTCGAAGTAGGTGGTGACGGCCGTCGCCAGCAGCGTGCTGGCGACGACGCCCAGTGCGGCGGCGGCCCACGTCCTCGTCCGGGCCCGGCCAGGCCGAGAGGTCCCGGAGCTCCGGTCGGAGGGCCCCTCGGTGGCCTCTTCGGCGGCAGGCCGCGGGGGCGCGTCGTCCTCCGGCGACGGGGAGTCGTCCGGCTCGGTGGTCTCTCGGTCCGGGGCGTCGGGCACGCGCTTGCTTCCGTTCGATCTCAGGCTGTGTGAGCGGGAGTTGAGGGTGAAGCTCTTCATCTTGGCACGCGCACGCGAGCGGCCCGAACGGATTTCTCGCGAGGACCGGCCGCCCACTCCCGTCGTCCGGGCCTGCGGGACGGCTGTATGGCCGGGGGCGCCGTCCGTGCCTGCCCTCGCGGCCACCTGGTCGCCGGACCCCGCCTGGTCGACGGCGGTCACCGGCTCCCCGGGGCCGGTCCGTCGACGGCGTACCGCCAGGCCCGGGACTCCCCGCCCGCACGCCGGACGACGCGGGCCGGGCAGCCCCCGCCCGATGGCGCACTCCCCGGCGGCGGGTGAGCATGGTGCCGGCGCGCGACCCCGGGCCCGTCGCCGGAGCGGGCGCGGCCCCTGCCCGCACGACCACCTCCGGGGAGTGCCATGTCCCAGCCCCGTCAGCAGCAGACGCCGCCCGGCTCCACCGCCCGGATGCGCCCCGAGCCCGACCACGGCGAGGAGAGCTACCGAGGCTCGGGGCGGCTCGCCGGGAAGACGGCGGTGATCACCGGCGGTGACAGCGGCATCGGCCGCGCCGTGGCGATCGCCTTCGCCCGCGAGGGCGCCGACGTGCTCGTCTCCTACCTCGACGAACACGAGGACGCCGAACAGACCCGGCACTGGGTCGAGGAGGCCGGCCGCCGGTGCGTGCCGGCCCCCGGGGACCTCGCCGACCCGGCCCACTGCCGCGCCGTCGTCGACACCGCGATCCGGGAGTTCGGGCGGCTGGACGTCCTGGTCAGCAACGCCGCCTTCCAGATGACCCGGAACTCCGTCGAGGACATCCCCGACGAGGAGTGGGACCGGACCCTGGCGATCAACATCAGCGCCTTCTTCCACCTCGCCAAGGCCGCCGTCCCGCACCTGCGGCCCGGAGCGACGATCATCGCGACCACCTCGGTGAACTCCGACGCCCCGCCGCCGCAACTGCTCCCGTACAACGTGACCAAGGCAGGCATCGCGAACATGGCCGGCTCGCTGTCGCAACTGCTCGGGCCGAAGGGCATCCGCGTGAACAGCGTGGCGCCGGGACCCATCTGGACCCCGCTCATCCCGGCGACCATGCCGGCGGACCAGGTGGAGAGCTTCGGGGCCGAGGTGCCGCTCGGACGGCCCGGCCAGCCGGCCGAACTGGCGCCCGTCCACGTGATGCTCGCCTCGGACGAGGCCAGTTACGTCTCCGGCGCCCGGATCGCGGTCACCGGCGGCCAGCCGATCCTGTGAAAGGGCGCCTCCCCGGCCTGTACCCGCTGCGGCTGACGGCCCTCGCCAAACCGCTGGTCTTCGGCGGCCAGGCCATCGCCCGGCATCTGGGAAAGACCGGCCTGCCGCAATGGAGCATCGCCGAGACGTGGGAGTGCAGCGACGTCTCGGGCGCCGTCGCGACGGTCCAGGAGGGGCCGCTGGCCGGCCGGTCGCTGCGCCAGGTGGTCGCCGACCGGCCCGAGGAACTGATGGGCCCCGGCTGGTCGGGGACGCGCTTCCCGGTGCTGACCAAGTTCATCGACGCCTCCGGTGCCCTGCCGGTCCATCTGCACGCGGACGACGAGGCCGCCCGCCGCCTGGAGGGGCAGCCCAACGGCAAGACCGAGGCGTGGCACATCCTCGACGCCGCTCCGGGGGCGACCGCCCTGTGCGGGGTCAGGGAAGGGGTGACGGCACATGAGCTGCGGACCGCGCTGGAGGCCCAGGAGTCCGACCGGGTCCTCCGCCGGCTGCCGGTCCGGGCGGGACGGACCGTCCACGTGCCCGGCGGGACCCCGCACAGCTTCGGTCCCGCCACCCTCGTCCACGAGATCGAGCAGACCTCCGACATCCAGCAGCACGCCATGCGCTGGAACATGGAGGACGGCTCACCGGTCGGGGACGAGGAGTTCGCGGCCAACCTCGACATGCTGATGCGGCAGGTGGACCTCGCGTCGCGGCCGGAGTTCACCCCCGGTCTGCGGATCGCCGCCGGGGACGGGGTCGAGCGGGTCTTTCTGACCGCGAGCCGTCACTTCGCCCTCGAACGCTGGACCGCCGGGACGGCAGAGCCGCTGCGGCACGCCTTCGCCACCGCGCAGATCCTCACCAACGTCGGCGCTCCGGTGCGGGTGCGCAGCGGGGCGTGGAGCGGGGAGCCCGGCCGGGCCGAGACCGTGCTGCTGCCCGCCGTCCTCGGCGAGGTCGAGGTCACCGGGCCGGCCGACGTGCTCCTCGGCTACCTCCCCGGCCTGGACCGCGATGTGCGCGCCCCCTTGCTCGCGGCCGACGCCCTCCCCGTGATCCGTTCCCTGACGGCCGGTGCGCCGTCCACGCGGGACGGGGGAGGAGAGCGGGATCAGGCGGCGGGCTGACTCAGTTCCGCGCGGCCGAAGAGCAGGGCGTGGCCGGGCGGGAGGCGGTCGAGCAGCCGCTCCAGGAGGACGGGGCCGGCCAGCTCGGCGACGACCGTGAGGACCGAGCCGGTGTCCCAGCGGGTGGTGGCGAGCGAGGCGCCGGTGCGCGCGGCCAGGTCCGCCACCAGTTCCTGGCCGGTCAGCGCGGTGGTGTCCGGGGTCTCGCGGGTGAGGAGACGGGCCGCCTCGGCCGGCAGCCGCGCGGCCAGTGCGGCGCGGTGGTCCCCGTCGAGCTGGCGGCCGAGCCCGGCGAGCACCAGGCGGACGGCCTCCTCGGCCCGTGCGCGGGTCGGGTAGACCCCGCGGTAGCGGACGGCCTCCAGGAACTGCGTCCAGCCGGGCGACGGGGTGGGGAACGTGGTCTGGTGGGGGCCGTACGGCACTGCTGGTCGCCTTTCGTGTCGGAGGGCGGCCCGCCGGGGTGCGGCGGGGAGGACGGGCACGCGGCGCCCGGGGCCCCGGGACACCTGAGGCGTCCGCGGAGGCCCCGGGCGGGGCGGTGGGGCGGGGGCACGGCCGGCCGTACGCCGGAGGGATACGGACCCGCGGCTCCGGATGGATACCGGCCCGCGGCTCCGGGCGGATCAGCCGGTGATCTCCTTGCGGGACTCGCCGTGGCCGATCTTGATCCGGCGGCGCTTGGCGCGCTCGGCGATCGGGATCCGCAGGGTGAGGACGCCCGTGTCGTAGTCGGCCCGCAGGTGCTCGGTGTCCAGGGTGTCGGCCAGGACGAGCTGGCGGGAGAAGACCCCGAGGGGCCGCTCGGAGAGCTCCATCTGCACGTCCTCGGCCTTGGCGGACGGGCGCCGCTCGGCCTTGACGGTGAGCATGTTGCGCTCGATGTCGACCTCGATCGCCTCCGGGTCGACGCCCGGCAGGTCGAAGGAGACCACGTACGTGTCGCCCTCGCGGTAGGCGTCCATCGGCATCGCCGACGGGCGGCTCCAGGTGCCGGGTCCGGCCAGTTCCCGGGCGATCCGGTCGAACTCGCGGAAGGGGTCGGTGCGCATCAGCATGGGTGAACACCTCCAGAAGTCCAGGCAGTTGATGCCATGCGCTTCACCTGACACCGTTGTAACATGTCATCGCAACGATGACAAGCAGAGTGTCGTCCAGGCGGCGACGCCCCGGATGTCACCCGTACGACGACGGACGCACCGTGCGCGGTACGCGGCCCCGCGCGGTAACAGGAGGCCCCATGACCACCGCCGACCGGCCCGGCCCCGCCGGGCGGACCTCGACGCCCTTCACCCCCGGCCCGGCCTCCTTCCTGGCGGTCGCCGGGGCGCTGGAAGCCATCCGGGACGCCGTGGACGCGGCCGAGTCCGGCACCACCGGCACCTCCCGTGAGGGAGCGGGCGCCGAGGAGGTCCTCGCCAGCCTGCTCCTGCTGCGGCGACTGCGGGAGCAGCTCGCCGTCTGGGAACCGGGCCTGGTCGAGACGGCGCGCGAGGCGGGCGCGAGCTGGGCCGAGCTGGCGCGCCCGCTCGGCGTCTCCAGCCGCCAGGCCGCCGAGCGCCGCTACCTGCGCAACCGCCCGGGAGCCGCGGGCACCACCGGCGAGCAGCGCGTGCAGGCCACCCGCGTACGCCGGGCCGCCGACCGGGGCCGGAGCGCCTGGGCCCGGCAGCACGCCGCCGACCTGCGCCGCCTCGCCGCCCAGGTCACCAGCCTCACCGGCCTCCCCCCGGCGGCCCGGCCACCCGTGGCCCGCCTCGACGAGGCCCTCGCCCACGACGACCCGGCCGCTCTCCTGGACCCGCTGCGCGAGGCCGGACCGGCCCTCCGCGTCGCTCACCCCGAACTGGCCGGCCGGCTCGACGCGCTGCCCGGCCCGGGCGATCCGGCGGCCGGCGACCGGCCCTGAGCCGGCGGCCGTTCCGTGGGGCCCGCGCCGTCGGCCGGGCCGGCGCACCGGGTGCGCGGCGGGGCACCGTACCGCAGACTGCGGCTGTGGGAGAGCGGCGGCAGCGTTTCGAGGGCTGGATCGCCGGGGTCGGTACGGACTCCGGGACCCGCCTGGTGCTCGGGCACTGGGAGCGGTCGCCGTTCGGCGCGTTCAGCGACGTCATGGTGGAGGGGGCCGACGGGCGCCGCACCCTGCTCGCCCCCACCGGAGAGGTCGCGGCCCACGTCGCCGCCACCTACCGCTTCGAGGACGTGCGGGTCGTCCCGGTCCGGGTGTCGGTGGACGGGGCGGAGTGGCGGGTGACGGCCGGCTCGCTCGCGCTGGGGTTCGCGGTGGGACGCCGGCCCTTGCTGGGGACGCTGCTGCGCGCCGTACCCGTGCGCCTCGCCCGGCGGCCCGCCTGGGCGGCCCTGCTCGACACTCCCGCGCGGCTGCTCCCCGGCGTCCGGACCCGGGGCAGCGCCGGCGGGGGGCGCCGTGAGTGGTACGGCGCCCACGACCTGCGGCGGATCACCTCCGCGCGGGCCACCTGGCAGGACCGGGAGCTGGGGCGGCTCACGCCCGTCGAGCCCCCGGTCTCCTTCGGGTTCGGGTCCACTCCGCGCCGGCCCGCTCTGGTGCGGGTCACGACCACCGTGGAGACGGAGCGGAGGAAGTGAGGGGCCACACCCGGCGACGAGGATCTGCCCGTGGCGAATCTGCTCCGGGCAGAGAACCGGTTCCCCTCGTCCGGCGGCGGCCAGAGTGAGGTCACCGGGGCGCGTCGGCGCCCCGTACCGGACCTGAGGAGAACGGACATGGCGCCCTCGCACACCGCCTGGTCGGCCGCTGACGCGGAGACCACACCCACCCGCTACGACGACCAGCTCGCCGGCCAACTGCTCACCCAGCGCATCGTCCTGCTCGGCACCCAGGTCGACGAGGCCTCCGCCAACCGCGTCTGCGCCCAGCTGCTCCTGCTGGCGGCCGAGGACCCGCGCACCGACATCAGCCTGTACATCAACAGTCCCGGCGGCTCGGTCACCGCCGGGCTCGCCATCTACGACACGATGCGGCTGATCCCCAACGACGTGTCGACGCTCGCCATGGGGTTCGCCGCCAGCATGGGCCAGTTCCTGCTGACGGTGGGAACGGCCGGCAAGCGGTTCGCGCTGCCCAACGCGCGCATCATGATGCACCAGCCCTCGGCGGGCATCGGCGGCTCGGCCGCCGACATCGCGATCCAGGCCGAGAACCTGGAGTTCACCAAGCGCGCCGTCGAGCGGCTGACCGCCGAGCACACCGGGCGCACCGAGGCCGAGATCAGCCGGGACAGCGACCGCGACCGCTGGTTCACCGCAGAACAGGCCAAGGAGTACGGGATGGTGGACCGGGTCGTGCACACCCTGGACGACGTCCGCCCCACGGGCGCGCGGCGGAAGGCGGGGATCTGACATGGCGCAGTACACGATCCCGACCGTCGTCGAGCGCACCGCGCGCGGCGAGCGGGCCTTCGACATCTACAGCAGCCTGCTCTCCGAGCGGATCATCTTCCTCGGCACCGAGATCGACGACGGCGTCGCCAACGTCGTCATCGCCCAGCTCCTCCACCTGGAATCGGTGGCGCCCGACCGGGAGATCTCGCTGTACATCAACTCGCCGGGCGGCGCGTACACCTCGCTGATGGCGATCTACGACACGATGACCTTCGTGTCGGCGCCCCTGTCGACCTTCTGCGTCGGGCAGGCCGCCTCCACCGCCGCCGTCCTGCTCGCGGGCGGTGAGCCGGGACGGCGGCTGATCCTGGAGCACGCCAGGGTGCTGCTCGGCCAGCCGGCCGGCGGCGGCAGCCAGGGGACCGTCTCCGACCTGCGCGTGCAGGCCAAGGAGATGGCCCGGGTCCGCAGCCAGACGGAGGAGGTGCTCTCGCGCCACACGGGGCACAGCGTGGAGCGGCTGCGGGCCGACACGGACCGGGACAAGGTCTTCACCGCGCAGGAGGCCGTCGCCTACGGCCTGGCCGACGAGGTGCTCACCCGCAGGCGGCCGCTGGTCTGACGAAAGGCGCCCCGGTACGGGGGCCGGGGCGCCTCCCCTCGGCCTCAGGCGGCCAGCCGGACCTCCGCCCGCGCCGGGCCGCTCCCCGCCGGCGGGCGGCCGGGCAGTCGCGTCACGGCCGCGATCCGCAGCGGCGCGGACGGCGCGGCCGACGCCTCGGGCCGGGCCCGCCGGTCCGCCGGGGCCAGGTCGCGCTGGGTCAGGGCCAGCAGGTCCGCGAGGCTCAGGCCGAGGGCACCGGCGGCGGCCGCCAGCACCTCGGAGGACGCCTCCTTGCGGCCCCGCTCGATCTCGGAGAGGTACGGCATGGAGATCCGCGCCGCCTCGGAGACCTCCTTGAGGGTGCGGCCCTGCGCCCGGCGCTCACCGCGCAGGGCGCCGCCCACCACCTGCCGCCAGAGAGGTTCCTTCACCGCCTGCTCGCGCGCGCGGGGGCCGGTGCCCCGGCGGGCGTCTGGATTCGGGTTCGCCGAGTGGTTGCTCACCGCCTCAGCCTAGGAGCGGTCCGCCGCCGGGGGGAGCGCTCGGCGTTCCGCCCGCGGCGAACCGGGCGGAGCGGGAGCCTCCGGCGCGCCCGGGTGCGGGTGCCGGAACCGGGGCCTCGGCCGGGACCACGTGACGGCCCCCGGCCCTGGCACCGGACGGTGTCAGGGCCGGGGGCGCGTGTCCGGGGGGAGCGCCTCGTCCCTCAGGCCGCGTCGCTGGTCGTCACCCGGACGTAGTCGACGACGAGTTCCTGCGGGAAGACGGTGTTCTCGTCGGGGCTGCCGGGCCAGTCGCCGCCCACGGCAAGGTTGAGGATCAGGAAGAACGGCTTGTTGAAGACCCAGGGGTTGCCGCCCGTGTCGGAGGGGGTGCGGGTCTGGTAGACCTGCCCGTCCACCGACCAGCTGATGCGGTCCGGTGCCCAGTCCACCGCGAAGGTGTGGAAGTCGTCGGCGAACTGCCGGCCGTCGGGCAGGGTGTACCCCGCGCCGATGCCGCCGCCGCCGGAGTACCCCGGGCCGTGCAGGGTGCCGTGGACCGTGGACGGCTCGAAGCCGACGTTCTCCATGACGTCGATCTCGCCGGAGGCGGGCCATCCCACCTCGCCGAAGTCGGCGCCGAGCATCCAGAAGGCCGGCCACATGCCCTGGCCGCGCGGCACCTTCAGCCGGGTCTCCACGTGCCCGTACTCGGCGTTGAACCGCTCGGCCGTGTTGAGGCGGGCCGAGGTGTACTCGCACCGCCCGTACCAGCACTGGTAGTCGCCGGGGTTCTCCTTGCGGGCGGTGATGACCAGGTTGCCGTCGCCGTCGAGGGCGGCGTTGTCGGAGCCCGGCGTGTAGTACTGGCTCTCGTGGTTGTTGACGTTGTCGCCGGTCTCCAGTTGCCAGCGGCCGCCGTCGACCGCCGAGCCGGCCGGACCGTCGAAGTTGTCCTCGAAGGTGACCGCCTCGGTGCGGGTGGGGGAGGCCGCCTCGTCGGCGGCCGCGGAGGCCGCCGGGGCCAGCAGGCCCGCGCAGCACAGGAGGGAGGCCGCCCAGAGGGCGGTGGGGAGGCGTCGGGAACGGTGCACGGGGGCATCACATCGCTTCACGAATAGTCGTGCTCATGTCAATGCGGTGGGGGGACTGTCAGGTGGTGCCGGGGTGTGCTCGCGGGTACGGGCCGGCGTGGGGTGGTCGGCCTGTTCCTTCACAGGTTGATTGAAGGCGTGTGCTGAGCGGGCGTCAAGGGTGCGCGTCGCAGAAACCTTTGAACCCGACGGGGTGACGTGGTGTCGCGGCGGGGATCGTGGGTTCAGGTCGTGAAGGGTCTGGCCGGGCTGGGCCGCGGCCTCGCCGTCGGCGGTCGGCGGTTGCCGGATCCCGCCGGGTCGCTCGCGGCGGTGCGCGGCCCGGTGGGGCCCGTCGTGTCCGGCCCCGGCTGAAGGCCGGGGCCGGGAGCGCATGGGGCCCCGCGCCGCCGGGCACGCGCTCCGGGAGCCTGGGCGGGGCGCGAGAAGTGCCCGTTTACGTGAGGAATGTCTTATTTTGGAGGGTGGGGTCAGACCCCGCCCGACGACGTACACCCGGAAGGACGAACATGAGTGACAACGGCACAAGCCGTGTCCTGGCGATCGTGACCAACTACGGCGTCGAACAGGACGAACTGCTGGTGCCGGTCCGGCACCTGCGCGACCACGGCACCCCCGTCGACGTGGCCGGTGTCTCCGCCGGCGAGATCCGCACCCTGGTCGGCGACAAGGACCCCGGCGACACCGCCGAGGCCGACCTCGCCCTCGCCGATGTCGACCCGGCCGGCTACGACCTGCTGCTCGTCCCTGGTGGCACGCTCAACGCCGACTCGCTGCGGCTCGACGACAAGGCACTGGACATCGTCCGCGCCTTCACCTCCTCGGGCCGCCCCGTCGCCGCGATCTGCCACGGCCCGTGGGCCCTCGTGGAGACCGGAGCCGTCCAGGGCAAGCGCCTCACCTCGTACGCCTCGCTCCGGACCGACGTGCGCAACGCCGGGGGCGAGTGGGTGGATGAGGCCGTGGTGACCGACGACACCGGCGGCTGGAAGCTGATCACCTCGCGCGATCCCGGCGACCTGAAGGAGTTCCTCCGCGAGATCGACGCCACCCTGACCGCCTGACCGCCTGACCGCCTGACCGCCTGACCGCCTGACCGCCTGACCGCCTGACCGCCTGACCGCCTGACCGCCTGACCGCCTGACCGCCTGACCGCCTGACCGCCTGACCGCCTGACCGCCTGACCGCCTGACCGCCTGACCCGGCGGACGCACGGCGGGCCCGCCGTGCAAGGGCCTCACACGAGGGCCCTTGCCCGGCGGCCCCCGCGCGGGGCGGTCCAGGGCCCGTGACGCACCCTTCGTGGTCCCCTCCCACCGGGCCCGCTCTCCAACTGCCCGCCCTCCACACCGGGCGGCCGGCGGCGCGCGGGGCGTTCCACGCCGGGGCCCGGTCCGGGTCCTGGTCGCCGAGCGGCACGGTGCCGGAACCGCCCACTGGCCCGCCGCGCCCGGCGGCGACGGCGTCCCCGAGCTGTTCCGGCGGAGGGCCGGCCCCCACCGGGCGCCCGCGGCTCGCGTTCACGTTAGGCGCCCGGACCCGGCCAGGAGGCACGGGCGGGGCAGAGCCGGGCGGCCGCCGCGAAGACCGCCGGGTCCGTCAGCACCCCGTCACCGCGACCCGCTTCAGGAGTTCTCCTTCGCGCCGTGTCGCGCCGTGTCGCGCCGTGTCGCGCCGTGTCGCGCGGCAGCCCGGCGGCGCGTCGTGCGGCTCAGCCGTCGGCCTCCGCCACCCCCGCCGCCAGCAACCGGGCGATCTGCTGCGGGCTGTGGCCGAGCGACGCCAGGATCCGCCGGGTGTGCTCCCCCGCCGCCGGCACCGGGCCCATGGGCGCCTCGACGCCGCCGAGGTCGGCCGGGGGCAGCAGCGCACGGACCGGCGAGGCCGTCCCGGGCACCTCGATCTGCCGCCAGCGCCCGCGCTCGGCCAGTACCGGGTGATCCAGGAACTCCGGCACCGAGTTGACCCCGGCCGCCGCGATCCCCGCCTCCTCCAGCAGTTCGAGCGCCTCCTCGGTGCCGAGCCCGGCGAGCCGCCCGGCCACCAGCTCCTCCAGCTCCTCCCGGTGCGCGACCCGGTCGGGGCCGGTGGCGAAACGCGGGTCCACCGCCAGTCGGGGAGTGCCGAGCACCACCGTGCACAGGGCCGCCCACTCCCGTTCGTTCCGCACCGAGAGCAGCACGTCCTTGCCCTCCGCCGTGGTGAACGGGCCGTACGGCGCGATCGTCGCGTGCCGCGCCCCCACCCGGGGCGGCGGTGTGCCTCCGTACTCCGTGTAGAGGGCGGGCTGGCCCATCCACTCCGCCAGTGCCTCGAAGAGGGAGACGTCGACAGTCGGGGCGCGACCCGTCGTCGCCCGGGTGTAGAGCGCGGTGAGGACACCGCTGCAGGCGTACATCCCGGCCGCGATGTCGGCGACCGAGATGCCCGAGCGGACCGCCTCCTCGGGCGTGCCGGTGATCGACAGCAGCCCTGTCTGGCACTGCGCCAGCAGGTCGTACGCCTTGCGGTCGGACCAGGGGCCGCTCGCGCCCCAGCCGGTGATGCGGCACGGGACGAGCGAGGGGTGACGGGCCTGGAGGCCCTCCGGGTCCAGGCCCAGGCGGTCGGCGGCGCCGGGTGCGAGGTTCTGCACGAAGACATCGGCCCCGGCGAGGAGTTCCTCCAGGATCTGCCGCCCCTCGGGCGACTTGAGGTCCAGGCAGATCGACTCCTTGGAGCGGTTGAGCCAGACGAAGTAACTGGCCTGCCCGTGCACGGTGGTGTCGTACCGCCGTGCGAAGTCGCCGCCCCCGGGGCGCTCCACCTTGACCACCCGGGCGCCCAGGTCGGCCAGTTGCCGGGTCGCGTACGGCGCGGCCACCGCCTGTTCGACGCTGACGACCGTCACACCGGCGAGAGGGAGGGGTGGCGGGGTGGACATGGCGGTCTCCTGGCGGGCTCGGCGCGCGGAGGCCCACCGTACCCAGGCGTCCGTACGGCGTCCGGTGCGGGGCCGGGCGCCGTACGGGCGGGCGTCACTGCTCGCGGGCCGGTTCGCCGGCGGCGGAGGAGACGTCGGCCAGGACCGAGCGGCCCGAGGGGGTGAGCCGCAGGATCGGTACCGCCTTGTCGCGAGGGTCGCCGTTCTTCTTGAAGGAGAGGAAGCCGCTGGCCCCCGCCACCTGCTGCGCGCCGGACATCTGGTGGAACATCCGCGCCACCGAAGCGCCGGTCACCTTGTCCTGCCCCTGCCACTTGGAGGCCATCTCGACCCCCTTCGCGGCGGTGAGCACCGCGTCGTGGCCCATGATGTCCTGGCCGTCGTACCGGGGGTCGTCGGGGAACCACTCGTCCATCTGGCCGCCGGGCAGGAAGTGGTCGGCGGAGAGCTTCGAGACCGCCTGCGGGTTCTTCCCGTACATGTCCTGGTGCGCCAGGCCGGTGTAGAAGACCTGCACGCCGGTCCGCGCCGCGTCGGCGAGTTGCTGCGGCGTCAGGTTGGTGGTGTCGTCGCCGGTCAGCACCGTGAACTCGCGGTCCTTGCAACTGCTGCGGTTGGCCAGCGCGTTGAGGAAGTGCGCCAGATGCCTGCCACGCCCGGCGAAGTACACCGCCTCCGGCTTCTCCTCGCAGAGGTGGCCGGGGATGTACCGCAGCTCACCCTCCCAGGCGCTGGGGACCGAGGAGTCGTACGACAGCGAGTCGCCGACCAGCCGGTGCTCTCCGTCCGGGTACTCGTCCCGGAACGCCTGCGCCAGCGTGGCCGCGTACAGGTTGGACTTCGCGTCGTCCTGCACGATCGCCGCCGTCCGGAACCCCTCCCGCTTGAGGTACGCGGCACCGGCCCGGGCCTCGTCGACGTTGGTCGGCGCGACCCGTACGAAGCCGTCGATGCCCTTGATGTTGGTGGCCGTCATGATGCTCGCCACCGTCGCCACGTCGTTGTCGGAGAGCTTGCGCAGCGCCTCCAGGTTCCGCTCGGTGCTCGGCCCGAGCCCGGTCACGGCGACGAGGCGGTCCGGGCCGTCCCTGCGTTCCAGCAGCCGGTCGACCGCGTACTCCCACTGCGTGGAGTCGCTGCCGGTGTTGGCGATCAGCAGCCGGATCTTCGGCGAGGCGGACAGGTCGCCCTGGTTGTGCCGGTACTGCGCCAGGTAGGCGCCCTCCAGCTCGTGGCGGACCGAGTCCTCCGAGTTGCTGTCGTCGTCGGTGAGGGTGAACGAGGTCAGATACGCCACCGAGACGTACGGGTGCTCGTCGCCCTCCGCCTCGACGCGGGCGTTCTCCTCGGCGATGAGTTTCTGGACGTCCTCCAGGTGGGGCGCGAAGACGTGCTCGCCCGTCGTCACGCCGACGCACTCGTCGTGCGGGCCGCGCCGGACGACGTCCTCGTGGCAGGTGGCCCGTGACTCCTGCCACCAGTCCCACGCCACCACGCCCGCCACCGCCAGCACCCCGGCCGCCACCACCCCCACCACGGAGCGGACCACCAGGTGAAGCGGCCACTCGATCCTGCGCATACGGCCCTCAGCTCCCGTCCGTCGTCGTACGCGAGGGACGCCAGTGCAGATAGCGTTCCGACTCGTTCAGCAGGGCCACGTTGTCGCTCCTCCCCAGCCGCGAGAGCTGGATGAATCCGTCCGCCAGCACATGGCCCAGCCGCATACCCGGGTCCGCCAGCGGATCACTCCACAGCCAGCGAGCCGCCACCAGGCCGCGCACCACCGACCGGCCCGTCACCGCGCCGCCCGGCTCGGGCGGCGCCAGGGCCGCCAGCAGTTCCAGCGGCCCCCCGACACCGGCCAGCCGGTTCGGCGCCGCCGTGACCTTGTCGAACTCGCTGATCCAGGTCGTCGCGGGCAACTCGGCGAAACGGGCCAGCAGGTGGTCGGCCACCTCCTCCAGACGGCCGGTGGCCAGCCGGTGGTACATCCGGGCGGCGGTCCTGCCGGCCTCCCGGGCGTGCTCGGCCAGCAGGTCGTGCGCCGCGTCCCAGTCGCTGGGCCGCGTGGCGAGTTTCCACAGCAGCAGCCGCCGCAGCCACGGGTGGAGCGCCGGGGTGAAGGACCCCGGGCCGTCCATCAGGCGGCGGATGCGCAACTGGGTGAAGAGGGCCTCGCCGTGCCCGAGCACCTGCGTGCCGACGTACAGGTCGGGCGCGGCCGCACACTCGGCCAGCCGGTCCCGCTCACGCTGGTCGAAACCGTCGAGCAGCGAGTCCAGCGCCGCGTCCGCCAGCGTCCGCTGCTCCTCGCCGACCAGCACGATCCGGTCCGGCAGCGTCCTGAGCCAGCGTTCCTGGGCGGGCCCGGGCGCACGCTCCCCGTCGGCCTGCTGGAGCGCCTGGAGAACCTGGCTGACCCCTTTGGGCAGGCCGCCGGTGAGCCGGTGGATGAAGGGGGTCAGCCGGGTGAAGGGCGACAGGCCGGGGTGGGTGTGCAACTGCTTCTCCACCAGGGTGTGCACCTCCTCCTGCTGGAGGTCGCGCAGCCTGATCGGGTACCACCAGGTGTCCTCGCCGTCCCGCGGTGGCCGGTGCGCCCGCCAGTCGTCCAGCGACGCCCCGTCCGGTACCCGCAACTGCCACGGCCACTGCTCGCCGGAGGCCGGACCCCAGCGGGGCAGCCACCGGTTGCAGCTCGCGACCACCGTCAGCGGGTCGCACGGGCCGCTCGCCACCACGGTGTCGTCGTGCCGGGCGCGCAGCAGCAGGTCCAGGAAGCGGCGCCCGTAACGGGTGTCGGCCTGATCGAGCAGGAGCAGGAAGGAGCGGGGCGAGAACGACGGTGACGCGCCCCGCCGCAGATCCTCCAGGAACGCGGAGAACAGGATGCGGTCGAGGCGGTCCCGGTCCTCCTCGTGGCCCCGGTGCCGCCAGGAGTTCAGCTCGGTCAGCGCCTCCCAGCGGTCCTGGGCGCGGGTCAGCGGATGGGCGCCGTACCAGTGGGCGGCCTGCCCGAAGCGGTTGCCGCCGGGCAGCCGCCGCCGGCCGCGTCGCAGCGCGTCGTTGAGCAGGGCGAGGGCCGCCGTCGAGGCGCCCTCGGGGGCGCCGATCGCGCCGCCCGCCACCTCGAAGAAGGCCGCCAGGTAGTCGCCGTAGCGGTTCTCCGCCTGTTGCTGGAAGTGGCGCAGCCGCTGCTGGATGGAGCGTCGGCCCTCCTCCAGCGAGGTCATCGACAGGTCCTCGTCGGAGGCGAGCAGCCCCAGGGTCAGCAGCGGAAAGGACGTGCGGCGGTACTGCGGCAGCCGCCGCTCCAACTGCCGTGCCAGCAGCCCCAGCGCGTACCGGGGCAGCAGCGCCTGGCCGGGGGCGAACCGCAGGTAGGCGAAGGGGTAGGAGGGGCCGTACCGTTCCATCAGCGCGCTGTGCGTCTCGCTGGCGCCGCTGCCGCGCGGGCCGAGCAGGACGGTCACCGGCCGCTCCTCCTCCGGCGGGCGGCCCAGCGCCTCACCCGCCAGGGAGATGATCCCCCAGCGCCCGAGGACGCCCGCTCCCACCGCCGATTCCGTCACCTTGCCGAGTCCCCCTCGTCCGTGCTGCGCCCGCCGCGGTCCTGGTCGCCGGCGTGCGGTGCCCGGTCAAGCACCGCCCTGGCCTCCGGCGTGGCCGCCTGTCCCCGTGGCTCGTCCGGGCCCGGCGCGCCCAGCGCTTCCCGTACCCTCCGCCCCCGCCCTGGACGCCTGCCGCGACTGTGGTCCGCGATGGTACGCGCGTAGCTCACGCTTGCGAAACACCTTAAGGCGCACGGGTGTTGGGGGAAACGGGCGATGGAGGAGGCTGCGGGCGCCCGAACGGGCGTGCGGCGCGCGGGGCCCGGCACAGCGCCCGTGGCCGGCGCTCACCGTGGTCACCGACCCGCCGTGGCAGCCCACTGTCGTGTACCCGGCGCGCGGCGTCGGCGACCTGTGGCGTGGCCGGCCGGACGCGCCGCACGCCCTCGCCGGGCTGCTGGGACGCGGCCGCGCCCTGCTGCCGGCCGCGCTGGAGGAACCCGCCACCACTTCCGGGCCGGCCCGGGTCCGCGGCCTGAGCCCCGCCACGGTCTCCGCCCACCTCACCGCGCTGCGCCGGAGCGGCCTGGTCACCCTGCGCCGGACCGGCCGCTCGGTGGCGTACGCCCGACCCCGCTCGGCCTGGCGCTGCCGCACGGCGGAGATCAGGCGGGCGCGACGGCGCCCCCGTCCCGCTGAGCGGGCCAAGGGCGCCGTGGGCCGGAGACGGGGGCCGTCAGCACACGCTGTCGCTCGGCTTCGGGTTGCCGAGGCCGAAGAAGGGGCGCAGCCTGAGGCCCGCCCAGGTGCCGGCGAGGGCGACGGCACCCCAGAGCCAGCCGTGCAGGGAGCCCGAGGCGATGCCCGCGAGGTAGGCGCCGATGTTGCAGCCGCCCGCCAGCCGGGCGCCGACGCCCATCAGCACGCCGCCGAGCACGGCGGCCACGGCTGTCCTCGCGGGGATGCCCCGGTGCAGGGTCCAGACGCCGCCGGCCGCCGAGGCGAGGGCCGCGCCGACCATGATGCCGATGTCGGTGAGGCTGTTCTTGTCCGCGAGCACGGGGCCGGCGAGCTGTGCGGCGCTGCCCGGCTGCTGCCAGAAGGCCCAGCTCTCCGGGGAGCCGCCGAGGAAGCCGACGACCTTCGAGCCCCACAGGGCGAAGGCGCTGGTGATGCCCCAGGCGCCGCCGGAGACGAGCAGGACGGCGGCGCCGAGCACCGCGAGCGCCACCGCGCCCGCGGCCAGGGGCCACGAGCCGCGCACCACGCGGGCCCACGTGCCGCGCGCCGAGGGCGGCGCGCTCACCGGCGGCGGGTTGCGGCGGGCCTGCACGGCGCGGGCGATCCACCAGACGGCGGCCAGCGCCAGTACGGTCACCGCCCAGGAGCCGAACCGGCCCACGTGGTCGGAGAGGAGGACCGGGTCGAGCGCGGGCAGGTCGCTCCACAGGCCGAACTGCCAAGCGGCCAGCGTCGACCCGGTGATGAAGCCGAACAGGGTCAGCACGATCGAGGACTGCCCCGAGCCGACCGCGAAGAGCGTGCCCGAGGCGCAGGCACCGCCGAGCTGCATCCCGATGGCGAAGACGAACGCCCCGATCAGCAGCCCGACACCGAGCGAGCCCGCGCTGGGCGCCGGGGTGGAGCCGAACAGACCCGCCCCCGTCCCGAGGACCAGCGCGAAGAGGGTGGCGGTGGTGCCGAGCAGCAGGGTGTGGGCGCGCAGCCCGGTCCCGTTGCCGACGGCGACCAGTTGCCGCCAGGCCGACGTGAAGCCGAAGCGGGAGTGGAACAGGGCGTACCCGAGGCCGGTGCCCAGCAGGAGCAGCACACCGGGCTTGGCGCCGTGCCGCACGAAGACGTACGCGCAGAGCAGCACGCCGATCCCGGCGGCGACGGTCAGCGGGCCCCGGCGTACGGCAGGGGCGGGGCCCGCCTCGGGGGCGGGCACCGAGGTGGGGGAGGGGGTGATCAGGGCGGCGCGGGGCGGTGCCCCGGCGGGGGGAGCGGTGGTCACAGCGGTACTCCGGGAAGAGGCGGGGAGGCCGGACGGCACAGTGCGCGCCATGCCCTCGTGGGGAGCGGGCGCGGAGGGGTCAGCTGCGACAGAGCGCGTCGTCCACGCTCCACGGCGTGGCCGCGAAGAGGGCGAGCGCCAGACGGCGTGCGGGTCCGAACATGTGCGCCACTGTAAGGACGGCGAGGGCGATCAGGGGAATGCGTCTCGTATGGCGAGAGGCGCGGTGAGACGCGCGAGGGTGTGCGGGGTCCGGTCAGCCGTGCCGCGCGGTCGACGCAGGAGTGAAAGCCCAGTTCGGAGAGGTGGAGGCGGACGGCGGGTGAGCCTCTCCGGCCGAGGCGCGGGCCGGGCCGTCCACGACGAGGCCGGGCGTCCGCACCCCCTGTCCGGGATGCGGACGCCCGGCCGGACGAGCCGGGTGTCTCAGTTCATCGCGTCCACGCCGGTCAGGGCGCGGCCGATGATCAGCTTCTGCACCTGGCTGGTGCCCTCGTAGAGGGTGAGGACGCGGGCGTCGCGGAGGTACTTGCCGACCGGGTACTCGTCGATGTAGCCGTAGCCGCCGAAGACCTGGAGGCAGTTGTTGCTGACCCGTACGGCGGCCTCGCTCGCGTGGTACTTGGCCACCGAGGCGTCCGTCGCGTACTCCTTCGGGCTCGCCCCGGCGTCCGCCATCCGCGCCACCTGGTGGGTCAGCAGCCGCGCCGTGCGCACGTCCACCTCGGAGTCGGCCAGCAGTTCCTGGACCAGTTGGAACGAGGCGATCGGCTTGCCGAACTGGGTGCGCTCCGTGGCGTACCGGACGGCCGCGTCGACGGCGCCCTGGGCGAGGCCGACGGCGCCGGCGGCTACCGAGACGCGGCCGCGCGAGAGGGTGCCGAGCGCGATGCCGAGGCCCCGGCCCTCCTCGCCGAGCCGGGCCGAGTCGGGGACGCGGACGCCCTCGAGGGTCAGCTCGGCGGTCGCCTGGCCGCGCAGCCCGAGCTTGCCGTGGATCTCGGTGGCGGTGAAACCGGGGGCGTCGGTGGGCACCAGGAAGGCGGTCAGGCCCTTCCCACCGGTCCGGGCGAAGACCAGCGCCACGTCGGCGACGGTGCCGTTGGTGATGAAGATCTTGGCGCCGTCGATGAGCCAGTCACCGCCGTCGCGGACCGCGCGCGTCGACACCGATCCCGCGTCCGACCCGGTCCCTGGCTCGGTCAGCGCGAAACAGCCCAGTGCCTCGCCCGCCGCCAGCCGGGGAAGCCACTCGGCCTTCTGCTCGTCGGTGCCGTGCGTGGCGATCGTCTTCGACACCAGCCCGAGCGAGACCGAGACGATGCCGCGCACCGAGGAGTCGCCGCGCCCCAGTTCCTCGGTGACCAGTGTGTAGGAGAGCATGTCCGCCTCGACGCCGCCGAACTCCTCGGGCAGCGTCAGGCCGAGGATGCCCAGCTCGCCCAGGCGCTTGACGACGGCCGGGTCGACACGCTCCGCCCGGTCCCAGTCGCGCACGTGCGGCACGATCTCCTTGTCGACGAACTCCGCGGCCAGGGACCGGAAGTCGCGCTGGGTCTCGGTGAGGCCGAAATCCCTTGTCAGCACGGTGTGTTCTCCTTCAGCGCGTCGGCACGCCCGGTGTGCCGGACGGACGGGTGGGTGCGGGGGCGGGTCACGTCCGGCGGGTCAGCCGTACGCCGTCTGGGGACCGGTGCCCGGATCGGTGAGGGCCAGGCCCAGCCGTGCGCGGTCGGCCACCCAGCGGGTCGGCCGGTGGCGCGGGTCACCGGTGGCGTCGAGCAGCGCCGACTGGAGCTCCAGCAGCCGGTCCGCGCCGACCCGGTCGCCCCAGGCGAGCGGGCCGTGCGGGTAGCCGAGTCCGGCGGTGACGGCGGTGTCGATGTCGGCGGGCCGGGCCAGTCCGCGTTCGGCGACGGAGGCGGCCACCGAGACGATCGAGGAGAGCAGCCGCTGCGCCACCGAACCGGCCGTGTCGCGCACCGCCGTGACGGTGTGCCCGCCCGCCGCCAGTACCGCCCGGGCGTCACGGGCCGCCACCGGGTCGGCGGCCGGGGTCACCGACAGTACGCGGCGCGGCCGGTCCACCGAGAGCGGGTCGAGGCCGAAGCTCCGCCCGCGCGGCAGCCCCAGCTCGGCCACGGCCCGGGCGACGCCGGTGCCCCACACGGGGACCAGCACCAGGGCGTCCGGCGCGTCGCCTCCCTCGGGCAGCACCTCGGCCCCGTCCGCGGTGAGCGCCGCGCGCAGGGCCCGGGCGTCGGGCCCCGTCCCCGTGATCCGCACGGCACGCCGGGCGTCACCGGTGACCGGCGGTTCCGGCGCGGGCTCGGGCGCCTCGGGCCCGTACCGGTAGAAGCCCTCGCCGGTCTTGCGGCCGTGCAGCCCGGCGGCGACCCGGTTGGGGGTGAGGAAGGAGGGGCGCAGCCGCTCGGAGTACCGGAACCCCTCCCAGATGGTGTCGACGACCTTCGCGGTGACGTCGAGACCGGTCAGGTCCATCAGCTCGAACGGGCCCATCCTGAGACCCAGCACGTCGCGCGCGATCCGGTCCACCGCCTCGACGGGGGCGACCCGCTCCTCCAGCAGTGCCAGGGCCTCGGTGACCAGGCCGCGGCCGGCGTGGTTGACCAGGAAGCCCGGGGTGTCGGCGACGGTGACGGCGGCGTGCCCGCTCGCCCGGACCGTACCGGCCAGCCACTCGGCGAGCCCTGGCCGGGTCCGGGCGCCGGGGATCACCTCGGCCACCTTCATCAGCGGCACCGGGTTGAAGAAGTGCAGTCCGATGAGCCGCTCCGGCTGCCGCAGCCCGGCGGCGATCAGGGTGACCGGGAGCGAGGAGGTGTTGGTGGCGAGGACGGCGGCCGGCGGCAGCACCTCCTCCAGGCGGCGGAACAGCTCCGTCTTGACGGCCAGGTCCTCCAGCACCGCCTCGATCACCAGTTCCACCTCCTCGCCGGGCACGTCCGGCGCGTCCAGCGGTACGAGCCGTGCGGCCGCGCCGTCCGCCTCGGCGCGGCCCAGCCGGCCCTTCTCGGCGGCCCGGTCGAGCATCCCGCGGACGAAGCCGACCGCCTCCTCCACCGACTCCCGGCGGGTGTCGCCCAGTTCCACGGTGTGCCCGGCGGTCACCGCCCACTGGGCGATGCCCCGGCCCATGACTCCGGCGCCGACGACTCTGATGCGCATGACGGGGATGCTCCTCGGTAGGGGGTGAGGCGGAGGGGTGGGGAGGGCAAGGGAGCGGCGGCGGGGGACGACTCAGCGGAGATAGACCCGCCCCGGGTCGACGTCCTCGCGCAGCAGCCGCAGTTCGGCGGCGGACGGCGGCTCGATCACCGCGACCTCCTCGGCGACGGCCAGCTCCCAGCCGGTCGCTTCCCGCACCCGCTCGACGGTGACCCCGGGGTGGACGGCGGTCAGCCGCAGTTCCTCGCCGACGCCGGACCGCTCCAGCAGTCCCAGGTCGGTGACGACCCGGGTGACGCCCGAACCCAGCGGCCGGATGCCGTCGGCGAGTGCCCGGTCGGGCCCCGGCGAGGTGCAGAAGTCCAGCTCGGCGGTGAACGAGCGGGGCGTGTGACGGCGCATCACCACGAAGATCTCCCGCGCGTTGGCCATCACCTCCATCGCGCCGCCGGCACCCGGCAGCCGCACCTGCGGGCGTTCCCACTCGCCGATCACCGAGGAGTTGAGGTTCCCCCACCGGTCGATCTGGGCGGCGCCGAGGAAGCCGACGTCGATGTGGCCGCCCTGGAGGACCGCGCCGAACAGCGTCGCCATCGGCAGCACCGCCTCGGCGCCGGTGATGAGCACCGCGTCGGCGATGGTCTCCGGCAACTGGTCGGGGTGCGCGCCGCACACCCCGGACTCGTAGACGATCTCCAGACCGGGGGCCACGGTCAGATGGGCGAGGGAGGCGGCCAGGGTCGGCAGTCCGATCCCGGCGAAGACGGTGCGGCGCCCGGCCAGCGCGCGGGAGGCGACCACCGCGAGCAGCTCGGAGGAGGTCGCCCCGGCGGCCGTCGGGGCGGCGTCGGAGGAGACGGCGGCGGGCGGGAAAGCGGTGGTCATCGGCGGGACTCCTTCGGTCGCGGGTGCGGGAGCGGGGGCGCGGGCCGGGCCGGGAGCGGGGCTCACAACCGCCGCCCGTAGTCGACCTGCCCGCTCAGCGCCTCGCCCACGGCGAGGTGGTCGCGGAAGTGGCCGGCGAGCCTGGCCGCGTACTCGGCGTGGTCGCGGGTGCCGTACACCCACTCGTCCAGCCAGGCGCGCAGCCGTTCGGGATCCTTGCTGATGTGGGACCACGAGCGGTAGAAGGCGTTGTCCCGGTCGTAGTAACCCTGCGCGAAGGAGGGGTGGGCGCCGCGCGGGCAGTGCACCACCGCGTCCACCGCGTGCGCGGGTACCGCGGTGCGGTTGGGATCGGCACGGACCACCTCGTCGGCGACGATCTCCTCGACCACCACCACGGCCCGCTTCGCCGCGTACACCGCCTCCGCCTGGACGCCGGTCAGCCCCCAGATCTGGGTGTTGCCGAGCCGGTCGGCGCGCTGGGCGTGGATGAAGGTGACGTCCGGGTTGACGGGGGGGACCACGTAGATCTGCTCCGGCTCGCCGTCCGGGCCGGGGTAGGGCGAGGTGACCTTGCGCAGCGCCGGGTTGATCCGGGGCAGGTCGCTGCCGGCGTAGCTGCGCAGCGGGAGGAAGGGGAGGCGCTGGGCGCCCGCCTGGTAGCGGCAGACCATGCCGTGGTGGCTGTACTCCTCGAACTCCAGCGGCTCGGGGTCGGCGCGCTCCACCCGGCGGCGCAGCTCGCCGAGGGACCCGGCGGAGGAGTTGCCGACGAACGACGAGACCAGCCGCTTGACGCAGCCGCCCGCCAGCATCTGGTCGACCACGATGTCGGCGGTCATCCGTACCACCGTCAGGTCGCGGCGGCGCTGTCGGATGATCTCGTGCCCGGCGGCCGTGGGGATGAGGTGGGTGAAGCCCTCCAGGCAGACCGTGTCGCCGTCGTGCACGAACGCCGCCACGGCGTCCCTCATCGACATGGTCTTGTCCGGCGGGGCCACGGATGGTTCCACGGCAGGCGACTCCTCGGCGCGTACGGATCGAAAGGGCGGCGCCCTCGGGTGTCCGCGAACACCCGCACGGCGGCCGGGTCTCACGGTGCCAGCGACTATTGATTGCCGTCCAATACCGAATTAAGGTCACATCAAGACGCCCAGCTGAACAATCCCCTGAGGAACACCGTGGAACTGCGCTATCTCACCGCCTTCGTGGCCGTCGCCGAGGAGCTGCACTTCGGACGCGCCGCCAAGCGGCTCCAGATGGCGCAGCCGCCGCTGAGCCAGCAGATCCGCCAGCTGGAGAAGGAGCTGGGCGCCCAGCTCTTCGAGCGCAACACCCGCTCGGTCCGCCTGACCAGCGCGGGCGAGTCCTTCCTCGGCCCGGTCCGCACCGTCCTGGACGACCTCGACCTCGCCGTCCGCGCCGTCAAGGCGGCCGGGCGCGGCGAGTACGGCCGGGTCACCGTGGGCTTCGCCGGGGCCTCCAGCCACGAGGCGCTGCCCCTGCTCACCGGCGCCGTCCGCGCCGCCCACCCCGGCATCGAGCTGGTCCTCACCGGCCAGACCTACGCCGACACCGCGCTGGCCCGCGTCGCGGAGGGCAGCCTGGACCTCGGCTTCGTCCGCCTGCCCGCCTCCCGGCCCGGCGTGCGCACCCGGGTCATCGGCGAGGAGGAGCTGATCTGCGCCCTGCCCGGCGACCATCCGCTGGCCGCCCGCGAGCGCATCGCCCTCACCGACCTCGCCGACCAGCCCTTCGTCAGCTTCCCGGCCAACGCCGGCTCCAGCCTCCGCGACGCCATGGTCCGCGCCTGCGAGGGGGCCGGATTCACCCCGCGCGTCGTCCAGGAGGCCCCGGACTCGCACACGATCCTCGCCCTGGTCGCCGCCGGCGTGGGCGTCACCCTCACCCTGACCTCGGTCCAGCACATCCAGTCCACCGGCCTCGTCTACCGCCCCCTGGACGCCGAACCGGTCCGCCTGCACGCGGCGCTCGCCTGGCGGGCCGACAACCCCTCGGCCGCCCTGCGCAGCGTCCTCGCCGTCGCCGAGCAGGCGTTGCCGACACCGCCCGGCGCCGCCGATTGAGACGCTCGCCGTCTCAGTCGGCGAGGAACTGAGTATTGGAAGTCGCGGGCCCGCCGGTGCGAGGGTCGACGCGGGCCGCCCTGAACCGTACGAGGGCGGCCCGCGCACCCGTGACGTACTCAGGAGGCCCCGCCCCATGTCCGCAGCCCCGTCCCCCTCCCCGTCCGCCGGGGACATCGTCGTCTGCTCGCCCCTGCGCACCCCCATCGGCCGGTTCGGCGGGGCGCTCGCCGGGCAGCGCCCCGCCGCGCTCGCCGCGCACGTCGTCTCGGCCGTCGTCGAGCGCAGCGGCGTCGACCCCGAGCGGATCGACGAGGTGGTCCTCGGTCACGCCTACCCGACCAGTGACGCCCCCGCCATCGGCCGCGTCGCCGCCCTCGACGCGGGGCTGCCCGACCGGGTGACGGGCGTGCAGATCGACCGGCGCTGCGGCTCCGGACTCCAGGCCGTCATCGACGCCGCCCTCCAGATCGGCGGTGGCTTCAGCGAGGTGGTGATCGCCGGCGGCGTCGACGTGATGAGCGCCGCCCCCTACTACACGCACGAGGGCCGCTGGGGCATCCGAGGCCCCGGACTCCAGCTCCACGACTCGCTCGCCCGGGGCCGTACCGAGGCGGGCGGCGTCCACCACCCGATACCCGGCGGCATGATCGAGACCGCCGAGAACCTGCGCCGCGCCTACGCCGTGACCCGCGAGGACCAGGACGCGCTGGCCCTCAGCTCCCAGCGCCGCGCCGCCGACGCCCTCGCGGCCGGGCGCTTCGCCGACGAGACGGTGCCCGTACCGGTCCGCACCCGCAAGGGCGAGACCCTGGTCGACACCGACGAGCACCCCCGGCCCGACACCACCGCCGAGCAGCTCGCGGCGCTCAGGCCGATCCTGCGCGCCACCGACCCCGAGGCGACCGTCACCGCGGGCAACGCCAGCGGCCAGAACGACGCCGCCGCGGCCTGTCTGGTCACCAGCCGGGCCACCGCCGAACGGCTCGGCCTCACCCCCCTCGTCCACCTGGTCTCCTTCGCCCGCACGGGCGTGCCCGCCGAGACGATGGGGCTCGGCCCCGTCGCCGCCACCGCCACCGCCCTTCAAAAGGCCGGGCTCACCCTCGCCGACCTGGACCTGATCGAGCTGAACGAGGCGTTCGCCGCCCAGACCCTCGCCTGCACCCGGCTGATGGGGCTCACCGAGGGCGACCACGAGCGGATCAACGTCAACGGCTCCGGCATCTCGCTCGGCCACCCCGTCGGCGCCACCGGCGCCCGGATCCTCGCCACCCTCGCCCACGAGATGCGCCGCCGCGAGGCCCGCTGGGGGCTGGAGACCATGTGCGTCGGCGGCGGGCAGGGACTCGCCGCGGTCTTCGCCCGGGCCTGACCGGCCGGCTCCGGCCCGGCGGGAGACGGTCCCGGTGATACCGGGACCGTCTCACTGCATCAGCTATTTGGTATTGGACCGCTCTCGGTGCCGCCTGGCACCGTAGCGGCCATCACACCGGAGGCACCGGGGCGGGACGCCCCCACCACTCCGCGTACGCGGCCCACCGCAGGCCCGCCCCCACCCCACCTTCCGCGATCAACGCCGCCCATGGGAGCCGTCATGAGCACCACCGCCGACCAGGCGCGGAGCAAAACCGCCCGCCGCGCGGGAATCGGAGCCTTCATCGGCTCCACCATCGAGTGGTTCGACTTCTACATCTACGGAACCGCCGCCGCTCTCGTCTTCGACAAGGTGTTCTTCCCCGAACTCGAAGGCGCCCTCGGCACTCTCGTCGCCTTCGCCACCTTCTGGGTCGGCTTCCTCGCGCGTCCGCTCGGCGGCATCGTCTTCGGCCACTTCGGCGACAAGCTCGGCCGCAAGACCACCCTGGTCATCACCCTGCTCCTGATGGGCGTCTCGACCACCGCGATCGGCCTGCTGCCCAGCTACGCCAGCATCGGCGTCGCCGCGCCCATCCTGCTGGTCTGCATCCGCATGATCCAGGGCATAGGCCTCGGTGGCGAGTGGGGCGGCTCCGTGCTGATCGCCTCCGAGCACGCCCCCAAGGGCAAGTCGATCCTCTACGGCGCCTTCGCCCAGCAGGGCTCCCCGGTCGGCAACACCCTCTCCACCCTCAGCTTCCTCGCCATCAGCCAGCTCCCCGACGACGCCTTCGTCGCCTGGGGCTGGCGGGTGCCCTTCCTCGCCTCCGCGCTGCTGGTCGTCGTCGGCCTCTTCGTCCGGCTCAAGGTCACCGAGTCGCCCGCGATGGCCCGCGTCATCGAGAAGCGCGAGACCGCCAAGGTGCCGCTCTCCGAGGTGCTGCGCAGCCATCCCATGCTGATCGTCCTCGGCATCGGCGCCTGCACCATCGGGCTCTCCGCCACCTACTTCAAGTCGACCTTCGCCCTCTCCTGGGCCACCACCGAGCTGAGCTTCGACCGCAGCTCCTTCCTCACCATCATCCTGGTCGCCAACATCACCCAGATCATCGCCCAGCCCTTCGGCGCCGTCCTCGCCACCCGGATGCGCAGCTGGTCCCGGGCGGTCACCTTCATGCTGGTGCCCGAACTGGTGCTGATGCCGCTGATGTTCGTCCTCATCAGCACCGAGAGCTACGGCCTGGCCATGCTCGGCGTCGCCGTCGCCACCATCCCGCACTGCCTCTACTACGCCGCCCTCGCCGGTATGCTCGCCAGCCGCTTCCCCGCCCACCTGCGGTACACCGGCATCTCGCTCTGCTACCAGCTCTGCGGCACCCTGCTCGGCGGCACCACCCCGATCGTCGGCCAGTTCCTCCTCAACCAGACCGGCTCCATCACCGCCGTCATCGCCTACGCCGTCTTCCAGGTCGCGCTCACCCTCGGCTGCATGCTCCTGCTGCTCAAGCGCCGCAACTACGAGAAGGACGACGAGGTGGCCCGCGCCGCCGCCCCCGCCGTCGCCACGGCCTGACCCGGACCATCCCGCTCGCAGAAAGGCGCCACCCGTGCCCCGCACCGCCCACGGCATCGAGGAGATCACCGCCCTCGCCGGCCAGGACCTCGGCCACTCCCGCTGGTGGGAGGTGAGCCAGGAGACCGTCGACACCTTCGCCGCGGTCTCCGGCGACCACCAGTGGATCCACACCGACACCGCCCGCGCCGCCGACGGCCCGTACGGGCGCACCATCGCCCACGGCTACCTGGTACTGAGCTGGGGCATCCCGATGTTCGCCGAACTGCTCCAGGTCAGCGGGATCGGCATGGCGCTCAACTACGGCGTCAACAAGGTCCGCTTCCCCGCGCCCGTCCCCGTCGGCAGCCGCGTCCGCCTGCACGCCCGGGTGGCTTCGGTCGACCCCGTCAAGCGCGGCGGCGTCCGGATGACGCGCGCCTTCACCTTCGCACGCGAAGGCGGCGACAAGCCGGTCTGCGTCGCCGAGTCGCTGACGCACTTCTACCCGTGACGAGGTGACGGGCCCCAGCAGCGGCCTCAGCCTCCCGCCCGGCCCGCACCCGGTGTGCGGGCCGGGCGCGTTCCCGGCCGGAAGGGCGGCGCGAGGGGAGGTCGGGGAAGCACCGGCCGGGCTGACCGGGACCGTGCCACGTGCACCGGCTCCGACCCTCGGGGCGCGCCTCGGCCTCACCGGCCACGGGGCGGACGGCCGCGTCCGCCCCGGTGGTGTGAACCGGTCGTCGGGACACCGCCCGTGCGCACGGACGCCCCGGGCCGCCGCCCCCGGAGTCAGAGCACCGCCTTGGCCGACGTCGACCCCACCGGCCCCCGCTGCTCCGTCAGCCCCAGCGCCAGATCCTCCGCCAGCAGCCGCTTGGTGATCGCGTCCACCGCGCGGCGCAGATCCCGGTCGGCCGGCACGCCCCGGTCCTCGTCCAGCCGGGTACGCAGCCAGCGCGCCCACGCCTCGGTGATGACCGTGGCCTCCCGTGCCCCGGCACGGGTGTGGGTCAGCAGGGAGCCGGTGCGCAGCAGATAGCCCTCGTCCACCATCCGGTCGAAGACCGGCAGCAGCACCTCCGGCGGCATCTGGCGGCGGGCCGCGATCAGGCCGAGCCCGGCGTGTCCCACCAGCCGGGTGAACAGCTCCACCTGCATCACCGCCCACGCCCCGGCAGCGTCCAGCCTGGTGTCCGACTCCGCCACGATCCGCCGCGCCGTACGGGAGTCCGCCGACCGCAGCACGTTGGCCACCTCCCACTCCAGCAGCCGCTCGGAGTCGCCCGTGCCCGGTGTCGCGAACCCCTCGCCCATGTCGGTCGAGCCGTGCCGCGCGCTGTCCCGCAGCCGGACCTCCTTCAGGAACAGCGCCACCAGGAATCCCAGCAGCGCCACCGGCACCGTCCACAGGAACACCGTGTGCAGGGTCTGCGCGTACGCCTCCACCACCGGGCCGCGCGCCGTCCCGGGCAGCCCGTGCACCCCCTGCGGACTCTGCGCCGCCTGCGCCAGCGCCGCCGGGTCCACCCCGCCCGCCGCGGCCGCCGAACGCACCCCCTCGTCGAGGTTGGGGCCGAGCGCCGAGGCGTAGATGGTGCCGAAGACCGCGGTGCCGAAGGCGCTCCCCAGGGTCCGGAAGAAGGTCACACCGGAGGTGGCGGTGCCCAGGTCCGCGTAGTCCACGGTGTTCTGCACGACGATCGTCAGCACCTGCATCGACAGACCGATGCCGGCGCCGAGCACCACCATGTACAGCGACTCCAGCCACTCGCTGGTGCCCGCGTCCATCCGGGACAGCAGGAACAGCCCGAGCGCCATCACCAGCGACCCCGCCAGGGGGAAGATCCGGTACCGCCCGGTCCGGCCCACCACGGTGCCGCTCACCACGGACGCCGCCAGCAGCGCCACCACCATCGGCAGGGTACGCACCCCCGAGAAGGTCGCCGAGTCCCCGTCGACGTACTGGAGATAGGTCGGCAGGAAGGTCAGCGCGCCCAGCATCGAGAAACCGACGATGAAACTGAGCACCGCGCAGACGCTGAAGACCGGGTTGCGGAAGAGCCGCATCGGCAGCATCGGCTCCCGCGCCCTGGTCTCCGCGAGGCAGAAGAGCGCCAGTGCCACCAGGCCGCCCGCGAAGAGACCGATGATCACCGGGGAGCCCCAGGCGTACTCGTTACCGCCCCAGGCCGTCGCCAGGATCAGGGCGCTCGCGCCCACCGCGACGAGCGCGATCCCCAGGTAGTCGATCCTCGGCTTGTGGGCCGCGCGTACCGCCGGGATCGTCCGGGCGGCGGCGATCACCACGACGACGGCGATCGGGACATTGACGTAGAACGCCCACCGCCAGGTCAGATGGTCCGTGAAGAGACCGCCGAGCAGCGGGCCGACCACCGTGGAGACGCCGAAGACCGCGCCCATCGCGCCCTGGTACTTGCCGCGTTCCCGCAGGGGGATGACGTCGGCGATCAGCGCCATCGCCGTCACCATCAGCCCGCCCGCGCCGACGCCCTGCACCGCGCGCCAGGTGATCAGCAGCAGCATGTCGGTGGCGAGGCCGCACAGGAACGAGCCGGTGATGAAGACGACCGCCGAGATCTGGAAGACCACCTTGCGGCCGAACAGGTCGCCGAACTTGCCGACCAGTACGGTGGCCACCGTCTCGGCCAGCAGGTACGAGGTGACCACCCACGACATGTGCGAGGCCCCGCCCAGCTCCGAGACGATCGTCGGCAGCGCCGTCCCCACGATGGTCTGGTCCAGCGCCGCCAGCAGCACGCCCAGCGTCACCGTGACGAAGACGATGTTGCGCCGCCGCCGGTCCAGCACCGGCGGAGCGGCGGCCTGCGGCACGGACTCATCGGTGAGCGTCACAACCGCCACCCTCACACCGCCCCACCACGGACGCACCCGGACCCGGTCCGCTCCGGTGACCCCGCCCGCGCGGGCGGCGCCGGCCGGGCGCCCCCGGCCGGCGCGCGCCCCCTCAGTGCGACGCGCGCAACCGCGGTGCCACGGCCGCCGCGTCCGCCACCTGGCCCTCGGCGTCCACCCGGTCCGCCAGGGCCCGCGCCCACGCCACCACGCCGCCCGTGTCCAGACCGCCCGGAGCCGCCTCGGCCGGCCCGCCGGCAGCGGCCCACCGCGCCACCTCGTCCGCACCGCGCCGCAGCAGCCGGGCCCCGCCGGTCGTGTTGCCCCGGGCCGCGTGGGTGAGTCCCACCGCCGTCTGGGCCAGCCCGCGCCACAGGGCGCGCTCCTCCTCGGGCCCCGACTTCCAGGCGTCCTCGAACACCTCGTGCGCGTGGAAGGGCCGCCCCGCCCGCAGCAGTTCCTGGGCCTCGTCCACCGACGCGCCGGCCGTCCGGACCACTCCCTCCGGCGCCCTCGGCACCCCCGGCGCGCCGTACGGCAGGGGGCGGCCCAGGCCGTCCCGGGGGCGGGCGTTGCGTGCCCTGCCCTCGGCGTCCCGGTCCCGCGCCCGGCCGGGCCGTACCACCGCGCGCTCCTCGCCCGAAGCCCCGCTCCTGTCATCCCTGGGTTCCATCCCTCCATCCTGCCCGCCACCGCCGGAGCCCGGCCCGCACCCCTCACCCGCTCTCCGCACGCCCGGGGTGCGCCGGGCGTCCGGAAGCGGCCGAAGTACGTCGCCCGTACCACCGGGACGACTAGGCTCGTCGGAGTAACCGCACCTCGGACGAGCCCCCTTGGACAGGCATGACGACCACGCCGCCCCCGTGGCCCGGTGACCCGCTGCTGGAACGCGACCTGGAACTCGCGGCGGCGGACCGTGCGGTCGACGCCTTGTGCCGCGCCCGTCCCGAGGGCGGCCTGCTCGTCTACAGCGGTGCCGCGGGCATCGGCAAGACCTCCGTCCTGGCCGCCGTCCGCGCCCGGGCCGCCGAACGCTGCGCCGTCCGCTCCGCCCGCGCCGACCCCGCGACCACCGCCGTCCCCTTCCAGACCGCCCGCGCCCTGTTCGCCCCCGACCTCGCCGCACCCGGAGGCCGGGCCGACCTGCTGGGCCCCCACCGCGCCCTGGCCGGCCCCGCCCTCGGCCTCAACGCCCCGGGGTCCACCCCCGCCGACCCCCGGGGCGTCCAGGACGCCCTGGTGGAGGTGGCCGCCCGCGCCGCCCGCCGCCACCGTGACCGCCCGCTGGTCCTGGTCCTCGACGACGCCCACTGGGCCGACGGCGAGTCCCTCGGCTGGCTCTCCGCCCTCGCCCCCGGCCTGGCCCGCCTCCCGCTCCTGCTGGTCGTCGCCCACCGGCCCGCCGAGCACGCCGCCGAGGAGAGCCGCCCGCACCTCGGCACGCTGGGCACCGCCGCCCGCCAGCGCGTCACGCTGCGCGCCCTCACCCCCGAGGCCGCCACCCACCTCACCGGCCGCACCCTGGGCACCGGTGTCCCCGACACCCTCGGACGCGAACTGTGGACCGCCACCGGCGGCAACCCCTACGAACTGGTCGAACTCCTCACGCACCTGAGCGAGCACCCGCTCGCCCCCGGCACCGACCAGCCGGCCGCCGTCCGGGAACTCGCCGCCACCGTCCGCGGCCCCCGGCTCGCCGACCGCCTCGGCGCCCTGGGCCCCGACGCCGCCCGGCTCGCCTGGGCCGCCGCCGTCCTCGGCGCCGGCGTACCCCTGCGGCTCGCCGGCAGCCTCGCCGGACTCTCGGCCGCCCGACGGGCCGGCGCCGCCGCCGACCTGAGCGCCGCCCGCGTCCTGAGACCGGGCGACACCGTCGACTTCACCCATCCGCTGGTCGCCCAGGCCGTCTACGACGCCGTACCCGGCCCCCTGCGCACCGCCTTCCACAGCCGCGCCGCCTGGCTCCTGACCGCCGAGGGGACGGGCCCGGCCGCCGCCGCCCGCCACCTCCTGGAGGTCCACCCCGGCGAGAACTCCGCCCTGGTCGAGCAGTTACGCCGGGCCGCCCGCGACCACCTGGCCGTCGGCGCGCCCGACGCGGCCCGCCGCTGCCTCGAACGCGCTCTGCGCGAACCGCCCGAGCACCATCTGCGCGCCCTCGTCCACCACGAACTGGGCCGCGCCGCCCTGTTCACCTCACCCGCCGACACCGTCCGCCACCTGCGCGCCGCCCTCGAACTCCCCGGCCTCGACGACACCTTGCGCGCCGACGCCACCTTCCGCCTCGCCCAGGCGCTCGCCCGCAACCAGCAGATGCGCGAAGCCTCCCTCAGCGTCGCCTTCGCCGCGGCCACCACCGACCCCGGCCCCGAACGCGCACGCCTGCGGACCGCCCACTTCATGTACGACGCCTTCCGCGCCACCGAGGACGACGGCCCCGGCCGCTCCCGCCGCCTCGCCGAGCTGGCCGACCCCCTCACCGGCGAGGACAACGCCGAACGGGCCCTGCTCACCCTGCGGGCCTTCGACGGGATGCTGCGCGGCGAGAACCACACCGTCGTCGCCGAGTTCTGCGCCCGCGCCCTCATCGACGGCCGCCCCGCCCCGGGCCTCGGCTGGACCGACACCACCTGGGGCTTCGCATACCCGTGCCTCGCCGGCGTCACCTACACCTGGATCGACGAACTCGACCACGCCGAGCAGCTCTTCGGCGAAGCCGTGCGCGCCTGCGAGAGCTCCGGCTGGAGCGGCGGCCACCTGGCCTTCGCCCACATGCTCACCGGCGCCGTCCTGCGGCGGCGCGGCCGTCTCGCCGAGGCCGAGACGCGCCTCGGCGAGGCACTGCGGCTCGCCGACAGCATCGGCACCGGACTCCCCGTCCACCGGGGCACCGTCTGCCTGCTCGTCGACACCCTCCTGGCCCGCGGTCGCACCGCCGAGGCACACCGCCTCGCCCTGGCCCGGGGCTTCGGCCCGCCCTACCCCGACGCCATGATCCTGCCCGACGCCCCCAGCGTCCGCGGCCGCCTCCTGCTGGCCCTGGGCCGCGCCGACGAGGCCGTCGCCGAACTCGAGGCCGCCTCCGCCGCGGCCGGGCGGGGCCGCCACAACCCGGTCTGGGCCCCCTGGCCCCGCGACCTGGCCGCCGCCCTGGCCGACCGCGACCCCGAGCGCGCCCACGCCCTCACCCGCCGCCTGCGCGTCGACGCCGAACGCTTCGGCACCCCGACCGCCCTGGGCATGGCGCTCGGCTGCGAGGCCGCCCTCGCCCCGGCCGAGGCCGCCCCTGCCCTGCACGCCCGGGCCGTGGCCCACCTGGAGGAATCCCCGGCCCAGGACGAGCTGGCCCGCGCCCGGATCGCCCTCGGCCTCGCCGCGGCCGACCGCGACCAACTCCACCGCGGCCTGCGGCTGGCCCGACTGTGCGGCGCCGACGCCCTCGCCGAACAGGCCCGCGCGGCCCTCGCCTGAGCCGCCTCCCCACGGATGCCGAACCACTGCCGCACGTGGGGTAAAGTTCTTCTCGCGCGGTCGGCAGCACCACCGCAGACCGCGCACCGGGACGTGGCGCAGCTTGGTAGCGCACTTGACTGGGGGTCAAGGGGTCGCAGGTTCAAATCCTGTCGTCCCGACTCGTGAGAGTCGTAGATCGAGGGCCGGCTTCGGGACATCCGAAGCCGGCCCTCGGTCGTCTTCGGTGACCGGAGCCGGCCGGCCGAGGCGGCGGGGCACCTCCGTTCTGGCGCCTGCCGCTCCCCGGCCGACGGACGGGGCGGGCGCGTCGGCCCGGGCCGGACCCCGTTCATTCGGCCGGCGTGCGACGGCTGTCCCCGGCCGCTCGGGCGCGCCCCTCGCTCACCACACCCTCACTTTTTCGGGTGGTCCCGGTCCGAGGCGGGCCAGACGTACGGCAGGTCGTCGGGGTCGTCGGGGAACACGGGCGCGTAGAACGCCGGATCCTTGGCGCGCAGGGCCGAGCGGTGGCTGCGGTGGAACGCCGGGTCGCCGAGCCAGGGCGGCAACTCGCCGTCGGCGGCCAGCTGTTCCTGGGTCCGTACGTCCGGGTCCGTCCGGCGGTCCGCGAAGCCGGCGACCAGGGAGGCCGCGCAGGTGTCCGCGCGGCCCGACGCCGTCCAGGTCTCGCACACGTCGAGGCCGTAGCGGACCAGCGCCTCCTCGTAGCCGGTCCACATCCGCACGGCGGGGTGGTGCCGCCAGCCGTAGCCGGGGACGGTCAGGCCGCGCAGCACCTGGAGCGCCTCGACCCGCTGTTTGCCCAGCCTGCGCGGATCGAGGACCGCGGCCGACGCGGCGAAGCCGGGCCAGGGCAGGAACGTCTGCATGGTGATCCCTTCCCGCTCGCGGCGGGGACGAGAGTCCCTCTCGGGTGACCGGGACCGCCGGGGCCGGTCAGCCTCAATCTCGCACAGGACGTCGGCCCCCGCACCGGCACCGCCGCCGCGAGCGGCACGGCGGCTCGTCCGACCGGCCGCCAAAAGGTGCGAGGTGGGAGCGGACCGACAGGATGGACGTAAGGCGCCGGTCCTGGCCACAGGTGAGCGGGCAACTCGCGGGCCGGGGCGTCGGGCACCTCCCGAGTCCTCGTGAACCTGGCACCCCGGAGCGCACCGATGACGATCACCGCACCGCGGCGCTTCCCGGACGAGCCGGACCCCGGACGTACGGCCGAGTGGTTCCGCCGGCTGCGCGCGCTGCCCGAGGGGCAGGAGAAGCAGCGGCTGCGCGCGGCGCTGCTGGAGGCGTGGCTGCCCATGGCCCGCCGGCTCGCCTCCCGCTACCAGGAGCGCGGCGAGCCCTACGAGGACCTCTGCCAGGTGGCCGCCCTCGGCCTGATGAAGGCGATCGACCGCTACGACCCCGAGCGGGCGGGGGCCTTCGCGAGCTTCGCCGTGCCCACCGTGCGCGGGGAGATCAAGCGGCACTTCCGGGACAACACCTGGGGCCTGCACGTCCCGCGCCGGGTCCAGGAGCTGTGCACCGTCGTCCGGGCCGCCCTCAACGCACTCGGGCCCCGCACCGCGCCCCGCCGTCCCACCGTCGAGGAGCTGGCCGCGCACACCGCACTGTCCGGCGAGGACGTACGCCGGGGGCTGGAGGCCGTGCACAGCTACCGGCCGGTCTCCCTGGAGGCCCTGCTCAACCCGCACGTGCCGTTCGCGGTGGGGGACGTGCAGGGGGCCGCGGAACCGGGGTACGCCCTGGTGGAGGACCGCGAGTCGGTGCGGCGCGCGCTGGCCGCGCTGCCCGAGCGGGAGAAGCGCATCCTGTACCTGCGGTTCTTCCGCTCCATGACGCAAGGCTCGATCGGGGCGGAGCTGGGGCTCTCCCAGATGCACGTCTCCCGCCTGATCGCCCAGGCGTGCGCCCGGGTCCGCAGCCACGTGGAGAGCGATCAGGCCGCCGCCGGCCCGGAGCGCGGGTCAGCCGACGTACCGTCGTGACCCACCCGCGCGCTGCGCCTCCTCCAAGGCCCGCATACGTGCCTCCAGCGGCGCGGAGACCGGGTCGCGCAGCCGCAGTACCCAGGGCAGTCCGGCCAGTGCCCGGCCGAAGGCGGTCACCGAGGCGGCGTCCCGGGGCACCGTGCGCGCCAGATGGGCGGTGCGGCGGACCGCGGACCACAGCGGGCGGCGCAGCCAGGTGAACCACAGGGTGTTGCGCAGGCCGACGATCCGCCGGGCCCGGGAGTCCCGGAGCCGGGAGGGGGCGTGGTGGATCGTCAGCGCGGGCGCGTAACTCAGCCACCAGCCCGCCCGCTGGAGGTCGGTGGCGAGCAGTTCCTCCTCGCCGCCGAGCCACAGCGCCGGGTGGAAGCCGCCCGCCTGCCGGAAGGCGTCGGCGCGCAGGACGGTGGCGGCGGCCAGGAAGGAGCCGAGCGCCGGGCCGGGCAGCCACGGTGGTCCCGTCAGGGGCGAGTCGCGCAGTTCCGCGACGACCGGGTCCTCCTCGCCGGAGGGCTCCACGAGGATGCGCGCGGTGACCCCGGCCAGCCGGGGGCGGGCGTCCAGCAGGTCGGCGGCCGCACGCAGCGAGCCCGGCTCCCACCAGCTGTCGTCGTCGCAGAAGGCCACGTACGGCGTACGGACGCGGGCGACCGCGAGGTTGCGCCCGACGGCGCCCAGGTTGCTCCCGGCCCGCAGCAGGGTCATCCCGGGGAACGCGGCGGACACCGCCTCGGCGGTGCCGTCGGTGGAGTCGTTGTCCACGACGAGGACCGGGGGCCGCTCCGGCAGGTCCCGCAGCAGCCGCAGGGTGCGCAGGAGCTCCTCACGGCGGTCGCGGGTGATCACGACGACGCTGACCCGGTCGTCGGGGCCCGCCCTGCCGGGCGTCGTCGCCACGGGATGCTCGGTCATGTCCGCTCCACGGGGCGAGGGGGCGGCGGCACGTTCCGTACGGTGCGGACGGCCGCCTCGACCGGCGGCGGCAGCGGCCTGCGGTGCCACAGCGCCCGGGGCAGCCGCAGCAGGGCCCCGCCGAGCGCGCCGCGGGCGGCCGCGTCCCCGCCGAGCGCGTCGGCCGCCAGCCGCCGGGTGCTGCCGAGCGCCACCGGCAGCGGCCTGCGCAGCCACTCGGTGAGCAGTTCGTTGCGCCGGACCAGGGAGGTGCGGCCGGGCCGGGGCGCGGTGTCCGGGTGGTGGCGGGCGACGAGGGAGGGCTCGTGGACGACGCCCCAGCCGAGTGCGGAGAGGTCGTAGGCGAGCAGGGTCTCCTCGGCGCCGAAGAAGAGGACGCGGTGGTAGCCCCCGGCGCCGAGGAAGGCCGAGCGGCGGGCCACGGCCGCGCAGCCGAGGAAACCCAGCACGGGAACGCCGGGCAGGTCGGCGGCGGGCGGCAGGGGGGAGGCGGAGAGGACGGCGTTGAGCGGATCCTCCTCGGCCTCGTCCCCGACCAGGGTGCGGGCGGCGAGAAGCCCGAGCCGGGGGTGGCCGTCGAACAGGTCGGCCGCGCGGCGCAGCGTCCCCGGCTCCCACCAGGAGTCGTCGTCGCTGAACGCCACATAGGGGGTCGAGGCCTGGCGCACCGCCCAGTTTCGGCCGAGCGCGCCGGTGTTGCGGGGCGGGCGCAGGACGCGGGCGCCGACGGGGTGGCGTCGCAGGACGGCGGTGGTTTCCGGATCCGAGCCGTTGTCGACGACCACCACCGGCGGGCGCTCGGGCAGCCCGGCCAGCCGGTCCAGCGTGCGCAGGGCGCTGCCGGGCCGGTCCCGGGTGATGACGGCGACGGTGGTCCGCCCGTCGGCCCGGTTCGCGGGGGACTCAGCGGACACGGGCGCTCCCTTCCCCGTCCGCGGCCGGCGTCGCGGCGCCGGCCGCCGGGAGGCGGTTGCGGGCGGCGGTCAGCACCTCGTCCACGGTGACCCGCAGCAGTTGCGGGTCGGGGGCGGTCCCGTGCGGATCGCCGGGCGGGCCGGTGTGCCACAGGACCGCGTGCCGCCGCCGAGGGGGCGGGCCCCACGCGCTCGGCGGCACCGGGCCGAAGAGGGTGACCGAGGGCACCGCGTGGGCCGCCGCGAGATGGGCGGGACCGGTGTCGCCGCTGATCACCAGCCGGGCCGAGGCGATCAGGGCCGACAGCCGCGAGAAGGGCAGCCCGCCGGTGAACAGGTGGTCCGGGCCGATCCCCGCGGCGCCCGCCACCGCGGCGACCAGGGCGTCCTCGCCCGGCCCGCCCGTCAGGACGACCCGGTGCCCCTCAGCGGCCAGCGTGGCGGCGACCTGGGCGTACCGCTCGGCGGGCCAGCACCGGGCGACGGCGTCGGCGCCGGGATGCAGCACCACCGCGTCCGGGGCGGGCGAGGCGACCGGGGGCGCCGCCAGCAGCAGGTCACCGCTGTCCGCCGGCACACCGTGCGCCCGCAGCAGCCGGCACCAGCGCTCCCGCTCGTGCTCCGAGCGGCGCGGCCGGGGGCCCGCCGCGCCGCCCTGCGGCCGCGCGTACGCCAGCAGCCGCCGGGGCGTCAGGGCGGCCAGCGCGTCGCGGCTGAGCGGGCCGGTGCCGTGCAGGTCGACGGCGAGTTCCGGGGGCGGGCCCGGCCAGTGGCGCAGGTCCGGCACGCCGCGGCCCGGGGCGGCGGCGGGGAACAGCGCGTCCACGGCGCCGGTCGCGGCGGCCGCCTCCCGCAGCGCGGCGGGGGCGGCGAGGACCGTCCGGTGGCCGGGGAAGGCGCGGCGCAGGGCGCGAAGCGCGGGCACCCCGGCGAGCAGGTCGCCCAGGCCCAGGGCCCGCAGGACGAGCACCGTCGGCCGCCCGGTCGCGGCGGCGCTCACGGCGTACCCTCCGGCGCGGGTGCGGGCGGGCGCGCGGCCCGTTCGGCCAGCGTGGTGGTGGACCGCCCGTCCAGATAGGGCAGGAGCAGCACCTGGCCGCCCCAGCTCTCCACGAGCCGGGTCTCCGGCAGCGCCGACCGGGCGTAGTCGCCGCCCTTGGCCCAGATGTGCGGGCGCAGTTCGCCCAGCAGCCGCTCCGGGGTGTCCTCGTCGAAGACGGCGACGGCGTCCACGCACTCCAGGGCGTTGAGGACACGCATCCGGTCGGCCGCCTCCACCAGCGGCCTGCCGGGGCCCTTGCGGCGGCGGACGGAGGCGTCCGAGTTGAGGCAGACGATGAGGCAGTCGCCGGTACGGCGGGCGGCCTCCAGGAGCGCCACGTGCCCGGCGTGCAGCAGGTCGAAGCAGCCGCCCGCGGCGGCCACCGTGCCACCCCGGGCCCGTACCCGCTCGGCCAGTTCGCGGGCGCCCGGCGGCGCGGACGCCGTCTCCGGCCGGCCGTCGGCGACGACCGACGCCGCACCGCCCTCCGCGACGTAACGGGTGGCGGCCGCCACGGCGGCGCGGACCGCCTCCTCGGGCAGGGCCTCGTCCGCCAGCAGCCCGGCGGCGGTCGCCGCGAACCGGTCGCCCGCACCGCAGGCGTCACCGTGCGCGGACACCGCCGCCGGGACGAACAGCGGCGTCTCCCCGTGGGTCAGCAGCGCCCCCCGCTCGCCGAGGGTCACGGCGACGGCGGCGGCACCCCAGGCGTCGAGCAGCAGCCCGGCGTCCCGGACGGCCCGCTCCAGCGTCCCCGGGCCCGAAGGGGCTGAGCCGTGCGGCGGGTCGTCGGTGAGGCGGCGAGCGAAGCCGGCGGCCTCGGCCGCGGAGGGCGTCACCAGCCGGGTCCCGGGAACGGGCGGGCCACCGCGCGGGTGCGGGTCCCAGACGACCGGCGTACGGGCGGCCGCCCGCTCCAGTCCGGCCCGCAGGACGTCGGCGGCGCCCCGGCCGTAGTCCGCCACGAGCAGGCCCCGGGCGGCGCGTACCACCGAGCGGGCCTCCTCCGTGGCCTCCCCGGCCCGGCCGTCGCCCTCGTCGAGGCGGAGCAGCGGGCGGTCCGCGCCCAGTACCCGGGTCTTGCGGGGGAGCGTGCCCGAGAGCGGCAGTTCGACCAGCCGCACCGACCCGGCGAGCAGTTCCCGGACCGCCCGCGAGGCCGGGTCGGCGCCCAGGGCGGTGACGAGGGTGACCTCCCGGCCGTCCCGGGCGGCGAGCCGGGCGGCGAGCGCCGCGCCGCCCGGCCGCCGCACCGCTCGGGCGCCGCTGACCACCGGCACGGGGGCGTCGGGCGCCAGCCGTTCCACCCGGCCGTGCACGTCCTCGTCGAGCAGCGCGTCCCCGACCACCACCAGCGGCGCGCGCGCCGTCACTGCCCGGCCTCCGTCCCCGTCAGGCCGGTGTCCGCGGGCGGCGCCTCCACCACCGCGGCCGGGCCGGCGGTGAGCTCCACCGCCCGGTCGAAGGACTCGCAGAGCATGTGGACCGCGACCAGATGCAGTTCCTGGACGGTCGCCGAGACGGGAGCGTCCACGCAGAGCGCCTCGTCGCACACGGCCTCCAGCGGGTTGGGTGCCGGGCCGGTCAGCGCCCACACCGCCATCCCGGCGCCGCGCGCCTGCTCGGCGGCGGCCAGCAGGTTGGCGCTGGCCCCGCTGGTGGACAGGAGCATCAGCACGTCGCCGGCCCGGCCGTGCGCCCTGACCTGCCGTGCGAAGACCTCCTGCACGCCGTAGTCGTTGGCGATGGCCGTCGTCGAGGAGGTGTCGGCGTGCAGGGCCAGTGCCGAGTAGGCCGGCCGGTCGTCGCGGTAGCGGCCCACCAGTTCCGCCGTCAGGTGCTGGGCCTGCGCGGCGCTGCCGCCGTTGCCCGCGACGAGCAGGCGCGCGCCGCTGCCGAGGGCCTGGGCGAGCGTGCCGCCCCAGCGGTGGAGCAGCGGCGCCGAGCGGCGGAACGCCGCCAGGGCCGTGAGGAGTTCGTCGCAGTGCCGGTCGTCGGTCCCGGCCGGCTGCGGGGTGCGGGGATGTGCGTCGATACCCGGTTTCATCGAGCTGCCTCCGAGAGCGGGGGAGCCGCCATGGCTCCTTCGTACACCCGGGCGACACCGTCGGCCACCCGGTCCCAGGTGTAGTGGTCCAGTGCCCGGCGCCGCCCGGCCGCGCCGTACCGCGCCAGGCGGGCGGGGTCGTCCAGCAGGTCGCGGACGACCCGGACGAGGAAGCGGTCGCCGTCCGGTCCCGAACCCTCCGGCCGGCCCGGCACGTGCGCACCGGTGACCTGGTCGACGACCGTGTCGAGCTGGCCCCCGACGGCCGTCGCCACCACCGGCGCCCCGCAGGACATCGCCTCGATCGGCACGATGCCGAAGGGTTCGTACTGCGGGAGCGACAGCACCAGGTCGGCCCGGGAGAGCAGCGCGGGCATCTGCGCGTGCGGCACGGCGCCCAGCAGGGTCACCCGGTCGGCCACCTCGCACTCCGCGGCGATCTTCCGCAGCCGCTCGGCCTCCGGGTCGGCGAAGAGCAGGGACGCGTGGGGGCCGCCCGCGACGAGCAGGTGGGTGTCGGGGAGGTGCCGCAGCGCCCGAATCGCCCGGTCGAAGCCCTTGCGCGGCACCAGCCGGCCGACGGCCAGCAGAGTGCGCGGGGAGCCGGGGCCGCCGGCGGGCACACCGGCGACCGGGGAGAAGTGGTCGGTGTCCACGCCGCAGGGCACCACGGCCACCCGGTGCGACGGCACCCCCATCGCCAGCAGTTCGCGGACCTCGTCGGCGCAGGTCGCGAGCACGGTCCGGCACAGCCGGCCCAGCTCGGCCTCGGTGGCGATCCGCCCGGGCGGGCTGGTGTCGGCGGGCCCCTGGTGGCGCCGCTTGACCGTGCCGAGCGCGTGGAACGTCTGCACGACCGGCACGCCCGGCCCCTGGGCCCCGGCCAGCGCCGCCGTGCCGGACATCCAGAAGTGGGCGTGCACCACGTCCGGCGGACGGGCCGTCCAGTCCCGGGCCAGACGCTCGCCGAAGGCGGGCATGAACGGCAGCAACTCGTCCTTCGGGACAGGGCCGGGCGGGCCCGCCGCCACGTGCTCGACGGTGAAGCCGCCGGCCGCGACCCGGGGCGGCAGGCTCTCGTCGTCGCGCCGCGTGTAGACGGTCACCTCGTGGCCCCGGCGGGCCAGTTCCCCGGCGAGCCGTGCCACGTAGACGTTCTGGCCGCCCGCGTCCGCCCCGCCGAGCGCCGCCAGCGGACTGGCGTGCTCCGAGACCATCGCGACGCGCCGCGGCGTCCTTCGGGGCTGCCTCATCGCGCGACCTCCTTCATGAGCCGGTCCCAGTCGTCCAGGAACCGCCGGAGCCCGTACCGGTCGAGTGCCGCGGCCCGGGCCGCCTCGCCCGCCGCCCGCGCCAGGCCGTGGTCGGCGAGCAGCCCGCGCACCGCGTCGCGCAGCACCTCCGGCCGGTTCGAGACGGCGCCCGCCTCCTGGGGGACGGCGTCCCGCGCCTCGGTGGTGTCCAGGGCGACCACCGGCATGCCCAGGAACATGGCCTCCAGGAGCGACAGCCCGAGGGAGGTCCAGCGCACCGGGTGCAGGTACAGCCGCCGCCGGGCCATCGCCGCGTGCAACTCGCTCTGCGGGAGGTCCTGGGCGCGGCAGCGGTCGGCGGGCAGGCCCAGGTGGCCGGCCAGCCCCCCGGTCCCCATCCCGAAGACGTCCAGCGGCACCGTCTCGGCGAACGACGGCAGCAGGTCCGTGCCGGTCGTGCGGCCCCGGCGCACCGGCTCGTTCACGACGACCGCGGCCCGTTCGACCTCGCCGCTCCACAGCGGACCGGGGTCGACGACGCCGTGCTCCACCACCGTCGTCGGGGCGCGGCCGCAGTCCCACATGAGGCGGTTGAAGTGCGTGACGTGCACGACCGGGATGTCCGACCGCCCGGCCAGCGGATGGCGGGTGCGCTCAGGCGAGCCGTCCGGCGCGTTGTGCTCCACGTACACGGCGGGCACGTCGCGGCCCGGCACCCGCCCGGTCCACCGTTCCGCCAGCTCCGCCTCGTGCGGGCGCTGGAGCACCATCAGGTCGATCTGCTCCTCGCGCAGCCGCTCCGGGACGACCTCGCGGACCGTGGCGGGCCACTGCCAGGTCTGCGCCCGGCCACGGCCGTCGGGGCCCCGGCCGGGCAGGACCGGGACGAGGTAGCCGTGCGGCCCCTGGACGAACGAGGTCGTCCAGGACCCGTGCACATGCCAGATCAAGATGTTCATTCCGCCTCCTTCAGCAGCTTCTGCACGGACCGCACGACATCGGCCGCCGTGACCTGCTCCAGGCACGGGTGGCCGGGCACCGGGCAGTCACGGGCGCGGGTCCCCGCGCACGGCGCCCCCTGGTCGCCCAGCAGCACGGCCGGAACCCGGTAGGGCCCCCAGCGCTCAGCCGGGACGACCGGGGCGAACAGCGAGACGACGGGGGTGCCCACGGCGGCCGCCAGGTGGGCCGGTCCGGTGTTGCCGCAGACCACGGCCTCGGCCCCGCGCAGCACTCCGGCGAGCACGCGGGGAGCCGTACGGCCGCCGAGGTCCACGGCGACGTCCCCGCTGACGTACCGGGTCAGCCGCCGCTCCTCCGTACCGCCGGTCACCACGACCCGGTGGCCCGCGTCGGCCAGCAGCGCCACCGCCTCGGCACACCGTTCCGCGCTCCAGGTCCGCGCCGGGACGCTGGCGCCCGGGTGCACCACGATGTACGGCCCGTTGCCGGTGAGCGGCACGGTGTCCGGCGGCGGGTTCACCCGCAGCGCGCCGTCGTCGCCCGGGGGCAGGGCGAACCCCATCGCCCCGGCGGTGTCCAGGGCGGCCTCGGCCTCGTGCCGGCCGGGCAGCCGGCGGTGCCGGACGTCCAGCAGGCTGCCGGGGTGGTCGGTGCTGTCCGCGCCGACGCGGCCCACGCCGGCCAGCCGCAGCAGCAACGCGGCCGGCAGCGGGCTCTGGTGGAAGGAGGTCAGCACCAGCGCCGTGTCGTACCCGCCCGCGCGCAGCCGGTCCGTCATCGCCCGCACGGCCGCCGGGTCCACCGCCGGGGGCCGCACGCCCTCCCACGGCGCCTCCCACACCAGGACGTCGTCGACGCCCGGCAGCAGCCGGGCGGCCGGTTCGCCCCGCGGGCCGCACCAGAACGTCACCTGGTCGGCCGCGGCCGCCACCGCCCGTACGGCGGGGCCGGCCAGCAGGACGTCACCGAAGCTGTCGAGCCGTGCCACGAGCGCTCTCACCGGGCCTCCCCTCCGGGCCGCGCCGGCCGGGCCGCAACCCGCTCCGGACGGACGGCGGCCAGCAGTTCCCGGACCGCGCTCAGCAGGTCGGGCGCGGTGTGCGGGGCCGCCGCGACCTCCTCGGCCAGGGTCCGCGCGGTCGGCACCAGCACGCCGCGCGCCCCCGCGGCCCGCGCGGCCGCGACGTCCGCTCCGATGTCCCCGACGACCGCGCACCGCTCCGGAGCCACACCGAGGCGCCGCGCCGCCCGCAGGACGAGCCCGGGGGCGGGTTTGCGGCAGGCGCACCCCTCGCCGGGGGCGTGCGGGCAGAAGACCCACACGTCGAGCCCGCCGAGCAGGGCGTCGGCGCGCCGGTTGACCCGGCGTACGTCGCCCGGGGTGAGCAGGCCTCGCCCGACCCCGGACTGGTTGCTGACGACGCCGGTCGCCACCCCGCGTTCCCGGAGCAGCCCCACCGCCTCCCGGGCGCCGGGCATGAGCCGGACCCGGGCCGGGTCGGCGTTGTAGGGGACGTCCACCACCAGGGTGTCGTCCCGGTCGAAGAGGACGGCGTCCCACACCTGAGCGCCCTCGGCCGGGGCCCCCGGCGGACCGGCGGGGGGCGTCACGGGGCGCCCTGCCAGGGCCGGGCGCCGCGGTGGCGGGCCGTTCCGGCGAGCCGGTGGCCGACGGCCAGCGGTGGGATCAGCACGCTGGTGGCCGCCATGGTCGCGACCTCCCGGGCCGTCCACGGGCCGCCCCGCAGCCGGGCCGCGGTGAACTCGGCCGTGCCCAGCGCCCACAGCGAGGCCGCCAGCGCGGCGGGGCGCCGGTGGCCCGTGAGCAGGCAGAGGGAGACGGCGGCCGCGGCGGCGGTGACGAGGAGGTGCCCGGGGAACCTGCCCTTCGGGGCGCGGGCCCGCGTCCACCAGTCGCGGCCGTGCAGCCGCGTCATCAGCACGTCGTCGGCGTTGCCGCGCTGGGCCCGTACCGAGACCCACGGGCCGGCGGGCCGGACGGGGTGACGGGTGGTGCGCGCGCCCCGGCGCAGTTCCCAGCCGGCGCCCAGTACCCGCAGCGCCAGGTCGGCGTCCTCCCGGAACGCCCGGCGGAACCGTTCGTCGAACCCGCCCACCGCCCGCAGCGCGTCGGCCCGGTAGGCCATGTCGGCGGTGGCCCAGGAGGCGTCGGCGAGGCCCGCCGTCCCGCGCTCCCAGTCGGTGGGCCGCCGGTCCTCGGGCAGCGGCACCACCAGCCGCCCCTGGACCCCGCCGGTCGCCGGGGAGGCCGCCGCGAGGTCGGCCGCCAGCCGGCGCCGCCAGTCCGCGTCCACCCGTACGTCGTCGTCGAGGAAGACCACCCAGGGGGCGCCGGCCTCGCGCAGCCCGGCGTTGCGGGCGGCGGCCGGGCCCGCGCCGTGGGTCGCCCGCACCCGCAGCCGGTCGCGAAGCACCCCGGCGGCGGCGAGCGGCAGTTCGTCGCCCGGCTCCGGCCGGTCGTCCACGACGACGACCTCGACGGGCGGCGGCCCGTCCGCCGTCGCCAGCGCCGCCAGGCAGTCGGCCAGGCACTCCCGGCCGATGGTCGGCACGACGACGGCGTACGCCGGGGCGTCCGGCGCACCGGTGCCCCCGTCGCCCCGTACCTGCCGGGGATCGGCCACGCTCATCCGAAGAACCTCCCCCGACGGACCGCGAACGGCCCCAGTGCCAGCAGGTCGACCGGGGCCGAGCCGAAGCACTCCAGGGCGTCGCGGGGATCGTCGACCATGGGGCGGCCCGCGGTGTTCAGGCTGGTGTTCACCACCACCGGCAGCCCGGTGCGCTCCTCGAACGCGGTGAGCATCCGTGCCACCAGCGGTTCCTCGCGGGCGTCCACGGTCTGGACCCGGGCGGTGCCGTCGACGTGCACGACCGCCGGTACGCGCTCGCGCCACTCCTCGGCCACCTCGTGCACGAAGAGCATGTAGGGACTGGGCAGCGGACCACCGGAGAAGATCTCCGCCGCCCGCTCGGCCAGCACCATCGGGGCCACCGGCCGGAACTCCTCCCGGCCCTTCACGGCGTTGAGCCGTTCCAGGTTGGCGGCCCGGCCGGGGTGGGCCAGGAGCGAGCGGTGGCCGAGCGCCCGGGGCCCGAACTCCGACCGTCCCTGGAACCAGGCGACCACCCCGTCCCGGGCCAGCTCCTCGGCGACCACGGCCGCGATGTCCGCGGGCTCCTCGTAGGGGACGGCCGCGGTCTCCAGCCACTGCCGCAGCTCCTCGTCGCTCCAGCCGCGGCCCAGCGCCGGGGTCGGCATCGGGCCGACCGGCTCCTTCTCCCGCGCCACGTGCAGCGCCGCTCCGACGGCGGTCCCCGCGTCCCCGGCCGCCGGCTGCACCCACACCTCGCGGAACGGCCCCTCGCGGTACAGCCGGGTGTTGGCCACGCAGTTGAGGGCCACGCCGCCGGCGAAGGTCAGCGCCGCCTCACCGGTCTGCTCGTGCAGCCACCGGGCCAGCCCCAGCACCGTCTCCTCCAGGCACTGCTGGGCGCTGGCGGCCAGGTCCGCGTGGTCCCGCGTCCACGGCTCGCCCGGCCCCCGGCGCGGGGTGAACTCCCGCCAGGGCACGGGACGCGCCCGGAACCGGCCGTTCCCCTCGGGACGCGCGTAGCTCCGGATGCGGTCGGCGAAGCGCGGCGTGCCGTACGAGGCCAGGGCCATGACCTTGAACTCGTCGCTGCTGCGCAGGAAGCCCAGGTGTTCCGTCAGGTCCTCGTAGAAGAGGCCGACCGAGTCCGGCAGGTCCTGCGTGGCGAGGACGGTCAGCTCCCGGTCCCGGTAGTGCCCGGCGAGGTACGCCCCGCACTCGCCCCGCCCGTCGAGGACCAGCACCGCGCTGTCCCGGTGCGGGCCCGCCATGCCGGCCGACGCGGCGTGCGCCATGTGGTGGGGGACGAAGCGGACCTTGCCGGGAGCCAGCCCCGGAAGCGCCTCGGCGAGGAAGCCGGGGGCCTGCCGGGCGTAGTCCTGCCGCAGCCAGTCCCAGGGGTCGTCCAGGCCCAGCTCGTCGGCCGGTGCCGAGAGCCCCGGGTCGTAGGAGTAGGCCACCGCGTCCAGGTCCGCCGGGGTCAGCCCGGCCTGTTCCAGGCACCAGCGGGCGGACAGCTCCGGGAGCTCCCAGGCGGAGAAGGGCAGCGGGCGCTTGCCGTGCTTGCGGCGGCTGAACCGCTCCTCCTCGGCGGCGGCCACCACCCGGCCGTCGACGACCAGGGCGCAGGCGGGATCGTGGAAGAGGGCGTTGACTCCGAGAATGCGCATGAGGGCTCCAACGTGACGACGTGGCGGGGAGGGCGGGTGGTGTCAGGCGCCGCTCCGGTCGGCGAGGGGGGCGGGCCCGGTGCCGGTGCCGGGAGCCCCCGCGAAGTGCGCGATCGTGCGCTTGAGCCCCTCCTCCCAGCCGACCACCGGCTCCCAGCCGAGCAGCTCACGGGCGAGCGCGGTGTCGGGCCGCCTGCGCTCCGGGTCGTCCACCGGGCGGTCGACGAAGACGAGGGTCGAGCGGGAGCCGGTCAGTTCCACGACCTTCTCGGCGATCTCCCGGACCGTCACCTCGTCGCTCCCGCCGATGTTCACCGGCCGCACCGAGCGGCTCGCGGCCACCAGCAGCACGCCGTCCACGGTGTCGTCCACGAAGCACAGTGACCGCGTCTGGCTGCCGTCCCCCGCCACCGTGACCGGCTGACCGGCCAGCGCCTGGCGGACGAAGGTCGGCACGGCGCGGCCGTCGTGGGTGCGCATCCGGGGGCCGTAGGTGTTGAAGATGCGCACGATGCCCGCGTCGGTGCCGCGGACGCTCGCGTGCGCGGTCACCAGGGCCTCGGCGAAGCGTTTCGACTCGTCGTACACGCTGCGGGGGCCGACCGGGTTGACGTTGCCCCAGTAGTCCTCGCGCTGCGGGTGGACCAGTGGGTCGCCGTACACCTCGGAGGTCGAGGCGAGCAGGAACCGGGCGCCGTCCCGCTCGGTCAGGGAGAGCGCGTGGCGGGTGCCGCCGCTGCCGGCGTCCAGAGTCTCCAGCGGGTACCGCAGATAGTCGACCGGGGACGCCGGGCAGGCGAAGTGCAGGACGAGGTCGTAGGGGCCGGGCAGCTCCTCGGCGCATCCCGGGGAGGCGAGGTCGCACTCGACGAACCGGAAGCCGGGGCGCCCGGTCAGGTGGGCGACGTTGCCCAGGTCGCCGGAGAGCAGGTTGTCGGCGCAGTCGACCTCCGCACCCGCGTCGAGCAGCCGTTCGCACAGGTGGGAACCGAGGAATCCGGCGCCGCCGGTCACCAGGGCGCGACGCCAGTCGCTGCGCGTGAGCTTCGGTGCCATGTCCGTCCTTCTTTCGCAGGAGAGAGGGCGAGGGCGTAGGGGGTAGGCAGGAGGGGCGGGCCTCGCACGACCGGGCGGGGCAACGCCACTGGGTGCCCGCGCAGCGGCGGTCCACACGTCGCGCGGCCCGCCCCCGACCGCGCCCCGCGACGCCTCGTACCTCCAGGTGAGCGCCGCTCACCCCCGCTGAACTGGAGCGATGCCGTGAACGACCCGATGGACGACGTGATCGCCACGCTGCGTGACCACCCGGACGGGCCTCAGCGGTTGCTGGTCACCGGGTGGTTCAGCTTCGAGGACGGGGAGGTGACCGCCGGGGACGTGCTGGCCCTGCGCGCGGCCGAGGCGGCGCTGACCCGGGCGGGCCTCGCGTACGACACCGCCTGGAGCGCCGGATTCCGGCCGGACGCCCTGCATCTGGAGGCCGCCCGGCCGCAGGAGTACGGCCACCTCCTCTTCGTCTGCGGACCGCTGCACGGCGAGCAGATCAGGGCGCTGCACCGGCGTTACGCCCACTGCCGCCGCCTGGCGGTCGACGTCAGCGTCGTCGATCCGGGCGCGCCGGAGGTGACCGGCTTCCACCTGGTTCTCGCCCGGGACGGTGCGGGAAGCCCCCGGGCCGACCTCTCGGCCCGCGCGGCGGTGGGGCCCCTGCCGCCGGTCGTCGGCGTGGTCCTGACCGAGGGGCAGGGGGAGTACGGGGCGGCGCGGCGCCACGAGTCGGTCGGGGCGCTGCTCCGGGACTGGGTGGCGCGGCGGGACTGCGCCCGGGTGCCCGCGGAGACCCGGCTCGACTCCCGGGACTGGCGGCTGTGCGCCACGCCGGAGCAGTTCCTCGCCCTCGCCGGCGGCTGGGACCTGGTCCTCACCACCCGGCTGCACGGACTGGTGCTGGGGCTGCGGGCCGGGGTGCCCGTGCTGGCGGTGGACCCGGTGGCGGGCGGCGCCAAGGTGAGCGCCCAGGCCCGCGCTCTGCGCTGGCCCGCCACCCTGCCGGCGGACACAGCCGGCGAGCCGCTCCTCGACCGTTGGTGGACGTGGTGCCTCTCTCCGGCGGGCCGGGCGGCGGCGCGCCGCCGGGCCCGGGCGATGAGGCCCCGTGGCTAGAGGCGGCGGGCGGCGTCAGCTCGCGGGGAACGGGGCGTCGTCCAGGAGGCGCGCCAGGTGCGCGGCGTTGGCGGCGAGGGCCCGTGTCGTACTGGCGACCGCCTCCGGGGTCTCCCGCAGGTCCTGGTAGTCGGTGCCGTGCATGGCCTCGCCGACCCAGTACGTGGCGGCGCCGGCGGCCAGGGTGAAGCCCACGTCGTTGAGGCCCTGGAAGACGTCGGCGCTCACCTTGTGGGCGCCGTCCTCGTTGCCCACCACGGCGACGGCGGCGACCTTGCCGTACATCAGGGGCAGCCCGTCGTCGCCGGTCTCGGAGGTGTCGGCGTTCAGCCGCTCCAGGACCCGCTGGCAGACGCTGGACGGGTGCCCGAGCCAGATGGGCGTCGCCAGCACCAGGACGTCGCAGGCCAGCACCTTCTCCCGGAGTGCGGGCCAGTCGTCCCCCTCGCCCATGTCCGGCGCGACCCCCGGCAGGACGGAGTGGTCGGCCACCCGCACCGTCTCCCCGGGGATGCCGCGGGAGGCCAGCTCGGCCATCACCTGGTCGGCCAGGTGATGACTGCTGGAGGGGGTGGGCGAGGCGTTGAGGCTGCAGACGAGGGCCAGAGCGCGCATCGGGCTTCCTTCTCTCTCGGCGGATCGGCGTCCGGCCTGGGTACCCGCTGACCGGCGACTGATGCGCGAGGCGCGGGAGTATCCGTACGACGCGCGCCCCCGGCCTCGCGACGAGGCCGGGGGCGGTGGTGCGGACCGGGGGGCCCGGCGGGCCGGTCAGAGGGTGGTCGGGAAACGCTCCCACACGCGGTGGGCGCCGAGCAGCGTGGTCACCTCGTCCAGCACCTGGGCGGCACTGTCACCGGTGACCACGCCCGGCGCCGTCAGCGGGCAGCCGGCCGCCGGGAGGACCTGCTCGCCGCCGTTCCACGCGCCGATGGCCTTGCCGTGCCGGAACGCCTCGGAGACCAGCAGGAGCAGCCGGGGGTCGCTGACGGAGGAGGCGTGGGCGTCACCGGCCTTGGCGTCCCGCGCGCCGAGCGCGTCGGCGCCCGCCGCGGGGGTCCCCGCCAGCACGACCGCGTCGAACTCCACCGAGCGGGCGGTGGCGAAGGTCCGCTGCACCGTGACGGCGTCGTCGCCGGTGCCCAGCTTCCCGCCGGCCGGGGCGATGACCAGCGGCACCAGGCCGCGCTCCAGCAGCGACCGACGCAGCGACCGGACACCCGCGAGGTCGGCGTCCGCGTCGGCGACGATGCCGACGATCCGGCCGTCCAGCGGCCAGGTCTGGCCGACCTGCGACAGGGCGGGGCTCGGAGCGGGGTCGGCGAGGGGCTCCTCGGCGGCCGGGGCGGGCAGGCCGAGGCCGGTCGCCACCTGCTCGCACAGCTCGGTGTCGATGCGGGCCAGCACCTTCAGCGCGCGTTCCTTGACGGCCTGCTCGTAGCACTTGCCCAGCTCGAAGGTGTACGCGGCGACGATGTGCTCCCGTTCGACCGGCGTCATGCTGAGCCAGAACAGCCGGGGCTGGGTGAAGTGGTCGTCGAAGGAGGCGGGCGCCTCGCGGACCTTGCGGCCCGCCGCCACCTCGGCCGGCACCTCGACGTACGCCCCGTCGTCGGCGCCCGCCAGGAAGGGGCAGCCACCGTCCAGCGAGTTGGGCCGGTACGGAGCGACGCCGCGGTGCACGGCGGTCTGGTGCATGCCGTCGCGCAGCATGTCGTTGACCGGGGCGTGCGTGCGGTTGACCGGCAGCTGGGCGAAGTTCGGTCCGCCCAGCCGGGTCAGCTGCGTGTCGAGGTAGGAGAACATCCGGCCCTGGAGCAGCGGGTCGTTGGTCACGTCGATGCCGGGGACGAGGTGGCCGGTGTGGAAGGCGACCTGCTCGGTCTCGGCGAAGTAGTTGGACGGGTTGGCGTTGAGCGTGAGCAGGCCGACCGGCTGGACGGGGGCCAGTTCCTCGGGGACGATCTTCGTCGGGTCGAGCAGGTCGATGCCCTCGAAGGTCTGCTCCGGGTTGTCCGGGAAGGTCTGCACCCCCAGCTCCCACTGCGGGAAGGCGCCCGCCTCGATGGCGTCGGCCAGGTCGCGGCGGTGGAAGTCCGGGTCCACCCCGCCGGTGATCTGCGCCTCCTCCCACACCTGGGAGTGCACGCCGAGCCTGGGCTTCCAGTGGAACTTCACCAGCGTGGTGCCGCCCTCGGCGTCGACCAGCCGGAAGGTGTGGACGCCGAAGCCCTCCATCATCCGGTACGAACGGGGGATGCCCCGGTCCGACATGTTCCAGAGGGTGTGGTGGGTCGCCTCGCTGTGCAGGGGTGACGAAGTCCCAGAAGGTGTCGTGGGCGCTCTGCGCCTGCGGGATCTCCCGGTCCGGGTGCGGCTTGCCCGCGTGGATGACGTCGGGGAACTTGATGGCGTCCTGGATGAAGAAGACCGGGATGTTGTTGCCGACCAGGTCGAAGACGCCCTCGGAGGTGTAGAACTTCGTCGCGAAGCCCCGGGTGTCGCGCACCGTGTCGGCCGAACCGCGCGAGCCCAGCACGGTGGAGAAGCGGACGAAGACGGGCGTCTTGACGTCCTCGCCGAGGAAGGCGGCCTTGCAGATCCGGGCGGCGGTGCCGTAGCCCCGGAAGACACCGTGCGCGGCTGCTCCCCGGGCGTGGACGACCCGCTCGGGGATGCGCTCGTGGTCGAAGTGGGTGATCTTCTCGCGCAGGTGGTGGTCCTGGAGGAGCACCGGCCCGCGCGGACCGGCCTTCAGCGAGTGGTCGGTGTCGTGGAGCCGGGTGCCCTGGGCGTTGGTCAGGTAGGCCCCGCCCTGCGCCACGTCGGCCTGGCCGGCCCCGGTGGGCCGGCCGGTGGGGCTGACCGTCGCGGGACCCGTCTGGTCGGGCTTGGGCGGCAGGGGCTCGTGCGGCGTGGTCGGTTCGGCCACCGGCGGACTGGCGCTGGCGGGCTTGCCGGGGACGCCGTCCTCGGGGCCCTCACGGCCGAGCACCGCCTCGGCGGCCTTCTCGGCCACGGCCTTCAGCGGGTTCTTGCTGTCACTCATGCGCTGCTCCTGACGCGTTTCAAGGGTGGTCCTCACATCCGTTCCCGCCCCCGCCGGTTCCGTGGTGGGCCACCCGGGGGACGCACGGCCGCCCCGGTGTCCGGTTCTGCCCGCCGCCTGCCCGGGGACCGCGCGGCTACGCGGGCGGCGGGCGACGCCACTCCCCGTCCCGCCCGGTTCCGGTCGCCCGCCCGGCGCGGCGCCGCCGCACGGCGGGTACCACGGCGAGCACCCCCGCCACCCCCAGCACCACGGCCGTGCGCAGCCACACCTCGGCCTCGACCTGCGTGGCCAGCAGGACGCAGGAGGCCGCGCCCAGGACGGGCAGCGCGGCCGGGACACGGAAGTGCCCGGGCGCCCCCTCCCGCCGGCGCAGCACGAGGACGGCGGTGTTGACGAGGAGGAAGACGACGAGGAGCAGCAGCACCAGGGTGGCGGCGAGGGCGGCGACGCTGCCGGTGAGGGCCAGCAGCAGCGCGGGCACGGTGGTGGCGGTGATCGCCGCCCACGGAGTGCGACGGCGGGGCAGGAGCCGGGTCAGCACGGACGGCAGCAGCCCGTCCCGGGCCATGCCGTAGGCCAGCCGGGAGGCCATGATGCCGGTGAGCAGGGCCCCGTTGGCCACCGCGACCAGCGCGACGGCGCTGAACAGGAGTGGCGGGACACCGCCGGCCGCGTGCACGACCTCCAGCAGCGGCCCGCTGGACCGGGCCAGTACCTCGGTCGGGACGGCGGCCGAGGCGGCGGCGCCGACCAGGACGTAGACGGCGCCCGCGGTGGCGAGGGCGCCGAAGAGGGCGCGTGGGTAGGAACGCCTGGGGTCGCGGGTCTCCTCGGCGACGTTGACCGAGGTCTCGAAGCCGACGAAGGAGTAGTAGGCGAGGACGGAGCCGCTGAGTACGGCCGCCGCGGTGCCCTTCTCGGCGGTGCCCAGCTCGGTGAGCCGCCCGGGGTCGCCGTCGCCGCGCAGCAGCAGCCACACCCCCAGTGCCACGATGACCGCGAGGCCGCCGACCTCGATCAGCGTCGCGACGACGTTGGCCCGGGTCGACTCCTTGACGCCGCGGGCGTTGACCAGCGCGAGCACCGCCAGGAAGACCACCGCGACCAGGGCGACCGGCAGCGTGACGAAGGCCGACAGGTAGTCCCCGGCGAAGCCCCGGGCCAGTGCGGCCACCGAGACGATCCCGGCGGCCAGCATGCAGAACCCGGCGACGAACCCGGCCGCCGGCCCGAACGCCAGCGTCGCGTAGTGGGAGGCGCCGCCCGCCCGTGGATACTTGGTCGCCAGTTCCGCGTAGGACGCCGCCGTCAGCAGGGCGAGCAGCAGCGCGGTGAGCAGCGGCACCCAGACGGCACCGCCGGACGCGGCCGCGACCTGCCCCACCAGGACGTACACGCCCGCCCCCAGGACATCCCCCAGGATGAAGAAGTAGAGCAGGCGGGTGGACAGGACGCGCCGGAGCTGCGGCCGCGAGGCGTCGTCGGAGGTGTTCCCATCGGCATGAGGCACGTCGCCACGGGTTCCCCCGCGGCCGGTGCCCACGCATGGCATCCGGGCGGTTCCCGGGGGGCCGGCCGGGAGCGGCCTCGCGGCCCGCGTCCGTGACCGGGCGGGGCCGGTGAGCGGAGTCCCGCCGCACCCGGCTCGGCGCCGGCGCGTGCGGCGGGCGCCCAGGACCTCCCCGGGGGTGCTCCGCGTGCCGCACGCGGAGCACCCCCGGCCGCGCGCACGGGCTCGGCCCGTCCATGACTGGCGCCGGCGGGCCCCACCCCCGGCGAGCCGGCGCCGAGGGCACGGGGTCCAGGGCCCTGACGGCGGAAGCCTCCGGGGCGGAGGCCGTTCTCCTCGGCACCGGCCCTGAGTACCCGAAGTGAGTACCTGAGCCCATGTCCGCGCTCGTGGGGCGGCGGCACACTCCGGGGCATGACATACAAGCCGTCGTCACCCGCCGAGGAGCTGGTGCTCCTCGACCGCGAGCTGGTCCGGCTGGACGCCCGGCGGGCGCAGTTGCTGCGTCGCCGTGCCTGGCTGACGGCGGCGCTGCACGCGCAGCGTGCGCGGTACGCGCGGCCGTCGCGGGACGCTCGGCCCGCCCCGGGGTGGGCCCCGCCGGCCGGACCGGGCACGGCATCCGGTTCGCCCGGTGCGCAGCACGTACTGCTGGTCCTCGGCGGGCTGCTGCTGGCCGTCGCGGCGATCGCGTTCACCTTGTTCAGCTGGGGTGAGATGGGGATCGCGGGGCGCGCCACCGTGCTGGCGGCGGTGACGGCGGCGGCGCTGGCGGCGCCCGTGCCGCTGCTGCGGCGCGGGCTCGTCGCGACGGCCGAGTCGGTGGCCGCGGTGGCGCTGCTGCTGACGGTGCTCGACGCGTACGCGCTGCGCGCGGCGGTGGTGCCGGAGACGGACGGCGCGGGCTACGCGGCGCTCGCCGCGGGGGTGCTCGCCGCCGGGTGGACGGTGTACGGCCTGGGGCTGGGGCGGCTGCGGCTGCCGCTGCCGGCCGCGGTGGTGGCGGGACAGTTCCCGCTGGTGCTCGGTGTCTGGGCGGCCGACGGGTCCGCGCTGCTCATCGGCTGGGCGCTGCTGGCGACGGCGGCCGGGGGCGTCCTGCCGGCGGTGCGCGCGCGAGGGCTCGCGGTGCGGATCACCGCCTGGACGGCGGCCGGGTCGAGCTGGGGGGCCGGGCTGCTGATCGGTGTCGGGCAGTCGCTGAGGGCGAACGGCGCGTCCGATGCCGCCGGGCCGGGGGCGCTGCTGCTGGCCGCCGCCGTGGTGGCGCTCGCCTTCGGGTGGCGGGCCACCCGGGAGGCGGCCGTGACCGGGGGAGCGGTGGCCGGGCTGGCGGCGGTGGCCGGCGTCGGCGGTGTGCTGCGTACCGAGGTGACGTGGAGCTGGGCGGTCCTGGCCTACCTGCTGTGCGCGGCGGCACTGGTGCCCGTGTCCCGGATCAAAGCGGTGCCGCGACCGGTGCGGACCGGGCTGCTGGGCACGTCGGCGGCGGTGACGGGTGTCTCGGTGCTGGCGGTCCTGCCCGCCGCCTCGGTCGCGGTGGTGGCGCCCTTCCCGGTGGTGACCGGGGTGTGGTCCGGAGCGCCGCGGGGCGTACGGGACGTGGCGGGCGGAGCCGGGGCGTGGCCGGACGCCGTCTCCGTGCCGGTGGTGCTGCTGGTGGTGGCGGTCCTGCTCGCGGCGGCGTACGCCTCCCTCGTCCAGGCGGGCCGCCCGCGCACCGGGTGGCCGGCGGTGGCCGGCGCCTGCGCGCTCGGCCTCGCCGCGACGGCGGTACCGGTGCTGCTGATGACGGCGGACGTGCCGTACGCCGTGGCCCTGGCGGTGGACGCGCTCCTGGTCGCGGCCCTGCTGGCGGTGGCCGTGGCGGTGCCGCGGGTGCCCCGGGGCGCCGCCGGGACGGCGCTGGGCTGCGCGGCGGCCGGGGCGGTGCACACGGGCCTGCTCGCGCTGGCCGCCGAGCCCGCCACGTACGCGGTCCTCGGTGTCCTGCTGGTGCTGTTCGCGGGGGCGGCGGCCCGGACGGAGGCGGTCGCGGACCGGGCGGTCGCCGTCGTGCTCGCGGTGCTGTGCGCCCTGGCGCTGGCGCTGGCGGCGGGGGCGTCACTGGGGCTCGGCGCGCCGCGTACCGCCGTGGTGGTCCTCGCGGTGCCGGCGGTCGCGGTGGGCCTCGGGCCGGCGCTGCGGGTGCCCACCGCGGTGGTGCCGCTGGAGGCGGCGGGGGCGTTCTGCGCGGTGGTGGCGTGCGGCCTGTCGGTGACCGACGGGCCGTACCTCGCGCTGGTGCTCGCGCTCTGCGGCGTGCTGGCGGCGGCGACCGCGGTGCGCCCCGAACGCAGGCCCGCCTCGGGCTGGGTGGCGGCGGTCCTCTTCACGCTGGCCGCCTGGGTCGGGCTCGGGGCCCTCGGCGTGACGCACCCGGAGGCGTACACTCTGCCGGTCTCGGCGCTCGCCTGCGCCGTCGGTCACCTGCGCCGGCGTACGGACCCGCAGGCGTCGTCCTGGGTGGCGTACGGCCCCGGGCTGGCCGTGACGCTGGTGCCGAGCCTGCTGGCGGCCTGGGTCGACCCGCACTGGCAGCGGCCGCTGCTGCTGGGCCTGGCGGCCCTGGCGGTGACGCTGACCGGGGCGGTGTACCGGCTCCAGGCCCCGCTGCTGCTGGGCGGCGGTGTGCTGGCGCTGGACGCCCTGCACGAACTGGCGCCGCACGTGGCCCAGGTGTTGGACGCCCTGCCGCGCTGGGCGGTCCCGGCGCTCGCCGGACTGCTGCTGCTCGCGGTCGGCGCCACCTACGAACAGCGGCTGCGCGACGCCCGCCGGGTGCGGGAGCGCATCGGCCGGATGCGGTAGGCCGCGGGAGGCCCGGGACGCGCGGTGCGACCGTCGCGCCCCGGGCCTCCGCCCGTCTCACGCCGTGTTGTTGGCCAGGGCCAGCAGGCGGGCGGCGGAGCCGTTGAACTTGTTGCGGTCGACGTCACCGCTCACGCCGCCGACCCGGCCCGTCGCCGAGTACTGCCAGAACGTCCAGGTCGGGAAGCCGCTGGGAACCGTCGGCTTGCTCACCCCCCAGTGGGCCACCCAGAACGGGGCCTTGGCGGCCATCCCGCTCCAGCTGCCGGTGCAGGTGTTCCACCAGCTCGCCGTCGTGTAGATGACGATGTCGCGGGAGGTGCGGGCCTTGTACCGGGCGTGGAAGTCGTTGATCCAGGTGCGCATCTGGGTCGTGGACAGGCCGTAGCACATGGCCCCCGCGGGGTTGTGCTCGATGTCCAGGACGCCGGGCAGCGTCTTGTTGTCACGGGACCAGCCGCCGCCGTTGCTGGCGAAGTAGTCGGCCTGCGCGGCGCCGGAGGAGGAGTTGGGCCGCGCGAAGTGGTACGCCCCGCGGATCAGGCCCGCGTTGTAGGCGTTGGTGTAGTTCGCGTTGAACCGGTCGTCCTTGAAGTTGGTGCCCTCGGTGGCCTTGATGTAGGCGAAGGACATCCCGGCCGCCTTCACCGAGCTCCAGTTGATGGAGCCCTGCCAGTGCGACACGTCGATGCCCTGGACACCGCTGGTGTCGGCCGGGCCGATGGTGCGCTCGTCGGGGCCGGCGCCGAGCCCCTGCTCGATGCGGGTGCCGATACCCATGTACGCGTCGCCGGGCCCGACGTCCTTGCCGGGCGGCGGCGCCATGGGCGCGGCGGCGGCGGTGGGGGCCAGGGTCAGGGCCAGGGACGCGCTGACGAGACCGCCGAGGAGGGCGACCGCGGGTCTGCGGACGCGGCGTGCGAGAGAGCTGTACGCGGGCATGACTGCCTCCAGGCACGAGTGGGGGGGTGTAGCCGTGGATCGCGCTGGTGAGCGGTGCCGGGGCGCAGGCACCCGGTCGACGCGCTCGCCATGAGCACGACACAAGTAATGCACGCGCGTAGACCGGCGTAAAGGCCCGTCCGTGGGCGTCGCTGGTCTACATCACTGGCGGCGGTCCTGACCTGCCGCTACGCGCCCGGCCGCCGCGAAAGTTTCCGTCGTGGCGGCCCGCGGGCCCACGGAGGAGGGCCCTGGTGACCTCTTGTCACCAGGGCCCTCAGACCGTACGCGGGCGGTTCAGCGGGCGGGGTCCAGCCGGACGAGGACGCCCTTCGAGGTGGGCTGGTTGCTGATGTCCGCCACGCTCTCCAGGGGCACCAGGACCTGCGTCTCCGGGTAGTAGGCGGCGGCGGACCCCCGCGACGCCGGGTAGGGCACCACCTGGAAGCCTTCGGCGCGCCGCTCGACGCCGCCCTCCCAGACACTCACCAGGTCCACGCGGTCGCCTTCGGCGAGACCGAGGGCGGTGAGGTCCTCCGGGTTGACCATGACCACCTGGCGGCTCCCGTGGATGCCCCGGTAGCGGTCGTCGAGGGTGTACGGGACGGTGTTCCACTGGTCGTGGGAGCGCAGGCTCTGGAGGAGCAGGTGGCCCTCGGGCACCTCGGGCATCTCCCAGGTGTTGCGGGTGAACAGCGCCCTGCCGGTCGCGGTCGGGTAGACGCCCTCGTTGACCGGGTTCGGCAGCCTGATCCCGCCCGGCCGGGTCACCCGCCGGTTGAAGTCGTGCAGTCCGGGCACGACGCGGGAGATCCGGTCGCGGATCGACCCGTAGTCGGCCTCGAACTCCTCCCACGGCAGCGGCGGCGCCCCGTCGAGTGTGCGGCGGGCCAGCCGGCAGAGGATGGCGACCTCGCTGAGCAGGAGCGGGGAGGCGGGCTTCAGCTTCCCGTGCGAGGTGTGCACCTCGCTCATCGAGTTCTCCACCGTGACGAACTGCTCGCCGCCGGCCTGGAAGTCCTTCTCGGTCCTGCCCAGGGTCGGCAGGATGAGCGCGGTCTCCCCGCAGACGGTGTGCGACCGGTTGAGCTTGGTCGAGATGTGGGCGGTCAGCCGGCAGCGCCGCATCGCCTCCTCGGTGACCTCGCTGTCGGGGGCGGCCCGTACGAAGTTCCCGGCGAGGGCCAGGAAGACCTTGACACGGTCCTCGCGCATCGCCTTGATGGTGTTCACCGAGTCGAGCCCGTGCGGGCGCGGCGGCTCGAAGCCGAACTCGTCCCGCAGCGCGTCGAGGAAGGCGTCGGGCATCTGCTCCCAGATGCCCATGGTGCGGTCGCCCTGCACGTTGCTGTGGCCGCGCACCGGGCAGGCGCCCGCCCCGGCGCGGCCCAGGTTGCCGCGCAGCAGCAGGAAGTTGACGATCTCCCGGATGGTGGGCACGCCGTGCTTGTGCTGGGTGACGCCCATCGCCCAGCAGACGATGACCCGTTCACTGCGCAGCACGTCGTCGCGGACCGCCTCGATCTCCCGCAGGGTCAGCCCGGTCGCCCTGAGCACCTCCTCGTACGAGATCTGCCGGGTGTGCTCGGCGAACTCCGCGAAGCCGCTGGTGTCGCTCTCGATGAACGCGTGGGCGAGGACCTCGCCGGGCCGGACGTCCTCGGCCTCCAGCAGCAGCCGGTTCAGCCCCTGGAAGAGGGCCAGGTCGCCGCCGGGGCGGATGTGCAGGAACCGGTCGGCGAGCTTGACGCCCCGGCCGATGACCCCGCGCGCCTTCTGCGGGTTCTTGAACCGCATGAGCCCCGCCTCGGGCAGCGTGTTCACCGCCACGACGCGGGCGCCGTTGCGCTTCGCCTCCTCCAGCGCGGAGAGCTGGCGCGGATGGTTGGTGCCCGGGTTCTGCCCCACCAGGAAGATCAGGTCGGCGTGGTGCAGGTCCTCGAGGCTGACCGTGCCCTTGCCGGTGCCCAGCGTCTCGTGGAGGGCGAAGCCGCTCGACTCGTGGCACATGTTGCTGCAGTCGGGCAGGTTGTTGGTGCCGAAGGCCCGGGCGAACAACTGGAACACGAAGGCGGCCTCGTTGCTGGCCCGGCCCGAGGTGTAGAAGGCCGCCTCGTCGGGGGAGGCGAGCGACTTCAGCTCGCCGGCCAGCAACTCGAAGGCGCCGCGCCAGCTGATCGGCTCGTAGTGGTCGGAGCCGGGCTTCTTCACCATCGGCTCGGTGAGCCGTCCTTGCTGGTTGAGCCAGAGGTCGGAGCGCTCGGCCAGTTCGGAGACCGGGTGCTCGCGGAAGAACTCCGCCGTGATCCGGCGCGTGGTCGCCTCGTCGTTGATGTGCTTGGCACCGTTCTCGCAGTACTCGTTGCGGTGCCGGTGGCCGGGGGCGGGGTCCGCCCACGCGCACCCGGGGCAGTCGATCCCGCCCACCTGGTTCATGGTCAGCAGGTCGACCGCGGTCTCCCGCGGCGAGGTCTGCGCCAGGGAGTACTCCAGCGCGTGCACGACCGCCGGGACGCCCGCGGCCCACGTCTTCGGCGGTGTGACGGTCAGGTCTTCCTGGGGTTCTTCGCTGGGCGGCTTCTTCACCGGTTCGCCTCTCGTCGCTGTAGTTCCGCGCGTGGGTCAGCCCACGGGCCAGGTGGGCACCCGGCTCCTGGAGATCTCCGGCATGCCGGGCCTCACGTGCCCGTTGCGGATGGTGCCGCGCCAGCCCTCGCCGGCCTCGCCCAGTCCCTCGATGAACCGCTGGAAGTTGCCGAGTTCCCGGCGCACGACGCGGCGGGCCGCTCCCGGCACACCGCAGAACAGCCCCAGCAGGGCGCGTCCGCCGACCTCCATCCGCAGGGTGACCTCGGTACGGTCAGCCCCCAGCGACCGGAACCGCACCTCGCCCCGGTGCCGCAGTCCGCGCCGGTCCAGCCCCTGCCAGACCAGGTGCGAGTCGGGCACCTGCTCCAGGATCTCGGCCCGCAACTCCCGGCGCAGGGGTCCCGTGCCGATCACCCAGACACTCACGCCGGGCGTCATCTGCTGGACCCGCTTCACCACGGACATGAACCGGGGGAACCCCTCGAACCGGGTCCACTGGTCGTACGCGGTGCGCAGGTCCACCGCCACCTCGACGGATTCCTCGACGGTCGTCATCGTCCACTCACCTCCAGAGCCGCACTCGCCAGTCTCACCGCGGCACCCGGGTCGCGCCACGCGGCGGGACGGGGGCGCGCGGGCACCCCGGGCCACCTGCCCGCGCCGCACGGTGCCGTACGGCGGGGCGGATGGCGCGGCTCCGTACGGGTGACGGGCGGTGTGCCGCCGGGGCGGGGCGAAGGGCCGCCGCCCGCACCGATAAACGTATTAAGTAACTCACATCGGCGACAGCCGCCGGTATTTCCGTTCCACCCCGCTCCGGGTCCTGTTCAATGTGCGCGCGGTGAATTCGTTCGGACCCGGCCTGCGATGAACCACCCTTTGGTGGAGGGTTGAAGAAGCCGGAAAAGGATAAGAATCACTCGGGCTCGCTCCGGGTGAAGCGCCGGCGCGTCCCGGGCGGGTCGGGTTTCTCGCCCGTTCTCCCGAAAGCACAGTTCCTGCTTGGGTTTTGTCGGTGTTCCCTCTCGTCCTTCCCCCGGTGTCCCGCGCGGTTCCCCGCGGCCTCCCCGACGTCTGCCAGCCATTTTTCGCTGCGCCGTGGAAAGAGTCCATGAAGCAGATCAATTCCGATGACGACCGCATTCCTGGGGGTCGCGCATGTCTCATGGTGGTGCCGAATCCGAGGGGCTCTTCCCCGAAGAAATCCCTGCTGGAGAAATATCCGTACCCGAACCCCTCGCCGGGCGGGGCAGGGCGCTGCTCCGCCGCGCCGCGTACCCGCTGCTCCTGGCGGCGACCGTCGCGGTGGCCGGTGCCGCGCTGAGCCTGGGGTGGGACCCGGAGCGGGTCAGCCCGCTCTTCCTGGTCGGCGTACTGCTCTACCTGACCGTGCTGGAGCGACTGATCCCGCACCAGCGCGACTGGCACCCGAGCGCCGCCGAATGGCGCTGGTACGGCGTGTACTTCCTGCTGACCATGGCGGGCAGCGCGGTGGCGCAACTGCTGGTGGCGAGAGCCGTCGGCGTGGTGGCACCGGCCGACCCGGCGCTCCCGCTGGGGGCCGAGGTCCCGGCCGCGCTGCTCAGCGGATCGCTCGCCGGCTACCTGGCGCACCGGCTGGGCCACACCAACCGGTGGCTGTGGCGGCTGCACGGCGTCCACCACGTTCCCCAGAAGGTCAACGTCGCCAACAACGGCGTCAACCACGTCCTCGACATCGTCGTCGCCCAGGGGGCCGTCCAGCTCACCCTCGCCCTGGTCGGCTTCTCCCGGGAGGCGGTCCTCGCGGCCGGTCTGTTCACCGCCGCCCAGGGCTACTTCGTGCACGCCAACATCGACGTCCGCATCGGGCGCCTCAACCACGTCCTGGCCAGCCCGGAACAGCACCGGCTGCACCACAGCACCGACCTTGCGGAGGCGGGCCACTACGGCTCCGACCTCTCCTGCTGGGACCACCTCTTCGGCAGCTTCACCTGGCACCCCGGCCGTGAGCCGGCCGCCGTCGGACTCAGCGACCCCACGTCGTTCCCCGGGACGGGCGACATCCTCGCCAGTCTGCTCCATCCCCTCCGCCGTGCGAAGCGGCGCCGGAGCGGCCCCGCCTGACCGGGCTCCGCCCCCGTACCGCCGACCGCGCCGTCCCACGGCGGCGCGACCAACTGAGGAGTGTGCGAACTTGGCTGACGCGATCAACGAGGCGACGACGGGCAAGGTGGCGATCATCGGCATCGGCTGCCGGCTGCCCGGCGGAGCCACCGACCACCGCGGCTTCTGGCGGAACCTGGTCACCGGCAAGGACTGCCTCACCGCCACCCCGCCCGACCGCTACGACGCGGCCACCCTGGCCAGCCGCCACCGGGACAAGCCCGGGAAGCTGGCAACGGGCCGGGGCGGGTACATCGACGGCTTCGACGAGTTCGAACCGGCCTTCTTCGGCATCAGCCCCCGCGAGGCCGACCACATGGACCCCCAGCAGCGCAAACTGCTGGAGGTGGCGTGGGAGGCGCTGGAGGACGCGGGGCAGCGCCCGGCCGGCCTGGCGGGCACCGACACCGGTGTCTACGTGGGCGCCTTCACCCTGGACTACAAGATCCTCCAGTTCGCCGACCTGAGCTTCGGGACGCTCGCGGCCCACACGGCGACCGGCACCATGATGACGATGGTCTCGAACCGGATCTCGCACTGCTTCGACTTCCGGGGGCCGAGCCTCACCGTCGACACGGCGTGCAGCTCCTCCCTGGTGACCGTCCACCTGGCCTGCCAGAGCCTCCTGCGGGGCGAGAGCGACCTGGCGCTCGCGGGGGGCGTCCTGCTGCACTCGGCACCGCAGTACACGATCGCCGAGACCAAGGGCGGTTTCCTCTCGCCGAACGGCCGCTCCCGGGCGTTCGACGCGTCCGCCGAGGGCTACGTACGCGCCGAGGGCGTCGGCCTGGTCGTCCTCAAGCGGCTGGACGAGGCGCTCGCCGACGGCGACCCGGTCCACGCGGTGGTCGTCGGCAGCGGCGTCAACCAGGACGGCCGCACCAACGGCATCACCGTGCCCAGCGCCGAGGCCCAGACCTCCCTGGTGCGGCGGGTCTGCGCCCAGGCCGGCATCACCCCCGGGGACCTCCAGTACGTGGAGGCGCACGGCACGTCCACCTCGGTCGGCGACCCCATCGAGGCCAATGCCCTGGCCCGGGTCCTCACCGAGGGCCGCGCCCCGGGCGCCGCCTGCTACGTCGGCTCGGTCAAGACCAACATCGGGCACACCGAGTCGGCGGCGGGCGTCGCGGGGCTCATCAAGACGGCGCTGGCGCTGAAACACCGGGTGATCCCGCCCCACATCAACCTCGACACCGTCAACCCGGCCATCGACTACGAGGGTTCGCCCTTCACCATCCCGACCCGGGCCACCGCCTGGCCCGCCCACGAAGGGCCGGCCCGGGCCGGGGTCAACTCTTTCGGCTTCGGCGGCACCAACGCCCACCTCGTCCTGGAGGAGCCCCCGGTCCGCACGGCCGCGCCCCGGAGGGCCTCCGAGCCGGGGCGGGCCGCCGCGCCCGTGCCCGAGGAGTCCGCACGCCCCGGCGGGCCCGGCTGGAGCATCCTCCCGCTGACCGCCCGCCACCCTGACGCCCTGCCCGAGCGGGCGGCCGGCATCCGGCGCGAACTCGACGGCGGCAACGGCGCCCGGCCCGCCCTCGCCGACCTCGGCCACACCCTCGCCCACCGGCGCCAGCACCTCGAGTCCCGGCTCTCCGTCGTGTACTCCACGCGCGCCTCCCTCGCCGAGGCCCTCGACGCCCACCTGCGCGGCGAGCCCCACCCCCGGGTGGTCCAGGGGCGGCGGCTGGAGCCCGAGGACCGGCGACTGGTCTGGGTCTTCACCGGCATGGGGCCGCAGTGGTGGGGGATGGGGCGGGGACTGCTGGAGAGCGAGCCCGTCTTCCGGAAGGTCGTCACCGCCTGCGACCGGGAGATCCGCCGGCTCGCGGGCTGGTCGCTGCTCGACGAGTTGGCGGCCGGCGCCGAGACCTCACGGATGGCGGAGACCTGGCTGGCGCAGCCCGCCAACTTCGCCGTCCAGGCCGGTCTGGCCGCCCTCTGGCGCTCCTACGGGGTGCGGCCCGACGCTGTGGTCGGCCACAGCACCGGCGAGATCGCCGCCTTCCACGAGGCGGGCGTCTACTCCCTGGAGGAGGCGGTCGGGATCGCCGTCCACCGCAGCCGCCTCCAGCACACCCTCGCCGGCAGCGGGGGCATGCTCGCGGTGAGCCTCGGCGAGGAGGAGGCCGAGCGCCGGGTGCGGCCCTACGCCGGCCGGGTCTGCGTGGCCGCCGTCAACAGCCCCACCTCGGTCACCCTGGCCGGGGACCGCGACACGCTCGTCAGGCTGGCCGAGGAACTGGGCGCCGAGCAGGTCTTCGCCAGACTCCTGACCGTCCAAGTGCCCTACCACAGCCCGCAGATGGACCGGATCAAGGACGAGTTGCTCGCCTCCCTGGCGGGGCTCGCACCACGTCCCGCCCAGGTACCCGTCCACCTCACCGGCATCGAGGGGCCCGCCGACGGGGTGGCGCTGGACGCGGCGTACTGGTGGCGGAACGTCCGCGACCGGGTCGCCTTCCGGGCCGCCGTGGACCGGCTCGCCGACGAGGGGCACCGCCTCTTCCTGGAGATCGGACCGCACCCGGCCCTCGCCCACTCCATCCGTGAATGCCTGGAGGCCACCGGGCGGAGCGCCGTCACGGTGCCCTCGGTCCGCCGGGAGGAGGACGAGCCCGAGCGGTTCGCCGCCTCCCTCGCGACCCTCCACAACCTCGGCGTCGACATCGACTGGGACGTGCTCCAGCCGGCCGGGCGGACCGTGCCGCTGCCGCGTTACCCGTGGCGGCGCGACCGCCACTGGACCGAGCCGGAGAACGTCGCCCGGGTCCGCCTCGGCCGCCTCGACCACCCCCTGCTGGGGCGCCGCACCGACCACCCGGCCCCCGCCTGGCAGGCGGAGCTCGACACCGAGCGGCTGCCCTATCTCGCCGGTCACCGCATCCAGGACTCCGTGGTGTTCCCCGCCGCCGGCTACCTGGAGATGGCCACCCAGGCCGTGCTGGCGCTGACCGGCGGCTCCTCGGCGGTCCTCGCCGGCATCGAGCTGCGCAAGGCGCTCTTCCTCTCGGAGGAGGAGACCCGGACCGTGCACCTGACCCTCGACCTGGAGAGCGCCGGCTTCACCATCGCCTCCGCACCCGCCGGTCCCGGCGCCGAACGCGCCGTCCACGCCACCGGCGTCGTCCGCACCGCCCAGCCCCTCGCCGCCGGACCGCCGCTGGACCCGGCCGCCGTGCAGGCCCGCAGCCGCCAGTGGCTCACCGGCTCGCAGTGCTACGCCGGACTCGCCGCCCTCGGCTACCACTACGGGCCGGCGTTCCAGGCGCTCGACGAGGTCTGGATCGGCGACGGCGAAGTGCTGGCCCGCGTCAGCCCGCCCGCAGGAATCGGTGACGACGCGGCGCGCCACCACCTCCACCCCGTCCTGCTCGACGCCTGCTTCCAGTCGCTGCTGACCCGACAGATCCCGCCCGACGGCGTCCCGCCGGCCGCCACCGGGATCCGCCTGCCCCTCTCCCTCGCCGAGCTGAGCCTCGCCCCGGTCGGTGACCGCCGCCTGTGGGCCCACGGCGTGATCACCCGCGACGACGGTGACGAACTCGTCGCCGACCTCGCCCTGTACGCCGAGGACGGCACCCCTCTCGGCCATCTGCGCGGATTCCGCGCCGCGGACGTGGAGAAGGCGTCCACCTCCGTCTCCCGCGCCACCGTCGACTCCTGGCTCGCCGTCCCCACCTGGACCGACCTGCCGTGGCCCGGGCACCCCGAGAACGCCGGGAGCGCCGGGAGCCCCGGGGAGGCGGGCACCACCGCCGGGACCGCCGGTGACTGGCTGCTGTTCACCGACGGCCGCCCCGGCGGAGTCGGCGCCGCCTTCGCCGCGCTGGTGGCCGGTCTCGGCCACCGCTGCCGCACCGTCCGGCCAGGCGGCTCCTACACCCGGGACGCCGCGGGCACCGCCTTCACCCTCGCCCCGGACTCCGACGACCACCTGGCACGTCTCTTCGCCGACCTCGACGCGGACGGCGAGCCCTTCCGGGGCACCGTCGTCCACCTGGCCGGCCTCGGACTGCCGGCGTACGCGAGGTGCGGCCGCGAGGAGCTGCGGCGCGCCGCCGACGTGGGTGCCTACGGGCTGGTCGCCCTCGCCCGGGTCCTCCAGGCCCGGCAGCAGCCCTGCGCCCTGCACGTCGTCACCCGCGGGGCGCAGCCCGTCACCCCCGGCGAGACCGTCGAACCGCTCGGCGCACCCGTCTGGGGCGTCACCCGCGTCCTGCGCCACCAGGAACTCACCGGCCACCGGGGCAAGCTGATCGACCTCGACCCGGCGCACGACCCCGGGGGCGCCGGGGCCCGGGCCGAGGCGGAGGCGCTGCTGCGCGAGTTCCGCACCGACGACGAGGAGGAGATCGGGCTGCGCGGCGCCCGCCGCGCCACCAGCCGACTGCGCCCCGCCGACGGCCTGACCCACCCGCTGCCGCTGCGGCTGCGCGCCGACGGCAGCTACCTGGTCACCGGTGCCTTCGGCGCGCTGGGCCGCCTGCTCTGCCGCACCCTGGTGCGGCGCGGCGCCCGCCATCTCGTGCTGATGGGCCGTACCCCGCTGCCGCCCCGCCGGGAGTGGCGGCGCACCGACCCGGCCTGCGCACAGGGGCGCGCCGTCGCCCTTCTCAAGGAGCTGGAGGCGCTCGGCGCCCACGCGGTGGTCGCCCCGGTCGACGTCACCGACGAGCCCGCGCTGACCGCCTGGCTCGACGCCCACCGGCAGGGCGACCCGCCGCCCCTGCGCGGCGTCTTCCACCTGGCGGGGCAGGTCCGCGACACCCGGATCGCCGACCTGGACCGGGCCGCCTTCGACGCGGTCCACGACCCGAAGGCCGTCGGCGCGTACCTGCTCGACAAGCACCTGCGGGACGAGCCGCTCGACCACTTCGTGCTCTTCGCCTCCGTCGCCTCCCTGCTGACCACCGCCGGGCAGACCAACTACGCCGCGGGCAACGCCTTCCTCGACGCCCTCGCCCACCGCCGCCGCGCCGAGGGCCTGCCCGCCCTCAGCCTCGACTGGGGCCCCTGGGCCACCGGCATGATCGAGGAACTCGGCCTGGTGGAGCACTACCTGCACAGCCGGGGCATGAGCAGCCTCACCCCGGACGTCGGCATGAGCGTGGTGGAACGCGTCCTCGGTCAGGACCGCGCCCAGCTCGTCGTCGCCACCGTCGTGGACTGGCGGACCTTCCTCGCCTGGTACGACGCGCCGCCCGCGCTCGTCGCCGACCTCGCCGCGGCCGCCCAGGCCCCCGCCGACAGCGGCGGCGGCTTCCTCGACACCTTCCGCGCCGCCGACGGCGAACAGCGCCGCGCACTGGTCGCCGAGCGGTTCACCCGCCTGGTCGCCGCCGTGCTGCGCACGCCCGTCCAGGAGATCGACCCGGCGGGCGGCCTCGGCGCGCTCGGCCTCGACTCGCTGCTCGCCATGGAGGTGCGGGCCAAGGCCCAGGCCGAGTTCGGCGTCGCGCTGCCGGTCGTCGCGCTGCTCAGCGGCACCCCCGTCGGAGAACTCGCCGACCGGCTCCACGACGCGCTCGCCGAGCGGGTCGCCGACCAGGGCGGCGGCGCGGACACCGCCACCGTGGAACTCTTCACCGACGAGGGCGACCACCCGCTCACCCAGAACCAGAAGGCCCTCTGGTTCCTCAAGCAGCTCAACCCCGAGGGGTACGCGTACAACATCGGCGGCGCCGTCGAGGTCCGGGCCGCACTCGACGCGGAGCTGATGTTCAAGGCGGTCCGCAGGCTGATCGCCCGCCACCCCGCGCTCCGCACCACCTTCCACCTGAGCGACGGCCGGCCGGTGCAGCGCACCGCCGCCGAGGCGGAGCCGGACCTGGCCCTCTTCGACGTCGAGGGCCAGGAGTGGGAGGAGATCCGGCGGACCATCATCCGCGAGTACCGCGCCCGCTACGACCTGGAACGCGACGCGCTGGTGCGCTTCCGCCTCTTCCGGCGCGGCGACGACCGCTGGATCATCATGAAGGCCGTCCACCACATCGTCTCGGACGCCGTCTCCACCTTCACCTTCATCGAGGAACTGCTCAGCGTCTACGAGGCGTTGAAGCGGGGCGGTGAGCCGTCCCTGCCGCCGGTACCCGCCCGCTACGTCGACTTCCTCAACCAGCAGAACCGCTTCCTGGCGAGCCCCGAGGCCGGCGCCATGCTCGACCACTGGCGCTCCCACCTCCCCGCCGAGGTCCCGCTGCTGGACCTGCCCACCGACCGGCCCCGCCCGGCCGTGCAGACCCACAACGGTGCCTCGGAGTTCTTCGTCCTCGACGAGGAGCTGAGCGCCCGCGTCCACGCCCTCGCGCAGCGCCACGGCGTCACCCCGTTCATGGTGCTGCTCTCCGCCTACTACCTGTTCCTGCACCGCTACTCCGGCCAGGACCACGTCATCGTCGGCAGCCCGGTGACCGGCCGCACCCAGCAGGAGTTCGCCTCGGTCTACGGCTACTTCGTCAACCCGCTGCCGCTGCACGCCGACCTCTCCGGCGCGCCCTCCGTCGCCGAACTCCTGGACCAGGTCCGCGCCACCGTGCTGAACGGGCTGGACAACCAGGAGTACCCGTTCGTCCTGCTGGTGGAGGAACTGGGCCTGACGCACGACCCCAGCCGCTCGGCCGTCTTCCAGGCGATGTTCATCCTGCTCACCCACAAGGTCGCCACCGAGCAGTACGGCTACCGGCTGGAGTACATCGAACTCCCCGAGGAGGAGGGCCAGTTCGACCTCACCCTCTCGGTCTACGAGGACGAGGCGGAGGGGCGCTTCCACGCCGTCCTCAAGTACAACACCGACCTCTTCGACCCGGAGACGGTCCGCCGGATGGCCGGGCACTACGTCCATCTCCTCGACAGCATGACCCGTGCCCGGCCCGACACCGCCACCCCCGCGCTGGAGATGGTCGGCGCCGAGGAGCACGAGAAGCTCGTCGGCGAGTGGAGCGGCGCCAGGGAGGCCGCCGCCCAGCAGCGGGCACTCGGTGCCCACCGGCCCGTCCACCGCCTGATCGCCGAGGCCGCCGCCGCCCGCCCCGACGCCGTCGCCGTCACCGTGCCCGCCCCGCACGGCGCCTCGGCCCGGCTCACCTACGGCGCACTCGACCGGCGCGCGGACGCCCGGGCCCGGCGGCTGCGCCAACTCGGCGTCGGCCCCGGTTCGGTGGTCGGCCTGCGGCTCGACAAGTCCCCGGACCTGATCATCACCCTGCTGGCGGTCCTCAAGGCGGGCGGCGCCTACCTGCCGCTCGACCCCGCCCTGCCCGCCGACCGCACCGCCCAGGTCCTCGCGGGCGCCGGGGCCCACCTGCTCGTCACCGGGCCGCGGACGGACGGCACCCCGGCCATGGTGCCCTGCCCGGCCGTGACCCCCGGCCAGCTCCGCGCCGCCGAGAGCGACGGGCCGGCCCCGGACACCACCGACGACCCGGACGCCCCGGCGTACGTCATCCACACCTCCGGCACGACCGGCGTCCCCAAGGCCGTCCAGGCCAGCCACCGCAACCTCGCCGCCGCCTACGAGGCCTGGCGGACCGCCTACCACCTGGAGCGGGACGTCAGGGTCCACCTCCAGACCGCCCAGCCGTCCTTCGACGTCTTCACCGGCGACCTGGTGCGTGCCCTGTGCTCGGGCGGCACCCTGGTCCTCGCCGACCGCGACCTGGTCTTCGACACCGCCCGTCTGTACCGGACCCTGCGCGCCGAGCGGGTCGACTGCGCCGAACTGGTCCCCGCCCTCGTGCGCGGTCTGATGGACCACTGCGAACGCGAGGGCGACCGGCTCGACTTCCTGGGGCTCCTGGTCGTCGGCTCCGACACCTGGAAGGTCGCCGAGTACCGGCGGCTGCGCGCCCTCTGCGGCCCCGGCACCCGCGTCCTCAACTCCTACGGCGTCACCGAGGCCACCATCGACAGCGCCTTCTTCGCCGGTCCGGCCGACGGTCTGGAACCGGGCCTGACCGTGCCGGCCGGCCGGCCCCTGCCGCACGCGACCCTGTACATCCTCGACGCGTACGGCGCGCCCGTGCCGCCCGGCGTCACCGGCGAGCTGTGGATCGGCGGCGACGGCGTCTCCCTCGGCTACGCGGGCGACCCGGAGCTGACCGCGCGCCGCTTCACCACCCGCGTCCTCAGCCGCGAGCCCGGCGCCCGTCCCGAACGCCTCTACCGCACCGGCGACCTCGCACGCTGGGACGCCGAGGGCCGCGTCCACCTGCTCGGCCGCCAGGACGGGCAGGTCAAACTGCGGGGCCACCGCATCGAGACCGGTGAGATCGAGTCCCACCTGACCGGCTGGCCGGGCGTCGCCCGCGCCGTGGCCGCCGTCCGCGCCGACGCCACCGGCGAGGCCGTCCTGTGCGCCTACTGCGTACCCGAACCCGGCGCCGCGCTGGACCTCCGTTCCCTGCGCCGCGACCTCGCGGCCGCCCTGCCCGCGCACATGGTCCCCGCCCACCTCGCCGAGGTCGCGGAGCTGCCGCTGACCGCGCACGGCAAGGTCGACCTCCGCGCCCTGCCCGAGCCGCGCGGCGGCGAGCGGCACCACGCGTACGAGGCGCCGGTGACCCTCTACGAGATCAGCATGGCCCGCCACTGGGAGGCGCTGCTCGGCCTCGACCGGGCCGGCCTCGGCGACGACTTCTTCGCATGCGGGGGAAGCTCCATCAAACTCATCGAACTCCTCCACCACCTGCGGACCGAGTTCGGCGTCGCCGTCCCCGTCAGCCGCCTCTACCAGGTGACGACGCTGCACGGCATGGCCGCCGCCGTCGAGGAACGCGTCACCGGCACCACCGCCGCCGAACTGCCCCACCTCACCTTCAACGAAGGCGCCCCGGACCCCCTCTTCTGCTTCCCGCCCGCCGGCGGCCACGGCCTCGTCTACCGCGGCCTGGCCGCCCAGCTCCCCGAGTACCGGGTCGTCGCCTTCAACTACCTGCCGGGCGACGACAAGGTCGCCCGCTACGCCGACCTCGTGGAGGCGGCCCGGCCCGAGGGGGAATGCCGGCTGCTCGGCTACTCCCTCGGCGGCAACCTCGCCTTCGAGGTGGCCCGCGTACTGGAGGCGCGCGGCCGCAGCGTCGGCCACGTGCTGATCCTCGACTCCCGGCGCGTCACCGAGGTGTTCGAACCGGGCGCCGACGGGCTGAAGGCCTTCGAGGCGGAACTCGCCGGCCACCTTCACAAGCACACCGGCTCACAGATCGTCACCGCCGCCGTGCTGGAACACGCCGCCGAGTACCTGAGCTTCTGCGGCCGCAACCCCAACACGGGGACGGTGAGCGCCCCGGTGAGCGTCCTGTCCGACGAGGAGAAGACCGCGCTCTACGCGGCCGGCGTCCCCGGCGCCTGGCACGGCAGCTCCACCACCGGCACCCGCGTCCTGCGCGGCTCCGGCACCCACGCCGACATGCTCGACCCGGAGCACCTCCCGCGCAACGCCGACCTGGTCCGCGCCCTGCTGACGGGGGAGGCCGGCCGTGCGGCGTGAGGAGGACAGCGAGTGGACCCGGCGCGAGCCCGCTCCGGGCAGCCCGCCGCGCGTCCTCGTGGTCGGCGCCGGCATGGCCGGACTCGCCACCGGCTGCTACGCGCAGATGAGCGGCATGCGCACCCGGATCTTCGAGAAGCACGTGCTCCCCGGCGGCTGCTGCACCGCCTGGTCCCGGGACGGCTACCTCTTCGACTACTGCATCGAGTGGCTGATCGGCACCGCCGAGGGCAACGACGCCCACCAGGTCTGGCGGGAACTGGGCGCGCTCGACGGCAAGACCGTCACCAACTTCGAGCTGTTCAACAAGGTCACCGACGAGACCGGCCGGTCGGTGGTCTTCTACAACGACCCCGACCGGCTCCAGGCCCACCTGCTGGAGGTCTCCCCGGCCGACGCCCGGCAGATCCGGGCCTTCTGCCGCGACCTGCGGCGGTTCACCGAGATCGAGCTGTACCCCTTCCTCACCGCCCCCGCCCTGCGGACGGTACGCGAGAGAGCGGCCACCCTGCGCACCGTGCTGCCCGCCTTCCGCCTCTTCTGGCGCACCGCCGCCACCCCGATGCACCGCTTCGCCGACCGGTTCGAGGACCCGCTGCTGCGCAAGGCGTTCCGCAACATCTTCTTCCAGGACCCCGAGGGGTTCCCGCTGCTGCCCTACCTCTTCAACATGGCCGCCGCCCACCACGGCAACGCCGGTTTCCCGCAGGGCGGTTCGCTGGGCCTGGCCCGTTCGGTCGAGGAGCGGTACACCGGGCTCGGCGGAACCGTCAGCTACCGCGCCCGCGCCGAGAGGATCCTGGTCGAGAACGACCGGGCGATCGGCCTCGAACTGCGCGGCGGCCGCCGCTACTACGCCGAGCACGTCGTCTCCGCCTGCGACGGCCACACCACCGTCCACGGCCTGCTGGGCGGGAAGTACACCGGCCCGCGCGTCGACAAGCTCTACGACGAACTGCTGGAGGCCCCCGGCACCCTCTTCCCCGCCGTGGTCTCCGCGTTCGTCGGAATCGACGGCCCCCTTCCCGAGGAGGACGCGCACAGCACCACGTACCTGCTCGCCGCCGAGGAGGGAGCCCGGCTGCCCGGCGCCCTCCAGAACAGCCTCGTCGTGCAACTGCGCTCCCGCTACTGCGACGGCTTCGCCCCGCCCGGCCGGTCCGTGGTCCACTGCACCTACTTCAGCGACTACGCCCACTGGGCCGAACTGCGCCGCACCGACCGCCGGCGCTACCGCGAGGAGAAGCGCCGGGTGGCCGCCTTCGTCCGGGACTTCCTCACCCGGCGCTGGCGCGAGTGTGCCGGGCGGATCGAGCTGGTCGACGTCGCCACCCCCGCGACCACCCGCCGTTACACCGGCAACCACAACGGCTCCATCCTGGCCTGGAAGGCGTTCTCCGACGCCGACGACATCGCCGCCGACCTGGTCGGCAAGGACCGGATGCGGCTGCCCGGACTGGCCGGCTTCTCCATGGCCGGGCAGTGGGTGGGCATGGGCGGCCTGATCCGCGCCGCCTCCACCGGCCGCTTCGCCGTCCAGTACCTCTGCGCGGAACTGGGCCTGCCCTTCCGCGCCCAGGAGAGCACCGGCGGCGAGCTCTGGCACCCCGGCAGACTCGGCCGGCTCCCGCAGCTCGACCGCTGGCACCCCGAGGAAAGGCGCGACTCATGACGACAGCGGGGGAGCGGTCCACCGCACCGGCGGCGGGCCGCCGGGAGACCATGCTCATCATCGGGGCGGGGCTCGGCGGTCTCTCCACCGGCTGCTACGCCCAGATGAACGGCTACCGCACCAGGATCCTGGAGATGCACGAGATCCCCGGCGGCTGCTGCACCGCCTGGGAGCGCGGCGACTACACCCTGGACGCCTGCGTCAGCTGGATGCTGGGCAGCGGCCCGGGCAACGAGATGCACCAGATCTGGCTGGAGCTCGGCGCCCTCCAGGGCAAGGAGGTCCGTCACTTCGAGGTCTTCAACGTCGTCCGGGGCCAGGACGGACGCGCCGTCTACTTCTACTCCGACCCCGACCGCCTCCAGGCCCACCTCACCGCCCTCTCGCCCGCCGACGCCCAGCGGATCAAGGAGTTCTGCGGCCGCCTGCGCGCCTTCCGCAAGGCCCTCGCCGTCTACCCCTTCCTCAAACCCGTCGGCCTCATGGGCCGCCTGGAGCGGCTGCGGATGCTCGCCTCCTTCGTCCCGTACGCCAACGCCGTGCGCAAGACGATCTCCGTGCTGATGGCGGAGTACGCGGCCCGTTTCCAGGACCCGCTGCTGCGGCAGGCGTTCAACTTCGTCCTCTACGAGAAGCATCCCAACTTCCCCGTCCTGCCCACCCACTTCCAGCTCGCCTCGCACGCCAACCTCTCCGCGGGCGTCCCCCAGGGCGGCTCACTCGGCGTCGCCCGGTCGATCGAGCGGCGCTACCTCGGGCTGGGCGGCGAGATCGCGTACAACACCAAGGTCGAGGAGGTGATCGTCGAGAACGACCGGGCCGCCGGGGTGCGCCTGAGCGACGGCCGTGAACTGCGGGCCGACATCGTGGTGTCGGCGGCCGACGGCCCGACCACCATGAACAAGTTCCTCGGCGGCCGCTACCTCGACGACGCCTACCGGCGGCTCTACACCGAGACCCTGCACCGCCCCGGCATGGTCTTCCCCGGCTACTTCACCCTCTTCCTCGGCCTGCGGCGTGACTTCCCCGAGGCCGACCCCTGCACCACCTACCTCCTCACCGACGAGCAGGCCGCCGAGCTGACCGGCATCCGCCACCCGAGCATCAACGTCCAGTTCCGCAACCGCCACTACCCCGAACTCTCGCCACCGGGCACGAGCGTCGTCTACGCCACCTACTTCTGCGACATCGCCCCCTGGCGCGCCCTGGACGAAGGCCCCGAGCAGGCCACCCGCAGCCGGGGCGGACAGGAGCTGCACACCCTGCCCGTGCGCCACGGGCGCGGCTACTACGCCGCCAAGCACCGGGCCAGGAAGGCGCTGGTGGCGTTCCTGGAGGAGCGCTTCCCCGGCCTGGAGGAGTCCATCGCCGTACGAGACGTCTCCAGCCCCCTCACTCAAGTCCGCTACACCGGCAACCACGACGGGACGGTGCTCGGCTGGCAGCCGTTCGTGGAGAGCGGCGAGACGCTGGAGGAACTGGTGAAGCGGCACGGCCCCGGCCTGCCCGGCCTCGGCGACTTCTACCAGTCAGGCGTCTGGGCGACCACCGGCGGCCTGATCCGCGCCGCCGCGGCCGGCCGCCACGTCATGCAGTTCGTCTGCCGCGACGACGGCCTGCCCTTCACCGCCTCCGTCGACACGTCCGCGCCGCCCCCCACCCACCTCGTCATCCCCGTCGGGCCGCAACAGGAAGCCGCCCCCGCGCCGAAGGAGCCGCAGTGAAGATCAAGAAGTGGGTGGTCCGCGAGCACGTGCCAGGCACCCCGGACGTCGACCGGGTCTACGAGAAAGTGGTCGAGGACGTCGCCATCGACCTCGCACCCGAGGAGATGCTGCTCAAGACCCTCTACGTGTCGGTCGACCCCTACCTCCAGGGCATCGCCCTCGACACCCCCGTCGGCGGCCACATGGGTGCCGACTCGATCATGGAGGTGGTCGAGGCCGGGCCGCGCGCCGCCCACCGGCCCGGCGACCTCGTCCAGGGTTTCGGCGGCTGGCAGTCCCACGTGATCAGCGACGGCGCCCCCAGGCTCTGGCAGACCGGCACCTTCCCGATGGTCTTCCCCGCCTACCGCCGCCTGAGCCGCCACTGGTACGACGCCGCCGTGCCCCTGGAGACCGCGCTCAGCGCGACGGGCGGCCCCGGTATGACCGCCTGGGCCACCCTCACCACCTTCCTGACGCCACGGCCCGGCCAGACCCTGGTGATCAGCGGCGCCTCCGGAGCCGTCGGCACCCTGGCCGGCCAGCTCGCCCGGCTCGCCGGGGTCCGGGTGGTCGGCACCACCTCCAGCCCGGCGAAGGCCGCCTACCTGACCGGGCTCGGCTTCGACGCGGTCGTCCGCTACCGGCACGGCGACACCGCCGAGGAGGTGGGCGAGGCACTGGACCGGGCCGTGCCCGACGGCGTCGACCTCTACTTCGACAACCTCGGCGGCGCCGTCACCGACGCGGTCTTCGCCCGGCTCAACGTCGGCAGCAAGGTGGCCGTCTGCTGGCAGTGGGCGACCCAGGTCGGCGGCGAGGCGGACGGGCCGCGACTCCTGCCGCACATCATGTTCCCGCGGACCACCGTGCGCGGGATCTTCTCCCTGGAGTGGTTCACCGACGCCAACTGGCAGGCCCTCCACGCCGACCTCGGTGAGCGTCTCCGCCGCGACGAGGTGGTCTGCGACCACACGCTGCACCACGGTTTCGACGCCATCCCCGCCGCCTACGGCAGCCTTTACCACGACCGCACGGCCAACTTCGGCAAAGTCCTGGTCGCCCTGTGACCGGCGCCGGGTCGCCGCCAGGCGTCCCGCCCCGTCCCGCCGCGCCTCTCGTCCCCGTACGACCACCGCCCGGAGGTACCTTGTCCACCGCACTCCCCGCGCAGGCCGGACCGCCGCTCGCCCCGCTCCACCGGCGCGGGCCCGCCGAACCCGGGCCGCCCCGGCCGTGCACCCTGCCCGACGGTTCTCCCGGCTGGCTCGTGGACCGCTACGCCGACGTGCGCCAGGTGCTCAGCGACAGCCGCTTCGGCCGCGCCGCGCTCTACGACCGGGACGGCCCCGCCCGCTCGCAGGCCGCGGGCCTCGTGGACGACCCCGAGTTGATGTTCAACCAGGACGGGGCGGAGCACCTGCGGCTGCGCCGCACGCTGCGCCGGGCCTTCACCCCGCGAGCCGTCGCCCGGTGGCGGCCCTGGATCGCCGCGATCGTGGACCACCTGCTGGACGAGATGGCCGCCCGCGGCGGCCCGGTGGACGCCGTCGCCGAGTTCACCCTGCCGCTGCCGCTCGCGGTGATCAGCCGCCTGATGGGGCTCGACGCCTCGGCGCACGGCCGGCTGCGCCACTGGAGCGAACACGCCTTCTGCGACGGCACCCGCCCGCGGGAGGAGGTGGACGCGGCGCTCGCGGAGTTCTCGGCCTTCGGCGCCCGGCTGCTCAGCGAGCGGCGCCGCGCCCCCGGCGACGACCTCGTCAGCAGCCTGGTGCGGGCCGCCGACCAGGAGGGCGGCATCCCCGAGGCCCGACTGGTCAGCCTTATCTGCGGACTGGTGGCGGGGGGCCACGACAGCACCATGACGATGCTCGGCAACTCCCTGCTCTACCTGCTCGGGGAGCGGCCGGACGCCTGGCCCCGGCTGGCCGACGAGGCGTCGGCGGAACTGGCCGCCGCCCGCCTGATCCACCTGATCCCGCTCGGCGACGACCCGGGCAGCACCCGCTGCGCCATCGAGGACGCCGAGGTGGGCGGGGTGCTCATCCCGGCCGGATCGGTGGTGCTCGCCGACTCCACCACCGCCAACCGCGACCCGGCGGTCTTCCCCGCCGCGCAGACCGAGGCGCTGTTCACCCCCCTCCCGGCGCCCACGCTCTCCTTCGGCGCCGGGCCCCACTACTGTCTGGGGGCGTGGCTGGCCCGGCTCGAACTCCACCTGGGTCTGCACCGGCTGGCGGTCCGTCTCCCCGGGCTGCGGCTGGCCGAACCGGGACAGGCGGTCAGCTGGCGCCCGGCCGGCACCTCGCGCAGCCCCGAGCAGCTCCGGGTGACCTGGTGACAAGGCGGCCGCGGGGCGCGCGCCCCGCGGCCGGCCGCTCAGGCGGCCTGGACCAGCTCGATGTAGCGGTCCCAGTCCCACAGGGGGCCGGGATCGGTGTGGGTGGCGCCGGGCACTTCGTGGTGGCCGATGATGTGCGCCCGCGTCCTCGGGACGGCGTACGAGTCGCAGACCGCCGCGGTGAGCGCGGCCGAGGCGGAGTACAGCTCGTCGGTGAAGTACTCCGGCTGGTCGACCCACCCCTCGTGCTCGATGCCGATGCTGCGGGTGTTGTAGTCCCAGTTGCCCGCGTGCCAGGCGACGTCGGCCTCGCGCACGCACTGGGCGACATGCCCGTCGGCGGAGCGTACGACGTAGTGGGCCGAGACCTTCTTGGCAGGGTTCTGGAAGATGCCGAGGGTGTCGGCGTACGTCTCCTGCGTCACGTGGATGACGACGAAGTCCACCGGGTACTCGCGCGGCCGGTTGGCCACGGTGTAGTTGCCGGGGGCGGCCGGCACCCAGTCGGCGTCGGGGCGGCGGCGGGTCTCCGCCCGGCCGGCGAAGGCGGGCCCGGCCGAACCGGCGAGCAGCACGGCCGGCAGCGCGGCCGCCGTCTTCAGCAGTCTTCTGCGGGCGAGGGGGTTCCTGGGACGTTCCACGGCGGTCCTGCCTCTCGGTGGGGGGTACCGGGCCGCCGGCACGGCAGCCCGCTGAACCGCCCCGCCCCGGGCATGGGGCACCGGGACGGGGGTGGCGCGTGTGCGGATGGTGCGTGCGCCACCGCGAGCCCGGGCGTGCGCACCGGCGCGGCGACGACAGCACGGTACGCGCGTAGATGACTGATCGGTAGGGGGTACGGGCGAGCGGACGCGGGCGCGGCGGAAGGCACCGCGTCCGCGCCCGCGCCCGCTCCGGCCTCGGCCGGCCGTGTCCCGGGGCCTCATCGAGCGCGCCGGGTGACGGTGGCGCCGGGCTCAGTCCGTCTCCCAGAGCGCCCCCGCGCTCCGCACCACGCCCGCGACCCGGTCGGCCGTCGCCTCGTCGCGGGGCAGCGGGTCCAGCAACGGACCGTCGGTGGTGCCCCAGCGGCGGGCCACCGCGGCCGGGTCCTCGCCGGTCAGCAGGCCCGCCGCCTGCGCGGCGGCGCCGAGCGCGACCAGTTCGGCGGCGCGCGGCACCCGCACCGCTCGCCCCGTCAGCCGCCGTACCGTCTGCTGCCAGGCGGTGCCCCTCGCGCCGCCGCCGATGAGCAGGACCGGCTCCGCCGGGTCGGCGTCGGCGTCGAGGACCAGGCCGAGCGCGTCGAGCAGGGAGTGCACCGCGCCGTCGTAGGCCGCCTGGAGGATCTGGCCCGGCGTGGTGTCGTGCCGAAGCCCCGTCAGCAGGCCCGAGGCGTGCGGCAGATCGGGGGTCCGCTCGCCGTCGAGGTACGGCAGGAAGGTGGCGGAGCCGCCCGGTTCGACCGCCTCGCGGTCCAGGCCGAAGAGGGCCGCGACCCGGTCCACGGCCTGGGTGCAGTTGAGGGTGCAGGCCAGCGGCAGCCAGTCTCCCCGGGCGTCCGCGAACCCCGCGACGGTCCCGGTGGGGTCGGCGGGCCGGCGTACGGAGACCGCGTAGGCGGTGCCGGAGGTGCCGAGGCTCAGCACCGGCGTGCCCGGGCGCAGGCCGAGGCCGAGCGCGGCCGCCGCGTTGTCACCCGTCCCGGCGGCGACGAGGGTGCCCCGGGCGAAGGGAAGATCGCCGTCGCGGACGGTGCCCGCGACCTCCCCGGGAGCCACCACCTCGGGAAGCAGCCCCCGGTCCAGGCCGATCAGCTCCAGCACCGTGTCGTCGTACGCCTCCTTCGAGCCCGCCCACCAGCCGGTGCCCGAGGCGTCGCCGCGGTCGGTGGTGCCGTGCCCGGTGAGCCGCTCGGTGAGGTAGTCGTGCGGGAGGCGGACGGCGGCCGTGGCGCGGGCCGACTCCGGCTCGTGCTCGGCCAGCCACGCCCATTTGGCGGCGGTGAAGGAGGCGCCGGGCACGCTGCCGATCCGGTCGGCCCACTCCTCGGGCCCCCCGAGTCCGGCGACCAGGCGGCGCGCCTGCGGTGCGGAGCGCACGTCGTTCCAGAGCAGGGCCGGGCGGACCGGGGCCCCGTCGGCGTCCAGGGTGACCAGGCCGTGCTGCTGGCCCGCGACCGAGACGGCGGCCGCCTGGTGGGCGGCCGGACCGCAGGCGCGTACCGCCTCGGCCAGCGCCGACCACCAGTCGCGCGGGTCGCTCTCCCGGCCGGTACCGGTGGTGACACGGTGCGGGGCCTGGCCGGCCGCCACGACCCGGCCCGTCCCCACGTCGACCACGAGGGCCTTGGCGGACTGGGTGGAACTGTCGATTCCGACGACGAGCGGACCCTCGGCGGTTGACATCGGCCTCTCCGTCTCTGCTGGTTGGCCGCAGCGTGCCGGGGCGCGTGCGGCGGCGGCGTGCGGGGGTGGTGCGCCGAGCCTGCCACGCTCGGCGGCCCGGGTCGACCATCCGGCCCCCTTCCCATCCCGCCCTCCCGCCAGTAATTTGTCAACGCCGCGAACGAATACCTTCCAGGGAGCCGCACGATGACGTATCAGCCCACCTCCGCGGACAAGTTCACCTTCGGCCTGTGGACCGTCGGCTGGCAGGGCCGCGACCCGTTCGGTGACGCCTGCCGGCCCGCGCTGGACCCGGTCACCTCGGTCCACCGGCTCGCCGAACTCGGAGCCCACGGCGTCACCTTCCACGACGACGACCTCATCCCGTTCGGCGCCTCCCAGGGCGAGCGTGAGGCGGTCGTGAAGCGGTTCCGGCAGGCCCTGGACGCCACCGGGATGAAGGTTCCGATGGCCACCACCAACCTCTTCACCCACCCGGTCTTCAAGGACGGCGGCTTCACCGCCAACGACCGCGACGTCCGCCGCTACGCCCTGCGCAAGACGCTGCGCAACATCGACCTCGCCGCCGAACTCGGCGCCACCACCTACGTCGCCTGGGGCGGCCGCGAGGGCGCGGAGTCCGGTGGGGCCAAGGACGTCCGGCAGGCCCTGGACCGGATGAAGGAAGCCTTCGACCTGCTCGGCCAGTACGTCGTCGACCAGGGCTACGACCTGCGCTTCGCCATCGAGCCGAAGCCCAACGAGCCGCGCGGCGACATCCTGCTCCCCACCATCGGCCACGCCCTCGCCTTCATCGAGCGGCTGGAGCGCCCCCACCTCTACGGCGTCAATCCGGAGGTCGGCCACGAACAGATGGCCGGGCTCAACTTCCCGCACGGCATCGCCCAGGCCCTGTGGTCCGGCAAGCTCTTCCACCTGGACCTCAACGGGCAGTCCGGGATCAAGTACGACCAGGACCTCCGGTTCGGCGCGGGCGACCTGCGGTCGGCATTCTGGCTGGTCGACCTGTTGGAGACCGCCGGGTACGACGGGCCCCGGCACTTCGACTTCAAGCCGCCGCGGACCGAGGACCTGGACGGCGTCTGGGAGTCGGCGGCCGGCTGCATGCGCAACTACCTGATCCTCAAGGAGCGCGCCGCCGCGTTCCGCGCCGACCCCGAGGTCCGGGAGGCGCTGCGCGCCGCCCGCCTTCCCGAACTGGCCCTGCCCACCGCCGAGGACGGCCTGGCCGGCCTGCTCGCCGACCGTTCCGCCTTCGAGGAGTTCGACGTGGACGCCGCCGCCGACCGGGGCATGGCCTTCGAACGCCTCGACCAACTGGCCATGGACCACCTGCTGGCCGCCCGGGGCTGAACCGGGCCGGACCTGCGCGGGGCGGGGGTGCGGGAGGACCGCGTCCCCGCCCCGCCCATGTCCGGGATCTGTCGCGATTCCCCTCAGGGGGTGGCCATCTGACGCCTCATCACGGGAACCTGGGGTCATGGCCACGCCGCCCGAACCACCCCAGCCCCCGACTCCTCCGCCCGGCGACGGCGGACCCACCCCCGAGCCGGTGCCCCCGCCGCTCCCCGGCGAGGGCGCGCCGCCCGCCGGGGCGTCCGGGCCGAGGCCGCCGGAGGGGCCCGGTCCGCCGCCCGGTCCGCCCCTGCCCGGACCGCCTCCGCCGGGTGGCGCCGGCCAGCCCGCCGGGCCCGCAGCCTTCGGTTCCGGACATGGCGGCCACCCGGGCGGCCCCTGGCCGCCGCCCCCGCCCGGCGACGGCGGACGGCGTCGCGGGCTGCTGATGCTCGTCGCGGCGGCTGTGGCGGTCGCCGCCATCGCCCTGGTGCTGATCCTGCTGGCGGGCCGGGACGAAGGCGAGGACCAGCTGCCGTCCGGCCCGGGACCGCAGCCGACGGCCACCACCTCGCAGGAACCCCCGGCGCCCGACGCGACGCCGCCGGGCGACGCCCCGACCGCCTGGCCCTCGGACTTCCCCTCGGGGTTCCCGAGCGGCTTCCCCACGGAGCTCCCGTCCGGCTTCCCGTCGGAGCTCCCGTCCGGCTTCCCGTCGGACTTCCCCACGGAGCTGCCGAGCGACTTCCCCACCGAGGCGCTGCCGTCGGACTGGGACGCGGGCCTCGGCGGCTGACCGCCCGGCCGGGGTGCCCGCTGCCCGGCCGCCCGCACACCGACGGCGCCGGCCCGGAACCGGGCCGGCGCCGTCGGGACCGGCGGGAGGAGGCGCCGGTCTCAGGGGTCAGCAGTGGTTGGGCACGTTGCCCTTGTCGTTGCCCTTCAGATAGACGGCGCTGACATAACCGATGCCCCCGCTGTTCAGCTGCAACCGGACCCAGTTGCGGTTGGAGATGCCCTTGTCGTTGACGAGGTCCCCCTCCAGCCAGCACAGGCCGGTGTAGCTGTAGCCGTTGTTGACATGGCTGACGACCCGTTCCCCGAGGGCCGGTCCCGCGTGCACCTTGCCGTGCGTCCAGGCGACCACCGCGGTCGCCGCCTGGGCCGGGCCCGCTCCGATCGCCAGGGCCCCCACCAGGGCCGCCCCCGTTCCGGCGATCGTCAGTGTGCGCTTCAGCCTGCTGGTGGACATGTTCTCTCCCGTTGAGGTGCGACACGGCGCGGCGGGTCCCACCGCCGCACCGCGAGCCGGCCACCGGACGCCCCGGCGGCCCGCCCCAAGGGCCCGGCCGCGGTCCGTGGCCCTTGAAGCCGTGCCCCCAACGGTCGCCGAACCAAGATCACCCTTCAATCGCCCGCCGGGGGGAGCGCGCGGCCACGCGTTCAGGGCGTACGGGCCGGGGCGGGCCCGTGCGCCGGGGGCCGCCGGGGCACGAGCCCGCCCGGCTCACTCCGCGGCCCGGGCCGAGTCGAGCGCCTGAGCCGGGTCCAGGGCCGGCGGGCCTGCCGGAGCCCACCGCCCGCGCTCCTTTCGGTACGGCCACCAGCGGCCGTCCGGCGCGTACCGCACCTGGACCCCCTCGGCCGGGAGTGACCAGCGGCCCCGGGCCGCCCGGAGGGCAGGGCGCTCGGCCTCCTCCCACGCCGAGTCGAGTGCCGCCCGCGCCCGCGCCGCCGCCTCCGTGCCGGGCGGTTCGTCCTCCTCCAGCACCCGCAGCGCGGCGGCCCCACCGAACTCCCAGGCCCGCACCGCCAGTTCCAGCGATTCCCGGCTCCGCCCCGAGGCATCGGCGAGCCGGGCGGCCGCCTCCGGGCCGGGCCGGGCCGCCGCCAGCCGTACCGCGTCCTCGGCGAGGGACGGCTCCGCCTCCACCGGCGAGTCGGCGTGCCCCGGGGCCACGGCGCGCGCCAGCCGACGCCGAGCCTCCTCGGCCGCCCGCCCGGCGAGGAAGGAGAGCGCGCGGGCGTCCACGCCGGGTGCGGGCGCCGTCTCCGTGTCCAGGCGCGGCACCTCGCCGGCGTACTCCGGCGGCTCCGGCAGCTCGGGCAACGGCGGGAGCAGCACCCCCAGCGCGTACGCCTCGCCCGCGGCCACGCCCTCCACCGGGGCGGCCGGTGCGGGGCCGGCGCGCCGGGCGCCGCGCACCTGGAGGCTGTCGAGCAGTGCCCGCTCCGGACGGCCGCGCATCAGCAGCAGGACGAACGGGTCCTGGTCCAGCAGTCGCGCCATCTGGTAACTGAGCGCCGCCGTGTGCCCGCAGTGGTCCCACGCCTCACAGGTGCAGGACGGCTCCAGGTCGCCGATGCCGGGCAGCAGGTCCACGCCCGCCCGGGCCGCGTCCTCCACCAGGTGCGGCGGCATCTCCCGGTCCAGCAGCGCCGCCACGTGCGCGGCCCGCTCGACGGCCATGTCCACGAAGCGGTCCCAGCCCCCGGGCGGGAGCGGCTCCCACACCACGTCCGCCCGGTGGGCGACGCCCGCACGGTCCCGCACCATCGCCGTGATCCGGCCGGGGCGGACCGACACCGCGCCGACCGCGCCCGCCCGCGCCAGCCGCCGCCCCGCCTTCAACTGCGCGGAGTCCAGGGCCGTCTCCTCCAGCGCCCGCAGCCACGACTGGCCCCACCAACTGGTGGCGAAGCCCCGCCCGTGCGCCGGGGGAAGTGCCGCGAACGTCCGCTCCTCGCCGGCAGAGCCGGTCTGCTCTTCGAACTCCTCAACCTCGTCCCACATCCCGCTCTCCTCCGTCGTCCCGTCGTCCCGCCGCCCGCTTTCGGCGCCGCTCACCGCGTGGCCCTCCGCAGCGTGACCAGCTCCGCCAGTTCGGCGTCGCTCAGCTCGGTGAGCGCCGCCTCGCCGCCGGTCAGCACCGCGTCGGCGAGCGCCTGCTTGCGCACCAGCAGGCCGGCGATGCGGTCCTCGATCGTGCCCTCCGTGACGATCCGGTGGACCTGCACGGGCCTGGTCTGCCCGATCCGGTACGCGCGGTCGGTGGCCTGCGCCTCGACCGCCGGGTTCCACCAGCGGTCGACGTGGACCACGTGCTCCGCCCGTGTCAGGTTCAGGCCCGTTCCGGCGGCCTTGAGGGAGAGCAGGAAGACCGGGACCTCGCCGTCCTGGAACCGCCGCACCATCTCCTCGCGGGCCAAGATGGGCGTCTGCCCGTGCAGGAACTGGGTGGCCACCCCGCGCGCGGCGAGGTGCCGCTCCAGCAGCCGGCCCATCCGCACGTACTGGGTGAAGAGCAGCACCCCGGCGCCCTCGGCCAGAATGGTGTCCAGCAGCTCGTCGAGCAGTTCCACCTTGCCGGAGCGGCCGCCGACCCGCGGCCGGTCCTCCTTCAGATACTGGGCGGGGTGGTTGCAGATCTGCTTGAGCGAGGTGAGCAGCTGCACGATCAGGCCGCGCCGTTCCATGCCGTCGGCGGCGGCCACCGCGGCCAGCGTCTCGCGGACCACCGCCTCGTACAGCCCGGCCTGTTCGGCGGTGAGGCTCACCGCGTGGTCCGTCTCCGTCTTCGGCGGCAGTTCCGGGGCGATCCCCGGATCGGACTTGCGGCGCCGCAGCAGGAAGGGGCCCACCAGCCGGGCCAGCCGCCGCGCGGCCGCCGGGTCGTCGCCGGCCTCGACGGCCCGGGCGTACACCCGCCGGAAGGTGCCGAGCCTGCCGAGCAGCCCGGGGGTGGTCCAGTCGAGCACCGCCCACAGCTCGGAGAGGTTGTTCTCGACCGGGGTGCCGGTCAGCGCCACCCGTGCCTTCGCCGGGATGGCGCGTAGCTGACGGGCGGTCGAGGAGTACGGGTTCTTCACGTGCTGCGCCTCGTCGGCGACGACCATGCCCCACGCCTGGCCCGCCAGCGCCTCGGCGTCCAGCCGCATCGTGCCGTACGTGGTGAGGACGAAGCCGCTCTCCGGCAGCGGGGCGGCGGAGCGCGCGGCGCCGTGGTAGCGGCGTACCGCGGTGCCGGGGGCGAAACGCTCGATCTCCCGCTGCCAGTTGCCCATCAGCGAGGCCGGGCACACCACCAGCGTCGGCCCCGCCGTCGCCGAACCGGCCTGCCGGTGCAGGTGGAGGGCGATCAGGGTGACCGTCTTGCCGAGCCCCATGTCGTCGGCGAGGCAGGCCCCGAGCCCCAGCGAGGTCATCCCCGCCAGCCAGCTCAGCCCTCGCTGCTGGTAGTCGCGCAGGGTGGCGGCCAACCCCTCCGGCACGGGCACCGGTTCGGCGTGGTGCGGATCGGCGATCCGGGCCCGCAGCTCCTCCAGCGCGCCGGAGGCCCGCACCTCGACGCGCTCGCCCTCGACATCGGCGGAGCCGGTCAGGGCGGCGCCCACCGCGTCCATCGGCGCGAGGGCGTGCTCGCGCCGCCCGCGGGCCCGTTCTGCCTGCGCGGGGTCGATCAGCACCCACCGGTCGCGCAGCCGCACCAACGGCCGCTTGGCCTCCGCCAGGACGTCCAGCTCCTCCCGGCTCAGCCCCCGGCCGTCGAGGCTGAACCGCCAGCTGAACGTCAGCAGGGAGTCGGCGCCGAGCAGTGCGGGCCCCGTCCCCTGGCCGCCCGCGTCCGGGGTCGCGCCGATCACCCCGCGGGCCGTCAGTCCCCGCGCCAGTTCCCGTGGCCAGTACACCTCGACCCCGGCGCCGGCCAGCGCCTTCCGGCCCTCTCCCAGCAGCTCCGTGACCTCCTCGTCGGCCAGCTCCACGGCGTCCGGGACGCCCGCCGCCAGCAGGGGGGACAGCGGAGCCCACACCCCGGCCGCGCGGCGCAGCGCCAGCAGCGCGTCGACCCGGGTGCGGGGTCCGAAGGCGCCGTCGTCCGTCCCGGCCCAGACCTCCGCCGCTTCGGCCACCCGGGCGGCGTCGTTCAGGCTGTGCAACTGGAGCACCGCGCGGAAAGCGCCCAGCGCCCCGGCGCCGTCACCGGTGCCGGGGACCTCACCCGCGCCGTCGATCCCGGCGGGCGCCTCGACCCGCAGCGAGAGCCGGACTCCCGCGTCGTGCCCGGCGGCCACGTCGGCTGCCCAGTCCCGCTGCTCCGGAAGGCGCTGGGCGGGCCCGGCGGTGTAGGCGTCGCTCCCGGCGAGGGCGGGGGCGGCCGCCGTGCGGGGCAGGGCGTCGGCGAGGGCGTCGAGGAAGTTCCGCAGCAGCCGCTCCGGTCCGGTCAGCCGGAGCTCGGCCGCCTCGGTTCCGGGCGGCGCCGCGACGGGGCAGCAGTGTGCCGTCGGCGGCATGGACGCGGCGAGTCCGCGGACCCGCGCCAGCTCGTCGGGGCCGAGCGGGCCGCACCGCCAGGCGTCGTGATCGGCGGGGGAGAGGCCGGGCAGCAGCAGACCCCGGGAGAGCAGGTCCAGCGCGAGCAGGGCGGCGGCGCCCCAGAAGGCGGCCGCCGGGTGGGCGTCGTCCAGGACCCGGGCCCGGGTCAGGACGGGGACCGCCCGGGCGACGGGCAGCAGGACCGCGCGTACGGGCTGGACCCGGAGCGACCCGTCGTCGTCGGGCAGGACCAGGGGGAGTTCCCGCACCTCGGCGCCGGGCACCCGGGGCGGGCCGGCCGGTGAGGACGGGAAGAACGCGACGGTGCCGCCGCGCGCCGGGTCGCCCGGGAGGAAGACCGCGGGGCAGGCGGCGAGGGACCGGACCTCGGTGGGGGTGAAGGGAGGGCACATCTGCACGGGGATGGCTATTCCTCAAATTTGACTACTTGCTACTGAGCGGCCGAGGGTACCGCACCAGGACCGGCACGGCCTTCTGGCAACTGGTGATTCCGGCCACGTCTGCGATGTCGCCTTCGCCGCCCCCCCCAGGCCCTCTCCGGGCTCCGTCCCGGCCTTGCCTTCGCCCAACCGCGAGGGCAGGGAGATGACCGGCCCGGACGGCCCGCGCCGGGGCACCTGCGCCGCCAGGTGCTGACCGCCCGCACCATTGAGGGTGGCCCCGTCACCGACCGGTTCCTCGGCGGCCTCGACCACCAGATCGAGCACCGTCTCCTCGCCGGCACGCCCCGCCCCCACCTGCCGGCCTGCGCCCGGCCCGGCCCCTGGTCCGCGCCCGCTGCGCGCGGCTCGGCCTCCCCCACGCCGGGGTCGGGGGCGGCGGATTCCTGCCGACAGGTGCTCGCCCACCTCCGCGAAGTGGGGGAGGTACTGCGTTGCGCCGCCTGACCCCGCCGTGGCGCCTCAGGACGCGCGGACGAGCACACTGGAACCAGCGGCGCGGGCACCGCGTTGTCACCTCAGACGGCGGACCCCGCCACCGAGGAGGTCATCGACATGTCGACGAACACCAAGATCGCCGTGGGAGGGGTGGCGGTCGGCCTGCTCCTGCTGATCTGGCTGCCCTGGTGGGCGGCGCTCCTGATCGTGCTGGGCGTGCCGGCCGCCGCCTACCTCGCCCTCGACCCCTCCCAGCGCCGCCGGCTGCGCGACCGGCGGCGTCGCCAGCTCGGGCGCTGAGCGTCCCGCCGCCTCACCGCAGCGGACAGGAGTTCACCACGTCACCGCCGGCCGGCCGGGCCACGGTCCGGTCGGCCGGCGGCGGCGTGCCCCGCTCCACCCAGGCCGTCAGCGCGTCGAAGGCCGAGCGGTGGCACGGCAGGATCGGCCGCAGCCGGTCCGGGTGGCTGTCGTACAAGCCGTCGGTGTGGGTGCCCCCGGCCACCGTGTAGAAGCGGTGCAGCCGCCCGGCGCCGGCGCGGTCGGTCATCCGGCGGTAGACGGCCGAGTCGGCGGCGAGCGGCAGCAGGGTGTCCAGGTCGCCGTGGAGCGTCAGCAGCGGCTTGCCGATCCGGCCGGTCAGCGCCACCTTCCCCAGCGCCCGCCGCACCGAGGCCGGACGCCGCTCCAGGTGGTAGCGGGCGTCCGAGGCGCAGGGCGCCAGGATCTCCTCCACCGTCGAACCGGCCGAGGCACCGGGGCAGGCCGGGTCGTACGAGGGGTCGAACTCCGCCCGGTACGTCTTCTGCGTGACGCCCCAGTAGGCGGTGCGGTGGTACTCCCACAGGAACTCCGAGCCGCGCGCGAACCCGGCCCGGTACATGGCCCTGTCGTCGGCCGCGCCGATGCCGTGCGCCACCGCCGTCGGCAGCGAGGTCAGCAGGCTCGGCCCGTCGGCCGTCCACAGCGAACCCTCCCAGTCCACCCCGCCGTCGTACAGCTCCGGCCGGTTCTCCAGCTGCCAGCGGGTCAGGTAGCCGCCGTTGGAGAGGCCCGTGACGTAGGTGCGGCGCGGCGCCCTCCCGTACCGCTGGGCCATCACCTTCTTCGCCGCCCGGGTCAGCTCCGTCGTCCGCCGGTTCCACTCGGCCACCGCGTCACCGGGCCTCTTGCCGTCCTGGTGGAAGTCGACGGTGCTGTTGCCCTTGTCGGTCGCCGCGTACGCGTATCCGCGCGCCAGGACGTGGTCGGAGACGGCGGTGTCCGTCGCGTACTGCTTGCGGGTGCCGGGGGCGCCGGTCACCACCAGGCCGCCGTTCCACCGCTCGGGCAGCCGGATCACGAACTGCGCGTCGTGGTTCCAGCCGTGCGTGGTGTTGAACGTGGAGTCGTCCGGGAAGTAGCCGTCCACCTGACGCCCCGGCACCCCCGAGGGATTCCGTGTCCCCGCCGCCGTCAGCCCCGCCTGGTCCGCCATGTCCGTGTACGGGGTCCCGGCGAGCCCAGCCGTCGTCAGATCGGGCAGACACACCACCCGCTGGTGCTCGGCGCCGGGCACCGGCAGTCGCTCCGGCCCCGCGCATCCCGCGCCCCGCTCGGGGTCCGCCCCGGCCGCCGGGCCCGCCCCGGTCGCCGCGACGGCTGCCAGTGTGGTGGCCAGCAGGACCACGACGGGGCCGGGCGGGCGGGTGCGCGCGGGGGAGCGGAACCCTCGTGGGCCCTCCTCCCCGGCCAGGGGCCCGCCGTCCGCCGCCGACCGGGCCCCGGCCCGCTCCACCCTGCGAAGAAACCTCATGACATGCCTCCCGGGCAAGCACGTTCGGACGCTGTGAGCGCCTTATCGTGCGGCGGCCCCGGCAGCCCAGCCATGGGCCGGCACCACACCCGGGGGCCCGGCGCGGTGTGGTGGGGAGCCCGCGCCTCAGGTCTCCCGGGGCGCGAGCGCCGCCAGCCCTTCCAGCAGCGCCGGGAGCCGTGCGCCCCGGCCCACCGGAAGCACCTGGCCCGGCTCCTCGTCCAGCAGCACGTAGGCGATGTCGTCGGTGCGTGCCACCAGCGACCAGCCGGGCCCGTCGGCCCGCAGCGTCCTCGCCTCGCCGGAGGCGAAGGCCGAACGCACCCGGCCCGGCGGAGGCGGCGACGTGAGGTAGCCGTGCGCCTCACGCAACGCCCGGCGCACCCCGGGGTGCGCGTGTGCGGCCTCACCGCCGGCCGCCCCGTCCTCGCCGCCGTCCGCCCCTTCCGCGCCGGGCTCTGCCGGACCGGACCAGGTGAACTCCGAGGTGTCCGTCTCCTGGCGCCACTCGGCCCAGCGCAGCGCGATCTCGTCCGCCCCGAGCCGCCGCTGCGCCCCGCCCCACTGCCCGGCGTCTGGCGGGGCGAGCCTCGGCAGAGCCGCCAGCTCGGTGTCGGGCTCCGGGTCGTGCGGGGCGGGCACACCGGGCGTCCGCACCGCCAGTTCCAGGGGCCACCCCGGCAGGGCCGCCACCACGGTCTCCTCGCGTGGCGACAGGTCGTACTCCATGCCGCAGTCCCAGGCGGCGACGGCCACCGCGACCAGCGGCACGTCGTCCACCACGACCGTCCAGCGCGCCCCCGCGCCGTCCTGGCCCAGGACCAGGCCGTACCCGTCCGGCGCCGGGACCAGGCCCAGCGCCGCACAGGCCGCCGGGAAATCGTCACCGAGGACCCCGGGGAAACGACTCGGCGTCATCACCATCGCGGTCAGCACGTAGAGCGAGTCTTCGCCGGCCTCGGCCGCACCGCCGCGATGCCCGCCGCCCTCGACGTCCGCCATGACAGCTCCCCACGTCATCGGTCCCGCGTCCCGCGCCCGGGCGAGGCCCGGGCGCTGTCGTCGGCGCACCCTAACCAGTGGGTAACCCAGGCGTCGAGAGTCCCGCGGCCACCGTTCCCGGACGTTCACCGAACCCGGCGCGGGCCGCCGCCCGGCCGGTCCGGGGAGGCCGGAATGACACGGCGCCACCACCCGTGACGGACCGTAGAGTTGACGGGCCGACGACCGAAGGGGGCAGCCAGTGCAGCGTTACGACCGGCTCCGGCACATCCGTACGCTCGACCCGGAGAAGGACCACCTGGAGATCTACCGGCTCACCGCCACCCACGAGTTCCCCTGGGACTACGCCCGCGCCCTCGAACTCGCCCTCTACCGCACCTACGCCGTCCCCAGCATCGGCCGGCTCCTCGCCGAGACCGCCGAGCTGACCGAGCGCACCCAGAAGCGGTACGACGACACCGCGCTCCTCCTCGACGCCGTGGTCGAGCACGGCTTCGACCACGAGGAGAGCCGCACCGCGATCCGGCGCATCAACCGCATGCACCGCAGCTACGACATCAGCGACGACGACATGCGGTACGTGCTGTGCACCTTCGTCGTCGTCCCCAGACGCTGGATCGACCGGTACGGCTGGCGCCGCCTCTCCCGTCACGAGGCCGAGGCCGCCGCCGCGTACTACCGCACCCTCGGCCGCCACCTGGGCATCCGGGACGTCCCCGAGGACTACGCCGCCTTCGAGGAGTTCCTCGACTCCTACGAGCGGGACCACTTCGGCTGGGACGAGAAGGCCCGCACCGTCTCCGACGCCACCTTGGACCTGATGGCCTCCTGGTACCCGAGGCCACTCGCCCCGCTGCTGCGCACCGCCACCCTCGCCCTGCTCGACGCCCCGCTCCTCGACGCCTTCCGCTACGACCGTCCCGGCCCGCTCACCCGGCGTGTGGTCCGGGGCGCCGTCCGGCTGCGCGGCCGGGCGGTCCGGCTGATGGCCCCGCGCACCGAGCCGCACTACGCACGGCAGAACCCGGAGATCAAGGGGTACCCGGACGGCTACCGTGTCGCGGAGCTGGGCACCTTCCCGGTTCCCGGCGTCCGTGGCTGCCCCGTCCCGCACCAGTCCGCCCCGGCCGGTGACAGGGTGCCGGAGACGGCGGGCGAGGAGGGCTGACCGGGCCGGCCGGTCACCCCGCCCGCCCGGCCAGGACGAGGTGGCGCTCCGGCTCGTCCGCGTACGACCGGATGCGCCAGCCGTTCGCCTCCAGCAGCGCCGTGAGCGGTCCCTCGGCACGCAGGTCGTCCGGGGCGAGGGTGCGCCCCTGCCGCGCGGCGAGGGCGGCCCGGCCGATCGGGTGGAAGAGCGCCAGTGTGCCGCCGGGCCGCACCGCCCGCGCCCACTCGCGGACCCCGGCAGCGGGGTCCGCGAGGTGCGAGACCAGTCCCGCGGCGAACACCGCGTCCAGTGCGCCGGTGCGCAGCGGCAGCCGCCCGGCGTCCGCCAGCAGCAGCGCCCCGGCCTCCCGGCGGCCCGCCCGGGCCGCCTCGGCCAGCATCGCCTCGGTGAGGTCGGCGCCCAGCACCGTCCCCGACGGCCCGACGACCGCCCGCAGCGCGGGCAGCGCCCGGCCGGTGCCGCACCCGGCGTCCAGGACCGTGTCACCCGGACGGAGGCCGAGTGCCCCGGCGGCCGCCTCGTAGGCCGGGCCGTCACCCGCGAACCTGCGGTCCCAGCCGGCGGCGCGGGGCGTGAAGAACTCCCGTACGTGTGCGTGATCGTGGCTCATCCGCCCATGATCTCCCGTGCACGGGTGCACATCGGCTGTCCCGCGCTGATCGCGGGCCGACACACACGGTCCGTTCCCGGTAGTTTCCGAAACGCGCCCTCGCCGTGCGCCACCGGCGCGGCTAACGTCCCGGAGCCAGGGGAGCCCCGTGCCGACACCCTGGCCGGCGCGCTCGGACCACCCGGAGACGAGACCGCACATGAACGCATTCCAGCCCGCCGTCACCGGTGCCGGCGAGCCGCCCTTGACGCTGAAGATCGTCGTCGCGGGCGGCTGCGGGGCAGGCAAGACCACTCTCGTCGGCACGGTCAGCGAGACACGCCCGCTGCGCACCGAGGCTCCGGCGAGCGGCCCGCGTACCCGGCCGGCCGGTACGACGGTGGCCATGGACTACGGCCGGATCACCCTCAAGAACGGCCTGGCCCTCTGCCTCTTCGGCGCCCCCGCCCAGGACCGGTTCTCGTTCCTCGGGGACGATCTCGCGCGCGGTGCCCTGGGCGCGGTCGTCCTCGCCGACCCCCGCCGCCTGCCCGACTGCCTCCCCGCCGTCGACCACTTCGAGGACCGCGAGATTCCTCACGTCGTCGCCGTCAACTGCTTCGGCGGCGTCCGCGGCCACCACGGCGAGGACGCCGCCGAAGCCCTCGGCCTGGGCTCCCGCACCCCGGTCCTCCTCTGCGACGTCCGCGACCGAGCGGCCGTCAAGGGCGTCCTGGTCAGCCTGGTGGAGCACGCGGGGAGGCGGCACGCCGCCCGGCTGCGGACCGCCGTCGGGTGACCCGCCGCCGGAGGTCAGTCGGCCACGTCCGCGATCCCGGTGACCTTCTCCACCTCGACCCGCACCAGGAGTTCACCGGGCACCCCGTTGCGGGCGCCGAACTCCTCGGCCCTGTCCTCGCCCACGTAACGGGACGCGATGCGGGTCGCCCAGTGCAGCAGCTCCGCCGGGTCCTCACTCAGCCGGGCGCGCCCCTGGAGAACCACGAAGGAGAACGGCGGCCGTTCGTCGTCCACGCAGAGCGACACCCGGCCGTCCCGGGCCAGATTGCGGCCTTTCACCGTGGCCGCTCCCGTGTTGAACACCACGTCCCCGCCGTCCAGAACGAACCAGACCGGGGCGATATGGGGGCTCCCGTCCGCCCGTACCGTGGCCACTTTGGCGGTTCGCGTGCCTTCCGAGACGAATGCGCGCCATGCTGCTTCAGTCATCTTCTGAGCCATGTCCCCATCTTGCTTGCCCGGACGGCGGCAGTGGGGAAGGCTTGCGGACCAGATCCTCCGGGCAGGGGGACGGACACGGGGAGAGACCGGATCATGGCACAGAAAAAGGGACTCGGCTGGTTGCTGGACGACCTCACCCAGCGGGTGAGCTTCGTGCGGCACGCCCTCGTCCTCTCCAACGACGGCCTGGTCACCGGGGCCAGCAGCGACCTCGCCCGGGAGGACGCCGAGCACCTCGCGGCCGTCTCCTCCGGGCTGCACAGTCTCGCCAAGGGCTCCGGCCAGCACTTCCGGGCGGGCGCGGTCCGGCAGACGATGATCGAGTTCGACGACGCGGTCCTCTTCGTGACCGCCGCGGGTGACGGCAGTTGCCTGTGCGTCCTCAGCTCGGCCGACGCCGACCTCGGCCTGGTCGCCTACGAGATGACGCTCCTCGTCAACCGGGTGGGTGAGCACCTCGGCGTCGACGTGCGCATCCCGGAGAGCCGCCCAGGTGGGCTGCTCGGCCGCTGACCTGCGGTGATCCGCCGTACCTCGGAGTTGTCCACAGGCTCGGCGAGATCTCCGCGACGCGGTTACGGTTCTTCTCCAGGGCACGACACCGCTCACGGGGAGAACCGACCATGCCGTTTTCTGACCTTTCCTCAGCCGTTCCCGCGCCGCGCGCCGTTCCCGGGCCGGACGCCGCCCCCTGGAGCGCTCCGCCGGAGCCGGCCGGACCGGTCACGCTGAGCGCCGAGGCCGCCGCCCGGGCGCTCGGACTGCGGCAGAGCGAGGTGGAGACGGCCGTCGGGCTCGGCCTGCTGGCCACCACCCGCGGCACCGGGAGACCGGGGGAGCGGCCCAAGGTACCCGCCGGCGAGATCCGGCGGCTGCACGGCTCGCTCGACGGCCCCGACGGGCTGCGCGCCCAGGTCGCCACGACCGGCGCGCGCGACGGCGCCGCGCTGCTCGGCATCACCGAGGAACGCTTCGCGAAGCTGGCCCGACTCGGCCTGCTCGTCCCGGTCCGCTGCCGGCTCAACCGCTACCACTGCGTCGTCTGGCGCTACCTCGCCGAGGAACTCCGCACGGTCCGCCGCCACCAGGTCGTCCCTCTGACCGGGCAGCTCCCCGCGCCACTGCGCCGCCTGCTCGCCACCGGCGACGACGCCCGCCCCCGCAGCTGGCGCCGCAGGGTCCTGTCCCAGCGCCTCGACCGCGCCGGAACGGCCTGGGAACGGGCCGCCGCCGTGGCCGCCCTCCTGCCGCGCCCGCACCCCGCCGCGCTGCTCACCCCCGACGAACTGCGGCACCTCGAAGCCGTCCGCCCCCGCGCGCTCTTCGCCCGCGCCCGGAGCAGGACCGCCGAGCGTGTTCTGGAGCCGCTGACCCGGGCGCTCCCCGGCCCCGAGACCGAGCGGTACGCGGGCCAGTTCGCCGGACTGGTCGACGAGGCCCGCGCGACGGCGCACCCGGCACAGCACGCGGTCCGGCGCCCGCCGCGACCCGCCCGCCTCTGCGGACGCCCCGCTGGGAGCGTGCGCAGGCCCACACCGAACCGGCCGCCCCAGCCACCGGGCCCCGGCTCCACCGGGCCCGCCCGCAAGGACGGCCGGAGCCGGGCCCGGCAGACCCCGGCCGGTCAGGACAGGTCGTCCAGATCATCCGCGTAGTGCCGGATGGCCCGCCGGTACGCGGCGATCCCCGGATCGGCGCTGGTGTCCGCCAGCACCGCCAGGGCCAGCTCCAGAGCCTCCTTGGGCCGGCCGGCGCTGTACAGGGCCATGGCGAGGAAGGCGCGCAGCGCCGCGTCGTCCGGGAACTCCCTGACCCCGCCGCTCAGCGTCTCCACCGCCTCCTCGGCCCGGCCCAGCACGCGGTACGTCGAACCGAGGCCGAGCAGCGCCCCGCGCCGGTCGGCCTCGGCCAGCCCCGGCAGGGCGAGTGCACGCCGGTAGTGGGGGACCGCCTCCGCCTCCAGGCCGAGCACGTCGTGCACCCACGCCGTCTGGTAGGCGAGGCCGGCGTCCTCGGGATGGGCGGCGCAGAGCGGCAGAAGCAGCTCGCGCGCCTCCCGCGGGCGGCCCTCCTCGCGCAGCCGGACCGCGGCGAGGGCCTGCGCCGCCGGGCCGGGGGCGCGAGCGGGGACGTCCTCGGGCTGTTCGCCCGGGCTCACCGGGTGAGCTTCCGGAACAGACCCTCCTGGACGACCGAGACCAGCAGGTTGCCCTCGCGGTCGTGGATCCGGCCGCGGGCGAGTCCCCGGCCACCCGTGGCGACCGGGGACTCCTGGTCGTACAGGAACCACTCGTCGGCGCGGAAGGGACGGTGGAACCACATGGCGTGGTCCAGGGAGGCCATGTCGAAGCCGCGCGGGCCCCAGAGCGGCTCGACGGGGATGCGGACGGCGTCCAGCAGCGTCATGTCGCTGGCGTACGTCAGCGCGCAGGTGTGCACCAGCGGGTCGTCACCGAGCGGGCCGACGGTACGCATCCACACCGCGCTGCGCGGCTCGGCCCCCTCGATCTCCTCGGGCGACCAGCGCAACCGGTCCACGTACCGGATGTCGAACGGCTGACGGCGGGCCATCAGCTCCAGCGCCTCGGGCAGCTCGCCGAGGTGCTCGCGGACCTCCTCGGCGACGGTCGGCAGGGTCTCCGGGTCCGGCACGCTCCGGGCGGGCGGGAGCTGATGGGTGAAGCTCTCCTCCTCGGGCCTGTGGAAGGAGGCCGTCAGATTGAAGATCGTCCGGCCCCGCTGCACCGCGGTGACCCGGCGCGTGGTGAACGACCGGCCGTCGCGGACCCGCTCCACCTGGTAGACGATCGGCACCCCGGGCGTCCCCGGGCGCAGGAAGTAGGCGTGCAGCGAGTGGACCGGCCGGTCGCCCTCGGTGGTGCGCCCGGCCGCGACCAGCGCCTGCCCGGCGACCTGGCCGCCGAAAACGCGCTGAAGCGACTCCTGGGGGCTGCGCCCCCGGAAGATGTCGACCTCGATCCGCTCCAGGTCCAGCAGTTCCACCAGCTGCTCGGCTGCGTTCGTCATGTCCCGTCCCTCCCGTGTCCTCGGCCCGGTGGCCCGTGCGGCGTCACAGCCGGCCGACGTCGGTGACCCGGACCACGGCCCGGCCCTCCGCGTCGGAGGCGGCGAGGTCGACCTCCGCGCTGATGCCCCAGTCGCGGTCGCCGTTCGGGTCCTCGAAGGTCTGGCGGACCCGCCACAGCTCGTCCTCGGGCCGCTCCTCGATGAGCAGCAGCTTGGGGCCGCGCGCGTTCGGACCGGTACCGAGGTCGTCGTACTCGTCCCAGTACGCGTCCATCGCCTCGCCCCACCGCTCGGCGGTCCACCCCGCGTCGCCGTCCAGCTCTCCCAGCTCCGCGAGGTTGTCCAGGGCGGCCAGCTCCACACGGCGGAACATGGCGTTACGGACCAGCACCCGGAAGGCGCGGGCGTTGGCCGTCACCGGCTTGACCTGGTCCGCCTTCTCTCGCGCCTCCTCGGCCGTCATCTCCGCCGGGTTGGCGAGCTGCTCCCACTCGTCGAGCAGGCTGGAGTCGACCTGGCGTACCAACTCGCCCAGCCACGCCGTCAGATCCTCCAGGTCCTCCGACTTCAGGTCGTCGGGGACGGTGTGCTCCAGCGCCTTGTAGGCGCTCGCCAGGTAGCGCAGCACGATGCCCTCGGTCCGGGCCAGCTCGTAGAAGGAGACGTACTCCGTGAAGGAGAGCGCCCGCTCGTACATGTCGCGGATGACCGACTTCGGGGAGAGCGGGTGATCGCCGACCCACGGGTGGCTCTGCCGGTAGGTGTCGTAGGCGTGGAAGAGCAGCTCCTCCAGCGGCTTGGGATGGGAGACCTCCTGGAGCCGCTCCATGCGCTCCTCGTACTCCACCCCGTCGGCCTTCATGGCCGCGACCGCCTCGCCGCGCGCCTTGTTCTGCTGCGCGTGCAGGATCTGGCGCGGGTCGTCCAGCGTCGACTCGACCACCGAGACCATGTCCAGCGCGTACGACGGCGACTCCGGGTCGAGCAGGTCGAAGGCGGCCAGCGCGAAGGTGGAGAGCGGCTGGTTGAGTGCGAAGTCCTGCTGGAGGTCGACGGTGAGCCGGACGATGCGGCCCTCGGCGTCCGGCTCGTCCAGCTTCTCCACGATGCCGCCGTCGAGCAGCGAGCGGTAGATGGCGATGGCCCGCCGGATGTGGCGCAGCTGCTGCTTGCGCGGCTCGTGGTTGTCCTCCAGCAGGTGGCGCATCGCCTCGAAGGCGTTGCCCGGCCGGGCGATGACCGACAGCAGCATCGTGTGGGTGACCCGGAAGCGCGAGGTCAGCGGCTCCGGCTCGGAGGCGATCAGCTTCTCGAAGGTCTGCTCCGACCAGGCGACGAACCCCTCGGGTGCCTTCTTGCGGACCACCTTGCGCCGCTTCTTCGGGTCGTCACCGGCCTTGGCCAGCGCCTTCTCGTTCTCCACCACGTGCTCCGGCGCCTGCGCCACCACCAGCCCGGCGGTGTCGAAACCGGCCCGGCCCGCACGGCCCGCGATCTGGTGGAACTCACGGTTGCGCAGCACCCGCACCCGGGTGCCGTCGTACTTGGTGAGGGCGGTGAACAGCACCGTGCGGATCGGCACGTTGACGCCGACGCCCAGCGTGTCCGTCCCGCAGATCACCTTCAGCAGACCGGCCTGCGCCAGCCGCTCCACCAGCCGCCGGTACTTCGGCAGCATCCCCGCGTGGTGCACCCCGATGCCGTGCCGGACGTACCGCGAGAGGTTCCGGCCGAACTTCGTGGTGAAGCGGAAGTTGCCGATCAGCTCGGCGATGCGGTCCTTCTCCTCCCGCGTGCACATGTTGATGCTCATCAGCGCCTGTGCCCGCTCCACCGCCTGGGCCTGCGTGAAGTGCACGATGTAGACCGGCGCCTGCCGGGTGTCCAGCAGCTCGGTCAGCGTCTCGGTGAGCGCCGTCGTGCGGTACTCGTACGACAGCGGCACCGGGCGGGTCGCCGAGCGGACCACCGAGGTCGGGCGGCCGGTGCGGCGCGTCAGGTCCTTCTCGAACATCGCGACGTCGCCGAGGGTCGCCGACATCAGCACGAACTGCGCCTGTTCCAGCTCCAGCAGCGGGATCTGCCAGGCCCAGCCCCGGTCCTGCTCGGCGTAGAAGTGGAACTCGTCCATCACGACCTGGCCGACGTCGGCCGCGCGGCCGTCGCGCAGCGCGATGGAGGCGAGCACCTCGGCGGTGCAGCAGATCACCGGCGCGTCGGCGTTGACCGAGGCGTCGCCGGTCAGCATGCCGACGTTCTCGGTGCCGAAGAGTTTGCAGAGGTCGAAGAACTTCTCCGAGACCAGCGCTTTGATCGGCGCGGTGTAGAACGTCACCTTGTCCTGGGCCAGCGCCGCGAAGTGCGCGCCCGCCGCGACCAGGCTCTTGCCGGACCCGGTCGGCGTGGACACGATCACATTGGCCCCGGAGACCACCTCGATCAGCGCCTCCTCCTGGGCCGGATAGAGGGTGATGCCCCGTTCCTCGACCCAGGACGAGAAGGCGTCGAAGAGGGCATCGGGGTCGGCGTCCGGCGGCAGCTGATCGATAAGGGTCACGCCCCCATCTTGCCTTCCTTCCGTACCGATCACGGAATCGGACGACCGTGCGAAGATCATCGACGCTAAGGTGAACCGCCAACTGGGCAGCGAACGGAAGCGATCGGACCACCGGCGGCACCGGCGCGGCGAGCACCGCGCCCGCTGCCCGCGGGACGGCACACGGACAGCGGAAGCAAGGGGCGGGGACACAGCCATGATGGGACCGGCGCACTCACTGTCGGGAGCAGCGGCCTGGCTGGGCGTGGGAGCGCTCGCCACCGCGATGGGCCACACCATGCCGTGGCCGGTACTGGTCACCGGAGCGCTCATCTGCGCGGGCGCCGCCCTCGCCCCCGACCTCGACCACAAGTCGGCGACCATCTCCCGAGCCTTCGGCCCCATATCCCGCGGCCTCTGCGAGATCATCGACCGGCTCTCGGCAGCCGTCTACAAGTCCACCCGGGGCAAGGGCGACCCCCGGCGCAACGGCGGCCACCGCACGCTGACCCACACCTGGGTCTGGGCCGTGCTGATCGGCGCGGGCTCCTCGGCCGCCGCCGTGCTCGGCGGCCGGTGGGCGGTGCTCGCCCTTCTCTTCATCCACATGGTTCTCGCCGTCGAGGGCCTGCTCTGGCGGCAGGCGCGGGTCTCCAGCGACGTCCTGGTCTGGCTGCTGGGCGCCGCCGGGGCCTGGATCCTGGCAGGCATCCTGGACGAGCCGGGCAACGGCGCGGGATGGCTCTTCACCGAGCCCGGCCAGGAGTACCTGTGGCTGGGCCTGCCGATCATCCTCGGCGCCCTGGTGCACGACATCGGCGACGCCCTGACCGTCTCCGGCTGCCCGATCCTGTGGCCCATCCCCGTCGGCCGCCGCCGCTGGTACCCGGTCGGCCCGCCCAAGGCGATGCGGTTCAAGGCCGGCAGCTGGGTGGAGATCAAGGTCCTGATGCCGGCCTTCATGCTCCTCGGCGGGATAGGCGGGATCTCCGCCCTCAACCTCGTCTGAAGCGCGGGCCCCCTGCTCCGCGGAGCAGGGGGCCCGCGCCGTCTCACCCGTGCCAGGAGCGCCAGAGCGCCGCGTACGCGCCGCCGGCCGCGACCAGCTCGTCGTGCGGGCCCAGCTCCGTGATCCGGCCGCCCTCCACCACGGCGATCAGGTCCGCGTCGTGCGCCGTGTGCAGCCGGTGCGCGATGGCCACCACCGTCCGGCCCTCCAGCACCCGGGCCAGCGACCGCTCCAGGTGCCGCGCCGCACGCGGGTCCAGCAGCGAGGTCGCCTCGTCCAGCACCAGCGTGTGCGGATCGGCCAGCACCAGCCGGGCGAGCGCCACCTGCTGCGCCTGCGCCGGGGTCAGCGCCAGCGCGCCCGAGCCCACCTCGGTGTCCAGCCCGTCGGCCAGCGCCCGGCCCCAGCTCTCCGCGTCGACCGCCGCCAGCGCCCGCCACAGCTCCTGGTCCCCGGCGTCCGTCCGGGCGAGTCGCAGATTGTCCCGCAGCGAGCCGACGAAGACGTGGTGCTCCTGGTTGACCAGCGCCACGTGCGAGCGGACCTCCTCGGCGGGCATCCGCGCCAGCTCCGCGCCGCCGAGGGTGAGCCGCCCTCTGCCCGGCCCGTAGATCCCCGCGAGCAGCCGGCCCAGCGTCGACTTGCCCGCGCCCGAGGGGCCCACCAGCGCCAGCCGGGTCCCCGGCTCGACCGCCAGCGTCACCTGCCGCAGCACGTCCACGCCCGGCCGGTAGCCGAAGTGGACGTCCTCGGCGCGCACCGCGCGGCCCTCGGGCCGCTCCGCGGCGTCACCCGGCTCGGGCTCCACCTCGCGCACCCCCACCAGCCGGGCCAGCGACACCTGCGCCACCTGCAACTCGTCGTACCAGCGGAGCACGATGCCGACCGGTTCGACGAGCATCTGCGAGATGAGCGCCGCCGTGGTGAGCTGGCCGACGCCGATCCAGCCCTGGAGCACGTAGACACCGCCGATGAGCAGCACCGAGGCGAGGACCAGGACATGGGTCACGGAGACCGCGGGGAACAGGACGGAGCGCAGCCACAAGGTGTAGCGCTCCCACGCCGTCCACTCCGAGATCCGGCGGTCGGACAGGGCGATCCGCTCGGGGCCCAGCCGCAGCGACTCCACGGTCCGCCCCGCGTCCACCGTCTCGGTGAGTGCGGAGGCCACCGCCGCGTACCCGGCCGCCTCCGACCGGTACGCGGCCGGGGCCCGCCGGAAGTACCAGCGGCACAGCACCAGCAGCAGCGGCAGGGCGATCAGCACCACGGGCGCCAGCGTCGGCGCCGTCACCGTCAGCCCGCCGAGCAGCAGCACGATCCACACCGCGCCGATCGCCAGTTGTGGCACCGCCTCCCGCAGTGCGTCGGCGAGCCGGTCGACGTCGGTGGTGATACGGGAGAGCAGGTCACCGGTCCCGGCCCGCTCCAGCACGCCCGGCGGCAGCTCGACCGAACGCACCAGGAAGTCCTCCCGCAGATCGGCCAGCACCTCCTCGCCGAGCATCGCGCCCCGCAGCCGCACCCGGTGGATGAAGAACGCCTGCACCACCAGGGCGGCGGTGAACAGCAGCATCGTACGGACCAGCGGCACGTCCGCGGCGCCCGCCGAGACGTCCTCGACCAGCCCGCCCAGCAGGTACGGCCCGGCCATGGAGGCGATCACCGCGACCGCGTTGACCGTCACCAGCATCAAAAACGCCGTGCGGTGGCGCCGGGCCAGGTCGGCGACGTACGCCCGGACCGTGGCCGCTCCGGCCACCGGCAGCTTCGTCGCCTCGGTCGGCGCCGCCGGGTCGTGGGCGGGGGGTGCCAGCCCGATCATGCCTTCTCCTCGATCTCGTTCCGTTCGCCGGTGCCCCGGGGGCCCGACGCCTCGCGGGCGTCCTGCTCCGCCTCCGTCTCGCGGGTCACCACCGCGCGGTACCGCGGGTCGCGCCGCAGCAGTTCCTGATGGGTGCCGACGGCCGCCGCGGCGCCCCCGTCGATCAGCACCACCCGCTCGGCGCCGTCCAGCAGCAGTGGCGAGGAGGTCAGCACCACCGTGGTCCGCCCGCCCCGTGAGGCCCGCAGCCGTGCGGCGATCCTCGACTCGGTGTGCGCGTCCACCGCCGAGGTCGGCTCGTCCAGCACCAGCACCGGCGGGTCGGCCACCAGCGACCGGGCCAGCGCCAGCCGCTGGCGCTGGCCGCCGGAGAGCGACCGCCCCCGCTCGGTGATCCGGGTCCGCATCGGGTCGCCGTCCGGCTCCGCCGACGCCTGGGCCAGCGCCTCCAGCACGTCACCGCAGTACGCCGCCGTCAGCGCCTCGGTGCCCGCGACCCGGCCCGAGGACGGTACGTCGAGCAGCTCGGCGAGGGTGCCAGACAACAGCACCGGGTCCTTGTCCTGCACCAGCACTGCCGCGCGGACCACGGCCAGCGGCAGCTCGTCCAGGGCGGCCCCGCCCAGCAGCGCCGAGGGCACCGGCGCGGCGTCCTCGTCCCGGGGCGCGTGACCGCCGAGCCGCTCCGCCAGCCGGCCCGCCAGATCCGGGTCCCCGCAGACCACCGCCGTGAGGACGCCCTCGGGGGCGAGCAGCCCCGTCGCCGGGTCGTACAGGTCGCCGCGCGGCACCTCGCCCCCGGGCCCGGCCGGGACCGCGTCCGCCCCGGCGTCCTCCCGGCGCAGCCCCAGCACCCGAGCCGCGCGCTGCGCCGAGGGACGCGAGAAGGAGTAGGCCATGGCGATCTCCTCGAAGTGGCGCAGCGGGTAGGCGAGCAGCATCACCGCGCTGTACACGGTGACCAGCTCGCCCACCGTGATCCGCCCGAGCTGCGCCAGATGCACGCCGTACCAGACCACGCTCACCAGCAGCAGTCCCGGCAACAGCACCTGCACCGCCGAGATCAGCGCCCACATCCGGGCGCTGCGCACGGCGGCCCGGCGGACCTCCTGGGAGGCGTCGCGGTAGCGGCCGAGGAAGAGCTGCTCGCCGCCGATCCCGCGCAGCACCCGCAGCCCGGCGACGGTGTCGGAGGCCAGCTCCGTGGCGCGCCCGGCCTTCTCCCGCTGGTGGTCGGCGCGCCGGGTGGCGGGCGGCAGCAGCGGCAGCACCGCGAGGGCCAGCACGGGTACGCCGACCGCGACGACCCCGCCGAGCGCCGGCTGGTAGACGAGGAGGGCGGCGCAGACCGCCAGTACGGTCACGGCGGCCGCGGTGAAACGGGAGAGCGCCTCCACGAACCAGCCGATCTTCTCCACGTCGCCGGTGGAGACCGCGACCACCTCGCCGGCGGCGACCCGCCGGGTCAGCGCCGCCCCCAGTACGGCGGTGCGGCGCGCCAGCAACTGCTGGACCCGGGCGGCGGCCGTGATCCAGTTGGTGACGGAGGTGCGGTGGAGCATCAGGTCGCCCGCCGCGACGCCGATGCCGAAGACCGCCAGCACTCCGCCGGCCAACGCCAGGCCGCCGCTCTCGCCCGCCACCACCGCCTCCACGGCGATACCCACCCCGTAGGGCAGGGCGGCGATGGAGAGGAAGTGCAGCAACCCCCAGGCGAGCGACTTGCACTGGCCGCCGAGCTGCATGCGCCCCAGCCAGATCAGGAATCGGGGTCCGGAGCGCGTGTCGGGCTCGCCCGGATCGGTGTACGGAAGGTCGCGAATCTGCATGGTGTCCCAGAACTCGGTGCAGCGGGAGCGGAACTCGGTGGAGCAGGAGCAAACCGTGACAGCCTCGCCTGCCGGGAACGCACCGGCAACCGATTAAACGGCCGCCTCCCACGGCTTTCGGCCGCACGCCCGGCGTACCCGGCGGCGCGTTCGCGCCGGTGCCCGTTCCCGCCCGGGACGACGGTGGGACCATGGGGTCCATGCGCCTGACCGCGACTCACCCGACCGTGTTCCGCAGCGTGCTCGCCGCCGCCGCGGCCCTCCTGCTCACCTCGTGCGGCTCGGGCGGCACCACTGCCGAACGGGCGGACGACGCGCGGCGGCCCGACGCCCACGCGTCCTCGGCCGTCCCGGGCGCACTGCCGGGCATCTCCGAGCGCTTCCAGAAGCAGATCCCCGAGGACACCCGGCAGGTGGTCGCCGTCCGCGGCGACGGCGCCGACCGCAGCACCGCCACCGTCGTCCTGTACACGAAGGACGGCGACGGCTGGAAGGAACGGGCCCACTGGCCCGCGCACAACGGCAAGAAGGGGTGGACGCCGGACCACCACGAGGACGACAAGCGCAGCCCCGTCGGCGTCTTCACCCTCACCGACGCGGGCGGCGTCCTCGCCGACCCGGGGCCCGGCGGGCTGCCCTACACCCGCAGTGACGCCTTCGCCGCGCCGCGCACCTGGGCCGAGTCGCACTGGCACGACTTCGACCTCGTCATCGCCGTCGACTACAACCGCGTCAAGGGCACCCCGCCCAACGACCCGGCCCGCCCCGAGGGCCGGTCGAAGGGCGGCAGCATCTGGCTCCACCTCGACCACGGCAGCGGCACCTCCGGCTGCGTCAGCCTCTCCGAGCAGGGGATGCGTCACCTCCTGCGCACCCTCGAACCGGATCAGCACCCCGTGGTGGTGATGGGCGACAAGGCGTCCCTGCGCGCCTGACCTCCGTCGTTCCCGTCGCGGGCCGCAGGCCGCGGGACGGCCCGGCACCGCGTGGCGCCCGACGCGTGGGCGAACGCGGTGGGCAGGGCCCATGGGCCCTGCCCCGGGCCCTGGCGGCGGCCTCGGCGGATGGGGTACGGATGGGTGATGTCGACGCTCACGATCGTCTTCGTCTCGGTAGTCGTCGCCTTCCTCGCCGGGGTGTTCCTCCTGGTCCGGGCCGGGCGGCCCGAGCGGCAGGCCGCGGAACGGAGGCGCGCGTCGCTCCGGGAGGGGGCGGCCGCGTACGGCTGGCGGGTCGTCACCGACGAAAGGATGCCCGAACAGCCGGCGACGGTGCGCCGCGGTATCCGTGCGGGCGACCCGCCCTGGATGGTGGGACGGCAGCGCCTCCAAGGGGTGGACGTCTGGGTCGTCTGCCACGAAGGGATGGGGCTGGGCGCCGAGGTCGTGCGCTCGGTCGTCGTCCACCTGCGGCCGCTGAGGCGCGTCAAGGACCTGCCAAGGGTGCGGGTGGACGCGCCCGCACCCGTGCTGAGGTGGCCGGCGCGGGGGCGCGACCCCTTCGAGAGGCGCTACCGGATCGCCGCCCGGGACCGGGCCCGTGCCCGCGCGCTGGTGACCGAGGAGGTCCGAGCGCGGACGCTGGAGCTGGACCTGGACGGCTGGGAACTGCGGGACGGGATCGTGACCGTACGCTTTCCCGGTATGCGGGGGCCGCGCGAACTCCAAAGGCGGCTGGACGACTTGGTACGGCTTTCCGAGCAGATCGCGGGACCGCCGCCCGGGAGCAGGTGAGAAGCGGGCCGGTGGCGGCCCCGAGCGGAGGGTCCGCGCCGGGCGCGGCGGGCCGGGCGGAGAAGCCGGTGGCTCGACGGGCGGCCGGCGCCACGGTGCCTCAGTGGTCCACCCCCGGCGGGGGAGCGGTCTCGCCGCACAGGCCAGGGCTGTCGACGAGGGTCGCCAGCAGACCGCCGAGGGTCGACCGCTGCTCGGCGGTCAGCGGGGTCAGGATCTCCTCCACCGCGCCCCGGCGCGCGCTGCGCATGGCGCGCAGGGCCTGGCGGCCGCCCTCGGTCAGCTCGATCCGGACCACCCGCCGGCTCTCCGGGTCGGGCACCCGGCGGACCCGGTCCGCCTCCTCCAGCCCGTCCACCAGGCTGGTGACCGCGCGGGGGACCACTTCGAGGCGCTGGGCGAGGTCGGCCATTCTCGGCGGCCGCTCGCAGACGGCGACCGTGCGCAGCAGGCGGGCCTGGGCCGGGGTGATGCCGAGCGGCTCCAGCTGGCGGCGCTGGAGCCGGTGCAGCCGGCGGGTGAGGCGCAGGAGCTGCTCGGCGAGAACCCCGTCCGGGTCGGGTGAATCCATGCGGGAACACTAACAGGACCTCGTTCATTGTGTACATAGGTAACAATGAGCTATGGTCTGCGTTGTCCTTGGCTCGGTGTCCGGAAAATCCGGACACCGAGCGGCCCGCGCCCGCGAAAGCGCCGGGGTGCCGCGCCTGTCGGCCGGCCGCCGTGCCCGCACCGCACGGGCCCGCGCTCCGCGTGGAGGGCGCCGACCGCCACGCCCCGTCGAAGGAGCCCATGCGTCCCGAACCGTCCCCCACCTGGACCCCACCGCCCGAGGACCCCGACGCCCCGCGCCGGCCACGCCAGATCCGGCGGATCGTCCGCCTCTTCCGCCCGTACCGGGGGCGGCTGGCGATGGTCGGCCTGCTCGTCGCCGCCGCCTCGCTGGTCTCGGTCGTCACGCCGTTCCTGCTCCGGGAGATCCTCGACACCGCCATTCCCGAGCGGCGCACCGGCCTGCTGAGCCTGCTCGCCCTCGGCATGATCGCGGCCGCCGTCATGACCAGCGTCTTCGGCGTCCTCCAGACGCTCATCTCCACCACCGTCGGCCAGCGCGTCATGCACGACCTGCGCACCGCCGTCTACGCCCGCCTCCAGAGCATGTCCCTGGCCTTCTTCACCCGCACCCGCACCGGGGAGATCCAGTCCCGGATCTCCAACGACATCGGCGGGATGCAGGCCACCGTCACCTCGACGGCCACCTCGCTGGTCTCCAACCTCACCAGCGTGATCGCCACCGTCGTCGCGATGCTCGCACTGGACTGGCGGCTCACCGTGGTCTCGCTGGTGCTCCTGCCGGCCTTCGTCTGGATCAGCCGCCGGGTCGGCCGTGAACGCAAACGCATCGCCACCGACCGGCAGAAGCAGATGGCCGCCATGGCCGCCACCGTCACCGAGTCCCTCTCCGTCAGCGGCATCCTCCTCGGCCGCACCATGGGCCGCGGCGACTCCCTCACCCGCGCCTTCCGCGACGAGTCGGACCGCCTGGTCGACCTGGAGGTCCGCTCCAGCATGGCCGGCCGCTGGCGGATGTCGGTCATCAGCATCGTGATGGCCGCGATGCCCGCCCTCATCTACTGGGCCGCCGGCCTCTCCCAGCACGTCCAGGGCCCCGAGATCTCCCTCGGCACCCTGGTCGCCTTCGTCTCCCTCCAGCAGGGCCTCTTCCGCCCCACGGTCAGCCTGCTCACCACCGGCGTGCAGGTGCAGACCTCCCTCGCCCTCTTCCAGCGGATCTTCGAGTACCTCGACCTCGAGGCCGACATCACCGAACCGGAGAAGCCGGTGCGGCTGGAGGAGATCCGCGGCGAGATCCGCTTCGAGCGCGTCGAGTTCGCCTACGCCGAGCAGGAGAGCCCGGTGCTCTCCGCCATCGACCTCGCCGTACCGGCCGGCACCTCGCTGGCCGTCGTCGGGGAGACCGGCTCCGGCAAGAGCACCCTCAGCCACCTCGTCCCCCGCCTCTACGACGCCACCGGCGGCCGCGTCACCCTGGACGGCGTCGATGTGCGGGAGCTGGACTTCGCCACGCTCGCCCGCGCGGTCGGGGTCGTCTCCCAGGAGACGTACCTCTTCCACGCCTCGGTCGCGGAGAACCTCCGCTTCGCCAAGCCCGGGGCCACCGACGCCGAACTGGTCGCGGCCGCCCGCGCCGCCCAGATCCACGACCACATCGCGGCGCTGCCCGAGGGGTACGACACGGTGGTCGGCGAGCGCGGACACCGCTTCTCCGGAGGCGAGAAACAGCGCCTGGCCATCGCCCGCACCATCCTGCGCGACCCGCCGGTGCTCGTCCTGGACGAGGCGACCAGCGCCTTGGACACCCGGACCGAACAGGCCGTCCAGGAGGCGATCGACGCCCTCTCCGCCGACCGCACCACCCTGACCATCGCCCACCGTCTCTCCACGGTCCGCGACGCCGACCAGATCGTCGTCCTCGACCACGGCCGCATCGCCGAACGCGGCACCCACGAGGCCCTCCTCGCCCAGGACGGCCTGTACGCGGCACTCGTCCGCAAGGACGCCCACCCCACGGCCGCCACCCCCGGCGACATGCCCGAACTGACCACTTCGGCGGGATAGCGTGCGCCCATGCCGCACGCCTCCCCCCGACGGACTCCCCGCCTCACCCGCCGGGGCCGGCTCGCCCTGCTCACCGCCGGCCTGCTGGCCGCCGCGGCCACGGTCGTCACGGTCCTGCTCCTCCCGGACGAGGAGAGCCCTCGCGGCCAGGGCTCACTGACCGTCCCCGAGGGCCGCCGGGCCACCCAGGTCTACGCCCTGGCCGACCAGGCCCTCGGCCTCCACGCGGGCGCCACCCGGCAGGCGGCGAAGGACACCCGCCTGGCCCTCCCCGACGCGGCCGACGGGAACCCCGAGGGGTACCTCTTCCCCGCCACCTATCCCCTCGACGACTCCACCACCCCCGCATCCCTGCTGACCTTCATGGCCGAGACCGCCGACGAACGCTTCCGCCGGGCCGGGCTCGACGCCGGAGCGCGCCGGCTCGGTCTCTCCCCCTACCAGGCCGTCATCCTCGCCAGCATCGTCCAGGCCGAGGCCGACACCCCCGGCGACATGGGCAAGGTCGCCCGCGTCATCCACAACCGCCTCGACCAGGACCGCGCCCTGCAGATGGACTCCACCCTCAACTACGCCCTCGGCCGCTCCACCCTCGACACCAGCCACGAGGACACCCGCACCGACAGCCCGTACAACACCTACGCACGCCGGGGCCTGCCCCCGACCCCCATCGGCAACCCGGGCGAGCACGCGTTGCGCGCCGCTCTCGACCCGCCCGCGGGCGACTGGCTGTACTTCGTGACGGTCCGCCCCGGCGACACCCGCTTCACCGACAACTACGCCGAACACCGCGCCCACGTCGAAGAGTTCAACCGTCAACGCCGCTCCGGCTCCGCCGGCGGCACGGGCTGACCGGCGGCGCGCGAAAGCAGCGGCCCGAGCCAGGCGAGGACGGACCACGGACCGGGGCCCGATCACCGAGCGCCCGCCCACCCCGGGGCACCGCCGGCTGTCCGGTCAGACCGCGACCGCCTCCCCGGCCAGCAGCGCGCCTGTCTCCCGGACCGCCGCCCGGCCCGCCCGGTTGGCGCCGATGGTGCTGGCGGAGGGGCCGTAGCCGACCAGGTGGATGCGGGGGTCGCGGACCACCCGGGTCCCGTCGACCTGGATGCCGCCGCCGGGCTCGCGCAGTCTCAGCGGCGCCAGGTGGTCCACCGCCGCACGGAACCCGGTCGCCCACAGCACCACGTCTGCCTCGAAGGCCGAGCCGTCCGCCCACACGGCACCCTCGGCGGTGAGCCGCTCGAACATCGGGCGCCGTGCCAGCGTCCCGTCCGCCACGCCCCGCCGGATCGCCTCGTTCATCGGCAGGCCCGTCACCGAGACCACGCTGCGCGGCGGCAGCCCCTGCCGAACCCGCTCGTCGACCCGGGCCACCGCTTGCCGGCCCTGGTCCTCGTCGAAAGGGCCTTCCCGGAACTCCGGCGGCCTGCGGGTGGCCCAGGCGGTCGCCGCGGCGACGGGCGCGATCTCCAGCAGGTGCTGCACCGCCGACGTGCCGCCGCCCACCACCAGCACCCGCCGCCCGGCGAACGCCTCCGGGCCCGGGTAGCCCGCCGTGTGCAGTTGTCGCCCCCGGAACTCCTCCTGCCCGGGGTAGCGCGGCCAGAACGGCCGGTCCCAGGTGCCCGTCGCGCTGATCAGGGCCCGGGCCGCCCAGTCCCCCTCAGAGGTCTCCACCAGCAGACGCCCGCCGTCGCCCTCGCGCACGGCCCGCACGTGCACCGGCCGGCGTACCCGCAGCCCGAACGTCTCCTCGTACTCGCGGAAGTACGCGCCGATCACCTCGGCGGAGGGGCGGGAGTCGTCCGCGCCCGTCAGCTCCATACCGGGGAGGGCGTGCATACCGTGCACACGGCCGTACGTCAGCGTCGGCCACCGGAACTGCCAGGCCCCGCCCGGACGCGGCGCGTGATCGAGGACCAGGAAGTCCTCGCCGGGCTCGAGCCCCGACCTGCGCAGGTGGTAGGCGGCCGACAGGCCCGCCTGCCCGGCGCCGGCCACGAGCACGTCGACGGGGCGGGGGGCTTCGGAGTGCGGGGTCCCGTTCTGCTTCACGTCCTTGCGAACGGACGGGGGCGCCGGGTTCTTCCCGACGCCCCGCCCGTGCCGCTCCGCCGGTCAGCGGCCGCCCGCCGCCAAAAGGGCTCCGCCCGCGCCGCTGCTTCCGGGCCGGTCGAGCAACCCGCGGGCGTCCGGCTCCGGCCTCGCGCGCGAGGGAGGCGGGGAGGAAGGACGTCAGCGGTCGCGTCGACACGCGGCTGAGACACCCGCGGCAGGTCGGGTGTGACCGCGCGTGGCGAGCAGGACGGATCGCGACATGCCGCCGCACGTGACGAGACCTCCACGCACGGTCGATGGTGCCTCGGTGGGCGGACGCGGCCTATCGGATCCGTGCCTTCCGCCCGCCACCCGTTCCGGAGGTTCCGGTCCACCGGCAGGGCGGGTCGCCCCGCGCGCGCCGGGGCCCATGCCCGAGGATGACGGTATGCCTGACGCCTTCGACACCCGTGTCCTGCACCTCGCCACCGGCTCCAGCGAGACGGTCCGCGACCTCACCGCCGACTGCGCGAGCTTCCTCGACGACGTCGCGGCCGGCCGAGACGGTCTCCTCAACGTCTTCGTCCCCCACGCCACCGCCGGCATCGCCGTCCTGGAGACCGGCGCCGGCAGCGACGACGACCTCCTCGCCATCCTCCGCACCCTCCTGCCCGCCGACCACCCCTGGCACCACCGCCACGGCACCCCCGGCCACGGCCGCGACCACGTCCTCCCCGCCCTCGTCCCCCCGCACGCCACCCTCCCGGTCATCGACGGCAGACTGGAACTGGGGACTTGGCAGTCGGTGTGCCTGGTGGACACCAACGTCGACAATGCGGACCGGAAGGTGCGGCTGAGTTTTCTCGGCTGACCGAGATCGTTCGGCTGGGGGCGTGCTGCCGATTCTCCGTACCGTGTGCGTGGATGGAGAGAAACGCACGCGGTACGCACCTCGACGGGGTCGGACCTCCCCGTTGGTCCGAGACGGCTCGGGTCCTGGGCCGTTGGGCTGGGTGAGAGATCTGTTGGTGGGGCGCGCGGCATCTGTCGCCGTCGGTGCAGGAGGTCGTGCGGTGGAGGGCGGTGGCCGCGTCGGTGGCGGGGCGGAACCGTGAGGATGCGGCGGTGGTCTTCAGGGCGTCGCCGAAGGCCGTGGACACGTGGCGGGCGAAGTGGCAGGCCGGTGGCCGGGAAGCGTTGGTCATGCGGCGGCGGGCAGGGCGGCCGGGGTGCGCCAGGTGCGCGGAGGGCCTCCATGTCCTTGGTCAAGGGAAACGGGAGCGCGTCGGGTCGGTGGGCCGGGCAGCGTGGCGCGGGGCTGATCTGCTGTGGGATGACGTGCAGTGCCTCTTCGACTCGGACTTGATGGGGTCGCTGCCGGACGTGCGTGTCCCGGATGCCTCAATGCAGGACTGGCAGGCGGTCCTCGACCTTGTCGCGGAGAAGGGCTGGGAGTGCCGGTACTCCGAGGGGGAGGCGGTGCTTCCGGTGCCCCGGGCGGAGGCCGTGCTGTTCCGGCCGGCGGATGCCGAGTGCCCGGACCTGCGGGTCTGGCCGACTGCCGACGTGTTGGCGATCTTCCGTTCTCATGCCGACGGTGAAGTCGACTTTGACGTCGACCTGCGCGAGTTGCGGGGCCAGGAGCGACGTGATGTGTTCTGCGGCTTCTTTGGCTGCGGGTGGACGGTGGCTGACGGGCCGGGTCATCTGAGCTCTTCGGGGCAGCGGCTCACTGTGGTCTCAAGGCCGATCCGCGCCAGTTTCTCGGGATTGCACACGGCATAGAGCCCGGTGACGAGGCCGTCGTCAATGCGCACCGTCAGGACGCTGTCGGCCTCTCCCTCCAATCTGACGATCAGCGCGGGGTTTCCGTTGACCTGTACCGTCCGCAGCGACGCCGCGGTCACGAGCCGACCCAGCACGAGAGTCACCTGGTCGGCGCCCACGACGGGCGCCATCGCGGCTCGAGCGACTCCGCCGCCGTCGGTCAGCAGGACGACGTTCGGTGCGAGGACGTCGAGCAGGCCTTGCATGTCGCCCGTCTGGACCGCCCGCTGAAAGGCGTCGAGCGCGTCGCGGGCCTTGGCCGGGGAAGCGTCCCCCCGCGGTCGGCGCGCGGCGACATGGTTGCGCGCGCGGTGGGCGATCTGGCGGACGGCGGCCGGGGTCTTGTCGACGGCGTCCGCGATCTCGTCATAGCCGAGGTCGAAGACCTCCCGCAGTACGAACACCGCCCGCTCGACCGGTGCGAGCGTCTCCAGCACCAGCATCATCGCCATCGACACGCTGTCGGCCAGTTCGACGTCCTCGGCCACGTCGGGCGCGGTCAGTAGCGGCTCCGGCAGCCAGGGGCCGACGTAAGACTCCTTGCGCCGACGGAGTGTACGTAGCCGGGTCAGCGCTTCGCGCGTGGTGATCCGCACCAGGAAGGCACGCCGGTCACGCACCGTGCCGAGGTCGACACGTGCCCAGCGCAGCCAGGTCTCCTGCAGGACATCCTCGGCATCGGCGGCCGAGCCGAGCATCTCGTAGGCGACGGTGAACAGCAGATTGCGGTGGGTGACGAACACCTCGGTGGCAGGATCCATGGGTGCCTCGCGAGCAAGATGCTCGACAGTATCGGTGGTTCGCTCGCCGTGCTCGTCCATTCCCTGCTCCTGTCTGTTCGCTCTTGTCGGGGTTCACCCGATTCTCAGGGCGGGGATCAGACAGTGGCTGCCCGCAGCCGTCGGGAGAGGAATTCCTCAAAGGTCATGAGCGCCGGGTGCAGACCACGCAGGGCGGGGATGTCCGCTCGGTAGCCCGCCTCTGCGAACCACTCGAACATGCGCTCTTCGATGGGCTGCGCCTCGAAGCGGGTGGGGGTCCCGGTGACGCGTTCGTAGATCTCGGCAACGTCGGGGAAGGTGATCTCATCGCCGGCCAGCTCAAGATGACGGCCGATGTAGGTGTGCGGGGCGTCGAAGGCGGTGGCGGCAAAGAACCCGATGTCGTCGGCGGCGATCATCTGCATGGGCTTGTCCGGCTTGACGGGCAGTGACATGAGGCGCTCGCCCTGGGCGTCGGCGTAGTGCAGCAGGTTGTTCATGAAGAACGCGGGCCGCAGGAGGGTGGCGGGCAGGCCGAGGGCGAGGATGTGCCGCTCGATTTCGGCTTTGCTCTCGAAGTGGTCGATGCCGGTCTGCCGTTCGGCACCACCTGCCGAGCTGTACACGAAGTGCCCGACTCCGGCCGCCTTGGCGGCATCCGCCACCGCCTTGCCCTGGCGGACCTCGGCGGCCAGTGATTCCGGCTCGTACGCCAGCGCCTGCACACTGAACACACCATGGACACCGGTCATGGCGCGGTGCAGAGATGCTTCGTCGTCCATGTCGCCCTGGACGAGCACTGCCCCCCGCTTCTGCAGTGCCTGGGCCTCGGGCTTGTCCGGGCTGCGGACCAGGGCACGACACGTCCCGGCCGCGGGAGAGCAACTCCCTTGCGGCCGCGCCGCCCTGGTTGCCGGTACCGCCGATGACCAGGATGCACTTCGCGTCAGTCATGGAAATCTCCTCACTGTGGACGCCCACCCTCCCGGTGGCCGACTGGACGGGCCTCACCCTGCGACTCCAAGTGCGGTTGAGGTCAAGAGCGAGGTTGTGTACCCATGCGGCACGGGACCCGCGCCGAGCAGGCCTGGGAACGCGGGAACGCACACAAGATGCCGCCCCCGATCCCTTTGTGACAGTCGAATCCGGTGATCTACGTCACATCGCCGCACTGTCACAAGGGCCGGGCGGGCGGCTTCTTCATGGTCGTCACGATGCCGCGCCAACACGCAGCGCGGCATGCGATCCAGGAGCGAGGACGAAGCGATGGAACCCCGTATCAACCTGATGACCAACAAGCTCGGCGCCAAGGTCAGCAAGCGGATCTACAACGTCAACCTGGCGATCCAGGAGGCGTCGCTGTCCAAGTCCCTCATGGAGTTGGTTGAGTTGAGGGTCAGCCAGATCAACGGCTGCGGCTGGTGCGTCGACGTCCACACCAAGGAGGCCGCAGGCGCCGGTGTGAGCGCGCTCCGGATCAACCTGGTCGCCGCCTGGCGCGAGTCCACCGTGTTCACCGAAGCCGAGCGGGCCGCGCTGGCACTCGCCGAGGAGGGCACCCGGCTTGCCGACGCTCACCAGGGTGTGTCCGACGAAACCTGGGACCAGGTACGCAAGCACTACGACGCCGACCAGACCGCGGCGCTGGTCTCCCTGGTCGCCATGATCAATGCCGCCAACCGGCTCGGTGTGATCACGCGCATGCAGGGAGGCTCCTACGACCCCGGCATGTTCGCCGGCCTGTCGAACTGAGCGCGGACCAATCACGGCCTGGCCCGGGATGGTTCCATCCGGGCCAGGCCCACGCGGTTCCGGGCAGGGGCCCAGAGACCTGAAGATCCCGCCTCGCCGACGGTCTGGTCAGCATCGCCGCCCGCTGCCCTGCCATCCCCGACAGTCCTGCCGCTGCCGTGCTTCCACGTCACCGAGGCGATCCGGTCGGCATACGTGCGGAAGGCCTTGCGCCCGGCCGGGTGGAGCCGTCGCCGACGAAGGCGGCGCACTGCTTCAGCACGGTCTTGTGGAACGCGAGCGGGGCGGTGACTCGTACCGAGCAGCCCTGCCCGCGCGGATGGTCCGGACAGCGCGCAGTGCGTCGAGGATCTCGGCGTCCTGGGTGGCCTTGAGGTGCGCGGCGAGCAGGCCGGGCACGTCGATGGTGTGCAGCAGCTCGGGCTCCTGCTCCAGCACCTCGGTGGCGACATCGGTGCTCGCGCCGTCGAGCGACTCCGGGACGTCGGTATCGCGGACGCCGACCACGTCCAGCATCCGGCGGACCGTGTGGGGGGGCGATGTCGTACTGCCGGGCGAGAGTCTTCACCGAGGCGCCCTTGGCGTAGGCGTCGACGATGTCGGCCGCCTGGTCCTCATCGAGCGCGGCCGGGCGCCCCAGCGTCTCGCCCCCCGCCTCGGCGGCGACGCCTTCCTTGGTGTTCTCCTGAAGCATGTCGCGCTGGAACTCCAGAACCCCGGCGAGCAGTGTGACGAAGAGCTTGGTTTGCGGGTCGTCGGCCGCGAGACCGAAGCCGGACCAGGCGCCGGTCGCAATGCGCGGTGCAGCCCGCGCCACTGGAGGCCCTCCCGGATCTGGATGACGTCCTTGGTCGAGCGGAACAGCCGCGCGGCACCCGCGTTGCGGATGGTGTCACCGACCGCCGCCTCGTCGAGCAGCTTGCGGAACCCGGACCGGTTGACCGCGTGCATGCGGGACGACGTCGCCGGATTCTCGTACCTGAGGGAGCCGGACTTGGGTAGATCATCCAGAGCATGGAGTCGGCGGGCGTTGGTCTGCTTGTCGGTGGAGTGCCGCAGGTGCAGACGGCCCGTCATGCCCCGTGCCCCTCTTTGTCCTTCCTGCGGTGCCGGATCGCGACGGTAAGGGGGCGAAATAGGGAGGCGCAAATGTAGACCGGACCCGACCGGCGCGCCGTTTGCCCTGCCATGCCTGGCTCGGTTCATTGATTCGACCGGCACCCGGAGATCACCGAAACGGGGATCGACGCTCAGCGTGAGAGCGTCCAGCGGCCCGACCTTCTCGGTCGCGTGTTCGTCGCCTGCGGGGCATCAGAGCTGTCTGATTATCCCATGGCCTCTTTTGGGCTTTCCTCGGCGATCTCCCCGAACCGTTCCAGCAGGGTGGGGACGGCCGGGTGCCGCCACGGCGGTCCCGGCACCCGTTTCAGCGACGGATGGTCCTGAGCAGCAGGCCGCGCGGCTGGTTCGCCACCCGGGTGGCCTCGTCGGCCAGGCCGTCGTCGAAGCCCACGATCACCTCCAGCTCGGCGACCGTCTCGTCCTCGCCGTCGATCGTCCGCAGCCTGTAGGGCATCGCGCGGCCGGCGTCGGCGATGAAGAACCCGTCCTTCGCGTCCGTCTTCGCCTCGCCGGGGTGGAGGTCGGTGATCCGCCGCATCGTCAGGCCGGGCAGTTGGGTGACGGGACTGCGCATGTGGCACGCGACCGCCAGCGGCAAGGGCGCAGATCGAGGCCGGCTGGTCAACCACGACGAGCACTGTTCCGTGCGTGCTTGGAGTTTCGCGAAGAACTCGCGGAGCTTGGGTTCGGTGTTGGGCAGGCGCTTGTCGAGCGCGTTCGTCCCGGTCGGTGTGACGGCGGCGGCGTGGTGTTCGCCCTTACCGACATCCAGACCGAGGAAGACGTCGATGTCGCCGGTGTCGATCACGTGCAGGCCCCTCCAGCACGCATTCGTCCGGCCTTGCCAGGGCGCCGAGCTGTCACATCCGCGTGACGGAGAGCTCTTCCGGCTCGGGCCAAGCCGGCGCTGAAGCCCCTCATCAGCGGTCCGTCCATGCCTCCGGGGCCTGGTGACACCGCTCTCCGGATCATGAACAACATGGGGGAGTCACACCGGACCCGAGGGCCGGTAGCCCCACTGCGGAGTCACGAGAAAGGTAATGGGGGCCGTGCGCCAAGCGGCGCTCCAGCTGCGGATGCCCTTCCCCAGGGCCAGGACCGGCCGGCCAGTATGCAGCGCAGAGGGGGCCGGGGGTGGGCCGACAGCCACTTCTTCGTCGTAGGGATCGGGCGGGTGGCGTAGCTGTCGCTGAGCGGTTCGACCGGCCGGTTGCGCAGTCCCGGGCGATCAGCACCGCAACGCCCGTGACCGCGGCGCGCGACGGTGCCGCCCTCGATTCCTCCAGCGCGGCCCGTTCCTCGTCCGGCAGTGCCAACTCGGCCTTCGGCCGCCCCGCACGCGCGATAGGGCAGCCCGCGTATCTGAACGGAGTTCCCGGCGGGGGAACACTAGCCAGGCGCTCCGGCTTCCGGTGAGCGGATGCCGTCCAGCAGGGCCCGGACGGAACCTTCCGCCCGCTCGGGTGCCTCGGCGGTTCTCCCGGTGAGGAGCAGGTAGAGGCTCGATCCGATCAGGGCACCCACCACGGCGTCGACGTCGGTGTCGGCGCGCAGCTCCCCGGTCGCGATGCCGGCCCGGAGCAACTCGACGAGGGTGGTGTGCTGTTCGCGGGTACTGCCGAGGTACAGGGACTCGGCGTCCTGGGGGCTCGCCGCTGCCGCCGCCGTGAGGGCGAGGACCAGCGCGGCATTGTCGGGGGCGGTGACCGACTGCGCGTGCGACCTGAACCAGGAGACCAGGGTGCGCACGACCTCTCCCGGGCGGGGTTCGGGGATCTCCCCGTCCGGGGTGGCCGCCGTCGAGGCCCGGCGGGCGACGTCAGCGACCAGTGCCGCCTTCGACGGCCAGCGGCGGTAGACGGTCGGCTTCCCGACACCCGCCGCCACGGCGACCTTCTCCATCGACAGCCTGGCGTAGCCCTCGCGCAGCAGCAGGTCTCGGGCCGCGTCCAGGATCGCCTCGTCCGTCCCCGTCTCACGGGGTCTGCCGCGCCGCCTTGCCTGTGCCATAGGGGGCATTCTACGAGTGCGTAGAATGATTAACGATACGGCACGTAACGTTAATGGAGATGCCCATGAGAAGCACCAGCGTGATCGTCGTCATCGGCGTCGGAGGTATGGGGAAGGCCATCGCCCGCCGGCAGGGCGCCGGCGGGACCTTGCTGCTCGCGGACTTCGACGAAAGGCTTCTCGGGATCGTGGCCGAGGAGCTGCGCGGCCAGGGCCACACGGTGGTCACCGAGGCCGTCGACGTCTCGGAGCGCGCCTCGGTGGCCGCGCTGGCGGACACCGCCGCGAAACTGGGCCCCGTCATCCAGGTCGTGCACACGGCGGGCCTCTCCCCGGTGCAGGCGCCCGGGAAGGCGATCCTCGCGGTCGACCTGCTGGGGACCGCCCTGGTCCTGGAGGAGTTCGGCAGGGTGATCGCACCGGGCGGTGCCGGCGTGGTCATCGCCAGCATGGCCGGGCACATGCCGGGGCCCGCCACGCTCAGCCCCGAGAGGGAGCAGGCCCTGGCGCACACCCCTGCCGACGACCTGCTCGCCCTGCCCTTCCTCGACCCCGAGGAGCTCGGCGCGCGGGGCGCCTATCCGCTCTCCAAGTACGCCAACCGGCTCCGCGTCCAGGCCGCGTCCACGCGGTGGGGTGAGCGCGGCGCTCGCGTGAACAGCATCAGTCCCGGCGTCATCTCCACGCCGATGGGCCGGCAGGAACTCGCCGGTGAGAGCGGTCGGCACATGAAGGCCATGGTGGAGGCCTCCGGTACGGGCCGGCTCGGCACCCCCGACGACATCGCGGCCGCCGCGGCCTTCCTCCTCGGGCCGGACGCCTCCTTCGTCACCGGCAACGACCTGCTGGTCGACGGTGGCGTCGTCGCCGCCCTGCGCTCCGGCCGCCTCACCGCGGGCGCCTGACCGGTCGGGCCCGGCCGGTTCCCCCGGCGGCATGGCCCGGCTTGCCGCCGGGAGAACGCAGGGGGGACACAGGGGAGGGACGGCCCGGTGTGCCCGGCCGTCCCTCCCGTTCTGACGTCGCCCGGTCAGCGGGCTGCGCCGAGCCCGGTTCACCCTGGTCCGCGTCGAGGCCGGGCGGCACGCTCCGGGACGCAGGGCCCGTCGGCACCATGCCCGTACGGCGCCCAGGGGTGGCGCCCAGGCGCCGTGGCCCAGGGGCCGGACGCCGTACAGCGCGAGCCGACGTCCGGCTGACCGCGTGCGAGCTACCAGGTGTTGCTGCCCGCCGCGGGATCCCGCCTCGCAACGCCCGGCGGAGCAGGGGGCGCTTGACGGGCAGCCGACTGCGATCCGTCGCCTCCTCCGCTCATCCTGACGGCGGATGCGCGGTCCGTTGCCGGGCCATCAGGGGACCTGGAGAAGCTGGGTCAGGCTCACCTGATTACGAGAGGGGAAGTGTGATGGCGATGAGTGCACCCCCCGCCGGGGGCCGGCCGCAGGACCCGATGAGTGAGCCGAGGCCGCCGTTTCGTAGTGCGCTCATCCAGGACCGGCGCGTCCTGGACGTGCTCGACGAGATGTACCAGCGTGAGCGGCACATCGACTGGGGGGCCTACGCGCACCACCCCGACCCGCACCACCACACCGGCACCGGGTTCTCCCTCAGCCCGGAGCAGGGAGACCAGCTCTACCTGCTGGTCCGCTACGGGCAGGCACGCTCGGTCGTGGAGTTCGCGACGTCCCTCGGCTTCTCCACGATCTTCCTCGCCGCGGCGGTGCGTGACAGCGGCCAGGGGCAGGTGTACACCGCTGAGATCGTGCCGGAGAAGGTACGGCAGGCGCGGGAGAACATCGCCCGCGCCGGGCTGGAGGAGTACGTGACCTTCTTCGAGGGCGACGCTCGGGAGTCCCTCGCGTCCGTTCCGGAGGGGGCGACTTCGCTCTCATCGACGGATGGGCGCCGGAGGTCTCGCTCGACGTCCTGAAACTCGTCGAGCCGAAGCTGCGCCCGGGCGCCCTGGTCTGCAACGAGAACAGGGACCGCGAATTCCTCGACCACGCCAAGAGCCCCGGCAGCGGCTACCTCAACCTGCCCCTGCCAGCGGTTCCGCCTACACGCCGCAAGGCGAACTGTCGCTGCGTGTCAGAGGTCCGCCCGGCGCTCGGCCCGGCCTCGCGTCGGGGAAGTCGGGCCGCTCGGAGGCGAGGCGGTCCGCCGGGCCGGGCGGGGTCGGTCAAGTGCGGGACCGTGGCGGCGGAACAGGCTGACGGGCGGGTGTACGGCCGATGTGGCGCGGGTTCAGGAGCCGTCGGGGGCGAGGAAGACACCCGGCGGCGCGGACCAGCGTCGCAACGGAGGGCTGCACCGACGCACCGCAGGGGCCAGAACAGCGCGGCCGTGGCCGGAGGCGAGCTCCGTCGGCACTCCGGTGAGCGAGGTGCCCCGGGCGGTGAGGCCGGTGAGGCCGGTGGAGTCGGCGGTGCCGGACACCAGGCACTGCCTGCGCCACCTGCCGGCTACCGGCGCTGCTCCCAGTCGGCCCGGAGGAGGCCGTACTCGACTTCGCCATGCTCGGACCCCGCGATCGGCTCCGGCCAGTCCCCGGCGAAGTCCCGCAGGAACGCCAGCCCTGCCTTCTCCATCACGCGCCGGGACCGGGTGTTCACCGCCATCGTGTTCGCGGTGACCCGCTCCACCCCGAGGTCGGTGAAACCTTTGCTGATCAGGGCACGCGAGCCCTCCGTGGCCAAGCCCCTGCCCCAGGCTGCCTTGTTCAGCCGATAGCCGAGTTCGGCCACGGCGGGGCTGTGGTCCTCAAGGGGACGGAACTCGAACCAGCCCAGGAAGGTCCCCGTCGCCTTCTCCTCCGCGGCCCAGTAGCCACGGGTGCCGAAGCACGGATAGTCGTGGAGGAGCCGTGGGAGGACCCGGGTACGGATCGCCTCGTGGCTCGTCGGCCGCCCGCCGTTGATGAAGCGCATGACGGCGGGGTCGTTGTCCAGTGCGAACAGGTTGTCGGCGTCGGCGTGGGTGAAAGGACGCAACGTGAGCTGTCGGGTTTCCAGGAAGACACACATGCCGCGATCTTCGCCACGGGCGGCTGGGTCCGCCACCGCATATTTGGGGGGCAGCCCGGTGAAGCGGACCGCTCGCGGCGAGGACTCCAGGGCGTCGGGGATGTGCTCGCGTCGTGGCGGGCACAGACACCCCCGGCGGGCTGGGGCGCGGTGACCGGTACCGGTGGAAGTGATCTCCGGCCCGCCTCCAGCGGGGAAGCAACGCCCGGCTCGGGGCTCGATGCTGAAGAAGGGGACGTGTGGAGCGAAGTCCACCGCGAGCCCTGAGCGTCACGGCGGCCCTCGGCGACAGCGGCCCGCTGACATCGGCCCGCTGACATCGGCTTCCGGGGGGTGACGGGCTTCGGATTCATGGACCCGGTCCGGGAGTTCGGTGTCCGGCACCCGAGCGCCGGACCGCTCTCACCGGGTTGCCGCTCTCTGCCCCGTTCGCTCGCTGTTCCGGGACGAGGCGGACCTCGCGGTGGTCCTCCCGCCGTTCCGTGAACCACGTCTCGAGCTGGGCCCCGTCCTCTCCCGCCGGCCGCAGTACCTCGCGACCTCCCAGCGGCACGCCTTCGCCGGCCGGAGGCCCTGGAGACCGAGGAACCGGCCGGTCCGCCCCTCGTCGAGGTGGCCGCTCCGGCACCGGACCACTGGCACGCCGCGCAGACGCCGACCCGCACCCCTTCCGGTGCCCCGGTGTCGCGCGGCCCGCCGGCCGGCACCCTCCAGGAGGGGCTGTCCCTGGTGGCGGCGGACCGGGGCGTGACGTCGCTCTGTCACCCGGCCACCCGGTACGGCCCTCGGGCTCCCGAGTCCGCGCTCGGCCTGGTCTGGCACGGTGCGCGGTAGAACGCGCGGATCCGCGCCCTCGCCGGAGCGGTGGCCGACGACCCGGCCAGGCTCGGCCGCTGAGCGGAGGACGGCGCGGGTCGTTCGCGCCTCGGCTGACCAGGCTCGCCGTCGCCGGCGAAGAGCCTGACCACGGAGCCCCCGTCTCCGCACCGCACCGCCCGGCGGCCACCTCGTGCGGGTGACCGGTCCTACGGGCGGATGGCCACGAGGACGTAGCTGTCTCCCACCTGCCAGACCGGACTGGCCGGTCCGAAGCCCGCCTCGGCCAGCAGCTCGACGTGCCGGCCGAGCGTGATGGCGCATCCGGAGTGCGTCGTCTTCCGCTTCCGGCGCTCGGCGCACAGAGCCATCAGCTCGGGCTCGTTCTCGACCGCCGCCCACCACGCCTCCCAGTCCTCATGGTCGAAGGCGCGCCGGCGCTCTGCCCGGCGGGTCCCCACGAACTCGGTGATCTCCGCGAAGCCCGAGCCCTCCTGCGCCAGGTGGTCCGCGTTGACCAGCACCCCGCCCGGCCGGAGCAGAGTGGTCAGTTCGGCGTAGGTGGAGTGCAGTAGGTGTTCGGGGAGGCAGTGGAGAGCGGTGGTGGAGACGACGGCGTCGACCGGTTCTTCCAGGCCGAGAGTGCTGGTCCACCCCGGCTCGCCGATCACCGCCTCGACGTAGCGGGCCGCGTCCGGGTGGCGGGCCCGGGCGAGCGCCAGCAGCAGCGGGTCCATGTCGACGGCGACGATCTCCGCCCCGGGCAGACGCTCGGCCAGTCGCGCCGGCAGTGAGCCGGGCCCGCAGCCGAGATCCAGTACGCGAGGGGCGCTGCGGCCGGCCGTCACGTGTTCGACGACGTCCGCGACGACGGTGAAGCGCTCCTCGCGGTCGAAGGCGTACCGCTGCTGCTGGCGTTCCCAGCGGTCCACCCACATCTGGGCCGTCGGCATACTCACGTTCATTTCCCGTTACCACCTCTGCGGTGTCCGTGCTGCGTGTGCCTCCGAATCTACAGGTGAAAATGGATGTCATTGCATTACGCGAGGTCGGCGAGTACGCCCAGCAGCCGGTCCACCTCCTCCCGGCTGTTGTAGACGTGCAGACTGACCCGGACGGAGCTGCGACTCCCACCCGCCCCGCCCTGGCAAAGCCCGTCCGTGCGCACCATGAAACCGTGGCTGAACAGGATGAATCCCAGATCGACCGAGTCGATGGCGCGGTGCCTGAACGTCACGATGCCGTGCCGTTGCTGCACGGGGGAGTCGGCTGCCAGGCTCCGCTGGCAGCCGAGCACTTCGTAGGGCGGCAGGGCCCGCAGCCCGTCGGTCAGCCGCGCGGCCAGGCGTACGGTCCATTCCTCGACACGCTGCAGGCCGGCCCGTTCGAGCCACTCCAGGGCGGCGTCCAGACTGGCGACGCCTACCGTGTTGGGTGTGCCGTTCCAGCCGCGCGGAGTGAAAGGCGTCCCCCGGGCATTGCGGGACCAGAGTGCCCCGGACCCGGGCAGGGCCAGGGCCTTGTGCCCGGAGAAGGCGACGAAGTCGACATCGAGCGCCTTCATGGAGACCGGCAGATGGCCGACGCTCTGCGCCGCGTCCAGGCAGATCGTCACGTCGGGCCCCACCGTCCGGCGTATCCGGTGCACGTTCATGTCCCCGCCGTACACGTGATGCACATGGGTGGCGGCCACGAACCGGGTCCGCGAGGAGACGAGTCCGGCGAGCGCCTCGGTGTCGTAGTCGCCCGACGACAGCTGGTACGGCATGGCGCGGACGGTGACACCCGTTCCCTGGCGGGCCAGGACCTCGACGGCCTCGTGCCAGGGCGAGATGTTGGCCTGGTGGTCGGCTGAGGGCACGATGATCTCGTCCCCGTCGCGGAGCTGATGGACGAGCCAGTCCAGCGCCACCAGGCGCAGCCCCTCGGTCGTGCCGCTGGTGAAGTGCACCTCGGAGGTGTCGGGGGAGGGGTCGTCGAGGAACGCCTTGACCCGGTTCCTGGTCCCCTCGATGATCGCCGTCGTCCTGTTGGCCCACGGGTACGTGCCGCGCCCCGCGTTGGCGTTGGAGGTGGTGAGGTACTCCTGGACCGCGTCCAGGACCGCTCGGGGCTTCTGAGCCGTCGCGGCGCTGTCCAGGTACGCCAGTTCGGGGTGGCGAGTGATGATCGGGAACTCCGCGCGCAGACCGCTGTGCCATGCGGCCAGCCGCTCCACGCGGCCCGTTTCGCCTTCCACGGGCGTCACTCCCTCACCAGCGGTGCGCCCGCGTCGCGCCAGGCGATGATGCCGCCTTCCAGGCTGCGCACGTCCGGATGGCCCATGCGGGTCAGCCGGGCCGCGTACTTCAGGGATTTCTCACCGACCGGACACGCCAGCAGTACGGGTTGCGTCTTGCTGAAGGGAAGTCCCGCGCGTACGAGTTCCTCGAACAGTTCGTCGACGATGTTGAGGGAGCCTTCGATGTGCAGCGCCGCGTACGCGTAGGGGCTGCGCATGTCCACGATGACGGGTCTGCACTCGGATATCCACGTCCGGGAGTCGGCGACGCTGATGGTGGTGGCCTCGCCGGCGTCAGCGGCGGGGGCCACGTCCGGGGCGGGGTCGTTCGCGGGGCGCCGGCCGAGGAGTTCCGGGCGCCGCTTGCGGATGTAACTCAGGTAGCTCTCGACCCGGTCGCAGACGAGGAAGACGGCGGTCGCGGGCTCGGTGAGCCGCGGACCGATCTCCCTCAGATGGCGGACCGCGCCGAAGTAGGCGGCTCCGCCCGTGGGGCCCGCCAGTATTCCGCATCTCCGGATGAGTTGGAGCATGCCGTCGATGGCTTCGTCGGAGCTCACCTTCTCGATGGTTCCGTAGGTGTCCGGGTCGAAGATCCCGACTTCCTGCACCTCGTCGATGTTCCTGATGCCGGGAATGAAGTCCGATTTCTCGGCGACGAGGCCCACCACGGAAACCTTGGGATCTCTCTCGCGTAATGCCCGTGCCACCCCTGTGGACGAGCCGGCGGTGCCGACACCCGAGATGAACCAGTCCGGTGCCCGGCCGTCCAGGTCCTTGATGATCTCGGGGCCCGTGCCGTGCTCGTGGGCCTCGGGGTTGCGTTCGTTGAAGTACTGATCGGTGTGCAGGTGGGTGCTGCCCGGCTCGTGGAGGCTGCGGTGGAAGAGCGTCAGCGGGTCCTCCGAGTCCGTGGGGTCGAGGCACTCGGTCCGGCCGGGAAGTTCCTGGATCTCGGCTCCGAGCAGCAGGAGCAGTTCCTTGATCTCCGGTATCTTCATCCGGTTGGTCACGCTCTTGAAGCCGACGCCGTGAATACCGGCGATGGCGGCCAGCGCTTTCGCTGTGTTCCCGCTGGACAGTTCGACTATCTGGCTTTCCTGCTCGACGGCCTCCTGGAGGCCGGGGCGCACCATGTTCCACGCGGCCCGGTCCTTCAACGAACCGAAGGGGTTGAACGACTCGAGTTTCGCGTAAAGGTCCATGTTGGGAATGTTGTGCACCTGCGGTGCGATGCGAACCAGGGGCGTGTCGCCGATCGTCTCGATGATGCTGTCATACCTCATGCGCGTCTCCTGTGGAATGAATCGGCCAGTACTGGTCGTCGAGGCGCCATTCCCAACCGTCCGCGCCTTCGTACACCGCCACCTTTCGGGCGACGGGCTGCTGCTGGGCATGATGGGCGTTGAAGTCCATGCAGTAGCCGGCGGTGTTGGGGAAGGCCAGGAGGTCACCTGGCATCGGCCGCTCGGGCAGGTGGACGATTCTCCGCGTGATCAGGTCGGATTCGAGGCAGAGATTCCCGTGGAGATAGAAGCCACCCCCTTCTTCAGGGGGCTTCGCCTTCTTCCGCCGGCTCGTGTCACGGCGGAGCAACACCGGGTCCATGAGGATGCCGTGCTCCTCCAAGGCGCAGTCGTCGGCGTTCATGGCCAGACGCAGGGAGTGCGGGCCGTCCGCCTCGGTGCGCGTCTCCAGGACACGGGCCAGCGTCAGCCCGCACTGGTCGAGGAGTGCGCGGCCGGGCTCGACGCACAGGTCGTAGAGATTCTCCAGGAGGAGGGTCGCCAGCGGGCGACCCAGTGTGGGCGCGGGGCAGCGCAGGAGTTCGTCCAGGTACCCGGCGCCGGCGGTGGGACGGTAGGAGGGGTAGAGCTCCAGGCTCCCGCGTAAGGCATTGCCTTCGCGGCGCAGCCCGTAGGAGTGGTCACGCCATGCCATGGGCTGCCCTTGGCCCATGGCCGCGAGAGTGAGCTGAGTGGTGTAGCGCTCCCACTGCGCGCCGTCCGCCAGGTAGCTGACGCCGAAACCGCCCCCCATGTCGATCAGCCGCGGCCGCATCCCACGGGCCCGGCACTCGTCCATGGCCCGGATGCAGCCCTCCAGCGCGAGCGCCTTCTCCTCGACGCTGGTGGTGTCGAGGTGGTACGAGACGCCGGCCACCTCCAGTGCGTCCCGGTGTCGCTCGGCGGCGTCCAGCAGGCCGGTGAACTCCGAGGCCGGTGAGCCGAACCTGCTCCGGCGGCTGAGGACTCGCACCCCGGGGCCGGAGAAGTCCGAAAGTCGTAGCAGCACGTGGACGGGCGTGAGGCCGTGACGGCGTACGAGGGCGGCGAGGTCCTCCAGCTCGGCGGGCCCCTCGATGTTCACCGTCACTCCGGCGCGGGCGGCCAGCCACAAGAACTCCGGTTCCTTCGGTCCGGTGGCGCCGATGCGGTCCGGGGTGAACCCGCAGGCCAGGGCGTGCTGCAGTTCGTTGAGTGAGGCCACGTCCATGCCGGCGCCGGTGGTGGTCAGGCGGCGCGCCAGCGCCGTGGACCTGTTGGCCTTGTGGGCGAAGTAGATCTTCCCGTTCAAGTGGTGGCGACGGTAGACGGACTGGAACCGCGCGACGTTGTCGGCGATCCGGTCGGGAACGACCACGTTGAGCGGAGACCCGAGCCCGTCCACGAGGCCGTGCAGGACAGGCGATGCCAGCAGGGAAGTGAGCGGTGGCTCCAGCTTGGGATCCAGGTACAGGGGGACGGCCAACAGCGGTACTTCCCTTTCACGGAGGCACCGGCGGCAGCACCGTCGGTCTGGCGGTGCCTCCGCAGGCTACGCGGGACTGATGGATGTGATTGTCGTATCCATCATGTCCATGGTGGATTCCCTCTATGCCTGTTCCGTCGCGGCGTGCGTCGCCATGTCCGGGCGGGCGCCCGGTAAATCCGTGGGCGCGCCCTGCCGCGGTCGGCTCCAGCGGTGGGCCGGGGCTTGCGGGCCGGACGCGCCCGGAGTGGGCGTGACGGTACTATGTGGCAATGGTTTCCATGTTCAAGAATGGAGCCGGATCGACGAGAGGCAGGGAATCCCGTGTCCGCCCACTGCCAGCTGACCGGCGCACAGCCGGGCTTCGGCAACAACATCTCCCACTCGCACCGCCGCACCTCGCGCCGGTTCGACCCGAACATCCAGCGCAAGCGCTACTGGCTCCCCAGTGAGGGCCGGTACGTGCGCCTGACGCTCAGCGCCAGGGCGATCAAGACGATCGACGCGATCGGCATCGAAGCGGCTGTCGCACGCGTTCGTGCACGGGGAGGGAAGGTCTGATGGCCAAGAAGAGCAAGATCGCGCAGAACGAGAAGCACAAGGCGGTCGTCGAGCGGTACGCCGCCCGGCGTGCGGAGCTGAAGGAGATCATCCGCCGTCCCGGCACCCCGGAGGCCGAGCGGACAGCCGCGGTGCAGGAGCTCCGGCGCCAGCCGCGCAACGCCAGCGCGACCCGGGTGCGCAACCGGGACAGCGTGGACGGCCGTCCCCGTGGCCACCTGCGGAAGTTCGGACTCTCCCGGGTCCGGATGAGGGAGCAGGCGCACGCCGGGTTCCTTCCCGGGGTGACGAAGTCCTCCTGGTGAGGCGTGGTTGACGGGTGGTGGCGCGGTCGGCGGGCCGCGCCACCACCCGTCCCGCGTTCACGGGGGATGACGGGCGGGCGCGTCACGGATGCCGACGAGCAGGTGCTGCAGGTGCTCGGACCAGCCGGGAATCGCGTTGAGCGCGCCCCCCCGAAGGGGACGCGCTCAGCGCTCAGGACAGGACCCTCGCCGGCCCTTTCGTGGTGATCAGTGTGCGGTGACGCCGCTCACCTCGTTGGGGGCCTGGTCGAGTTCGGTGGCGGCCAGCTGCTCGCCGCTCTCGATGTCGATGGCCACGAGCTTCTTGCCGGCCGGGTCGGAGACGTACGCGGTGTGGTCGCGGACGAACAGGGCCGGACGGGGCTGCTGCCAGTCCAGCGGCTCCTTCCAGGAGTCGAGCACCGAGATCTTCTTCTCGACCTTGCCCGTGTCCGGGTCGATGACGTGGATCTTCCCGTCCGTGCCGAGCACGAGGGCTTCGCCGTGCGGACCGCGGGCCAGCGAGCGGAAGGTGTAGCTGGTCCCCAGGTCGACCAGGCGCATCTTGCCGGTCTCCGTGTTGATCAGGGAGATCTTCTCGGGGCGCTCCAGCTCGGCGTCGGGGTCCTGCTTGTAGTCGCCGAGGACGACGGCCGACTCCTCGGAACCGGCCTGGTTGCCGATCCGCCCGTACTCGGTCGGGCTCTGCACCTTCTTGATGGCGCCGTCCTTGTAGACGAGGACGCCGTCCTCGCAACCGATGACGACCGCTTCGCCCTTCGCGGCGGCCTCCCCGTGGACCTCGGGGCACTTCTCGTTGCGCGTGATCTCCTTGCGGTCCTCGTCCAGGACCTTGATGCCGGTGCGCTTCTCCTCCGTGCCGAGGGTCGTCACCAGTTTCCCGTCGGCGAGCTGGATGGCGACTCCGTGGTGCGGCGCGTCGGAGGAGTACGTCTCGCTCTTCGGCGTCGAACTACCGAGTTCGGCCGGGTCGAAGATGGTGACCTCGCCGGTGCCGTCCGAGAAGAGGATGGTCTTGCCCGCGTGGCGCACGACGTGGCCGGGCTTGCTGCCCTTGAACTCCACGTCGGTCAGCTCGCCGCCCACCGCGTCCATGACGCGGAAGCCGGTCGAGGTGGAGACCATCACGTGGCGGTCGTCGCCGGCCGGGTTGACGCGGTTGAACCCTTCCAGGGATATGTCCTCGGCGACCTCGAGGGACGTGCCGTCCAGGACGTAGAGGCCGCCGTCGTAGGTGGTGACGATCGGGTCCTTGACCGCCGTGGCCGAAGAGTTCGCCTTGTCGCTCTTCCCGCCGGCGCCGACGGCCTCCTCCTTCCCACCGCCGCAAGCGGTGAGGGCGACGGAGGTCGCGAGGAGGACGGTCAGTGCGGCAGCCGTCCGGGGGCGGGCCATGTGCTTCATTCTCTGTTCTTTCCTCTCCATGGCCGTCATTCATCGAGGATGACGGTGGGTGGCTATCGGGTACTCAGGCCCGTTGCGATGGATGCGGTGTTGGACCGCATCATTTCCAGGTAGGTCGCGGCGCCCTTGCCCTTCTCGGTAAGGGACTCGGAGAACAGGGGCACGACGTCGACCTCGGTGTCGGTCTCGCGCTTCAGCACCTGGGCCAGTCGGTCGGGCTGCGAGGAATCCACGAAGATCGCCCGTACGCCCGCCTTCTCGATCGAGGTGGAGAGCGATTTCAGGTCCGATGCGCTCGGGGAGGCGAGGGTGGTGCCGCTCGGGATGACCGCGCCCACGACGCGGAACCCGAACCGCTCGGCGAGGTAGCCGAACACATGGTGGTTCGTGACGAGCTGACGCCTCTTCGCGGGTATGGCGTCGAACGTGTCCCGCATCCATGCGGTGAGATCGTCCACCTGCCTGCCGTAGGCGGACGCGTTCTTCGCGACGGCGGCCTTGTCGACCCCTCCTACGTGCTCCGTCACCTGGTCGGCGATGAGATCGACGGCCTCGCGGACCCGCTCCGGGTCGGTCCAGAAGTGGGGGTCGGACGTTCCGGCGCTCTCCCCGGACGTGTAGGTGATCGGGTCGACGCCATCGCCCACCGCCACCGTGGACACGCCTGCCTCACCGGCGGCTTCCACATGGCGCAGGACGTTCTCCTCCAGGCCCAGGCCGTTGTACACGACCAGGTCGGCCTGTTCCATGGCGGCGGCCTGAGGAGCCGAGACGCCGAAGGAGTGCGGATCGGCGCCGGCCCGCATCAGCACCGTCACGTCGGCCTCGTCACCCACGACGTTGCGGGTGATGTCGCCGAGGATGTTGGTCGTGACGACCACGGAGGGCCGGTCCTCCTCGTCTGCCGCGCACCCGCCGACAGCCAAGGCCAGCACGCCCAGCAGGCCGGCGAGGAACGCGAGGGCCGCCGACGAGCGCGTGCGCGGGGGGCTGGTGCTCATCGTCCGGTCTCCACCATGTGCGTCGGAGCGAAGTCGAGGGGGAAGGTGCGGGCCACCCGGAGGTGGTCGTTGTAGTCGATCTCGTGGACCTTTCGCGCCGCGGCGTCGTTGACGTAGGCGCGGGTGGTGTCGACCTCGATCGAGGCCGAGGTGCCGCTCTCGGACATCAGCTTCTTGTGGTCGGTGGCCTTCTTCGTCTCGATGTCGTACGCCGTGAGCCGGCCGTCCTCGCCGAGCGCGAGCAACGGTGCCCCCTCCCCGGCGGTGTTGACGGCGGTCACCGGCCCCGTCTCGATGCGCGTCCAGGCGCGCTCGGTGACATCGAGGACCCAGACGGCGTCGTCACCCGAGGTGGCCGTCAGCGTGGTGCTCCCGGCGCGGTGGTGGAAGCCGGCGGCCCGTTCCTGGGCGTCCACCTTCGTGCCGTAGGGGATCTTCTCGGCGGTGAACCCGCCCTTCTCCTCGCTGACCAGCAGCGCGCCGTCGGCACACCCGAAGACCACCCCGCGGCGGGTGACGGCCTCGCCGCTCACCTCGGCACACGACTCCTCCAGCGTCGTCGCGGACCCGCCCTCCCGGTCGCGGACCTCGACGGCGTCCTGGCCGGAGCCCGCCGCCGTGACCAGCAGATGCTCCTTGTAGGGGACGACCGAACCGTCGGCGGCGCCGGTCAGCGCGTCCGCCTTCGCAAGGGCGCCGCCCTCCAGCTCCTTACGGTCGAACAGCAGATGGCCGCCGTCCGAGGAGGACATCGCGGTGACCGCCGGATCGCTGCTGACGTGAGTGATCTCCTTCCCCTCGACGGTGCCGACGTCGCGGATCTCGGCCCGGTAGTAGTGGACGTGGTCACCGTGGTCCACCATCCAGGCCCCGGTGTCGACGATGTGCGTCGAGTCGCCGCTGCCGAGATAGGCGAACCGGCCGTCGGTGCGCAGACTCCCCACCCCGCTGACCCTTTTCAGCGGAGTGACGTCCTCCGTGATCAGGTCCAGGACCCGGACCTCGCCCGTCTCTTCGTCGGCGAGTACGAGACGGGACTGCTGTTCGGAGGTTTCCTCGGCGCCTGCCACGTAGCCGTGGGGTTTCTCGGTGGCGGTGGGCCTGTCGTCGGTCTTCGCGTCACTCCGGCTCTGACAGCCGACGAGCAAGGCGGTGCCCGCGAGGGTGGCGCAGGTGAGAGCCGCGGTGAGGGATTTCTTCCTGAAGTTCATGACGCGTGCCCGTATTCCATGTGTGAGCGGTCTGTCGTGGTGGGGCGGGGAGCCGAACGCGCCCGGCGGTTGCCGAGGCCGGCGGCGAGCGTGGAGAGGAGGAACTGGAGCACCGCGGTCCCGGCGATGGTCGCTCCGGCCGCCGTGTCGAGGTGCCAGGAGAGCAGCAGGCCGACGAAGGTCGCGCTGATGCCGAGGAGGGCGGCTCCGGCCATGATCGTCGGGACGCGCCGGGCCCAGGGCAGCACGGTCGCCGGCGGCGCGATCAGCAGACCGAAGACCAGCAGTGTGCCCACGATGTGGAACGACGCGACGATCGCCAGGGTGAGGAGCGTCAGCAACGCCACGTGGGCGAGGCGTGGCCGGAGGCCCAGCGTGTGCGCCTTGCGTTCGTCGAAGGCCAGCGCGACGAAGGGCCGGTGGCCGAGCACGGAGATCGCCAGGGCGACACCCAGCGCGCCGCCCAGGTAAGCGAGATCGGTGGTGCGGACGGCGAGTACGTCCCCGAAGAGGAACCCCGTCAGGTCGACGGCGAAGGACTGCGACCGACTGACGATGATCACGCCCAGCGACAGCATCCCCACGAACAACAGTCCGATGCTGGTGTCCTGCGACAGGCGAGGGGACCGGCCCACCGCGCTGACGCCCAGCGCCATGACCGCCGCGCTCGCCGCGGCCCCCAGCAGCAGGTTGCCTCCCAGCAGGGACGCCACCGCGATGCCGGGAAGCATGCCGTGCGACATCGCGTCCCCGAAGAACGCCATCCCGCGCAGCACCACCCAGGTGCCGGCGAGGGCGCAGATCAACGACACGAGGACGCCGCCCCACAGGGCCCGCTGAACAAAGGTCACTTCAAAGGGACCCACCAACCATTCCATGGGGCAGGACACTACAATGAAAATGATTATCACTCCAGAGTGGGGTGGTGGGAAGGAGTCCGGGGATGCGGCATCAGGTGAGGCTCGACGAGGTGTCGGCCGGCTACGCGGGTCGTGATGTCCTGAAGCAACTGGGCGCGCGCATACCGGCGTTCACCACGACTGCCGTGGTCGGCCCGAACGGCTCGGGGAAGTCCACGCTGCTCGGCGTGATGGCCGGCGTGATCCGGGTGACATCGGGATCGGTGCGGCACCGCACGGGGAAGCGTCCCGCCTTCGTGGTTCAGCGCAGTGCGGCGACCGACGCCCTCCCGCTGACCGTCCGGGAGGCCGTGGCCATGGGCAGGTGGGGGCGGCTCGGGCTGTGGCGGCGGCTGTCCCGGGAGGACCGGGCGGTGGTGGAGGAGTGCATGGACCGGCTGGACATCGCCTCTCTCGCCGACCGTCAGCTGGGGGAACTCTCCGGCGGGCAGCGTCAGCGCGCGCTCGTCGCCCAGGGGCTCGCCCAGGAGGCGGATCTGCTTCTGCTCGACGAGCCCACGACGGGTCTCGACGCCACAGCCCAGCGACTGATCGCGGACGTCCTCGCCGAGGTGACGGCGCGAGGGGGCACGGTCGTCCAGGCGACTCACGATCTTGAGGCCGCCAGGTCGGCAGGCCACCTCCTGCTGCTCCAGGGTGGAGCGGTGCGAGGGGAGGGTCCTCCGGCGGAGGTGCTGACCGGGGAGGCGGTCGAGCGGGTCTGGCGGATACCTGTCCGGGTGTGATCCAGGCCGCCGGGCGGTCGGCCGACCGCCCGCCGCCACCGGCCGCCGGTGCTCCTGCTCCGAAGGGGGAGGGGCCCCGGCTTCGTCAGTCGCCGCCGAGGCGGGCGGGTTCGACCCCCTGTCGCGGACCGGCGCCCCGAGGTGCTGGGTGCCCTTCGGTGGGGCGGAGGCTTCCCGGCCGTTCGGGATCTCCGCTCCCTGATGTCGCGCGGAGGGGGTGTATCGGCCTCGCGAGGTGTGCCGGGTCATACCGGAAGCGGAAGCAGAAGCAGAGGTGAAAGCGGAGGTCGGGGGGGGCTTGAGGTGATCTGCGCAAGCGGTGGCGGGGAGTCCTGCAGGCGTGTGTCACCCGCGCACGCGGGGTCTGTGAACCGGGCGCCGGGGGAGGGGGGCGAGTGGGGCTGTCAGTCGGGTCGTCTGAGGCTCACGTGTGTGATCGCGGCCGTCTCGTCCGTGCTCCGCGCCGACAGTCGGGTGGCGGTGCCGCGCCGGGGCTTCCGTGCTGCGGAGGTGGGGCGGGCCGGCGCATTCGAACTCGCTCGCCTGGTGTCCCGACGGCGGGATGCATGAAGTCGCCCGCCTGTCGCCCTGTCGCTCTGTCACCCTGCGCGACGGGCGGCAGCCATTTTGGTGGTGACTATCATTTTCATGTAGCGTCCTTCCTCGACGCAGACGCACAGGAGGTTCCTCATGGCAGTACCGAAGCGGAAGATGTCCCGCAGCAACACCCGACACCGTCGCGCGCAGTGGAGGGCGACCACGCCCCAGCTCGTGCCGGTGGTCGTGGACGGGGTCACCCACCAGGTGCCGCAGCGGCTGGTCAAGGCGTACGAGCGTGGCCTGCTGAGGCCCGGAGGCTGATTGCCGTGGCACGAGATCTTCTCCCCGTCACCGTGCTCTCGGGATTCCTGGGGGCGGGCAAGACCACTCTGCTGAACCATGTCCTCACCAATCGGGAGGGCCTGAGGGTGGCGGTGATCGTCAACGACATGAGCGAGGTCAACATCGACGCGGCACTCGTGCGCGGAGGTGAGGCCGCGCTGTCGCGTACGGAGGAGCGGCTGGTCGAGATGACCAACGGGTGCATCTGCTGCACCCTGCGCGACGACCTGCTGGAGGAGGTGGACCGGCTCGCGCGGGAGGGACGCTTCGACCACCTGCTGATCGAGTCCAGCGGTATCTCCGAACCGATGCCCGTGGCGGCGACCTTCTCCTTCCCGCGCGACGACGGGGCGATGCTCAGCGACCTCGCCCGGCTCGACACCATGGTCACGGTGGTCGACGCGGCCAACTTCCTCCCCGAGCTGGCCTTGGGTGACGAGCTCACCGAGCGCGGGCTCGATCAGTACGAGGGCGACGAACGCACCGTCAGCGACCTGCTGATGGACCAGGTCGAGTTCGCCGACGTCCTCGTCCTGAACAAGCTGGACCTCGTGGACGCGTGGGAGCGGGAGCGGCTGCAGGCCACGCTCAGCAGGCTGAACCCGGGTGCCCGGATCGTTTCCTCGCGCTACGGGCGGGTGGCTCCCTCCGAACTCCTCGGCGCCGGCCTCTTCGACCTGGAGAAGGCCCAGCAGGCTCCCGGCTGGGTCCGGGAACTCAACGGCGATCACGTGCCCGAGACCGAGGAGTACGGGATCTCGAGTGTCGTGTTCCGTGCGAGCCGCCCCTTCCATCCGGAGCGGCTGTGGGTGTTCGTCACCGAGGAGCTCGAGAGCGGCAGGTACGGCAAGGTGCTGCGGTCCAAGGGGTTCTTCTGGCTGTCGAGCCGCCCGGGCGTGACCGGTCTCTGGTCGCAGGCGGGCGCGGTCGCCAGGTTCGAACCCTCCGGCGCCCGTGCCGGCGCCACCGCACAGCACGGCCAGGAACTCGTCTTCATCGGCACCGAGCTGGTCGAGGAGTCGCTCGTCACGGCGCTGACCGCCTGCCTGATGCGCGATGAGGAGCCGTGGCCGGAGTCTGATCCCTTCCCCGAGTGGGCCGCCTACGGGATCGACGGCGCCTGTGAGTACGAGCACGCGCGAACGGTCGCACCGGCGGCGGGCGTCTGAACTCCGGGCCGGACGGTGGACGCGGCCACGGCACCGTCCGGCCCGGTCCTCTCCTTCGGCCGCGCCCCTCAGTACCGGGACTCAGGTGGCTGACGCACCGACGCCTGGGAGACACGCGCTGTGTTCACCAGTCGCACCGTGCCCAGGGCCTCCACGGAACGGAGGGTGCCGATTCCGTGAAGCGGAGCGGCGTCCACCGTCGCCGGCCGTTCGCCGGCCGCGAGAGCCAGTTCTCTGAGCCCGGGGAAGGCGGCGACCACCTCCGCCAGGTCGTGACCGTCCTCGACATCCACGAGCCGGAGCGACTCGATACGAGGAAACGCGGCGCCCGCGGTGGCGAAGGCACCCACCAGGCGCGCGCTGAACGCCAGCGTGGACAACGACGGCATGTCGGCCAGTGTCCTCAGCCCGCTGGGCGGCGGCGGGAGGGGTGCTTCGTCAGGATCGTTGAGGCGCAGGGTGGTCAATGCCGGCCAGAACTCGCGAAGTGGCGTGAGGTCGGTGACGGTGCTGGGAACGCCCAGGTCCTCGAGCGGCGCCGTGGTGGGCAGCGCGTCGAGGTCACGGCAGGTCATTCCGTCACCCACGAAGAGTTTCCGGAGACCGGTGAGCGCGTTCAGGCAGTGGTAGTCGCTCATCCGGGGGAGTTGCCGCAGGAGCAGCTCGCGGAGGGGTAACTCCACGACGGGGGAGAGATCGGCGACCATGGGGCCGTCGATGAGAGAGAGACGGCCCAGGTGGCGGTACGCCTGGAGAAAGTCGAGGTGGGTGAGGCGCTCACAGCTCAGTGAGAGCTCCTCGATGTTCTTGTCGCACAGCGCCCGCGTGATCTCAGGGCCCGTGAAGGGTCCGAACAGTGCCACGTAGGGGTGGGGAGGGAAATGCGAGAAGGCCGCGAGTTCGGTGTGCGTGCGCACCAGGAGGTGTGGTCTTCCTTCCAATGAAAGGCCGGACAGAATGGCCTTCTGGTACCTCGCGTGGTCGAATTCGCCCCATTCGCTGAGTATGACGTTCCTGACGTTCGGGGAGGGATGGTCCCGGTACTCGGCAAGTTTCGGCAGAGCCGTGTCGGTTCCCACCAGGGCGGCCGCGCAGACGACGGCCGCCGCCTCGTGCTCGGTCAGCCCCTCCGGGCCCGGGAGGAGTTCCAGGGTCACATGCCCCACCTCGGCCAGCGCCTTCGCCTCGCTGTAGGTCCTGGGCGGCAAAAGAGCTGCCGCGCGCAGTTCCACCTCCTGGCGCACTTCTGGATCCAGTTCGGTGGCGTGTTCCAGGCAGGCGGCGGCGAGAAGATGCAGCCGGACACGGTGTCGGCCCACCTTGTCACCGCGCCTGAGCAACTGGGTGAGCAGGCGCCCGCGTTCGTGGGGCCTGCCGTGTGCGACGGCCATGCGGACGACGTCCTCCCACTGGTCCAGGTGGGCGTTGCGTACGAGGAGGGAGAAGTCGCGGTGTTCGATGACGGCCCTGGCAGCGAGATAGTCCTGGAAGGTGCGGTGCACGAAGTCGACCACACCCTCGGCGGGCTCACGGAGCAGGCCGGAGCGGGTCAGCAGACGCCGGTACACCTCCTCGGCGGAGGACGCGGTGACCACCGCGCGGTTCATGGCGGGCAGGGTCTGGTCGATGAGAGCGATGGCGTCCTCCCGGTCCATCTGGGAGTGGCCGTTGCGGATCAGCCAGTAGGCCAGCCTTTCCAGAAGCAGAACCTGGGACCTGTAATCCATCTGCACGCCGTCGTCGATGCTCCGCTGCAGGTCGCGCCGTTCCAGCAGCATGCGTAGACCCGCCTCGTACAACTCCTCGCGTCCTCGGGGCAGAAAGCCTCGGCTGGTCCGGTGCAGGGCGCAGATCAGGGCGCACATCAGGGGGTTGGTCGCCAGCCTTGAGAGGTCCTGCCTGCTGCGGACGGTCGCGATCAGGCGGTCGGCCTCCTCCTGAGCGTTTCCGGCTGCGGCATGCCAGCGGTTGATGAAGGTGGTGACGTCCTCACCGTTCATCGGCGTCAGGGAGAGTTCGTGGAACTCGTCGGCGCCCAGCCAGTTCTCGCGGACCGCCGAGGGCCGTGCGGTCACCAGCCAGACGTTGCCGGGGAACTCGCGGAGCAGGTCGCGCAGCCATCGGCGCGTGCCGTCCCGCTGCGATTCCGGTACCTCGTCGATGCCGTCCACCAGAAGCAGGGCGCGCCCGGCGGTGAGGACGCGCTCCGCCCACCCGGACGGCGCCGTGTGCGGACACCCGACCGCTGTCAGGAAGTCGGAGGGAGTGGGGAGTTCCCGCCCCGCACGGGTGAGAGAGCGCAAGGGCAGGACGAACGGCACGCGTCCGAAGAGGTGGGCCAGGTCTCTGCTGGGGCGGCGTTCAGCGGTGGTGACGGCCAGCCACTGCACAAGAGTGGTCTTGCCGGCACCGGCGACACCGCGCAGCAACACCCTCTCCCTGCCCGCGAGAGCCTGCTCGGCCCGCTCTGGCCGGTCGGCCGGCCGGCCGTGATCGGCTGAGGCTTCGGTATCCGTCCGCTGCGTCTTGCCGTCCACCGCCTCCAGGCTCAAGTAGGCGTCGTCCAAGGGCCAGTCGTCGTCCACCTCGATGCCGAAGACGGTGAGGCGCCCGTGCCGCTGGACCAGGTGCCGCCGATAGCGCTCCTCGAAGCCGGCGTCCTCGGTGTACCGGGTGGGGAGACGTTGCGTGAGTGAGTCGATGGCCTCGACCAGGCGCCGGGTCTGTCGGGCCTCCTCCACCAAAGTGCGGGCCACGAACGTGGAACGCCTGGTGAAGAAGTCGATGATGTGCAGGCAGGCCACCTGGAGCAACTGGTCGTGGAGCTGATCGGCATCCTCGGACAGAAGGTCGTGTGGCCTCGCGCTCAGAGTGGCCGCCAGCTTCTCAGGCCCGAGCGCCACGGCCTGGACGTCGTCCATCTCCAGGTCACCGAGCCGGTACAGGGAGAGCGCCAGGGACCGGACCACGGCCTCGTGTTCGCCGGGCGCGGGAGTGTCATGAGGTCCAGCCGCTGCCACCGCTCGCTCCAGCAGCCGCCACACCAGCTTCTCGAGATCGTCGACGGTCAGTGCGCGCTTCTCACCCCGGAAGGAGACCAGCGAACCGATCCGCACCGGTTCGGCCACCAGGCCCGCGCCTGGCTGCTCCTTCCGGAAGAGTTTCCTGACCAACGGGGTGATCGCAGCCGACCCCACCCGTAAAGCCACCGTTCCGGCATCCACATTCCCACCTCCGGTCAGAGCGTAAGGGAGTCCGCCCGCCCCTTCGCCCGTCGTCGTCGCGCGGGACGGCTGTCAGCGCTCGCGCGTTCCGCTCGGGGGCCGTCCGGTGACCGCCGGTGCCGTGTGTGAGGCCGCCAGGGAGTTGTCCTCGACCGACCTCGGGTGAGGGATCATGGTCGGTTGACATGTCGCCATGAACCACCCGGGAGCGAGTGGTCCGGGAGAGCCCGTCCGCGCAGCCCCTGGCTGTTTCCGGCGAGGCGTCCTCGCACCGCTCCGGCGTGTACCCCGGCGGCCGCGCACTCACCTACGTCCCCCGGCGGACGGCGGACCGGCCGGGATGGAAGGATGAGGCGCAGAAAGGCGACGGCGGAACGAGGAAGCCGGTGGAAATCCGGCGCGGTCCCGCCACTGTGATCGGCGAGCGAGCCCCGCACACGACCACTGCCCTGACCGGGTGGGAAGGCGCGGGGTGGGCGACGACCCGAGAGCCAGGAGACTCACGCGGTCGCCTCCTCGACACCACCCCGGGGCGGATCTCCCCGGAGAGAGGAACGATGCCGTATGCCCGCCGCCACCGTCCCGCCCAGCCGGGAACCGGCCCCCTGCCGGGTCGTGGTCTGCCGCGACTGCTGCTGCGGTACCGCGAAGGTGCCCGGAATCGACCACGCCGCCCAGACCGCGCGGCTGCGTGCCCAGGTGCCGGTACGGGTCTCCGACTGCCTCGACGTGTGCGAGCAGGCCAACGTCGTCGTGGTCCAGCCTTCCGCGCAGGGCCGGGCGAACGGCGCCCGGCCCGTCTGGCTGGGACTGGTCAACGACCCTGAGGCCACCGAGGACATCGCCGCCTGGGCACGCGCCGGCGGCCCCGGCGTGGCTCCCCTGCCGGACATCCTCGACCTCCACACCGTCACGCCACCGCGACGGCGAACGGCCCGTTGACAGGCCAGGGCGGGCGGCCCGGCGCGTACCCGCTCGCGTCGGGCCTGCCCGCCGACGCCCGGGCCCCGGCCGGCGCTGTCACCGCCGCACTGGCCGAAGTGGCCGGGCTCGGCGGCTTCTTCGTCCTGCGGGCCGGCGGTCCGAACGAGGGCTGGCATCCGCTCGCCCGTTCCCACGCCGCCGGATGCACCGACCTCGTCGCTGCCGTGGCGCGCCGCCACCGCACCCGGGAGCCGCGCGTCGGCGTCTCCATCGCCCAGCTCGGCCACGCGGCCCGCCTCTGGTCGCCACTCCTGGCCACCGCCGTGCTGCACGGCATCGTGCTGGACCTCACGGAACTCCAGCGGGCCGACGAGGGCCCCGCGCTGCGGCTGCCGCGTCCGGCCGGCTGGCGCGTCGACAGCCTGGACGCCACCGCCGCCGACGCCCTGTACGCGCAGGCGGCGTCGCACCTGCTGGGCCTGGCCGACGGTCTGCGCGTCAAGATCGCTCCGCGCCTGCTGGACGGCAACTCCGCCTCGGCGCTCGCCGAAGCAGCCCGCGCCGTGCTGACGGCCCGCCCCGGAGCGCACGGCCCGCTCACCGCCCTCACGACCAGGCTCCTGGTTACCGGACACCTGGCGGGAACCGGCACGCTCACCACCCCCGGCTTCGCCTTCCGCCGCCGCAGTTGCTGCCTCTACCACCTCGCGCCGAACGGCTCCCCGTGCGGCGACTGCGTCCTGGCGAGGGGCGCACCGGAGAGGTGACGCGTGCGGGCGTTCCGGTCGATCACCTCGCGCCGTGGGCGAGAATGGCGCCTCGGCGCATCGGTCGGGGAGGGTACGCGCGTGCACGCTCAGGAAACCACGTTCAGCAAGCTCGTCCAGGGGGAGCAGCAGTTCCAGGTCCCCCTGTACCAGCGCACGTACAGCTGGCAGCGGGAAGAGCTGCGACAGTTGTGGGCCGACGTGCTCGAGACCGTCGAGGACCGGCAGCAGGGCGGCGCTGCCGGCGGGCACTTCCTCGGGTCGGTGGTGCTGGCTCCCGAGCGGGTCGCGGCCGGGGGCATGCGGCGCTGGCTCGTGGTCGACGGCCAGCAGCGGATGACCACACTCATGCTCGCCTTCACCGCTCTGCGCGACCAGTTCCGTGGCCGCGGGGAGGAGCGGAGGGCGGCGAAGATCAACGACCTGCTCCTGGTCAACGCCTATCAGGACGGCCTGGACCGTTACCGGCTGCTGCCGACCCAGGCCGACCGGGAGGCGTTCACCGCCTGCCTGGACACCCTGCCCAAGGCCGGTGGCGCGGGGAACGTGGGTGCCGCGTACCGCTTCTTCGGCGCGGTGCTGGCCGACGGCGCGGAGAGCGGCGGGGCGGTCTGGCTGGACGCCGTGGAATCCGTGCTGGGCGGCTGCCTGTCCATCGTCGCGATCACCGCGGCGGAGGGCGACAACGTCTACCGGATCTTCGAGTCGATCAACAACACGGGTGTGGGACTGAGCCAGAGCGACCTGCTGCGCAACTACCTCTTCATGTACCTGCCCGCCAAGGGGGAGGAGGTCCACCGCAAGTGGTGGCTGCCCATGCAGGAGCTGCTCGGCCCGGACAACCTCGAACTGCTGGTCTGGCTCGACCTGGTCGTCGCCGGCAACAGCCGGGCCCGCCAGGGCGACATCTACCGGGACCAGAAGAAGCGCCTGGAACCGCTGGTCGACGACGAGGAGGCGCTGGCGGGCGAGATCGTCCGCCTCGCCGTCCGCGCCGAGCGGCTGATGCGCGTCGTGGAACCCGCACGGGAGCCGCACCCGCGGATGCGTACCGTGCTGGAACGCCTGGCTCGGTGGGGTGGCCAGGTGCACTATCCGCTCGCCCTGCACCTCCTCGACCTGATGGACGAGGGCCGCGCCACGGCCGAGGACGCGGCGGCCGCGCTCGCCTACGCCGAGAGCTACATGGTGCGCCGGCTCCTCGCGGGCCTCTCCACGACGGGCAGCAACCGGGTGTTCATGGAACTCCCCAGGGAACTCGGCGAGGACGGCTCCCCGGCCGAGGCGGTGCGGCGCCTGCTGTCCCGCCACCGCACCGGCCCACGGGCCTGGCCCGGTGATGACACCGTCCGGGAGGCGATCCGCACCCGCCCATTCTACAAGAGCGGCCGTGCCGGCCAGCGCTTCCAGATCCTGCGCAGGCTGGAGGAGAGCTACGGGTCGAGCGAGCCGGTCGACTACGCCCTGGCGAACCTCACCGTCGAGCACGTCCTGCCGCAGCGCCCGGCCCAGCAGTGGTTCGACCTGCTGGCCGAGGAGGCCGGCGACGGCGAGAGCCCCGAGGAACTCCACGGCCTGCTCGTGCACACGCTCGGGAACCTGACCCTCACAGGGGAGAACGCGAAGCTGTCCAACCACCCGTTCCGCCGGAAGCAGGAACTGCTGGACGCCAGTGCCCTGCGGATGAACCAGCGGATCGCCGCCGAGGAGCGGTGGGGGCGCGCGGAGATCGCCGCCCGGGCCGAGGAACTGGCGGATCGCGCCGTGCGGCTGTGGCCGGGACCGCTGGAGGGGATCGCCCGGGCCGACGACGAGTGGGCGGGATGGCGGGAGCTGCGCGACATCCTGTCGGCCGTGCCGGCCGGCACGTGGACGTCGTACGGCGACCTGGCCGCGGCCATCGGCACCAGCGCCGTCGCCGTCGGGAACCACCTGGCCGCCAGGACCGGTCTGCACTGCCCCTACCGGGTGCTGACCGCGGGCGGACGGATCGCGGGCGGTTTCCGCTGGGGCGACGACCGGTACTCCGGCGACCCCGTGAAAATACTGGAGGCGGAAGGGGTTCCCTTCGACGGCAACGGGCGGGCGAGCAGAGCGCACCGCCTGACCGCCGCCGACCTCGCCGTGCTGGTGGGCCGTGAGGCGTCCGAGGAGAGTGTCCCCGTGCCGGCGGCCCGAAGCGCGGAGCAGGGTGGGCCGGGCGCGGCCGCCCGCTTCCAGGCGCTCCTCCGGGACCACCAGCCGCCCGAGGTCGTCGAGGGTGTGCTGGCCGTGCTCCGGTCCTGGGAGGAGTCGGGCGGCCACCACGTCTACGGCAAGGGCAACGAGACCAGTTGCCTCCCGATGGTGGAGGGCCGGGGACCGCACGGGCCGCGTGCCCTGTGGCCGGTCGCGCTCTACCCGGTGAGCGGCACCGTCGAGGTGGTGTTCCAGCACCTCAAGCGGCGGCCGCCCTTCGACGACGAGCCGACACGCCGTGCGCTGTTGGAGCGGTTCAACGCGGTGGAAGGCGTCGACCTGGCGGAGGCCAAACTCGACCTGCGCCCCTCCTTCCCCCTGGAGGTCCTCGCCGGCCAGGGCGAGGCCGTCCGGGCTGTCCTGGAGTGGTTCCTCCACCAGGTGGCGCCGGCCGGGGCCCGTCGCCCGCCGGGCGGGGCGACCGCGCGGTCCGGGCCCTGACGGCGGCCGTTCGACGCCGGCCGCGCCCCCACGCCCCCGCGCCCTCGCCCGTCGGCGGGGAGCGTCGGACAGGGCGTGGACGGCGGCGGTGACCAGGCTGGTGGTTGCCTCGGAGGCGAAGGAGCCGTGACCGTCACCGTGTGCGCGGAAGGCCCGGTTCCTGCCCGGCTTTCGGCCCGGTGTGCGACCGGGGGCGGGGAGCATCGGCGGCCCTGGTGTGCGCCACCCGCGTTGCCACCACCTGCCGCGCTCCCGATAGTTTGGGTCCCGGACAGTACGCGGGCCCGTGGTGGCAGAGGTGCACGGGGGATGGGAGAGCCGGAAGAGTGTCGCTGCGGGGAGGTGACCCGGCCGAGATCGGCGGCTATCCGCTGGAGGCACGGCTCGGGTCGGGCGGGATGGGCACGGTCTTCCTGGCCCGGACGAGTTCGGGGCGGCCTGTCGCGATCAAGCTGATCCACCAGCAGTTCGCGGCGGACGAGGAGTTCCGCATCCGCTTCCGGCAGGAGGTGGCGGCGGCGCGGCGGGTCAGCGGCGCGTTCACCGCCGCCGTGGTCGACGCCGCACCCGAGGCCGAGCAGCCGTGGATGGCGACCACGTACATCGAGGGGGAGACCCTCGCCCAGCACATCGCCGCCGCCGGCCCGCTCGACGGGGCCGAACTGCGGCGGCTGGCCATCGGACTGGCCGAGGCGCTGCGCGACATCCACCGGGTCGGTGTCGTCCACCGCGACCTGAAGCCCTCCAACGTGGTGCTCTCGCCCGAGGGCCCCCGCGTCATCGACTTCGGCATCTCACGCGCCGCCGACCAGCAGACCCTGACGATGACGGGGCGGGTCATCGGCACGCCGCCCTTCATGTCGCCGGAGCAGTTGCAGGCGCCCCGTGGGGTGGGGCCCGCCTCCGACGTCTTCTCGCTGGGGACCCTGCTGGTGTACGCGGCGACGGGCAGCGGGCCCTTCGACGCGGACAGCCCGTACATGACGGCGTACCAGGTGGTGCACGAGGAGCCCTCGCTCGGCGCGGTGCCCGAGGCGCTGCGCGTGGTCGTCGGAACCTGCCTGGACAAGGAGCCGGAAGGCCGTCCCTCCGCCGACGAACTGCTCGTACTGCTGCGCGACCTGCCGGCCGACCTCGGCGGCAGGGACGCAGCCGGGCCCGGCGCGGGGCGCACCCGCGACGTGCTCACCGAGCAGCACGACGCGATGCACTCCACCCCGGTACCGGCCGCCGTTCCGGCCGGGCCCGGCGCGGCGGCGGGCACCTTTGCCGGCCGGCGGCTGCGCGACCGGTGGCGGCCCGTGCTCGCGGCCGCGGTAGCCGTGGCGGCGATCGCCGGAGGAGTGGCCGCGCTCGACCCTGGCGGTCCGGACGGGGACGAGGGCGCGGACAAGGGCGCCGGCGTCGCCGCGCCGAGCGGCTCGCTGCCGGACGGCTTCGAGCCGTGGCGCAGGACCGTGGCGGGCGGCCGCGAGGACATCCCCGACGAGCTGCGCTGCGTCGCACGCGGCGACGCGCTGTTCTGCGGCGGCGGCGGTGTGATCGCGACCCGCGTCAACGCCCGCGACGGTTCACGGGAGTGGACGGTGAAGAGCCCGGGCGTACCCGTTCAGGGGATGCACCTGGTCGGCGCCGCCGAGGACGCGGTGTTCGGCTACCGCATCGCCGACCAGGACGTCCCGCAGGACCCGCCCGTCGAGGTGGTGGCCCTCGCCGCGGACGACGGCCGGAAGCTGTGGTCCGCGGCGACCGGGGCCCAGTCGAAGGCCGTCTCCGGCCGCTCCCAGGACGCCGTCGTGTCCGGCTCCGCCGTCGTCATGGTCGACGGCGCCAACTCACGTCTGGAGGCGCGGGACGCGCGCAGCGGCGAGATCGTCTGGGCGACGCCGTTCCCCGAGGGCAGGCGGTGCGTGCCCGTCCAGGAGGGCCGGCGGCTCCTCGCGATGTGCGCGTCCGACGCTGAACTGGACACCACCGAGGTACGACACCCCGCCCTGCACCCCCTCGACCGCGCCTCGGGGAAGCTGGGCGAGCCCGTGGCGGTCGACGGCCCGGCCGTGTTCGCCGGCGAGGCGGACGGGAAGCTCGTCCTCCTCCAGGAGCACATGGAGGGACCGGCGTTCACCGGCTACGACGGGATCGCGCTGGTCGACATGGCCGCCGGGAAGGCCACGTACTCCCGGCTGGACCGGACGTACGGGGGAACGCCCGGGATGGCGGACGGGGTCGTCTACGTGAGCGGGCAGACCGGACTGGTCAGCGCGCTCGACCCGGCGACCGGCCGCAGGAAGTGGTCGCGCCAGACCAGCGTGGAGGGTGCCTCCGGCCCTGTCGCCGGGGGCGGGGCGCTGTACTTCAGCTCGGCCACCGGCCGGGTGGTCGCGCTGGCGCCGGAGGACGGAAGGGCCCTGTGGTCGACCGACCCGCGGGCGGAAGGGCTGACGGGCGAGGTCGAGGCGAGCCCGCGGGTCACCCTCGCCGGGCGCGCGGTGGTCGTGGCCGCCGACAAGAACACCCTCTTCGCCTTCGACGCGAAGAACCCGCCGAAGTCCGGCTGACCCGGCCCCGGCGGGCGTCCGGAGCATCCCGCACGCCGCCCGTGGCACCGGGAGCGGCGCCCGCCCGCACGCCGTGCCGGCCGGCCCCGCCGTACCGGTGTGTCAGCGCAGGGGAGCGGTTCCACCGGGGTCGCGGGTGCCCGCGCCGAGGTGGGCGGAGAGCCAGGTGTCGACGGCGAGGGCGGTCGTCCGGGAGTGCTCCTCCAGCATCGTGAAGTGGTCGCCGGGCACGGTGATCTCGGCGTGCGGCAGGTGCCACGGCTCGGCGGGCCCGATGCCGGGCAGCCGGTCCGCCGCCCGCACGAACAGGGTGGGCGCGGCGAGGGCCCTGGGACGCCACCCGGCGTAGAGCTCCAGGTAGCCGGCCATCGCGGTGAGCCGGTCGGTCCCGGCCGAGGCGAACTGGGCGGCGTTGTCCAGCATGCCCGCGGTCATCGCCGAGAGCGCGGTCCCCTCCGCGCCGGCCAGGCCGGGGCCGCCGTCCTCGGCGGGATAGGTGTCGATCAGGACGACCGCGGACGGCGCTCCTCCCGCACGCTCCAGTTCCTCGGCGACGGCGTGCGCCACCCATCCGCCGGCCGAACGCCCCACCAGGACGTACGGTTCGTCGCCCGCGCAGGCACGGACGGCGGCGGCCTGCGCCGCGACGGAGACGGCCAGATCGGCGGGCAGCCGCTCGCCCGGAAGGAACCCCGGGTTCGGCAGGACCGCCACCGGACGCCGGCCCTGGAGGGCCGGGCCGAAACGCGCGTACTCGTGCGGTCCGGAGAGCGCGCTGACGGCCGGGAAGCAGATCAGGCGCGGCCCCCGGCCCCCGGTCGCGAGGGTGACGGCCGCGGGCCGTGCGCCCGGCGCCCCGGTGTCGTCGAACACCTCACGGAAGCGTGCCGCGACCGTCAGCAGCACCATGCCCTCCCACGCCCTGCCCCGGGCGCACGCCGTGCGGAAGAGCGCCGGCACGGAGTCCTCGGCTCCGCTCCGCACGGCCGGAGCCGCCGCGTCCTCCTGCCGGCGTGGAGAGACGACGCTCCCGGCGGAGCCGGCCGGGCGAGGAGCCGCCGGGCCGGACTCCGCCGCCGCGCGGCCGGGGGGAACGGGGGCGTCCCCGGTCCAGTGTTCCGCGAGGTGGCCGGCGACCCCACGCGGCGTCGGGTGGTCGAACAGGAGGGTGGCGGGCAGGCGCAGGCCGCTCAGCGTGGCGAGCCGGTTGCGCAGCTCGACCGCGGCCAGGGAGTCGAGCCCCAGCTCCGACAGGGCACGGTCCGGCTCGACCGCGGCCGGCTCCGAGCCGTGGCCGAGGACCAGGGCGGCCTCCGCCCGGACCCGCGCGAGGAGCAGGGCGCCCCGTTCACCCGGGGCGGCGGCGGTCAGCAGCCGGCGCACGGAGGCGTCGTCCTCGTCCCCGGGGCCCGTGGGCGAGGCGGCCACCCGCCGTGCGGGCACCAGGCCCGGCAGACGGGTGAGCGGCGCGCCGGGCGGCGCCGCGGCCCTCGAGGGCGCGAGACGGGCCGCCACCAGGGCCGCCTCCGGTCCCTCGACGGCGGTGTCGAAGAGGGCCAGGCCCTCCTCGGTCCGCAGCGGGACGAAACCGGACCGCGTCATCCGGCGCAGGTCCGCCTTCCGGAGGCCGGCCGTCATCCCGCCGCTCTGCTCCCACGGCCCCCACGCGAGGGAGGTGCCGGGCAGCCCGAGCAACCGCCGGCGCCGCGCCAGCGCGTCCAGGAACGCGTTGGCCGCCGCGTAGTTGGCCTGCCCGCCGGAGCCGAAGACCCCGGCGACCGAGGAGAACAGCGCGAACACCGCCAGATCCTGGCCGCGTGTCAGCTCGTGCAGGGCGAGGGCCGCGTCCACCTTCGGCCGCAGGACACGCGCCAGCCGCTCCGGAGTCAGGGCCGGGACCACCCCGTCGTCCAGGACCCCGGCGGTGTGCACCACACCGGTCAGCGGGTGCTCCGGCGCGACGGTCGCCAGCAGCGCGGAGAGCGCGGCACGGTCGGCGACGTCGCAGGCGGCCACCCGCACCCGCGCGCCCAGTCCTGCCAGCTCCGCGCACAGGGCGGCCGTGCCGGGCGCGGCCTCCCCGCGCCGCCCGGCCAGCAGCAGGTTGCGCACCCCGTGCGCCACCACCAGATGACGGGCGAACGCCGCGCCCAGCGAACCGGAGCCCCCGGTGACCAGCACGGTGCCGTCCGGGTCCAGCCGGCGCGGGGTGCTCGTGCCCGTCCTCGCGCGCGAGGCCCGGACCAGGCTCGGCACGTACGCGACACCGCGGCGTACGGCTGTCTGGGGCTCGGTGCCGGTCAGAGCCCGCGCCAAGGTCCCGGCGGAGGCCGGGTCGTCGTCGGTGTCGACCAGGGTGAACCGGGCCGGGTTCTCGGTCTGCGCCGAGCGGAGCAGCCCCCACACGGGGGCGTGGACGAGCGCGCTGTCGTCGCCCGGAAGGCCCGGCCCGGGGTCGGCGCCGGTGGTGACGGCACCCGAGGTGAGGACGACGAGGCGGGAACCGGCGAGCCGTTCCTCGGCGAGCCACTCCTGCACCAGCCGCAGGGCCCACGCGGCCGCCCGGTGCGCGGCCGACGCCTGGTCCTTGCCGTCCGCGCCGCCGGGTGGAGGGCAGGCGATCACGACGGCCGGCGCGTCCGGCGCCGCCGAGGCCGGGTCCGGGTACGCGACGGGCCGGACGCCCGCCTGCCGGAGGGCCTCGCTCAGCCGCGGACCGGGCTCGCCCAGCAGCCCGTACGCGGGAGGCCGCGCCGACGCCGGCGCAGGGGAGTCCGGTGCCGGCGTCCACTCCAGCCGGAACAGGCCCTCGACGGGCGCCCGTACGCCGTTCAACTGGCCGGGGGTCAGCGGCCGCAGGGCGAGGGAGTCCACCGTGGCCACGGGCGCGCCGGTGTCGTCCGTCAGCTCCAGGCGGGCCCTGTCCCCCTCCTCCCGCAGGACCCGCACCCGCAGCGAACGGGCGCCGGAGGCGTGCACCCGTACACCGCTCCAGGTGAACGGCAGCGACAGCGTCGCCCCGGCCCCACCGCCGGGAGCGGCCCGGTCCACGGGCAGGATGTGCAGGGCCGCGTCGAGCAGCGCCGGGTGCAGGGCGAACGCGTGCCCGTCCGCCTCCCGCGGAAGGGCGACCTCGGCGAGCAGTTCGTCCCCGAGCCGCCAGGCCGCCCGCAGGCCCTGGAAGACCGGCCCGTAACGGAGTCCGCTCTCCGCGAGCCGTGCGTAGAGGCCACCGCCCGCCTCGTCGCCGAGAGGCAGCGGGACCGCGTCCGGCGGAGGCCAGGGCGACGACGCGGCCGTGGGCTCAGGCCTCCGTGCCGGGCCCGCTCCGGCGGGGGCGAGGACGCCGGAGGCATGGCGGGTCCACGGGCCGCCCTCGCCGCCCGGGGTGTGCGGCCGGGCGTGGAACACCACGGCCCGGCGGCCGTCCGGTTCCGCCCCCGCCACCTTCACCTGGAGCTCCACCGTCTCGCCGGCGGGCAGCGGGAGCGGGGCCGTCAGTGTCAGCTCCGCCAGCACGCTCGCCCCCACCCGTTCGCCCGCGTGCAGCGCCAGGTCGACGAAGGCCGTCGCGGGCAGGAGCACCGTGTCCAGCACCGCGTGGTCGGCGAGCCACGGGTGCTCGCGCGGTGACAGCAGCCCGCCGAGCAACAGCCCGCCGTCGGCCGCCGTCGGTGTCACCGTGCGCATGAACGGGTGCCCTGCGGTGCCGGGTTCCGCCGCCGGGCCGGCCGGGTCCGCCTCCAGCCAGTACCGCGCGCGCCGGAACGCGTAGGTGGGCAGCGCCGTACGCCGTGCGCCGCGCCCGGCGAGGACGGCGGGCCAGTCCACCGCCAGGCCGTGGGCGTGCAGGGCCGCGACCGCGCTCAGCAGCGTCGCCGCCTCGGGCCGCCCGCCACGCAGGGCCGGGACGATCAGGGGCGCGGAGTCGTCCGTCGCGCCGGCCTCGGAGGAGAGGCAGTCACGGGCCAGACCGGCGAGCGCCGTGTCCGGGCCGAGCTCCACGAAACGCGTGGCTCCCCGCTCGCGCAGGTACCGCACGGTGTCGGCGAAACGGACCGGCCGGCGCACGTGGTCCACCCAGTGCCGGGGCGAGCACAGCTCCTCGTCGGTCGCGGGCCGGCCGCCCACCGCCGTCACCAGGGGCAGCGTCGGCGGCGCGTAGCCGATGCCCCGCGCGACCTCGGCGAAGGCGTCGAGCACGGGCTCCATGTGGGCCGAGTGGAAGGCGTGACTCACCCGCAGGCGACGGGTCTCGCGCCCCTGGTCCCGCCAGTGCTCCACTGCGGCCCGCACCTCGGCGCCGTCCCCGGAGACGACCACCGAACCGCCGTTCACGGCCGCGATGTCCAGCACACCCGGCCGGGTCGCCAGGTACGCGGCGACCTCGCTCTCCTCGGCCCGCACCGAGGCCATCGCCCCGCCGGCGGGCAGCGTGTCCATCAGCCGGCCGCGCGCCGCGACCAGGGTGCAGGCGTCCGCCAGGGACAGCACCCCGGCGACGTGCGCCGCCGCCAGTTCGCCGACCGAGTGCCCGGCCACCAGGCCGGGGCGGACACCCCAGGACTCCAGCAGCCGGAAGAGGGATACCTCCACGGCGAAGAGGGCCGGCTGCGCGAAACGCGTCGTGTGGAGCAGCGCCGCCCGCCGGCCTTCGTCGGAGCCGGTCTCCTCGGAGGCGAAGACCACCTCCCGCAGCGGCTCGGGCAGCAGCGGGTCCAGCAGCGCGCAGAGCTCGTCGAAGGCACGGGCGTAGGCCGGGTGGGCCTCGTACAACTCGCGGCCCATGCGCGCCCGCTGGCTGCCCTGGCCGGTGAAGAGGAAGGCGACCGGGCCCGGGGGGCGGGGCCCGCTCGTGGTCAGGCCCGGTTGGGAGCGGCCCCGCTCCAGCGCACCGAGCCGGGCGAGGAGTTCGTCCCGGTCACCGGCGACCAGCCCGGCGCGGTGCTCGAAGGCGGCGCGCGTGGTGGCCAGCGAGAAGCCGAGGTCCAGCAGGTCGACGCCCGGATGCTCCGCCACGTGGGCGCGGAGCCGCCGGGCCTGTGCCCGCAGCCCCTCGGCGCTCCGCGCCGACACGGGGAAGGGCACGGGCCGCGCGCGCTCCGCTCCCACCCGCACGGTCGCCGCTCCCGCCGCACGGTCCGGCGCCCCCGCATCCTCGGCGGGCGGCTGTTCCAGCACCACGTGCGCGTTGGTCCCGCTGATCCCGAAGGACGACACCCCCGCCCGCCGGGGCCGTCCGGTCCGGGGCCAGGGCGTCGCACGGGTCAGCAGCGACACCGCGCCGGAGGACCAGTCGACGCCGGGGTTGGGTTCCTCCGCGTGGAGCGTGCGCGGCAGGACACCGTGCCGCATCGCCTGGACCATCTTCATCACGGCCGCCATCCCCGCAGCCGCCTGCGTGTGCCCGATGTTCGACTTCACCGAGCCCAGCCACAGCGGGTGTTCGCGCGCACCGGCCCGGCCGTACGCCGCCAGGAACGCCTCCGCCTCGATGACGTCGCCGAGCCGGGTGCCCGTGCCGTGCGCCTCCACCGCGTCGATCTCCGCGGGCGACAGCCGTGCGTCCGCCAGCGCCTGCCGGATCACCCGCTGCTGGGCCGGCCCGTGCGGCGCCGTCAGGCCGTTGCTCGCGCCGTCCTGGTTCACCGCGGACCCCCGCACCACGGCCAGCACGCGGTGCCCGTCCCGTCGGGCCCGCGACAGCCGCGTCACCAGTACCATCCCCGCGCCCTCGGCCCACCCGGTGCCGTCCGCCCCCGCGCCGAACGCCTTGCAGCGGCCGTCCGGGGCGAGCGCGCGCTGCCTGCTGAACTCGACGAACGCGTGGGGCGCCGACATCACCGTGGCGCCCCCGGCGAGAGCCATCGCGCACTCGCCCCGGCGCACGGCCTGGACGGCCAGGTGCAGCGCCACCAGGGACGACGAGCACGCCGTGTCCACGGTGACCGCGGGACCCTCCAGGCCCAGGAGGTAGGCGATACGGCCGGAGGCGACGCTGCCCGCGTTGCCGATGCCGAGGTAGCCCTCCACCTGCCGCGGGGTGCGGGTCAGACGGTTGGCGTAGTCGCTGTACATCAGTCCGGCGTACACACCGGTGGGGGTGGAGCGCACGGTGCCCGGATCGATCCCCGCGTGCTCGAAGGCCTCCCACGCGACCTCCAGCAGCAGCCGGTGCTGGGGGTCCATGGCCAGCGCCTCGCGCGGCGAGATCCCGAAGAAGGCCGGGTCGAAGCGGTCCACGCCGGACAGGAAACCGCCCTCGCGCACGTAGGAGCGTCCCGTCCGGTCCGGGTCCGGGTCGTACAGCTCGTCCAGGTCCCACTGCCGGTCGGTGGGGAAGGGGGTGATGGCGTCGGTGCCCTCGTCGACGAGGCGCCACAGCTCCTCGGGGTTCTCCACGCCGCCGGGGAAGCGGCACGCCATACCGATGACGACCACCGGGTCGTCGTCCGCGCCGGACTCCTGGGGGCCGCCCGCCGCCGCCGGCGCCGCCCCGCCGGACAGCCGCGCCCGCAGATGCACTGCCAGGGCGGCCGCGGTGGGGAAGTCGAAGGGCGCGGCCTCGGAGAGCGGCACCCCGGTCGCCGCCGACAGGCGGTCGCACAGCACCGTGGAGGTCAGCGAGTCCAGCCCCAGATCGCGGAAGGCGGTGGTCGCCTCCACCTCGGGCGCCGTGCAGCCGAGCACGGCGGCGGCCTCGGTCCGCACCAGGTCCGTCAGCTCCGCCGTGCCCGTCTCCGTGGACGGGCGGGCTCCGGTGGGCAGGGGCCGCGCGGGCAGCCCGGCGAGGGCGAACCGCCGCACCTTGCCCGAGGCGGTGCGCGGGATGTCGGCCACCTCGTGGAAGGCGGCGGGCACCTTGAACGGCGTCAGGTGCTCCCGGCAGGCGGCGAGCACCGCGCCCCGGTCCAGCGCCCCGCCCTCGGCCGGGACCAGGTAGGCGGCCGGGACCTCCCCCTGCACCTCGTCCGGGACACCCGCCACCGCGGCGTCCCGGACTCCGTCCAGGGAGAGGAGTACCGCCTCCACCTCGGCGGGGTGGACCTTCTGCCCGGCCCGGACGATCACCTCGCTGACCCGGCCGGTCAGGGTGATCTCGCCGCCGGCACCGATCCGGGCCAGGTCCCCGGTGCGGTACCAGCCGTCGCGCAGCGCCTCGGCGGTCTCCTCGGGCCGCCCGTGGTACCCGGCCATGACTCCCGGGCCCGAGACCCACAACTCGCCCTCGCCGGACGTTCGGTGGCCGCTCCCGTCGCCGATCCGGGCGACCATGCCCGGCAGGGGGCGGCCGGACGAGCCGGGCGCCCTGGCGGCCCCCGGCGCGGTCATGGTGACGGGCCCGGCCTCGGTGCTCCCGTAATGATCGAGGAAGGGGACCCGGCACACCTCCTCGAAGGTCCGCTGGAAGGCCGGGGAGGCGGCCGTGCCCCCGCTGACGCAGCCGCGCAGCGCCGGGGCGCCGAGCCCGTCCTCGCCCACGGCCTCCAGGAGCTGCCGGTACGTCGCGGGTACCCCGGCCAGCAGCGTGCAGGGCTCCTCGGTGCGCCGCAGTTCCGTCAGGACGCCGGCCGCCGAGAAGCGCGGCAGGAGCACGGCCGAGGCCCCGGTCGCGGTCACCCCGAGCACGCACAAAACCTGGCCCAGGGCGTGGTGGAGGGGGAGCGGCCAGAGCAGGCGGTCGTCGGCCGACAGCCCGAGGACGCCCGCGAAGCCGGCGGCCACCGACGATAGCCGGTTGCGCTGGGTGGACAGCACGCCCTTGGGCAGCCCGGTCGATCCCGAGGTGTAGAGGAGCCAGGCGACCTCGTCGAGCCCGAGATCGTCCGGGGCCGGTGCGGGCGGCTCGGTGGCGGCCAGCACGTCGTAGGGCAGGGGGCCGGCCGTGCCGTCGCACGCCTCTGGCGCCGAGGCCCCCGTACCGGAGTCGGGGACGAGCACCACCTTCGGCGCGGAGCGCTCCGCCGACAGCGGCGCCAGCCGGTCGAGGCCCGACCGGTCGGTGAGGACGACGCGGGCCCCGCTGTCGTCCAGCAGGTACGACAGTTCGGCGGTGGTGCTCCGTGGGTCCAGCGGCACCCCGACTCCGCCCGCCCGGACGACGGCGAGGAGACTCTCCACCGCCTCCACCCGGCTTCCCAGCAGGATCGCCGCCCGCTCCCCGTGCCGCAGGCCCAGGGCGGCGAGGTGGCCCGCGAGCCGGCCGGTGCGCTGCTCCAGCTCCCGGTACGTCAGGCGGGAACGGCCGTCCCGGAAGGCGGTCTTGGCGCCGTGGCGCCTCGCGTTCTCCCGGAGCAGCTCCGGCAGTGGGCGGACGAGGGCCAGGTGCGCTGTCACCAGGATGAACGCTTCCTCTGGGCAAGGGGATCGGCGTCGCCCACGATAGACGACCCGGCCGCCGGGCGGGCGCCCTCGCCCAGGGTCACCCGTCGTCGAAGAGGCGTGCCGACGGCTGGTGCCAGCGCTTCAGGCCCGGGAGGTGGCCGGCCTCGGGCGGGCCCCAGCTCCCGGGCGGGTAGGGGAGCGGAGGCCGGGCCGGGTCGAGGACGGGGCCGACGATCCGCCAGGACTCCATGATGGTGGGGAAGAAGGCGAAGTACTCGGCGTCGCCCGCCGTCGCACCGAGCAGGACGGTCTCGTAGGGCAACTGCTGTCGGCCCAGCACCTGTTCGAAGTCGACGCCGACGGGCACGGTCACCGGTGTGCCGTCGGCGTCCGGCTTGCGGAGCATCAGCTCCGCGCGGATCCCGGTGTCGCCGTCGACGCGGAAGCGGATGATGTCGGCGGGTGTGCCCCCGCTCTTCGCGCCGAAGAGTTCCAGCGGCGGCTTGCGCAGTTCGACGACGACCTCGGTGGCGGTGACGGCCAGCGACTTCCCGCTGCGCAGGTAGAAGGGGACGTCCGCCCAGCGCCAGTTGTCGATGAACAGGCGTGTCGCGAAGTACGTCTCCGTGGTGGAGTCCGGTGCGACACCCGGCACGCCCTGGTACCCGTCGTACTGCCCGCGCACCGTGTCGGCGAGGTCCATGGTGCGGGTGGCGCTCAGCACTCGCCACTTCTCCAGGCCGAGCGCGGACGGGTCGGTGACGCTCGGCGGCTCCATCGCCAGGTAGGTCATGATCTCCAGCAGATGGTTCTGCACGACGTCGCGGACACAGCCGACCGCGTCGTAGAACGGGCCCCGGTCGGCGACCCCGAAGTCCTCGGCCAGGGTGATCTGCACGTTGTCCACGTAGGCGCGGTGCCAGATGGGGGCCAGCAGCGTGTTGGCGAAACGGGCCACCATCAAACCCTCCACGGCCTCGGAACCGAGGAAGTGGTCCACCCGTAGCAGGTGGGCGCTGTCGAAGTACTGGCTCAGCTCCTCCTGGAGCCGCTCCGCGGAGGCCGTGTCGTGCCCGAACGGCTTCTCCACGACGAGGCGGGCGTGGTGGTTCAGGCCGGCTCCCGCCAGCGCGGCGGCCACGGTGGTGAACAGGGCCGGCGGAGTGGCCAGGTAGTACGTCACGAAGCCGAACCCCTCCACCGCCTCACGGAGCTTGGCGAAGGTGTCGTCCTCCGTGAAGTCCCCGCTGACCATGGAGAGCCGCCCCGCCATCCGGTCGAGGACCTCCTCGTCGGCGTCCGGGACCGTCTCCGTCACGGCCTGCCGCGCGTGCGCCCGTAGCGCCTGGTCGTCCCAGTCGGCGGTGGAGACCCCGATGACGGGCACGGTGAGGTCACCGCGCGCCGTGAGGTGGTAGAGGGCGGGCAGGAGCATCTTGTGCGCCAGGTCGCCGGAGATGCCGAACAGCACCAGCGCGTCGGCCGGTTCCAGGTCGAAGGGCGTGTACTGCATGTCTTCTCTCAACGGGTCTCGTCCTTCCGGGGTCCGGCGGGCGGGCGGTGTCCTGACCTCACGGGCGCGGCTCGGGAGAGCCGAAGCGCCGGTGGAGGGCCCGGTCGATCTGATCGGCGTCGCGGCCCTTCGTCTCCGGGAGGTACTTGGCGACGAAGGCGAGGGCGGCCAGGCAGATGGCGGCGAAGATCCAGAAGGTCTCGCCCTGGCCGAGCGCGGAGGCGAGGGGGAGGAAGGTGAGGCTGACGGCGAAGTTGGACACCCAGTTGACGGCGGTGGAGACGCTGGAGCCCTCGGCGCGGACGGCGGGCGGGAACACCTCGCCGATCAGGGTCCAGAACACCGGGCCCAGACCGCCGGCGTAGGCGGCGATGTACACCACCATGAACAGCAGCGTCAGCCCCGAGCCCAGCTCGATGACGAACGACAGGCCCAGCAGGAAGACGGAGACGGCCATCAGGGCGAGCGACACCAGCACCATCGGGCGCCGCCCGACACGGTCGACCAGGCGGACCGCCACCACGGTCATGACCAGGTTGATGACGCCGATGCAGACCGAGTACAGGATCGAGTTCGAGGCGGTGAGCCCGGTCTGCTCGATGATGGTGGGCGCGTAGTAGATGATCGTGTTGATGCCCCCGAACTGCTGGACCGCCGCGAGGGTCAGGCCGATCACCAGGGCGGGCCGCACGTCCGGCGCGAGCAGCCGCCTGGCTCCCTGCTCCACCTGCCCGTCCTTCTTCGCCTCCCGGTCCTCCGCCATCCGCCGCTCGGCCCGGGCGACCACCTCCTCGGCCGCCGCCTTGCCGAGGAGCGCGGTGATGCCCCGGTGGGCCGCCTCGGCGCGGCCGTGGGTGATGAGCCACTGCGGCGACTCGGGCAGCAGCCAGAGCGTGGAGGCGAGCAGCAGGGCGGAGGGCACGGCGCCGACCGCGAACATCGCCCGCCACTGCTCGCCGGCGGCGAAGGCGAGGTTCACGAGGTACGCGACCAGGATGCCCACGGTGATCATCAGCTGGTTGAGGGTGAGCAGTCGCCCGCGGACGGCCGGGGGAGAGATCTCCGAGAGGTAGACCGGCACCGTCGCCGACGCCGCCCCGACCGACAGTCCGAGCACGATGCGGCCGGCCAGCAGCACGAGGAAGCCGTCGGCGAAGGTGACGAGCGCTGTCCCTCCCAGGAACACCACGGCGATCAGGCCGAGGGTCCGGCGCCGGCCGATCCGGTCGGACAGTGCCCCGATCAGCATGGCGCCGACGACCGCCCCGATCAGCAGGACGCTGACGACGCTGCTCTGCTGGAAGGAGCTGAGCGCGAAGTCGTCCCTGATGTAGAGCAGGGCGCCGGAGATGACCCCGGTGTCGAAGCCGAAGAGGAACCCGCCCAGGGCGATGGCGCCCGCCCACAGGGTGATCTTCCGCGCGGCGGGCTCGGGGACGTCCGTGAGCGGTCCTTGGGTACCGGGTTCCCGGGAGAAGCCCTGTGCCATGTCCGTCCCTCGAGTCGTCCGGCCGTTTCCCCCGGGAAGCATCCTGTCCACAGAAGCACCGACGGGGAAAGTCCGGTGGCCGTAACGGGCTAACGCGCCCGGGCTTCGGTGCCGGCCGCGCGGTGAGGCGCCGAACTCCGCCGGGGTCGTCGCAGGCCAGCGGCCTGGCGCCGGTGCGGGGCCGCTAGACTCGGCCGTATGGTCCGTCCGTCCCCTGGCGAGGCGAGCCCCGGGATGTGGCGGCGCGAGGAGGGCACCGAGGTGCGCCGGGCGGTCGCGCTCCCGGTGCAGGCGCCCGGCCCTTTCGCGATCCTCTCCGAGTCCCGGATTCCCCGTGTCCCCACGGAGTGGTCGCCGCACGCGCATCCCCTGCACGAACTCGTCTGGGTCCGCGGGGGAACGCTGACCTCCCGTGTGGCGGACCGCATCTTCACCGTCTCCGAGGGGCACGGGCTGTGGATGCCCGCCGGAACGGTGCACGGCGGCCAGGCGACGGCGGGCGCGGAGTTCCACGACGCCTTCTTCGCCCCGGAGCGCACGCCGTTCGCCTTCCGGGAGCCGGTGGCGATCACCATGACGCCGCTGCTGGAGTCGCTCCTCGCCCATCTGGCCCGAACGGATCTCCGGGCGGCGGCCAGAGCACGGGCGGAGGCCGTCGTCTTCGACGTGCTCGAGCCCTCGGACCGCCAGTTCGCCTTGCAGCTGCCCGGCGACCCGCGCATCGACCCGATCGCCGGGGCGCTCCTGGACGACCCCGGCGACGGCCGTTCGCTGGAGGAGTGGGCCCGCGAGCTGGGGACCAGCGAGCGCACCGTCACGCGCGCCTTCCGTCACACGACGGGTCTCTCCTTCGCGCAGTGGCGGCAACTCCTGCGAGCCCACCGCGCCCTGATCCTCCTCTCCGGGGGCCACGACGTGGCGACGGTCTCCGAGGTGCTCGGCTACGCGCAGCCCAGTTCCTTCATCGCCGCCTTCCGGCGGGTCATGGGCACCACCCCGGGCGCCTTCTTCCCGGCCGCCGACGGCACAGTGGGGCATGTCCGGAATCCCGTACCGGGTGTCCAGAACTCCTGATTGTCGACACGGCGAGCGGAATTTAACCTTCTCGGAGTTAGGTGACCCTTAGTTGTTGCTCGCCGCGCACGGGTGCTCCCGTGCGCGGCCCGGCCGGTGACGGCTGGACGGAGGGTGCCGCAGTCCCGACCCTCCGAACCCTCCGGACCCCGCCATGTTCACCACCCCCTTCCCGCGCGCCGGCCGCCCCGGCGCCGGCCCCGCCGCTCCGGCGGCCCTCCACGGACACGACCTGCTGCTGCGGTACGGCGGAACCCCGGTCGTGCACGGCGTCTCCCTGTCCCTGGAGCCGGGCCGCGCCACCGCTCTGGTGGGGCCGAACGGCAGCGGCAAGTCCACGCTGCTGCGGGCGCTCGCCCGGCTGCACCGCCTGGACGGCGGCCGGGTGGCGCTCGGCGCCCCCGGCGAGCCCGCCGAGCGCGACACGGCCCTGCTCAGCTCTCGCGAGTTCGCCCGCGAGGTCACGCTGTTCTCCCAGTCCCGGCCCGCGCCGCAGGGCCTGACCGTCCGCGAGGTCGTCGCGTTCGGACGCCATCCGTACCGGCGCGGCTTCGCCGGCGCCACCGCCGAGGACCGGGCCGCCGTCCGCCATGCCATGGGCGTCACCGGCGTACACGACATGGCCGACCGCCAGGTGGGGGAGCTCAGCGGCGGCGAGATGCAGCGCGTCTGGCTCGCCGCCTGCCTCGCCCAGGACACCGGCGTCGTCCTCCTGGACGAGCCGACCAACCACCTGGACCTCCGCTACCAGATCGAGACGCTCGACCTGGTGCGCGACCTGGTGACGGAGCACGGCATCGCGGTCGGTGTCGTCCTGCACGACCTCGACCACGCCTCCCGCGTCGCCGACACCCTCGTCCTGCTGCGCGCCGGACGCGTCCACGCGGCCGGCGCGCCCGCCGAGGTCCTCACCGCCGGCAACATCGCCGAGGTCTACGACATCCGCGTCGAGGTCAGCGCCGACCCGCGCACCGGCCGCCTCCGCATCGACCCCGTCGGGCGGCACCCCTCCTGACGCGGCGCCCCGCCGCCGCCCAGTGCCCCGCCCCCCCGCATCGAACAGAAAGAGGATCCTTCCATGAACCGTGCCCGTCGCCTGGCGGCGTCAGCCACCACCGGGCTCGCCCTCCTGCTGGCCACGGCCTGCGGCACGACCGAGGTCGACAAGGCCGGCGCGAGCGCCGACGCGGCCCCCGCCTCCGAGAGCTGCGCCGACGACACCACGGCCACCTCGACGAAGCCGGTCTCCTTCGAGGACGGCGTCGGCCGCACGGTCGAACTCGACAGGCCCGCCGAGCGGATCGCCGTCCTCGAATGGCAGCAGGTCGAGGACGCGCTGACCCTCTGCGTCACCCCCACCGCGGTCTCCGACGCCAAGGGGTACAGCACCTGGGTCAGCGCGGAGAAGCTGCCCGACGGGGTCACCGACATCGGCACCCGCGAGGAGCCCGACCTCGACACCCTCTACGCGGCCGAGCCCGACCTCATCGTCGTGGAGGCGTTCGACGCCGACGACGAGATGATCGCCAAGCTGGAGAAGCGCGGCGTCCCCGTGATGGCCACCCGCGGGGCGGACCCGAAGGACCCGATCGGGAACATGCGTGAGGTGTTCCGCATGATCGGCGAGGCCACCGGGCGCACCGAGCGCGCCGAGCAGGTGCTGAAGGAGTTCGACGAGCACCTCGCGACGGCGAAGCAGAAGGTCGCCGACGCCGAGCTGCCGACCAAGGACTTCCTCTTCTTCGACGGCTGGCTCCAGGGCGGCAACCTCACCATCCGCCCCTACAGCGACGGCGCCCTGTTCACCGAGATAGGCAAGGAACTCGGCATGAAGCCCGCCTGGAACGCGAAGGTCGACAAGGACCACGGCGACGGCGGCGTCGACCCCTCCTACGGCCTCGCCCAGACCGACGTGGAGGGCCTCGCCGCGGTCGGTGACGCCAACCTCTTCCACGCCAACGACGAAGGCGCCGGCGGATACGTCGAGGCGCTCGGCAAGAACCCGGTCTGGAAGAGCATCCCGGCCGTCAAGGAAGGCCGCGCGCACTCCTTCCCGGCCCGGGTCTGGGGCGCCGGCGGGCCCCGCTCCTGCGCCCAGGCGATCGACGCGTACGTCGACGTCCTCGACAAGAAGTGAGTGCAACCCGGACCACGGCCCCCCTGACGGACCCGCTGCCGCGCACCGGGCGCGGCGGCGGGCCCGCCGGGGTGGCCGTCCTGGCCGTCCTTCTCCTCGCCACCGTCCTGGCCGGCCTGTGGCACCTGACGCAGGGCACCTCGGGCGTCGGCTTCGGCGACCTGGTGGGCCACCTCCTCGGCGAACAGCGGACCGGCGGGGCGCCCGTCGGGGAGATCCTCACCGGCTCACGGCTGCCGCGCCTGCTCGCGGGCGTCGCGGTGGGCTTCGCCCTCGGCTGCGCGGGGGCCCTCCTGCAGTCCGTCACGCGCAACGCGCTCGCCTCCCCCGACACGCTCGCGGTCACCGCCGGGGCCCACTTCACGCTGACGCTGGTCGCCGCCCTCGGCCTCACCGTCCCCCTGTGGGCGTCGGGCGCCGCGGCCCTCGCCGGCGGCCTGGTCGCCGCCGCCCTCGTCCTGCTCCTCGCCGGCCGGGCCGCGGGGACCACCGGAACCCGCCTGGTGCTGGCCGGATCAGCGACGGCGATGGCCCTCGACGCGGCGACCGGGATGCTCCTCGTCCTGTTCGGCCAGAACACCACCGGGCTCTTCGCCTGGGGCAGCGGTTCGCTCGCGCAGCTGAACATCGACGCCTCGACGCGCGCCCTGCCCTTGGTGGCGCTGGTGCTGGGGGTCGCCCTGGCCCTGTCCTGGCGGCTGGACGTGATGAACCTCGGGGACGACGCCGCGTCCACCCTCGGCGTGCCGGTCCGAGCCACCCGGGTCACCGCGGTGGTCTGCGCGGTCGTGCTGACCGGCACCGCGGTGACCCTGGCCGGCCCGATCTCCTTCGTCGGCCTCGGTGCCCCCGTCCTGGCCCGGCTGATCGCCGGGCGGGTCAGCGCGCTCGGCCGCCACGTCCTGCTGGTGCCCGCGGCCGGACTCCTCGGCGCGCTCCTGATCCTGCTCGCCGACGCGTTGCTGCGCGCGATCCAGGGCGCGGACGGAGCCGCCGCCATCCCCACCGGCGTACCCACGGCGCTGCTCGGCGCCGTGGTGATCGTCGTGCTCGCGCTGCGCCTGCGGGACACCGGCCCGGTCCGGCAGCCCCCGGTGGCGAAGGTGGCCGCCCGCTCCCGCCGCGGCTTCCTCCTGGTCGTCTCCGGCGGGGTGCTGCTCCTGGCCGGGGCGGTCCTCGTCGCCGTGCTGGCGGGAAGCCTGTGGCTGCGCACCGGCGACCTCGGGCTCTGGATCAGCGGGACGGCCCCCGAGCTGATCGGGCAGGCGCTCGACGACCGGGTGCCACGCGTGGTCGCCGCCGTCCTCGCCGGGGCCGCGCTCGGACTGGCCGGATGCGTCGTGCAGGGCGTGGTCCGCAATCCGCTGGCCGAGCCGGGCGTCCTCGGCATCACGGCGGGCGCCGGACTGGGCGCGGCGGCCGTCGTCACCTCGGGGCTGCCCGGCGGACGCCCGGTGCTCATCCTGGTCGCGGTCGCGGCGGGACTCGCCACCTTCGCGGTCATCGCCCTGCTTGCCTGGCGCGGCGGTTTCGCGCCGGACCGGTTCGTGCTGATCGGCATCGGCTGCGGCTACGCCCTCACCTCCGTCACCACCTTCCTGCTGCTGCGCGCCGACCCGTACAACACACCGCGGATCTTCACCTGGCTCTCCGGCACCACCTACGGCCGCACTCTGCCCGACGTCGTCCCGGTCGCCGTCGCCCTGGCGCTCGCGCTGCCCGCGCTGTACGCGATCCGGGGCCGGCTCGACCTGCTCGCCGTGGACGAGGACACCCCGCGCATCGTCGGCGTCAAGGTGCAGCGCACTCGCGTCGCCGCCCTGGCCGTCGCCGCGGTGCTGGCGGCGGTCAGCGTGGTCGCCGTCGGGGTCGTCGGCTTCGTGGGGCTGGTCGCCCCGCACCTCGCCCGGTCCCTGGTGGGCGCCCGGCACGGTCGCGCGATCCCGGTGGCGATGCTGCTCGGGGGTGTCCTGGTGTGCGTCGCCGACACCCTCGGCCGCACCCTCGTGGCCCCCGCCCAGCTTCCGGCCGGCCTGATGATCGCCCTGGTCGGAGCCCCGTACTTCGTCCAAGTGCTGCGCAGGTCCCGCGCGTGACGCCGTGCGCCACCCCTTCCTTGCGCCCGCCTCGACCCGTCAGGAGCACCGCAATGCCGCCCCCTCGGGAAACGACCGCCCGGAGCGTCGTCGTCCCCTTCCAGTCCGACGCCCCGCCGGCGGCGCTGGCGCCGCTCGGGGGAGAGGTGCCGGAGCGCTGGCGCGCCCTCGACCGCTCCGCCCACGCACCGCACCTCGTCGCCGTACCGGACGACGACGGCCGGTGGAGGGCTGCCGCGCTGGTGACGGCCCGCCCCCACACCTCCTACCTGAAGATCGTCGACGCCGTCGGCGACGTGCCGGCCGCCGTCGAGGCCGTCGTCGCCCACGCCCGGCACCGCGGACTCGCCCAGGTCAAGTGGGAGGGATGGACGACGCGCCCCGAGGACGCCGCTGCCGCCGGATTCACACCACTGCGCCCGCCGCCTGTGGCCGACGGGGCCGGACCGGAGACCGGGTACGTCCGCTGGCTGGCCGGGGCCACCGTCACCGGCCCCCCGTACTACGGCCAGACCACGCACTTCACGTGCGGCGCCGTCACGGCCCTGGTCGCCCACGCCCACAGGGGGACCCTGCCGGAGGCGGCGCTCGGCCGGCGGGCCGAGCTGACCCTGTGGCGCGGCGCGACCAACTTCCCCGTCTGCGAGCCGGTCGGGCTGGGCGTGGCGGTGCGGCGCACCTGGCCGGGCAGCCCGGTCCGCGTCCACCTCGACACCGACCGGCCCGTTCTGCTCGACCACCTCACGGAGGACGAACGGGAGTGGCGCGCCGACCTCCAGCGCGTGTCCCGGACGGAAGCGGCGGAGACCGGCGTCCCGGTCGACGCCCGGCCGCTCTCCAGTGACGAGATCCGACGCGCCGTCGGGCGGGGGGAGCAGGTGCTGCTCCTCGTTTCACTCACCGCGATGCAGGGCTGGGACGTGCCCCACTGGGTGCTCGTCCACGGCGCCGTGCCCGGCGCCCTGGTGGTCGACGACCCGTGGGCCGGGGCGGACCGGGGGGAGAGCTGGGTCGACGCCCACCTGCTGCCCGTCGCCGATGCCGCGCTGGAGGAGATGTCGGCCGTCTCCTCGGACCCCTTCCACGGTGCCGTGGTGCTCGGCCGCCCGTGACGGCGCGGCGGCGCCGTCGCGGGTCCTGACGGGCGCGCGTGCCACGTCCGGGTGACGGGCGGCGTGTTCGCCGGTGCGCCGCGCCGCCCCGCGCCAGGATCGTCGCGGCGCCCGCCCGCCGCACGGCGGGACGACCCGACGGGCGTCGCGCGGGCCGGAACCCCGCCACGCGGAACCGAGGAGGGCGGCCCTTGCGGACGGAGAAGCGGAAGCGGACGGAGGAAGCGGCGGTGTGCGCCGGAACGGCCGACGCACCTCCTGGCGGACCGGCGGCGGGGTGGCGTACGGCGGTGGGCTCGGCGCTCGGTCTCGCCTGCGGCCCCAGCGTGCTCGCGGTGATGACCTTCGGGATGTTCATCGCCCCGCTGCACCAGGAGTTCGGCTGGGGCGTCCCCGCCATCGGCCTGGGCGCCTCCCTCCTGAGCCTCACCGTCGTCGTGGTCTCCCCCGTGCAGGGCGTGCTGGTCGACCGGTTCGGCGGCCGCCGGGTGGTCCTGTGCAGCGCGCCGTTCTTCGCGCTCGCCCTGGCGGCGATGTCCCTGCTGCCCGACAGCCTGCCCGTGTTCTACGCGGCCTGGGTGCTCATCCCGCTCTGCGGCACGGGGCTGTGGCCGGTCTCCTACCTCCGCGTCACCGCCGGCTGGTTCGACCGCGGGCTGGGCCTCGCCCTGGGCGTCGCCAACTGCGGCATCGGCGTGGGGACCGTGCTCGTCCCCGTCCTGGCGGCGGCGCTGATCGGCGCGTTCGGCTGGCGGGCGGCCTTCCTCGGTCTCGGCGCGACCGCGCTCGTGGCCCTCCCGGCTGCCTGCTTCCTCCTCGTCGAGCCGAGCCCGCGCGCCGCACGCGCCGAGGCAGTCGGCGACACGCTGGGCGCGGCGGCGACCCGGCGGCCGTTCTGGCTCGTCCTGGGCGCGTTCCTGCTGCTCGGCGCGGTCGGCACGGGGGTCGTCGTCCACCAGATCCCGCTCCTGCTGGACGCCGGGATCGCCCCGCGGACCGCCAACCTGGTGCCCGTCGCGCTCGGGCTCGCGCTCGTGGTGGCCAGGATCGTGACCGGCTGGCTGCTGGACCGGTTCACGGCGGCGCGGGTCATGACGGTCCATCTGCTCGGCGGTGTCGGCGCCGTGCTGCTCTTCGCGGCGGGGCCGAACGTCCCCGCGGCCCTGCTCGCGGCGGCACTCGCCGGAATGCTGATCGGCGCCGAGTTCGACGTGCTCAGCTATCTGGTGCCCCGCTACTTCGGGCGGCGGGCCTTCGGCCGGATCTACGGCGTCGCGTTCTCCGTCTTCCAGATCGGCGGGGCGGTGGCCGCCACCGCCATCGGTGTGAGCCGCGAGAGCCACGGCTCCTACACCCCGGCGATGCTGGCCCTGGCCGCCGCCTGCCTGCTCTGCGCCGCCCTCTTCCGGGGGCTCGGCCCTTACCGGTACGACGGACGGACCCCGCCCGCCCCCGAAGCCCCGCCGCACCTGCCGCACGCCGGGAGGGAGGCGGAACTGCCCGCGAATCAGGGTGCGGCAGCCGACGGCGACGCCACGCCGGCGCCCGAGCGGTGAGCTGACGACGGCCGGGCCGGCGGTGGGGTCTCAGACAGCCGGGACGCGCATGATCCAGTCGTACGTCTCCGCCGCGCGGAACGACGCCTGTCCCTCCGGGAAGAGCAGCCCCGCCGCGGAGAAGACCGGGTCGTCGGGGGCGACCGGGACCGAGGGCACCGCGACGCAGCGCATCCGTGCGGCCAGCGCCGCCGCCACGCCCGGCTCGGCGTCCTCGATCACCACGCAGTCCACGGGGGCCGCGCCCAGTCGCCGGGCCGCCTCCAGGAAGACGTCCGGGGCGGGCTTGCCCCGGGGCACCTCCTCGGCGGAGACCGCCGGGCCCACCAGGCCGTCGAGGCCGGTGGCGGCGAGGACGGCCGTGATCGCGGAACCGGAGGAGCCGGAGGCGACAGCCATCGGCACCCCGGCCCGGTGCAGCCGCTCCACCAGCAGCGTCATCTGCTCGAAGACGGGCGTGTGGGCCCGGGCCAGTGCGAGGTAGCGGTCGTCCAACTCCGCCACCAGGGTGTCCAGGGCGGCACTGAGCCCGTACCGGCGCCGCCAGTCGGCGAGCGTCTCGTGGGTGCTGACACCGATGTACCGCTCATGGTCGGCCCAGGTGAAGCCGGGGACCCCGTGCTCCTCCAGCAGGGCCCGGCCCGCCTCGAAGTAGTTGGGTTCGCTGTCCACCAGTGTGCCGTCCAGATCGAGGACGACCGCCGGGAGCGCGGCCTCGGTCACGTTCGCCATGGCCCCAGCATGGCAGAAGGCGGTCCCGCCGTCCGGGTCACCTCCGGCCGACGGAGGCGACCAGCGGCAGCACCCGGTGCGCCACCCTCTCCCGCAGCGCCACCTCGGTACGGGTCCGCACCACCCCGGGGAGGCTGATGAGCTGTTGGATGACGTCCTCCAGGTGCGCGTTGTCCCGCGCGGCGACCCGGGTGAGCAGGTCGCCGCCGCCGGTGATCGAGAAGGCCTCGATGATCTCCGGCACCTCGGCCAGCGCGTCCCCGACCTCGTCGAGGCGGCCCTGTGTCACCTCCACGTGGACGAAGGCCAGCACCGGATGGCCGAGCGCCGCCGGGGAGAGGGTGGGCCCGGTGCCGGTGATGACGCCGTCCCGTTCCATCCGGTCCAGCCGGGCCTGGAGGGTGCCCCGGGCCACGCCGAGCAGGCGCGCGTACTCGCGCACGCTGGTCCGCGGCCGCTCCAGCAGCAGCGTGAGGATGCGGGTGTCCAGCTCGTCGACCGCCATGGTCCGTTGGCCTCCTCGTGGTACAGGCTTTCCCGTCCACACTGTACCAATGGCCCACTGCTCCGGACTCCGGTTGAGCCACTGCCAGGCGGGATGCTTCTCTGGTTGTCCAACTGGCGCCGCGGCGTGCCCGGGCGGCGAGGAAGCCGTCTTGGCCGGCGGCGCCTTTTCGATGCCGTAAGGCCGACCGGTGCCCGCGGTGCCGGTCTCGGAGAGGGGTGGACGCGCACGGTGGAGCGGACGAAGAGCGGTGCGGGCCGGGCGACGAGCCGGGGAGCCGGTGTGGCCGGTTCGCTCGGCACGACACTGACCGGGATGTTCGTCGCCCCCGACCCGGGCTTGCTGCGGCTGCGCGGCGCGGGGCGGGCGGTGCTGGGCATCGGGCTGGCGGCGACCGTCTCCGGGACGGCCGGGCAGTCGCTGACCATGGCCGTCGCCGGGGGACTCGCCGCGCTCCTCGCCCTGTTCACCGTGGCCGACCCGACCGTGCGCGGCCAGGCTCTCACCACCGCGCTGCTGCCCGCGGCCGGCTGTCCCGTCCTGGCGCTGGCGGTGCTGCTCCACGACCGGCCGCTCCCGCGCGACCTGGCCTTCCTCGCCGTGGTCGGGCTCGGCGTGTACGCCCGCCGGTGGGGCCCGCGCGGCAACGCGCTGGGCATCTTCGCCTTCATGTGCTTCTTCCTGGCGCAGTTCCTGCACGCCGTCCCCGCCCAGCTGCCCGGGTTGTACGCCGCTGTCGCCCTGGCCCTGCTCACCTCGTCGGCGGTCCGCTTCGGCCTCTGGTGCTACGAGCGGCGCCTGCCCGCGCCCCGGCCCGCCCCCGCGCCGCTCGGCGGCCGCCGCCTCCGCCGCCCCACGACCCGGCAGGCGGTGCAGGCGACGGTGGCGGGCGGGCTGGCGCTCGCCGCAGGCCAGGCGCTGTCCCACGAGCGCTGGTACTGGGCCGTCGGGACCGTCTGGTGGATCTTCGTCAACACCGCCTCGCGCGGCGAGACGCTGGTCCGCGGCTTCCGGCGGGTCCTCGGGACCGCCGCGGGCGTCGTCGCCGGCCTCGGCGTCGCCGTCCCGCTCCACGGCGAGCCGGCCGCGGCGGCCGTCCTGGTGGCCCTCTGCGTCGCCGGGATCTTCTACGTGGCCGCCGTCTCCTACAGCTGGATGATCTTCTTCGTCACCGTCCTGGTCGGTGTCCTCTACGGAACGCTCGGCACCGTCGACTCCGGCCTGCTGGCGCTGCGTCTCCTGGAGACCCTCGCGGGCGCCGCCGGAGCCGCGCTGGCCGTGCTCCTCGTCCTGCCCGTGACCACGCACGCGACCACCGACGCCTGGATCCGGCGCACCCTGCACTGCGTCCACCTCTGCGCCGTCGAGGCGGCCGGCCGGCTCGCGGGTTCCCCGACCGCCGATCCCGCCGGCCGCGTCGCCGAACTGGAGGTCCTGCTGGGGCGCGTACGCCTCTCCGTCGCGCCGCTCGTCCACCCGCTGAGCCCGCTCGGGCACCGCAGGACCCGGGCCCGCCGGGTGCTCGCGCTGCTCGACGCCTGCGGCCGGGAGGCGCGCGGCCTCGCCTCCGTCGCCGCCGGCCCCGAGGGTTCCCGCACCGAGCGCCTGACCGTGGCCTGTGCCCGCGTGGAGGCCGCCGTGCGCGCCCTCACCGTCAACGGGACGACCGTGACCGGACCGCCGAGGCACCCGGCCCGCCCGGCAGCCGACGAACCGGCCCTCGCCCACCTGCACGGGCTGGAACGGGCGCTGGCGGAGCTGGCCGAACCGCTGCGCGGCCGGCCCCGGCGCCCCGCCCTCGCCGCCCGGTGAGGGGCGGCGCCCCCACCCTCCGGCGATGCCGATGACCCGGTTGAGGGCGGTGGCCCGGACGCCCGTCCCGAGGACGTACGACAGCAGGCAGTGCCGCGGCACCCCGGCGCGGACGGCGGAGTCGGTCACATCGGTGTCGGAGAGCTGGCAGGTCATGCCGAGGTGGTGGCTGAAGTGGAGGAAGTCGCGGTACGCCGGGAGCTGTTCGGAGCCGAAGTCGATGCCGCCCGGCCGGCCCCTGGTGGTACGGGTAGCCGTAACGGGGGGCGCACATCAGGTGCACCGCCGCCCAGGCCATGAAGACGCCACCGAGTCGACGTGGGCCGAAAAGCCCGACAACCGCTCATTCCATCGTTCTGTGCCATGGTGTTCCTCTCGGCGGGAGCCGGGCAGGGGCCGGTGCCGAGAGGTGGCACGGTCCCGAGCGGCGACCGTCCGTGCCACGGACGGCGCGGACCGGGTGCGCCATGGTCTAGACCTGCTAACGTCGCGGGCGCGCCGACCGGCGCGACACCTGCTGAGAGGGGAACGGCCAGTGGACGGCGGAACGCAGACCGGAAGGGCGTACATCGGGTCGTTCACGGCGGCGGGAGGCGCGGGTGTCGTCACCGCCGCCGTCGCCGCCGACGGCGGCCTCACCGTCCTCGGAGCCACCGCCGAGGTCCCCGACCCCTCCTACCTCGCGCTCGGGCCGGGCGGTGACGTTCTCTACGCCGTCAGCGAGACCGCCGACGGCGCCGTCGCCGCCTTCGACCCGGCCGGCGGCACGGCCCGTCTGCTCGCGGCACCCGCCCCCGTCGCCGCGGAGGGCCCGACCCAGCTCAGCGTGCACGGCGGCCGCGTCTTCACCGCCAACTACGGCTCGGGCAGCGTCTCCGTCCTCCCGCTGCGTGCCGACGCCACCCCCGCTCCCGCCGCCCACGTCCTCAACCACCACGGCTCGGGCCCCCATCCGCAGCGCCAGCAGGGCCCCCACGTCCACCAGGTCGTCCCCGACCCCAGCGGCCGCTGGCTGGTCGCCGTCGACCTCGGCACGGATTCCGTGCGCGTGCACGGCTTGCGCGACGGCATGCTGACCCTGCACCGCGAGATCGCGCTCCGCCCGGGTTCCGGCCCCCGCCACCTCGCCTTCCACCCCGACGGCGGCCACGTCTACGTCCTCAACGAACTCACGCCCACCGTCACCCTCTGCCGCTGGGACGCCGGCAGCGGTGACCTGCTGCCCGTCGGTGAGGCGAGCGTCCTTTCCGGGGCGCCCGCGGGCGACGCCTACCCCTCCGAAGTGGTCGTCTCACCCGACGGCCGCTTCCTGTGGACCGCCACCCGCGGTGAGGACGTCCTCTCCGTTCTCGCCCTCGACGCCGCCGACTCCGCACGGCTGCTCACCACCGTGCCCTGCGGCGGCCACTGGCCCCGCGACCTCGCCCTCTCCCCGCAGGGCCTGCTCTACGTCGCCAACGAACGCTCCGGCGACGTCACCTGGTTCACCGTCGACCCCGACTCCGGCACCCCCGCCTTCGCGGGTTCCGTGCCCGCTCCGGCCGCCTCCTGCGTCCTCTTCGGCTGACCTGGCAACGGCCTCGGGCCCGCCCCCCCCCAATGAGGGGGAGCGGGCCCGAACCATGAGCCGGCCGCCTCAGTGAGCGGGGACCCCCGGTGCCGGCTGCGGCGTGATGCCGAGCGCCGTCGTGTACTGCGCGAGCGCGAGCTTGCCGATCGCCGGGTACGCCCCCAGCGCCTCGGCCGAGGCGCACTCGGCCTCCTTCGCCGCGACGTCCAGCAGACCGTCGCCCAGCTCGGGACCGATCAGGTACGGCGCCAGGGCGAGCTGTGTGGAACCCGAGGAGCGCAGCTGCTCCGCGGTGGCCGCGATGGCGCCCTCCTGGTCGAGCGCGGCCGCCATCACCGGCACCGCCAGCCGCGCGGCCAGCAGCATCCCGGTGATCCCGGCCGCCTGCACGGCCTCCTCGCCGCCGACCGTCGCCAGGATGATGCCGTCGGCCGCGGTCGCCACCGTGAACAGCCGCGCCCGGTCCGCCCGGGCCAGCCCGGCCTCCGAGAGCCGCACGTGCAGGGCCTCCGCCAGCAGCGGGTGCGGGCCGAGCACGTCGGTCAGCTCGACCGGGGCCCGGCTGTCGATCACGGCCTGCCGGACGCGGCGCGTCAGGGCGCTGTCCGGACCGGCCAGCAGCGGCACGACCACGGCGGCCGGGCCGTCCGGGTCGGCCGCCTCGACCCCGGCGGCGCGGGCCTGCTCGGCGCGGGCGGTCCGCTCCTCGGCGGCGTGCGCGAGCACCGACTGGAGCGTCGGGAACTCCTCGTCGTCGCCCTCCAGGAAACCGATGCGCGCATCGAGGCCGGGAAGCTCGGCGCGGGCGATGCTCACGACCTCCTCGGCAAGACTGCGGGTGGGTGCGCCGGGGACCCCGGGCACGGCGAGGACGAGGGCGGGCGCGCCCTCGGGAGCCACCACCGGTTCCGGACGGCGGTGCCGACCGGACTGGCGGGGTCGCGGCATTCGTACAGGCAGGCCGGAAGCGGGCCCAGTGGGGGAGCTCATGGCGCCGCATGCTACTGGCTTTCGGTCCGCCCCTGTTCGGGGAGGGTGCGGCAGTACGGCATCCGTCCGGATTTATCCGTTCCAAGTGCCCGGTTCGGGCGCCCTTTTTGCGGTCGTGTGCACCGATGTGGTGAACTCTGCGGTCACACGGCCCTGTTGTCCGGCTCACGGGTGACAACTCCAGGTCGCGGAAGTGCCACTCCGGGGCGTGTCCCGGCGCGCCTCAGGGTCTGGCTCCGTCCCGGCCCGACTCCGCGCCCGTCGAGCACCACAGCAGCCGCCCGTCCACGGGCAGGTCCTGCGCCCCCGTCGCCAGCGCCGAGGCGAGCACCACGGCCCCGTGCAGCGGATCACCCGCCGGCGGCGCCACCCGCGCCCCAGGCAGCCTGCGCGCAAGCTCCTCGCCCAGCGGCACGGTCAGCGGGGCGCCCAGCCGCAGGAGTCCTCCCGTGCACGCGACCTCGCCGCCGTCCCGGTGGGGCAGCACGGCCTCGACGGCGTCCACGATGTGACCCGCCGCCTCGGTCAGCAGCGCCGCCGCCGTCGCATCGCCCTCCCGCGCGCACCGGGCCACGTCCGGCGCGAACGACGCCAGCACCGCCGCCCGGTCCGGGCGGGGGTAGAGCCGGGCCGGAATCCCCGGCAGGGCGCCGAACCGCTCCTCGGCCGCGGTCAGCAGCGCCTTCGAACCCCCCGCGCGCCCGTCGAACGCCCGGAACGCCGCCTCCAGGCCCGCCCGTCCCAGCCACGCGCCCCCACCGCTGTCACCCAGCAGGTGTCCCCAGCCGTCCGCCCGCCGCCACGCGCGCAGATCCGTGCCGAGCGCGATCATCCCGGTGCCCACCGCGACCACCGCCCCCGGCCTTACCCCGAGCGCCCCCGTGTACGCGGTCACCGCGTCGGCGGCCAGCGCGAGCGGCCCGGTCACGCCGCCCGCCGCCAGCGCGTCCGGCAGCCCGGCCCGCAGGTCGTCGCCGAGGGTCGCCATCCCGGCCGCCCCCACCGCGACGGCCACCGGGGGTTCGCCGCCGGAGGGCGCGCGCTCCCGCAGATCCCGTACCAGCGGCAGCAGCAGCTCCATGAAGTGACCGGCGTCGATGCCGCGCGCCGAGGTCCGCACCGGGTGTGTGCCCGTGGCCGTCACCGCGTCCTCGGGGGAGCCCACCGGAGCGAGCGCCGCGCGGAGCCCCGAGCCGCCCGAGTCGACCCCGAGGACAGCTCCGAAGCGGGTGCGAGGGGCTGCCGCGCCGCCGCCCGTCATCGCGCCCACCGGGCCGGTGTGCCGACGCGGAGGCAAGTCTGCTGTGTGCATGGGGTGTTCACCGGGCGCAACGGGTTCCCCTCCCTCTCCTCGGACCGGCCGGACGGCGGCGACGAGGACGAAGGGTAGCGCCACCGGACCGTTCGCGTCCCGCTGGGACGGCTCGGTGTGGGGTGACGGGCGGAGGGTCGCTAGAGTCCCCCTCGTGGCACCACGACCTTTGCATGAATTGGTGGAAGCGGGCTGGGCGAAGGCCCTCGAACCGGTGGCCGGTCGCGTCGGGGCGATGGGGGAGTTCCTGCGCGCGGAGATCGGCGCCGGCCGCACCTACCTGCCCGCCGGCCCGCACGTCCTGCGCGCCTTCCAGCAGCCCTTCGACGAGGTACGCGTCCTGATCGTCGGGCAGGACCCCTACCCGACCCCCGGCATGCCGATCGGGCTGAGCTTCGCGGTGGCTCCGGAGGTCCGCAGACTCCCGCCCAGCCTGGTCAACATCTTCCAGGAGCTTCAGAGCGACCTCGGACTGCCGCAGCCCTCCAACGGCGACCTCACCCCCTGGACGGGCCAGGGCGTCCTGCTGCTGAACCGAGCCCTGACGACCCGTCCGGGCTCGCCCGGCTCGCACCGCGGCAAGGGCTGGGAAGAGGTCACCGAGCAGGCCATCCGCGCTCTGGCCGGGCGCGGCAGACCTCTGGTGTCGATCCTCTGGGGCTCGGACGCCCGCGGCCTGCGCCGCTTCCTGAGCCACTACCCGGTCATCGAGTCGGTCCACCCGTCGCCGCGCTCCGCCGACCGCGGCTTCTTCGGCTCCCGCCCCTTCAGCCGCACCAACGACTTCCTCGCGCAGCAGGGCGCCGCACCGGTCGACTGGCGGCTGCCGTAGACGGAACGCGGGGGTGTACCGCCTCCGCCCCGGGCCCGGGACATCACGGAACACCTCACCCGGCCCGACGGTGAACCGCCCACCGCCGTCGCGCCGCACCTCCGGCCCTCCCGGTGCGGCGCGGCACCGGGCGGGCGCCGCCTCCCCACGAGCCAGGAGGCACCCGGACGGACCACATGACCGAGCAGGCGCACCGGGAGGCTCGGGAACTCCTCACGGAACTCCGTGAAGTGGCCTGGCGCGTCCACCCCACCGCCCCGGACAGCCTCGGCCCCCGCGAGGCCCTCACCGGCTGTGCCGGAGGTCGGCGTCAGCTCCAGCTTGTCGAAGACCGACTGGAGGCTCTTCCCCACCGAACTCACCGACACGGTGTGCTCGCGGTGCTGCGGTACCTGGGGTCCTAAAGCGGACTCACCCCGCCACCGCCGCCCGTACGCACAGCACGTCGGGCAGGTGGGCGGCCAACTGCCGCCAGCTCTCGCCCTCGTCGGCGCTGGCGTACAGCTCGCCGTTGCGGTTGCCGAAGTACATCCCCGCGGGGTCGGCGCCGTCGGTGCACAGGGCGTCGCGCAGCACGGTGCCGTAGTGGTCCTCCGTGGGGAGGCCGCGGGACAGGGGCTCCCAGTGCGCGCCGCCGTCCGTGGTGCGGAAGAGGCGGCACCGGTGCCCGGCCGGGACGCGGTCGCTGTCCGCGGCGATCGGGAAGACGTAGGCGGTGTCCGCGCGGGAGGGGTGGGCGAGCACGGTGAATCCGAAGTCCGAGGGGAGGGCCCCGCCGATGTCCGACCAGTGGGCGCCCGCGTCGTCGCTGCGGTAGACCCCCCAGTGGTTCTGGAGGTAGAGGCGGTCCGGGTCGGCCGCGTCCCGGGCGATCTTGTGCACGCACTGGCCGAACTCCGGGTCGGGGCCCGGGAGGAAGTCCGCGGAGATGCCCCTGTTGGAAGGGGCCCAGCTCGCACCTCCGTCCCGGCTGCGGAACACTCCGGCGGCCGAGACCGCGACCGTCAGCGCGTCCGCGTCCCGGGGGTCCGTCACCACCGTGTGCAGCCCTTCGCCGCCGCCCCCCGGCTGCCAGCGGGATCGCGTCGGATGCTCCCAGAGGGAGCGGACCAGTGCGAACGTGTCGCCGCCGTCCCGGGAGGCGAAGAGCGCGGCGGGTTCCGCACCCGCGTACACCACGCCCGGCGCCTCCGGACCGGCCGGCTGGAGCTGCCAGAGGCGCTCCAGCGAGGCTCCCGTCCCTTCGGGGAACCGCACCGTGAGGGAGGCGGGCTCCTGCCAGCTCGCGCCCAGGTCGTCGGAGCGGAGGACCGAGGGGCCCCAGTGCGCGCTGTCCGCGCCCACCAGGACGCGCGGCACCGGGCCGCGGGTGTCCAGCCCCACCGCGTACACCGCCTCGCCGGTGAAGTGCGCGCCCTCGAACTCCCAGGCGCCCGCGCGGCGCCGGCCCAGGAAGAGCCCCTTGCGTGTCCCGACCGCCAGCAGTACCTCGGACATCCCGCCACCTCCACGAAGTTCGCCCTTCCGGCCCGGCCCAGTGTGACCCCGGCCACTGACAACGGCCCGGAAGTTGCCCCGGCCCGGCGGCCGCGCCCACCCGGACGGGGTGCACGGCCCGGCGGGAGCGGGAGACCGGTGGCCGGGCATGGTTGAGATCAAGCCCTCCTCTGGCCGAATCGCCGCGTCGAAGCCGAGCCGTTCATCTGATCGGCTACGGTGAGTAGTCGAGCGAGTGCGGAGAGGGGGCGGCCGTCGTGAGGTCGACCGGAACGGAGCGGATGCTGCGGCTGCGCGATGTCGCGCGGCTGCCCGCCGAGGTGCTGGTGAAGCGGTTCGAGGAGGACTTCGGCAATCTCGTCACCGCGGCCGTGGCCGACGCGACGCGCCGCCTGCCCGCGCCCGTCCGGCGACTGCTGGACGGCCTCGAATGGCATCTGGACTGGGCCGACGCGCTGGTCTGGGCCGAAGGGGAGCTGCAGGTCTCCGCCGAGCGGATGGCCCTGCTCGGGGACCCGCGGCTGCGGCGTGTCGAAGGGCAGCTCCGCCAGGTCCGCGTCCGTCTCCACGAAGCCCGCTGCGTCGCCGCCGAGTACCGCCGCCAGGACCGCGAGCGACTGGAGCGGGGCCGGCTGCTGACCGCCCGCGCGACCGCGCTGAGCTGGCTGAGCAAGGCCCTCCCCGAGGAGTACGAGGCGCTCTTCACCGCCCGCGTCGCCGAACTGGGCATCCCGCCGCTGCGGCGCGGCTCCGCCTCCCGGGACGTCTTCGACTCCATCGAACAGGCCGTCGCCCAAGGCCGCCTCCGGGTCACAGCCGGCCCCGAGGTGACCGCCCTGCTGGAGCTGCCCGACGACACCTTCCGTGCCGCCGTCGCCGACGACGTGCGGGAGCAGAACGCCAGGAACGTCCTGCTCCGCCACCCCCTGGTCCTGCGCCGCTGGCACGCGGGACTCGCCCGGCTCTGCGACCTGACGGTGGGCCCCGCCCGCGCCTCCTCGGCCACCGCCCTCGGGCGCGCGCCCCTCGACCTCGCCGAGCTGCCCCGCCAGGAGGCGATGCAGATCGTCAACGCCCGCCGGTTCTTCTGCGCCGTCCAGCAGCGCCGCCTGGACTGCGACCGGACCGTCCGCACCCTGATGGCGGAGATCGTCCGCCGCGAGCGCGCCGACCCGGTCAACACCGCCCGCCGGGAGGCCGGTGCCTACGCCCGGCTCCGTCTCGCCGAGGCCCACCCGGAGGCGTACACCCGCATCCGCGAGGAGCTCCGCGCCTTCGAGAGCGGGCCGGGCCATCTCGACCCGGCCCGGCTCACCTCCGACGTACGGGGCGCCCTCAAGGCCAGACTCCTGTCCGAACTGGCCGGACGTGACGGGCGGCGGGGTCAGGCCGCGCACTCCCCGGCGCCACGCCCGGCTCCGGGGCCGAAGCCGTCGGCGCCGGAGGGCCGGCCCGGGCGGGACCGCCCCGGCCCCGGGCAGGGGCGCGGTCAGCGGCCTGTACCGGGGCCCCCGGCTCGGTCGGCGGCCACGCACCCGCCGGTCCGCAAGGCGGCCTGCCGCCGGGCGGAGACCAGCCGCTGAGGCGTCCGGCGTCCCCTCGGCGGGGCGTGTCAGCTCCGGCCGTACTGCTGCGGCACGCGGACCGTGCCACCGAGTTCGCGGGCTGCCCGACGCGGCCAGTGGGCGTCGCGCAGCAGTTCGCGGCCGAGGAGGACGGCGTCCGCCTCGCCGTTGGCCAGCACCTTCGCGGCCTGCTCCGGGTCGGTGAGCAGGCCCACGGCGGCCGAGGGCAGCCCGGTCTCGTTGCGCACGCGGGCGGCGAAGGGGACCTGGTAGCCGGGGCCGACCGGGATGGACACCCCGGCCGCGTTGCCTCCGGTGGAGGCGTCCAGCAGGTCGACGCCGCGCTCCTGGAGGAGCGGGGCCAGGCGTACGGTGTCGTCGGCGGTCCAGCCGCCCTCGTCCAGCCAGTCGGTGGCGGAGACGCGGAAGAGGAGCGGCTTCTCCTCGGGCCACACCGCGCGCACGGCGTCGACGACCTCGAGGGCGAACCGCACGCGGTTCTCGAACGACCCGCCGTAGGCATCGGTGCGGTGGTTGCTGTGCGGCGAGAGGAACTCGCCGATCAGGTAGCCGTGGGCGCCGTGGACCTCGACCACCTCGAAGCCCGCTTCCAGCGACCGGCGCGCGGCCTCGGCGAACTGCCGGACCACGCCCTGGATCTCGTCCACCGTCAGCTCGTGCGGGACGGGGCTGGCCGCGTCGAACGGCACCGGGCTCGGGCCCACCGGCTGCCAGCCGCCGTCGGCGGCGGAGATGGCCTTGCCGCCGCGCCAGGGCGCCTCGCAGGAGGCCTTGCGCCCGGCATGGGCGAGCTGGATACCGGGGACCGTCCCCTGGGAGGTGAGGAACGAGGTGATCCGGCGCAGCGCCGCCGTCTGCCCGTCGTTCCACAGGCCGAGATCCCACGGGCTGATCCGGCCCTCGGGTGCCACGGCGGTCGCCTCCAGCAGGATCAGGCCCGCGCCGCCCGCCGCCCGGGCGCCGTAGTGCTGGAGGTGCCAGTCGGTGGGGCGGCCGGCCGTGGGGCCGGTCGCCGGGGCCGAGTACTGGCACATGGGGGCCATCCAGATGCGGTTCGGGATGGTGAGGGACCGCAGGGTGAGCGGTTCGAACAGGGAGGTCATGGTGTACTCCGTCGCGTCACGGGGGCCGAACGGGCGGTACGATAGTCGTCGTAGTACGCCGGATGTCAAACTACGGCTCTCTTCGTACAATGCGGAGTCCGTGGCGCCAGGCCGGGACCGCCGCGCACCGTGCCAGTCAGGAAGGGCGACCGAGATGACCACCGCCGAGAGCCCCCGCACCCTCGTCCATCCGACGCGCGACCGCATCCGCCTGGAGGAGGTCCTGCACGCCCTCGCGGACCCGATGCGGCTACGGGTGGTGTGCGCGCTGGACGCCGGCGGCACGGAGCAGTCCTGTACGCAGTTGCAGCTCCCGGTGACCAAGTCGACCAGCACGCACCACTTCCGTGTCCTCAGGGAGAGCGGGGTCATCCGCCAGACCTACCGGGGGACCGCCAAGCTCAACGCGTTGCGCCGGGACGACCTCGACCTGCTCTTCCCCGGCCTGCTCGACAGCGTCCTCGCCGGGGCCGCCCGTCAGGCCCACGGAGGCTGACGCCCCGGGCGCCGCTTTCCCGCTCCGGCCCGGCGGAGGGCTGAAGGGCGGACCGAGCGCGTACGCGTGACGCACCCGGGCGCCGGTGCGCCGCGCGGCACCGTCCGGAGCCGGTGGCCGGGGGCTGGCCGTCACCGTGGGCGACCCGCCGGCAGCAGCCGACGGCCGCCGAGATCGTCACCCCGGTCAGGTCGGGGACCGCGCGCGGCGCTCCGCCGGCCGGCGCCGGTCATCGCCATCGGACGACCGCGGTGAAGGCGCGGCCCTGTGGGACCGGCGGCCGGACGCCGGACCGCCGGAGGCCGACGCGCCGGACGAGGGCGGCGACGCCCCACACCGGCGGGCCGGTGGTGATCAGGCGGGGCGAGGCCCGCGGCGGACCGGCGCGTGGCCCCCGCGGTGCTCAGCGGGGCCGCCACCGAACCCGCCTACGCCGCGAGCGCGTACTGCCGGCGACGGCGCCCAGCGGGGCGGACTCGTCGACGAAGCGGGCGGGCGGCCGGGCGGTCATCGGCGCGCCGGGCGTGAGCGGTGGGGCGAGCAGGGCGGGGAGCGCCGGGTGTCCTGCGCGTCTTGCGGGTCGCGGCCCGTAGCCGCTGTGTGTCCCGCTCGTGGGCCCGGTAGGCGGCCGGCGCCCCGAAGGCACGGAGGGCGTGCCGAGAACGGGTGCGGGAGGGAGGAGGGGGCGCGGGCGGGGGAGTTCCGGTTCAGAGCATGTCGCGCATCCGGTCGATCTCGGTGCTCTGGGTCGCGATCACATCGTCGGCCATCTCCTCGACCTGGACGTTGTTGCCGGCGCCCAGCACGTCGGTGGCCATCGAGACGGCACCCGCGTGGTGAGTGGTCATCAGCTTCAGGAACAGCCTGTCGAACTCCTCGCCGTCCGCCTCCGCCAGTCGTTCGAGCTGCCGCGGCGTCGCCATCCCGGCCATGGCGTCGTGGTCGTGGCCCTTGCCGCGCGGTCCGCCGTTGTTCTTCAGCCACGCCTTCATGGCGCCGATCTCCGGCTTCTGCCCTGCCTCGATGCGGTCGGCCAGCGACCTGACGCGCTTGCTGTGCACCCGCCCGGGCACCAGCCGGGCCATCTCCAGTGCCTGCCCGTGGTGCTCGATCATCATCTCGATGTAGGCGAAGTCGGCCGAGTTCGGGCTGTCGTCCGGCCTGCGGCGCTCCGCCTCCTCGGCCGTCAGGGTCTCCGCCTCCTCACCCGGGCGGCCCGGCGCGATCACCGACGGGCCCGGTCCGGACGCGGCCTTCGCCGCCGGTTCCGTCGAGCCGGTGCACCCGGCGAGCAGGGCCGCCGCGGCGACGGCTGCCAGGGCGTGCGGGACGCGGCGGCGCGGGGCGAGAGGGCGGGGTATCGGCACGACTGCCTCCTGAAGTGCGAGGGCGGGGCACTGCCCTGACGCGACGTCACGGGCGAGGGTCCGGAAAGTCTGATGACAAGTATGTTGCCACCTGTTGATCTGTGCATGATGAAAGCGATACTGCGGGAATCCACAGAACCGTTCGTGCGAACGGCGACCAGGGAGGACGCAGTGACCCTGTCCCACACCCCCCGGCCGAGGCGTAGACGCCTCACCGTTGCCGCTGCCGCAGTTGGCATGCTCGCGTCCCTGCTCACCGTGGGGCCCGCCATGGCCGTCCCGGGCCCCGGGGACACCCCCGAGGTCTCGGAGCGCGTCAGCAAGAGCGAAGCCGCCGACACCGAGGCGGCCATCGCCGCCGGCGAGATCCCCGCCCCGGACGAGATCGTCCACTCCCAGAACATCGAGCACCTCGCCAACATCCCCAAGGACGCCCTCCCCGGTACCAACTCCGACCTGGCCTTCCAGGGCGAGTACGCCTTCGCGGGAAACTACGACGGCTTCCGCGTCTTCGACCTCAGCAACCCGAAGAAGCCCAAGACCGTCGCCCAGGTCCTCTGCCCCGGTTCCCAGAACGACGTCTCGGTCTCCGGCGACCTGCTCTTCCTCTCCACCGACTCCTCCCGCAGCGACGACTCCTGTGCGAGCACCACCCAGCCCGCCACCGAGAAGTCCTCCTGGGAGGGCATGAAGGTCTTCGACATCAGTGACAAGCGCAAGCCGCGGTACGTCGCCGCCGTCGAGACCGCCTGCGGTTCGCACACCCACACCCTGGTCCCGGACCGCGAGAACGTCTACGTGTACGTCTCCTCGTACTCGCCCAGCGCCGCGTTCCCCGACTGCCGGCCTCCGCATGACGGCATCTCCATAGTCAAGGTGCCTCGCAAGGCGCCGCAGAAGGCCGCGGTCATCGACTTCCCCGTGCTGTTCCCCGGCGAGGGGCCGGACGGCGGCGGCAACCCGGGCGCTCCGACCCACCCGGGAGTCTCCAAGACCACCGGCTGCCACGACATCACCGCGCTGCCGCACAAGAACCTCGCCGCCGGTGCCTGCATGGGCGACGGCATCCTCCTCGACATCGAGAACCCGGAGAAGCCCAAGGTCGTCGACCGGGTCCAGGACAACGAGAACTTCGCGTTCTGGCACTCCGCGACCTTCAACCAGAAGGCGGACAAGGTCGTCTTCACCGACGAACTCGGCGGCGGTGGCGCGGCCACCTGCAACGAGGAGACCGGCCCCGAGCGGGGTGCCGACGGCATCTACGACCTGGTCCGCAAGGGCAGGGACAAGAAGCCCGAGCTGGTCTTCCGCGGCTACTTCAAGATCGACCGCCATCAGGCCGACACCGAGAACTGCGTCGCCCACAACGGCTCGCTCATCCCGGTCAAGGGCCGCGACATCATGGTCCAGGCGTGGTACCAGGGCGGCGTGTCCGTCTGGGACTTCACCGAGTCGGCCAAGCCCCGCGAGATCGCCTACTTCGAACGCGGCCCGCTGAGCGCCGACACCCTCATCGCCGGCGGCTCCTGGTCGGCGTACTACTACAACGGCTACATCTACTCCAACGACATGGCGAAGGGCTTCGACGTCCTGAAGCTGGACGACCGGCGCACCGACCCGGCCAAGAAGGTCCGGCTCGACGAGCTGAACGTCCAGACGCAGCCGGACTACCTCGACTGAGCCCCGCCCACCCCGGCCGCTTCCGGGGTACGCGCCACCTGCCCGGTTCTCGTCCCCCGGAACGGCTCCCGGCCGTGCCGGGGGACGAGGGTCTTCCCGGCCGGACGCGCTCCGATCGCGCGCTCCCGGGTCCCTTCCCCGGGCCGGCAGGGGGAGGCGAGGAGGCAGCCGAGCATGGACCAACAGGACATCCTGCGCAACACCACCGCGATGGTCGAGGCCGAGAAGCGCCCGCGGGCCTCGCTGGAGGCCGGTGAGACCGGCCCCGCGACCGAGCAGGCCCGCCTCACCGCTCCAGCACGCGCACTCGACCGGTGCGGGGACCTGCTCCGCCGGCGCCGCGCCAAGGCCGAGTTCGGCGGGAACCCGGACGAGGCCCGGCCCGCCCCACCGACGAGGTCGAGGGCTACCAGTCCTGAACGCCCGCCCCGCGCCGCATGGCCCCCGCCCGTCACACGGCCGCCGCGCGCTCCCCCCGCCCCGTGCGGGGAGCAGTCGCCCGTCGGGCCGTTCGCGCACGGGCGGCTGCTCTGCGAAGCGCACCGCGCGGTCGAGCGCCGCGGCACCCCCGTCGGCGTCCGCCGCCCATGAGGGTGGTCACGGGAACCGCCCCCAGCCGCTCCCGGGCGAGCGCGAAGGGCCTCGGACCGGCTTTTCGGACACCGTGCTCGTGCCACAGGGCGCCGGGGTCCGCCCGCCGCTCCGGCCTGTCGGCCCGCCCGTGGGCCTGGCCCACGGCGGCCCCGGCCGGTGGCAGAGCTGTCCGCTCCGCGGGGCGGTGGGCGCGCCCCGGGGCCGCCGCGGTCGCCCGGCGCGACCGCGACCGCCCGTCGCCGGGGCTCGCGTCTCGGCGGTGAGAGCGCGGAAACAGTCCGCCGAGCGCCGTCACTTCCCGTCCTGAGCCGGTCGCGGCGAGGGGGCGCGGCCGGATGCCGTCACCGGCCGGCGCGCGACGGTGCCGATCTGCCAGGTCGCGGAGTAGAGCAGCAGTGCGACCGCGAACGAAGCGCCCGCTCTCTTGGCGGCTCCGGTCAGCACGCCTTCGGCGAGGGTCCCCCACGGAGCCCGGACCGTCTTGGAGGGGTGGACGGTCTCGCTCGCGCCGTCGCCCAGGCTGACGACGGTGGCCGGTCGGCTGTGGTCCACTTCGGTCACGTAGCGGTAGGCGTCGAAGTCGTCGCGCACGGTGACGGCGCCGCCCAGTACGGGTGCCGCGACCAGCAGAGTCACCACGCCCCACCGCGTGGCGGGGCGCAGGCGGACGACGGTGTCGGTGCCGCCGCGGGGGCGCAGGCGGTCGCGGCGCCGCCAGAGGTGCCGGCCGACGGCCGCCAGGCCGAAGGCGGTGCTCGCGTACTGGAGCAGCCGGTCGGCCGACAGGCCTCCCAGGCCCGCGCGCGCCGGCTGCACGTGAGTGAGCAGGAAGCCGTCGGCGTGGGTGAGGGAGTCCCAGGCGAGGTGTGAGGCGACACCGATCAGGGCGGAGACCAGCAGCCACAGGGTGTGGCGGGTCTTGGCGGGCAGGCCGCTCGTCCGCTCGGGTCCGGGTAGGTGGAGGCGGGGCGGGAGCAGTGCTGTGACCGGCGCCCGCAGCATCCGGCAGACGGCGACCAGGCCGACGGCGAGCGGCAGGCTGACCAGCAGGCCCGTGCTGAGCGAGTGGGTCTCCGTGGCGTTGAGGAGCGGTCCGTACCAGTCCTCGGGGCTGGTCTCGGACACGCCGAGGGTGTTCAGGAAGTACGGGACGTCGGGTGCCATGGCGCCCGCGACCAGAGACGCCGGAACGAACGGCCGGCGCAGCAGCGGCAGCACTGCCGCGGGGTGGGACAAGGTGAACGGCACTTGATGGTCTTCTCTGCTCGGAACGGGCCGGAAGGGGGGTCCTGCGCCTCGCCCTGCGGCGCCCCTTCCGTCGGGGGCGCCGAGATCGCGCGGCAGGCCCGGACAGCCCTCCCCGATAGAACCTCGGACAGAGTATTCAGCTCGCCGGACTATGGCAACATGCGCCGAGCGCGGTGCGCGGCCGGCGCGAAGCCGTCGGGCGGGACGCACGGCCGGCCCCGCGCAGCAGGCCGCCGTCGGCGGGCTGGCCTGCCGAAAGCGGAGGCCGGGTCAGCGCCGGCGGCGCACCGCCTGGAGGGACGCGGTGAGCGCGGCCACGACCGACAGCAGGAGAAGGGCGCCGAGGACGGGCCGGAGATCGCCCCAGGCGGTCGCGTAGGAGTGGGCGACCAGCGGCGGAGAGGCCACCGCCATCGCGCCCGTCTCGCGCAGACCCGGGGAACGCGCGCGAAGGGCGAGGGCGGCCCCCGTGAAGGCGAGGACCAGCATCGGCCAGGCGCCGTAGTCCGTGGTCACGCCGAAGGCCCCCGTGTACGTTCCCGCGCGCACGGCGACGACGGGGAACCACGCCACGGCAGCCATGACTCCGGCCGCCGCCGACAGCCGCCTGTCACCGCGCCGGTCCGGAGGGCAGGCGAGCACGACGGCGACGGTCAGCAGCGCCGCGAGCGGAGCGGTGGCCCCTTCGTCGTACAGGTGGCCGCCGACGGCCCACCGCAGGGCCGACCCCAGCAGCCCGCACACGGCCATCCCCACGCCCGGCCCCCACCGGCCGGTCAAGGCGGTGACCGTGCCGACGCACACCAGCAGGGAGAACAGCATGTACAGGGCCCACGGGCCGTCCATGGCGGAGAGCTGTACCCGTACCGGGGCCGGCGAGAGAACGAGCCCGGCGTACCAGCGTGCCAGTTGCAACCCGCTGTCCACCGCGCCGGCCGCCAGTGCGAACGGAGCGGCCAGGGCGAAGAAACGCCCTGCGGGCGATGCCGAGTCAAGCCGCAGCCGCACCCGCAGGGCGTGCGCGGCCAGGTCGGCGTCCGCGCGCAGCCGGGCCGGACGCGACAGGTCCGCCGTCATCTCCCGGTGGACGTCGATGATCTCCTGCCCGTGAGCAGCCCGGTACGCGGCCGGGTACAGACGGACCAGGGGATCGCTCACGCCGGCGCCGCCGCCCCGTCGGCCAGACGCCGCCTGACCTCCCGGACGGTCGCGGCCAGCCGCTCCGCCTCGGCCTCCAGCCTCTGGCGGCCCGCGGGAGCGAGAGCGAAGACGCGACGGGCCCGGCCGCCCACCACCTCCTCACGCTCCACCTCGATCAACCCCTCCGCCAGCAGCCTGTCCAGCGCCCCGTAGAGCGCACCGGTACGCGGTGCCACCCGGCCGTCGGTGATGGTCCTGACCTCCTGGGCGACGGCATAACCGTGGCGAGGGGAATTCGCCAGCGCCGTCAGCAGCAGCAGGGCCAGCTCCTGCATTCCTCGTTCGCTCATGTCGACAGAGTATTCCGCCCGGCGGACCTTCGGCGGGCAGCGCCTGCGACCTCCGTGGGTGTCCTCCGCGCCGCTGCCGTCCCGGACGGGCCGTACGCGCCAGGCGCCTGGGGGAGCGACGGCCGTAGTCCGGGCGCCTCCCGCCAGGCCCGGCCGCCGCGCAGGAGCGGGTCCCGCAGACGCCCGCCCCCCGGGATGCAACGGCGTCCTCGCCTCCAGCCGCGACCTCCGGTGCGGGCGAGGAACAGGGCTGTGGAGTGGGCCGGGGCCGGGGACCCACCGCGCTACGCGCCGGACCCCGCCCCGCCCGCCGAGCCCGGGGGAGCCGGGCGAACACTTCGGTCAGCCGTCCCCGCCCGGTCGTACACGAGGGCGGCGAGGGCCACCGTCAGGCCGCCCAGCAGCCAGCCTCCCAGTACGTCGGTGGGCCAGTGGACGCCCAGCCACACCCGGGTCGCGCCGACGCCGGCCACCGACACCGCCGCCACCGTCCACGCGCTGACCAGGACGGGGCGCCCCACCCTCGACAGATGCAGCACCCAGACGACCAGGCCGCACGTCACCGTGGCGGTCATGGCGTGGCCCGAGGGGTACGCGGCGAAGTGCGCGGAGTCGACCGGGTCGGGCCACTCGGGGCGTTCCCGGCCGACAGCCGCCTTGAGGAGTTGCTGCACCAGAGCCGCGGCCAGGCAGGCCCCGCCGACCGCCACCGCCAGTCGCGTGGTTCCGCGCCACCAGAGCCACAGCACGGCGGCGGCGGCGACGGCCCGCATCGTCCAGGGATCCCACACCCAGTCGCTGAGCACCCGGTTCACCCTTGTCGCTCCGGGGTGGCCGACGGCCGCCTCGTGGGCCGCCACGGCGACCGAGGCGTCCCAGTTCGCCAGGGGCGGCCAGACCACGGCCACCAGCGTCAGCAACAGGGCGGAGAGCCCGGCCAGGGCCGCCGCCCAAGTCGGGGCGGCACGGGGTGGCGAAGCGCGGGGCGGGTCATGGAGCGGCGAGCGGGGTGCCATGGTCACGATGGTCACCTACCCGATCGAGCGCGGACATGCTCGCCACACGAAGGGGAGCAGGCTGATGTCAGCCCAGGGCGAGGATGCCGGGGCCGAAGGCGAGTACCAGTGGCACGGCCGGCACCACCGCCGCCGCGGCGGTCAGCCGCAGCCGGTGGATCGGCGCCAGGCGGGCCTGCGGTGCCAGCAACCGGTCCACCCGCTGGGGGAGATGAGCTTCGGGCGCGGGACCGGGGCCGAACACGCCGCGGTCCTCGTTCAGTTCCACCAGGGCGAGGGCCGTGGTGAGGCGGCCGAAGCGACGCGAGGCCATGTCGTCGGCGGCCAACTCCACCAGCCGGTGCATCTCGTCGCGGAACGCCGCGAAGAACGGCACCTGCGGGAACCCCTGAGCGAGCGCTGCGGAGATGTGCCGCAGCCAGTCGTGGCGCATCTTCGCGTGGCCCTGTTCGTGGGCCGCGATGGCGTCGAGCTGGCGGCCGTCGAGCTTGCGCAGCGCCGCCGTGGTGATCACGAGCTGAGGGGAGGGGCCGGGGAGCCACCAGGCGTCGGGCCGGTCGCCCTCCAGGACCACCAGCCGCTCCTGGTCACGCTCCTCGCCCGGCAGGAGGGGGGAGCGGACCAGCAGTTCGGCGCGGCGCTGCCGTCGGCGCGCCCGTGCCCGGACGACCTCCCGGACCAGCATGACCACCGTCCACACCCCGCCCAGTGCCAGGACGGCCGAGGTCGCCGGCGCCCAGGGGCCGTAGGCGCCCAGGGCGTACGCCTCGACGACGGCGTGCGGGGCGGGTGCGAAGACGTGTCCGCGGACCAGGTGCCAGGCGGCGGCGCCGGTGAGCGCCATCGCGAGCACGCAGCAGAGCAGCACCCCGGCGACGACGCACTGCCACACCCAGAGCGCGACGACGGGCTCCCTCTCCCGCCACTGCGCCCGCGCGATGAGGCGCGGAGCGAGCACGGCGGTCAGGGCACCCAGCAGCAGCAGCGCGACGGGGAGCATCATGGCCACAGCATAGAAGCGGCGTCCGCCGTGGTACCCCGCCGCGTCGCACCAAGTGACGCATGACACGTTTGCTGGTCCGGGAGGGCCCGGTGGGGCGCCTGCGGGCCCACCGGGGCGGCAGGCGGTCACCGCTCACATGGCGAGCAGCATCGAGACCATGGCTATCGCCATCGTGAGGCGGCAGACGAGTGCCAGCTCGGCACGCTCCCCCCACCCCGGGGGCCCGGCGGCGGAGCTCGGGCCCCCGGAGGCGGCGACCGGGGCCGGTATGAGGCGCACGCCGGCGAGCAGGGCGTACCCGGCGAAGTAGGCGAGGAGGACGCCGGTGACGACGGGCAGCCCGCCCGGGGCCGTGTGGTGGGCGTGGTGGGAGGTGGGGGCGGCCGCCATCACCAGCGACATGTAGACCATCGCCGCCGAACCCACGAGGTGGTGCAGGTGGTGCGGGCTGCGACGGGCGGCCAGGATCGCGTGGACGCCGGTGGCCGTGAAGGCGGCCGCGCCGGCGAACCACACCGCCCCCGGCAGCGTGACGAACGCCGCGGGGACCGCCATCACCGCCATCCCGAACCCCATCAGCGCCTCGCCGGCCGCCTCCTGCCCGCCGGGGCCCCGGGCGCGCATGCGCAGGAGGCAGTACGCCCCGCTCGCCAGGCAGAGCGCGACCAGCAGCCAGGCGGCGGAGACGGGTCCGTGCACGGTGAAGTCCTCCCCGGTGGTGTGGTCCGCCCCCGTCGGGCGGTGTCGCGATGGTCATGCCCGGGCCTCACCCGGCCCACCCGGGCGCACGGATGTGCGAAGGGGGGCGCATGTGATGGCCCGATGAGCCAGGCGTGCGCCCGGCTGCCCGCAGGGGTCCCGCCGCGCGGCGGGGTAGGTGTAACGGGAAATGTTTCGCGAGTAAAACACCTGTTAAGGTCTTCGTATGAGCAGCGCACCACCCTCCACCTCCCTCACCGCCCCCGCACGGCGCGTCCACCGCCTCCCCCTCGCCGGGCTCCTCGCCCTCAAAGCGCCCGCCGACATCTGGTACAAGCGGGCGTACAGCGTGGTCGTGGCGGCCGGGCTGCCCAACATCACGCTGCTTCTGCTGGGCAGGATCGACCTCGCGATGTTCACGATGGCGGGCTCGCTGTGCGCCCTGTACTGCCACAACCTGCCGTACGCCGCCCGGGCACGGACCCTCGCGGGCGTCTGCGCCGGCATGGTCGCCGGGCTCGCGCTCGCCCTGGTCGTGGCCGCCCTCACCGACTCGCCGTACGTGCTCGTCGCCGTCGGCGCGCTGATGGCCGCCGCGCAGAAGGGCGTCTGCGACACCGTGCGGATCGGGCCGCCCGGCCCGCTCATCCTCACCTTCATCTCCTCCGCGACCCTCTTCGCGCCTTCCACCCTCGGCCAGGTGCCGGGCCGGGTGGCGCTCGCCGCCGGGGGCGCCGTCCTCGCCTGGGCCGTCTGCATGGCCCCCGCGCTCGTCCGCGGGCACGGCCCCGAGCGGATCGCGGTGAGCCGCGCGCTCCGGGCCACCGCCGCCTACGTCGCGAAGGCCCGCGAGACGGGCCCGGAGCACGCCGCCGGCGCCCGCGCCCAGGCGGCCGGAGCCACCCACGCGGCCTGGCAGTCGCTGCTCGCAGCCGGGACCCGCACGCCGGTCCGGCGCGACCTGGAACACCTGCTCGTGCACGCCGAGGCCGCCCTGTTCCGCCCGGCCGAGAGCGACTTCGCGCTGCTGCGCGACTGGGCGGACCGCACCACCGGCGCGGGCCCGGTGCCCCGTCCGGCCGACGTGGCGGACACCGCCGACGAGATCGCGGGCGTCGCCGTCGAACGTGCCTACCGGGAGACGCCCGCCCGGCGCCTGCTGCGCGGCCTCGGCCCGGGTTCGCCGCTGCTGCCCATCGTGCTGCGCACCGCCGTCGGCTGCGCCCTCGCCGGATACCTGTCGTACGCCCTCGGCGTCGGCCGTCCGTACTGGGCGATCGTCACCGCGGCCTCGATCTTCCAGGTCAACATCACCCTCACCTGGTCCCGGGGCGTCCAGCGGGTGGTCGGCAACCTCGTCGGCGTCGCCCTCTTCGTGGCCATCGCCCCGCTGAGCCACCTCAACCAGGCCGCCCTCGTCCTGTGCTGCCTGGCCTTCAACTTCGGGGCCGAGGCGCTCATCGGCCGCAACTACTGGCTCGGCAGTGTCTGCGTCACTCCGATGGCGCTGCTCATCACCGAGTTCGGCCACTTCCAGAACACCGGGGAACTCGCCGTCGACCGGATCGTCGACACGCTGGTCGGAGCCGCCGTCGGCATCCTCGCCGCCGCCCTCCTCACCAACCGGCGGGCCACCGGCCTCGTCGGCGACGCCCTCGCCGACACCGCCCGCGCCCAGGCCGCCGCCGATGCCGCCCTGGCCGCCCCGGGCACCGACCGGGCCACCCTGGAGAGCGGCCGGCGCCGCCTCGCCGGAGCCCTGGTGGAGCTGCGGCACACGGTCGACGCCGCCTCCGGCGAATGGTGGCAGCGGGCCCTGCCCCAGCAGGAGGTCCTGCTGGCCGAACAGGCCGCGCACCGTACGCTCGCGGCGACAGTACGACGACAGGGGCTCCCCGTCCCGAAGGGTGCGAGCACATGAACACCGGCACGGCAGAGCAGGGGCGGCGGGACGGCGACACGGTCGCCGGGGTGATCCGGCAGTGGCGGTCCGTCCATCCCGGTCTCGACACCGGCCCCATGGAGATCATCGGACGGGTCAACCGCTGCGCCGCCCTGCTCCAGCAGGCCGAGGACGCGCCGCTGCGCCGGGCGGGACTGACCAGAGCCGAGTTCGACCTGCTCGGCGCGTTGCGCCGGACGGGTGGCGAGCTGACCCCTGGTGAGCTGGCCCGCGAGACCTTCTCCTCCGGCGCCGCCGTGACCAAGCGGATCAAGCAGCTCCAGGAACGGAGGCTGGTCGAGCGCCGAGCCGACACCCGCGACCGCCGCGTCGCCCGGGTCCGCCTCACCGACGCCGGCCAGGACCTCGTCGACGGCATCCTCCCCGAGCAGCTCGCGTACGAGAAGGCCGTCCTCGCCGGGCTCGACGAGGACGGCCACGAGGAACTCACCGTCCTGCTCTCCGGCCTGCTCCTCCAGCTCGAGGGGCGGCTCGGCGGACTGAAGGGCTGACGGCCCCGGGGCCGTGTCAGATGCCGGGGCGGTATCTCAGGGGGTGCTCCGCGGGGATCTCCACCAGCACGATCCGGATGCCGTCCGGGTCCGCGATCCACATCTCGACCAGCCCCCAGGGCTCCTGGCGCGGCTCCCGCAGGACCTCCACCCCGCGCTCCGCCAGCTCCCGGTGGGCAGCGGCCACGTCGGCGACCTGGAGCCAGAGGACGAGGCCCGGGGTGACCGGCTCCGCGGCGCGGCCGGAGACCTCCAGGAAGCCGTTGCCGAGGAAGTACACCGTGCCCCGCTCGGGACCGGTGCCGAACTCGCGGTGGACGGCGAGCCCGAGCGTCTCGCCGTAGAAGCTCCGCGACCGTTCCGGGTCGGCGGGGCGCAACAGGGTCCGGCTGCTCAGCACATGCACCATGCGGCGAGTCTAGGGGCGTGACGCGTGCGCGGCCTTCGCGGAGGCCGGCCGGGGCCACGCGGGGTCGTCCGAAAGGCCCGCCGGTGATCGGAGGCGCCGGCGAGGGGGGGGAACGGGCGACGAGGGAACGCCGCGGAAGGTGCCCGGTGGCCGAGGGGGCGTATGCCGTGGGGTACGTACGGACCCGCCGAGTGCCCCGCCCGTATCGCGTGCCGGACCGTCCGCCGGGCCGCCGCCGGGGCGCGTTACTCTCGGCCGTGCCCGCCTCCGGCGTGCGCCCCCGCCTGCCGACGAAAGGCCGTTCCATGGACACCGTGCCCGCCCCCGCAGCCGGGGAGCTGCTGTACCGCGACGCCACCGAGGCCGACGTGGAGCAGTTGGTGGCGCTGGTGGAGTCGGCGTACCGGGGCGAGTCCAGCCGGGGCGGGTGGACCACCGAGGCCGACCTGCTCGCGGGGCAGCGGACCGACGCGCAGGACGTCCTGGACGTGATCCGGGCCGAGGGCAGCCGCCTGCTGATGGCCGAGCGGGACGGCGGACTGGTCGCCTGCTGCCAACTCGCCCACCGCGGCGACCACGCCTACTTCGGCATGTTCGCCGTCCGCCCCGGTCTCCAGGGCGGGGGAGTGGGCCGACGGGTCCTCGCCGAGGCCGAGCGCCTGGCCGTCGAGGGCTGGGGCGTGCGCGCGATGCACATGACGGTGATCTCCGCCCGCGAGGAGCTGATCGCCTGGTACGAGCGGCGCGGCTACCGGCGCACCGGCCGGACCACGCCGTTCCCGTACGGCGACGAGCGCTTCGGCCTGCCACTCCGCGACGACCTGGCCTTCGAACTGCTGGTCAAGCCGATCGGCTGACCCCGCGCAACCGGGCGGCGGCCTCCTTGATCTCGGGGAGGTCGGTGGTCACGCCGTCCGCGCCGAAGGCGAGGGCCAGCCGAAGCTGCTCCTCGGTGTTGACCGTCCAGGTGAAGAACCTCAGCCCGGACCTGTGGGCCCGCTGGGCGATCTCCAGGGTCAGGCGCCGCAGGTTGAGCACCAGGGCGGTCGCGCCGACGGCCTGCGCCCGGTCCACGACGTCCGTCCCGTAGCGGCTGGCCACGAGGGCGGTGCGGACGCCGGGCAGCAGCCGGGCCGTCTCCGCGAGGGCTTCGTCGTGGAAGGAGATGACCTCCACCCGGTCGGTGAGCCGGCGCTCGGCGAGGACCTCGGCGAGCGCGCGGGCCGCCGCCACGTCCTTGATCTCGGCCTGGATCGGGGCGCCGACGGCCTCCAGCACCTCCTGGAAGACGGGGACGCGCTCGCCCTTTCCGGCGTCGAGCTCCCGCAGTTCGGCGAGGGTCTTCTCGGCGATCGGGCCCCGGCCGTCGGTGGTCCGGTCGACCTCCGCGTCGTGCATGACGACCAGGGCGCCGTCCTTGCTCAGGTGCAGGTCGAGTTCGATCAGGTCGACGCCGGACCGCTCCGCCCGGACGAAGGACCGCAGGGTGTTCTCCGGTTCGTGGCCCATGGCGCCCCGGTGGCCGATGGTGAGGAAGTTCAAGATCCGCTCGTTTCGTCGACGGCTGTGCCGCGGCCGCGTGCGTCCGTCCCGTGCCGCGTCGACACGAAGCCTAAGGCCCTGGTCGGCGGCGGGCCGCGAAACGGGTCCCGCACGGCCCGGAACGTCCGCCTGACGTGCGCCGGGGCCACGGCGGGGCCACGCTGGAGCTACCTCCCGGGGCCGTCGGGGTCTGCGGACTCACGGTGCGGAAAGAGGCAAGAAGAGGGGTTGTATCTTCCGGCAGCCGGGTAGCGGCAGGAAAAACATCGGCGAACGAGGTGTGAGACCGCAGTTTCTTTCGGGATCTCTTGTGCTGACGTGAGGCGTCCGCCTACGGTGAGCTGCACGTGAAGTTCTTCCTGGGAGGTACGAGGCATGACGGAAATTCTTGTGCAGGACGCCGTGCGGGAGGGGCAGACTTCCGACGACCGGACTCCCCGAGTGGTGGACGACCCCGCCTGGCCGCTGCTCAAGGAGGCCGTCGAGGAACTGCGCCGCCTCCAGCGGGCCGACGGCTCCGTCGACCTCACCGCTGAGGGCGCCCCCGCCCCGGAGGCGGTCCGCGCCCTGGTCGAACGCGTGATCACCGGCGTCGAGGCCCTCGCCCCGTTCCTCCCGCACGACGCCGCGTACCACCGCGCCCTCGTCGCGGACCTCCGCCGCTGGGCCGACGAGGGCTTCGGCGTACCCGACTTCCTCGACGCGCTGCTCGCCTTCCAGCCCGCCGCCGGGCGCAGCGACGGCCTCCAGCACCTCGTCCTCTTCCCGATGTACACGCAGAACGGCAACCCCGACCGCAACTTCGAGGCGGTCGTGCTGCGCATGGTCTGGCCCGACTGGCTCGCCGACCTCGAGCGCACCCGTTACGACAACCCGCTGTTCTGCGGCATCACCTTCGAGGACTTCACCTCCGGCTACGACACCAACTCGGCCGTGCTCTTCCCGGAGACCGTCGCGGTCCGCGAGGCCCCCGAGCGGTTCACCTGGGGCGGCATCTTCTGCGACCGCGAGGCGGCCCGCTTCCGCAAGGTCACCGAGGCCGCCGTGGACATCCTGGGGCTGGAGCTGCCGGACGACATCCGCGCGCTCGTCGCCGACCAGGACCGCAGCCAGCAGGCGTTCGTCCTGTGGGACATGGTCCACGACCGCACCCACAGCCACGGCGACCTCCCGTTCGACCCGTTCATGATCAAGCAGCGCCAGCCGTTCTGGATGTACGGCCTGGAAGAGCTGCGCTGCGACCTCACCGCCTTCAAGGAGGCCGTGCGACTGGAGGCGGACGGCTTCCCGCAGGGCCGCGACGTGCAGTACACGGTCCTCTTCGACCGCATGTTCCGCTTCCCGGTCACCGGCGAGCGGAACCGGAACTACGACGGTCTCGGTGGCCAGCTCCTCTTCGCGTACCTCCACCGCCACGATGTCGTCCGCTGGACCGACAACAAGCTCAGCATCGACTGGGAGCGGGCCCCGCAGGTCACCAACCAGCTCTGCGCCGAGATCGAGAAGCTCTACCGCGACGGCATCGACCGCCCCAAGCTCGTCCACTGGTTCGCCGCGTACGACCTGGTCTCCACCTACCTCGCGCCGCACCCCGGCTCCCGCTGGGCCAAGGGCCCCGACGCCCTCGACCTCACCCTCCCGCCGCGCAAGCTCGTCGACGACGTGCTGCCCGACGAGTTCCCCCTGAGCATGTTCTACGAGGCCCTCAAGAAGAAACTCAAGGGTGTGATCGCCGCCACGAAGGGGATCACTGCCCAGGACCCCGCAACGGCCGGGTCCGCCAGTGAGACCGGTGCGGACGCCCCCGCCCCGGCGGGAAGGTGACGGCCATGAACGACACACAGCACAGCGCGCCCCCTCAGTCCCTCGAAGGAGCCGTCGTCGCGGTCGCCGGCGCGGCCGGGCCCGCCGGACGGGCCACTCTGCTGCGCCTGGCCGAGGCCGGCGCCACCGTGATCGGCGCCGACGCCGACGTCGAGCGCCTCGCCGAGGCCGTGGACGCCGCCCGCTACGCCCACGGCGGTGCCACCGTCATCGGCGAGACCATCGACCTCCTCGACCTGCACGCCACCCAGGACTGGGCCGCCCGCGTCCAGAAGGACTTCGGCCGGATCGACGGCCTGGTCCACCTGGTCGGCGGCTGGCGCGGCGGCAAGGACCTCACCGACGCCGCGCTCCAGGACTGGGACCTGCTGGAGAAGCTGCTCATCCGCACCGTCCAGAACACCTCGCTGGCCTTCCGCCCCGCCCTGGAGCGCAGCGACCGCGGCCGCTATCTGCTGATCAGCGCCGCGGGAGCCAGCAGGCCCACCGCGGGCAACGCCGCGTACGCCGCCGCCAAGGCCGCCGCCGAGGCGTGGACGCTCGCCCTCGGTGACGCCTTCCGCAAGGCCGGGGGCGACGAGGGCCCCCGCGCGGCGGCTGCGATCCTGGTGGTCAAGGCGTTGGTCCACGACGCGATGCGCGCCGAGCGGCCCAACGCGAAGTTCGCGGGCTTCACCGACGTCACCGACCTGGCCCAGGCCATCGTCGAGACGTGGGGGCGCCCCACCAGGGAAGTGAACGGAAACCGTCTGTGGCTGACCGAGAAGCCGTGAATCCACCCCGCACCGACGCACGGCGCCGCCACGATCCGCAGACCCGCGGATTCGCCAGCGACAACTACGCCGGAGCCCACCCCGAGGTCATGGCGGCCCTCGCCCTGGCCAACGGCGGGCACCAGGTGGCGTACGGGGAGGACGACTACACCGAGCATCTGCAGAGCGTCGTCCGCAGCCACTTCGGCGGCTCGGCACAGGCGTTCCCGGTCTTCAACGGCACGGGCGCCAATGTCGTCGCCCTGCAGGCGCTGACCGACCGCTGGGGCGCGGTGATCTGCGCCGAGAGCGCCCACATCAACGTCGACGAGTGCGGGGCGCCCGAGCGGGTCGGCGGGCTGAAGCTGCTCACCGTTCCCACCCCGCACGGCAAGCTCACCCCCGAGCTGATCGACCGTGAGGCCTACGGCTGGGACGACGAGCACCGTGCCATGCCGCAGGTCGTCTCGATCACGCAGAACACGGAACTGGGCACCGTCTACACCCCCGACGAGATCCGCGCGATCTGCGACCACGCCCACGAGCGCGGGATGAAGGTCCACCTCGACGGCGCGCGGATAGCCAACGCAGCGGCCGCCCTCGACGTTCCCATGCGCGCCTTCACCAACGCGGTCGGCGTCGACGTGCTGTCGTACGGCGGCACCAAGAACGGCATGCTCTTCGGCGAGGCGGTGATCGTCCTCGACCCGGACACCGCCCGCCACATGAAGCACCTGCGGAAGCTGTCGATGCAGCTCGCCTCCAAGATGCGGTTCGTCTCGGTGCAGTTGGAGGCGATGCTGGCCAAGGACCTGTGGCTGCGCAACGCCCGGCACGCCAACGCCATGGCCCGCCGCCTCGCCGAAGCCGTGGAGACGATCGACGGCGTGGAGATCGTGCACCCCGTGCAGGCCAACGCCGTCTTCGCCCGGCTCCCGCACGACGTCGGCGAACGCCTCCAGAAGCGCTTCCGGTTCTACTTCTGGGACGAGTCGGCCGGGGAGGTCCGCTGGATGTGCTCTTTCGACACGCAGGAAGCGGACGTGGACGCCTTCGTGGCGGCCCTGCGGGAGGAGATGGGGCGCTGACCCCGCACCTCGATAGCTCGCATAGGTATGCGGCCACTCGTAAATGCATTGCCATGCGGGTGGCCGCTCGCCTATGTTCTCCGGCATGTCGTCCAGTACCGCGCACCCATGGACCTCGCCCGACCACCTCCGGGCCGATGAAGTCGTCGACCACCATCACCCCGCCGTTCGCGACCTGGCCGCGACTCTCGGCGCCGACCGGCTCCCCTCGCATGAGTATGCGGAAGCGGCCTTCACGTACGTACGCGACCGGATTCCCCACTCCGACGACGTCGGCGACCCCCGCGTCACCTGGCGCGCCTCCGACGTACTGACCCGGTCCACCGGGATCTGCCACGCCAAGGCGCACGCGCTCGCCGCCCTGCTGCGGGCCGCCGGCGTCCCGGCCGGTCTCTGCTACCAGCGGCTGCGCCGGACCGACGAGGACCCGTCCACCGTCGTCCACGGCCTGATCGCCGTCGCCCTCCCCGGCGGCGACGGCTGGCACCGGCAGGACCCGCGTGGCGGCGAACCGGGCCGCGCCGCCCGCTTCTCCCTCGCCGCCGAACATCTGGCCTGGCCCGTACGCCCCGAACTCGGAGAGGCCGACCTCCCCGGCGTCCACGCCGCCGCCCACCCCCGGGTGCTCACCGCCCTGCGGAGCGCCCGCCACCGCGAGGAGCTGGGCACACTGCTTCCCGCCGACCTGACCGGCACCTCCTGAGGGGCCCGGGACGGCGAACGGGCGCCTCCCCACGCGGGGGAGGCGCCCACCGGCCGGGAAGCCCCGACGCGCGGTCAGTCCTTCTGCTCGGCCTCGCGCACCGCCTCGGGGGTCGGCGCCGTGCCGCCCAGGTGGGCCGGCATCCACCAGGTGTCCTCCGGGCCTTTGGGCCGCACCGGGTAGGCGCGCTGTGCCGCCTCCAGCAGCTCCTGCATCCGCTCCCGCAGCCGGCGGGTGATCGCCCCGGCGTACTGGTCCGCCGGGGCCGCCAGCGGCTCGCCCACGCGGATGGTGATCGGGATGTGGCTGCGCCGGAAGTTGCGCGGGTGCCCCTTCGTCCATATCCGCTGGGTGCCCCACAGGGCCATCGGGATCAGCGGGACCCCGGCCTCCTGGGCGAGGCGGGCCGCGCCGGACTTGAAGGACTTCAGCGTGAACGACTGGGAGATGGTGGCCTCGGGGAAGACGCCGATGATCTCGCCGGAGCGCAGGGAGTTGAGCGCGTGCGCGTAGGCCGCCTCGCCCTTCCTGCGGTCGACCGGGATGTGCTTCATGCCGCGCATCAGCGGCCCGGAGATCTTGTGGCGGAAGACCGAGTCCTTCGCCATGAACCGCACCAGACGCTTCTGCGGCAGCGCGGCCAGCCCGTTGAAGATGAAGTCCATGTAGCTGATGTGGTTGCTGACCAGCACCGCACCGCCGACACGCGGGATGTGCTCGGAGCCCCGGCACTCGATCTTCAGGTCGAGTGCCTTGAACATCGTTTGCGCGGCACCGATGACCGGTCGATAGACGAGTTCTGCCATGTAAGTGGGGACCCTTCTGTGCCCGGGGAGGGCTCTCCCGGCGGAAGTTACGGAGCCGTAGGTTTTCGGCGTTGCGCAGATCGTGCCCCAAGAACGGGCCGGAGACCAGCCCCGGTTCCGGTACGCCGAGAGAGCTTCGTCACGTCTGACCTGGTTCTTCCGTGCTCGAACGGCTTGAGGCGCGTGGTGCGGGCGGGGAATGGGCAGTGCCCGCCGCCGGTTCGCCTCAGGGGGACGAGTGGGCGCCCCGCGAGTGGTAGGGCCGTCGTCGCGGGCGGCGGCCCGTACGGGCAGGAGGGAAGCGATGAGTGCGAGGGCTGCGGCTGGCGGGGCGGTTCCGGAGAGGGGTGAGGCGGTCGTGGCCGACGAGCCGGCCGACGGGGCCGGTGGCGCGCGTGGCGAGGCCCCGCCGCTCACCCGCCTCGACGCCGGGGTGCTCGGGGCGGAGCTGGGGGAGCGTGCCACCCTGGTGCAGTTCTCCACCGCCTTCTGCCAGCCCTGCCGGGCGACCCGGCGCGTCCTCGCGGATGTCGCCGCCCTGGTCCCGGGGGTCGGCCATGTGGAGATCGACGCCGAGGCCCGCCTCGACCTGGTCCGCGCCGCCGGCGTCGCACGCACGCCGACCGTGCTGATCCTCGACCGGGAGGGCCGTGTCGCCCTTCGTGCCGCGGGCGCGCCCCGCAAGGCCGACGTGCTTGCGGGGCTCGCGCGGGCCCTGTGATCTCGGCGGAGGCCGAGTCGGCGGCCGGGAGTGCGGTGAAACGGCCGCGGCGCGGGTCCACCGCGCCTCACCGGGGGCGGTGTCGAGCGGCCGGACGCCGCTTCAGGCGCACGGTGGGGCCGGCGCGGAGGCCGCCCCCGGCGAGGGGGAGCGGGCCCGGCCCGCTTGACGATCCGCCCCGCCTCTCGTCAGGGTGACGCCATGCCCGCCGAACGCCGCACCGCCGCCCGACTTCCTCCGCCCGCCGGGCCGAAGTGCCGAACGCGGGAGGCGCCCGCGGTGCCCGGCCCCGGGAATCCGGACGACGGGGCGGGCGGGGGCGCGGGGGCCCGCGCCCCGCTCGGCGGATCGCCGGACCTGCTGCGGGCCGCCTTCCGGCGCCACCCGGCAGGCGTCGCGGTCGTCACCGCGCGCGGCGGTCGCCTCGCCGGGTTCACCGCCACCTCGCTCACCTCGGTCTCGGCGGAACCACCGCTGGTCTCCTTCGGCGTCGGCGCGGCCTCCCGCAGCTGGGCGGTGATCGCCGAGACGGAGCATGTCGGCGTGCACCTGCTCGGCGAGCACCAGCGGGAGCTGGCCGACACGTTCGCCCGGAGCGGAGTCGACCGGTTCGCCCCGCCGACCCGGTGGCGGGAGGGGCCCGAAGGGGTGCCCCTGCTGGAATCCGTACCCGTGTGGCTGGTGTGCCGTGTGGTGGCCCGGGTCCCGGCGGGGGACCATCGGGTGGTGGTGGCCGAGGTGGTGGCCGGTGACCCGGCGGGACCGGGCCGCCCGCTGGTCCATCACGACGGGCGTTACAACGCCTTGCGGGACTGAATCGTTCCGGGTTGGCAGACCCCGGCCGGGGTAGGCCAGATCACAGTGCAAAGCGCTTGCTTACCGGGCAGGAGCTGGGTGTACTGACGAGTAATATTTCGGTCGGAGCGCGGTCCGCCCCCATCGGGATTCGCCTCTTCAGGCGCCTATGCTGCGTTCCAGTACGCAGCCAAGAAATGACGATGCAGTAGGAGAGCCGGCGTGAGCTTGAGGATCGTTGTCTGTGTGAAGTACGTGCCCGACGCCACCGGCGACCGGCACTTCGCCGATGACCTGACCCTGGACCGTGACGATGTCGACGGTCTGCTGTCGGAGCTGGACGAGTACGCCGTCGAGCAGGCGCTTCAGATCGCCGACGAGGCGGACGACGCGGAGATCACCGTGCTGACCGTCGGCCCCGACGACGCGAAGGACGCCCTGCGCAAGGCGCTGTCCATGGGTGCTGACAAGGCCGTCCACGTCGAGGACGACGACCTGCACGGCACCGACGTCATGGGCACCTCGCTGGTGCTGGCCAAGGCGATCGAGAAGACCGGCTACGATCTGGTCATCTGCGGCATGGCCTCCACCGACGGCGTCATGGGCGTCCTCCCGGCCGTCCTGGCCGAGCGCCTGGGCGTCCCGCAGGTCACCCTCCTGTCCGAGGTCTCGGTCGAGGGCGGCACCGTCAAGGGCCGCCGCGACGGCGACACCGCCACCGAGCAGCTGGAGGCCGCCCTCCCGGCGGTCGTCTCGGTCACCGACCAGTCCGGCGAGGCCCGCTACCCGTCCTTCAAGGGCATCATGGCGGCCAAGAAGAAGCCGGTGGAGTCCCTGGACCTGGAGGACCTCGACATCGAGGCCGACGAGGTCGGCCTGGAGAACGCCTGGACCAAGGTCGACTCCGCGACGGAGCGCCCGGCCCGCACGGCCGGCACGATCGTCAAGGACGAGGGCGAGGGCGGCAAGCAGCTCGCGGCCTTCCTCGCGGAGCGGAAGTTCGTCTGAGGCGCAGCAGCCTCACCGGCCGCAGCGTGCGCGACAGCGCCGGGACCGGCCACCCCACCGCCCCCTCACCCTTCGCAAGCAGGAGATTGAAGTCCCATGGCTGAAGTTCTCGTCTACGTCGACCACGTGGACGGCGCCGTCCGCAAGCCCACCCTGGAGCTGCTGACGCTGGCCCGCCGGATCGGCGAGCCCGTCGCCGTCGCGCTCGGTGCCGGCGCCGCCGACACCGCCCCCGCGCTCGCCGAGCACGGCGCCGTGAAGGTCCTGACCGCCGACGCCTCCGAGTTCGCCGACTACCTGGTCGTCCCGAAGGTGGACGCGCTCCAGGCCGCGTACGAGGCCGTCTCCCCGGCCGCCGTGCTGCTGCCCTCCTCGGCCGAGGCCAAGGAGATCGCCGCCCGCCTGGCGCTGCGGATCGGCTCCGGCATCATCACCGACGCCGTCGACCTGGAGGCCGGCGACGAGGGCCCGGTGGCCACGCAGTCCGTCTTCGCGGCCGCGTTCACGACCAAGTCCCGCGTCTCCAAGGGCACCCCGGTCATCACCGTCAAGCCCAACTCCGCCGCTGTCGAGGCCGCTCCGGCCGCCGGCGCGGTCGAGGAGCTCTCCGTCTCGTTCTCGGAGAAGGCCACCGGCACCAAGGTCACCTCGCGCACCCCGCGTGAGTCGACCGGCCGTCCGGAGCTGACCGAGGCCGCGATCGTCGTCTCCGGCGGCCGTGGCGTCAACGGCGCGGAGAACTTCGCGATCATCGAGGCGCTCGCCGACTCGCTCGGCGCGGCCGTCGGCGCCTCGCGTGCCGCCGTCGACGCCGGCTGGTACCCGCACACCAGCCAGGTCGGCCAGACCGGCAAGTCGGTCTCGCCGCAGCTGTACATCGCCAACGGCATCTCCGGCGCGATCCAGCACCGCGCGGGCATGCAGACCTCGAAGACCATCGTGGCCGTCAACAAGGACGAAGAGGCCCCGATCTTCGAGCTGGTCGACTACGGCGTGGTCGGCGACCTCTTCGAGGTCGTCCCCCAGCTCACCGAGGAGGTCAAGGCCCGCAAGGGCTGACGACCCCGCGCGATACGCCCTGAGCCCCCGCCCCCGGCCCTCCTCGGCCGGTGCCGGGGGCTCCGGCGTACCTCCCGCGGGACGCCGGCCGGCGCCGGACCGGTGTTGACCGGAGCGGACGGCCCGGATAACTTCGCACTGCGGATCTTTGATTCCGAGAAGCGGAAATGAGGAGAGTGTGGGCATGGGTCAGCACGAGCAGGCGGCCACCAGTTTCAGCAGCGGCGTCACCGAGGAGATCGGGGCCCTGCTGGCCCCGGTCGACGCGGAGCTGGAGCGCCGCTACCCAGGCGACCCCGGCACCCGCCAGCCCGTCCACACCGTCTACGTCCCCGCCGACGCCTTCGGCCCCACCACTCTGCGCGACTGGGGCGACGCGGCTCTCGACGCCCTCGACACGCACGCCCCCGACGCCGCCTCCTTCGCCGCCGTCCTCGGCCTCGCCGACGACCTGGCCGTCCCCGTCCACGACCGCGTCCGCGCGAAGCTGGCCCGCGAGCCCGTCGAGGATCTGCGCGTCGACTTCGAGGACGGCTACGGGCCCCGCCCGGACGCCGAGGAGGACGAGGCGGCCGTCCGCGCCGCCCGCACCGTCGCCGCGGCCTACGCCGACGGCACCGCCGCTCCCTGCATGGGCATCCGGATGAAGTGCATGGAAGCGGCCGTCCGCGACCGCGGTATCCGTACCCTCGACCTCTTCCTCACCACCCTCCTCGACTCCGGCCCGCTCCCCGAGGGCCTGGTCCTCACTCTTCCCAAGGTCACCTACACCGCCCAGGTCACCGCGATGGCCCGCCTGCTGGAGGCGTTCGAGAGGACCCACGGGCTGGACGCGGGACGCCTGGGCTTCGAGATCCAGATCGAGACCAGCCAGTCCATCCTCGGCCCCGACGGCACCGCCACCGTCGCCCGCATGATCGACGCCGCCCAGGGCCGCGCCACCGGCCTGCACTACGGCACCTTCGACTACAGCGCCTGCCTCGGCGTCGCCGCCGCCCACCAGGCCAGTGACCACCCGGCCGCCGACCACGCGAAGGCCGTCATGCAGGTCGCCGCCGCCGGCACCGGCGTGCGGGTCAGCGACGGCTCCACCAACGTGCTGCCCGTCGGCCCCACCGCGCGGGTCCACGACGCCTGGCGCCTGCACTACGGTCTGACCCGCCGCGCCCTGTCCCGCGCCTACTACCAGGGCTGGGACATGCACCCCGCGCACATCCCGACCCGTTACGCCGCCGTCTTCGCCTTCTACCGCGAGAGCTTCGAGCGGGCCGCCGCCCGCCTCGCCGCCTACGCCAACCGCACCGGCGGAGACGTCATGGACGAGCCCGCCACCGCCAAGGCCCTCAGCGGCCACCTCCTGCGCGGCCTGGAGTGCGGCGCTCTCGACAACGGCGAGGTCGCCCGCCTGAGCGGCCTCACCCGCGCCGATCTGGAGACGTACGCCCGTCCCCGCCGCGCCGAACTGGGCGGCGGGCGGGGGGCCTGACCGGCCGCCGGGCGGCGCGGCCCCACCGCCGCCCGCCCGGCGGAAGCGCGCGCGGGGGCCAGGGTGCTCGCCGCTCCCGAGGCCGGCCACGGTGTCCGCCGCCTGGCGCGCCACCCGCGTGCCTGCGCGCTCGCCGCCGCGGCCGTCCCCGGCGCACGCTCCACGGGGAGTCTGCCGTCCTACTCCCCGGCCGGCGGCAGTTCGCCCGAGCCGCGCACGATCAGACGGGTCGGCAGCTCCACCCGGCGGGCCCGGGCCGGTCGGCCCTCCAGGCGCCCGAAGAGCAGGTCGGCCGCGGTCCGCCCGATGAGTGCGGCGTCCTGCGCCACGACGGTCACCCCGGGCCGCAGCAGATCGCCCAGTTCGACGTCGTCGAAGCCGACCAGGGCCACGGGCCACTCCCGGCCGGCCAGCACCCGCAGCGCGGTGACGGTGACCCGGTTGTTCCCCGCGAACAGGGCGGTGACCGGCTCCGGGCCCGAGAGCATCCGCACGGTCTCCCTCGCCACCCGCTCCGCGCCGGTCGGCCCCATCGACACCCAGCGCTCGTCGACCGGCGCGCCCGCCTCCGCCATGGCCTGCCGGTAGCCGCGCAGGCGCTCGGCGGCGGTGTGGATGTGCGGCAGGTCGCCGATGAAACCGATCCTGCGGTGCCCGTGCGCGAGGAGGTGGGCGACGCCCTCACGGGCGCCGCCCGCGTTGTCGGAGAGGACGGCGTCGGCCTCGATGCCCCCGGCCGGGCGGTCGACGAAGACCGTGGCGACCCCGGCGGCGATCTCCGGCTCCAGGTAGCGGTGGTCCTCGCCCGCCGGGATGACCACCAGGCCGTCCACCCGGCGGGCGCACAGGGCGAGGGCCAACTCCCGCTCCCGGTCGGGGTCCTCGGCGCTGGAGCCGTTGATGAGCAGGGCGCCGTGGCCGCGGGCGACCTCCTCCACGGCGCGACTGAGGGGCCCGTAGAACGGGTCGGCGAGGTCCTCCAGGATCAGTCCCACGCTGGCGGTGCGGCCCTTGCGCAGCACCCGTGCGCTGTCGTTGCGCCGGAAGCCGAGCGCGTCGATCGCCTCGCGGACCCGCCGCTCGGTCTCGACCGTCACCCCGGGCTCGCTGTTGACCACCCGGGAGACGGTCTTCAGCCCCACCCCCGCCCGGGCGGCCACGTCCTTCATGGTCGGGCGGTTGCCGTAACGCGGTGCGGGGCGGTGGGCGGTCTGGGCCACGGTGCGCTGTCCTGTCCTCGGTCCGGACGCGGGTCCGGTGCCTGGCATGGCCAGCCGCCGGTGTGCCGGCCCCGCCTGCCGCGGAGCGGACGCCCGGCCCGGTCGCGCGAACGGCCGGTCTGGCCCGGCCTGTCGGGGCCGTGGCGTCGAGCATAGAGTGTAGACAACGTTGTCAAGCCGGAGAGACAATGGATCAGGACCAAGAGACGTACTCAGAGGCGCCCGCGACGGCCGGTGCCCGCACAGGAGCTCCGACCGTGACCCGTACCGACCTGACCGCCGCACTCGACATCGGCGGGACCAAGATCGCCGCCGCCCTGGTCGACCGGGAGGGGCGTGTCGTCCTGCGGGCGCGACGGCCGACCCCGGCCGGCCAGGACGGTGAACGGGTGGTGGGCGCCGTCCACGCCGCGCTCGGGGAACTCGCCGCCCGGCCCGAGTGGGAGCGGGTGGGCGCGCTCGGCATCGGCAGCGCCGGACCGGTCGACGCCTCCGCCGGCACGGTCAGTCCGGTGAACATCCCCGGCTGGCGTGACTTCCCGCTCGTCGAGCGGGTCCGGGAGGTGGTGGGGGCGCGGCCGGTCCGGCTGATCGGCGACGGCGTCGCCGTCGCGGCCGCCGAACACTGGCAGGGCGCGGCGCGCGGCTACGACGACGCCCTCTGCATGGTCGTCTCCACGGGTGTCGGCGGCGGGCTGGTCCTCGGTGGCCGCCTGCACGCCGGGCCCAGCGGGAACGCCGGCCACATCGGCCACATCAGCGTCGACTTCGACGGCGAGCTGTGCCCGTGCGGCGGCCGGGGCTGCGTCGAACGCATCGCCAGCGGCCCGCACATCGCCTCCCGCGCCCTGGCGCGGGGGTGGCGTCCCGGACCCGACGGCGACACCTCGGCGGCGGCGGTGGCCGCCTCCGCCCGGGCGGGGGACCCGGTGGCCGGCGCGGCCTTCGTCAGGGCGGGCCGGGCGCTGGCCGCCGGGATCGCGGCCACCGCCACGCTCACCGAGGTCCGGATCGCGGTGATCGGTGGAGGGGTGGCCGCCGCCGGCGAGGTGCTCTTCGACCCGTTGCGCCGGGCGCTCGACGAGTACGCCACGCTCGCCTTCGTACGTGGCCTGACCGTGGTCCCCGCGAGGACCGGGGCGGACGCCGGACTCATCGGCGCGGCCGCCGCGGTCCTCCGGGGGTGACGGCCGGGGCCGGGGCCCGGAGGCGGCAGCGCAGCCGCCTGAACGGGCGTACGCCCCCGCGGGTGCGCAGCGCCTGGTGAGGGCGGGGCAGGGTAGGGGCGCCAGTCGCACAAGACCGGCGCACAGTCGCTCTCTGGGGCGCACGACCGGCGCATTCGGCGGCGGGCGGCCCTCTCTGAAGGTGAGTGGTTTCCGTGGCACTGTGGGGCGGGCAGGCCACTGGCGTCTACGGATGAGGGGGGACCGTGATCATCTGGATCAACGGTGCGTTCGGGGCGGACCAGACCGCCGTGGCGAAGGAACTGACCGAGCTGCTCCCGCGGAGCGTGCTCTTCGACCCGGAGACCGTCGAGGAACAACTCGTGCGGCTGCTGCCGCCGAAGCGGCTGGCCGAGGTGGCGGACCTCCAGGAACTCCCGATGTGGCGGCGGCTCGTGGTCGACACGGCCGCCGCGCTGTTCGCGGAGACCGGGTCGGAGGTGGTCGTCCCCGGCAGTCTGCTGCGCCAGGAGTACCGGGACGAGATCTTCGGGGCGCTGGCGGCCCGGCGCATCGCGGTGAGCCACGTGCTGGTCGACCCTGGGGAAACGATCCTGCGGGCCCGGGCCGCCGAGCCGCCCGCCGGGGCCCGCACCGCTTCCCGCCACCCGCACGACGCCGCCGCGTACGGCGCCGTACTCCTCGCCTGGCTCGCGGCGGACGCGTACGTCCTCGACACCCGCGAACTGTCGCCGCCGCAGACCGCGCGTCGCATAGCCGACCTCCTCCACGAGGGCGGGGCCCGGGCCTGCGACATCGTCCAGACGCCCGAGCCGACGGCCGAGACCGTCGCGTCGGGGGTCCTGCTCTTCGACGAACGGGACCGGGTCCTGCTGGTCGACCCGACCTACAAGCCCGGCTGGGAGTTCCCCGGGGGCATCGTCGAGCCGGGGGAGGCGCCCGCCGCCGCCGGAGTGCGCGAGGTCGCCGAGGAGACCGGGCTGCACCTGGACCGAGGCGTGCTGCGCCTGTTGGTCATGGACTGGGAACCACCCGTACCTCCCGGCTTCGGCGGCCTGCGGCTGCTCTTCGACGGAGGGCGGCTGGACAGCCGCGAGGCCGGCGGGATGCTGCTGCCCGGACCGGAGTTGCGAGCCTGCCGCTTCGTCGGCCTCGACGAGGCGGAGGAGCTGCTGCCGCCGGTACGGTTCGAGCGGTTGCGGTGGGCCGTGGCGGCTCGGGGTTCCGGAGGGCCGCTCTACCTGGAGCGGGGGATTCCGCTGCGGTGGGGGAACTGACGGCGCATCGGTCGCGTCAAGGCGGGACTGCCCCGGCCGGCGACGCGTGTGACACCGCTCGCCCCGCGGCGGCCCACCCGGCCCTCCTCGACAGCCTCTCCGCTCTTCGAGGGACGGGAGCCCGGTTGTGGGCGCGGTGAGCAGGCTGGAGACGGCCACCCCGGCGGAGCGGGACCGGTGACGGGGGTGCGCCGAGGTGGCGTGAGGGCGAAGGCCGGTACCCGACGGCGGGATCTCGGCCGTGCCGGAGCCGGAGGACACGACGGGCGCGGACGCCGCGCCTTTGGCGCTCCACCGACGGTGTCCGTCGCCCCGCTTCGCCGCCGCCGGCCGGTCAGCGGAGCGTCGCGTACACGATCAGGTTGTCGACGGGGTGCCCCTCGGCGTCGAAGTCGCCGTCACAGGTGATCAGGCGGAGCACGCGCTCCCCGGTCGCTCCGTAGACCTTCTCGGTGGGGAAGCCGTCCTTCCGCACGGTCTCCTTCCCGGTGACCGTGAAGTGCGCTTCCCCGCCCGCCCCGTCGGACACCGTGATGTCCGCCCCCTCGGTGATCTCGTGCAGGTCGTGGAAGACGGCCTTGCCGAATCGTGTGCTGTTGTGCCCGATGAGCACGGCCGCGCCCGGCTCGCCGGGGACGGCCCCGCCCGCGTACCAGCCGGCCGTCATCCCCTTCTCGGCGGGCGGGACCTCCACCGTCCCGTCCTGGTTGAGGCCCAGCCGCATCAGCGTGCTGTCGACGCCGACCGAGGGCACCACGACGCGGGTGGGGGCCGGCGCCGCTGGAGCGTCCGGCGCGTGCTCCGTCCGCGCGGAACGGGTGGGCGAGGGGGCCCCGGCGGACGCTTCGGGGGTGCCGTCCGTGCCGCAACCGGTGAGCGGTGCGAGCAGCAGGCCGGCCGCCGCCGCGAGCACGGCGATCCGCCGCGGCATGTGCGGTGTGAAGGACATGGGTACTCCGGGGCTGTGAGGGGACGAGGGTGGGGAGGGCGAAGACGCGGATGGCGCCGCCCCACGAGGGGCGGCGCCATCGGTAGGGATCAGCCGTTGCGCTGTGCGGCGGACCTGCGGCGCACCACGAGGGTGCCCGCGCCCGCCAGCAGGACCGCGCCGGCCGCCGAGCCGTACAGCGCGGTCGCACCGGCCGACTCGGCCGGACGCTCACCGGCGTCCACGCCGCCACGCGGCACCGTGCCGCGCGGCACGGGCTCAGCGTCCGGGGACTCGGCGCGCTCGGCGCGCTCGGCGCGCCGGGAATCGGGCGCGGGGGTGGGGGTGTCGGCACCACTGTCGACGGTGGGCACCGGAGAGGCACCGCTGTCGGCGACGGCCGCGGTGGACGGCAGCAGGACCGCGCCCAGGGCGGTGGCGGTCAGGACCGCGGTGCGCAGGGTCGGACGAAGGGACATGAAGGACTCCGATTCCAGCCCGGCGTGGGTGAAGCCGACGCGCGGACGCGCGCCGGGGCCGGGCATGGCCACAGACTGGACCGCAGTTGTGAGGAACCTGTCAGGCGGCCATGTGCATCGCATCAGGGTTGGCCGGGACCGGCCGGCGGCCGCCGCCGGCACGTCAGGACGCCGGGGGCTCCTCGCGGCACTGCCCGGAGCCGTCCGGCGTGCCCGGTCCCGCCGACGGGAGCCGCAAGGTGAAGACCGAGCCCTCTCCCACGGAGCTGGTGACAGCCGCCGACCCTCCGTGCGCCTCGACGAGCTTGCGGACGATCGCCAGCCCCAGGCCGCTGCCCCCGGTACGCCGGCTGCGGGACTTCTCGGCGCGCCAGAACCGGTCGAAGACCTGGGAAAGATCCCCGGGGGCGATTCCGCTCCCGGTGTCGACGACCTCCACCACCACCTCGTCCACGCCCCACGCTCCCTTCGTGGCCTCCAGCTCCCGGTCCTTCCCGGCCGGGGCGGGATACGCGCGCAGAGTCACCTGCCCGCCCGCCGGGGTGTGCCGCAGGGCGTTGGAGACCAGATTCCCGATCGCCTGCCGCAGCCGCACCGGGTCGGCGGTGAGCTCGGGGACCGGTTCCCGGGTGTCCGTCGCCACCGTCAGCAGGACCCCCGCCGCCTCGGCCCGCGCCTGGTGGGCCGCGGCGACGTGGGCGAGCAGATCACCGATCCGCGTGGGTTCGGGGTGCAGGCGCAAGGCGCCCGCGTCGGCGGCCGCCAGGTCCTGGAGGTCGTCGATGATGTGCTGCAACTGCACCGCCTCTTCCAGCAGTGAGGAGATGAACAGCGCGTCCGGTTCCGCGACACCGTCCTGCGCGCCCTCCAGCCAGCCCCGGATGTTGCTCAGGGGGGTGCGGAGCTCGTGCGCGACATCGCTGACCATCACCTTGCGCTGCTCCTCGGACCGGGCCCGGTGCTCGGCCATGTCGTTGAACGCGGTGGCCAGCCGGCCCACCTCGTTGTCCGTGGTGACGAGCACGGGCGCCGAGTCCTGGCCGTCCCGCAGGCGCTGGGCGGCACCGGTGAGCGCGTGCAGCGGCCGCACCAGCTTGACCCCCGCGAGGACCGAGGCGCCGACGGTGAGCGCGAGGACGAGCGCGGCGACTCCGATGATCTTCGCGGTGTTGGCGGGCGACAGGTCGAAGCCGGGAACGGTGCCGCCCCCCGGGGCACCGATGAACAGCAGAGCAGGCGAGGCGACGTGGGAACTGAGCTGCTCCTGACGGGCGATGCCGACGCACGAGGCGATGTCCCGGTCGTTCTCACTGTCGCGGTCCGCCTCGGTGGGAGCGGGGACGGGAGTGGCCACACGCTCCTCGGGATACTCGGGGGCGGACGTGGGCTCGCGGTCCGGCTCGTACCGCGGAGCGCGGAGCGCACCGTCGCCCGCGTCCCAGGAGAGGTCGAGGTCGAGCTGCACGGCGTCGCGTCCCTGCCGGTCCAGACAGGCGTTGACGAGCTCGTTGAGCGCGGTCAGCGCCTTGACCTCGGTCCTGGTGGGCGTGTTCAGCGTGTCCGTCCGGCACCGGCTCTCGCGCACCCGTTCGGGGTCGTTGCCGACGACCTGGATCCGGGGGCGCCCGCTGGGGCTCTCGACCAGGTCCGAGGCGATCCCGGACCGGCCGAGGCACTGGACGGCCTCCTCGGCGGTGCGCCGGAGCGATGTGCGCTCGGTCTCCGGGAGCCGGAACGGGCCGACTGCCCGGGGATCGATCCGGTCGTTCTCCGAACGGGCCACCACGAGGGAGCCGGACGGCGTCCCGGGCGGGCCGGGTGATGCCCTGTCGGTCGCGGGCGCGTCGGGTGCCGCGCCGGCCTCGGGCGGCACCGCGTCGGCGGACGGCCGCGTTCCGCCGGCCGGCGGCCCGGTCGCCTCAGGGGTGCCGACCGTCACAGGCGCGGCGCCGACCGTCGCCGACCCGGTGCCGGTCACGGACAGCGGGTCCACGACCGCCGACGCCTCGGAGGGCAGCGCGGGCGGGGACGGGGAGGGCGCGGCGGAGTCGGCGAGGATGCGCCGGTCCTGCGTCGTCAGGGTGATCCTGCGGTCGGAGGTGTCCGCCAGCTCCCGTACGGTCCTGCCGACGCCGTCCCAGGTGGGGTGCTCCGCCGCGTAACCGAGGAGCGCGTCGAGGACCCGGGTGTCGGCGGCAAGGTTGCGGCCCTGTTCCTGCTCGATCGCCCCGGACGTCGTCTGCACCGCCAGCCAGGCGGTCGCGGCGACCGAACAGAACGCCACCAGCGCCGACACGGCCAGCAGCCGCCCGAGCAGACTCTTGTGCAACGGCAGCCGGCTGCCCGCGTACTCAGCGCGCCGACGCACGCGACGCCTTCTTCGCCGGGTCCACGAGCTTGTAGCCGACGCCGAAGACGGTGAGCAGCCGGTCCGGGCGCCGGGGCGACCGCTCGATCTTCTTGCGGAGATTCATGATGTGCACGTCGACCGTCCGGCTGCTGATGTACCGGTCGAAGCCGTGCAGTTCGGCGAGCAGCTGCTCACGGGTGAAGACGCGTTCGGGCTCGGCCGCCATCGTCACCAGGAGCCGGAACTCGGCCGGGGTGCACGGGACCCGTACGCCGTCCACCGTCACCTCGTGCCGGCGCGGGTCGACGGCGAGGGCCCCGACCCGCACCACCGGGTCCTCCCCGCCGTGTGCCTCCCGTCGGGTGCGCCGCAGGAGGGTGCGCACCCGGGCCATCAGCTCCCGGGGGCTGTACGGCTTGGTCATGTAGTCGTCGGCACCCAGGTCGAGCCCGAGCAGCAGATCGTCCTCCGTCGACCGGGCGGTCAGCATGAGGACCGCCAACTCCCGCCCCTCCGAGCGCAGTACGCGCAGCACGTCGAGGCCGTCGGCCCGTGGCATCATCACGTCGAGGACGAGCAGGTCCGGCTCGCCGCGCCGGGCCTGCTCCAGCGCGGCGAGACCTTCGGTCACCACCGTGACCGCGTGCCCTTCACGTTCGAGGTAGCGGCGTACCAGCTCGGCCTGCTTCGCGTCGTCTTCCGCGACTATCACGTTTGCGCACACGGGGACGATCGTAGAGGGGCGGGGGTGGTCGGCCGGGAGCGGGCGGCTCCGCCGCTCTCGAGCGTGCCCTCCGGCGGGGTGGGGCGTCTCCTCGGCGAGAACCGCGGCTGCCGGCGCGGCCGGTGGCGATCCGGCCCGTCTCGGCCCGACGCCTCGACTCCGCCGGGCCGCCCTGGCCGCTTCGGTCACGACGGCCGGATATGGCTCCGGGGCGCGGAGCGCCGACGTCGCGTGGTCCGGCAGCTCTCGGGCCGCCGGGGCGGCCGGGCGGGCGCCGGTCGGTCCGGCGGACTTGAGGCGTCGGGCCGGTGGCCGTCTTCGGGTGCGTGACACGAAGACGGCCACCCCACACCCGCGCGGGGACCGTGTACCTGTACATCCTGACCATGGCGACCCCCGACCCCCGCCTCACACCCGCGCGGGCGCGGCGACCTCGGCCGGTATCTGCCGGGCGCTGACCGGTCGCCCCACCGGGTGACGCGCTGGACGCGCCCGTTCGTCACGGTCCGCCGGGCTGAGGAAGAGTCAGCCGGAGGCGGCCGTCCGTGCGTAGTTCTGGAGGAAGTACGCCTCCGTCACCGCCAGCCGCTCCAGCTCGACCGGGTCGACCGACTCGTTCGGCGCGTGGATCTGGGCCTCGGGCTCCGAGAGACCGATGAGCAGGATCTCGGCCTCCGGGTAGAGGGAGCCGAGCGTGTTGCAGAGGGGGATCGAGCCGCCCTGGCCGGCCTCGTGCATCTCCTCCCCGGGGTAGGCCGCGGCCATCGCCTCGGCCATCGCCCGGTACGCGGGGCTGCTCGTGTCGGCACGGAAGGGCTGGCCCTGGCCGATCTGCTCGACCCGGGCCCGCGCGCCCCACGGCACGTGGCGCTCCAGATGGGCCGTCAGCAGCTCCGCCGCGTCGGCCGCGTCCACCCCCGGCGGCACCCGCAGGCTGATCAGTGCCCGAGCGCTCGCCTGCACGGACGGCGTCGCCCCGACGACCGGCGGACAGTCGATGCCGATGACGGTGGCCGACGGGCGGGCCCAGATCCGGTCGGCGACCGTCCCGGCGCCCGTCAGCCCGACGCCGTCGAGCACCTTCGCGTCCTTGCGGAACTCCTCCTCCGGGTACTGGAGGCCGGGCCAGGCGGCGTCGGAGGCCAGACCGTCCACCGCGGTGGAACCGTCCTCGGCCCGCAGCGAGTCCAGGACGCGGATCAGGGCGGCGAGCGCGTCGGGGGCGGCACCGCCGAACTGGCCCGAGTGGAGGTTCCCGGCCAGCGTGTCCACGGTCAGCCGCACCATGGCCATGCCGCGCAGGGTGGCGGTGACGGTCGGCATGCCGACGCGGAAGTTGCCGCAGTCGCCGATGACGATCGCGTCGGCCCGCAGCAGATCGGGGTGGGCCTCGGCGTACCGCTCCAGGCCGCCGGTGCCCTGCTCCTCGGAGCCCTCGGCGATGACCTTGACGTGCACCGGGACGCCGCCGTCGGCCTTCAGCGCCCGCAGCGCCAGCAGATGCATGAGGAAGCCGCCCTTGCAGTCGGCGGCGCCCCGCCCGTACCAGCGGCCGTCCCGCTCGGTCAGCGTGAAGGGCGGGGAGGCCCAGGCCGCCTCGTCCAGCGGAGGCTGCACGTCGTAGTGGGCGTAGAGCAGGACGGTGCGCGCGCCCTCGGGGCCGGGCAGGTAGCCGTAGACCGACCGGGTGCCGTCCGGCGTGTCGAGCAGGTCCACGTCCTGGAAGCCCTCGGCGCGCAGCGCGTCGGCCACCCAGTCGGCCGCCGCCTCGCACTCCGCGCGGGGGAACTGCTCCTCGTCCGCGACCGAACGGAAGGCCACGAGCTCGGTGAGCTCCTCCTTCGCGCGCGGCATCAGCGCGGCGACGGACTCGGCGATCGGAGTGGACGGCATGGGCACGCTCCTGGTGGGTGCGACGTTGAACGAGTGGCGCGCGGATGGGCGCGCGTCGAATGCACGGCCGATCCTCCCACAGCGGTCGGTGGACGCAGGCGGTCGTAGGATGCCCGTGGACAGGCGCGGCAGGAAGCTGGATCGGGAGCGGTAAACCATCGTGAGCAGCGAGAACTCAGCCGGTGACGACCGGCAGGTGTGGGACGTCGTCGTGGTCGGGGCAGGCCCCGCCGGAGCGTCGGCGGCCTACGCGGCGGCCGTGGCGGGGCGTCGCGTCCTGCTGCTGGAGAAGGCGGAACTGCCCCGTTACAAGACCTGCGGCGGCGGCATCATCGGCCCGTCCCGGGACAATCTGCCGCCCGGTTTCGACCTGCCGCTCCAGGACCGCGTGCGAGCGGTGACCTTCTCGCTCGACGGCCGCTTCGCCCGTACGCGCCGGTCCCGGCAGATGCTCTTCGGCCTCGTCAACCGCCCCGAGTTCGACCAGCGGTTGGTCGAGGCGGCGCAGAAGGCGGGGGCGGAGCTGCGAACCGGGGCCACCGTGCTCCGGGTGGAGCAGCACGGGCCCGCCGTACCCGACCGGCGGACGGTCGCCGTCTTCGTGCAGACCACCGGCCCCTCCGGCGAGCGCGGGGAGGAGACGCTGCTGGCCCGTGCCGTGGTCGGGGCGGACGGCAGCGCCAGCCGCATAGGCGCACATGTCGGGGTCAAGCTGGACCAGGTCGACCTCGGGCTGGAGGCGGAGATCCCGGTGCCGGAGACCGTGGCCGAGGACTGGCAGGGGCGGGTGCTCATCGACTGGGGCCCGATGCCCGGCAGTTACGGCTGGGTCTTCCCCAAGGGCGACACCCTGACCGTCGGGGTGATCTCCGCCCGCGGCGAGGGCGCCGCCACCAAGCGCTACCTCACCGACTTCATCGCCCGGCTCGGCCTGGCCGGCTTCGAACCCGCCCTGTCCTCCGGGCACCTGACGCGCTGCCGTACGGACGACTCGCCGCTCTCCCGGGGCCGGGTCGTCGTCTGCGGCGACGCGGCCGGGCTGCTGGAGCCGTGGACCCGCGAGGGGATCTCCTACGCGCTGCGCTCGGGCAGGCTCGCGGGGGAGTGGGCGTTGCGGATCGCCGAGGCGCACGACGCCGTGGACGCCCGGCGACAGGCCCTCAACTACGCCTTCGCCGTCAAGGCGGGACTCGGTGTGGAGATGGCCGTGGGACGGCGGCTCCATCAGCTCTTCGCGCGGCGCCCAGGGATGCTGCACGCCGCGCTGACCGGGGTACGGCCGGCCTGGAACGCCTTCGCCAAGGTCACCCGTGGGGCCACGACCCTGGGCGAGTTGATCCGGAATCACCCGATGGCGGCGCGCGTGCTCGCCGGGCGTGACTGAGGGGGCTCCCCTTCACCGGCCTCCGGCGTCGGCCGGGCTGTCCACACGGCTCGGCCCCGTCCTGCCCCTGCCGGCCACCCCACGGTCCGGTCCGCGGCCGACCGACGGAGCGTGGAGGGGGGTGCCCCCCCCCGGTGGAGGGGGGTTGCCCCCTGCCGCCCCTCCGCAGTGACCACGTCCTCGCTTCTCTCCTCCCGCCGGCGGGTGACCGCCGGCGGGACAAGCGGCGGGGACGGGCCGGGGCGCCCCCGCCGCGAACTGACGTGCACGGCCGCCTCGGTGCGACTGACCCGCACCCGGCAGTCGCTGAGGAGGCACCCCGCTCCGCCCGCCGCTCGGCCCCTGACGGTGAACAACCCGCGACTCTGTAGAGCCCCGGCCGGCGTCGGGGCCGACCGGTGACCGGCGCGGTCGACAGCGGCAAGCCGGGACGAAGCCCGGTCACCACGACCGCCCGGCCGCCGCCCGGCGCACGGGCACGGGCGAAGCGGGCAGACGGCCCCGCCGTGGCCGGCCCCGCCCGGGCCGGGCGGGCGGGTGAGGCCCGGACGAGCCGGCTCAAGCGCGGGCAGCCCCCCGCGTGCCCCATCCGACCCCCGCGGCCAGTCCGGCGAGGACGGCCACGCTGACCAGGGCGGCGGGGAGCGAGACCCAGTCGGCCATGAAGCCGATGGCGGGCGGCCCCAGCAGCATCCCGCCGTACCCCAGGGTCGAGGCGGCGGCCACGCCGCTGGGCCCGGTGAGTGCCCCGGCCCGTTCGACGGCCACGGGGAAGAGGTTGGCGAGGCCGAGCCCGGTCACGGCGAAGCCGAGGAGCGCGGCCCACAACGAGGGCGCGAGGGCTCCGACGAGCATGCCCGCCGCCGCGACGATCCCCCCGCCGACCAGCGTGGCGGTACGCCCGGCACGTTCGAGCAGCGCGGTCCCGCTGAGCCTGCCCACCGTCATCGCCAGGGCGAACACGGCGTATCCGGCGGCAGCGGTGCCCGGCCGGGCGGCCAGGTCCTGCTGAAGGTGGAGGGCGCCCCAGTCGGCGAGGGCGCCTTCACCGTAGGCGGTGCAGAAGGCGATCAGGCCGAAGACGGCGACGAGGGCGCGGGCCCGCCCGGCGAGCGGGGCGGTGGCGGCCCCCTCGGCAGGTTCGGGCCGTACGGGAGCGGGCACCGGGTGCCGGAGCAGCACCGGCGCGGTGGCGAGGGTGACCAGGAGGGTGACGGCGCCGAGCAGCAGCAGGTGCCAGGTGGGCGACAGGTGCCCGGCCACGATCCCGCCGAGTCCCGCGCCGACCATCCCGCCGAGGCTGAAGGCGGCGTGGAAGGTGGGCATGACGGGGCGTCCGAGTGCCGCGACCACGTCGACGGCGGCGCTGTTCATCGCCACGTTGATCCCGCCGTAGGCGGCACCGAAGACGAGAAGGACCAGGCCGAGGGTGAGCGCGGAGTGGGTGAGGGGCGGCAGTGTCACCCCGAAGGCCAGCAGCAGCGCTCCGGCGACCGTGACGGGCCCGCTGCCGTGACGCCGGCAGAGCCGCCCGGTCAGGGTCATCGTCACCACGGCGCCCGCCGAGACACCGAGCAGTGCCATCCCGAGGCCGCTCGCGGACGCCTGGGTCTGTTCCTTGATGGCGGGGATGCGGACGACCCACCCGGCGAAGACGAAGCCGTCCAGGGCGAAGAAGACCGTGAGGGCGCGGCGGAGGACCGACAGGGAGGAGGGGGAGGGGGCGCTGCGCGGGGCGGTGGACCCGGTTTTGTTTATGAGCGGCACAAAATGAGCGTACGGGGTCCGCGGGCTTCGGCACAATCGGCGGGACAACCCGGTCCAGGCAGGCTGGGCGGCCCTGTGGGACAGGCGGGGGCCCCGGCCGCCGGGCGTCCGCCCGTGCGAGCATTCCGGTATGCCCGCGCTCATCCCCCGTCCCCGCGCCACACCGGCCCCGGGCGCCGTACACGTACCGGAGTGGCTGCCCGAGGAGCGGCAGCGGACGCTGGTCGAGGCGTGCCGCGCGTGGGCGCGGGGACCGGTGCCGATGCACCGCACCGAGCTGCCGGGTGGCGGGGTGATGTCGGTGCGGAGCGTGTGCCTGGGGTGGCACTGGAGCCCGTACCGGTACACGCGGACGGCCGGTGACGTGAACGGCGCACCGGTCGCGCCCCTGCCGCAGTGGCTGGTGGCGCTGGGGCGGCGGGCGGTCGCCGACGCCTACCAGGACGAGGCGGCGGGGGAGGCGTACCGGCCGGACGTGGCGCTGATCAACTTCTACGGGCCGGGCGCCACCATGGGGATGCACCAGGACAAGGACGAGAGGTCGAGCGCGCCGGTCGTCTCGCTCAGCGTCGGCGACGCCTGCCTGTTCCGGCTCGGCAACACCGGCGACCGTGGCCGGCCGTGGCAGGACATCCGGCTGGAGACGGGCGACCTGCTGGTGTTCGGCGGGCCGTCCCGCTTCGCGTACCACGGCGTGCCCAAGGTGTACCCGGGCACCGCCGAGCCCTCCGTCGGCCCGGCGGCGGGCCGCCTCAACCTCACTCTCAGGGTCACCGGGCTGCCTGGCTGAAACCCCGGCGGCGGACGGCGGCACCGGAGCCGCGCGTGGGAGACTCGCCGTCATGAACGGCAAGTCCGCGCCCCGCACGCCCGGCGGCACACCCCCACGGACGCGGCTCGAACGAGGGCGCGGCGCGCTCGGCCCCGCCCTGGAACTCGTCCGCACCGGCCGGGCCCCCACCCGGGCCGTCCTCACCTCGGAACTCGGCGTCACCCGTGCCACCGCAGGCGTCGTCGCCGCCGAACTCGCCACGCTCGGCCTCATCCGCGTCGACGCCCGCCCCACCGCGGAGGGCTCCCAGGGCCGCCCCTCGCACCGCCTCTCGGTGGACCCGGAAGGGCCGGTCGTCCTCGCCGCACAGGTGCACGCCGACGGGTTCCGCGCCGCGCTGGTGGGCCTCGGCGGGCAGATCGTCGCCACCACCCCCGGTTGCGAGACCGTCGGCGCCGACCCGGCCGAGGTGATCGGCGCCGTGGTGGACGCCGGGGCGGGGCTGCTCGCCGAGACCGGGCGGCGGTGCGTGGGCGCCGGGCTGGCGGTGCCCTCGGCCGTCGCCGAACCCGACGGCACCGCCCTCAACCCGCTCCACCTCGCCTGGCCCCCCGGCGCCCCGGTCCGCGAGATCTTCCGCCGGTGCGTGGCCGGCGCCGGAGTGCCGGGCCCCGCCTTCGCCGCCAACGACGTCAACCTCGCCGCCCTCGCCGAGCACCGCCACGGCGCCGGACGCGGCGCCCGCGACCTGCTCTGCGTCGCCACCGGGCACCGGGGCGTCGGCGGCGCGCTGGTGCTGGACGGGCGGCTGCACAGCGGCAGTTCCGGGCTGGCCCTGGAGGTCGGCCACCTCACCGCCGCGCCGGACGGCCGCCCCTGCCACTGCGGCGGGCGCGGCTGCCTCGACGTGGAGACCGATCCCCTGGCCTTCCTCGCCGCCGCCGGACACCGGCCCGGCCCCGAGGGCTCCCTGCTCCAGCAGGCGCGGGACCTGATCGCGGCCCGCCCCGACGACCCGGCGGTGCGGGAGGCCGTCACCGTCCTCGTCGACCGGCTCGGCTCCGGACTCGCGGGACTGGTCAACATCCTCAACCCGGACCGGGTGATCCTCGGCGGGCTGCACCGCACGCTCCTGGAGGCCGCCCCCGAGCGGCTGCGGGCCGTCGTCGCCGACCGCAGCCTGTGGGGGCGCAGCGGCAGCGTGCCGATCCTCTCCTGCACGCTCGACCACAACAGCCTCGTCGGCGCCGCCGAGCTGGCCTGGCAGCCGGTGCTGGACGACCCGCTGGCGGCCCTGGCCGCCCTCTGAGCGCCGCCCGTGCGGAGGAACGGCCCCGCGGGCCCCTCGGGGAAGGGGCCGGCGGAGCCGTCCGTTCACCGCCCGGTCAGCCGACGAAGGCCGACCGGGCGGGAGCCGAGGGGCCTGCTGCCAGGCCGGGGAGCGCGCCGTCCAGCACGGCGGCCGCCAACGGGCCGGGTGTCGTCCCGCCGTACAGGGCGGCGTCGGCCGGCTCGGCCGGGTCGGGGCGGGGAGCGGACAGGGCGAACCACACCACCTTCCCGCTGTTCTCCCCCCAGGGGCGCACGCCCCAGCATTCGCTGATCGCGGCCACCAGGGCGAGGCCGCGCCCGCAGGTGGCGTACGACTCGGCGTCCCGGACCACCGGCAGACGCGGGTCGTGGTCGCGGACGGAGACGGTGAGGCGGTCGAGCAGCAGCTCGATCTCCACCGTGCAGTGCTTGTCGGGTCCGGCGTGCCGGTGGACGTTGGTGAGCAACTCGGTGACACCGAGTGCGGCTCGGTCGACGAGGGGATCGAGCCGCCAGTGACGCAGCTGCGCCGAGACGATTCTGCGTACCTGGCCGATCCGTGGCGGCAGGGCATGGAGCTCCACCGCGCAATGTCTGCTCGGCTGGCTGATCACGGTTGCGACTCCCCGAATTGAGTCCGGCAAAGACGGCGTTCGGATGTCGGCGGCGACCGCACCCGGCCGCTGCCTGCTCAGGGGGCCGGCGGGCTGGTTCTCAGCGTGATCGCCGGTAAACCCAGGGTGATGTGTGACCAGAGTGACGCAGGGGTTCCGGGCCTGCAACTCGCAAGGCCCCGGACAGCGGTGGCGCCCGGTGTCCCCGCCGCGCCGGTGGACGCGCCGCCGGCCGGCCGGCGTCCCGCTCAGCCCACCGCCTGGGCCTGACCGACGGCCTCGCGGAGTCTGCGCACCGGCGACACGTGAGGCGCCGTGGCCGCCGCGGCGGGACCGCCCAGACGGAGCCGGTACCGGGTGTCGTTGAAGGCGATGACGGCCTGGTCGTCGGAACCGAACCAGGGTCGCTCCACGCGCACTTCACGGGCCGGAGCGCTGTCGATGACCCGCCCGCAACTGGTGAGCAGCGCGAGCCTGCCGTCCACGACCCGTACCTGGCCGGCCCGCGTCAGGGAACGCAGCCGCCGCATGATGCCCACCCCCGTGGCCGAGAACTCCGACTTGCCCATGACGTCACACCCCTCCGACTCCCGGAGCCCCACGACAGTGCCCCCCGGCGGCGCGGACATCGGGACCGCGCCGGACGGAACTCCCTGTCCCGCCGAGTGCAGTCTGCCCAACCAGGGGGCGGCGTACCACCTCTCACGGGGGCAGCACGGGGGCGCGCCCCCGAGCGAGGCATGCGCCCCCACCGCCGCGCGAAACACCCGCTCCAGGAGTCCCTTTGAGCGCCTCAAAGGGACGTTTATGCAGGTGAGAAGGGTGAGACTGGTGTCTATGATCGAGGCGTCCGCCGGATTCCACGGCCGGACCCCGAGCGTGAGGAGTCCGCGGTGACCACCCCCCAGCACGATCCGGCCCCTGCCCGACCCCTGCCCACCGCCGACGTCGACCGGAGCGATCCCGGTTACCGACAGTGGCTGAAGGAGGCTGTCCGCAAGGTCCAGGCCGACGCCAACCGCTCCGCCGACACGCACCTGCTGCGCTTCCCGCTCCCCGAGGAATGGGGCGTCGACCTCTACCTCAAGGACGAGTCGACCCACCCCACCGGCTCGCTCAAGCACCGGCTGGCCCGCTCCCTCTTCCTGTACGGCCTGTGCAACGGCTGGATCCGCCCGTCACGGCCCGTCATCGAGGCGTCCAGCGGTTCCACCGCCGTCTCCGAGGCGTACTTCGCCCAGCTCATCGGCGTGCCCTTCATCGCCGTGATGCCGCGCACCACCAGCCCGGAGAAGTGCCGCCTGATCGAATTCCACGGCGGCCGGTGCCACTTCGTGGACGACCCGCGCACCATGTACGAGGAGTCCGCCCGCCTCGCGGCGGAGACCGGCGGCCACTACATGGACCAGTTCACCTACGCCGAGCGGGCCACCGACTGGCGCGGCAACAACAACATCGCCGAGAGCATCTACCAGCAGATGCGCCGCGAACGGCACCCCGAGCCGGCCTGGGTGGTCGCCACCGCGGGGACCGGCGGCACCTCCGCGACCATCGCCCGGTACGTCCACTACATGCAGTACGACACCCGCGTCTGCGTCGCCGACCCGGAGAACTCCTGCTTCTTCGACGGCTGGCGGCTCGGCGACCCGGAAGTGCACTGCGACAGCGGCTCACGCATCGAGGGCATCGGCCGCCCCCGGATGGAACCGAGCTTCCTGCCCGGTGCCATCGACCGGATGACGAAGGTCCCCGACGCCGCCAGCGTCGCCACCGTGCGGATGCTGGAGCGGGCCATCGGCCGCCGCGCCGGAGGCTCCACCGGGACCGGCCTGTGGAGCGCGCTGCGCATCGTCGCCGAGATGCGCGCCGAGGGGCGCACGGGCAGCGTCGTCACGCTTCTCTGCGACCCCGGTGACCGCTACCTCGACAAGTACTACTCCGACACCTGGCTGACCTCGCAGGGCCTGGACATCACCCCGTACGCCCGCACTCTCGACGCCTTCCTCGCCACCGGACGCTGGCCCGGCTGACCCCGCCCGGCACCGGGCCTCAGCCCTGCGGACCGGCCACCACCAACTGCCGCAGCCGCTCCGCCACCTCGGCGCGGGCCTGCTCGTCCAGCCCGTCGTCGGTCACCAGGGTGTCGACCTGGTCCAGCGTCGCGAAGGAACTCAGGCCGACCGTGCCCCACTTGGTGTGGTCGGCGACGACCACCACCCGGCGGGCCGAGCGGACCAGGCAGCGGTTGGTCTCGGCCTCCGCCAGGTTCGGCGTGGACAGCCCCGCCTCCGGCGCTATGCCGTGCACGCCGATGAAGAGCACGTCGACGTGGAGCGAACGGATCGCCTGGTCCGCGACCGGCCCCACCAGCGAGTCCGACGGCGTCCGTACCCCGCCCGTCAGCACCACCGCGGCCTGCCGCTCCGCCCCCGGCTGCGCCGCGTGGAAGACGTCGGCGACCCGCACCGAGTTGGTCACCACCGTCAGGTCCGCCACTCCTGTCAGCCGCTTGGCCAGCGCGTACGTCGTGGTGCCGCCGGACAGGGCGATGGCGGTGCCCGGCGAGACCAGTGCGGCCGCCTCCCGCGCGATGGACTCCTTGGCGTCCGGCTCCAGCCCCGACTTCGCCTCGAACCCCGGTTCGTGGGCGCTGGCGTCCGCGGGCGGCACCGCGCCGCCGTGCACCTTCTCCAGCACCCCCTGCCGGGCCAGCACGTCCAGGTCCCGACGGACCGTCATGTCGGAGACGCCCAGCCGGCGCGTCAGCTCGTTGACGCGGACGCCGCCGCGCCTGCGCACCTCGTCGGCGATCACCGCCCGGCGCTGCTCCGCGAGGAGACTCTGCTGCTCGCCCACGTGACGCTCCGTCCTCCCGGTCCGGCGGCCCGCTGTCCCGTACGGCCCGCCCTCAAGCGCGCTCATCCTCCCACGTGCCCCGGAAACCCCCTCCGGCCCCCGGGCGCGCCCCCGCCACCCGCTGGAACATGACAAGGAGATTCGGTGACGGGAGGTGTAAGGACGGCCCGGCGGGGAGATCCTTCTTCCGCGCCGGTGCGACCACCTGCCGCACTCCCGGCTCCGACTGCCCTGACCTGGGCCGTCCGCCGCGGCCACCGGCGCCAGGACTCACGGGGGCACAGTGCACCAGGACCAGGCCGAACCGCAGCCGGGCGCGCCCGGCGCCCTGCCCCTCGCCCCGGGAGGGCCCCCGCCCGGCGGCGGGATCGCCGAGGACACCGCGCTGGAACTCCTCGTCCACGGCGTCGGCGGCAGTACCCCCGCCGAGATGCTCGACGACCCGTGCACCGTCCGCGTCAGCGGCGACCAGACCGCCGCCGTCCACCGCCGCGCCCAGGACGCCGACGCCGAGCAGCGCCCCGAGGACTACCGGGGCAAGCCCGTCCCCGAGGCGTACGTCTGGTCCAACCTCACCAGCGGCAACGGCAGCCGTGCCCTCTGGCTGCTCCTGCTGCCCTTCATGGTGGTCAACCTCGCCCACTGGATGCGCCCCTCCACCACCGGCCGCCGCACCGCCGTCCGCCTCTACGGACTGCTGGTCCGCCTCGTCGCCCTCAGCCTCACCGTGCTGCTCACCGCCGCCGCCTGCGAGGTCGCCCTCGACCTCGTCGCCTGGCAGTGCGCCGGCACCGAGAGCTGCTCCGGCGGACGGGCCTGGCTCGGCTTCCTCGCCGCCGACGCCCAGGGCCACGGCGGCTGGTGGTCGCAGCCCGGCCGCCGCCTCGCCCTGGCCGCCCTCGTCCCCGGCGCCCTCACCGCGCTGCTCTGGTACCTCTCCCACCGCACCTGGCGCAGTTACGAGTCCCAGCAGCCGCTGCCGGCCGTCGACCGGGCCGAGCAGGAGGCCGAGGAGAGGGCTCCGCACGCCGCCCTCGGCCGCCCCGGCTTCTGGTACGGCCGTCGCCTCGGAGCCCGGCTGCGGGCCGCTCACACCTCGGCCGGGCTGCTCACCGTCGGTGCCGCCGTCGCCGGACCCGCCGCCGGCCACGACCGGCTGCCCGGCGGCTCGTCGCTGCTCGGTGCCCTCGGCTCCGCCCTCCAGGCCGCCCTGCTGGTCACCGCCGTCGCCGTGGTCTGGGTGGTCTCCCGGCGCGGCCGGGCCGAGAGCCGCCTCGACGAGCACCTCGACCGCCTCGTCCGCGCCCTGCCCCTGACCGCCCTCACCCTCAGCCTGCTCAGCCTCGGCTACGCCGGCTGGTCCCGGCCCGGCTGGCAGTCGGCCGGACGGCTCCCCGGCGACGAGACCTTCGGCACGCTCGTCCTCGCCCAAGGCGCCCTCGTCGTCGTCCTCGCCGCCACCGCCCGCCGCCTGCACGCCACCACCCCCGAGCGCCGCACCGTCCTCCGGGGGCTCGGCGGCCCCGCCGTCGCCATGCTCGCCTGCGCCCTCGGTGGCGTGATGACCGGCGGCGTCGCCCAGCGCCTCGCCGACTGGCTCGACAACGGTTCCACCCCCGGCGCGCCCGGCGGCCCGATCCCCGGCCCGCCCGTCCTGCTCACCTGGCAGGCGTCCGTCCTCCCGCCGCTCCTGGTCATCCTCCTCGCCGTGCTCGTCTGGTACGCCGTCCGCACCCACCGCCGGGCCCGCCGCGAGGAGGCACGGGTCGCCGCCGACTACCCGGGCGAGCCCCTCGACGCCACCCGCACCGCACGGATCGCCTCGGCCCGCGCCCTCGCCGCCCTCACCGACCGGGCACCGGTCGTCGTCGGCGTCGTCTCCTCGGTCACCCTGCTGCTCGGCGCGGGCGCGCTGGTGGGCGCCTGGACCACCGGGCGTGTCCCCGGTGAGGCCGCACGCGAGCTGCCCGCCGTCGTCAGCGGCGCCGCCGCCACCGCGCAGGCCCTCGGCTCCTGGCTGATCGGCTTCGGCTTCCTGCTCTTCGTCACCTGGGGGCGCCGCGCCTACCGCGACCCGGCCGCCCGCCGCACCATAGGAATCCTCTGGGACGTCGGTACGTTCTGGCCGCGCGCCGCCCACCCCTTCGCCCCGCCCTGCTACGCGGAGCGCTCCGTCCCCGACCTCACCTGGCGGATCGCCTCCTGGACCCGGGAGACCGGCGGCCGGGTCGTCCTCTCCGGCCACTCCCAGGGCAGCGTGCTGGCCGCCGCGGCCGCCTGGCAGCTTCGCCCCTCCGCCCGCCGCCGGGTCGCCCTGCTCACCTACGGCTCACCGCTGGAGAGGCTCTACGGCCGCTGGTTCCCCGCCCACTTCGGCCCCGTCGCGCTCACCACGCTGCACGGCGAGGTCGACTGCTGGCGCAACCTGTGGCGGCACACCGACCCCATCGGCGGACCCGTCCGGGTCAGCACCGAGGGACGGCCGGAGGTGGACCGCGCCCCGCTGGCCGACCCGCTCGCCCACGGCCGGACCGCCGCCCATCCGCTCCCCGCACCGATCCTCGGCCACTCCGACTACCAGGCCGACCCCGCCTTCGCCGAGGAGCGGGCCCGCCTGCTGGCCCGGCTGGAGAAGCCCGCCTCGCTGCCCAAGCAGCTCCCCGGCGCCGACGGGCGTCCCGCTCAGGGCAGTTCGGGCAGGTCCTCCGGGTAGAGCAGGGTCAGCTCGTCGGTGTTCGGCGCGGCGAGCTGGGCGACCCGCCCGGCGTGCCGTTCGACCATCGCCTCGAAGGTCTGCCGGGCGGTCCGGCCGTTGCCGAAGGCCGGCCCCTTCGGCACCGCCGTGAAGTGCTTCAGCAGCGCTTCGCCGGTGCCCGGGCCCAGCCGGTACTCGTGCTCGTCGGCCTGCTGCTCCACGATGCGCAGCAGCTCCTCCGGGTCGTAGTCGGAGAAGGTGATGGTCCGTGAGAACCGTGAGGCGACACCGGGGTTGACGGAGAGGAACCGCTCCATCTCGGTGGTGTAGCCGGCGACGATCACCACGACAGCCTCCCGGTGGTCCTCCATCAGCTTCACCAGGGTGTCGATCGCCTCCCGCCCGAAGTCCCGGCCGGAGTCCTCCGGCGAGAGCGCGTACGCCTCGTCGATGAACAGCACGCCACCGCGCGCCCGGTCGAAGGCCTCCTGGGTGCGGATGGCGGTCGAGCCGATGTGCTCGCCGACCAGGTCGACCCGGGAGACCTCCACCAGGTGGCCCCGCTCCAGTACGCCGAGGGCGGCGAGGATCTCCCCGTAGAGCCGGGCGACGGTGGTCTTGCCGGTGCCGGGGGAGCCGGTGAAGACCAGGTGGCGGCGGACCGAGGCGGCCTTGAGGCCGGCCTCCTGGCGGCGTCTGCCGACCTCGATCATGTCGGTGAGCGCGCGCACCTCCCGCTTCACGCTGGCGAGGCCCACCAGCGCGTCGAGGTCGGCGAGGACGGTGTCGGCCGGGCGGGTCTCGGGCGCCGGTTCCGCCAGGGCCTCGGGGGTGCCCGGGGCGGTGGCGGCGGTGGCGCGCGGCGACGGGACGCCACCGAGCAGACCCACCGTCTGCGTGGCGGGCACCGGGGGAGCGGCGGCCGCGGGGGAGCCCAGCCGGGTGCTCTCGTCGCTGGAGCACTCCTCCACCACGGCCCCCTCGCCGTCGGCGCCGCCCTGGGCGAACTCGAAGCCGCCCCGGGCACACCGCTCGGTGCGGCACTTGCGCAGGGTGCTGCGGCAGCCGTCGATGATGTGGAAGCCGTACCCCTCACTGCCCGTCACCCGGCAGCCCTGGAAGGTGCCCCGGCCGCCCGCCGAGACGTAGAAGCCGGCCTCGGTGGGGGAGGTGACGGTGGTCCGTTCGATCAACGGGTCGGCGCCCTTGGTCACGATGACGCCGGTCTGGACGGCGTCGATGGCGCAGTTGGCGAGGGTGCCGCCGCTGCCGTGGTCGCGGAACCAGGCGCCCCGGCCGGCGCCGCTGATCCGGCAGTCGTCGAGTTCGGCGGTGGCGCCGCCGCTCACCGAGACGGCGATGTTGCGTACCTGGGCCAGGTCGCTGTCGACCACGTCGGCACGCGAACCCCGGTCCAGCACACAGAGCGCGTCCGGCACGTCGTGCACCCGGCAGGCGTCCAGCACGGCGGTGGCGCCGTCGCTGACCCAGACGGCCGGGTAGTCGCCGGTGCCGTCGTGGATCTCGCAGCGGTGGGCGTCCACCCGCGTGCCCGGGTCCCACACCGACAGGCCGTTGCGCCCGAACCGGGCCACCTCCGAGCGGGTCAGCGTCAGCACCGAGCGCGACCGCAGGTCCACCGCGTTCTCCGGTACGTCGTGGACGCGGCAGTCGGCCAGGGTCAGCACGGCGTCGGTGTCCAGGGTGACGCCGTTGCCCGTGACCCGGTGGACGGCGCAGTCGGTCAGGACGGCCGCCGCCCGCGAGGCTATCTGCACGCCGGAGCCGTTGATCTCGTAGATCTCGCAGCCGAGCGCCTCCAGGCTGGAGTGGTCGCCGGTGACCGACAGGCCCGCGCCCGCCGCGTGGTGCACCCGGCAGCGGTCCAGCCGGGGCCGCCCGCCGCCGCGCACCGCGACCCCGGACTGGCCCGCCGCGATCACCTCGCACTCCTCGAAGATGCCGCCCCCGCCGTCGACCACGGCGATGCCCACACCGGCCGGGTTGTCGACGGTGCAGCCGCGGACGGTGGGCCGCCCGCCCGTGCGGACCTCGATCCCGGCGGCGGAGCGGGTGACGATCCGCAGGCCGGTCAGTTCCGGTGTGCCGTCCTCGACCAGGACGGCCGGCACGGCCGCGTCCTGCCCCTCGATGTGCAGGCCCTGGACCTGCGCCGAGGCCCGCACCGCCAGCGGCACCCCCTCAGGCGGGGCGATCCGTACCGAACCGGCCGCCCCCTCCTGCCCGAGCAGCGTCACCGCGCGGTCCACCACGAGGTTCTCCCGGTACGTGCCCGGGGCGACGGTCAGGATGTCACCGTCGGCCGCGGCCTGGAGGGCGGCGGTGAGGGAGGCGTACTCGCCTGTGCGGCGCCGCCACCGCGAAGTACCGGTGTGCGTCACCTGGACCGTGCCCTGTGCCATGGTGTTGTTGTGCCCCCACCTCGTGTACGCGGGTCCTGCGGACTGTCGCCGGAGCAGCCCGGCCGGTCCACCGTAGCGCGCGCGGGACAGGGGAGTTGACCGGTCCGGTGTGTGGGAGCGCGATGGTCAGCTTCCGGTGCCGGTTCTGCCCCAGTCGGGCCCGACCCGCTCCCACTCCCGGTCCCAACACGCGTACCGGAAGCGGATGATGCGCCATCGCACCGCCCGGCGCACGCCCTCGACGAGGACGCCCCACGCGGTGGTCGCGCCGATCGCGGCGAGCCAGGCGTGGGTCCGCGCCATCATCGGCGGCATCGGCGGCTGGGCGGGAGCCCCGCGCAGGTCCGTCCAGATCCGGAACCGGTCGCCGGGGGCGTCCGAACCGGGCGGCGCGACGATTCCGCCGGTGCGGACCGTGCCGTCGGGGGCGGTCCAGCGGGCCAGCACCCTGGTCCGGGTGTGGGGGGCCTGCGCCGTCTCCGGGTCGGCGTCGTGGGCGGGCTGCCCGAGAGGCCGGCGGACCGTGGCGACCGTCTGCTCGCGCTGGCTTCGCTCGGCGGCGGCCGTGGCCAGCAGGGAGCGTTCGGTGGCCGAGCCGGCGGTCAGTGCCACCCAGGGGCCACCGGCCAGCAGGAGCACGCCGCACAGCACGGCGAACCATGCCTCGACGCGGTCCGTCCGGCGGTGGAGCGGATTGCGGCGCCAGCGCCACAGTCCGGTGATCGTCCGCATCGCACCCCCTCTCGGTCACGTCCGGCCGTGCGGCCCGCCACGCGGGAACGGCTGCCCGAGGAGCGCCGGATCACTCCGCGCCGGGCGTCACACGCGCTCGGGCGGCAGGGTTCCCTCTTCCACGGGCCGTCGCGCGAGGACGGTGAACGGGTCGCCCGCGCGTACCGTGCCGGTCGATTCGGGGATCAGATTCTGCCCGAAGACCAGCTGGGAACCGAAACGGCGGTGCCGGGACAGGGTGCGCAGCGGCTCCTTGCCCCGCTCCGCCGTGCGCTGGTCGGTGGTGGTCACCACGCAACGCCCGCACATCTTGGCGACCTTGAAGGTGACCTCGCCGACGGCGACGCGTGCCCAGCCGTCCTCGTCCCAGGCGCCGGTTCCGGAGACGACGACGCTGGGACGGAACCGCTCCATGGGCAGCGGGCCCTCGGCGGCGTGGTCGCCTTCGGCGATCAGTGCGTTGAGCGCGTCGAGCGAGTCGGTGGTGGTCACCAGCAGGGGGTAGCCGTCGGCGAGGCTGACGGTCTCGCCGGGGTCCGCGAACCTCTGGTCCACGAGGCGGTCCCGGGCGGGGTCGGCGAGGTGGACGAGCCGGACCGCCACACCGAGGAAGGCGCTCAGCCGGGCACTCGCCGTGGCGTCGCCGGACACCGCGCTGACCTTGTCCTTCCAGATCTCCACCGTGGCGGACGGCGCGCCGGGCCCGGGTGCCGGCACCGTCCACGGGTCCTGCCCGGGCACGGCCAGCGCCAGGCCCCCGCCGGGCAGCGGCGTGGCGGAGACCAGCGCCAGGGTGGGGAAAGAGCGCTGGGTGATGAACCGGTCCTCCGCGTCGACCAGCATCCAGCGCCGGTCGCCGGCCAGCCCCCAGGGCTCGACCGCGGCCTCCGGCAGGGCGAGGCCGCGGGCCCCCTTCAGGGGGTAGAGGTGGATCGAGGTCAGCTCGGCGTTCGGCATGGGGCCATCCTGCCACCGGCCCGCCGAGCCGGAGCCCCGACTCCACCCGCTTCCCCTCGTTCCGGCGAAGCGCCGGCCGGTACCTCCGTCAGTACCCCCGGTAGGGCCGGTTGTACGGGTCCTCGTACGGCTGCTGCTGCGGCGGGGCCGGGTTCGGCCGGGGAGCGGCGGGGCGCATCGCCTCGTACCCCGCCGGCGCGGGGCGCGGCTGCTGGGGCGGTTGCGGCTGGGCGTACGGCTGTGCGGGCGCGTAGCCGCGCGGGGCCGTCTGCTGCTGCGGGATGTAGGGCGCCGGTGCCTGCTGGAAGGCGGGTGCCGGAACCTGCGCCTGATGCGGGTACCCGTACGCGGGAGGCTGCGGTGACGGCGCGGCCGGGAGTGCGGGCAGCGCCGAGGGCAGCGCGGGGAGCGCGGAACTCGAGTCGTACATCGAGGGGACCCGGATCGGGGCGATCTGCGGTGTGCCCCGCTCCGCCACGAGCGAGTCGTAGATCGGGGTGTCCGGGAAGGATGGCGCGGAATAGTAGCCGCTGCCGTAGCTGGCGCGGGGGGTGGTCATGGCACCTAAGTTAAGCCCACGACGCGGTCATTGGGGAGACCGGTAAGAGGGTTGTTTTCCGGTGCGGGGGCGACGCGGCCTCACCGATGGGGGTGAACCCGGAGAAATCGTGCCAACTCCCGGGTTTCGTTGCGGTGGGAGGGCTGCCCCCGGGGCGGGGTGGCGCGCCGTCTGCCAGTGATCTTTCCGCGGAGGGGTTCCTTCCGGCGCCCCGGAGGCGTTCCGTCCTCTTCGCTCCCGGACGACATCGGGACAACTCGCCCCGGACGGGCCTACGGTGGGCGTGACCGTGCGCCGCGGGGCGTGCCGGAGCGAGGGGGCCGTATGACGGTGACGATGTCCAAGGGGGCCAACATCCCGGTCCCCCGGACGCCGGTGCGTCTGGCCCTGCACTGGCGGCACGGCCCCGGGGTGCCCGACGCGTGGACCGCGGCGCTGCTGATGACGGCGGACGGCCGGGTCGCGCCCGGCGGCGTGGTCGGCGGCGGCCGGCCGGCCCCCGGTGGCGGCGCGGTCCGCCACGAGGGGCGGGGCGCCGGCGGTGACCGGACCACCGAGTCCGTCCACGTCGACCTGCCCGCCGTCCCCGCCCACGTCGAACGCGTCGTCCTCGTCGCCCTGGCCGGCAGCGGCACCTTCGGCGCGGTCCCCGGCCTCGACGTCACCGTGACCGATGCCGCCGGCCACCGCGAACTGGCCCGCTACGAGAGCCGGGACACCACCACGGAGACCGCCTTCGTCGCGGGGGAGCTGTACCGGCGGCAGGGCGGCTGGAAGTTCCGTGCCGTCGGCCAGGGGTACGCGGGCGGCGCCGGAGCCCTGGCCGCCGCCCACGGGCTGGCGCCCGGTCTGCTCCCCGCGCCGTCCGCCACCGCCGCACCCCCACCGGCCCGGCCGGCACCGCCCTCGGCCCCCGCCCGCCCGTCCGCCGTCACGCTCACCAAGGCGGCGCCCTCCGTCTCCCTGGCCAAGCAGGGCGCCACCACCGGAACCCTGCACGTCAACCTGAACTGGCAGGCACCGCCACCGCCGCGCGGCTGGTTCGCCCGCAACGCCGTCCCGCGGCCCCCGCTCGACCTCGACCTCGGCGCCCTCTACGAGATGGCCGACGGCACCAAGGGTGTCGTCCAGGCGCTCGGCAACGCCTTCGGCGACCTGCGCCGGCCCCCGTGGATCCACCTGGACGGCGACGACCGGACCGGTGCCGTCGAGGGCGGCGAGAACCTCACGGTCAACCTCGACCACACCCGCGACTTCCGCCGCGTCCTGGTCTTCGTCACCATCTACGAGGGCGCCGCCGGGTTCGCGGGCCTGCACGCCACGGTGACCCTGCGACCCCAGCACGGCGCCCCCGTCACCTTCTCCCTCGACGAGTGCGACGTGCCGTCCCCCGTCTGCGCCCTCGCCCTGCTCACCCAGGGCCCCGACGGCCTCGTCGTCCACCGGGAGGCGCGCTACCTGGTGCCCGGCCGCGCCTCCAGCCCGCAGCGTGCCCTCGACGAGGCGTACGGCTGGGGTCTGCGCTGGACCCCGGGGCGCAAGTAGCCCTGGAGCGGCCCCCGCCGCGCACTCCCGCGAACCCGCGTCCGGGCCCCCGCGCCGACGCCCCGCAGCAGGTCATCGACTATGGTGACCAGGTGAAGATCGCCCTCGTGGACTCCGGGATCGGCCTGCTGGCGGCCGCCGCCGCCGTGCGCCGGCTGCGGCCCGACGCCGATCTCGTCCTCTCCTCCGACCCCGACTCCATGCCCTGGGGCCCCCGCACGCCCGAGGACGTCAGCGCGCACGCCGTGGCCGCCGCCGAGGCCGCCGCCGCGCACCGCCCCGACGCTCTGGTCGTCGCCTGCAACACCGCCTCGGTGCACGCCCTGCCCGCGCTGCGCGAGCGCTTCGAGCCGGGTCTGCCCGTCATCGGCACCGTCCCCGCGATCAAGCCCGCTGCGGCCGCCGGCGGCCACGTCGCCATCTGGGCCACCCCCGCCACCACCGGCAGCGCCTACCAGCGCCGGCTCATCGCCGACTTCGCCGGGGGCACCCCGGTGACCGAGGTGCCCTGTCCGGGTCTGGCCGACGCCGTCCAGTGGGACCAGCCCGCGGCCGTCGCCGACGCCATCGCGGCCGCCGCCGCCCGCACCCCGGACACCGTCACCGCCGTCGTCCTCGGCTGCACCCACTACGAACTCGTCGGCGACGCCATCCGCACCGCCCTGGAGAGCTCCGGCACCGGACCCCTCACCCTGCACGGCTCCGCCCCGGCGGTCGCCGCCCAGGCCCTGCGCCGCCTCGGCCTCGCCCCCGACCCGGCCGCCCCCGCCACCGGCACCCTCACCGTGCTGCTCAGCGGCCGCGCCGAGCCGTTGCCCGCCGCCGCCCTCAGCTACGCACAGGGCCGTCTGCTGGCCCCGGTCGCCGCCGGCCACTGACGGACCGGGCCCGGCGACCGACGCGGCGAGGTCCCTCGTACGCCCCGCGCGACCTGCCCGGGGACGCGGCTCTCCGTATGGTCGGCCGTATGAGGGAACCCGAGCCCGCCTCCCGTCCCGCCGACGACCCGCCGCACGCGCACGCGGCTGTCGAGACCTGGACCGGACGCGCCTCCGGCCGCCTCCAGTGGGTGCTGGCGGTCGCCGGGGCCGCCTGCCTCGCCCTCGGGGTCGAACTGGCCGTGGACTCCTCGTGGGCCTCCGGCATCACCCCGCTCGTCATGGCCGTGGTCGGCTGCATCGCCGCCGGGCTGCTCATCCTCTACGGCACCCTCGCCTTCGTCCACGTCGCCGTGCGGGTCGACGACGACGCGCTGGAGGTGCGCTGCGGCCATCTCGGCTTCCCCCGCCGCCGCATCCTCCTGGAGTCCGTCGCCGCCGTCGACTACGCCGCCAGCGTCTGTCCACGCCACTGGGGCGGCTGGGGGTACCGGTGGCGCCCGGAACGCGGCATGGCCGTCGTCGTACGGCGCGGCGAGGGCGTCGTCCTGCGGCTCACCGACGGCCACAGCCTCACCGTCACCGTGGACGACGCCCGCGCCGCCGTCCTGGCCATCCGCAGCCGCCTGCCGGAAGCCGGCTCCCCGCAATAGGGGGTACCCCGCATCCCGGACGGCGCCGGCCGCCCCCGCATCCCGGGCGGCCCGCGGGACGTGCTGACCCTGCCCGCGGCACGCGCCGTAGACTCCGACGCGTGACCGCCACCATCGCCCCCGCCGACGGGACCGACGGCCCCCCGCCGCCCGTGCGGCCCGGCCGCGCCGCCCGCCTGCTGCGCGCCCTGTACCTCGCCGCCGGAGCAGCCCTGGCCGGGGTGCTGCTCTACGTCAGCTTCCCGCCCCGGGTGCTGTGGTGGCTGGCCCTGCCGGCCTTCGCCGCCTTCGGCCTGCTGCTGCGGGGGCGCGGCTTCAGGGCGGGACTGGGACTCGGCGCCCTCTTCGGCCTGGGTTTCCTGCTGCCGCTGCTGGTGTGGACCGGGGTCGAGGTCGGCCCCGGCCCGTGGCTGGCGCTGGCCGTCGCCGAGGCCCTGTTCGTCGCCGTGGCCGGCGGCCTGACCGCGCTCGTCGCCCGGCTCCCCGGCTGGCCGCTGTGGGCGGCCGCCCTGTGGACCGCCGGGGAGGCCGCCCGGGCCCGCGTACCGTTCGGCGGGTTCCCCTGGGGCAAGGTCGCCTTCGGGCAGGCCGACGGGGTCTTCCTGCCGCTCGCCGCCGTCGGCGGCACCCCGCTGCTCGGCTTCGCCGTCGCCCTGTGCGGGTTCGGCCTCGGCGAACTGGCCCGTCAGCTGTACCTGCGCCGCCGCACCGGCACCCTGCGCCGTGCCGCCACCACCGGCGCGGTGGCCGCGCTCCTGCTCCCGCTCGCCGGAGCCCTCGCGGCCCGCCCGCTGGTCTCGGACCGCGCCGAGGACGGCACCGCCACCGTCGCCGTCGTCCAGGGCAACGTGCCGAGGATGGGCCTGGACTTCAACGCCCAGCGCCGCGCCGTCCTCGACCACCACGCCCGCGAGACCGCCCGCCTCGCCGAACGCGTCGCCAGGGGCGAGGCCGCCCGGCCCGACTTCGTCCTGTGGCCGGAGAACTCCTCCGACATCGACCCCTTCACCAACGACGACGCCCGCTCCGTCATCGAGACCGCCGCCGCCACCGTCAAGGCCCCCATCTCGGTGGGCGGCGTGGTCGAGACCGAGGACGGCAAGCTGTACAACCAGCAGATCCTCTGGGACCCCGACAAGGGCCCCGTCGACACCTACGACAAGCGGATCATCCAGCCCTTCGGCGAGTACATCCCCCTGCGCTCCCTGATCAGCGTCTTCAGCCAGGGGTACGTCGACATGGTCCGTACCGACTTCAGCCGCGGCACCGAACCCGGGGTCTTCGACCTCGCGGGGAGCCGGGTCGGCATCGCCACCTGCTACGAGGCCGCCTTCGACGGTGCCGTCCGGGAAACCGTCGAGGCGGGGGCGCAGTTGCTCTCCGTGCCCAGCAACAACGCCACCTTCGGCCTCAGCGAGATGACCTACCAGCAGCTGGCCATGTCCCGGGTCCGCGCCGTCGAGCACAGCCGCGCCGTCGCGGTGCCCGTGACCAGCGGCGTCAGCGCCGTCATCCGGCCCGACGGGGAGCTGGTGCAGCGCACCGGCATGTTCGAGCCCGCCTCCCTCGTCGCCGAACTGCCGCTGCGCTCCTCGCAGACCTGGGCCACCCGGCTCGGCGCGCTCCCCGAGGCCGCCCTCGTGGCACTCGCCGCCGTCGGCATCGGCTGGGTCGCCACCGGCGCGGTACGCCGTCGCCGCACGGCGGGTCCGGACGCCTGACCCGAGAGGGCGTACGCCCCTCGCCGCCAGGGCCTCCACGCGCCCGCGTGGGGGCCCTGGCCTGGGGTTAGGGTCGGACGCATGGCTACTCCCGACTTCCTCCGCACCCTCCGCTCCTCCGCCGGGCACCAGCTTCTGTGGCTGCCGGGCGTCAGCGCCGTCGTCTTCGACGACGAGGGCCGCGTCCTGCTCGGCCGCCGCGCCGACAACGGCCGCTGGTCGATCATCGGCGGCATCCCCGACCCGGGGGAGCAGCCCGCCCAGTGCGCGGTCCGCGAGGTGTACGAGGAGACCGCCGTGCTCTGCGTCCCCGAGCGCGTCGTCCTGGTCCAGGCCCTGAAGCCGGTGACCTACCCGAACCAGGACGTCTGCCAGTACATGGACATCACCCTGCGCTGCCGGGCCGTCGGGGGCGAGCCCCGGGTCAACGACGACGAATCCCTGGACGTCGCCTGGTTCGCCGTGGACGATCTGCCGGAGCTGGCCGAGTTCTCCGCCTACCGGATCAAGCAGGCCCAGGCCCCCGCCGACACCCCCACCTGGTTCGACCCCGCCTTCACCGACCCCCGCGAACTGCCGCGCACCGACGCGCCCGAGGGCTGAGCGAGGGACGTCCGGCCGGCGCTCCTGTGACCCGGCCCACATGGCGCCGCCCCACCGCGGAGGCGCGAAGTGTGGGCTCCGGCCCTATGGGGAGCGCCCGGGCCGCTGCCTAGGGTCGGATCATGACAGCGCCCCGCAACCCTGAGCCCCACCCCGCCGAGCCCTTCCTGACCGGGCGGACCGCCCTGGTCACGGGCGCGGCGGGCGGTATCGGCAGCGCCTGCGTCCTCGCCCTCGCCGGGGCCGGCGCGGCGGTCCGCGCCTCCGACCGCGACACGGCCGGGCTCGACGCCCTCACCGAGCGGGCGCGGGGGCTCCCCGGCACCGTCCTGGCCCGCCCGCTCGACCTGCGCGACCTCGACGCCGCCGAGGCGGCCGCCGCCGGGGCCGACATCCTCGTGAACAACGCCGGTGTGCAACTGGTCCGCCCGCTCCACGAGTTCCCCCCGGACGCCTTCCACACCGTGCTCACCGTGATGCTGGAGGCGCCCTTCCGGCTGATCCGGGGCGCCCTGCCCCACATGTACGCGCGTGGCTGGGGCCGCATCGTCAACCTCTCCTCCGTCCACGGCCTGCGTGCCTCGCCCTTCAAGGCGGCCTACGTCGCCGCCAAGCACGGGCTGGAGGGCCTGTCGAAGACGGCCGCCCTGGAGGGGGCGCCGCACGGCGTGACCTCCAACTGCGTCAACCCCGGTTACGTCCGCACCCCGCTGGTCGAGCAGCAGGTCGCCGACCAGGCCGAGGCGCACGGCATCAGCCGTGAGGAGGTGCTGGAGGAGATCATGCTGCGGGAGACCGCGGTCAAGCGCCTCGCCGAACCGGACGAGGTCGCCGCCGCCGTCCTCTACCTCTGCGGCCCGCGGAGCGGCTTCGTCACCGGCTCCTCGCTGACCCTCGACGGAGGCTGGACCGCGCACTGACCGCACCGCGCGGGAGCCCGGCGAAACCCACTCGACCACGCCACCCCGGGGAGGACTGGGCGGATGACACCGGACACGGCAGCCCCTTCGCTCCAGGACAGGGCGGTCCCGTGGAGCATCGGCGAACTCCCGGCCCACGACCTCGTCCAGGCCGCCCGCGACGCGCTCGCCGCCGGGCTCGACAGCCCCACGCTCCGCCGCCTGGCCGCCCTCACCCGAGCCGAGGCCGCCTACGACGTACGGGAGCCGCTGCCCGGAGCCCTCGACGAGCTGGGCCTCGTCGGCCCTGCGCCGGGCGGCACGGCCGGACAGGAAGCCGACGCCCGTGTGCTCGGCCGCCGCCTGCTCCGGGGGAGCTGCCCCCGCGGGCACTGGCGTCCTGGGCACACCGCGGCCGCCGCCACGAACTGCCCCTGCCGCACGGCTCGCCGAGCTGGACGACGCCGACGACATGGGCGAGTACGACGGCCCGACGGCGGCCGAGCTGGACGCGGAGCCCACCGCCGAGGCCCGCCGCCCGGCCGCCGGCCCCTGACCTCAGCCTCCCACCCTCCCCGCCAGCCCCAGGGGCTCCAGGGGCTGGCGGGGCACCGGCACGACAGGTATTCCTGATGGACATGACGCACGATGGGCCGCACCCCACCCCCGGCACCCTCGCCTCTCCCGGTGCCGAGGCGCCGTTCCTCGAACTCCTCGCCCGGGGCGCCACCGTCGAGGCGTACGAGGAGCCCGTGCCCGCCGCCCGTGAGGCGGGTGCCTGCGAGGCGCACCTCGCCGCGCTCGAACACGCCAAGCGCCTCGCGCTGCGGGTCCGCTCCGAACTCGCCGACCGCAGGCGCCGCGAGGCCGAGCTGTCCGCCCTCTTCGAGACCGCCCACGACCTCGCCGGGCCGCGCGACCTGGACTCGGTGCTCCAGGCCATCGTGCAGCGGGCCCGCTCGCTGCTCGGCACGGACGTCGCCTACCTCACCCTCAACGACCCCGCGCGCGGGGACACGTTCATGCGCGTCACCGAGGGCTCGGTCGCCGCCCGCTTCCAGCAGTTGCGCCTCGGCATGGGCGAGGGCCTCGGCGGCCTCGTCGCCCAGACCGCCCGCCCCTACGTCACCGAGGACTACTTCCACGACAGCCGCTTCCAGCACACCTCGGTCATCGACACCGGGGTCCAGGACGAGGGGCTCGTCGCGATCCTCGGCGTCCCGCTGATGCTCGGCCCGCACGTCATCGGCGTCCTGTTCGCCGCCGACCGGCGTGCCCGGGTCTTCGAACGTGCCCAGACCGCGCTGCTCGGCTCGTTCGCCGCGCTGGCCGCGGCGGCCATCGAGTCGGCCGACCTCCTCGACGGGACCCGCGCCGCGCTCAGCGAACTCGAACACGCCCACGAGATCATCCAGGACCGCAGCGCCGTCATCGAACGCGCCTCCGACGTCCACGACCGCCTCGCCGAACTGGTCCTGCGCGGCGGCGGCGTGCACGATGTGGCCGCCGCCGTCTCCGAGGTCCTCGACGGCAGCGTCGAGTTCATCGACACCGTGCCCGAGGCCGCCGCCGGCGCCCTGCGCTCCGACGGCCACGCGGTCCGCCACGGCGACGACTGGATAGCCGCCGTCGCCGCCGGTGACCAGCAACTCGGTGGACTCGTCCTGCGCGGCCACCCCGCCCTCGACCCGGTCGACCAGCGCACCTTCGAACGCGCCGCCATGGTCACCTCCCTGCTGCTGCTCGCCCGCCGCTCCGCCGGCGACGCCGAACAGCGCGTGCGGGGCGAACTCCTGGACGACCTGCTCGATGCCCGCCACCGCGACCCGGCCCTGCTGCGCCGGCGCGCCGACCGGCTCGGCGCCCGCCTCGACACCCCGCACGTGTGCTCGCCGCCCAGCCCGACGCCGCCCCGGACGCCTCCGTCGACGAGGAGGCCGCCGTCCGCCGCCGCCTGTGGGCAGCCGCCGCCCATCTCGCGGCCACCGGCCACGGGCTCGCCGCCACCCGCGACGGCGGCACGGTCCTGCTGCTGCCGCTGGCCGACGGCGACACCGCCGCCGGGCTGGCCCGCCGCACCGCCGTCCACCTCGGTGCCGCCGTCCACGAACCCGTCACCGTCGGCGCCTCCGCGCCGCTGCACCCGCTGCCCGCCGCCGACGCCGCCCCGGCCGCCTACACCGAGGCCCGCCGCTGCCTCGACGCCCTGCGCCTGCTCGGCCGCTCCGGTCAAGGCGCCGCCGCCGAGGACTTCGGCTTCCTCGGCCTGCTGCTCGCCGGGCCCCGCGACATCTCCGGCTTCGTCCGACGCACCATCGGCCCGGTCCTCGACTACGACCGCAGACGTGGCACGGAACTCGTCCGCACCCTCGACGCCTACTACGCGGCCGGCTCCAGCCCGGCCCGAACCAAGGACACCCTGCACGTCCACGTCAACACCGTCGCCCAGCGCCTGGACCGCGTCGCGCGTCTCCTCGGCGACGACTGGCAGAGCCCTGCCCGCACCCTGGAGATCCAGCTCGCCCTGCGCCTGCACCGGCTGGCCGACGCGCTCACCGGCTGACAGCGCCGCGCCCCGCCTCCCCGTGGGACACGGGGGAGGCGGGGCGCGGTGGCCGGACCGTCCGGGGGCGGACCGGGGTCAGACCGGCGGGCGGGCCGAACCGGCGGACGAGCCCGCCTCCGCCCGGCCGGCGGGTGCCGCACCCCGCGACGCCACCCCGGCCTTCCGCTCGGAGCCGGTCGGCACGTCGGTCAGGTCGCGGTGGCGGGTCTCCTGCGCGACGCCCACCGCGATCAGGGTGATCACCGCGGCGGCGATCACGTACAGCGAGACCGGCACCGAGCTGTCGTACTCGGCGAGCAGCGCGGTGGCGATCAGCGGCGCGGGCGCACCCGCGGCCACCGAGGAGAACTGCGCGCCGATCGACGCGCCCGAGTACCGCATCCTGGTCGCGAACATCTCCGAGAAGAAGGCGGCCTGGGGCGCGTACATCGCCCCGTGCAGGACCAGGCCGACCGTGACGGCCAGCAGCAGCGCCGGAAAGCTCCCGGTGTCGATGAGCCGGAAGAACGGGAACATCCACAGGCCGACCCCGGCCGCGCCGATCATGTACACCGGGCGCCGGCCGAGCCGGTCGGAGAGCGCGCCCCACATCGGTATGGTCACGAAGTGGACGGCGGAGCCGATGAGGACGGCGTTGAGCGCGGTCTGCTGGGGGAGGTCCACCGCAGTCGTCGCGTAGACGAGGATGAACGCGGTCAGCACGTAGTAGCTGATGTTCTCCGCCATCCGGGCGCCCATCGCGACCAGCACGTCACGCCAGTGGTGCCGCAGCACCGAGACGAGGGGCAGCTTCTCCGTCGCGCCCTCGGAGCGCCGCGCCTCGGAGCGGGCCAGTGCCGCCTTGAACACCGGGGACTCGTCCACCGAGAGCCGGATCCACAGGCCGACCAGGACCAGCAGTCCGGAGAGGAGGAACGGGATGCGCCAGCCCCAGGTGACGAACGCCTGCTCGGAGAGGAGCGCGGTGAGCACCGCGAGCACCGCCGTCGCCAGCAACTGTCCGGCCGGCGCGCCCGTCTGCGGCCAGGAGGCCCAGAAGCCGCGCCGCTTGGCGTCCCCGTGCTCGGAGACCAGCAGCACCGCCCCGCCCCACTCGCCGCCCAGCGCGAAGCCCTGGACGAGCCGAAGCACCGTCAGCAGCAGCGGCGCCGCCGTGCCGATGGTGGCGTGGGTGGGCAGCAGGCCGATCGCGAAGGTGGCGCCACCCATCATCAGCAGGCTGATGACCAGCAGCTTCTTGCGGCCCAGCCGGTCGCCGTAGTGCCCGAAGACCAGTGCGCCCAGCGGCCGCGCCGCGAAACCGACGGCGTAGGTGAGGAAGGAGAGCAGGGTGCCGACGAGCGGGTCGGAGTCCGGGAAGAAGACCTTGTTGAAGACCAGAGCGGCGGCCGACCCGTAGAGGAAGAAGTCGTACCACTCGATGGTGGTGCCGATGAGGGACGCGGCGACGACGCGCTTGAGGTTGTTCGGGGCTGGTGGAGCGGTTGCGGGCGACGACATCGGCACCACTTCCTGGCGTTGCGGGGACGTTTTGCGTGTCGCCACACCGTAGGAATCCGCAGGTCAGGCGCACATGTGGCGAGACAACATAGTTCGAGGGCCAGCTATGCGCGCGGCCACCATGCCGGCTCATGCAAAGGCGTCTCAGGGGACCGGTGGTGGTCAAAACGAGGGTCGTCCGGGACGCGTAGTTCAGCACGATTTGACGGTGCCGTGCTGACTCCCGTGCTGGTTTGGTGCTGACTAAAATCCCACGTCATCACCCGTCCTCACCTGTCCCGTGCTGACTTGGTGCTGACTACGCTCCGTTGAACTCGGGCATCCGGGATGATCGCCTCAGAGTCGTTGCGTGGCAGGTGACCGGACTGAGAGACCGAGTCCGGCCTTGCCGCTCAGCCGCCGTCGGCACGGGCAAGGCGCTGCGTCTGGGCACGGTGCATCCTGGTCCCAGGAGGTTCTTCGTCTGCTGGTGGTACACGCTAACCATCGCCTCTGAGCTGCGACAAAGGGTGGGATCGTCTGCTGTTGAGCGAGGTTGGTCCGCACCTGGTCCGGATCTTGGTCCGTGATCTGTGGTGTTGGCGTGCGAGTCCTACGGTACGACATGGCACAGGTTGTAAAGACCGTCCGGGGGCGTCTACGCCGGTCCAGCGCGGGCACGAAGTACCAGGTCAGGGCCTTCTGGTCCGGGAGAGGCCGCACAGTTGGTGATGGTTGCGTGATAGGCGAGTGATACGGCGAGGCCCCGCCGGGGTCCGTCCTGACGGGACTTTGAGTCGAGCCGTGAGACGACGAAGTCATCGGAGCGCTCCGGTGCGGCTTCGTCTGAGATCGGCTGCGCTGGCGCGCACGATGCGGCTGGCGCTTCATGCGGTCCGTGTTCCTGTGACGCTTCCAGGGTGCGCATACTTTGCGATTGCACTCGTTGGGAGAGGAGTTCATGTATTCCTGGCGTGCGTTGTCAGTGCCTCCTTGCTTGCCCGGACCTCGGATGCACCAGCATTCCGTCCCGTGGCGGACTGGTAGACGAGCCGGGGCCATCCGAGCATGCCAAGGCACGCTGCGTCCCTGCCGCCCGTGGGTGATGACCACAGGCACCCTCCGCCCTGCATGAACCATCGGCACGCTCCTCCCGGGCGATGGAGGTAGCTCTCCCAGCCTTCTTAGAAGTCATCTCATTTGGTGAGCCTGCGGTAGCAGATGAGAGTGCAGGCGATGCTGGTGAAGGCGAGGAAGTGGTCGGCCTTGCGTTCGTAGCGTCGGTGGAGGCGGCGGCAGCCGGCAAGCCAGGCCATGGTGCGTTCCACGGTCCAGCGGTGACGGCCCAGCCGTTGCGAGGACTCGACTCCCTTACGGGCGATGCGGTGGGTGATACCTCGCTCGCGTAACCATCGCCGCAGATGGGCATAGTCGTAGCCCTTGTCGGCGTGAAGCTTGCCGGGCTTGCGCCGTCGTCGGCCGCGCCGCGAGCGGATTGGCGGGATGCCCTTCACGAGCGGGATCAGTGCCTGGCTGTCGTGGAGGTTGGCCCCGGAGATGCCGACGGAGACGGGCAGACCCGACCGTTCCGTGACCAGGTGGATCTTCGAGCCGTACTTGCCCCGGTCGACAGGATTCGGACCCGTCAGGTCCCCCTTTTCAGGGCCCGCATGTTCACCGAGTCGATTGCGCACCGCGACCAGTCCAGCTCCCCGCGGGCACCGAGTTCGTCGAGAACCAGGCGGTGGAGTTTGGCCCACACCCTGGCCTTCGACCACTCCGAGAACCGTCGGTGAGCAGTCGCTCCGGACGGGCCAAACGACGCCGACGGCAGCTGCTGCCAGGTACAACCCGACGTGGCTACGAAGACGATCGCGGCCAGCACCTCCCGGTCGCCGTGCCGACGCCGACCACCGCCCTGAGGTCGCGACGGCGCCTCCGGCACCACCCGCTGGAACAACTCCCACAACTCGTCCGGCACCAACCGCTCAACGATCCCCACCATGACGCACAGAATACCGAGTGCCCCAAATGAGATGGCCTCTTAGGTGCGTTTCACTCGCCTTGGCTCCACGTGGTGACACCTTTCCTGCTGGGTGTAACCGCCGGGGACGTCCGCGCCGACGGAGATCCAGAAGGGTTCGGAATCGCGGAAGTGCCCGCCGCCCGTGTGCCACTCCAGTCCGGGGTATTGGTGGCGTAGAGATCGAAGCGCGGCTGAGGCGAGTCCGAACCGCTTGTAGCCAGGATAGGAGACGGGTGATTCCACCCAGCCGATCGCGCAAGGCCGGCACACCACGTATTCGACCTCGAACGCGACTTCGTCCCCCACGTAGGCGACTCGGATACGCCAGCCTGTCCGTTCGTACGCCCCGGCAGGCCGGTCCAGCCACGGCCTCGGTGGGGTGGCGGTTGGGTCGAAGCGATAGATCTCGGGATATGCCCATCGCCGGAGTCGGTCGCGCCATGTCGGTTTCTCGGGCCACGCGTGGATCCAATGGACGTGGTGGGCGAGTTCTGCCACGTTGCGGATCGCGGCTTCTGGTCCCGCTTCGGTCATAGCTGTTCCAGGCCGAGCCGGCCGAGACGGGAGCGTATTGCGGAGGGCTGTCGTCCGAATTCGGTGGCCAGTACGTCGTAGTCGCGCTGCCCCGCTCGGTACAGGGAGAGGAGTCTCTCTTCGTCGGCGCTGCTCCACGCCTTGCCGAAGTTCGGGTAGCGGGCGCGGAGTTGATCCGGATCCACGCGCCGGCTGGTGCTGGGGGCGTGGACGACTTCGATGGATTTGACGGTGCCCATGGGGAAGCGCACGCGCTCCGTGTCGCCGACCCACAGGATCAGGTGGTCGTTATCGAACGTGATCCGGTCGGCCGGGATGGTCACTGCACGGCGTCGGCAGTCATCGTCGTCTGGGTCGGATATGAACTCGGTGAAGCTGATGCGGAACGACACGCGACTGGTAGGTTCCCCCATGGCTTCAGCTTGCCGCAATGGTCCCTTAGGAAACAGGCTGGCGCTTCGTGCTGCGATCGGAATCAGCCGGGGCGGATTACTGGCCGAGCACCTGACGGCAGCTCTAGTGACGAGGTCACCGAGCCGTGAGTGGCGGGCACGCCGTGTCTTGCCCGGATGCTACCGCGAGCCCAGCGTGACTTGGGACGTCTCGAACTTCACACCCCTCCACCACCCGCCAGGCAGCGATCTGCACCACACCCGCACGCCCCGGTCATAGGCGCCGCGATGTCCGGGCGTCCCAAGGGTTGGGGGCCGCTGTAGGCTCCCGCCATGCTGATCTTTGAATACCGGGGCGAGACCGCGAACTTGAAGGTGCTCGCGCGGGAGATCGAGGCAGATCCGCACCTCGCAGGAAAATGCACCCTCACACTCACACCCCTGCGCCAGGACAGACGCGATTCCTTGCGTCACGGGCAGTGGGCGGAGATCGCCGTCTCCGTCGTTGCCGGACTGGCTACGAACACTGCACGACGCTCTCAAGGCCCTGGTCGAGCGCGCACGTGACCGCGGACCAGTGGACGAGTTGGGTCCTCGTCCCGAAAGCGCCGACGAGGACCCGGAAAGCCCGGAAGGCGCAGCCCAATGACCGTCCATTCCCCCCGCCTGCAGAACTCCAGCGGCGCCGAGTTGAACTTGCGCAGCCAGATCCTCTTCCAGGACCCGACCCGCACGCGCACCAAGGGCCTCGTCACCTCAGTCGCCTCCTGGCACAAGACCTACGTGCACGAGAGCAGCCACTGGGCGCGCTATCACGGATCAACCGTCGGCGTCCTGCTGAGCCTGTTACGGCGAACGAGAGACCAACTGGCCGCTTACACGATCTCCCAGATGAGCCGGCAGCAAACCGAGCTCCTCCATGGGGCCCGGAGCAACGGGCTGCCCTTCCTCTCCTTCAAGCGCTATCCCCAGTACACAAGCGGAGAGCTGAGATACAACGAGCTAAACTGGCTCAATCTCTACCATGCCTTCTACGTTCTGCTGGACCCGGAGGGCCTGAGGGAGTCCGATGCCACGTCCTGGGACACCCAGGCGGCGTTCGAGCACTCCCTGGAAGACGCGTGGCGCCAGAGCGCGGGCGCGGAGATGGTGGAGCGCCCTGAGGACACGCCCGTCAGTATTACAGGGGCCTTGAAGCTCATAGACACCTCCGAAGGCCCGCTCAGCACACGAACCTTGTTCGAGTGCGCGGCGGTGATCGACGAGCTCTTCCAGTTCGAGGGCGCCTTCTTGCGGATGGCCGACCCGACACTGCGGGAGTTGCTGCTTGAGGAGATGAGTGGCGAGTACGGACTTCCGTGGCGCCTGGCGAGCGCCCTGGCGGGAAGGGAGCTTGGTGGGAGCGTTGTCCTGGCGCGTTCGCTCCACTGGTCGAGGACCGCGTCGGGACGGGGCGCGGAACGCGGACGGGGTGCGGCAGGGGATGAAGGAGCGGGGCGGGAGGCCGGACGGGGGAGGGTTGCGACGATCCGCTCCACATGCCCAGCGAGTGTCTCCCGGTCCGGCTCCAATGGGCAGGCGAGGGACTTGCACGTGGCCGCCAGCCGATGAAGGCGTTCGCCGCCCACGGCCGGGTCCGCCACCACGACTCCCGATGCGTGGGCGCGGTGTGTTGTGAGGACGGTCAACTCAAGGTCAGGCCACAGGATCGCGACCCGGGGGGATGCCCAGGCCGCATCCCGCTTGGCGTCATCGGCGGCGAGAACAGGTACGAGTGGCACGTCGGCGAGATCGCCGCCGTGTACTCGCCGGGCTGCCGCGCGCAGTAGCCCGGCTGAGCCTTTGCCGCTCTCCCAGCTCACGAGATCCACGGCCAGCCGCCTCAATTCGGCCTGCGGCACCGCGCGCAACATCGCTGCAGCCGCAAGGCAGGTCTCGGCGACGGCGTCGAACAGCAGCGTATTGAGCGGGTGTTCAGAGGGCAGGCCGGTGCGGTCGATCTTGGTGAAGAACGGGGCGTTCACATGACCGGGGAACGGCGCCGTCAGATCCTCGCCCATCGGCAAGAAGGTATAGATCTGCCCCCGTCGCGGCCGTCGCACGGCGGGCAGCGGAACGGCAATCTCCACTGCTGCGGACGAAGTCCACCGCTGCCAGGTGTCGTCGAGGAGCCCTAGGCCCACGGCCTCGTCGAGCGCGCTGTTCAGACGCTCCTTCTCCACGCTGCCCCGGGCCACGAGAAACGTTCCAGAGAGCCCCAGATCCACGGTCGCGAAGGAGACGGCAAGCTGCTCTCCCGCCGTGCCCGTCGTGTGGTGGCCCGTCGCTCCAGCGTCAGGCTCGCGAGTCGGTCGAGGAACAGCATCACGGGCGCCTTCGCCTCCGCGAGCTCGCGAAGCCGCAGCCGGACCTCGGCCCGGGCCGCCTCATTCAGAAGAGGCAGTCGCACAACGGTCACATGCCCCTTGGCGGCGAGCTCCCGACAGATCGCCGGCACCTCGTCCAGCGGCAAGGGCACCTGAAGCGGCGGAAATTCAGCGGCCACCTCGTGGGCGTTTGGTTCATCGCCCAGGAACGCCTCAACATCGCCCCTGTGCGCGAACCGGAAGCAATAGCCGTCCAGTTCAGGACCGTTGGGGCCGTCAGGATCGGCGCTAAAGATCTCGGGCGCGTCGCTGATCAACAGGACGCTTCGGAACCCGACGCCCTTGTTCCCGATCCCCTCCCCAACCGCCTTGGAGCTCTGCGCCAGCTCGCAGACCCTCTCGACGTTCCTCCACGCGAAGGGCGTGCCGCCATTGGCGACGTACAACGTCCCCCACTCGCCCTCTTCCTCATCCAGCAGCACATGCACCTGCCCGTCACACCGGCCCCTTGGGTGTGCGTCATAACCGTTCTGCAGCAGCTCGAAGAGCGAACGCCCGGCGTACTCCCGCGCACTCGTGTAAGAGGGCGGTTCGAGAGTCTTTGAGTGGTTCTGCTGTCGCCTGATGGTGTGGTGGCAGGGCGGAATCTGCCGGTCCACGGGTGCTGATCTGGTGATGTGACCGGGTGAGCGAACGCAAGCTGTACCCGAGTGACTTGTCGGACGAGCAATGGTCGTTGATCGAGCCGGTGATCACCGCGTGGAAGGACCGGCACCGCTCGGTCAGCGGCCACCAGGGCGCCTACGAGATGCGGGAGATCGTGAACGCGATCCTCTACCAGGGGCGGACCGGCTGCCAGTGGGCTTATCTCCCGCACGACCTGCCGCCCAAGAGCGCGACCTACTACTACTTCGCCGCCTGGCGAGACGACGGCACTGATCAGGTCATCCATGAACTCCTGCGCTGCCAGGTCCGTGAACGCGCCCGCCGATTAGAGGACCCGACCCTGGTGGTCCTGGACACCCAAAGTGTCCACGTGGCCGCCGGGGTCCCTGCCGCCACGACCGGTCATGATCCGGCCAAGCGGGTGCCCGGCCGCAAACGCGGACTGGCCGTGGACGCCCTCGGCCTGGTCATCGCGGTCATCGTCGTCGCCGCGAACACTCACGACAACGCCGCGGGCGTCGTCCTGCTGGACCAGGTCGCCCAGCACGCAGGAGGAAGCGTCCGCAAGGCCTTGGTCGACCAGGGCTTCAAGAACCAGGTCGTCGCGCACGGCGCCGGCCTGGGCATCGATGTCGAGATCGTCGCACGCAACCCACAGGTCAAGGGGTTCGTGCCGCAGCCGAAGCGGTGGAGGGTCGAGCAGACCTACGGAGTCCTGATACTGCACCGGCGCCTGGTCCGCGACTACGAGTACCACCCCTCCTCCTCCGCCTCCCGCGTCTACTGGGCGATGACCCACGTCATGACCCGGCGCCTCACCGGCGCGAACACCCCCACCTGGCGCGAGGCGTCGGCGGCGGCAGCGTGAACATCCGTCCCCTGCTCGACGCCCTGGAACTCCAGGAAGACGCCGCCCGGGCCCTGGCCGACGACCTCCGCGCACAGATCGACGACCTGCAGACCCGGCTGCGGGAGGCCGAGACCCACCTCGAACACCTCGCGATCACTCGCACGACTGTCACCGGCCTCGCCGACCGGCTCCCGAACATCGCACCGGAGCTGCCCGAGCACCCGGACTACCCCCGCATCCTCGACGCCTTCAACCAGACGACCGGACCGCTACGGGCCAAGGACGTCTGCGAAGCCCTCGGCCACGAACTGCTGCCGAAGAACGTCGAAGGCACCCGCGCCAAGCTGAAACGCCTGGTCAGACTCGGGATCCTCACCGAGGCCGAAACCGGCAACTTCGCCAGGAAGCAATAGCCGAGGGAACTCCCTACCAGCGACCCCGCTGCAACCTCAACCGGAAACGGACATCAACTCACGAACCGCCCTCTTAGAGGCCATCTCATTTGGGGCACTCGGTATTCTGTGCGTCATGGTGGGGATCGTTGAGCGGTTGGTGCCGGACGAGTTGTGGGAGTTGTTCCAGCGGGTGGTGCCGGAGGCGCCGTCGCGACCTCAGGGCGGTGGTCGGCGTCGGCACGGCGACCGGGAGGTGCTGGCCGCGATCGTCTTCGTAGCCACGTCGGGTTGTACCTGGCAGCAGCTGCCGTCGGCGTCGTTTGGCCCGTCCGGAGCGACTGCTCACCGACGGTTCTCGGAGTGGTCGAAGGCCAGGGTGTGGGCCAAACTCCACCGCCTGGTTCTCGACGAACTCGGTGCCCGCGGGGAGCTGGACTGGTCGCGGTGCGCAATCGACTCGGTGAACATGCGGGCCCTGAAAAGGGGGACCTGACGGGTCCGAATCCTGTCGACCGGGGCAAGTACGGCTCGAAGATCCACCTGGTCACGGAACGGTCGGGTCTGCCCGTCTCCGTCGGCATCTCCGGGGCCAACCTCCACGACAGCCAGGCACTGATCCCGCTCGTGAAGGGCATCCCGCCAATCCGCTCGCGGCGCGGCCGACGACGGCGCAAGCCCGGCAAGCTTCACGCCGACAAGGGCTACGACTATGCCCATCTGCGGCGATGGTTACGCGAGCGAGGTATCACCCACCGCATCGCCCGTAAGGGAGTCGAGTCCTCGCAACGGCTGGGCCGTCACCGCTGGACCGTGGAACGCACCATGGCCTGGCTTGCCGGCTGCCGCCGCCTCCACCGACGCTACGAACGCAAGGCCGACCACTTCCTCGCCTTCACCAGCATCGCCTGCACTCTCATCTGCTACCGCAGGCTCACCAAATGAGATGACTTCTTAGCGCCGGGCAGCGGCAGAACCTGCACAACTGCGGCCACACCGCCGCCTCCCTCGCCCCCGGTGAGGCCGCCGCCGTCACCCGCCTGCTGCATCACACCGCCAGCGGCCTTACCCCCGACCTGCCGGCCGAGCAGATCCCCCGCCTGGCCAACCGACGCCTGCTCGCTCCCTCCGGAAAACAACCGGCTCCCCACCCGGACGTGTTGTTCGCCCTCGGCCTGGCCGTCCACCCCCTTACGGACGCACAAGCCGCTGCAGACGGCTTGGCGTCGGCACCCGCTACTGACCCGACACCGCCCAGGCCGCGATGATGCCGATGCCGCGTACGACCACCGTGCCCGCCACCACCGGCTCCTGGAAACCCACATGGTCACCCGGCCACACCAGCCCGGGCCTGCCCCCGCTCGTCGTGGTACAAGACCCCCACGACGACTACGCCTTCATGGCCGCCCACACCCCCGCGCTGGGCCGTATCACCGTCCACCCCACCCCCGTGGCGAGCGCTCCCGCCGCCCTGGCCCACGACCTCCTTCGCAGCATGGGCAAACACCTCCCTGTGGCCGGGAGCGAGGACGGCACCTACTGGACGGGCAACGCCCAGACCGCCTGGCGTGTGGTCGCCACCTGGATGCTCGCACTGCGCATCCATCACGTCATCATCACCCGGACCCATCGCATCAGCTCCCGGCACTTCGAGCACCTCTTCGTCCTGCGGGAGTTCACCAAAATCCGTCTGACCCTGCTGTGCCACGGCCCCCTCCCACTCGCCCTGGCCGCCATCCTCGCCGCCCTCCCGCACGCAGCGGTGCACAGCCTGACCGCGGCCCGCCGCGCCGTGGGCGCGCCCGGCCCGCCGTCGTCCGCCGACCGGTTCGCGTGGTGGGAGGCAGGCGAGCAGTCCCTGCCTCACCCGGGCGAGCCGTGCTTCATGCTGCCCACTCGGCGCGCGACCAGCCGCGCCGTGATCGAGGCGGCAGCCCGCCGCCTGGGCCATACGGTGCTCCCGCTGCCTGCTGTCGGCCGCTTCCCGCCCGAGCCCGATGAGCCGACCGCGCTCCTCGCGCACCGACTGCACGCCCGCGTCGCCCATCCCGTCCACGCCGCGGCGCTGGCGGTGCGAGTCTTTGCCGCCCAGACTGCCCCCCCGGCCCGAACGAGCCGTGGCCGGGAGATGCGGACACCGTCCTGGGCAGTGGACTTGCTCGAGGCAGCCCGCCACTTCGGGCAGCTGGAGGGGCGCGCGGACAATGCTTCCCTGCCCCACCTCAGGTCCTGGGACCACGCGGCTGTGACCGAAGCAGCCCACGCCTGCAGCCTGCACGAGCACCAGGCACCAGGCACGAAGCGGCACTTGGCCCCCACCTCGCGTTCCAGGCGGCCAGCAGCCGCCAGCAGCGCGGGCGGCACACCAGCACCGAGCCGGGCAGCATCATGAGCCCTGCTGGAACCCAACCAGCCCGCATACAAAAGGAGTAGACGATGGCCGAGCCGGGGACAGAACTCTTCGAAGCGATCCGCCGCGACCACCAGGCGGGCGACAGGCTGCCGAGGGCCCTGGCCGTTCGGCACGGCGTACCCCACCAGACGGTCATGGAAGCGATCTCGACCGTGCTGCCGCTGCCGCTTGACCTCCCGGCCGATGAGGAGGAACTGGATCAGGCCCGTCAGCTTCTGGATGCGCTGCTGGAAGAAGACCAGGCCAAGGCGCCTGCCGAACGCTGCTCGGCCTTCGAGCTGTATGAGGAGCTGAGCCTTCGCGCCAGCAGACTTCTCCGGCACCTCACCGGAACCACACGAGCGGGCCTGGGCGGTCAATGTCCCCTCCGACATGCCGAGGCTCCGTCACCTACCTGATCACCAGTGCGGTGCGCGACCTGGCGGAGCTGAAGATCGAAGGGACGCTGCCGGCCGCAGATGGTGTCGAGCTCGGCATGGTCTCCCTCGGCAATGCCGTGGCCCGGATCAACCAGGCCCTCTACGAGTTCGCGCTGGTCGGACTCAGGGCCGGCCTGTCCTACGCCCAGATGAGCGCCTTCACCGGCATCCCCGAAGACGACCTGGCGAAGCAGGTCAAGGACTACGACCGCCGCATGACCACCTGAACAGCAGCCCCGCCCCGTCGCCGGCCGCGACCGGGCGGGGTGGGGCGTAGAGCGACGGGTGTGGGGCTCGCGGTGGCCGCACGGCGGGCGGTGAACGCGTTACGGTCCTGCAGGGCGGTCGAAGGCCATTCCGGCCGGACCGTCGTAGGCGCGGATGACCAGGTGGCGGCCGGGGTGGGCGTCTTCCACACGCCGGCAGTGGGCCACTACGGCTCCCAGTGCACCACCACGGCCCGTGCCGAATCCCAGTAGCGCTCCGCTGCCGGCGTCGTGGATCCGGTAGTGGATGTCCTCGTTCGCGCTCTTGGCGTCTGCCAGCGGTTCGCCGTTCCAGGTATCGGTCACTGCTGGTTGCGTTCGTCGAGGCGGGTTGTTGTCGTCAGGCTGCATAAGTTGACCGGCGGGCTGCCGGTCAGCGCTGGTGGGTGAGGAAGATTCGTGCGCGTTCGTCGAGCTCGGCCGCGACCCGTACGCCGCGGGCCCGATGCAGACGGAGGTCTGCGCGCAGGGTGCGGATCGGCCTTGAGGGTGACCCATGAGTCGGAGGAGACGGAAGTGCCCCTCCCTCGTGGCGTGGAGGCACGTATTCCGGTCCGATCGCGCATCGAGGGGATCGGGCACGAGGCCCGTCAACGGACACGGCGCCCGCCGCTGCCGCTACCGGGCGAGCGCAAGACCCACCTCCAGCACATCTTCACGCGACCGCGATCAACGTCGTACGCCTCGCCACACACGAAGCAGGAGACGCCGCCTGGCGAGGCGGTGAAGACCGTGGTCGGCCTGGGGCGGCGTGGTGGCGTTGAGCATGGCGTCGACGGCGGACTGTGTCCGTGCAGTCCGGTGTCGGCCAGGAGCGCGGCAGCATGGCGGGAGATTGGTTCGGTGACAGGTTCGACGACGAGGCGGGACAAAAGAGGGGCAACTGTGGCCTGTTTGGCTGGAGTTACACCGTTGACCTGTGCGATGTGCCGTAGTTAGCATCCCGTGGACAGCGGGTGGTGCGTCTTCTATCCGTGAGGAACACGAGTCGATTCTGGGGGGATCGCTATTCTCGGCGCTTACGAATCGGCCGTCCGAAATTACTGCCGGACCTGGCCCGTGGTTTTCGACCGGGCCGAAGGCAGTTGGCTCACCGATGAAAGCGGCAATCGGTATCTGGACTTCTTCGCCGGTGCCGGGGGTGTCAATTACGGGCACAACAACCCGCACATCAAGGGCGAGTTGCTCGACTATCTGACCGACAACCGCGTGGTGCACTCGCTCGACATGAGCACCGTCGCCAAGCGGACACTGCTGGAGGCGCTCGACCGGTACTTGCTCACACCCCGCGGACTCGACTATCGCGTCCAGTTCACCGGTCCGACCGGAGCCGCCACCGTCGAAGCGGCGCTGGAACTGGCCCGGAAGGTCACGGGACGACATCTGGTGCTCGGGTTTGAGAATTCCTTCCACGGCATGAGTCTCGGCGCGATGAGTGTGAGTGACAACGCCATCAGCCGGTCGGCCCACGGTGTGGCACCCCTGCATCAAATTCCGCTCCCACACGGCGAATTGGCCGGTCTGGCCGAGGTGTTCGCCGAGCGACGACCGGCCGCGGTGATCGTCGAGACCGTGCAGGGAGAAGGAGGCGTCAACGTCGGGTCTGCCGCGTGGCTGCGCGATTTGTCCGCGCTCTGCCGCGAGCACGGCGTACTGCTGATCGTCGACGACATTCAGGTCGGCTGCGGCCGCACCGGACCGTTCTTCAGCTTCGAATCGACCGGGGACGGTGAGCCCGACGTCGTACCGGACATCGTCTGTCTCTCCAAGTCCCTCAGTGGGTACGGACTTCCGCTCGCGCTCACACTGATCCGCGCCGACCTGGACGTCTGGTCGCCCGGCGAACACAGCGGCACCTTCCGAGGCCACAACCTCGCGTTCATCACCGCGGCCAAGGCGCTGCAGACGTACTGGGCCGACGACGTCCTGGAGAAGGACACCCTCGCCAAGGGCGAACTGGTCCGGGACCGGCTCGCGGAGCTGGCCGCCGGCACGCCCTGGACGGTCCGGGGCGTCGGACTCGTCAACGGACTCGTGTTTCCGACGAGCGAGCAGGCCCGCGCGGTGTGCGCCGCCGCGTTCGCCCGGGGGCTGCTCGTGGAGACCGCGGGCGAACGCGGTCAGGTCGTCAAGCTCATGCCGCCGCTGACGACCACATCGGCCGAACTCGAACAGGGCCTGGACCTGCTCGCCGCGTCCTGCGCGGCCGCGTGACCCGATCCCTTCCGGCCGTGTGAACCCTTCCGACCACGCTGACCATTCCGACACCACCGATTCCTGTTCCTGGATGGGGAAACAACATGTTCGACGACGAGAATGCCGAGTACTTCGTGGTGGTCAACGAGGAGGAGCAGTACTCCCTGTGGCCGGCCGACCGCGACCTGCCGACCGGCTGGCGTGCGGACGGTCCCGCCCGGTCCCGGGCGGCGTGCCTGGACCACATCGAGACGGTGTGGACGGACATGCGGCCCAAGAGCGTCCGGGAAGCGAGCGTGTGAACGAGGCCACCGCGGGGGTCGGGAAGACCAGGGCCGGGGAAACCGCGGGTCTGCGGGTCGTCACCGCTCCGTACGAACCGCTTGAATCACAGGTCTACGTCGACCTGCGGCCGACGTTCGGGCGCGATCTGCTGCTGCGGGTCGAGGGCTTCAACTTCGCGGGCTCGCTGAAGCTGCGCGCCGCGGCCGGGCTGGTTGCTGCGGCGGAACAGAGCGGGCGGCTCGGCAACGACTCGATCCTCATCGAATCGTCCTCCGGCAACCTCGGCCTCGCGCTCGCGATGATCGCGGCGAACAAGGGGCTGCGGTTCGTCTGCGTCACCGACCCTCGGTGCAACCCGAGCACGCTGAACCTGCTGCGATCGCTCGGCGCCGAACTCGTCGTCGTCACCGAACAGGACGCCAACGGCGGCTACTTGCAGACCCGGCTGGACTACGTCCGGGCCCGCAGCGCCGAGGACTCCCGTTACGTGTGGCTGAACCAGTACGCCAACCCGGCGAACTGGATCGCCCACTACGAGACCACGGCACCGGAGATCGCGAAGGAGTTCCCCGACCTCGACGCGCTGTTCGTCGGCGTCGGCACAGCGGGCACCGTGACGGGGTGCGCCAGGTACTTCCGGGACAACGGCGGCAAGGTCAAGGTGATCGCGGTGGACGCCGAGGGTTCGGTCAGCTTCGGCGGCGCTCCGAAGCCGAGGGCGATCCCCGGCCTCGGGGCCAGCGTGCGACCGCCGCTGCTGGAGCCCGAACTGTTCGCGGACGTCGTGCACGTGGCCGAGGAGGAGACCGTGCGCCGTTGCCGCGAGATGGCGCGCGGCGGGTTCCTGTTCGGCGGCTCCACCGGGACCGTCCTCAGCGGCGCGCTGCGATGGCTCGACGAGAAGGATCCGCGAGGCCGGCTGCGCGCCGTCGCGATCGCACCCGACCTCGCGGACAGATACGCCGACACCGTCTACGACGACGCATGGGTCGCCCGGCGGTTCGGCGCCACGAGCCCCGCGCTCGGCACTCACCGGGACAACCAGACATGACGGAGTCTCAGAAAACCACCGGGGAGCGGGACCTGACCCGGGAAACGAGCACGACCGGAAGGCAGAGCATGGCTGACACCACCGCGCCACGGGCCTTCGTGGTGATCTCCGGGAAGGCGGTCCACGAAGCCCTCGACGGCTGCGAGGAGGAACTGCTCGACCTCGTCGAACACGGCTACCTCCTGCACGGCGACGGCAGCACCGTGAACCCGCCGTCATACTTCTTGAGGTTCCCCGACCGGCCCTCCGACCGGATCATCGCGCTGCCGGCCTCGGTGGGCGGCGACGTCGCGGTCTCCGGCATCAAGTGGATCTCCAGCTTCCCCGCGAACGTGGAGAAGGGCATCCCGAGGGCGTCCGCAGTCGTCGTACTCAACGACCAGGAGACCGGCTACCCGCTGGCGTGCCTGGAGGGCTCGGTCATCAGCGCGGTCCGCACGGCCGCGTCCGCCGCGCTCGCCGCCGTCAAGCTGGGCGCGGGCCGCCCGAAGCCGAGGAAGCTCGGCATCGTCGGCACCGGGCTGATCGCCCGGTTCGTGCACACCCACCTCCGGGCGGCCGGCGTCGAGTGCGAGGAGGTGGGCCTCTTCGACCACAGCGCCGAGCACGCCCGGGGCTTCGCCGGATACCTGGCACGCGCCGGTGCACCGCGCACCACCGTCCACGACGACCTGGAGAGTCTGGTGCGCTCGTCGGACCTGCTGCTCTTCGCGACGACCGCGGGCACACCGCACGTCGAGGACCCTGCCTGGTTCGTGCACCACCCACTGGTGCTGCACGTGTCGCTGCGGGACCTCTCGCCGGAGGTCGTACTGGACAGCTGCAACGTGGTGGACGACGTCGAACACTGCCTCAAGGCCGCCACCTCGGTGCACCTCGCCGAGCAGGCCACCGGCAACCGCGACCACGTGCACACCACCCTGTACGACGTGCTGACCGGGCGGTTCACCCCGCCGAACGACCGCACTGTGGTCTTCTCGCCCTTCGGACTCGGCGTGCTGGACCTCGTCGTCTCGCGACACGTCTACGACCGGAACACCGACGGCGTGGTCGTCGACGACTTCTTCCACGAGCTGTCCCGATACGGAGGATGACGATGATTCTTTCCCAACTGGTCGACGCGGACGAACTCGATTCCGTGTCCAACGAAGAACTCCAGACCATGCTGCAAGAGGTCGACAACGAGATCGCGTTCGAGGACGACGAGGAAAGCGACGAGGGCGGCGCGTAGATGTTTGCTGTCGACCATGACGGACCGCCCGTCGCCCCGGACGCCGACGTGGTGTCCGAGGCGGTCGGGACGCTGTTCGCGCGCTACCCGCACAAGGCGAGGCTGGCGGGCGCGCACGAGTACGACGGTGTGCTGCCGGATTCCGGACCCGACCCCGCCGCACTGGCCTCGCTCGGCGCCCGACTCGCCGCGACGCACTCCGACGACCGGGAACGGCGGGCCGACCTGAGCGCCGCCGCCCTCCTAGTCGAGGCCGAGCGGTTCCGGGCCGAGGAGCTGCGCATCGCCCACACCGACCCGTTGGGCCCGCTCGCGGAGACCGACGTCGACGTGTACGAGGAGCTGACGGCGCGGCGGCGGGACGAGGCCTTGGCGGCGCATCTGCGCGCCCTGCCCGGATATCTCGAGACCACCGCCGCCCGGCTGGACGACACACTCCCCGCCGGGCTGCGGCTGCGCGCGGCGGAACTCGCGCGCGGCCAGGCCGCGCACCTGGACGGCGCACTCGGCGCGGTGCCGGGCGCCGAGTCGGCCGCACGTGCCCTGCGGAGCTACGCCGCGACGGTGTCCGACGCCAAGCCGGTCGCCGCGCTGCTCGGCCCGGACCGTCTCGCCGGGCTGCTGCGCACCCAGGAAGGCATCGAGATCCCGGTCGAGGAACTGCTGGCCGAGGCGCGCGACGAGGTCGACCGGCACGCGGCCGAGCTGGACCGCAAGTCCCGAGCGCTCGGCGGCACCGCAGCCGAACTGCTGAGCGCGCGGGCACTGCGCGGCCCGGTCCTCGCTACGACGGAGACGATCGTGCGGCGGCTGCGGGACTTCTGGCGGGACGTCGACGTGGTGAGCGTGGATCCCACCGCCATGCCGGAGTTCCGGCGGATGCGTCAACTCGACGGCACGGCCGCCGTGGAGATCGTGATCTCCGGACCGCTGGAGGACGTCCGCCGGCCACATGTGCTGTACCTGCCCGAACCCGACCTCACCTCGGACGGGCCGAGCGCACGGGTGTGGCGGCAGTACCTCAACGAGCCGATGCTCGAAGTCATCGCCGTGCACGAGACGTTCCCGGGCCACTACCTCCACGCGAAGGCGAGCGAGAGCCTGCCCGGCATCGTGCGTACCTGCTTTCGCACCGCCGGGTTCACCGAGGGCTGGGCGCACTACGCCGAGGAACTCTCCGTCGAACACGGGCTGGCCGACGGCCGCCCCCTGGTGGAGCTGGCGCAGTTGCGGGCCGCGCTGGTGTCGGCGTCCCGTCTGCTGATCTTCCTCTCCGTCCATCTGCGCCGTTGGAAGTTCCAGGACGCGGCGCGGCACCTGGTGGGAGTGTGCGGGTGGGCGCCGCAGGAGGCGGCCCGCGAGGCGCTGACGATCCCCACCGACCTCGACTCCGCCATGTACTGCCTCGGCAAGCTCGTCATTCGGCGCTGGCGGGCACAGGCGGGCGGAGCGGAACTGAAGACCTTCCACGACGGAGTGCTGGGCGCGGGATTCGCCCCGCTGGCCACTGTCGCGGAGTACTGGTCGGCACGTCCGGCCGAAGCCACGACAGGAGTTGCCGAGTGAAGCCGAGGTTGGGCGGGGAGTTCCTCAAGCTGTGGGTGGGGCAGGGGGTCAGTCAGTTCGGCACCCAGGTCTCCATGCTGGCGATCCCCACACTCGCCATCCTGGTCTACCAAGCGACACCGTTCCAGGTCAGCGTGATCGGAGCGGCCCAGGTCGTGCCCTTCGCGCTGTTCGCCCTGCCTGCGGGAACGCTGGTGGACAGGTGGCCCCGGCGCCTGACGCTCATCGTGTGCGACACCGGCCGCGCGCTCGCCGCGGGCGCGCTGGTGCTCGCGTACCTCGCCGGCTACCGGGAGCTGTGGGTCATCTACGTGGTGGCCGCCGTGATGGGCACCTTCACTGTGGTGTTCGACATCGCCTATCTGTCGCTGGTGCCGCAGGTGGTCGGCGCCAAGGGGCTGCTCGGCGCCAACGCGCGGCTCAGCGCCACCGACTCGGTCGCGGAGACGGCGGGCCCCGCGATCGGCGGTGCGCTGGTCGCCGCGATCGGCCCGGCCAAGGCGGTGTTCGTCGACTCGGTGTCCTACCTGATCTCCGTGGTGGTGCTGCTCTTCATGAAGACCGAGGAGACGGCGCGGGAGAAGCCGAAGCTGGACGCACGCACGATGCTGGCGGAGATCCGCGAGGGGCTGCGGTTCGTGGTCAAGCACCCGGTGCTGGCGCGGCTCGCGGTGGCCAACTCGACGTTCGACTTCGGCGTCGCGATCTTCCAGTCTGTGTACCTGATCTTCCTGTACAAGACACTGCACTTCTCGCCGTGGCAGGTGGGTCTGCTGGCGGCGGTTACCGGCGTCTCGAACGTCCTGGGCGCCATGACGATCTCGCGCGTGGTCGGCCGGTTCGGACTCGGCCCGACGCTGGTCCACTCGATCCTCGCGGGCGGTGTGGCGTACCTGTTCCTCCCGCTCTCGCAGATGGGTGCCGCGATCGCCGTGATCGTGGTCGTCAACGTGATCGCCGGATTCACCAACGCCTGGTACGACATCAACCAGTACACGCTGCGTCAGACGGTCACCCCGGACCACCTGCTGGGCCGGGTCAACGCGACGATGCGCATGATCTTCTCCGGCCCCAGGCCGCTCGGCTTCCTCCTCGGTGGCGGGCTGGCCGTGTGGACGAGCGTTCCCACGACGATCTTCCTCGGCGCGCTGGTGTCCACCGTGTCCGCGCTCTTCGTCTTCTTCGGGCCCATCAGGGCCGTGCGCGAGGCGGGCGAGGACGAGACGCAGGAAGCGGTGACGACATGAGCGAATCGGTCGGCACAGGTGCGACGGTCGGAGCGTCCGACACGAGCGGCACGAGCAGGACGGGGGCGATCGGCGTGCGTACGGAATTCGACTGGGTCACCATTCCGGGCGGCCCGTTCACCATGGGCGTCGACCGGGTGCGCCCGGACGGCACCCCCGACCAGGCCGCGCCGGCCCACGAGGTCGACGTGCCGGAGTTCCGGATCGCCCGCTCGCCCGTGACGGTCGCGGACTTCCGGCGGTTCGTCGAGGCGACCGGCCACCGGACCACCGCCGAGGAGACGGGCCGCAGCTGGGTGTGGGTCGGCGGAGCGGACACCACCACACTGGGGCAGGACGATCTTTGGCTGGAGGTGGCGGGTGCCGCGTGGCACACGCCGCGCGGGCCCGGCTCCGACGTCGAGAAGAAGGACGACCACCCGGTCACCCACGTGAGCCGGGCCGACTGCCTCGCCTTCTGCGCGTGGGCGGGCGTGCGCCTGCCCACCGAGGCGGAGTGGGAGAAGGCGGCCCGCGGCACGGACCGCCGGACCTACGCGTGGGGCGACGACGAGCCGACGCCCGATGTCTGCAACCACAGCATGTTCGTCGGCGACACGACCCCGGTCGGGGCCTACCCCTCGGCCGCGGGCCCGTTCGGCCTGAACGACATCGCCGGGAACGTCTGGGAATGGGTGTCGACGGGATGGCACCCGTACCCGTTCCGCGCCGACAGAACACAGTCGCTGAGGACCAAACAGGGCGCCATGGAACTCGGTGTCGTACGCGGCAATTCCTTCTTCAACGACTGCAACCCCGCCACCATGCGGGTCACCCTGAGGCTTTATTCGCTGCTCCTTTACACCTGCTACGACGTGGGTTTCCGGGTGTGCGCGGTCTGAGTGACCAGATCATTCCAAGCGTTTCAACGAGAAGAGGAAAGTAATTGTCCGGCCGTTCCGAGGAAGAATTTTATGTCGTCAACTCCTACACCGAATGGGATCCGCTGGAGGAGGTCGTCGTCGGCAGCCTCGCCGGGGGCGTGTTCCCGACCTGGCAGGAGTCGATGGGACCGACCCTGCCGCACGACTCCGTGCGCATCTTCAAGGAGCGGGGCGGCACACCCCTGCCCGCCGAGCACGCCGCCGCAGCCGAGGAGGAACTCGACGGGTTCGCGGCGGTCCTCCGGGAGCGCGGCATCACGGTCGTACGGCCCGAACCCGCCGACCATGCACGGACGTTCGGCACGCCACAGTGGCAGAGTGCGGGCAACTCGTCGGGCATGCCCCGCGACCTGCTGATCGTCGTCGGGGACACCATCGTCGAGACGCCGATGTCGTGGCGCTGCCGCAAGCACGAGGTGGACGCCTTCCGCGGCCTGATCAAGTCGTACTTCCGGCGCGGCGGCGGCTGGCTCGCCGCCCCCCAACCGGAGCTGAAGGACACGTTGTTCGACGGCGACTTCGACGCGGCGACCGAGACGGGCTGGGCGGTCTCGGACTTCGAGCCGGTCTTCGACGCCGCCGACTTCATGCGGTTCGGCGACGACCTGATAGTCCAACGCAGCCACGTGACCAACGAGTTCGGCATCGAGTGGATGCGCCGCGCGCTCGGCTCCCGATTCCGGGTGCACGAGGTGCCGGTCAACGACCCACACGCCATGCACATCGACGCCACGATGGTGCCGCTCGCCCCCGGCAAACTCCTGGTCAACCCTGACCGATACATACCGAACCCGCTGTTCCGGGACTGGGAGATCCTGGAGGCGCCGAAGCCGGCGCTGGGCCCGGATTGGCCGATGTACTTCTGCAGCCCCTGGCTGAGCATGAACGTCCTGTCCCTCGACGAGAAGACCATCGTCGTCGAGCGTCAGGAGCAGCCGCTGCTGGACGCGCTCACCGACTGGGGCTTCACCTGCGTGCCCGTGGACTTCCGGCACGTCTACAGTTTCGGCGGCTCCTTCCACTGCGCCACGCTGGACGTGCGACGCCGTGGCCGGGGCGGTACCTATCTGAACGGAACCGCATGAGCGACACCGACGTGGGTCACCCGGACCGGGTGACCCACCAGAACTTGCTGCGCGACCGGCTCCGCTCCCAGGGCGTGGACATGCGCCCGCTGCCCAGGCTCACCGATGCCACCCCGGCCGACCTGGAGTGGGCGATCGGCGAGGCGCGCAGCCCGATGCTGTTCGCCGGGCTGACGGACGCGTGGCCGGCCCTAGAGAACTGGACGCCGGACCGGCTCGCGAAGTCCCATGGCGACAAGCGGGTCACCGCGCTGATGGGGCTGCCGACCAGCGGTGTGCTCTATCCCGGCGACCAGCACGACTACGAGCGGCAGTTGACGTTCGGCGAGTTCCTGGAGGAGATGCTCCGGGACGGGCCGCCCTGCTACCTCGCCCACGTGCGCATCGAGGAGATCCTGCCGCCCGAGGACCACGACTTCCGGGCGCTGCTGAGCCCGGAGCAGGAAGCCGTGGACACCCGCGCCTGGATCGGCTCGGCCGGCACCCGGTCGATGCTGCACTCCGACCTGAACGACAACCTCTTCGTGCAGATCTGGGGCGAGAAGGAAGTCGTGCTCATCCCGTGGGACCAGACGCCCGCCGCCTATCCGTTCCCGGACAACCTCGTCAACAGCAGCCTCGACCTGGCCCACGCGGACCTCGTCAAGAACCCGCTGCTGAAGGACGCGACGCTGTACGGCGCGGTCGTGCGCCCCGGCGACGTCCTGTTCGTGCCGCGCGGCTGCTGGCACGACTTCCGGGCGCTGTCGCCGTCGGTCTCGGTGAACCACTGGTTCGGACCGCCGATGCCGTTCCAGGAGTACGCGAAGGTGCTGCTCAAGCTCGGCCCCACGCACTGGGCCGCCGCCGCGCGGGACTTCGTGAGGCACGGCGTGCTGGACCGGCCGGAGCCGATGAATTTCTTCTTCAGCCCGTCCAGTACGGGCAAGCGGCTGTACGACCTGGTGCGGCGCGGCGACTTCTCCCACGGCAACTCGAACATCACGTAACTCCCGCGGCGACGTGGGCGACACGGCACCGCGAACAGCACGTGGCTTCCGCGACAACTCGAACATTACGAGGCTCGCACGGTGACGCGCACATCACGCAACTCCTGCGGCACCTCAGACCACACGCAGCGATCCGGCGGCACATGCGAGGGGACCGGGTATCCATGCACGGCAATCTCATCACCACCCTGCACGAGCACGCTCAGCGGCAGGGCCCGGCGCGCGCGCTCTCGTTCGCGCCGGAACCCGAGCTCGGACGGCCCTGCTCGCTCACCTACGGGGAGTTGAGCGCGGGCGTCTCGGCGGCGGCCGGTGCCCTGCGGGCCCGGCTGAACCCGGGGGACCGGGTGCTGCTGTTGCTGCCCCCCACAGCCGAGTTCGCGTACGTGTTCCTGGGGTGCCTCCAGGCGGGCGTGATCGCGGTGCCGTTGTCGCTGCCCACCAACGAGTCGGGGCTGGAGCGCGTGGTCGGCGTGGCCCGGGACTGCGACGCCCGCGCGGTCGTGTCCGTCGCGCCGCTGCGGGAACTGCTCGCCGCCACCCCGGTCGGGTCGATGGACCTCACGTGGATCGACGCGGAGACACTGTCGGACGCCGAAGCCCCGGTGTCCGACATCCGCTCCGACGACGTGGCGTTCCTGCAGTACACCTCCGGATCGACCCGGGCCCCCCGGGGTGTCGTCGTGACACACGGCAACCTCATGGACAACGAGGCCGCTATCAACCGGGCGTTCGGCGTGCGCCCGGACTCCACGGTGGTGAGCTGGCTGCCGCTGCACCACGACATGGGTCTGATCGGCGGGCTCCTGCAGCCGCTCTACGCCGGGGCGCGGGCGGTGATCCTCGACCCGCTGACCTTCCTGCGCAGACCGATGGCATGGCTGGAGACGATCGCGGCGGAGCGGGCGGACGTCAGCGGCGGCCCGAACTTCGCGTACGACCTCTGCGTCCGCAAGTCCTTCCAGGAGGAACGCGAGAGCCTGGACCTGAGCACGTGGCGGGTCGCCTTCAACGGTGCCGCGCCGGTGCTGCCGCAGACCCTTCGGGCGTTCACGGAGGCCTTCGCGAGCAGCGGTTTCCGCGCCGAGGCGCACACGCCGTGCTACGGGCTCGCGGAAGCGACCCTGCTGGTGGCGAGCGCCGAAGCCGAGGAACCGAGCCGGAGCCGGTCCTTCGACGTGGCGTCACTGGAAGCGGGCACCGCCGCGCCGGGCACGGATCGCGCGGTCAGGGAACTGGTCTCCTACCGGCTGTCCGACCACACGGCCCTGCGCGTCGTCGACCGCGACACCGGCGAGCCGGTGTCCGACGGCCGCGTCGGAGAGATCTGTGTGGCCGGGAAGAGCAACGGCGCGGGCTACTGGGCGGATCCGGAAGCGAGCCGTCGCACCTTCGGCCTGCCCGTGGCCGGAAAGCCGTTCCTGTGCACCGGCGACCTCGGATTCGTCCTCGACGGACGGCTGTACGTCTCCGGACGGCTCAAGGACCTGGTGATCTCCCGCGGCCGGAATCTGCACCCGGAGGACATGGAGACCGACGTCGCCGCCGCGCATCCGGCGCTTCGACCGGGCTGCGGCGCCGTTTTCGGAGCGGACGACGACGATGTGCTCGTCGTCCTCCAGGAGGTGCGGGCGGGCACGCCCGAGGAGCAGTACCCGCACCTGACCCGGCGGATCCGCGGCGCACTGGCGCGCACCTACGGCGTCCGCGCGCACACGGTCGGCCTCCTGCCGCCCGGCGCGATCCCCAAGACCTCCAGCGGCAAGATCCAGCGATTCGCCGCGAAACGACGGTTCCTCCTCGACGAACTGCCGTACCTGGCACGGTCGACGGCGGACGCCGAGACCGACTCGACCCTGGCCGCGAAGACAGCCGAGGCGAGCGCGGGCGGATTCGGCGCCGCACACGACCGGGCGCGAGCCGACTGGCTGGCCGAGGGGCTCGCGGCGCACCTGGGCGATCTGCTGGGCACCGACGACATCGACGTTCGGGACGCGCCGGCCTCACTCGGCGTCGAATCGCTGGTCGCCGTGCGCCTCCAGCACGAGCTCGAGGACCTGCTCGGGGTGCGGCTGCCGCCCAGCGCCGTCCTGCGCGCGCCGTCACTCGACGCGCTCGCCCGCACGGCGCTGGACGCCCCCGCCCACACCGCCGTGGCCACCGCGGCGGGGGGCCCACGACTCACGCAGACCCAGCGGGCCCTGTGGTTCATTCAGCGCACCGCCCCGCGCAGCTACGCCTACAACATCACCCGTGCCTTCACCCTCACCGCGGACATCGACCGGCTGACGCGCGCGCTCAACGCGGTCGTCGCCCGGCACGCCTCCCTGCGGCTGAAGGTCCGAGAGGTCGAGGGCGAACCGATCGCCGAAGTACGGCCCGATGCGGCGGTCGTCCCGGACGTCGTGAACGCGGCGAGCTGGACCGAGGCCGAGGTCGAGAGGTGGATCCGCAGGCAGGCAACCACACCGTTCGACCTCGAACACGACTGGCTGATACGGGCCGGGATCCTGCTGCGCGGCGACACTCACATCCTCGTCCTCACCCTGCATCACCTCGTCTGCGACGTCTCGTCACTGTCGGTGCTGCTGGCCGGGCTCACCGAGGAGTACGCACGCGACGCGAACCCGCGGGACACCCCCGTACCGGCCGCTCCCCACAGTGCGCTGCCGGTCGAGCTGGAGGCCGCCGCACTCACCCGCGCCGACGCCCTGCACGCTTTCTGGGGTGCGGAGTTGGTCGGTGAACTGCCCGTCCTGGCACCTCCCTCGGCGACCCACCGACGAGGCTGGGCGGGAACGACCCTGTCGTTCCGGGTGCCCGCCGACGTGGGGTCGCGACTCGCCGCCTTCGCCCGTCGGGAGGGCCTGACCTCGCACAACGTGCTGCTGGCGACGTTCCAGGCACTGCTGCACCGGGTATCGGGCCAGGCGGACCTGGTGGTCGGGGTGCCGGTGGCGGGCCGCACCGATCGGCAACTCGTCGAGCACGTCGGCTACTTGGTGAACACCCTGCCCATCCGTTCCGTGTGGCGGCGCGAGGGCTTCGACGCGTTCGCCCGGGCCACCCAGCGACGCGTACTGGACGCACTGGACCACCAGGAGCTGCCGTTCCCGCTGTTGGCGGGACGGCTCGACGCGGACCGCGAATCCGGTGCGCCACTGGTGTTCCAGGCGATGTTCAGCCACTACACCCGGGCCCTGCCGGGCGGACCGGACGCCGCCGGGCTCGTGCTCGGCGACCCGTCGGCCGCGCTGCCCCTCGGTGACGGACAGCTCCGCGCCCATCCCGTGCCTGACCCGACTGCCCAGACCGACATTGCACTGAACGTCGCGGAACTCGCGGACGGGCTGGAGTGCGGGCTCCAGTACGACAGCGCACTGCTGCCCCGGGCGCAGGCCCGGCAGTTCGTCGCCTCGTACCTGGCTATGCTGACGGCCCTGGCGGACGACCCCGGCGCCGACGTGACACGGCTTCCGCTGCTGGACGACGACGGCCTGCGCGAGGTCCTCGCGAGCGGCACGGGCCGCACGGTGCCGCGCGAGGACCACTACCTGCGGGCCTTCGACCGGCACGTCCGAGCCACACCCGACGCCGTGGCCGTCGACGACGGCACCACGACACTGACCTACGCCGAACTAGACCGCCGCGCCAACCATGTGGCGGCCGTGCTGGTCGACGCCGGCGTGGGCCCGAACGCCAACGTGGTGGTGTGCGCCGAGCGCACCGCCGGCTACGTCGCCGTCGTGGTCGGCATCCACAAGGCCTCGGGCTGCTACGTGCCGATCTCGCCGTCCGAGGCACCCGTGCGCGCGGCCCGCATGGTCGCGGCGCTCGACGCCGGCGTCGTGGTCACCGACGGCCGCGGCCGCCCGCTGGTCGACCGCGGTGCGGCGCCGATGCTCGACATCGCCGAACTGCTGCGCGGCGAGGCCGCGCACGGGCCGGCGCTTCGGGCGAGAGCGGCGGACGGCGCGTACGTCATCCACACCTCGGGCTCCACGGGTGTGCCGAAGCCCGCTGTCGTCACGGTCCGGGGCCTGACCAACCATGTGTGGCAGATGGTCGAGCACTTCGGCCTGGGCCCGGAGGACTGCGTTGGCCAGACGGCCCCGACGTCCTTCGACATCTCCGTGTGGCAGCTCCTCACCGGACTGGCGGCGGGGGCGCGGACCAGGATCGCCGACGGCGCGTCCCCGGCCCGGCTCGCGGCGGCGATCGACGACGGCATCACCGTCCTCCAGATCGTGCCCATGATGATCGCGGCCATCCTGGAAGAGGGCGTGCACCGCGGGCTCCACCGTCTGCGCGCGGTCATCTCCACGGGAGAGGAGCTGACCTGGGACATCGCGCGCCGGTGGCACGTCGCGTGCCCGTCCGTCGCGCTATACAACGCCTATGGTCCCGCCGAGTGCGCGGACGACGTGACGATCGGCAAGGTCACACCGCAGGACGACCAAACCCGGCCGGTGCCGATCGGGGCGCCGTTGGCGAACACCTCGATCCACGTGCTGGACGACACCTTGGCCGCCGTGCCGTTCGGCGTCGTCGGAGAGCTGTGCGTGGGCGGCGACGGGGTCGGACGCGGCTATCTGGGAGACCCGCGCCGGACCGCGATCGCGTTCGTGCCTGACCCCTTCGGGCCACCGGGCGCCCGACTGTATCGAACCGGCGATGTGGGCAGGCGCACCGGAGACGGCGTGCTGGAATACCTCGGCCGGGCGGACCGCCAGGTCTCCGTGCGCGGACTGCGCATCGAACCGGGCGAGGTCGAGGCGGCGCTGCGCGAACTGCCCGGCGTGGCGGACGCGGCGGTGAAGACCCACGAGACCCCACACGGAGTCTCCCTGGTGGCCCACCTGGCGTACGGCGACGACGACCGCACCGCGCCCGACGCCTCGCCGACGACCGGACAAGCCCGTGGAGACGAGGAGCCCGCGGCCGACGGCCCGGCACGGGAAGTGGCCGCCGACGCATACGCCCGCATTCGCCACGCGCTGCGCGACCGGCTGCCCCGCCACATGATCCCCTCGGTGTGCGTACGGTGGCCGAGCCTGCCCCGAAGTGCCAACGGCAAGGTCGATCACGCGGCACTCACCTACGTGCCCGCCGCGCCGCACGAGGCCGCGGAGATCCGCGACGACCAGGTCGCCGCCGCCGTACGGGCTGCCTGGTGCGCGGTCCTCGAACGCCCGGACATCGGCTGGCGCGACAACTTCTTCCTGCTGGGCGGCCATTCGCTGCTCGCGCTGCGGATGCTCGACCGGGTCTCCCGCACCCTCGCGATAGAATTCGACGTCGAGTCGGTCTTCGCGCACCCGTGCCTGGACGAGTTCGTGGAAGCGGTACGGCACGCGAGCCCACGCGCCGGGACCTCGTTCGCCCCGGCGGCGACCTTCGTGACCTACCCGGTGCCGGCGAGCGCCGCGCAGCAGCGCTTTTGGTTCCTGCGCGAACTCGACGCCCGCAGCCCCGTCTACAACATGCCGGGCGTGCTGCGCTTCACCGGGCCACTCGACCCCGCGCGGCTGGAGCGGAGCCTGCGCGCGGTGCTCGCCGCGCACCCTGTACTGCTGGCTCGGTTCACCGAGGTGGACGGCGTACCGCACTGGGAACCCGCGCCCGTCGAGGAGTTCGAGTTGGCCCACGCCGATCTGCGCGGCGCGGTCGCGGAGTTCGGGCCCGAGGCCGTGGAGCAAGTGATCGCACAGGAGGCGGGCACCGGGTTCGCCCTGCCCGCGGAACTCCCCTTCAGGGCGTTGCTCGTCCGGGGCGGACCCGAGGAATGGCATCTGGCCGTCACCATCGACCACCTGGTGTGCGACGGCGGCTCCCTGCCCGTCTTCCTGCGCCAGTTGGCCGACCACTACAACGGACGGCCACCGGCCGCCAACCCCTACACGTACGCGCAGTACTGCGTGGACGAGCACACCTGGCTGGCCGACGCGACCGGCCTCGCGGACGAGTGGCACGGGGCGCTCCCCGCGCGCCCCGTCACCGCGCCCGACGTGGCGGCCCCCACCACCCCACTCGTCGAAGGACCGGACGGTGCCCAGGGCGCGCCCCGGCACTGGTTCGACGTCGACGAGCGGACGGCCGAAGCCGTCCGGGAGTGCGCGGGCAGGACCGGGACCACCCCCTTCATGGTCTTCGCGACCGCGCTCGCCGCCCTGCTGCGCGGCGGCGACACACCGCAGACCATCGTCCTGGGAACCCTGATCGCGAACCGGGACCACCCCGCGCTCCAGGACGTCGTGGGGCCGCTGCTCAACGTGTCGCTGCTGCCTGTCCCGCTCGGCCCGACGGACTCCTTCCACGACGCGCTCAAGCACGTACGGGACAGCTCGCTGCGCGCCTACCGGTCGCGCTACACGCCGTTCCAGCAGGTGGTACGGGCGGTCACGCACGAGGCGGACCCGACGCACACACCGTTCGACGTCATGGTCGTGATGCAGCCGCCGGCCGACCCGACACCCGACTTCGACGGCGTCACCACCGAACTGACCGAGATCGACAACGGCACCTCGCCGTACCCGCTCACGCTCGACATCGAACCCCGCGCGGGCGGCTACCGCTGCTCGCTGCGGTACGCGGCGGACCGGTACGGCGGCACGGGGATCGCGCGGCTGGCCGAGCGCTACCTGAAGGTGCTGGCCGCGTGCGCGGCGAGCCCGGAAGAAGCCATGGAGGGGGAGCGATGACCGCACACGAGACGACCGCACACGACGTGATCCGACGCTTGGACTACCTGGGCGTGAGCCTGCGCCTGGAGGACGGCAGGATCAAGTTCCGGTCGACGGGCGGCGACATCCCGCCCGAGCTGCTGGCGCAGATGAAGGTGCACCGCGACGACCTGAAGAGCCTGCTGGCGGCGCGGACCGCGCCCTCGTGGCCGCCCGCCGCGAGCGGCGACAGCGGCGAACTGACCTGGGGCCAGCGCGGCCTGTGGACGTCCGCCCAGTTGGCGGACGAAGCCGGCGTCCACCACATCTGCGGCGCCGTCCGGATGCGCGGCCCGCTCGACGTCGCCGCGCTGGACGCGGCCCTCGACGGGGTTCGCGCGGCGCACCCGTCGCTGCGGACGGTCTTCCCAGCCGAACGCGGCACACCCCGGCAGGTGGTGTTGCCCCACACGACGGTCCCCCTGGCCGTGGAGGACGTCTCCGTCGAACACCGGCGGCGCCGGTGCGCGGAACTCGCCGCCGTCCCCTTCGCGCTCGACGCCGAACCACCTCTGCGGGTAAGGCTGTTGAGGTCGGCTCCCGACGACCACTTGCTCTTCGTCGCCCTACACCACCTGATCGCCGACGGCGAGTCCGTCCGGATACTCGTCGACGACCTGGCGCGCCGCTACAACGGGCAGACACCTGCCTCCGGCGGCTTCGACATGGTGGACTACGCCGCCTGGCAGCACGCCCAGGTTCGCGACGCCGACCACAGCGCGGCCCGGCGTTTTTGGCGGGACCGGCTCAGCGACCCGGAAGCGGGCCTGCTGCCGCTGCCGCGACCCGCGACCGGGCAGGGCGGCGGCGTGCACACGGTGCGGATCGACGCTGAGACCACGGCGACGCTTCGCGTACTCGCCCACGAGTGCCGTGCGAGCCCCTTCGCCGTCCTGTCGGCCGCGGTCTCGGTGCTGCTGGCGCACGTGAGCGACCGCCGCCGAATCGTCGTCGGCACCCCCGTCGCCCAGCGCGACCGGGCGGGCCTCGACCGCCTGATCGGGCACCTCGTCGCCATGGTCCCGGTCCGGGTCGACCTCACCGGGCGCCCCGCGTTCCGCGACCTCGTCGCACGCGTCAGGTCGGCGGTGCTGGCCGCCGTCGACCATGCCCGGCTGCCCGTCGAGGTGGTGCGCGACGAACTGGGCGTCCGGCCCGTGACCCGGGACGGCGGCCTGTTCAACGTCGTCGTCACCGACGTGGGCCCGGCCGTCTCCGCACCGCACTTCGACAGCCTGCGGACGTCGTTGCTCGACATCGAACACAACAGCGCCAAATACGACTTGAACTTCCTCGTTCAGGACGACGGCGACACCCTGTCGGTCGGCGTCGAGTTCGACCGGCGGGCCGTCGCGGACGACGACGCCGCGGTACTCGCCGACCTGCTGGAGCGCATCGTCCGCCTCGCCGTCACGGACCCGGACCGGCCGCTCGCCGAGCTGCCCGTCGGCGACGGCCATGCCTGGAGCGTCGGCGCCACACCGCGCAAGGCGCCCGCCGCGCCCGACTCGCTCGCCGCCCGCCTGGCCCAGGCCGCCGCGCAGCGCGGCGAAGCCGACGCGCTGCGGCACATGGGCGACACACTGTCGTACCGCGACCTGGACACACGCACCGATGCCGTCGCCCGAGGGCTGCGCGCGCGAGGCGTGCGCGGCGGCGATGTCGTCGCGGTGCTGCTGCCGCGCGGCATCGACCTGGTCGTGGCGATGCTCGGCGTGGTGCGCGCCGGGGCCGCGTACCTGGTGCTGGACGAGGCATGGCCGCAGGCCCGCGTCGAGGCCGTCGCCGCGGACGCCGGTGCCCGCCTTCTGATCGACGCGGACACCCTGACGGCCCTGGCCGACGAGGGCGCCGACGCACCAAAGTGCCCGCCCGTGCCGCTCGACGCCGTCGCCTACGTCATCTACACGTCCGGTTCGACGGGCAGCCCCAAGGGCGTGCACGTCACCCACCGCAACGTGCTGAGCCTGCTGGACGGCACGGCCGCGGAGTTCGGGTTCGGCGCGCACGACACCTGGACGCTGTTCCACTCCTGCGCGTTCGACTTCTCGGTGTGGGAGGTGTTCGGCAGCCTCACCACGGGCGGCACCCTCGTCGTGGTGCCGTCGTGGGTCACGCGTGAACCGGAGGCGTTCGCACGGCTGCTGGAACGCGAGCGGGTCACCGTACTGAACCTGACCCCGTCGGCGTTCTCCGTCCTCCTGCCGGTGGCCGCCGAGCGGCCCGAGCGGGTGCGCGACATCCGATGCGTGATCTTCGGCGGCGAAGCCTTCGACCACGGGCTCGCCGCACGCTGGTACGAGATCGCGGACGGCCGACTGGTCAACATGTACGGCATCACCGAGACCACGGTGCACGCATCCTGGCAGCGGATCGAACCCGAATACACCGCACCCTGGCAGGCCGGCGACATCGGCGGGCCGCTGCCCGGCGGCGCCCTGTACCTCCTCGACCGCGACGGCCGCCCCTGCGCGGACCGCTGCGCCGGGGAGATCCACGTCGGCGGACCCGGCGTCAGCAACGGCTACCCGGGACTGCCGCGGCTCACCGCCGAACGATTCGTGCCCGACCCCTTCAGCCCGGTCCCCGGCGCCCGCATGTACCGCTCGGGCGATCTCGGACGGCGGCGCGGCACCAGCCTGCACTACCTCGGCCGCCGCGACGGACAGGTGCAACTGCACGGATTCCGCATCGAACTGGCCGAGGTCGAGAAGGCCCTCGCGGCACAACCCGGCATCGCCGCGGCGGCGGCCGCCGTGGCCGACGAGCGGCTCGTGGCCGCCGTCACCGCCGTCGACGGGCAGCGCCCGCAGGCCGCCGACGTGCTCCGCGAGGCCCGACTGGCACTGCCACGCCACATGGTGCCCGCCACGGTGACGGTCGTCGACGCCCTTCCCCTGACGGTCAACGGGAAACTGGACCGCGCCGCCGTCGCGGCCCTGCGGCCCGCACCGTCGGACAGGGACACGGTCGCGCCCGCCAACCCGGTCGAGGAGGTGCTGGTCGAGGCGTACCGGGAAGCGCTGGACGTCGACACGATCTCGACAACGGACGACTTCTTCGAGCGCGGCGGCGACTCCATGCGCGCGATCCGGCTGGTGACACTGGCCCACGAACAAGGCGTTCACCTGACCGTGCGGGACGTCTACGACAAGCCGATGCTCGCGGAACTCGCCGCGACCGCCGGCGCCTCCCAGGACCACACCCCGGCACGGGTCCGGCCGTTCGGTCTGCTGCCCGAGCGGGAGGCGACGTCGTTCCCGGACTCCGTCGAGGACGCCTACCCCATGACCGCCCTCCAGACCGGCATGGTCTACCACAGCGAACTGGCGCCCGCGGCGGCCCAATACCACATCATGCTGAGCTACACCCTGCGCGCGCCGATGGACCCCGCCCTGTTCCGGGAGGTCACCGAAACCGTCGTCGGCGTGCACGCCGTCCTGCGCACCGGCTTCGACCTCGGCCACCGCCTCGCACCGATGCAGGTCGTGCACCGCACCATCGAACTCCCCCTGCGATACGAGAACATCGAGCACCTCGACGCCGCCGAACAGGCCGCATACCTGGAGGAACTGCTGCGGGACGAGAGCAGCAGACCGATCGACCTGTCGGCGGCCCCGCTGTACCAGTTCGTCGTCGTGGTGTTGTCACCGGACAGCTTCCAACTGGTCTTCACCCACCACCACGCGATCCTCGACGGGTGGTCGGTCAACCTGTTCTTCGAGGAACTGGCCTCCCGCTACCTCGACCTCCTGGAGGGCGAAACGGCCCGGCCGATCCCCGCGCTGCGCAGCGGATTCGCCGACTACGTGGCGCTCGAACGACGGGCCCTGGACGACCCGGGCAACCAGGAGTACTGGCGCGAGCGGACCACACCCCACCCCACCTACCTCGCCACGGAACGCACCGGACCGCCGGACATGCGCCACCACCCGGTACCGCTGCCGCACGGCGTCGTCGACGATCTGCACACCGTCGCGGCCGAGGTCGGCGTGCCGCTGAAGTCGCTGTTGCTGGCCGTGCACATGCGGGTGCTGGCGTGGCTGTCCGGCAACCGGACCGTGGTCACCGGCCTCACCGTGGCATGCCGCCCTGAACAACCCGATGCGGACCGGGTGTTGGGGCTGTTCCTGAACAATCTGCCGCTGCGCACCGCCGTGCGCGGACAGACCTGGGCCGAACTCGCCCGCGACGTGCACGCGGCCGAGCTGGAACTGATGCGCTACCGCTGGTACCCGCACGCGGCCATCCAACAGAGCTACGGCAGCCGTCCGATCGTGGACACCGGCTTCAACTTCACCGACTTCCACGTCACACACGACCTCGTGCGCTCCGGCCGGTTGGAGATCACCGGCATCACCGAACAGGAGTCGACGCACTACGCGTTCGGCGCCGACTTCACCGTCGACATGCGCACCGGCCATCTCAGGCTGTCGCTGGAACACGACGCCTCGCTGGTGCCGACCGCCACGATGGACCTCGCGATCCGGGCGTACCGCGCCGCCCTGCTCGCCCTGGTGGCCCGGCCGGACGCCTCCTGCCGCGCCGCGAGCCTGCTCGGCGCCGACGCCGAGACGAGACTTGTCGCACGCGGCCGGGGCACGCGCAGGCCGGCCACCGGCCACACCGTGCACACGCTGTTCGCGGACCAAGTACGGCGAAACCCGGCCAGGCACGCCGTCGAAACGGCCGACCGGGCGTGGACGTACCGTGAACTGGCACTGCGCGCCGAGGCCGTCGCCGAACGACTCGTCGCCCACGGTGTGGGCACGGGCGACGCCGTCGCCGTACTCCTGCACGCCAACGAGGACCAGGTCGCCGCGTTCCTGGCCACCCAGCACATCGGCGCCGTGTACGTGCCGCTCAACCCCGACGACGGCAGGCTGCACCACGCCCACGTCCTCGACGGCGCGTCGGTCCGCGCGGTCGTGTCGGCGGACCGGTTCCGCGACGGTCTGGCGTGGCTCACCGACCACGGCACACCGCTGCTGCTCACGGAGGACATCCCGCACGCACCGACAGCGGCCGTTCCGGTGGCGTCCCTGCCCGCCCAGGCCCCCTCGTACATCGTCTACACCTCCGGCTCGACCGGAAACCGCAAGGGCGTCGTCGTCGGCCAGGCCGCGATCGTCAACCGGCTGCAGTGGGGCCGCGATCACTTCGATCCGACCGAGGTCGACTGGACTCTGATGACCCGCAGCACCGGATTCGACGCGGCGATCATCGAGATGCTGGAGGCGCTCGCCGCGGGCGGCACCCTCGTCGCCCTCCCTGACAACGGAGGCCGCGACGCCGACCTGGTCGCAGCCGCGGTGCGCGACCACCGGATCACCTGTCTGCACGTGGCCCCGAGCCTGCTGCACGCGCTGCTCGACTCACCGACCTGCGCCGAGGACCTGGCGACGCTCCGTCTGATCCAGTGCGCGGGCGACGTACTGCCGCGGGCCCTGGCGAACAGATTTCTGGAAACCTGCCCGGTACGGCTGGTGAACGTCTACGGCCTCACCGAGACCGCCATCGACGCCACCGCCTGCGACGTGGCCGCGGGCGGCCGAGGCGACGTGCCGATCGGCAGGCCCATCGGCAACGTCGACCTGTTCGTCCTCGACGCCGACCTCAACCCGGTGCCCGACGGCGTGGCCGGCGACCTCTACATCGGCGGCGCGTGCGTCGCCCACGGCTACGGCGGCGAACCGGCCCTGACGGCCCTCAAGTTCGTACCCGACCCGTGGAGCGACACCCCCGGCGGCCGACTGCACAGGACGGGCGACCGGGCCCGCTGGGACGCGGACGGGAACATCGAGTTCCTCGGCAGGCTCGACGGGCAGCTGTCCATCGGCGGCGTACGCGTCGACCCGAGCGAGATCGAAAGCCACGCCCGACTGCACGCCAAGGTGGCCGAAGCGGCCGCCGTGGACCGCCGGCACCCGGACGGGACGGCGACCCTCACCTTGTTCGTGCGCCCCGTCGAGGGGGCCGAGGTGACCGGGCAGGAGATCCGAGACCACCTCAGGCCCAGGCTGCCGCGCACGGCGGTGCCGCACCGCTACGTCGTCCTGGACGCGTTCCCGGTGACCGCCGACGGCAAGATCGACCGGCGCGCGCTGGCACGGCTGAAGTCCACCGGCCCGCAATCCGCCGCGATCGCCCCGCGCACCCCGCTGGAACGGGAGGTCGCGGACGTGTGGACCCAGGTGCTCGGACCGGGAGCGTTCGGTGTGGACGACGACTTCTTCGAGGTCGGCGGCTCGTCGCTGACCGCCGTACGGGTGGTGAACCGACTGCGCACCCAGGACGGCGGCACGCTGCCGCTGGGCACGTTCATGGACGCCCCCACCATCGCGGCCACGGCACGGGCTTTGGCCCAGGGGCCCGGGACGGCACCCGCACCGAACCAGGCGCAGGCGGATGCGAGCGGCGAGGTGCGCGCGTACCCGCTGTCCAAGGCCCAGCACCAGATGTGGCTGCTGGAGAGCAAGCTGCCCGGGCTGGCGCTGTTCGGCATGCCGGGCGCCGTGGAGGTGCACGGGCCGCTCGACGTGCCCGCCCTCGAAGAGACCTTCGCGGAACTGGTCCGCAGGCACGAGGCGTTGCGCACCCGCGTCGCCGTCGACGACGACGGCAGGGCCGCGCAGATCGTCGAACCCCAGGTGCCGTTCGCGATCGCGTACGAGGACCTGCGAGGCCGCCCCGCCCCGACCGCCCGGTGCGACAGGCTGATCGCCAAGGCGATCCGTGAACCCTTCGACCTCGGCACCGCGCCGCTGCTGCGGGCGACGATCTACCGCGTGGCCGACGACCGGCACGTGCTGTTCCTCAACGTCCACCACCTCGTCTGCGACGGCTGGTCGCTCGCGGTGCTGTTCGACGAGGCGGCCCGGATCTACCCGAACCTCGCGGCCGGACAAGGCCTGCCCGAACTGCCGCCTGCGCCGGGCAGCGGGCAGCTGGCCCTGGAGCGGCAGAACTGGCTGCTCGGCGACGACGCCGCAAGCCAACGCGCCTACTGGCTCGACACCCTGGCCGCACCATGGGCCCGGCTGGGCGGCAAGGAAACGACCAGGTTCCCGCGGTTCGGCGAGGGCGGCGTCACGGAACGCCTGCGTTCGGCGAGCTGCCGGCTGCGCGTCCCACGCGCCGACACCGCACGCGTGACGCAGGCCGCCCAGCGACACGGCATGACGGAGTTCATGCTCGCGCTGAGCGCGTACGCCGCGACCCTGCGCGCATGGAGCGACCAGGACGACATCCGTATCGCCACGATGCTCGCCAACCGCATGGGCCGCGCGGCGGAGGACGCCGTCGGCCTGTTCGTGAACACGGCGGTGCTGCGGCTGCACGTCGAGGAGAACGCGCCCCTGGCGGAGCTGGTCGCGCAGAGCCGGCGCGTGTGCGTGGAGGCGCAGCAGCACCAGGAGTTGCCCTTCGAGGACGTGTTCGACGCGCTGAACGCCGCCTACCCGGACCGCATGCGCGTCGACCCGTTGTTCGAGGCCATGTTCGTGATGCAGGAGGAGTACCGCGAGGCCGACGGGATCGGAGGCGTCCGCATGACGCCCTACCGGCCCGACGGTGATCTGTTCTCCGGCTCGATCAGCGCCACGACCTGCGACCTGGTGCTCAACGCCGTACCGGAGGACGGGGAACTGGTGCTGGAACTGCGGTACAAACCGGCGACGCTCGACCGTGTAAGGGCACGGGGGCTGCTGGACGACATCGGCGCCGCGCTGTCGGCGACCGCGGAGTCTCTCCTCCAGGAGGCACGATGAACACGGACCTGCTCACCGCCCGCACGGACCTGCTGACGGCGTTCCAGCGCCGACTCGCCCAAGCACCCGACGCGATGGCCGTCACCGAGGACGGAACAATACGCACCTACGCGGACCTCGGTCGTGAATCGGCCGCGTACGCACGGGAGTTGAGCGCGCGAGGCGCCGGTCCCGAGAAGATCGTGGCGCTCGTCTCCGACCGCTGCGCGCAGTACGTCGCCATGGTGCTCGGCGTGCTGCGGACGGGCGCGGCCTTCGTCCCGATCGAGCCGCACACGCCCGCTCACCGCGCCCGCCAAGTGTGCGGGACGGCGGGCGCGCACCTGCTGTTCGCACGGCCCGGCCACGAGGAGTACGCGGCCGGCCTGGGCCCCGCGGTGCTCACCGCGGACCCGGAAACGACGCCCACGGGCCAGGAGCTCGCGGGCACGCCGGTCGCGGCCACGGCGTCCGCCGGTGCCGAGCACGCGGCCCGCCACCCTCGCCATCTGGCGTACGTCATCTTCACGTCCGGCTCCACCGGCGCCCCCAAAGGCGTCATGGTCGAGGACGAGGGCATGGACAATCACATCGCGGCCAAGGTCCAAGACCTCGACCTCGGGCCCGAGGACGTCATCGGGTTCACCGCGCCGTTGTCCTTCGACATCTCGGTGTGGCAATGCCTGACCGGACTGACGATCGGCGCGGCCGCCGCGGTCGCCTCGCCGCACAACATCTCCGAACCCGCCGAGCTGGCCGCCTGGGTGCGGCGACACCGGGTCACAGTGCTGGAGATCGTGCCCTCGTTCCTGTCCGTACTGGTCGACGAACTGCGCGAGGACACCGAACTGCGAGCCGCCCTCGGCTCGTTGCGTTTCCTGATCGCCACCGGAGAGGCGCTCCCCTCCCGAGTCGCCCGAAGCTGGTACGCGTACTGCCCTGACATCCCGATCGTCAACGCGTACGGCCCGACGGAGTGTTCGGACGACGTCACCCACCACTTCGTCACCGACGAGGAATGCGCGCAGGCGGCCTTTCCCCCCATTGGCCGGGAAAACCTGCGCACCCGCATCCACCTGATGGACGCCGAAGGCCGGGCGGTCCGGCCCGGGGAGGAGGGAGAGCTGCTGGTCGGCGGGATCGGCGTCGGCCGCGGCTACATCGCCGATCCGGTGAAGACCGCGCTCGCGTTCGTGCCGGACCACCTCGGCGACACACCGGGCAAGCGGCTCTACCGCACCGGGGACCGCGGCGCCCGCCGGCCCGACGGGGCGATCGACTTCTTCGGCAGACGCGACCGCCAGGTGAAGATCCGCGGACACCGCGTCGAACTGGGCGACGTGGAAGCGCAGTTGCTGCGGGTGCCCGGCGTGGTCGCGGCGGCCTGCGTGCTCGTCGGCGACCGGCTCCACGCGTTCGTCACGGGCCCCGACACGTCACAGGGCACCCGCGTATACAAGGAGGTACGCGCCCACGCGCCCGGCTATCTGGTGCCACATCAGGTGACCGTGCTGGAGCGGATGCCCACCAATACCTCCGGCAAGGTGGACCACCGGGCCCTGAAAGAACTGACCGCGCCCGCGCCCGCCGAGCAGACCGGCCCCGCCCCGGACGGCGCGCGGGCGGTGGTCGCCGACGTGCGCCTGGACGACGTGCGGGCGGTGGTCGCCGAGGCACTCGGCGTGCCGTCGGTGGGCCCGGACGACGACTTCTTCCGGGCCGGTGGCGACTCGCTGTGCGCCATGACACTGGTGTCACGCGTACGCAAACGGTTCGACGCCCCCGGCACACAACTGCGGGCGTTTCTTGTCAACCCGACCCCACGCGGACTGCATGCCGCCCTGGAGACGACCGCACCGCACCGGGCCGACGTGCCGCCCGGCGCCCTGTCCTCGGGCCAGGAACGGCTCTGGTTCCTGGAGCAGTTGCACAAGCGCAAGGCCCCACAGCTCCTCCGGCTCGAACTCACCCTCCGCGGCGACCTGAACCCGCGCGCGCTCCAGCACGCCCTGGATGCCGTCGTGCTCCGGCACGAACCGCTGCGCACCGTCTTCTCCCAGCAGCGCGCCATCCCGGTGGGCACCGTGTGGGACAAGGCGGCGGTGACACTGGAACACCTCGAAGCCGGCAACGACCCCGCCGACAGCGGCGGACCGGCCGCAGGCCAAGGGTTGTCCTCACACACCGCCCGCCCACCCCTGATGACGGCGACCCTCCGGCGCACAGGCCCCGATCTGCACGTTCTGACCCTGACACTGCACCACCTCGTCGCCGACGGCTGGTCACTGGTCGTACTGGGCCGGGAGATCGCCGAGTACTACCAGCGGTGGGTCGACGGCGACACCGAAGTGCCGCTCCCAGCAACGACGTTCGGTCACTGCGTCAGCCAGGAGAAACAGTGGCTGGACAGCCCGGAGGCCGCCGAGTTCGAACGCTATTGGACCGGACAGCTGGCCGGGGCCAGGCCCGTGCTCGACCTCCCGCTGGACCGGGAACGGCCCCGGTCCACCGACTTCACCGCCCGCCACGTCGTGCACGAGCTGACCGAGGCCGAGACCCGTGCGGTCGTGGAACTGGCGCGAGACTTGCGCGCGACGCCCTTCATGGCCGTGATGGCCGCCTTCTGCCAGGTGCTGCGCGAGGCGAGCGGCACGGACGACATCGTGATCGGCATGGACTCGGTGAACCGGTCGTGGCCGGACAGCGAGCACCTGATCGGCACCTTCGTGAACCAGCTGCCGGTGCGGTTCGCCGCGCCCACGCCCACATTCCGCGACCTGGTGGAGCTCGCGCGCCGCCAGTGCCTCGGCGCCTACGAGCACGACCGGCTGCCGTTCCACCGGATCGTCGCCGCGGTGAACCCGCCGCGGCAGGCGGGGCGCTTCCCGCTCTTCCAAGTCAAGGTCACCCAGCAGAGCGCCTGGCGCACCGGAGTGTCGCTGCCCGACATCGAGGTGACCCCGACGGAGCTCGCGGAACCCGAAACCGATCTCGACCTGCTGCTCGACGTGTCGGGAGAGTCGAGCCGACTGCGGCTGGAATTGGTCTACCGGCCCCAGGTGACCGACGCGCAGACCGCACACCGGTGGCTGACCTCCATCGGCGACGTCCTGCACGGCGCGATCGACCGGCCATGAACCCACCCCACACGGAAGGACCCCAAGTGCCCCTGAACGACCACCTCGAAGACACGGCGCGAAAGCGTCCCCCCACCCCGACGGAAGCCCTGGTCGCGGGCATCTTCGGTGAACTCCTCGACACCCCGCCCGCCCCGCTGGACACCGACTTCTTCGAACTCGGCGGGCACTCGATGCTCGCCGTGCGCGCCGTACACGAAATCGCCGAGAGGACGGGGATCGAGCTGGACCTGGAGACGTTCTTCGACCTGGAGACGGTCACCGACATCGCAGCCGAACTGGACCGTCTGCGGGCAGCCGGCGCGCACACCACGCACGAAGGGGAGATCTGAGCCGGTGGCGACGTCGTGTTCCGCCCACCGCCCGCGGTATCGGCGGCTGTGGCGGCTGCCCACCGCGCGGTCGACGGGCACGGTGACGCTCGCCGCGACGGTCGTCGCCGTGCTCGCCGGTCTGCTCGCTCCGCCCTGGGCCCCCCTCCTGGTGGTGGCCCTCGCGGCGGGCGCCCTGGCGGGCCTCCTGAGACGTCACCGGCCCCGCCTGGCCATCGAAATACGCATGGCGCGCACCCTGGTCGCCTCCCGGCCGACGTGCGGTGACATACAGGTGCCCGGACTCGACGCGGAAGTGCGGGCCGGTGTGCGAAAGGACGGAGTGACCCGGATCGAGGCCGCGTCGTGGCGGGATGCCGTGCGCGCGCTCGGGTTCGTCATGGGCCGCGACCGGGGCTTCCACCTGGACCTGATGCGCCGTACCGCCGCCGGACGGCTCGCCGAAGTGTGGGGCAGGACCGCGGTGCCCGTCGACGAGCACTACCGGCGGCTCGGGTTCGGCAAGGCCGCGAAGACGGCGGCCCGGCACCTCCAGGCGCCGGAACGCGACCTGCTCGAGGCCTTCGCGGATGGCGTGAACGCGGCACTGGCACACCACCCGTTCGAAAGCCGCTTCCTGTCCTACGGCCCCCGCCCCTGGACCGTCGAGGACAGCGTGCTGATCGCGCTGTCCACGTTCCACGGCCTGTCCTGGAACGAGGAGGACAAACGGGCCGAGGCCGTGATGCGAGCGGCCCTGCCCGCGGACGTCGCCGCGTTCTTCCTGCCGGGCGGCGGCGACCTCCCCGAAGGACTGGCCCGGTACCGCGGCGCGGCAGAGGACCTCGTCACCGTGGACAAAGCCGTCGCCGGGTCCAACTGCTGGGCCGCAGCCGGCCTGCTCGCCTGCGACCCCCACCTGCCGCTGACACTGCCGAACCTCCTGTACGAGGTGGATCTGGCGTGGCCGGGAGGGACCGTGCGCGGGCTCGCCGTGCCCGGCCTGCCCGCCGTGCTCACCGGCACCAACGGACACCTCGCCTGGGGCATCACCAACCTCACCGCCGACGTTCTCGACCTCGTCCCCGCGGAGCGGACCGAAGAACGCGTGGGACGCATCCGGGTGCGCGGCGGCTCCCCCGTCGAGACCCGCACCACCTGGTCCGACTCCCTGCCCGTGTCGCCGCGGCCGCTGCTGGGACAACGGGTCGCCATGCGCTGGACCGGATACGACCCGCGCGCCTGCGACCTGAAACTCCAGCGCCTGGCCCACGCCAGGAGCGTCGAAGAGGGCATCAAGGTGCTGGAGGAGGCCGAGGGCATCGCGCTCAACGTGCTCCTGACCGACACGGACGGACACCTGGCGCACCTGGCGACCGGACTGCTCCCCAAACGGCCGGGAGAAGGCCATCTCACCGGGGCGCAGCGCCCCCGATCGGTCGACCCGACCGACAACATCCTGGTGTCGGCCAACGACAGCGCGTTCCCCGAGAAGCCGTACCGGATCGGATACGACAGCGACCCCGGCGTCCGCGCCCGCCGGATCCGGCACCTTTTGACCGCGGGCGCGGACAGTGCCGAGGCCATGCGGGCGCTCCAGCACGACACCGCGGCCGAACTGTACGAGCCCTACCGCGACATCGCGGTGCGCGTCCTGACCGGGCGCGACGACCGTACCGCCGCCCTGCTGGCGGCGTGGGACGGCACTGCCGGAGCGGACTCCCGCGCGTTCCCCGTCCTGGTGCGGCTGCGGGCCGTGCTCGCCCGACGCGTGCTGTCCCCCTTCCTCGCCGCGTGCCGCGAACTCGAACCGGACTTCCGCTACGCCTTCCGCTGCGTGGACCGACCGCTGCTCGCCGTCCTGCGATCGAACGACGCCTCCCTGCTGCCCCCCGGCCTCGTCGAGGAATGCGTCACCGAGGCCGTCGAGGCCACCGCGCGGGACGGACGGCGCACCTGGGGCGAGACCAACCAGGTCGGACTCGACCACCCACTCGTCGCACTGGTGCCGTGGGCCGCCCCACTGCTGAGCGTCCCCGCAACCCCCCAGCCCGGCGCGCTGCACACCGTACGCACCTGCGTACCGGGCTTTGCCGCCGCCGGACGAGCCGTGCTGTCGCCGCACGGCGACGCCTGCTTCGACTTGCCCGCCGGCCAGTCCGGTCACCCTCTGAGTGTCCACTTCGACGACCGCCACGCACGGTGGTCGAACCCCGGCACGGCCGTGCGCCCGCCAGACGCGGTCTGCACGTTCGTGCTTCGGCCCGCAGTCCCTGAAGCGACCGAGATACCCGCTGTGCCCCAAGAGCTTGGAGAAAGGAACTGACATGCCCACACTGACGACACTCCCGGAGATGTTCGCCGCGCAGGTCCACGACCGCGGGGACGAGGTCGCGGTCACGTCCGGCGGAACCGACGTCACATTCGGCGCACTCGACGAACGATCGGGCCGGATCGAGGCCTGGCTCGTCGCACACGGCGTCGGCGTGGAGGACGTGGTCGCGGTCGAACTGGAACGCGGCCATGACCTGATCGCAGTGATGATCGGCGTGCTGAAGGCCGGCGCGGCCTACCTCCCGCTGGAGGTCGGCATCCCCGAAGCGCGCCGCGAGAAGCTGGCCACGGCGGCCGGCGCGGTCGCGGTCGTGTCCGCCACGGACCGGACCGTACGCGAAGGGCCGCGGGTGCTCGCCCTGGACACCATGGACGAACACCCCCCGCTCGACCCACGGCCCGTCCACCCCGACGGCCTGGCCTACATCAGTTTCACCTCCGGATCGACCGGGCTGCCCAAGGGCGTCGCGGTGCCGCACCGGGCTGTCATACGGCTCATCCGCGGCGGGTTCGCCGACCTGGGCCCGCAGGAGACGTTCCTCCAGTTGGCGCCCGTCTCCTTCGACGCGTCGACGTTCGAGATCTGGGCCCCGCTGCTGACCGGCGGACGGCTGGTCATCCACCCGCCCGGCCGCCTGGTCTCAGAGGAACTCGTGGCGACCCTGACCGACGAAAAAGTCACCACGCTGTGGCTGACGGCCGGTCTGTTCCACCGCATGGTCGACCACCACCTCGACGACCTCGCCGGACTGCGTCAACTCCTCGCGGGCGGCGATGTGTTGTCGGTCGACCACGTCAACAGATTCGTTGCACGCCACCCGTCGATCCGACTGATCAACGGATACGGGCCGACCGAGAACACGACGTTCACCACATGTCACACCGTCACCGGCCCCGTCACCGGATCCGTCCCCATCGGCCGCCCGATCCGAGACACGGGCGTACGAACCCTCGACAAGGCCCTTAACCCCGCCGAGACAGGCGAACTCCACGTCACGGGCGCCGGCCTGAGCCGCGGCTACATTGGACAACCGTCCGCCACCGCCGTCAGCTTCGTCCCCGACCCCTACGCGGAAGTGCCCGGCGCGCGCATGTACCGCACCGGCGACCTCGTACGGCGCACGGACGACGGCCTGGAGTTCCTCGGCCGCGGCGACCGCCAAGTCAAGATCAGAGGATTCCGCGTCGAACCCTCCGAGGTGGAACGCGAGATCGCCACCCTGCCCGGAGTGGCGCAAAGCGTCGTACTCGCCCACACCGACAACACCGGCGAACACAGGCTGACCGCGTACCTCATGCCCACCCCCGACGAGGACGACCCGGAATCGCTGCCCACACGCCTACGCAGAGCACTACGCGCGGCCCTGCCCGCGGCGATGATTCCCTCGGCGTTCCTGACCGTCGAGGAATTCCCCATCACGGCCAACGGCAAGGTCGACCCGACGGCACTCCCGCAACCGGGCCGCACCCCGAGAGACGCCGACAACAACTACGTCGCCCCCCGCTCCGCGACCGAGCAACTGGTGTGCGACATGTGGGCCGAGGCACTCGGCCTTGACCGGGTCGGCATCCTGGACGACTTCTTCGAACTGGGCGGCAACTCGCTGCTCGCCATGGACCTGATCAGCCGCACCGAGCTGGTCTTCGACGTGGAGCTGCCCATCCGCGCACTGCTCCACCACCCAAGCGTCGAGGAATTCGCCGAGGCCATCGGCGACATACTCGGCACGGAAGGCGCCACACGATGAGGATCACCGTCCCCCGGGCGAACGTACCGCTCCAGGACGTCGACCTGTACGACCCACTCACCTTCAGCCACGGCGACCCCCACGCCAACTGGTGCACCCTGCGGCACGAGGAACCCGTCTTCTGGCAACAGCTCCCGGACGGCCGCGGATTCTGGTCGGTGACCAAATACGACGACGTGTGCCGAGTACTCGGCGAACACGAGTCGTTCACCTCGTCACGCGGCGCCATCCTCAAAATGCTCGGCACCCCCGACCCCGCGGGCGGCCGGCAGATGGCGGTCAGCGACCCGCCGCGGCACACCCACGTCCGCCGCCCGCTCTACCAACTGATGACACCCTCCGCACTGCGCCCGCAGATACCGAGAATCCACGAGGCGGTACGCAAGCTCCTCGCGCCCATGGCATCCGGCGACACCTGGGACATGGGCGCCGCGATGACGGCCCTGCCCATGATCGTTTCGGGAATCCTGATGGGACTGCCCGAAGAGGACTACCCGGACCTGGTACGCAGCGGACTGATGACGGTGGCCCCCGACGACCCGGAATACCAGGTCGAGGGCGGCGTCGAGGCGACCCTGCACCAGGCGCACCACGACCTGTTCGCCTACTTCGCGGACCAGGTGCGCAGACGCCGCCGCAAGCCGCCGCCCAACCTCGCCGACAGCGACCTGATCGGCAGGCTGATGACACTGCGCGTGGACGGGAGCAAGCTCAGCGAGGGCGAGATCGTCTCGAACTGCTACAGCCTGCTCCTCGGCGCGAACGTGAACACCGGGCACGCCGTATCCGCCGCGATCCTGCATCTCCTGGACGACCCCGCGCAGTACGAGAAGTGGGCAAGCGACGAGTCGCTGCTCAAGCCGGGCATTCGCGAAGCCCTGCGCTGGTCGTCCCCCGTCATCCACTTCCTGCGGTACGCCGTCGAGGACGTGGAGATCCGGGGCCGGAAGATCCGCAAGGACGACGGCGTCGTCGCGTGGATCCCCTCGGCCAACCGAGACGAGGACGTGTTCACCGACCCGTTCCGCTTCGACGTCGGCCGCAGACCGAACCGGGAGATCGCGTTCGGCCACGGCCCACACCGCTGCATCGGGGCCGTGGCCGCGCAGATCACCCTCGAGCTGACGCTCCGGGAGATCTTCGCCAGGGTCGAGCGTTTCGACCAGGCGGGCGAGATCGCCCACCTGGTCTCGAACTTCACCGCGGGGATCAAGCACTTCCCGCTGAAGGTGACAGCCCGGCGCTGAGCACGTCGAGCAACGCCTGGGGGGCGTGCAGGAAGTCGTAGTGCTCGCCTTCCAACAGCACATGACGGCAGTCCCGGGACCACGCCTTCCAGCCGCCCATCAGATCCATCGGAATCTCCCGATCCTCCGTCCAACCGATGACCGTGATCCCGGACGGCAGTACCACCGGCTCCGCCCGGTGGTACTGCCGATTGGCCTCCAGATCCTGCCCGAGCAACCCGAGTCCCAGCTGCACCAGCCGCGGGTCCGGGTTGCCGCCGAGACTTGTGATCAACTCGCTAAGCCGTACGGCTAGTTCGTGGTCCGTCATGTTCAAGAACCGCCCGTAGGGCCCGTCCTGGGGTGCGACCTGTGACGAGAGGAACAACTGCTGGGGCACGGGCAGCCCCGCCTCGTGCAGCTGAATCGCGAGCTCCGTCCCGGGAAGCGCACCCCCGCAGTGCCCGAAGAAGCCGAACGGCCGGTCCAGGAAGGGCAGCAGATAGTCCATCAGCGGCCTGGCCAGCTGCTCGTACGTGCCGTAGTGCGGCTCCCTCACCCGGCTCTCCCGGTGCGGCAGCTGGACCAGGCACACCTCCACCTCACCGATGCGGCGTGGCCAGCGATGGTACATGGAGGCGCCACACCCCGAGTAGGGGAAGCAGAAGAGCCTCGCGGCGGCTTCGGGGTCGGGCTTGCGCAGCAGCCACTTGGGTTCCTTGGCGCGGCGTGGCTCAGTGGAACGTCGAGGCTCAGTCATGAGGCCGAAAATACCCCCCTGTTTCGGCGCGGAGGAAGGGAAGTTGACCACGGTTGGCCGATAGTGCGCGAGCCCCAACCGCGCCATGCGGCCCGGTGCCCCTCCCGCGCCCCGAAATGACTTGAGGACCCCAGGAGATCTCTTGTTATCGTGCGGTGCGGCGACCCGAACGAGGTGGGGAAGAGACATGGGGCACATCGACGTCAATCGGGTTTCGTTCCTTCTCCCCGACGGGCGACCGCTGTTGGCCGATGTTACCTTCCGGGCCGGCGAGAGCGACCGGGTGGCGTTGATCGGGCCCAACGGCACCGGCAAGACCACCCTGACCCGGATCATCACGGGCGAGATCGCCGCGCACGCAGGAGCGGTCACCCACGGCGGACGCGTCGGGGTGATGAGCCAGTTCGTCGGCGGCTACCGGGACGGCCGCACCGTGGAGGACCTGCTGGTGTCCGTGGCCCCGCCCGTCATCCGCGAGGCCGCCGGGAAGATCGCGGCGAGCGAACTGGCGTTGATCGAGCGGGACTCCTACGACGAGCAGATGGCCTACGCCCAGGCGCTCGCCGACTGGGCCGAGGCCGGCGGCTACGAGCAGGAGACGCACTGGGACGTCGTCACGACCGCCGCCCTCGGCGTCCCCTGGGAACGGGCGCGGTTCCGGGCCGTCGACACCCTCTCGGGGGGCGAGCAGAAGCGGCTGGTGCTGGAGACGCTGCTACGCGGGCAGGACGACGTCCTCGTCCTGGACGAACCCGACAACTACCTCGACGTGCCCGGCAAGGAGTGGCTGGAGGAGCAGCTGCTGAAGACGGACAAGGCGGTCCTCCTCATCAGCCACGACCGCGAACTGCTGAGCCGGGTGCCCACGAAGATGGTCACCCTGGAGCCCGGCGGCGCCGGGGCCAGAGCCTGGACGTACACCGGGACGTACACCACCTACGACGAGGCGCGCGAACAGCGCAACGAACGGCTCGACGAACTGCGCCGCCGCTGGGACGAGGAGCACCAGAAGATCAAGGACCTGATCCTCATGTACCGGGAGAAGGCGAAGTACAACTCGGACATGGCCTCGCGGCTGCGCGCCGCCGAATCACGCCTTCAGCGGTTCCAGGCCGCGGGCCCGCCCGAGGCAATCCCCATCCCGCAGAAGATGCGCCTGCGGCTGGAGGGCGGACGGACCGCCAAGCGCGCCGTCATCGCCAAGGACCTGGAACTCACCGGGCTGATGAAACCGTTCAGCACGGAGATCTGGTTCGGTGAACGCGTCGCGGTCCTCGGCAGCAACGGGTCGGGCAAGTCCCACTTTCTGCGGCTGATGGCGTGCGGCGGCACCGACCCCGATGTCGAGCAGCAGCCCGTGAGCACCATCAAGCCCGAATCGGTGGAGCACGAAGGCCGCGTCCAGCTCGGCTCGCGCGTACGACCCGGCTGGTTCGCCCAGACCTACCAGCACGCGAACCTCAAGAGCCGCACACTGCTCGACATCCTCCACCGCGGCGACGAGCGCCGCGGAGGACTGGACCGGGAGACGGCCGGTCGCGCCCTGGACCGGTACGGTCTCGCCCGCTCCGCGGAGCAGACCTTCGAATCCCTCTCGGGTGGACAGCAGGCCCGCTTTCAGGTTCTGCTGCTGGAGCTGAGCGGCGCCACCCTGCTCCTACTCGACGAGCCGACCGACAACCTCGACCTCCACTCGGTCGAGGCACTCGAACAGGCCCTCTCCACCTTCGAGGGAACGGTCGTCTCCGTCACCCACGACCGCTGGTTCGCCAAGAGCTTCGACCGCTTCCTCGTCTTCGGCGAGGACGGCCGGGTCCGTGAGTCGCCAGAACCGGTGTGGGACGAGGGTCGCGTACGTCGTTCGCGCTGAAGGGTGTTGCAGAAGGTTGTGTTCGGGCAGGTCAGGACCTGTGATCGCGGCCTTCTAGCCATGCGGTGAGGGCGAGGTTGTGCCTGTGGGCGAAGGCCTGGACGGCGTGATGGAGGTCATCGCCGCGTTGCCGGAAGTCGCGGAGGATCGTGTAGATATTCATGCGGGCGAAGGCGTGGTCGACGCGGGCACGGACTCTGCGGTGCTCGGCGTTTACAGATGAAGGACTTCGAGACATGGCGGGGACCAGCCTGAACGACATGCCTTCGGCGACTGCATGCGGCTGCATGGGCACATCAGCACTTCTGGCAGGGCTGCTGCCCCGTGGCATAGAGGTCTCTGAGCTGTTCGCCGATCCCCCTGACGTCACCTCGTCCCTGTACCCGGAAGAGGTTGATCTGGTTGCCAGGGCTGTGGAGAAGCGTCGGCGTGAGTTCGCCGCAGTGCGAATGTGCGCACGCACGGCAATGGCGCGACTCGGCGTGCCTTCGGCGCCGAGTCTGCCTGGAGAGCACCGGTCCCCGGTGTGGCCCGACGGGATCGTCGGGAGCATGACACACTGCGACGGTTACCGCGCCGCAGCTGTGGCGCGCCGCTCGGTGGTCATCTCGATCGGCGTGGACGCCGAGCCGCATGATCCGCTCCCTGACGGAGTCGAAGAAGCCGTACTGCTTTCCGAGGAGCGTGACGCCGCCCTGAGGCTCTCGGAGCGACGCCCGGACACCGCCTGGGACCGGCTGATCTTCAGCGCCAAGGAGAGCGTCTTCAAGGCGTGGTTTCCGATGACAGCTCAATGGCTGGACTTCAGTGAGTGCGTCGTCGCCCCCGATCCCGACCGAGGGACCTTTACGGCGACTCTCCTCGTCCCTGGCCCGGTCGTGGCCGGAGAGCGGATCCAACACTTCACGGGGCGCTGGCGAACCCGAGGCGGGATAGAGCAGGGGCATGTGGCCACGGCGGTACTGGTGGGCATCGTCGACCCGTCTCGGGCTGGCCGCGACCCTGATCCGCCACTGGTCAGGGCTGCGGGAAAATCGCACCGCCAGCGTGGGAAACGATCTACGTAAGCACCCGACAGCCCCTGACCAGCGAGTTCCGTTGGTACCCCTGGGAAGATCGTCGTAGCGGGGCCACTCGGGGGCCTCGCGGCGGCATAAGCGCCGGGTCGACTTGGCCCGGCGGGTACACGTCGGCATCCCGCACCTCCCATCTGGTCACGCGGCCGGGCACCAGCGCGGTGCCGACCGGTTCCCCAACCTGCGGCAGCATAGAAACCAGGACCGACAACTCCTCTCGAAATCAAGGAAGTTCGTTGGCCTGATTGCGTCGACGGGGTGGATCGCCGAGGGGCGGGGGAGGGGGAAACCGGCAGCACACAGGCTCTCGGTGCCGCGTTGCAGGCCCGCCCAGGTTCGGCTGGAACTGGCTACCGAACGTATGACTGTATTGACGGTTGGTCATCGGCTGCTTCAGCCTCTGGGGTTGCGGTATATGAAGCCGCGCTTCCCAGAGAGGAACCCCTTGGCCATGGAGCCGACGAAGGAGCAGCAGGCTGCCCGTGAGGTGTTCGCTTCCGGCCGGGACCTGGCCCTGGTCGCCGGAGCGGGAACCGGCAAGACCTCGACACTCATCCTGATGGGCGCCGCGACCCGCAGACGCGGGCTGTACGTGGCGTTCAACCGGGCGATCGCCGATGACGCCCGCGCACGCTTCGGGCCGAACGTGGAGTGCCGTACCGCGCACTCCCTGGCCTTCCGTGCTGTCGGCCACCACTACCGTGAGCGTCTGGACGCCTCGGCGAGGATCCCCGCCAAGCACACCGCCCGCCTGCTCGGCATCACCCGCGACCTTGACGTGGGCTCCCCCCGGATCAAGGTCACTCACGCCGCGCGTCTGGTGATGGGCATGGTCCGCAAGTTCTGCTACACCACCGACCGGCAGGTCATGGCCCGCCACATGGAGCCGGTCAACGGCCTCGACGGCCTTGGCCAGGACTATCTCGCCCGCACTCTGCTGCCCTACGCGCATCGTGCGTGGGAGGACATCTGCTCGCCCGCGGGCCGGCTGCGGTTCGAGCACGACCACTACATGAAGCTGTGGGCGATGACCTCCCCGCAGCTCGGGGCGGATTTCGTCCTGCTGGACGAGGCCCAGGACACCAACCCTGTCCTGGAGGAGGTCTTCCTCGCCCAGGACGCACAGCGGGTGTGTGTCGGGGACCCGGCCCAGCAGATCTACGGCTGGCGCAACGCGCGCGATGTGATGACCGGCTTCCCGGCCGAGCAACTGCGCCTGACCCAGTCCTTCCGCTTCGGCCCGGCCATCGCCGAGGTGGCCAACCGGTGGCTGGGGCACGCCGAGTCGGAGATGCAGCTGACCGGCCACGGCCCCGGCTCCCGCGTCGGCGAGGTGGCCCAGCCCGAGGCGGTGCTGTGCCGGGGCAACGTGGACGCGATGAGCGAGGTCCTGTCCTACCTGGAGCTCGGCGTCCCGGTGGCGCTGACCGGCGGGGGCAGCGCGCTGCAGCGCATCGCCAAGGCCGCGATCGAGCTCAAGGCCGGGCAGCGCACCAGCCACCCGGAGCTGTTCTTGTTCTCCTCCTGGGGCGAGGTGCAGGAGTACGCCGACCAGGACAAGGCCGGCCAGGATCTCAAAGCGATCGTGCAACTGGTCGACACCTACGGCCCTGACCAGATCATCGCCGCGGTGGACCGCCTCTCTCCGGTGGAGAAGGCGCAAGTCACCGTCTCCACCGCGCACAAGGCCAAGGGACGGGAGTGGCCGTCGGTACGCATCGGCAAGGGCTTCATGGCCCCGTCGGTGGACGACCTGGGCCTGCAGCGCGCGCTGAATGCGAGCGAGGCCCGCCTGATCTACGTCGCGGTCACCCGTGCCCGCCATCTGCTGGACACCGAGGGCATCGCCTGGATCGACGAGTACGAAAAGACCATGGCCGACGCCGGCCGGGACGGCACGGTGGCCGGGCGGCCCATGATCGAGCTGTCCTTGACTGGGCAGCTGAAGTACGACTCCTCACCGATCTCGCAGTTCATGGCCGCACACCTCCCGAATAGCCAGAACCTGGTGGGCGACTACCAGGCGCGTATCGCCGGCCTCCCTCACCCGGTGCAGCCGATTGACGTGCAGTACCCGAACGGGTCGGCCCTCGGGCACGCCGTCGACTACCGCCTCCGTCTCAGCCTCGGTGGGCGGCTCGGACTGGCCGTTGTCGCCGGCGTCATGTTCCTTGACGAGACCGGACCGCTGCGCGGCGCACCGGCGCGTGGGGCCCGCAAGGCCCTGCACGCGGCGGGCAGGGAGCTGCTGGTCACCGTCGATGCCTACCTCGCCGACCCCGGCAGCCTGGAAGAGAACGCGCTCATCCGGCTGTGCTTCGTGGCCGGCTTCTTCGAGGACATCGCCCGCACCGGTGAGATCCGCCGCTTCAGCATGCTCAGCTCTGCCACCCCCGCCACGACCCTGGACGACCTCACCGCGGCGGTCCCCGAGTACGTCGTGACCGACATCGACCAGCAGATGCGGCTCGCCGAGGGACCGTTCGCCGCCTTCCGGGCTCTACCGCAACGGGCCCGCGTGTGTGGTCCGGTCTTCGCGGGCAGTGGTGACATCGGCGGTGCCGACGCCGACTACATCCTCGGCGGCCTGCTGCTGGACTGCAAAGCCACCAAGGACCCCCGCCGCCTGGGCCGCGAGGAGATCTACCAGCTCGCCGGATACCTCCTGCTGGACTACGACGACGAGTTCGGTATCGACCAGGTCGGCCTGTACCTCTCCCGCCAGGGGGGCCTGATCACCTGGGAAGCCGCCGACTTCCTGCGGAGGCTCGGCGCGAGCGCCCCTTTGGCGCAGCTGCGCGCACAGCTGCGCCGGCACCTGCACGAGGGAGCCCGCCGCTGAAAGCCACGGCGGGCTGCTTAAGTTCCGTCAACCGTCTTTCAGCCGAGCGGGGCGGGAAGGGTGCCGACCTCGTTGTACGTCCGCGAGGCGGGTGAGGGCCCCGTGGCGGGCCCGCGGCTGCACCTTTCCAGGCGGTGGCGCAGCTGTGGGCGTCGGCCATCCGGGCGTGGCGACGGCTGGCGGCCGTCCTGGGCTCTTCTATGAAAGTGCAGGCACAGAGGGTCAGTTGTCGCGGCGTGGGGCGTGGTCGAAGAAGCGGTTGTCGGTGTCGATGCGGATTTCGCGCACGCCGGGATAGGGGCGGGGGAGGGGGTCGTTGGTGGCGGCGATGACCTGGCAGGCGTAGCCGTCGGGGGAGGGGTCGTCGGCGATGTCGATGAGGGTGTCGATCAGGCGCAGGCCGGTGTCGTGGTCCAGGCCCTGTGCTCCGAGGCCGGCCAGCGGCGAGTCGATGACCATCAGCGGCGGCACTCGGACGCCGCGGTCGACCCGGCCGAGATCGCGCAGGGCCAGCAGCAGCGCGACGTTGGTGGCCACCTTGGGGCTTCCGGCGACCGAGCTCTCGGCGAAGGTCTTGTCGGCTGTGTGCCGTTCCTTGACGCGGGTGGTGAAGTCGGCGGGGTCGATGTGGGCGGTCTCGACGTCGGGGTTGATCTGCTTCAGCCGGGCAAGGAAGAACTCCGACCAGCGGCCGGTGACTTCCTTGCGGCGCACGTCGTGGGCGGTGACCGCGGCGTCCCGGGCGGCCTGCGCCGCGTCCATCTGTTCCTTGGCCGCCCGGATGACCTGTTCCTGGGCGCTGATGTAGTCGGCCGACTCCAGGCGCTCCTTGAGCTGGGCGACGTCGCGGCTCAGGCCGTGTGCCTCCTTCTCGGCCTGTTGCGCGGCCTTGCGGGCAGGCTGGAGATGGCCTTCGTCGTAGGCGTCGCGGGCGGTGAGCGCGGCCGCGGCTGCCGTATCTGCCTCGGCGGCCTGGTCGCCGGCGGCAGCCGACGCCTCCTGAAGGCTCCGCAGCCTGAGCAGGAGCCGGTCCACCTTCGCACGGGCCGCGGCGATCTGCTGCTCGCGCCGGTCTTCCAAGCCGTCGTGCAACTGACCGCATTGGAGGCACAGGCCCGGCTCCCGGTCGGGGAGGGGCTGTCCGCAGCAGGTGCAGTCCTGCGGCATGGGTGCCAGCAGGGTGGCGAGTTCGCCCTCGGCGCGTGCGTGCTCGGCGGTGGCGCCGTTCACCTTGGCGTGGGCGGCGACAGCCTGCTTCGCACTCTTCCTGCGCTGGGTCTCGGCCGCCTGGTGCAGGGCGACGAGCCGCCCGCGCTCCCCGACGGCGACCTTGAGCGCCGCATCGGCCTCCTGCCACCGCTGCGCCGCTGCGCGGTGCTCGCGCTGCTTCTGCTCGTACGCGGCGCGGACGCTGGCCGGGTCGGCCAGAGCGCCGCTGTCCCGTAGCTTCTTGAACGCCGCCAGAGCGGACCGTGCCGCCCGGTACCGGGACGCGGCTTCTGAAGCGTTCTTCTCCAGTCCGGCAAGGTCCTCGTTCCACAGGCCAAGGAGCACTTCCAGGGCAAGGACCCTCGCCTCGTCCTTTCCTCCGCCGAGGAACTCGGAGGCGATTGTGTTCTGCCGCAGCGCCATGACGGTGCTGTAGAAGTCGTCCAGCCCGACACGCGTGGCTCCCCGGGCCGCTTGCGGCAGGCCGAGCAGGTCCTGGACGAAGGCGCCGGCCGTCATCTCCCCGGCCTTCGCGCTCGTGACCGGCAGCAGGTGCTCGATCTCGCCGGTGTCGTCGAGGTTCTTCAAGGACACCCGTGCCCGCGGGTTCGATCCGCTGCGGGTGGCCTGCCAGCGGGTTCCGGCAACCCGGAAGACAAGCCGGACCTGCCGGCAGCCGCGGACCTCCGGCATGACGGTTGCCGTGAGAAGGCCCAATGGGTAGAGCAGCGCTTCCAGCGCGGTGGACTTTCCGGCCTTGGAGTGGCCCACGAGGAAGGTCACCAGGCCCCTGAAGTAGCGGGCGTACCAGACGTCGCCCCGCTGGAATTCGAGCCGCTCGATTACAAACGACGGGCCCACTGGGCCTCCTTAGCATCCGATGTGTTGGTCCACACCGGAAACGACCCTCAGCCGTATGGGTGACGGCCCCGGAGAGCACCTGGCCGGTTCCCTGCCATGGTGCGATCGGCCGCCGGGACGATGAGGCGACTCAGAGGTGGTGCGGATCGCCCAGGAGCGGGACGGGCCGGCCGGGGCCGGCTGGATGGATCTCCAGGCCGCCGTCGGCGTTGATGACGGGGCGACGGCCTGGATAGGCGCGCCGGGCCGTATCGAGGTCCCGTTCGTCGAAATGGCTGGCGAAGACCATCACTCCGTGGACGAGTTCCACCTTCTCGGCCCCCGTCGGCCACCGCCCTATCAGCGCCTCGACGGTCATCGGCGCGGTCGCCGGCGGTAGATCCGGTCCTGACACAGGTCATACCTCCGATGCGGGCGTTTGGTGGTCACCGGCCTGAGCCGATCCTGTGCGCCGGACGGTCCCGATGCCGCTGCTGCGTGCGCGCACCCGGGGGTGGCGGTACGCGAGGCCGCCGGCACGGTGGGCGGGGCGTGTCACAGCAGCCCTGACAGCGGCAGGACGCGCTCGGTGAGCTGTCCGCGCAGCCGTCCCCCAGCGGTGTCGGCTTCGGTGAGCCAGTCGGCGGCGACCAGCAGCTCGGCGTGCTCGGCGACTTGGCCGGGGGCCAGGGCGGCGAACGTGGCGACCTGGTCCAGGAGCAGCCCGCCGTCCTCGGGGCGTCCGAGGCGTCCGTCGGGGCGGGTGTGGGCGGCGGTGTACAGGGCCAGGAGCCGGGCGGTGGCACCCAGCTTCTTCTTGCGGAGCTTCCGGTCGCCCACGACTTTCTGGGCCCAGCCGGAGATCCTCGCGCGGGTGGTCTTGCCGAAGCCGAACGGGCGGGGCCGCTCCGGCAGGAGGGTGGGGACGGTGATGGCGGTGGGGTCCTCGGACCGGGAGGCCATCACCTCGGCGACGGTGCCGGGCAGACGCAGCCACCCGTCCGCGACCAGATGCTGAAGTACCCGCTCGGCATCGGCCTGGAGCCAGCCGGTGAGGTCCTGGCCGGTGATGTTCCCGGTGCCGGCGCGCGCGGCCCGCAGGGTGAGCATGAGCATCGCCAGGCGCACCTCGGCCTCCGGGCGCCGGGCGTGGGCGGCGACGTAGTCCAGCACGGTGCGTGCGTGCACGGCCTGCTGCCGGGTCAGCAGCCGCTCCACCACCGGCCCGTCCCCACTGACCGTGTCGCCGGCCACCTGGCCGCCACGGTTGGCGTGCATCTCGCGGGTGGTCTGCGCGGCCTTCTCGGCGCGCTTGGCCTCGTGGCGCAGGGAGCCGTCACCGCTCACGTCGGCCCACAGGGCGAACGCGCGGGCCTTGCGCTCGTGGAGATGGGCCAGCAGGACGAGGTCGGGTTCGGGGCGCTGCTGGTAGGCCCGGAACGCATCCCCGAGTTCGACCAGTTCCAGGCGCAGGACATCGGGCTCGAGGTCGTGCGGCACGGTCCGCTGCGCGATCTTCCCCCACCGCTTCGCCCGCCGGGACGCTTGAGCCGGTGAGCCGGTGCGGGCGCGGGGGAGCACAGTCGGCACGGCAGCCGAAGTCGCGTCGGCGGCGAGGGAGGAGGCGCGGTCGGAGAACACCGTCGCCGCGCCCTCGCCCACCGTGCCGACTGCGGGCCCCGGCTGCATGTCCGGCTCGCCCAATGCCTGACCTGCCCCGGCCGGGGCGGTGCGGGACACGGGCGGGGCGGTGTCCAGGACCCGGCAGTCGGGGGTGGCGGCCGCGCACCGCGCGCACATCTCCGCGATCCGCCACAGCCTTCCGGCGCGGTCCGCGTACACCGTCAGGACCACCGGGCCGCCGCACCGCACCGCCTCCGCCGCCGGGTTCGCCCCGCCCCGCCGTCCGACAGTGAGGTCGGGGGTGTGCCACGCGCAGTCGGCAGCGCGGCAGGCGCACCACGCCGCGCCGCGCGGCCCGCCGCCCTCGCGGATGCGGGCCAGGTGTGTGTTGACGTGGCCGATCGCGGCCTTGCGTCCCGCAGCGGCGCCGCCGGGGACGCGCTGCTCGGCGCAGGCCGGGCGGGAGCAGGAGAGTTTCACCGCGCCGGCGGACGGGCGGCCGTGAGGGTCCAGGCGTACCGTCCACACCCGTCCCGCGACGCGCTCCTCCTGCCGTGTGCCGGCCTCCACCGCCATGCGTACTCCCTTGATCCGTTGTCCGGGGGCGGTCTCCATCATCGGGGACGCCGGCCGATCAGCCCGAGAGGAGCGGGCGTTTCACCTGGCCCAGTCGACCTCGCGCCGCTCGCCGACCGTCCCAGCGGCTCGTGCGAGCCCCCGCCGCATGAGACCTTCGCCCTGTTCCGGGCGCACGGCCTGGCCGCCCGCGAGGGAGCGCGCGCGAGGACGCGCAGGCGTACGACCTCGACTGCGTCCACCCGCGCGTCCCGGTCGACACCGCCAGCCCGGCCGCCGACGCCAAGAAGACCGGCTGCTTCTTTCAACTGCGCCTGACGAGCTTCATGTCCGCGCGCTGGGCGCAGTAGCCTGTTGGAGACGTCGGGAGCCGTGGGCTCCTGGAAGACGTGAGGCCAGGTGGCCCGGGGCACTACCGGGAACCTGGCCTGGCGCATGTACGGGCGCGGTCAGGGCGTCGGTCTCCACCAACCATGGGCGTCACCTCACGGAACCGGCCCGGCGTGGCGCCCATGCCCCGGCATCGCCCTGCGCTTGGGTACGCTGACCGGGAAGACCTTGGACTCGTCCCTGGCAGCCCTGGCATGGGGTGGGCCGTACGCCCAGGGTTCAGACTTTGCGAAGGCCGTCCGGCATCTGCCGGGCGGCCTTTCGCGTGCTTCACCTCCACTGCATTCGATCGGGTTAATAAATGGGTTAAATAGTGGGGTAAGTTTTGCTAGTGTTCAGGCATGGCAACTACCGAGGAAGAGCTGTTCGCGTCGGTCGACGCGTTGCTGGAGGAGGAGCCGCAGCTCCCGCCCCCGGCGGAGCGTGCCCGGCTGCGGGAAGCCGCCGGCATCACCCAGGCCCGTCTCGCGGTCGCGCTGAAGACGTCAACGCAGACGGTGAAGAACTACGAAAACGGGCGCTCTGAGCCGAAGTCGCCACGCCTGGAGGCGTACCAGCGGCTGCTGAACGGCTGGGCGGCGAAGTATCCAGCCCACGCAGCTTCCGCCGCCGCGCCCGCCCCGGCGCCCGCAGCCCAGCCCGAGCCGGTTCCGCAGACGTTCACCGGCCCGGCCGCGCCCGAGACGTCCGCAGTGGTGGAGGCTCCCGCCGCCCCGGAGCGTTCCGCGGGCCCGGCGACGTCGCGGCGTCCGGCGTCGCAGAAGGCCACGAAGCCCCCCGTCGACCCGCGCTTCCCGCACGGCCCGCTCGCCGTGCTGGACGGTGACGGCTGCGCGTACGGCACGGGCGGCATCGTGCTCGACTGCCCGGCCACCACGATCCCGGAGCTGGTGGAGTGGACGCTCAAGGAGTCCGGGCTCGGTGCACCGAAGCTCAACCGGTACGGCAAGGATTCCGACCCGCTGGTCGTTCTGACCGCCGCAGCCGCCGTGAAGCTCGGACTGCCGGAGCGCCTGGAGGGTCACGAGCAGCGCCGCTCCCTGCGCCTGCCGGCGGACCACCCGGTCGTCAAGCAAGTCGCGAAGGCGAAGTGGCAGCTCACGCAGCGCGGTTTCGGGCCGTGGGCGCGGATCTACCGCAAGGCCCAGGGGCGTGAGCGCCAGTGCGTGCAACTGGCGATCCTGTCCTGGGACGCCCTCGACGCCCGTTCCTGGCCCGGCGTCGCGGACATGGAGCCGGCCGACATCGCACGCGTCCTCGGCGTCTACGCCCAGCGGGTCATCACCCCGCGCGGCTCCACGGCTGTCTCCGGGCTGGAGCTGATGACGGCGCTGCGCCCGCCCACGCGCGCTGTGCGGGAGGAAGCGACCGGGAACTGGGTCAGCGGCCACAACCCCGGCTCGCTGGGAACGGAGCCGATGAACCCGGCGCCGCCGGAGGCCACTCCGGAGCACCCCGTCGTCGTGAACTCCGGCTGGAAGGGCGGCTTCCTCAACGAAGAGGCCTACCAGTGGGTGCGGCCGGTGAACCTGCTCACCGACGAGGAGTGCACGCTGCCGTACGCGGTCGGCCTTGACCTGAACACCGCGTTCCTCGCGGCCGCAGCCCGGCTGGTCGTCGGCCTGTCCGCCCCGGACCACTTCGTCGGCCCGAAGTTCAACCCGAAGATCCCCGGCTCCTGGCTGGTCGACCTCTCCCACGTGGAGCTGGACCCGCGCCTGCCCAGCCCGTTCACGCCCGACGGCACCCGGCCGACCGGCCCGGCCTGGTACCAGACGCACACCGTCGCCTACGCCCAGGAGCTCGGCTACAACGTGGCGCCGATCGAGGCGTACCTGCGCCGCGAGACCGGCGCGTACCTCGACCCGTGGCACGACCGGCTCAAGAATGCGTACGTCGACACACTCGCCGACCTCGGCGTCACCAAGGACCTCACCGACACGGAGTTCCTCGCGGCGATGGAGCGGTACAAGCAGACCGACCCGGCCCTGGCCGCCGTCCTCGCGGCCATCAAGGCCACGGTCAAGGGCGGCGTCGGCAAGCTCCGCGAGCGCCCGCAGGGCAAGAACTACAAGGACGGGGACCGATGGCCGGCCCTGGAACGCCCGACCTGGCGCCCCGACATCCGCGCCGCCGTCATCTCCAAGGCCCGGGTCAACATGCACCGCAAGCTCACCAATATGGCGAAGATGACCGGGTTGTTCCCGCTCGCCGTGCTGTCCGACTGCGTCGTCTACCCGAGCCCCGGCGACAGCCCGCTCGCCTTCCTCCCGTACGCGGCCTCCGGCAAGCCGCAGCCCGGCGGCTTCCGCCTCGGGCCCACACCGGGCCTGGCGAAGCTTGAGGGTGTCCAGTCGATGTTGTGGGCGGTCGACCTGATGGAGCAGGGCCTCAACCCCGCCCGGCACATCAAGGGCGGCGACGTGTAGGTACTCAGAATCCGCGTCATGTTCTCGCGAGCGATGACCTTTGAGTAGCAATTATGACGCGGTTCTGAGATCCCTGGCTTGGAATGATCACCCTTTCGAGTGATCGAAGGCGCGTGTGGCCGTTCGTACTCCAGTGCCCGTGTAACTGTCCTGCGGATCAAGGTCAGTTACACGGGCACTGGGGGCGGATGGTGGATGTAGAGGTGTGTGTCCGGCTTGCCGAGGACGAGGTGCGCGAGGACCTCGCCTGGGAGTCGGTGCCGCTTGAGATGCTTTACGCGGCCGAGCCGTGGCGGACGTTCCGTTGGTACATGGGGCAGAAGCACTACTCGGGTTCGTACTGGTCAAGTACGCAGTCGGATCACGTGATCTACGAGTCGCGGCTGGAGCTGGCACGGCTGCTCTACGCCGACTTCGACCGGGGCGTGACCGGGATCGTGGCCCAGCCCTTCTTGCTGCGGGCCGAGGTGGACGGTGCGCTGCGCCGGCACATCCCGGACTACCTGATGGCCACCACGGCGGGCCCGCTGGTAGTGGACGTCAAGCCGCGGCACTGGGTGGCCCGGCCGGAGCACGCGTTCACCTTCTCCTGGACTCGTGAGGCGGTCGAGGCCCGCGGCTGGTGCTACGAGGTGTGGAGCGAGCCGCCGGACGCCGAGCTGGCCAACGTCCGCTTCCTCGCGGGCTACCGCCGCGACTGGCTGTTCGAGCCGGACCTGCTCGAGGAGGAAGGCGACGAGGCGGTGGACGAGGAGCCACCGCCGGATCGTCCGGATTGGCTCTTCGACCCGGCGATCCTCGACGACGTACGCGACCGGGTGGTGGACGGGGAGACGCTGGGGGAGGCGTTCGCCTGCCTGCCGGGCCGTCCGGCGCCGCTGGTACGCGCCGCGGTGTTGCATCTGCTGTGGAAACAGCAGTGGCTGACCGACCTGAGCGTTCCGCTCAGTGCCCGCAGCGTGCTCAGGAGCGCGTCGTGAACTGGGCCGCGGTGCGCGTGGGAGTGGGGACCCGCTTCTCCTACGACGGCGAGGTCGTCGAGGTGGTGGAGCTCGCCAGCACGCAGGCCGGCGGCGGGGTGGTCCTCAAGGACGGGCGGGGACGGCTGCTGCGGCTGGCCGTCAAGGAACTGCTGCTCTCGGACCGCGCCCGCGTCATCCCGGACGGGCCCGGACCGGCCTCCGACGACCCGCAGGACGTGGCCGCGGTGGTGCTGGACCAGCTGGATACCGCGGAGCGCGAGCGCGTGCTGGAGAGGGCCGCGCACGTGCGGGAGGTGCTCACCGGGTTCCGCAGCGGCAGCGAGGAGTTGGCGGCCGCGGGGGAGCCCCGCGCCGACTACGCGCCGGTTGAGCCGATGGAGAGCCGGTACGCGGCGAAGGCGGCCGAGCTCGAGGTGGCCGCGCGCACGGTCGCGCGGTGGGTGTCGGCGTTTCGCCGGGACGGTGAGGCGGGACTGGTGCCGGCTCGCAGCGGTCCGCGGTCCGGGCACCGGAACGCGGAGGTGTGGTCGGAGGCGGCACTGGAGGTGATGGTCGAGCACACGGGCCAGTCCAAGCCGTCGCGCAAGATGGTCATTGAGCGGACCCGTGCCCGGCTGCTGGCCAGGGGGTTCGAGGAGGAGGACCTGCCCAGCCGGGCGACTGCCTACCGCCTGCTGGAGGGCCTTGAGCGGCGGCATCCGACGTTCCGGCTGAGTACGAAGCGGAACCGGGACATTGCCGCCCGGCCCGGCGGGGTCTACGGGAAGCTGCGGCCGACCCGGCCGGGCGAGTACCTGCTGATGGACACCAACCGTCTGGACGTGTTCGCCCTGGACCCGGTCACGCTGCAGTGGCTGCAGGCGGAGCTCACGGTCGCGATGGACTGGTACACCCGCTGCATCTGCGGAATCAGGATCACCCCGGTGTCGACGAAAGCGGTGGACGCCAGCGACGCCCTCTACCAGGCGTTCAGGCCCCGGCCCGCGGGAGCGGACTGGCCGGCGCACGCCCTCTGGCCCGAGCACGGCATCCCGAGGTCGGTCCTGATCGACGCCACGGCGCTGGAAGGGCCGATGCGCTCGGCGGCGTCACCGGCGCTGGTGCCGGAGACGGTGCTGGTCGACCACGGCAAGGTGTTCGTCTCGGAGCATCTGACCAGCGTCTGTCGCCGGTTGGGGATATCGGTGCAGCCAGCAAGGCTCCGGACGGGCCGGGACAAGGGCCCGCTGGAGAGATTTTTTCTGACCCTACGCGAGGACCTGCTGCAGGGCCTGCCCGGTTACAAGGGGCCCGATCTGCACTCGAGGGGAGAGAGGTCCGAGGGGGAGGCGTTCTTCTTCCTCCACGAACTTGAGGCGATCATCCGCGAGTGGGTGGCCTGCGTGTATCACGTGAGGCCACACACCAGTCTGGTCGATCCGGGCGTTCCGGGGCTGCGGATGTCGCCGGCGGCGATGTTCGAGCACGGCCTGCACCGGGCCGGCTACATCGAGGTGCCGCGCGATCCGGACCTGGCGTTCGAGTTCCTGCGGGTGGAACGCCGCAAGATCCAGCACTACGGCATCGACCTGGACGCGCGCCGCTACAACGGCGCCGCCCTGGACCCCTACCGCGGGCTGCTCAGCGATGAGCGGGACGGCAAGTGGCCGATCGCGGTGAACCCGGACGACATCAACGCGGTCTACTTCCGCGATCCCGCGAGCCGCCGGTGGCACGCGCTGGCCTGGGAGCACGCGCCGGGGCGGGACATGCCGGTGAGCGAGGAGGCACTTCAGTACGCCCGCCGTCTGGCCGCGGCCCGGGACCGGTTCCCGGACGATAAGGCCGCGGTCCGGGACCTGTTCGAGCGGTGGAACCTCGGCCTGGGCACCACGCTGGTCGAGCGCCGGATGGCGCTGCGGCTCGCCCGGGAACAGGCGGCCCTGGACCTGCCCGAGCCCGAGGAGAGCGTCGCCACGCTGCCGAGCGTGCGGCGCCTGATGGACCTGCCGGACGCGGCTGGTCCGCAGCTCGCGGCCGAGGCGGGCGACGACGACGTGGCTGATGATGCCGAGCTGGTGGAGCTGGAAGACGACAGCGACTTCTACACCGACGCCCTGGAGGACGCGTGAACAGCGAGAACACCTGGACGCCGGGAGACGTCCACCGCCTGGACGCGCTGACCCTGTCCCGCAAGGAGGGCTGGGCGGCGTTCGCGGACGCGGCGCCGCGTGTCCAGCCCGAACTGCTGCCGCGCAGTGCGTATGTGGCGTTGAATGAGCGGGCGCGGGCCGAGTACGACCGGGCCCGGCGAGTGTGGCACGCGAACCTCGGCCCGTTGCGCACCCCGCAGCTGGCCGAGGTGCACGAGGACTTGTGGGACATCGTCGACAGCAACCAGCAGGACGGCGACAAGGCCAAGGGCGCCGTCGCGGTGGACGCCTTTCCCGGGCTGGGCAAGACCACTGCCGTGCTGGCCTTCGCCCGGGACTTCCACCGCCGGGAGATCGCCGAGGGCGGCGCGTTCACGGACGGCGGGCACGAACGGCTCCCCGTCTGCCGGGTAGGCCTGACCGGCAACACCGGGATGAAGGACTTCAACCGGGCGATGCTGGAGTTCTTCGGCCACCCCGGACGCGTCACCGGCACCACGGCCGAGTTCGCCCAGCGCGCTCTGGACTGTGTGCTCTCGTGTGATGTGAAGCTCTTGATCGTCGACGATCTGCACTTCCTCCGATGGAGGGCGACCGGCGGTGTCGAGGTGAGCAACCACTTCAAGTACATCGCGAACGAGTTCCCGGTCACCTTGCTGTTCGTCGGCGTCGGCCTGGCCGCGCGTGGCCTGTTCTCCGAGGGCGAGACCTACGACAACGCGGTCCTGGCCCAGACGGGCCGGCGCACGACCCGCCTGGACATGCGGTCCTTCGAGCTCAAGAGTGATCAGGGCCGCGCCGAGTGGCGGCAGCTGCTGCTGGCCCTGGAGAAGCGCCTGGTGCTCAGGGAGAAGTACCGGGGAATGCTCGCCGACGACCTGTTCGACTACCTCTTCATCCGCTCCAGCGGCCACATCGGGTCGCTGATGACCCTCATCAACCGCGGCTGCCAGCGAGCCGCGCGCACCGGCGCCGAGCGTCTCGATGAGGAACTGCTCAGCCGCGTCAAGATCGACCAGGCGGCCCACCTGGCCCAGGACGACGTACGCAATCTCCTGAAGGGCCAGCGCTCCCGCCGGTCCCGTCAGGTGGTTCGCCGGTGACGCACGCGCGGACCCTGCCGATCCGTCTCGCCCCCCACCCAGGCGAGGCACTCGACTCCTGGTGGGAGGCGATCGCCCACCGGCTGGGCACCAACACCGGCGACGTTCTCTCCGCCATGGGCCTGCTGCCGCGCAGCCCGTCCAGGCCGGTGAGCTCGGGCATCCTGGGGCACCTCGTCACGCTCCTTGATGAGGACCAGGCGGCGAGGGCCGCATGGTCGGCCGGCGTGCCCCCGGCGCAGATGCACGCGATGACCCTGGCCCGCTACGACCAGCGGGTCCACGTGATCGCCCCCCAGCGGCGTCGGGTCGCAGCGCGGCATGTCTGGGGACGGGCCCGCGGGTCCCGCTACTGCCCGGCCTGCCTGGCCGAGAACGGCGGCAGATGGCTGCTGACATGGAGACTCGGCTGGTCCTTCGCTTGCCTGGATCACCGTCTGCTGCTGGTCGACGCCTGCCCGCGCTGCAGCCGTACGCCACGGCACTTCCCCACGACCACACGGCACCCGCTTGTTCCGGGGCAGTGCCACAGCCCGGCCAAGGACGACTCCTCGCGGGCCGTACGTTGCGGTCAGCCGCTCGAGGAGGCCGACGCCATCGAGCTCACCAGGCAGGGGCCGGTGATCGCGGCCCAGAGACTCATCGAGAACGCGATCTCCATGGGGCAGGCCGACTTCGGCGTCTACCAGGATGAGCCCCAGTCCAGTCTTGCGCTGTTCGGTGACCTTCGGGCCCTGGCCTGCATCCTCCTTCGCCGCGTCCCTGAGCGCCTGGTGGACTTTGTCCCGCCCGAGATCCTGTCAGCGCATCAGCATCCCGAGCCCGAAGCGGTGCGTGCCTTCGACCCCGCCGAGGAGACCCTGCCGGGCCGTCTGGCCCCACGGCGGGCCGCGACCGCCGCCCTCGCGGTCAGCGCGGCCCTGCACATCCTCGGGCACGACAACGCCCATGTGGCTGGAGACGCCCTTCGCCACCTGATCAGCGACGCCGACGGCACCATGCCCCTCAAGGTCGCACACCGGTGGAACCACACCAGCGAGGTCTTCGACGCGATCCACCTCGCGACGCTGGCCCCCCGCCTCAAACACAGCGACCAGCTGCGGTACCGCACCGCGGACCGGCTGCCTCGCAGGCCTGTCTCTGCGGCGGCCCCCCGGACCGCTCAGCGGGCCCGCTGGATCCCGACGCAGCTCTGGCCGACGTGGTCCGCGCGGCTGAGCCCTGTGAGCGGGTCTCTGTCGCGCACCATCCGTCTGGCCCTGTCGTGCTACCTCCTGCTCGTCGGCGGCGCGAGAGGGGATTTCACTACAGCGACCCGGATTCTCCGGTCCCCGGCGGAGGACAGGCTCGGTCCCCACATGGCGCAACGGCTCACGAAGCGGGGACACTTCACGGCGATCAGCCTCGGCCTGTACGCGCTGGCGGACTACCTCGACCAGGAGGGGTCACCGATCGACTACGACCGCCGCCGCGCGGTCGACTACCGCGATCTGCTTCCTCTGGACACCTGGACACAGCTCTGCCGGGACATCGAATTCGACGCCGGCGGCGTGCGGCGGCACCTATTTGCCCGGGCGCTGCTGTTCGAGCGGATCAGCGGCCTCCCGGCCACCGTCGCCCCGGCCGCCTACGCGCCCGCCACCCCGGAGTTGCGGACCATGCTGCGGACCTTCGAAACGGATCTCACCCCCGGGCTGGTGAGCCAACTCGAAGAGCACGCACGCGAGTTCCTCGCCCGGCAGGGCATCCACGACGAGCCTCTCACCTGGCAGCCGCCGACGGACATCATCGACGGTCTCGACCTGCCCGGGTGCGACCTCGGGGACATCGACCTGGGCCTCCTGCATCGCCTCATCCGGGACGGATCCCTGACGACAGCTGGAGCGGCCCGCCGCCTGGGGGTGAGCCATGACGCGGTCCGCTTCGTCCTGCAGGAGCAGCCGGCACCCCCCAGAAGATCCGCGATGTGGGAGAGAGGAGCGACCATCCGCCGGGCCCGCGCCGCGCTCCCCAAGGACACGTTCGCCCGCCTCTACCTCGAGGAATACCGACCGCTGAAGTGGATCGCGAAGCGCGCCGGCGTGAACGAGGACGCCATCAAGGTCCTGGTCCGCGAGTACGGCATGACCCGCGAGGGCAAAGCGACCCGCTGGCGCCAGATCGATCTCGACTGGCTCCGCGAGGAACGGGCCGCCGGACGCACCTGCCGCGAGCTCGCCGAGGAGACCGGCTTCTCGCTCGGAATGATCAGCTACCTGGGCCGGCAGCACGACCTTCCCGGTCGACGGCCCGCCCGGAAGGGCTGACCTGCCGTATCTCCTCCAACCACCCTGGGGCCCGTGACAGCCGCGCGCCTCACCTCGTGCCCAAATCCTGCCTACGCTCCCACGCGGCCTGCAGTTGGGCACACAATCGATCAAGGCAACTCACCACCCAGGAGGACCCATAAGTGTCGTGGCCGACCTACACCAAGGCGCAGGAAGAACAGATCACGAAGCGTGCCCTCGGACGCATCCTTGAGATGGGCATCTACCTCAACCACCACTCGACATCCCGCCCCGAGGCGACCGCCGCGTACCAGCTCGCCGAGGTCGAAGCACTCCGCGGTCTCGACGACCTGCCCGACGACGTACGCGCCCTGCGCATCCGGGACCTCGACGAGACGTACCCCGAGACCCCCACCCCGGTACAGGCGGCCGTCAAGACCTTCGCGGCGGCGTCCGCAGAGGCAGCGAAGCGGCACGAGGAGGAGGTAGCCCGCTTCAACGCGACCGGCGGCCAGTAGCGGCCCCGACCGATGTCGGCGCCCGTCCCGATCCGACCTCGGGGCGGGCGCCGCTGCGTTCCAGGGTGGTGCACGAACCGCACCTGCGGGCATCCTCAAGAAGGCTGGGGCGTCAGAGGGGCCGAGTATTCCGGTTGGCCCCCAAGAGGACCCGGCTCAAGATCACGGAGCGTATGCGAACTCAACTCAGCGCACTGATACATCACACTGGGTCACCTAGTGGCGGGTTTTACGCGTATCGCCAGTTCCCTCCCTCACGCGGCGGGGTCGTCGTCGAGCGCCAGTTCCGCAACCCAGTTCTGGGCCTCGGCGAGGTTTGGTGCGGTGCCGGCCACCTGGTAGGTGAAGTCGTCCCACTCCTCCAGGATCCGTGGCTCGTCGGGCCGGAGGTGGCTGCGCCGCCGTGCATCGGTCGGTGACGGCGGTAGATGTCCATCGGCGGTCGGCGTCGCTTGTTGTACGCGGCGAGCGGGTCGTCGGCGTTCACGTGCGGCACGGCGCGGGACGGCTGGTTCGGGTCGGCGGTGCTTGCCCATGCGCTCGATGCTCTCAGGCCGCGATCGCCGTCGGGCGGGCGGCGACTTCCTCCGCCCTCGTGCGTACCTCATCGACGGCGGCGGTCTCGTACGGGCGGGCCGCCTCGAGCAGCGTGTTGAGCCGGGAGCGACGCGGCTGGCGCCCCGGGCCCGGAGTCCTTCACGCTGCACGTGTACGACGGCGGGCAGCACCTGCGCCACCCGCAGATGCCCGGCCTGCCGCTGCCCAGACCCTGACTGGGCCCGTACGCTCCAGGCGCCCCGGGCGGGGAGAGTGACGACCCCTGCCCCGGGCGCCTGTGCCGCACCGGCCTCGACCTGGGAGCCGCAGCAGCCCCTCCGCCGTCAGCCTCGCCCTCTCGACGGTGCGGGGGTTACCTCTTCTTCGGGGCGAAGAAGAACTCGCACAGGATCAGGAGAACCTGGCGGGCGTCCTCACGGCGGCGGGCCTGCTTGGACCACAGAGCCGCTGCCGTCGCCGCAGCGACGAGAGCGAGCATGGCGAGCGCGAAGAACAGGATCATGCCGGAGGCCAGCAGAGGATCAACGAAGAACAGGAACGAGCCAGCCAGCGCAAGCATGTACTTGAACAGCACGACGAAACCCTCCAAGGGTTCCGGCGTGCCACGGCCGCACTTCCGACTACCGTCAGTGGCTGACTTATGCAGGTTGGATGCGGATAGCGGTGCGCTGCCACTCGGGTTTCAGCAGCGTGTCCGATTCTCCGGGCGACCACCATACGATGCCCGGCTTGCCGGTGCGGTGAAACTCCTCGAATCCGGGGCGCAGCGCTCCAAGGTCCACGCACACGATGACGGTCCGGGTCGAGCCTGAAGACTCGAACTTCTCGGCGATCTCCTTCGCCTTGGGCGCGCCGGGCGCTACGTGCGCGATGCCCTTGTCCTTGAACTCGTTGTGCCCTTTCCGTGGGCACAACGGTCCGGTCACCACTCCGGTGAAGTTGCGCTCGATCAGGATCGGCAGTTGCGCCGCCATGGTGGGCAGCAGTACCAGCGCATGTTCCGCGCCAGGGGGTAGAGCCAGGGCGACTCCCCGGCTCCGTCCGCAGCCCTGGTTCTGTGCGGAGCAGCGGATCGTGAACGCGGTCGGTAGATCCCCGTACAGGGCACGCACGTATGCAGCGCGCCGGTCCCCGGGGCCGAATCCTCCGGGCAGTTCCCCCATTGCCGCCCCCTTTCCGGGGTGATCCTCACCTGGGGGCTGCATCCCGTCAACTCGTCAGGAAGCGGGCCGTTTCTATGTCTCGGCCGCTGGCTGCGGACGCGGACAGCCGCAAGGCCATGAGACCCCGTTTCAAGGAAGATTGATGGTCTGGCGCATCTCCGCTACCTTAGACGCATCGACTCCGTTAAGAGATGGTCTCAAGGAGGTGCGTTGATCCAGATCACGCTGGGCAGACACAGGCTGATCGACCCGCGCAAGGACGCCTTCGCGCGGTCACAGATCGGATGGACCGAAGGGCTCTCCGACCAGCAGCTCCATGACATCGCCCGGGGAACCTGGGCGATCCCCGGCGAACGTGTCGAGCGAGAGCGGTTCGCCGTCGTCAGTGGAGACGTCATCATCAGGCAGGCCATGGAGATCGACCGGGTCGTCGACACCCCCGACGGCCGGCGGGCCTTCGAAGGACGCATCCTCAGCCCCGGGCATCCGGTGTACGACCACTACATCGGCAAACCCGCGCCGAACGGAGCTCAGCAGAACCCCATCACCTACTTCAAGTCCCCACTGGACAACCGGAAGTGCAACTGCGGCTGCGACAAACCGATCGAACGCGGCGACTTCCTTCCCGGACACGACCAGCGAGCCATCCACGAGCGCATCGCCCGCGTCGGCACCGTGATGGACTTCATCACCTGGTTCGACCAGACCTGGAACCCCGGCGAGGACCAGCAGGGCGATGCCGCATGAGGAAATGCCACCGTACTGAGACGGGAACCGCGGGACATTCAATGAGACAGCAGCACAAGCAGCAGGTCACCGCGGTCCGGAATGACAGCGGCGGCGCGAACCTACACGACGCCGTCTTCGACGAAGGCGAGTAGAACCGTGGCCACCGACACCGGCAGGACCGTCCGAGCCCCAGGCCGGCGCGGATACCGAACCGCACCGAAGGAGCCGTCACCGATGAACACCCCCGACGCCCTGCCCCCGCAGTGGCCCGTTCCCACTGCCCCGCCCGCCCACGACCCGGCGCTGTTCGCGCGGGCGATGCGGGACATGCGTCTGACCTGGCGCGCCCGCGGCGTCCTGGCCGAACTCGCCACCGGCTACACCCCCGGCCAGGAGCCCACGGTCAGTGAACTGGTCTCCCTCACCCGCGACGAGCGTCTGGCGGCCGAGGGCCGCGACGCCTTCCGTAAAGCGGTTGGCGGGCTGCGCGCCCTCGGCTACCTCACGCCCGACGCCACCACGGCCTCCGCTGTGGGCGAGCGCCTGGTCGTGGACCTCGCCCCCGCTGCAGCCGCCCGTCTGATCCCCCAGCGTTACGGCCACAGCCCGCTCACGGACGGGAGCTGACCGGTGGGGGAGATCGAGGACGCTATCGAGCGGGCCGACCAGGAAGCATTCACCCGTGAGCCCCCCAAGGGCCTCAAGGCCCGCATCAACTTCCTGATTGGCCAGCTGAAGACCACCAAGGCCGTCGCGGCGGAGCTTGGTGTCAGTCGGCGGTCGGTGGAGCGCTACCGCACCGGCGAGCGCAAGCACCCGCCCAAGCCCATCGCCGACCGCATTGAGACGGCCGTACGCGCCCGCTGGCAGCCGAAGGTCCGAGGGCGCCGCCGCAAGCAGGCCGCCACCAGCACCGGCATCACCGTGGAGACCCGGGCCCGGTTCGGCTACACCGCGCCCGTCGGTACCACCGACGACGGCAGGATGCGCCGCCTGACCGTCCACCTTCCGCCGGCCTACGCCCGCCGCCTGTTCGACGCCCAGCAACAGGGCGCTACCGACCAGCAGATGCGTGACATCGTCGCCGAAGGACTGCAGGAGGTGTACTTCAAGGACGGCGGACGCCGCGCCACAGGCCTCGAAGTCGCCCTCACCGACATCGACTACTTCGACGTCTCCTACTGACGGGCTGACGGGCCAGGGCACAGCGGCCGCCCGTCGTCGTGAGCCGAAGCACGATGGTTGCCAACCCCGGTGCTGCGCGCACTCGGCAGCGAGCCCTGACCCCGGCCTGCTGACAGGGTGTGCCCGCCCAGCCCGGCAGGCGCCCCCTTGGCGGCCGGGGAAACGGCGACCGGTTGTCGGACCCGCTTCGTACCCTTGGCTGAGGCACCTGAGAGGGCGGTTCGTGAGTTGATGTCCGTTTCCGGTTGAGGTTGCAGCGGGGTCGCTGGTAGGGAGTTCCCTCGGCTATTGCTTCCTGGCGAAGTTGCCGGTTTCGGCCTCGGTGAGGATCCCGAGTCTGACCAGGCGTTTCAGCTTGGCGCGGGTGCCTTCGACGTTCTTCGGCAGCAGTTCGTGGCCGAGGGCTTCGCAGACGTCCTTGGCCCGTAGCGGTCCGGTCGTCTGGTTGAAGGCGTCGAGGATGCGGGGGTAGTCCGGGTGCTCGGGCAGCTCCGGTGCGATGTTCGGGAGCCGGTCGGCGAGGCCGGTGACAGTCGTGCGAGTGATCGCGAGGTGTTCGAGGTGGGTCTCGGCCTCCCGCAGCCGGGTCTGCAGGTCGTCGATCTGTGCGCGGAGGTCGTCGGCCAGGGCCCGGGCGGCGTCTTCCTGAAGTTCCAGGGCGTCGAGCAGGGGACGGATGTTCACGCTGCCGCCGCCGACGCCTCGCGCCAGGTGGGGGTGTTCGCGCCGGTGAGGCGCCGGGTCATGACGTGGGTCATCGCCCAGTAGACGCGGGAGGCGGAGGAGGAGGGGTGGTACTCGTAGTCGCGGACCAGGCGCCGGTGCAGTATCAGGACTCCGTAGGTCTGCTCGACCCTCCACCGCTTCGGCTGCGGCACGAACCCCTTGACCTGTGGGTTGCGTGCGACGATCTCGACATCGATGCCCAGGCCGGCGCCGTGCGCGACGACCTGGTTCTTGAAGCCCTGGTCGACCAAGGCCTTGCGGACGCTTCCTCCTGCGTGCTGGGCGACCTGGTCCAGCAGGACGACGCCCGCGGCGTTGTCGTGAGTGTTCGCGGCGACGACGATGACCGCGATGACCAGGCCGAGGGCGTCCACGGCCAGTCCGCGTTTGCGGCCGGGCACCCGCTTGGCCGGATCATGACCGGTCGTGGCGGCAGGGACCCCGGCGGCCACGTGGACACTTTGGGTGTCCAGGACCACCAGGGTCGGGTCCTCTAATCGGCGGGCGCGTTCACGGACCTGGCAGCGCAGGAGTTCATGGATGACCTGATCAGTGCCGTCGTCTCGCCAGGCGGCGAAGTAGTAGTAGGTCGCGCTCTTGGGCGGCAGGTCGTGCGGGAGATAAGCCCACTGGCAGCCGGTCCGCCCCTGGTAGAGGATCGCGTTCACGATCTCCCGCATCTCGTAGGCGCCCTGGTGGCCGCTGACCGAGCGGTGCCGGTCCTTCCACGCGGTGATCACCGGCTCGATCAACGACCATTGCTCGTCCGACAAGTCACTCGGGTACAGCTTGCGTTCGCTCACCCGGTCACATCACCAGATCAGCACCCGTGGACCGGCAGATTCCGCCCTGCCACCACACCATCAGGCGACAGCAGAACCACTCAAAGACTCTCGAACCGCCCTCTAAGAGTTCCGCCACGTATGCGATGACGGCCTTCGGGTCGTCGGCCTCTGCGACGAGGCTGACGATCAAATTATGAAAGGCGTCCAGTTCAGGGCTGCCGAGGCCGGCGGCGTTGGCCTCAGCGTGCTTCTGCTTCAGTTGGAGAATGATTCGGGCGGCATCATTCTCCGACCGATCGCTGGGGACCGGCTCCTTGGCAGCGCCGTTGACGGGGCGCGGGGCGAGAGGGAGGAGCTGTTCACCGGCTGAGGAATCCATGTCCAGGATGTTCATGAGGCAGCACCTTCACAGAGTCGAGTGAGCTTTCCTTTTCGGTGTAGTCGCCCCTGCATGAGCAGTCGAAGGAGCTTGTCTCGTTCGGGTGTTGCCGAGTCAGACACCAAGCGACGCCTGGCGCGAGGCGTGTACGATGCCGGACTTCACTGGTTTGACGATGCCAGTAGGCTTGGCCGTCTGCTCCGAGTTGGTGCCACTGGGCTCGGTAACCACCAGCGCAGGCACTCCACAATCGGCTACCTCGCGCCGGTCGCCTTCGAACAGAGATCAACTACGCTGGCCATCGCTGCATGACAACCGATGTTCACGATCAAGGTGGAAGCCCTTCCCTCCCTCAAGAGCTCTCTTCAGTGTCCTGCGTCGGCAGCACCCGCAGAGCCATCACGGTGCCGTCGTCGCCGAAGGAGACGGGACCCCACAGTGGGGCCGTGGTGCTGGTCGGGTAGGTGTCGCGTAGCTCGTACGTCCGGTCCCGGTATGCCTCCACCTGTCCCTTGACCAGCAGGTCGTACAGTTCCTCGGCTATCCCTGAGAACGCCTCGACGCGGATCCGGTTGAGTCGGAACACTTGATTGGTTCCGACATAGACCGTCGGGCCTATCTTGTGCCGCGCGTCCCGGACGCTGGACGAACCGGCGAAGGTCTGCTGCTTGTAGTGTTTGTGGCCCTGTTTGTCGGTCAGGTACTGGGCGATGTCGGTGCCGGCTCCGGCGAAGGCCAGCTGGCCTGCGGCTTCGGTGCGCGCGAGCAGTTGGCCGTACCAGCCGAGCTCCTTGCGGGGGATGAGGAACCCGTCCTGGATCCGTTCTCTGTGGCCGTCGGCAGGTACCTTCACCGCGCCGGCGTACGCGAGGTTCCGTTCCGACAGCACTGCGTCCGCACTCCCTCGCCCTGTGGTTGGCCTTGCGGGCAGCAGTCCTTCGCCCGGTGCCTGCAGAGCGTTGACGGTGGTGCCGTCCGGCGCGAGTAGTTCGGTGGACATCAAGAGGCACGGGGTGGTGTTCCACTCGGCGAGGTGGAAGTGCTCGGCGCGCTCGCTGCCCCTGACCAGTTGCTTGAATGCTGAGCGGTCGGCCTTGGCGGTGCGCCTGGTTGCCTTCTGGTGGTTGCCGTTGACCGTCACTACGAAGACGCGTGACGGCTCGCCCGGGCGCCAGGCTTCGATGAAGAAGTCGGGTCGTGGCCGGGCGCCCAGGGACGGTCGCGGGCCGGAGCGCGCGAAGCCCGCCAGGAGTACGGCTTCCGCGTCCAGCGTGGAGACCATGTGGTCCGGGAAGCGGTTCCGGACGGTGCGTTCGGCGACGGCGAGTCCGAAGGCTCGGCCCAGTTCCCGTGCCTGCATGGCCCTGTAGGAGAGTTCCGGGCTCTGGCCCTCGTCGGTGAGGGCCATGTGGCCGCTGGGACCGGTGGCCAGGGCCTGGCAGTACTTCAGTCCTTGCCAGTGTTCGGCCAGTCCTCTGCCGCGTCCCTGGCGGGCGAGGGTGGTGGCTCGCGCGAAGATGCCCAGCAGGTTCCAGGGGGTGGAGACGAGATCCTGTCGGTCGGTGTCTCGTAACGGTCCGAGTTCGGGTTTACGGGGACTCGGTTCTTTATCGTCCTGCTTCCGTGCGCGCTGTCGATCGATGGCCGCGGCAGCCTTGTTCGTGTCCGTGACCAGAGCGGCGGTCGAGTTGATACGGACGGGGGCCTTTGTGCTGAGCCGGTCGAGTACCTCTTCCGCAGATGCTGACATGGCTCGGCACCGTACGGGCGCAGGTACGGGCGCACGCAAGTGCGCATGAGCGCTCACGCTGTCTCGGCAAGGCAGGCGCGATCACCAGTCCGTCTGGCAGACCAGGGGGCGAAGGCACCGGGCCGTGAGGTGCACCTCGCCTGCTTCGGCGATTCGCACGGCGTTGTCCCTCATCGGGCGGTTGGCTTATCCCTGTCGGCTCGGGCTGTTGGTGACACTGAGCAACCGTGTTCGGAGGCCGTTGGGGGCTGTGGAGCACGCTGCGACGCAGGTCGGCCGGCACCAAGTCGGCACGCCACGAACCCCGTGCTGGTTCCGTGCTGGCTTCGAAGGCTGGAATTATGGAAAACCGCAGGTCCTAGACCCGATCGGATGAGTTGTCGTACCACTCGATGGTGGTCCCGACCAGGCTCGCGCCGACGATGCGCTTGAGGTTGGACGGGGTCGGGGGTGAGGCGGCGGGGGCGGACATGAGCACCACTTCCGGACAGTTGGCGGGGACGTTTCCGTGTCGCCACACCGTAGGAAGGGGCTGGTCACGGGCGTATGTGGTGGGGCACCACAGTTCGGGACGCGGGAGTGCGCGCGGGCGCCACCCGGGTCCGTCGTGGGACGCCGCGGAAGCCGGCGCCTGCCGTCCGGGCGTCGGGAACGCGCGTTACGGCGCCGGGCGCGATTGCGGTGTCCGCAGCCCTGCGGGCCGCCCGGGGGCGCGGGCCGTCGTGGGCGCGGCCCGGGCGGGAGCAGCCGAAGCCGGGTGCAGCGCTCCGGCGGACACCTCGGCAGGACCGGCGTGGGGCCGAGCAGTTCCCGCGGACCCGAAGGGCGGTCTCGCTGGCGTCGGCGACGCCGGCCTGGGCCAAAGGTTCCGGACAGCGCGGGGCGGGCCGGCCGGCTCGCGTGCCGAGTACCCGCCCGCCTCGTTCGTCCTCGCGCGAAGCGGCGGCCGCGCGGGGCCGGCCCACGCGGCCGCCGGGGGGAGTGGTGCCGTCGGCGAGGGGCGTCCAGGACCGCGGTGGGGGTGCCGCGCCGGGCGGTGAGCGCCGCCGCGGCGGGCGCGGAGTCGGCCCGGAGTCCGGCGACGGCGGCCCACCGCGGTGCCGCGCCGGGCGGGTTGAGCCGACGCCCCGCTCCGTTTGGGCACGGGCCCGGCCGCCGGGCGAGGGACGGGGCGGCTCAGGGGTGCTCCGGGCGCCGTCCGCTCTGCGGTGACGCGCGGTTCGGGCGCGGTGTGCGGGGGTGAAGCGGGAGCGTCGTGGTGAACCAGAACAGGGCCGCGCACAGGAAGGCCGTCGCCGCGAAGACCAGCGACTCGGTGAGCGAGTCGTCCCGCGCGCCCGCGGCGAGGGCGCCGACCGCCGAGAGGCTCAGCGCCACGGCGGGCAGCGCACGCGGCCGGTGTGCGGCGGCGGGTGCGTGGGCCGACGGCAGCAGGCGCACCGCGAGGCCGTAGCCGGCGCAGGCCAGCAGCGTCGAGCCGAGCACGTCGCTGGGCCGGTGGTGGTAGGTGGCCAGGACGGTGCCGGCGGTCACGGCCAGCCACAACATGCCGGCACCCGCGACGTACGGGCGCAGGCGCGGGGACGCCACGAGTACCGCGGCCAGGACCAGCCCGGCGGGGACGGCCACGTGGCCGCTGGGGAAGCTCGCCTCGACCAGTGAGACACGCGCGTCCACCAGATCCGGGCGGGGCAGCACGGCCCTGGCCAACTCCTTGGCGCCGACGGTGGCGATGACGACGCCGACCGCCGCGCACCCCTGCCACCAGCGCCGGCGGGCCAGGGCGACCGCGGTGACGAGCACCGTGCCGACGATCAGGGTGGGCAGGGCGGTGTTCTCCATGGGCGGCAGCGCCGAGGACCCGTAGGCCGCGCCCGACCAGTCGTACATCCACGCCGGCCGGGCGCCGTTCCCGCCGATCAGGGCGTTCTCCGCCCGCTGCCCGAACGGGGTCCAGACGGCGAGCAGGTAGACCGCCGCGAACGCCAGGAGGCACAGCGGCGCCGGGAGCCGCGGGCGGCCGGCCCGCACCGATCCGGTCCCGGCCGCCGCCTCCGAGCCGGGGCCAGGAGCCGGGCGCGCGAGCTCCGGTGACGCGTCCTGCTGAGTCATCTTCATTTCCCTCTCTTGGCTGTCCCGCGTCACCGCGCGGGGGCTACGGCAGTTCCAGCACTGTCCGCCGCTGCCGGCGCTGGGCGGCGATCGCCAGAGCCGGGAGCGGTGCGACGAGGAGCAGGAGGACGACCAGGTCCGGCAGGGACCCCATGAAACCGCTGGGCCGGACGACGATCGCCTGGCCACGGACGAAGGCGAACGCCGCCACGGGGATCAGCCACCGGTGATCGCCGGTGGCCGCGGTCGCCACCCAGGCGGCGAGCAGCCCGGCGACCTCGACGACGAACAGGCCGCGCTGGAAGGCCGGACTGATCGCGACGAGGTGCAGTCCGCCCGCCACGAACATGGCGAGCACGACGGGGACCAGCCAGCCGAACGTGTGCCGTCGCAGCCGGCCCGGCCGGCGGAACGCCAGTACGGCGCAGGCGGCGGCCAGTGTCCCGGACAGCACCAGGTCGTGGACGGTCAGCGGCGCGCCCAGCCCGTAGTAGCCGAGCCCCGCCATGCCCTCGGTGCCGAAGAGCGTGTTGCCGCCGAAGGTGGCACCGGCCCAGACCATCGCCGCCGAGGCCGGCAGCGCGAGCCAGGCCCTGCCGCGCAACAGCGCGACCAGGCAGACCAGCGGCAGCAGCCCGTAGGGCAGGAGCCGGGGCCGCCCGGGACCGTCCGCCCACGGGTACCAGCCGGAGAAGTGGAACGAGATGGCCTGGTCACCGGGGTCGATCCGCAGCGCCCAGTGCCACACGTCCTGGAGGTACGGGATCAGCGCCAGCGCGGCGAGCACGAGAGCGGCCAGGTGGATGCCGTCCAGCCACCACGGCCGGGCCGGGTCGTCGGCGACCGTGCGGGCACGGACCTCCAGCCCACCGCGCAGCAGGGCGGCCGTCTCCCGGGGCGGCGGCCAGGAGCGGCCGGGGTAGGTCTCGGCGAGGCAGTTCAGCAACTCGTCCCCGTGGCGGGACCGGTGGGACGCGGGGTAGGTCGCGAGCAGCAGACGGTTCACGCCGGTGCCGTCCCCTCGTGACCGGTGCGTCCCATGACGACGGCCGCCGCCTGCCGCATCCGCAGCGCCTCCCGCCGGAGCATCACGGCCCCGTCCTCGGTGAGCCGGTAGTAGCGACGGGCCCGCCCGTCCACGATCTCCTCGCGGTCGGTGGCCACCAGCCCCGCTCGTTCCATCCGCTCCAGCGCGCCGTAGAGCGTGCCCACGGCGATCCGCAGCCGCCCCTCGGTGGCCTGCCCGGCGGCCTTGATGATGCCGTAGCCGTGCAACGGCCCGTCCATGAGGGCGGCGAGGATGAAGTACTGCGGTTCCGTCAGGGATGGTTTCTGTCGGGTCATGAGGAGATCATATATCGAGCCTCGAAGTATCGTCGCTCGCCCCCCTGGCCGCACGGCTCCCGGGCTCGGCGCCTGTACCGTCAAGCCCGCTCGACGGCCAGGGATCCGGCGCCGGGCGCGGGCCGCAACCCGCGGCGGTCGTCCGCCGAGCGGGGTGAGCGCCCCGGTGAGGGAGTGTCGGAGCGCCGGGGCACCCTGCGACGGGTCTACGGTCGTGCCGCACCGGCCGCCCCCGGCGGTGCGCCGAAGCGGTGACCGCCTCCGGACGCCCCCGCCGGGCCGAGCCGGTGCCGGCGCCTCGAGAACTGGGGAGTTGTATGGCTTCCGCGTCACCTCCGCCGCCTCGCGCCGCCGGCGCGAGCGCGGGGTCCCTGCTGCGCCGCCGGAAGCTGTGGGTCTTCCCCGCCGTGCTGAGCGGACTGGTCGCCCTGCTGCTCTCCCTGCTGTACATGGGCGGCATCCTCACGCCGGACAGCAGCCTGCACCGCCTGCCGGTCGCCCTGGTCGACGCGGACACCGGCCGGCCGCCGTCCGGCGAGCGGCAGAACCTGGGTGCGCGGTTGAGCTCCGCCGTCGTCTCCTCCTCCCCTGGCGAGAAGGTCCAGTGGCGGCGCCTGACCCGGGCGCAGGCCCAGGAACAACTGGCCTCCGGGCAGGTGTACGGCGCGCTGGTCATCCCCTCCGACTTCACCGACTCGGTCCGTGCGCTGGCCGGAGGGAGTGCCGAGGAGCGGCCGACCCTCACCGTGCTGACCAATCCGGGCATGGGCAGCCTCGGCTCGGCGCTGGCCGACCAGGTGGCCGAGCGGGCGGCCGGCGAGGCGTCACGCTCGCTCGGTGAGCGGCTCGTGGCGGCGGCCGGCGGCGGTGCCGACGCCGCCGACCGCCTGCTCCTGCGCGACCCGATCGCCGTCAGCACCGAGGTCGGACACCCGATCGGCCCGCGCAGCGGCCTGGGGCTCAGCGCCTTCTACTACACGTTGCTGCTGGTGCTCGCAGGCTTCCTGGCGGGCAACATCATCCACAACGGTGTCGACACCGGACTCGGGTACGCGGACAGCGAGATCGGCCCGTGGCACAGCCGCAGGCCCACCGTCCCGGTCAGCCGGACCTCGACCCTGCTGGTGAAGATGGGGATGACCGCGGGGCTCACGGTGCTGACCACCGCCCTCATCATGGTGGCGACCATCGGCATCCTCGGCATGGACGCGCCCCACCTGCCGCTGCTCGCCCTGTTCTCCTACTGCGCGAGCCTCGCCGTCGGCCTCGGCGTCCAGGCGATCAACGCGGCCTTCGGCGGCATCGGCCAGCTCGTGGCCATGTTCGTCTTCATCGCCCTGGCGCTGCCCTCCTCCGGCGCCACCGTGCCCCTGGAGGCGGTGCCGGAGTTCTACCGGGTCCTCGGCGTCTTCGAGCCGATGCGGCAACTGGCCTCCGGCGTCCGGGCGATCCTCTACTTCGACGCCCGTGCCGACGCCGGGCTCGGCCGTGCCTGGGTGATGATCGCCGTCGGCTTCACCGCCGCGCTCGCCTTCGGCTTCGCCATGGCCCGCTACTACGACCGCAAGGGCTTCCATCGCATGGTGCCCCGGCCGGAGTGAGGCGCCCGGCCGCCGTCACCCCCTGTGCCCGCGCCCGCCGCCTCGCGCCGCCCCCTCGACCAGCGTGCCCGTGAGGAGCGAGTCATGATGTCGGTGCAGGTGTGTCACATGCGGTGACGTATGCGGCGTTCCCTCATGTACACGCCTTTGCCGCCCCACCGTCGTCCCTCTCTGCGAGGAGCAGGCATGACCAGCGATCCCCTGCCCATCAGCGCCGCCGCCCGCCATGCCCTTGAGCGGGAGCTGGCCGGTGTCCGTACCGAGCGCGAGACGGTGGCCGCCACCCTGGGGGACACCGATGTCGTCGGCGACCGTGCCGACGACGCCGACGAGTTGCGGCGCAGCGCGGACCTCGCCCGGCTGGACGCACGGATCACGGAGATCACCACGCGGCTGCGTCAGGCGGACGACGCGGGGCCGCCGCCCGTCGGGGTGGTCGGCGTGGGCAGCACGGTCACCGTGCGGTTCGACGACGGCACGGAACAGACGGTGACGCTCGGCGAGGTGACGGAAGGGCCGGACACCTCGCTCGTCACGGCCGAGAGCCCGCTGGGCCGGGCGCTCAGGGGCCGCCGGCCCGGCGACGCGGTGCGATACCGGACACCCGACGGCGAGGCCGCCGCCACCGTGGTCTCCCTCGGAGAGGCACCCCCAGCATAGGGCGGGACACGGAGCGGCGGCCCGTCCAGGGTCAGTCCTCGTAGCGGGTCGGCGGGAAGGCGTCGCGGGACTTACGGGTCCGGTCGCCCGTGGGGATCTCGCCCGCGTCCGCCTCGCGGGCCACCTCGTCGTGGCTCGCGCGGTAGGCGGCGTCGGCGCTCTCGGGTGCGTCCCCGGGCAGGCCCGCGGCCTCCCGTTCGCTGACCGTCCGCCGCTCCAGCCTGTCCTCGTCCGGGCGGCGGGGCATTCCCCTGCCGCGGTCGCGGTCCGAGGCGCCCTCGACTTCCTGGTTGGTCTTGTGGTGGTGTGCCATGCGTCCTCCCTGAGGTGCGCGCCGACAACTCCGCGCTGCCCGTGAGCGCCTGCGCCGGGTCGCCTCGACCGGTGACTCCCGGCCGGGCCGTGTCCTCCCGTGCGTCCGGCCGGCGTGTGGCTCCTTCCATCGTGCGCCGTTCCGGTGGGATACGCACGGGAAGGACGGCAGGGCCAGGTCACAGGCCCCGGCGGGCCCGGCCCGCTCATCTGCGGGCTGCGGGTGACCCTCCGGCGGGTGAGGTCGCGGGCCCCGACGGTGAGGTAGCCGCCCACGCCGAGCAGCGCACGCACACGGCGCGGGAAGGGCTTGAGGAAGCCGGCTGGGCCCCCCGCCCGGCGGTACGTGCGCCTCCGTCCGCCGGGCGGGTCGGTGGCGTACGGCGGACGTCCCGCCGACATCGCCGGGACCGCCGGTCGGCAGCACATGCCGGCCCTCAAGCCGAGTACCGAGTACCGAGTACCGGGCACCGTGTCTCCTCAGAAGGGGTGATGCCGCTCGGGAGCTGCGGAGGACGACTGCGCGCCCCCGTGCCGGGGGCGGAGGCCGAGGACGGGAGCAGGGACCGCACGCCACGGATGAGGCCGCAGAGACCGCGCGGCCGGAGGCGGGGAGGCCAAGAACGAGCACGAGCGTCCTGATCCGAGGCAGGGTTCACCCCACGGGCGGTACGCCGCGCGCGTGGGACCGGCACTCTCAGGAACGAACGCGGGCGTGGCAGCGGCCGCTCGTGCGCGCGAGCGCCGACGAGAGGCCGACGTGCGCGGGTGCCCCGGGCGGCGCCTCGGCCCCGGAGCCCACGCCGGGTGCCCGCTCCGAGCGTTCCCGCCGCCTTCCGGGCCGGGCCGCGCGCACGAGTGCGGGCCGGAAGGCACACCGCCGCGGGCCCGTCCGGCGGTCGTCGCCGTACGGGCCCGTCCCTGTCCGCGGTCCGGCTACGCCGCTGGGCGGGCGGCCGCCGTGACCGCCCTACGGGCCCCGGCCGCGTCCGGCGCCGCCAGGGCGAGGCCGGCCAGCTCGCGGCACTCCGCGAGCGTGCGGGAGGCGAGCGAGCCCCGGACGCCGGCCAGGCAGCCGGGGGCCGCCGACAGGCTGGTCACCCCGAGGCCGACCAGGACCAGGGCGAGCAGCGGGTCGGAGGCAGCCTCGCCGCACACCCCGACGGGCCGCCCGTGCGCCGTCCCCGCCTCGGCGCTCTGCCGGACCAGTTCCAGCAGGGCCGGCTGCCACGGGTCGAGCAGGGCCGCCAGCGACCCGAGCATCCGGTCGGCGGCGAACGCGTACTGGGCGAGGTCGTTGGTCCCGATGCTCAGGAAGTCGCACCCCTCGGCCAACTGCCCGGCACGCAGCGCCGCCGCGGGTACCTCGACCATCGCGCCGGCCGTACGCAGCCCGTGGGACCGGGCCTGTTCGGCGAAGGCCCGCGCCTCGGCCGGTACCGACACCATGGGGGCCATCACCCAGACCTCTGCCCCGGTCGTGCGGGCCGCGTGGGCCACCGCGGCGAGCTGGGTGTCGAGGAGCTCCGGATGGCGGACGGCGGTCCGCAGACCCCGCACGCCCAGTGCCGGGTTGGGCTCGTCGGCGGCGGTCGCGAACGGCAGGGGCTTGTCCGCACCGGCGTCCAGGGTGCGGACGACCACCCGGCGCCCCGCGAAGGCGTCGAAGACCCTCCGGTACGTCTCGCGCTGTTCCTCGGCGCCCGGCGCGGTGGCGCGGTCGAGGTACAGGAACTCGGTGCGGAACAGCCCCACGCCCTCACTGTCGGCCTCGGCCGCCGCCGCCAGTTCGTGCGGCGCCCCCAGGTTGACCATCAGCCGGACCGGATGGCCGTCGGCCGTGCGCCCGGGGCCGCTGGAGGCGGCCGCCGTCCGCCTGCGCCGCTCCTCCTCGGCGGCGGCGCCCGCCACCTGCTCAGGGGAGGGGTCGGTGAGCACGGTCCCGGCGCCGCCGTCCACCAGGACGGGTGAGCCGTCCGTCAGGAGGGCGGCGCCCTCGCAGGCGACGACGGCCGGCAGGCCGAGGATCTTGGCGAGGATCGCCGTGTGGCTGGTGGGTCCGCCCTCCTCGGTGACGAGCGCGCGCACCCGGGCCGGGTCGAGCAGCGCCGTGTCGGCCGGGGAGAGGTCGGCGGCGACGAGCACGTACGGGTGCCCGGGGTCCGGCAGCCCCGGCATCGGCAGGCCCAGCGCGTGGGCCACCGCCCGGTCGCGCAGGTCGTCGAGGTCGGCGACACGTTCGGCGAAGTAGCCGCCCGCGGCCCGCAGAGTGGCGGCGAACCCGGCGAAAGCCTCCGCCAGCGCGTGCGGCGCGTCGCGGCCTTCGCACACCTTGGCCTCGGCGCTGTCCACGAGCGCCGGGTCGGCCGCCATCATGCCCAGGGCCGTCAGCACGTCGGCCGCCTCGCCGTCGGCCGCCGCGGCACGGCGCGCGAGGTCGTCGGCGACCGCGGTGAGCGCGGCGCGTGCGGCGGCGGCCTCGGCGGGCGACTCGGCGGCGGCCACCTCACGGGGGGCGGGCAGCGCCGGGGGCGGCGCCATCCGGGCCACCGGCCCCCAGGCGGTGCCGCCGCCCACCCCTATGCCGGTCAGGGGAGCGGGGGTCATGCCGGCTCCACGGCGTCGTGGTCGGCGGTGACGAGGGCGGCGAGTTCGTCGAGGGCCGCGTCGGCGCCGTCGCCCTCGGCGGTCAGGACCAGTGCCTCACCGTGCTTGGCGCCGAGGGCGAGCACGGAGAGCATGCTGCGGGCGTCGACCGCCGGCTGTCCCGGGCGGCCCACGGTGACGGCGGCCGGCTGGCGCGCGGCGGCCTGGACGAAGAGGGCGGCGGGGCGGGCGTGCAGTCCGGAGCTCGAACCGATGACGACGTTGCGCTCGGGCATGGCAGGGCCTTCCTGGGAGAGGGGAACTCTGAGGGTGGGGAACGGAGGGGGCGTGCGGCCCGGGGAGGGCCCGGGCCGCGTCCGGGACGGAGTCAGGCGGAGACCGGCTCGCCCGCCGGTGTGCCGGCCGTGGCCGGTGCCGCCGTGCGCCCGCGGTGGCTCTTGAGGAGGACGACCAGGGCGGCGGTGACGACGGTGCCCGCGGCGATCGCCACCACGTACAGCAGCGCGTCGCCGATCAGCGGGACGACGAACAGGCCGCCGTGCGGAGCGCGCAGGGTCGCGCCGAAGGCCATCGAGAGGGCGCCGGTGACCGCGCCGCCGGCCATCGCCGACGGGATGACCCGCAGCGGGTCTGCCGCGGCGAACGGGATGGCGCCCTCGCTGATGAACGAGGCCCCCAGCACCCAGGCGGCCTTGCCGTTCTCCCGCTCGGCCTTTCCGAACAGCCGGGCCCGGACGGTGGTGGCCAGCGCCATGCCCAGCGGCGGCACCATGCCCGCCGCCATCACCGCGGCCATCACCTTCAGGCTGCCGTCGGTCGGCGTCGCGAGCCCGCCCACGGCGAAGGCGTACGCGACCTTGTTGACCGGGCCGCCCAGGTCGAAGCACATCATCAGGCCGAGCAGCACGCCGAGCAGGACGGCGTTGGCGCCGGAGAGTCCGCCGAGCCAGTCGGTCATCGCCTTCTGGAACGAGGCGATGGGGCCGCCCACCACGACGAACATCAGGAACCCGACGACCGCAGAGGAGACCAGCGGGATCACCACCACCGGCATGATCCCGCGCAGCGCCGCCGGGACCGAGAGCCGCTGGATCGAGGCGACCACCGCACCGGCGAGCAGACCGGCGGCCAGGCCGCCGAGGAAGCCCGCGTCGATGGCGACGGCGATGGCGCCGCCGACGAAGCCGGGGACGAGCCCGGGCCGGTCGGCCATGCCGTAGGCGATGAACCCGGCGAGGACGGGCACCAGGAAGCCGAAGGCGGCCTGCCCGGTCTGGAACATCAGCGCGGCCCAACTCGCCGCCTCGCCCCAGGCGAAGTGCTCGGCGACCGAGGGCGCGTCGCCGATCTGGTAACCGCCGAGGGCGAACGCCAGCGCGATCAGCAGGCCACCCGCCGCGACGAACGGCACCATGTAACTCACGCCGGTCATCAGCCAGGTACGCAACCGGGTGCCGAAACCCTCACCTTCCGCGTCCTCGTCCATCGGCGCGGGCCCCGTGGTCCGCGGGGACGCCGGTGCGGCGGCGGGCGCCCCCGCACCGGCCTGCGCGGCCTTCTCCCGGGCCTCCGCGATGAGGGCGGCCGGCCGGTTGACGGCGGCCTTGACGCCCACGTCCACCACCGGCTTGCCCGCGAAGCGGGCCTTCTCGCGGACCTCCACGTCATGGGCGAGGATCACCGCGTCGGCGGCGGCCACGACGGCCGGGTCGATCCGGCGGAAACCGGCCGACCCCTGCGTCTCGACCCGCAGATCGACGCCCTCCTCCTCGCCCGCCCGCTGCAGCGCCTCGGCCGCCATGTAGGTGTGGGCGATACCGGTCGGGCAGGAGGTGACCGCCACGATGCGGAAGGGGACGGGACCCGAGTCGTCGGAACCGGGGGCGGCCGCGGGGGCCTGGCGAGCCTCGGGATCCGTGGTGTCCGGCCGGCCGCCGGGCATCGTCTCCGCGGCGGGCGGCGGCGTCTCACCCCGGACCAGGGCGGCGGCACGGTCCGGGGCCCGCTCGGCGCGCAGGGCCTCGGTGAAGGCGCCGTCGGCGAGCCGGCGGGCCAGCGCCGACAGGATGGTCAGGTGGTCGTCGTCGGCCCCGGCCGGGGCCGCTATCAGGAAGACCAGGTCGGCCGGTCCGTCCGCCGCGCCGAAGTCGATGCCCGCCGGGCTGCGCCCGAACGCCAGGGTCGGTTCGGTGACATGGGCGCTGCGGCAGTGCGGGATGCCGATGCCGCCGTCCAGGCCGGTCGGCATCTGCGCCTCCCGCGCCGCGACATCGGCGAGGAAGGCTTCCAGGTCGGTGACGCGTCCGGCGGCGGCCATCCGTTCGGCCAGTGACCGGGCGGCTGCCTCCTTCGTGTCGGCGGAGAGATCGAGATCGACCAGGTCTGCTGTGATGAGCTGGCTCATCGCACGGCTCCTCGGGGGCGGACCGCCCTGACGGCGGTGGGGGACGGGGACGAGGGCGCGGCCCGGCGGGACGTGCGGACGGGCGCGGCGGGGCGGGGGACGGGGGTGGTCATCGGACCGGCTCCGAGAGGGGACGGTCGGTGGGGACGGCGTCGGTGACGGTCACGGCGTCGGGCGCGAGGTCGGCCGGGGCCGGCATCACGCTGCCCGGCAGCTGCACCGCCGCCGTGCCGTGTGCCACCGCCGCCGCCAGCGCGGCCGGGCCGCGGCCGCCCGCCGCGAGGAACCCGGCGAGCGAGGCGTCCCCGGCGCCGACGTTGCTGCGTACCGCCACCGGATCGGCGCGCCCGAACCAGGCGCCGGTCGCGTCCACCAGCAACTGGCCGTCGGCGCCGAGGCTGGCGAGGACCGCCCGGGCGCCGCGCTCCCGCAGCTCACCGGCGGCCTTGACGGCGTCGCCGACGGTGGCCAGCGGCCGGCCCACGGCCTGCGCCAGCTCCTCGGCGTTCGGCTTGACCACGTCGGGCTCCTCGGCGAGCGTGGCGCCGAGCGCGCTCCCCGAGGTGTCGAGGGCGACGCGGCGCCCGGCGCGGTGGGCGCGGGCCACCAACTGTGCGTACCACTCGGGCCCCAGCCCCCGGGGCAGACTGCCGCAGCAGGCGATCCAGTCGGCTCCGAGGGCACGCGAGCGCACCGCTTCCAACAGGGCCTCGGCCTCGGCGCCGCTCAGCTCGGGCCCGGCGGCGTTGACCTTGGTCAGGGTGCCGTCGGGTTCGACCAGGGTGATGTTGACCCGGGTCGAACCGGCGACGGGCACCCCCGCCGCCTCGATGCCGTGCTCGCCGAGCAGCCGGGCCAGCAGCGCCCCTTCGGCCCCGCCGAGCGGGACGACCGCGACGGTGCGGTGACCGGCGGCGGCCACGGCCCGGGAGACGTTGACGCCCTTGCCGCCCGGATCGACCCGGTCGCGGGTGGCCCGCAGGACGGCACCGCGGCCCAGCGAGGGGAGTTCGTAGGCCCGGTCCAGGCTCGGGTTGGGAGTGAGGGTGAGGATCACGCCCGGACCACCTCCGGTCCCCGCGCCTCGACGGCGCGGGCGTCCTCGTCGCTGAGTCCGGAGTCCGTGATGAGCAGGTCGACGTCGGCCAGGTCGCCGAAGCGGGCGAAGTGCTGCTGCCCGAACTTGGCCGAGTCGGCGAGCAGCACCACTCGCCGCGCGGCGCGGACGGCCGCCCGTTTCACCGCCGCCTCGGCGAGGTCGGGTGTGGTGAGGCCGTCCTCGGGGCCGAAGCCGTTGGTGGCGAGGAAGACCACGTCGGCCTTGATCTCGCCGAGTGCCCGCAGCGCCCAGGCGTCGACCGCCGCCCGCGTACGGTGCCGGACCCGGCCGCCGACCAGGTGCAGGGCGATGCCCGGGTGGTCGGCGAGCCGGGCCGCGATCGGCAGCGCGTGCGTGACCACGGTCAGCGTCGACTCCACCGGGAAGGCCGCGGCGAGGCGGGCGGAGGTGGTGCCCGCGTCGAGGATGACGCTGCCGTCGGCGGGCAGCTCGGCGAGGGCGGCCCGGGCGATGAGGTCCTTCTCGTCGGCGGCGAGGGCGTCGCGCTCGGCGAGGTCCGGCTCGAACCCGAGGTGGCCCGCCGGGATGGCGCCGCCGTGGACCCGGCGAACCAGACCGGCCCGGTCGAGCGCCTTGAGGTCCCGGCGCACCGTCTCGGCGGTCACCTGGAACTCGTCGGCGAGGGAGAGCACGTCCACCCGGCCGCTCTCATGAGCCAGCCGCAGGATCTCCTGCTGACGCTCCGCTGCGAACATGTGGGTTTACATCCGTTTCCATGACCGACCTTGTGGGTTTCCCGGATGCTACGCGCGCTGCTCGGGGAAGTAAACACATTCGGACGTCGGAGGCCGGGCCAGGCGGATCTGACGGGAGGGGCTCGGCCGGTCCAGGCCGGCCCTCACCGGTAGCGGGCGGCCGCCCGTGGCCACTGACGGGAACTCCGGGACGGGCGTGAACGTCACGCGCCGCCTCCGGGGCCGGCGTCGCGCGTCGGCACCACCCCCTTGTGGGCGGCTTCCGCCGCCTTGCCGTCCTCCGTCGAGGCGGGGCCGAAGGTGGTGGTCGGAGGGTGGCGTCATGGCTTCGTCGCACGAGTGTCAGCGCTCTGCGACAAGGCCGGGTGGCGCCGCACGGCAGCCGTACAGTTCATCACCGTCCCGACAGCAACAGACAGGAGATGTCGAGTGCGCAAGTCCTCGCGGATGAAGCGGTTCACAGCCGTGGGCCTCACCGGCGCCGCCGTGCTGGCCATGAGCGGAACCGCCCATGCCGCCTCCGCCGGCGGTCTCCGGGCGAGCGCCGCGGCCCCCACGTGCGTCAAGGTCACGGTCGACAAGGGCACCATCTCGAAGACCGCCTACGTGACGAACAAGTGCTCCACCACGAAGCGGGTCAAGGTGGTGTGGTCCTTCGCCCCCGACTCCGACTGCAACACCCTGAAGCCCGGGCAGAAGTTCAAGACCAAGCGCGGTCTCGCCCCGCAGTTCGACGGGCTCGCGCTCTGCTGAGCCGCCCTTTCCGGAGGCGGGGACGCGGCCGGCCACGGGCCGGCCGCGTCCCCGCTCGGCTCCTGCGCGCCGCCCGCGGCCTCGGCCGGTGACGCGCAGGCGGCGGGCCGGTGGTGCAGCACCGAGCGTCCGGTGCGGCGGCGCCGGATCAGCCCTGCCTCGTGCAGGACCTTCAGGTGGCGTCCCACCGGCCCGAGTCCCTGGCCGGTCGGAGCCACCAGGTGCGTAGCGCTCCTCGGGGAGCCGAGCAGCAGGAGCATCTCCGCCCCCGCCGCGCCGAGGAGCGCGCGCAGCGGTTCGGGTGCCGGGCGCCGGTCCGCCCCGGTGATCACCCCGGTCGCACGGGCAGCCATCGCGTACCGGTGCGGCTTGTCCCAGGTCACCCGGTCCCGGCGGGGCGTGACCGGAGCGACAGCAGGTCGGCGTCTCCGGTCCCGCGGGGCGGATGAGCATGGGAAGTGATCCGGAGTCGGCCCTCGCCGAGCCGGCGGGTCCCCCGCGCCTTCCAGCACCTGCGTCCAGCCGCCCCGGGGCACGCCTGTTCGGCCCGCGCGACGACGTCGGCCCCGGCGATCCGGCGCCACCCCGGCCGGTACGGACGCACCTCCCGCGCCCGCGCCCGCCCCGCTCCGGCAGGCCGGCCGGCGCTCTGCCGCATCCGTACGGCACAGCACCGGCCGGAGAGGGCCGCCGAGGGTAACGCCGGATCGGCGCGGGCGACCTCGGCCGGTGTCGCGCGCGGCCGGGCCGGCTCGCTCTCGACTGGGCCATGGCGGAGGATGTCCACAAGGCGCCGGCCGCCCCCACCCGACGGCTCACCCTCGACGAGCTGGTGGAGCGGGACGGCCAGACCGTGTTCGAGCGAGCTGTGTACCCGGCTGGTGACCAAGCACGGCCCCGGGCTGTCCCGGCAGGCGGTCTGCCGGCACCCGGCCGTCCTGGAAGCCGCGGAGCCGGTCCGCGCCCGGCGCCAGGGACGCCACGAGTCCCACGACCTGAACACCGAGCCGCCGGAGCACATCGCGACCCGATGGCTCAGGCCCGACACACCGGAGAGCGCGCCATGAGGATCTACGTGACCAGCGTCTTCGTCGACGACCAGGAGAAGGCCCTGCGCTTCTACACGGAGGCGCTCGGGTTCGTGAAGAAGCAGGACATCCCGCTCGGCGAGGCCCGGTGGCTGACCGTCGTCTCCCCGGAGGCCCCCGAGGGCACCGAACTGCTGCTGGAGCCCGACGGCCACCCCGCCGTCAAGCCGTACAAGGAGGCACTGGTCCACGACGGCATCCCGGCCGCCTCCTTCGCCGTGGACGACGTGGCGGCGGAGTACGCCCGGCTGAGCGGGCTGGGGGTCGGCTTCACCCAGGAACCGCTGACGACGGGCCCGGTCACCACCGCCGTCCTCGACGACACCTGCGGCAACCTGATCCAGATCGTGCACACCGGGTAGGCCGCCGGGCGTCTCACGCCGCCGACAGGCTGACGGGTGACCGGCCGGCCCAGCGGCACCCGCCGGCGGGCGGGGGCTTCGCCGACGCGCGCGTGGTGGTCAGTTCCTCGTCAGGGTGCGGGAGACGCCGGCCACGACCGTTGTGGTGAGCACCCAGCCGACGGCGACCAGCAGATACGCCAGCCACTGGGTCGCGCCCGTCCAGTGCCAGGCACCGCGCTGGCCGAAGTCACCGACGGGGAAGAGCAGGTCGAGGGTGTAGACGAAGGCGTTGAACGGGGCGCCCTCCCCGTCCTTCGTCTGCACCGGCGTGCGGGTGCGGAACACCAGGCTGCCGAGCAGGCAGAGCGCGCCCATCCACAACGCCGCCAGCCAGGGCCGGTAGCCGTAGCCGACGGCGGCGTCGAGCAGACGGCCCCACACCCGGCCGGGCAGGTTCAGCGTGGTGCGACGGTGGCGCTGCTTGGCCAGCAGGACCCGCCGGGCGTCGTCGTCGTGCCCCGCCTGGCGGTAGGAGGCGGCGAGCTGCTCGTACGGCTGCGGGGCGTAGCCGGGGTTGCGGCGGAGCCAGGCCAGGCGCCGGGCCACGTCCCCCCGGCGGGGCGTTCCCCCGGAGCGGAGCGAGCCGTAGACGAGGCCGTCCAGCCGCACCTCGTCGGGCCAGCTCCGCTCGCGGTCGTGCAGGGCGGTCACGCGGGCGCCCTGGAGGTCGACCGCGCCCGAGGGCGTCGCGGCGAGGCCGAAGTCGAAGGTGCCCACCTCCATGCCGACGCCGAACAGCGCCGTCCCCTCGCCGTCGAGGGTGGCTCCGTCGAGGGTCAGCAGGTCGGATATCCGGGCGCCGCGCAGGCGCAGCGTCCCGACAGCCCTGAAGCCTTCGGAGAGGTTCACCACCGAGGCTGTCGCGCTGTCCGCGACCAGCGCCTCACCGTGGGGGTTCGCCAGCCGCGCACCTTGCATGAAAAGGCCGCCGGGCAGTTGCGCACCCGACAGCCTCACGCCGCCCCGCGTGGTGAAGCCCTTACGGCAGAAGACTCCGCCGCCCATGACCAGGCCGCCCGCGAACACTGCCCATTTCCCGGTCGTCGTGATCCGGGTGCCGTTCAGGACGAGCTCCCCGGCCACCTCGGCGTTGATCAGGGCGAGGCGGCCCGACTCCACGGCCGTTCCGGTGAGATCCAGGTGGCCGCCGACGCGGGCCAGCCGGGCATCGACGCCGGGCACCCGGCTGCGGGTGATGCGGACCGTGCGCGTCGAGGCGGAGTGGAGGCTGACGGCATGTTCCAGACGGCACCCCTTGAGCCAGACGATGTGGCTGATCTCCGCGCCGGAGAGGTCGAGCGGACCGGTGATCCGGGCACCGGCGAGGCGCAGCGAAGCGACCCTCCCCGGCTGCTGGTCGCCGCCCCCCAGCAGCAGAGCGGACACCACCTCGGCGCGCACCGTGCGCGCGGCTCCCCAGCGTGCGCCTCCGGCGGGATCGTCCTCCTCGGCCACCCCGGTGCGCAGATCCACCCACCGTCCTTCGGGGAAGGCGTCCCACAACACGCGCTCGGCCGCGGTCAGTTCGTCGTAGATCAGCACGGCTACAGACTACGGGCGTCCCCTCGCCGAGGTGCGGGGAACGACAAGGCGGAAGTCCGGAGCGGAAAGCGGGAATTCGCGCGGGCGATTTCTGGCCGTCGGCGCGCTGTCGCGTGCCCGCTCCCGGGGACGGAATGTGATCAAGGGGTGAAGGAAATGCGCGTGCGTTCCGCCGAGGAGTGACCGGACGCCTCCCCATCGGGGCTTCGGGAACGGAAAACGGGCAGGTAGGAGGCGGTGTCGCTGGTCGACGCAGTGGATATCCGGAACGGCCGCCGCAGGTAATCCCAGGACCGCCCACGGATTCCCGAGGCCCGGATTCCGTGTCTGCGCGTGAGGGGAGGGCGGACCGAATGCGGCCCGCCGTACGGGATTCGCCGGGTTCCGGCGGCGGTGATTCCGCGCGGGGGATCCGCACGCTCCCGCACAGGCCAGGAACACGGCCGCGCGGGCGCCCCGTCCCGCGAACCCGCACGTCAAACGAGTGTGCGGATGTCGTCCGGGCGTGATACTCAACTACCTGCGGACGAGGCGCGGACGGTCCGTCGGGACCGCGCGCGGCAGGGGGTTGTCATGGCGTTGCTCCGGGGGGCGGGGTCCTCGCTGAAAAGATGGATGGGCCGTTCCACCGCCGAGGTGGACGAGAACCAGGGGGAACCCGAGGTCGGGCGCATCCGCGAGGCGGCCGAGGCGGCCGACTGGGCGGCCGTGCGCGAGCAGCTGACGGAGCGTCCCGAGTCCGAGGACCGCACCTGGCTGATCACGGCGGTCGCCGAGACCGCGAACGTGGAGAACTGGATACCCCAGGCCGTCGAGGCCGAGCCCGGCTCGGCGCTGCCGCTGCTCGTCGCCGGGGCGCGGCACGTCAACTGGGGCTGGGAGGCGCGCACCGGGGCCCGGGCCCAGCACGTCTCACGCGAGCAGTTCCAGGTCTTCCACAACCGGCTGCGGACCGCGGAGAAGTGGCTCTACGCGGCCGCCGAGCGTGAGCCCGAGTGGGTCAGCCCCTGGTACTTCCTCCAGATGAGCGGCCGCGGCCTCCAGGCCGGGCAGACCGTCGCCCGCCGCCGGTTCGAGGCGGCCGTCCGGCGCCACCCTCACCACCTCGGCGCCCACCAGCAGCACCTCCAGCAGCTCTGCGACAAGTGGGGCGGCTCCCACGAGGAGATGCACGCCTTCGCGAACCGGGCCGTGCGCGACGCGCCCGCCGGCAGTATGCTCGGCCAGCTCGTCGCCCTCGCCCACATCGAGCAGTGGCTCGCCCTCGACTCCGGCGCCGACGCCGAGTACCTGGGGCAGCCCGAGGTCACCGCCTCGCTCACCGAGGCCGCCGAACGCTCCATCTGGCACGAGGACTTCGCCTACGAACAGGGCTGGCTCCAGGTGTACAACACCTTCGCCATGGCGTTCTCGCTCACCGGCGACCGCGAACTGGCCAAGCCCTGCTTCGAGGGCACCGACGGGATCATCACCCGCTTCCCCTGGTACTACCTCGACGCCGACCCGGCCACCGCCTACCGCGAGAACCGCGCCGCCGCCCGCTGAGCCGGCCCGCGCCCCCACCCCAGCCCGCCCGTGACCGCGGGCCCCGCAGAGACCGGGGCCCGCCGGCGGGCCGCCCGCCCCGCCCGCCGCCGCGCGCCCGACGAGGGAACCGACAGGTGCTCCACTCCGAGTCCGCCCACAGCTTCCAGGTCGACCTGCGCGGCCTGGTGGACCTGCTCTCCCACCACCTCTACTCCAGCCCCCGCGTCTACTTGCGCGAACTCCTCCAGAACGCGGCCGACGCCATCACCGCCCGGCGGGCCGCCGACCCCGGCGCCCCCGCCACCATCACCGTGCGGACCGGCGAGTCGCTCACCGTCACCGACACCGGCGCCGGCCTCACCGAGGCCGACGTGCACCGTTTCCTCGCCACCATCGGCCGCAGCTCCAAGCGGCACGCCGAGGGCGGCCTGGACGGGGCCGGACTGGAGTCCGCCCGCGGGGAGTTCATCGGCCAGTTCGGCATCGGTCTGCTCGCCTGCTTCGTCGTCGCCGACGAGATCACCGTGATCAGCCGGCCCGCCGCCGACCCCGGCGCGCCCACCGTCGAATGGCGCGGCCACGCCGACGGCCGCTACACCATCCGCACCCTGCCGGCCGACGCGATGCCCGAGCCGGGCACCACCGTCCGCCTCACCCCGCGCGCCGACAACGCCGAGTGGACCAGCCCCGAACGCGTCACCGGCCTCGCCCGCCACTTCGGCGGCCTCCTGAAGCCCGAGGTCACCGTCGTCGACCCGCGCGGCACCGTCACGCGGATCAACGACACCCCGCCCTGGGAGCGCTCGCACGGCTCACCGCTGGCCCGCCGGGAAGCCCTCACCGCGTACTGCCGCACCACCTTCGGCTTCACCCCGCTCGACACCATCGAGCTGGACCTGCCCGCCGCCGGACTGCGTGGTGTCGCCTACGTCCTGCCCACCGCGGTCAGCCCCGCCCAGCGCGCCGGACACCGGGTCCATCTCAAGGGGATGCTCCTCACCGACAAGGCGCCCGAACTCCTTCCGGACTGGGCCTTCTTCGTCCGCTGCGTCGTCGACACGACCAGCCTGCGCCCCACCGCCTCCCGCGAGGCGCTCTACGAGGACGGCACCCTCTCCGCCGTCCGCGACGCCCTCGGCCGGCGCGTCCGCGACTGGCTCACCGGCCTCGCCGCCAGCGACCCCGCCCTCCTGCACCGCTTCATCGACACCCACCACCTCGCGGTGAAGGCCCTGGCCCGCCACGACGACGAACTCCTGCGGGTCGTCCTGCCCTGGCTGCCCTTCGAGACCACCGACGGCGACGTCACCCTCGAAGAGTTCGCCCGCAACCACCCGACCGTCCTGGTGACCCGCAGCGTCGAGGAGTTCCGCCAGGTCGCGCCCATCGCCTCGGCCGCCGGACTCGGCGTCGTCAACGGCGGCTACACCTACGACCGCGACCTCGTCCACCGGCTCCCCGAGATCCGGCCCGGCAGCACCGTCACCGACCTCGACCCGGCCACCGTCACCGCCCACCTGGACGCCGTCGACCCGTCGGCCGAACTCCGCGCCGCCGCCTTCCTCGCCCTGGCACGCGAGACCGTCGGCGCCCACGAATGCGACGTGGTACTCCGCGACTTCCAGCCGGTCACCGCGCCCGCCCTGCTCCTCGACAACCGCGAGGCCCGCCACGAGCGGATCCGCTCCTCCCTCGCCTCCGGTAGCGACGGCCTGTGGGCCGACATCCTCGGCTCGCTGCGCGACGGGACGCCCCGCGCCCAGCTGGTCCTCAACCACCTGAACCCCCTGGTCCGCCAGGCCCTCACCATCACCGAGAGCGGTCTCGCCACCACCACCGCCGAAGCCCTCTACGGCCAGGCCCTGCTGCTCAGCCGCCGCCCGCTCCGCGCGAGCGAGAGCGCCCTGCTCAACCGGGCCTTCATCGGCCTGCTCACCCACGCCATGCACCCGGCGGGCCCGGCCGGGCCCGGCACCCAGCCCCGGAAGGACGCGTAATGCTGGAGACTCCGGAGGCGGTGCTCGACGCGTTGCGCGAGAACGACGACCGCCCGTACGGCCTGCACCGCACCGTCACCGCCGAGGAACTGGCCGAGGCCGCGGAGGCGTTCGAGGACGCCGGCCTCCTGGTCACGGCGCTCCTCGAACTGATGGCCGCCTACGAGTTCACCGGGGAGCACCGCAAGTCGCCGGTGGTCTTCGCCCGGCTGCTGAAGCTGCACGAGAGCACCCCCGACGCCTTCAGCGAGTGGGCGGAGCACCAGATCCACTGGCGGTTCAAGTGGGTCACGACCTCACTGCTCCAGGTCCCCGGCATGCCGTTGACCACCGTCCACGGCTGGATCGACCGGATGCGCGAACGGTACGAGGACGCCGGCCACGGCCTGCAGCCGGTGGCCGCCATGCGCTACCACGTCGCCCGGCACACCGGTGACGGTGTGCCGGGCGCCTACGACCTCTGGGCCACCAGGACCCGCACCGATCTGAGCGACTGCGAGGCCTGCGAGACCCGCCACCACGCGCTGCACCAGGCCGACGCGGGAGACGACACCGGGGCGCTCGACACCTTGCGGCCCGTCCTGGACGGCGCCGTCGGCTGCTCCGACGAACCGCAGACGAGCCAGGCGCACGCCCTGCTGCCGCTGCTGCGGCTCGGCCGCACCGACGAGGCCCGCTCGCACCACCTCACCGGCTACCGGAAGATCCGCGGCCGCACCGGTATGCAGGAGGAGCTCGGCCTGCACCTGGAGTTCTGCGCGCTCTCACGCAACACCGCGCGCGGTGTGGAGATCCTCGCCGAGAACCGCCCGCTCTTCGAGGCCACCGGCGCCCCACTGGCCCGCCTCGGCTTCCTCACCGGCACCGAGGTGCTGCTCGCCCGGCTGGTCGAGGAGGGCCACGCGCGGACGCCCGTCGGCGGTCCGCCCGGCCGCAACCGGACCGCGGGTGAACTCCTCGCCGAGGTCCGCGAGGAGGCGGACCGGCTCGCCGCCGCCTTCGACACCCGCAACGGCACCACCGCGGTCGGTGACGCGCGCCGCCTTCGGGTGGCGCGGCGCCCCCTGCTCGACGAGCCGCTGCCGCTCGGCCTGCGCACCGTGCTCACCGGCCCCGCCGCCGTCCCGGCCCCCGCCGCCGCCCCCGCCCGCGAGATGCCCGAGGACTTCGCCGCACTGGTCCGTGAGGCACGCCGGATGGCCGCCGTCGGCCATCCCGGGGACACCCCGCTCTGGGACCGGATCGCCGAGGCCGCGGCGGCCGACGGGTACCGCCACGACGACACGCTCGGCCCCGAGCAGCGGTTGCGCGCCGAACTCGCCGAACAGCGCGCCCACACCCTCCACGCCGAGGACCGCGACCGGGCGGCGCGCACCGCGATGGAGGAGACCGCCGAGCTGTACGAGGCCGCCAGGATGCCCTGGCACGCGCTGGTCGCCCGGGCCCGCGCCCTCTCCTGGGCCGTCGTCACCACCGGGGCCGCGGACGACGAGGACGGCCCCGGCGACGGCCGGGCCGCGGCCGGCCCGCCCGACAGCCCCGAGCTCCGGGCCGCGCTCGACGCCCTCCTGCGGGAGGCGGAGCGGCTCCTGGAGCAGCGGACCGCCGCCCACGACGCCACCGGCGACGACCCCGGGCCGCTCCCCGCCACCGGACCCGCCCCGGGCTCGGCCACCGCGGAGAAGTACCTCACCGTGCTGCACTGCCGGGTCTTCGCCGCGTACCACGCGCTCCTCGCCTCCGCACCGGAGATTCCCGCGCCCGTCCGCGAGCGGTTCGAGGCATCGCGCGCCACTCTGCACACCGAGGCGGGCCGGCTCGGTGTGGCCCACCAGCGGGGTGCCGCCCGCGTGTTCGCCGGTGACGTCGCCGCCCGGCTCGGCGAGCACGCCGTGGCCGAGCCGGAACTGCGCGCCGCCCTGGAGGAGATCGACGGCTCCGGCCGCCCCTGGCGCGGTACCCGTGTCCGGGCCCTGCTCGCCCAGGTCCTCCTGGCCCTGGGCAAGCCCGGGGAAGCCGCCTCGCTGCTGCACCGGGCACTCGCCGAAGCGGTCCGGTACGAGGACGCGCTGTTCCCGATGGCGCCCACATACCTGCTGCTCGGCCACGCCGGGACACACACCGGTGATCTGGCCGGTGCGGTGCGCCACTTCTCCGAGGCGGCCACCCGTTTCGACCGGGCGGGAGAGCCGGACGACGCCGCCGACGCCCGGCTCCAGCTCGCCGATCTCCTCGTCCGCACCGGCCGGCAGGCCGACGCGGTCGCCGTACTGGAGTCCGTCGTCGGCGACGAGTCGGCGGCCGGACTCGACCGGCGGCTGCTCGCCCAGGCCCGGCTGACCCTCGGCCGGGGCCTGCGCGAGCTCGGTGAACACCTTCCGGCCGCCGAGGAGTTCCTCCGGCTGGCCGACACCGTGGCGAGCTGGGAGGACGCCGGGGCGACTCTCACCCTGGTCGCCGCCGAGGCAGCCACCGCGCTGGCGCTGGCCGGCCGCTGGGAGGCGGCACGCGCCGCCTACGCCCGGGCGTTCGCCGCCCATGCCGAGGCGCCGGACCCGCCGATGCTGCTGGAGACCGCCTGCGAGTTCGCGCGTCTGACGATGGCCGCCCGCGGGGCCGAGGGCACCGAGGAGGCGCTGCGTCACCTCGCGGACGCCGACACGCTGCGCACCGCCGTCCCCGAGGACGACGAGGACTTCGTCCACTGGTTCGCCGCGGGCAGCGTCCACTACCGGCGGGCCCGCGTCCTGGCCGAGGCCGAGCGTTTCGCCGAGGCACTCCCCGAGGCCGAACAGGCTGTCGCCGCCTTCGACTCCGGCGGCGCGGACGGCGAGGAACGGCGGGCCGAGGCCGTCCGCATCGCCGCCCTGGTGGAAGGCCGGGGCCTCGGCCGTACGCAGGCGGCGGTGACCCGGCTGACGGAGGCCGCCGCCCGCTGCGAGCGCGCCCGGCTGCACGAGGCGGCGGAGATCCTGACCGCTGTCCGCGACGACCTCGCGGCGGGCGACACCTTACGACGGCCCGTCCAACCCACCAACAACGTAGGACCGACTGACCGATGACCGGCGGGCCCCGGGCGGGCGCGTGTACGCGCCGTCCGGGGCCGGCGACACCGCCCCAGGCACCGGACCGGGGCGGAGGGCCGGATCATGTCGGCCGGTTCCGCTCTCGGCAGCGGGGCCGGTGCCCGCCACACTGTGCACGCGAGTCACGTGGTTGCCCGCCGCGAGGAAAGGCCGACGTATGCAGCGCCCCGCTTCGCCCGTACCGGAGGAGCCGGACAGGACGCGCACGCGAGAGGCGGGGGGAGGCACGGGCGGGCGCCGGGAGTCGGCGCCCCGTCTCCGGGGAGACCTGCGTGCCGCGATCCCGGACGCCTCCGCCGCCGTCGGCGTCACCGCCGCCGTGTTCGCCCTCCTCTGGGTCCGTATGGAGACGGGGACCTCCTCGACGGCCGCCGTGATGCCGTTCATGGACGACCCCCGCGCCTACTGGATGTACCTGCTCAGCCAGGCGTTCGGCTGGTCCGCGCTGCTCTGGGCGTGGGGCACCGTCATGCTCGGCCTGGTGCTCTCCGGGCCCCGGGCCGTACGGCTGCCGCCCCGGCGGACCCTGGAGCGGTGGCACCGCACGACCAGCCTCACCACCACCGCCCTGATGTTCGCGCACGCCCTGATGTTCGCGGCGGAACTGGTCCGCCACGACACCCGCGCGGCCTGGGCCGCCCGGCTCTGGTCCGCCTTCGCCGACTCCTTCGTGCCCGGCTGGTACGACTCCGGCACCGGCCAGGTCGCCATCCCGATCGGCCAGGGAGCCCTCTACCTCGCCCTCCCGCTGGGCCTGCTCTTCTACGTGCGCCACCGCATCGGCGCCCGCACCTGGCGCCGCCTGCACCGCTTCGTCCTCGCCGTCTACGTGCTCAGCGTCTGGCACACCCTGCTGTACGGCACCAACGTCTGGTACGGGGAATGGCCGCGCACCGTGCTCTGGCTCCTCCAGATCCCCGTCGCCCTCCTCCTCGTCCTGCGCCTCGCCCGCCCGGCCCGCCGCGCGGAACGCCTCGGTGCCCCCGGCCGCCCGGGCGGGCCGAGGCTCCCGGAGTGGGCCGTCCGCGCGCTCGGCCGCCTCACGGCCGCCGCGGTCGTCGCCGGCGTCCTCGCCGTCGCGATCAGCGGCCACGACGGCGGCCGCACCCGGCCCGCCGGCCCGCCGGCGAGCGCTCCGCACGACCACGGGTCCGAGTAGGCGCCCGCCGGGGCGGGTGACCACCACCAGCGGTGGTGACCCGCCCCGGCTCCGCCTAGCCTTTTCCCAGGGACAAGGCGCCGTCCCCGCCGGAAGCCGGCCGGGCGGCCCGGGGGCGGCCAGGGTGCGGAAGGCAGGGGATCGGGTGGCCGGTGACGGCGAGTTTCCCGGAGGAGTGCGGGCGGACGGGCTGCCCGGCGCGCTCTCCGACCCGGCGCGCCTGGCCGCGGTCCGCGCGACCGGCCTGCTGGACAGCGGTCCCGAGCCGGTCTTCGAGGACCTGGCCACGCTCGCCGCCCGGCTCACCGGCGCCGGACGCGCCTTCGTCACCCTGGTCGACGAGGACCGCTCGTACTGGAAGTCCTGCGTCGGCGTCGACGTCATCGACGGCCGCGAGAACCCGGTACGGGAGAGCTTCTGCTACTACCTCGTCGGCTTCGGCGGGGAGCCTTTCATGGTCGAGGACGCCGCCCACGACCCGCGCACCCGCGACCACCCCGGCATCGGCCCCATGAGGATCGGCGCGTGGGCCGGCTACCCGCTGCTCGGCCCCGGCGGCGAGGTGCTCGGCAGCTTCTGCGTCGTCGACGAGTCGCCGCGCCCCTGGACCGCCGAGGACCGCGCGACCCTGGCGACCCTGGCCGGCTCCGCCTCCGCCGAGATCCACCTGCGGCAGAGCCTCGCCGCCTCCCAGCGGGCCCACCGGCTCTCCGCCGAACTCGCCCGCACCCTCCAGCAGGGCCTGCTGCCACCCGCCCTGCACCCCCTCCCCGGACTCGACGCGGCCGCCGCGTACGCACCGGCCTCCGCCAGCGCCCGCGACGAGGTGAGCGTCGGCGGCGACTTCTACGACCTCTTCCACGCGGCGGGCCCCTACTACGGTGCCGTCCTCGGCGACGTCTGCGGCAAGGGCGTGCAGGCGGCCCAGGTCGCCTCCATGGCGCGCTACACCCTGCGCGCCGACGCGGGCGAGGTGCTGTCCCCGGCGCGGCTGCTGACCCGCCTCAACACCGCCATGATCACGCAGGAGGCGCCGCTCTTCCTGACCGCCGTCCACACCACCTTCCGCCGCACCCGCGCCGGGGTCGCCGGACGGATCTGCCTGGCCGGCCACCCGCCCGCCCTGGTCCGCCGTGCCGACGGCCGGGTCCGCGAAGTGGGCCGCCCCGGGACCCTGCTGGGGGTCCTCGACGCCATCGGCCTGACCGACACCCGGTTCCGGCTGACCCCGGGTGACCTGCTGCTGCTCTACACCGACGGCGCCCTGGAGGCCCGCCCCGCACCCGGTACGCCGCCCGCCTCCGCCCGGGAGTTGTTCGGCGAGGCCGATCTGCACGCCACCCTGGCCGCCACCCACGGCCTGGACGCCACCGCCACCGTCGACCGGATCACCGGCGCCCTCGCCGCCCACCACGGCGGCTGGGCCAGCGACGACACCGCCCTGCTCGCACTGCGCGTACCCGGGGACGACTGACCGTCCGGGCACGCGTCCTGCGCGCGGCAGCGGTCCGGGGCCCGTCGTTCGGACCGGCGGCCAGGCCGGCCGGGCCGCCGCTCAGGGCAGGATCGAGTCCACGTATCCGCCGTCCACCCGCAGCGCGCCGCCCGTCGTCGCGGAGGCCAGGGGAGAGCTGAGGTAGACGACGAGGTGGGCGATCTCCTCGGGCTCGATCAGCCGCTGGATGAGGGACTGCGGGCGGTACTCGCGCATGAACACCCGCTGCGCCTCCTCCCACGGGAGGTCGTCCCCGACCAGCCCGCGGACGAACTCCTCCACGCCGCCGGTGTGGGTGGGGCCGGCGATCACCGAGTTGACGGTGACGCCGCTCCCGGCGGCCTCCTTGGCGAAACCCCGGGAGACCGAGAGGAGCGCCGTCTTGGACACCCCGTAGTGGATCATCTCGGCGGGGACCGCCACCGCCGAGTCGCTGGCGATGTTCAGTACCCGGCCCCAGCCGCGCTCCTTCATGCTCGGCAGGTGGGCGCGGATCAGCCGGACCGCCGTCAGCACGTTCACCTCGAAGTAGCGGCGCCACTCGGCGTCGTCGATCTCCAGCGCCTCGCGCGCGCCGAAGACGCCGAGGCTGTTGACGAGGATGTCGGTCTGCGGCAGCCGGTCCAGGACCTCGGCCAGGCCCTCGTCGGTGGCCAGGTCGCCGGGGGCCGAGAACAGCTCGCCGCCCGGCACCTCGCGCCGCAGCCGGGCCACCGCCTCCTCGGTCCGGTCGGCGTCGCGGCCGTTGACCCCGACCCGGGCGCCCGCCCCGGCCAGGCCGGCGGCGATCGCCGCGCCGATGCCCTGGGTGGAACCGGTGACCAGAGCGGTCCTGCCGTCCAGAGAGATCTGCATACTGCTCGGAACTCCTCGCGTCGTCGGTACGGCCGCCGCTGCGGACCGGCCTCACCGCGCACCCGACGGCCACCGCCGCCGTACGCAACGCGGTGCGCCGCAACGCCTGCCCATGATGGCCGCCTCTGATACGCCCTGCCTGCCGGACGTGCGACGGGGAGAGCGGCCCCGGCCCCGTACGCTCACCTCGCCGTGCCCCGAGAGGCGAACGGACCCACGGTGCCCGGGCACCCGTGGTCCGCGAGCCGCCCCACCGCCAGTCCCCGCGCTCCGCAGTAGGCGACCAGGCAGGGGAGCGCCGCCAGGGTCGCCCGCCAGGCGCCCGGAGCCGCGTACGCGTCCGAGTCGTGGAGCAGCAGTGTGCCACCCGGGCCGAGCCGGGAGGCGGCCTCGGCGACCACCCCGCGCCCGGTCGCCCAGGGGGTCCAGTCGCGGCCCCACGCCGACCACAGCACCGGGCGCAGCCCCGCCCGGCGGGCGGCGGCCCACCGCCCGCCGGTCAGGATGCCGTACGGCGGGCGGTACCAGAGCGGGCGCGTCCCGGTGACCCGCTGGACGGCGGCCACCGACCGGGCCAGTTCCGCCGCGTCCCGGCCCGGACGGGGCAGCCACGGGCGGTCGTGCTCCCAGCCGTGCACCGCCAGTTCGTGCCCGGCCGCCGCCATCCGGCGGCCCAGCTCGGGATGGCGCTCCAGCCGGCTGCCGAGGACGAAGAAGGTGGCCCGCACCGACAGCGTGTCGAGCACCCGCAGGAAGTGTGGTGTGCTCAGCGGATCGGGCCCGTCGTCGAAGGTGAGCGCCACCCGGCCGGGTGCTCCCCGGCCGTCGAGTCCGGGACAGCACACCGCCCGGAATCCGGGCAGCCAGGTCACCGCCGGGCCGATGTGCCACGCGGCGACGGCCAGGGCTCCGCCGGCCACCGCCCCGGCAACAGCCCCGCCGCGGCCCGCGCCCGTGGGGGGACCGGCGCGTCCGGCCGGGTGGGGGGAGTTCAACGGCGGGCTCCTCTCGGCCGGGGCGGGGCCGGCGCGCCCCCTCGGACGCCGGAGAGGCGCGACGTCCCCCTCGGCCGTGCCCACCGGGGGCCCGCCGCGGGCCCGGGCACCTCCGGCGTGGCGGGGCGGCCCCCGTGCGCCGGCCGCGCGGCGGCGGCCCGGAAGCGTCGCGGGTCGGCACGAGCCGCGACGCCTTCCGGCGCCGGCCGCGCGGCCGTGTCCGGGGCGCTCACCACGGCCGCTCCTGACCGTCCGAGGAGGTCAGCAAGGGGGAGCGGGCCAGTTGGACGGTGCCCGCGATGAGCAGGGCCAGCGCCAGCACCTGAGGCAGCAGCCGCAGCCCGAGGGACAGCTCCTCGCCGAAGAGGACCGACCCCAGCAGCACGCTGAGGAAGGCGTCACCCAGCGTCATGGCGGGCTGCGAGGCCACCAGCGGCCCGGCCCGCAGCGTGAGTTGCAGCAGCAGGAAACTGCCCAGTCCCACCAGGACCGCCGCGTACGACTGCCAGGCGGTGGCCAGCGCCCCGACCCCGTCCGGCAGCCGGCCCACCGCGTCCTTGACCAGCGCGGCGGTGCAGGCGAAGCCGATCGCCGTGGCGGTGCCGAGGACCGCCGCGGCGGGCGCCGGCGGCAGCCGCCACGCCGACGCGGTGAGCAGCAGCGTCAGCGCGGCCAGCCCCACTCCCCACCACAGCCATCGCGAACCCGGCACGGTCGAGCCGCCCCCCGAGGGCGAGAGCAGCGCCATGAACGCGGCCAGTCCGACGGCCATCGCGACGAAGGCCCACCGGGTCCTCACGTCCGGCCTGCGGCGGAAGACCACGCTTCCGATCACCATCGTGAACAGGAGTTCGGTGGTCATCACCGGCTGCACCACGGCGAGCGGGCCCGCTGCCAGCGCGGCCGCCTGGCAGAGGCCGGAGAGCGCCAGCAGTCCCGCGCCCCACAACCACACCCGCCGGTGGATCAGCCGTGCCGCCCAGGACCACCACCGGGCGACGTCCAGCCCGCCGTCGTCCACCAGCGTCGTGCCGCGCCGCTGGAGCACAGAGGCGGCCGCGTTGCCGAGGGCCGCCAGCAGCGCCAGTACGACCGTCAGGATGGTCACCGGGGCGCCTCCGCCTCAGTCGGCACGGTGTGGGTCCGCGCGGTCGGCCAGGGCACCGAACAGGGCGGGCGCCGCCCCGTGCAGCCGGGCCGGAAGCGTCAGCCAGCCCGGCACCAGGACGTTCTCCCGGCCCCGCACCAGTGCGTCCCGCACCCCGCGCGCCACCCGTTCGGCCGAGACCGGACGGGGGCGCCTGCGGTGGTACGGGGTGCCGCGCCGGGCGAAGAACGGTGTGTCGACCGCGCCCGGCGACACCACCGAGACCCGTACCCGGGTACCGGCCAGCTCCCGGCGCAGGCTGTCCGCGAAGGTCAGCAGAGCGCCCTTGGACGCCGAGTAGACCGCCTCGTCCCCCACCCCGACCCAGCCGGCCATCGAGCCGATCAGCACCAGCCGGCCCGAACCGCGAGCCACCATCGGGGGCAGCAGCAGCCGGACCAGCCGCAGGGTGGAGGCCAGGTTGACGGTCAGGACGCGGTCGATCTCCCGGGGCGGCATCGTCACGAACGGACCCGCCCAGCCGATCCCCGCCCCCGCCACCAGCGCGTCGACGCGCCCGGCACGGCGGAGCGCCTCCTCGGCCAGGTGCTCGCAGCCCCCCTCGGCCGAAAGATCGGCGGGTACCGCCTCGCCGCCCGTCCGGGCCGCGACCGCGGCGAGCCGCTCGTCGTCGCGACCGCTGAGCAGCAGCCGCCACCGGGGATCCGTGTGCAGCATCCTCGCCACCGCGGCACCGATGCCCGAGGACGCACCCGTGACCAGCACGGTGCGCCGGGGCTGCGCCACGGGTCCCGGACGCCGCGTCATGCCGGCCACTTCTCGCGCATGCCAGTCCCCTTCCTCGCGGCACGCCAGGCTCTCAGCTTCCGTGCTCGGCGGGCGGACCGCTCGTCCAACGCCGGGGCACGCCGCCGCCAGGTCACCCGAACGGGCCGATTGCGCCCCCGGCCGGACGCGGCATGCAAGCCCTGGACGAGTCCACCGGCCGGGCGAGGGGAGGAGCATGGGAGGCCCGCGAGTCCTGCTGCTCGGCGCGAGCATGGGCGCCGGGCACGACGCCGTCTGCGCCGAACTGGCCCGCAGGCTCCGGGCCCGGGGCGCCACGGCCGAGATCTGCGACGTGCTCACCCTCCTGCCGCCGGCCGCGGGACCGGCGCTGCGCGCCTTCTACCGGGGGACCGTGCGCCACGCCCCCACGCTGTACGCGGCGATCTACGCCCTGTTCCTCTCCCCGGGTGACGGACCCCGTCCCGGGAGCGCGCCCCTGGCGGCGACGGCCCGCAACCGGCTGCTGAGCCGTGTCCGCGCCTTCCGTCCCGACCTGGTCGTCCCCGCCTTCCATCTGGCCGCCCAGATCACCGGACGGCTCCGCACCGAGGGCGCCCTCTCCACCCCGGCCTCGGTCTTCGTCACGGACTTCGCCGTCCACCGCGGCTGGCTGCACCCGGGCAACGACCTGTACGTCTGCCTCACCGAGCGGGGTGCCACCACGGCCCGCGCCGCCACCGGCCGCCCGGCGGCCGTCTCCGGCCCCGTCGTCGACCCGTCCTTCCACCGGGCGGCCGACCACTCCGGAGACCTCGGAGCCACCGCCCCCCGGGTGCCGGCCGGGCCACCGCCGGTCCTCCTGTCCACCGGCGCGTGGGGCGTCGGTACGCACACCGTGAGCACCGCCCGGCTGCTCGCCGGGCACGGCTGCCGGCCCGTACTGCTCTGCGGCCGCGACGAGCGGCTGCGCCGCCGGGCCGCCCGCGTGCCCGGCGCCCTCGCCCTGGGCTGGACGGACGACATGCCCGGGCTGATGGCCTCGGCCCGGCTCCTCGTCGACAACGCCGCCGGGCAGACGGCGGCCCAGGCCCTCGCCGCGGGAGTGCCCGTCGTCACCTGGCGGCCGCTGCCCGGCCACGGCCTGGCCGGGGCGCGGAGCATGGCCGCCGCCGGCCTCACCACGTACGCGCGCGACCGGGGCGAGCTGCTGGCGGCGGTCGGGCGGCTGCTCGGACCCGGGCCGGAGCGCACCGGCCAGGTGGAGCGGGGCCGGGGCGCCTTCACGGCGGACGCCGTCGACCTCCTCACGCGCCCCGTGCGCTGACCGGCCGGCCGTGCGCCGCCCGTGGCGGTGTCCGCCGGCGAGGTGGAGGGGACCGGCCTTCACCCGGGCACCGGCCCGGCGTGGTGCGGAACGCGGCGGTCCGTGAAGCTGGACCCATGACGCAGGACGCAGCCACGATGCGCGCCATCATCCAGGACACCTACGGAGGCCCCGACGTCCTCCGCGAGACCCGGCTGCCGAAGCCCGAGCCGGGGCCGGGGGAGATCCTGGTCGCGGTCCGCGCGGCGGGGGTCAACCCGACCGACTGGAAACACCGCGCACAGGCCGGCTTCGTCGACCGCCTCCCCCTCGTCCTCGGCTGGGACGTCTCCGGCGTCGTGGAGGCCCTGGGCTACGGGGTCACCCTCTTCGCGCCCGGCGAGGAGGTCTTCGGCATGCTGCCCTACCCCCACGGGCCGGGGTCGCACGCCGAGTACGTCGTCGGGCCCGCCCGCGCCTTCACCCGTAAGCCCTCGGTGATCGACCACGTCCGGGCGGGGGCCCTCCCGCTCGTCTCCCTCACCGCCTACCAGGCGCTGCTCGACACCGCGGGCATCGGTCCCGGACAGCGCGTGCTGATCCACGCGGCGGCGGGCGGCGTCGGCCACGCCGCCGTGCAGATCGCCAAGGCGCACGGCGCGTACGTCATCGGCACGGCCAGCGCCGCCAAGCACGACCTCCTGCGCGAACTGGGCGCCGACGAGGTCGTGGACTACCGCACCACCGACTTCGCCGAGGCGGTCGAGGAGGTCGACACGGTGCTCGACCCGGTCGGCGGCGAGACCCGGTCCCGCTCGATCGGCCTGCTGCGCCCCGGCGGCACCCTGGTCTCCCTGCTCGCCGGCCCGTCCGAGGAGACGGCGCGGGCCGCCGAGCGGGGGGCGCGCATGGTGACGATGCTGGTCGAGGCCGACCACGCGGGCATGAACGTGGTCGCGGACCTGGTCGCCGCCGGAGCGCTGCGGCCGCGTATCGAGGAGGTCTTCCCGCTGGCCGAGGCGGCGGCCGCACACCGGCGGGGCGAGACGGGGCGGACCACGGGCAAGATCGTCCTCACGGTGGAGTGAGGGGCCGGCCGCACGCCCGGACCGGCCCCCGACGTGGCCCGGTCCCGGCAGGGGCCGCGGTGGCCTGCGGCGGCGGGCGCGTCACGGACCGGCGGGGAGCCGGAGGCCCGGCGGCTCGGCCCCGGGGCGGCGCACCTGCCGCCGCGACCCGGCCCGGGCGCGGAACACGCCGGCCGTCGCCCGGCACGCGGTCGAACTCGGCATCACGCTCGTCGACACCGCCTGCCGGTACCGCACCGGTGCCGTCGCGGAACGCCTCACCGAGGGCCCACGCCCCTCACCGGACGATCCGGCACCCACGCGTTCCGGCCCCGGTCGCGGCCGGAACGCGGCGCCACCGCCGAACGGGTCGCTCCCACCCGGCTCCTCGGCCCTGTCCGGTGATCCTCCTCGCCCCGGCCACCGCCCCCGGGAGCGCCTGGCAGAGCCCCGCCACCCACCCCTCCGCCTGCCCCGCACGCCTCGACCGGCCGGCGTCCCCCCGCCTGACCCGGCGGGGTATCAGTTCCGGAGGTAGGCCAGTACCGCCAGCACCCGCCGGTGGGCGTCGCCGTCCACCGGGAGGTCGAGGCGTTGCAGGATGCTGCCGATGTGCTTGTTGACCGCGGCCACCGAGACGTACAGGGAGCGGGCGATGGCCGCGTTGGAGCGGCCCTCGGCCATCAGGGCGAGCACCTCGCGCTCGCGGGGCGTCAGCCGGCCCAGCGGGTCCTGCCGCCGCCGCAGCAACTGCCGTACGACCTCCGGGTCCAGCACCGTTCCCCCGCCCGCCACCTGGGCCACGGCGTCCGCGAACTCGGTGACGGCGGCCACCCGGTCCTTCAGCAGGTAGCCGACGCCGCTCTGGCCGCCGAGGTCCAGCAGGTGGGTGGCGTAGGACTGTTCGAGGTACTGGCTGAGGACGAGCACCGGCAGTTCGGGGCGGTCGCGGCGGAGCGCGACGGCGGCGCGCAGCCCGTCGTCACCGAGGCCGGGCGGCATGCGGATGTCGGTGAGGACGAGGTCCGGCCGGTGCGCGCGGGCCGCCGCCATCAGTGCCTCGGCGTCCCCCACCGCCGCGCACACCTGGTGGCCGAAGCGGGTCAGCACGCCCACCAGCCCCTCGCGCATCAGCGCCGCGTCCTCGGCGACCACGACCTTCAGTGACACGGGATCTCCACGTGGAGCAGGGTGGGCCCGCCGTGCGGGCTGGACAGCCGCAGTATGCCGTCGGCCGCCGCCACCCGGTCGGCCAGCCCCGTCAGGCCGCACCCGGTGGGGTCCGCGCCCCCGCCCCCGTCGTCGCGGACGGTGACCACGAGCGTGTCCGTGCGCAGCCGCGCCCGCACCTCGGCCCGGTCGGCGCCGCTGTGCTTCGTCGCGTTGGCCAGGGCCTCGGCGACCACGAAGTACGCGGTGCTCGCGACCGGCGCGGGCAGCGGGCCCGGCAGCAGCACATCCACGGAGACCGGGAGCGGCGAGCGGGCGGTGAGGTTGGTGAGGGCCGCCGCCAGGCCCTGGTCGGTCAGCGCGCGGGGGTGGACGCCCCTGCTCAGCTCGCGCAGCTCCCCGAGGGCTGTCGTCAACTCGCCCTGCACGGTGGCCAGCCGTCGGCCGAGCGGTGATTCGGGACCGGCGTCGAGCCGCGCCAGCCCCAGCATGACGTTGACCGACACCAGCCGCTGCTGGGCGCCGTCGTGCAGATCCCGCTCGATCCTGCGCCGCTCTGCGTCGAAGGCCCCGACCAGCCTGGTCCGCGAGGCGCGGACCTCCGTCAGCTCCGTGTCCCGCGGCGCGAGCATCAGCCGGGTCAGCGCCGCCCGTGCCCCGGCCCAGCCGGTGATCGTGTACGGCGCCGCGGGCATCAGGGCGAGACCGATCAGTACCCACGGCCAGGCGCCCGGGTCGTCCAGCGGCGCGGTCACACACAGCACCGGCAGCGCCAGGGCGAAGGCGAGGACGAGCAGGTCCATCCACCACAGTGCCGTCATGGAGACCGCCGTGAACCCCAGTTCCCGCCAGGTACGCCGCTCCCGCAGCCGCTCCCGCAACCCGGCTCGCACGCCCGGCTGCTCCACGGGCCGGTGATCGGCGGTGGCCGGGTCGAGGTCGACCAGCCGCAGCCGCCAACGCTCCACCCGGGCGACCGTTCCGCCACCGAGGACCACGGCGAGCAGCACGGCGGCCCCCACCCCGACCGGCAGCAGCACCAGCCCGGCCAGCAGACCGGTGACCAGGACCGAGAGCGTGAGCGCCCCCGCCAGCACTCCGGAGAGCAGATAGGCCAGGGCCCGCCACGGCCAGACGGTGGTGAGGAAGGCGAGGGGACGGTGGGCCAGGGCCTGCCAGGCCGTGCGCGCGTGCATGTCCCGACAGTACGGAGCGGGCCGGGGCCGGTCGGTAGTGCCGGCACCACCTTTTCCGTCCCACCCGCACGACTGCGCCCGCCCCCTGCCGCGCGGTTGGCTCTCCGGCATGACCACACCCCAACCCCGTCCCCCCGGTCACCGCCGGCCGGCCCGACTCGTCGGAGGCCTCCTGCTGACGGCCGCCCTGCTCGTCCCGTCCTCCCTGCCCGCCCACGCCGTCCCGGCCCGGGCGCCGGTCCTCGACCGGGCCTCAGCCGACCGCTTCGTCCGCGACCACCTGGAGCGGACGGGAGTGCCGGGCGCGACGGTGACGGTCACCCGCGGCGACCGAGTGGTCCTCGCCGCCGGTTACGGGCACACCGCGGCGGGGGAGGAGATGACCGCCCGGACCCCCGTGCCGGTGGCCTCCCTGTCGAAGGCGATGACCGCCTTGGCGGTGACCGGGCTGGCCGAAGAGGGACGGGTCGACCTCGACCGGCCGGTCCACGACCAGTTGCCCGAGTTCGCCCCTGCGGACGCCCGCGCAGAGCGCATCACCCCGCGCCAACTCCTCCACCAGACCTCGGGGATGGCCGACTCGGCCCACCCCGACCTCGTCCTCCCGCAGCCGCACACGCTCAAGGAGGCGGTCGTCGCGCTGCGTGGCACCCGGCTCGCGGCAGACCCCGGGACGACCTGGAGCTACCACAACACCAACTACGCCGTCGCCGCCCGCCTCGTCGAGGCCGCCACCGGAACCCCGTACGCCGCACACCTGCGTGAGCGGCTGTTCGCGCCCCTCGGCATGAGCCGCACCGAGACCGCCGACACCACCGCCGACATGCCGGACGCGGCCCGCGGGCACGTCCGGGCCTACGGGCGGACCTGGGAACGCGCCCATCCCCGCCTCTTCACCGCAGGCGCCTTCGGCGTCGTCAGCACCGCCGAGGATCTGGGGAAATGGCTGATCGCGCAGCACACGGACGGGATCTCGCCCACCGGGCGCCGCGTCGCGCCCGCCGAGGCGGTCCGGCTCACCCGCACCCCGCCGCCCGGCCAGACGTACGGGATGGGGTGGAACCGGCGGGCGGAGAGCGGGCAGCCGCTGCGGATCGAGCACACGGGGAGCCTCTTCACGCACAACTCCATGGCCACCCTGCTCCCCGAGTCCGGCGTCGGCATCGCGGTGGTCACCAACACCGGCATGGTCTCCGGGGACGACGCCCCGCTCCTCGTGGACGGCCTGGTCGACCTCGCCGAAGGCCGGGCTCCGGCCGAGCGGGCCCCCTTCACCGACACCGCCGACCCGGTTCTCGCCGTGCTGACGCTGTCGGCCCTCGCCCTGGCGGTACGTGCCGTGGCCCGTGCCGGGAGGTGGGCACGGCGCGCCGGCCGCGGCCCGCTCCGCCTCGGCCTGCGCCTCGTCCCGTACCTGCTGCCCGTGCTGCTGTTCTTCCACCTGAACGACGTCTTGGGCCTGTTGATGCGCCGGGCCGGGACGCTGGAGCAGATCACCTATGTCTGGCCGGCCCTCTTCGTGTGGTCGGCGGGAACCGCTCTGGCCGCGGCGGCGGTGCTCGTGGCGCGGGGCGCGGCTCTCCTCCGGAAGCACCGGAGCAGGTCGGGCCCGGTGGCGGCGGAGCAGGCCGCGCCGGTAGGACCGCCCGCCGTGCCGCACGACTGAGAGGCGGGGGAGAGGAAAGAGGGACGGGCTCCGGAGCGGCCCCCCGCGCTGCTCCGGAGCCCGTCGGTACGGGGGCGGGCCCTCAGGGGAACTCCGCCAGCACCTCGCCGTCGGCGTCGTAGACCTTGACGGACGGAGGCGGCTCGTTCGACGGGTCGCGGGGCTGGTCGGCCCAGGTGTAGCCCACCGCGTAGCCCGGGTCGCCCGCCAGGGTCAGGAGCTGTGCACGGTGTACCACGCCGCCCGTCTCCACGGTCATGCGGGCGGGCCGTCCCGGGCCGATGTACAGAGGCCGGACCAGCTCCCCGAACTGCTGGAGGCTGACCGTCCCGGTCGGCTGGTTGCCGTCGGTGACGCTCTTGCAGCTGTCCACACCGCCACCGGGCCCGCCCGTGTCGCGATGGCACACCTCACTTCCGGCGAGCGTCATCCGGTGACCGCGGCCGACGTCCACCGGCTCACCCGCCGCCGCCGTCCGGACGGCGGGCCAGGGGTTGCCGGACGGCCGGGGCGGCCGCGCGGCCTCCGGGAGCGGCGTGGGGCCGCCGCCCGGTCCGGGCGTCGCGGACGGAGCGGGACCGGCCGCCGCGGGGCTCCGGTCGGTGCCGGAACCGAGCCACTGCGGCACCGCGGCCACCATCAGCACGGCTGCCACGGTGGCCGGGACCACCGCCGCGACCCGCCGGTTGCGTACCCGGCGGCGGCCCATGCGGCGGACGCGCGCCGCCGGGTAGGGCGGCGGCACCAGAGGGCCGGCGGCGCCGTGCAGAGCACGCCGCAGTGACCGGGCCGCCTGGTCCTCGGCCCCGCCGGCAGCCGGGACGCCGTCCCGTCCGGCCGGATCAGAGGCGTTCATCGGCGGGCTCCTCCCGTCCGGGGCGGGGCTGGAACTCCGCCAGCGCCGGGTGGTCCCGGAGCTTGCGCAGGCCCCGGCTGGCCTGGCTCTTCACATTGCCCGGGGAGCAGCCCAGCACCTCGGCCGTCTGCTGCTCGCTGAGGTCCTCCCAGTACCGCAGGACGACCACCGCGCGCTGCCGGGGCGGCAGGGTGCCGAGCGCCTCCAGCAGCAGGGAGCGCTCCTCGGTACGGGCCGCGCCGCCCTCCTGCGCCCGCTCGGGCAGCCTCGACGTGAGGAGCTGCACCACCCGCCGCTTGCGGAACCGGCTGAGGTTGTTGTTGACCAGCGCGCGCCGCACGTACGCGTCGGGCTCGTCCAGGCCCCGCACCCGGGGCCACGCCGGGTAGAGCTTGGCCAGCGTCACCTGTACCAGGTCCTCCGCCTCGTGATGGTCCCCGGTCAGCAGGTAAGCGGTCCTCAGCAGCCCCGGCCAGCGGGCGGCGGCGAAGGTCTCGAAATCCGGCGAGGAGTCCGTCCGGGCAGGCCGGAACCCCGGCACGGCCCTTTCCGGGAGCCGCGCCGGGTGCCTCGGCGACGTCAGGTCAGTATCGGGCGAGGACACGGCCGGTGGCGTCGTAGACGGTCACGGTCCGGTCGGCGGGGTCCTCGGCCGCGCTCCAGACGTACCCGGTGGCGTAGCCGGGACGTCCGGCCAGTGCGACCACCCGCGCCTCCAGGGTCCGGCCGGCGGCGGTGACGGTCATCCGGGCGGCGCGGCCCGGGCCGACGTAGAGCGGCGAGTACAGCGTGCGGCCCTCCTCGCCGAAGCTCTGGAGGCTGACGGTGCCGGCCGGCTGGTTGCCGTCGGTGACGCTCTTGCAGATGCGCCCGCCCGCCGAACCGACGCACCGCTCCTCGCGGGTGAGCGTCATGGCGTACCCGTGCCCCAGCTCCAGCTTCTCGCCGGGCGCCACCACGACGGCGGACCGGCTCCAGGACGAGGCCGCCGGCCGGGCCTCGGCCGCGTGAGCCGCCCCGGGCACCAGCAGGCCGGTGACGGCCAGCACGAGGGCGGCTGCTGGGACGAGTGGTCTCTTCGGCATGGTGTTCCCCGGATCTGCGTGGCGTACGGCCGTCCCGGGGCATCGGCGCTCCCCGGCACGGGTCGAGGTGGACTCCTCGCCCTACTCACCCCGGCGGCGGGCGGGAGGTTGCACGGTTCCGGATCTTTTTCGGGCGCCGGTGGCCGGATGCGGCGGCCAGGGGCGCTTTCCGGCCGGACGGGATCTGGACGGAACCGTTCCGGCGCCGGCTCGCGCGCGGACACGGGCGGTGGGGAAGCGAGGTGAGGGCCGCCGGGCGGTAAGGCCGTACGCGGCAGGCGGCGTGCACCCCGCCGCCCCCGCCTCGCGGTGGCCGTGTCCGGGGTTCCGCCTCGGCGCCGGCCGCACGTCAGCTCCGGGCCGGTCGGCGGCGACCTGGCGGACAACCCCGGGGACGACCGGTGCCGCGTCCGGGCCGGGGCCGTCGGCGCGGACGCGATCCGGCCATTTAGTTGACGCGCACCTGACAGGAGCGGCCGGCTCTGCGAATCTTCCCCTCGGCCGCCGCGCGGCACCCCACGGCCCCACCGCCACGCGGCCCTCCCCCCACGGTGTTCCTCCGCTTTCCGTTCTGCCCGGGGACGGCCACCCGCCGCCCCGTCACCCCCGGACCGCGCACCCGCGGTCACGCAGAAGGAGTCCGTGTTGAGACCCACCTCCCACCGGCGTGGCGTCGCCGGCGGCGCCCTCGCCGCCGCCGTGCTGCTCGCCGTCACCGCTACCACGGCCCCGGCGGCCGCGGCCGACCCCGCACCGGCCGCCGAACCCGCCGCCGCGCGCACCGGCGCCCTCCCCGCCGACGTCAGCCCGGCCCAGCGCGCCGCGCTGATCCGCGCCGCCGAGGCGAAGACCGGCTCCGTCGCCGCCGAACTCGGCCTGGGCGAGAAGGAGAGACTCCTGGTCCGCGACGTCGTCAAGGACCGGGACGGCACCCTGCACACCCGCTACGAGCGCACCTGGGCCGGGCTGCCGGTCCTCGGCGGCGACCTCGTGGTCGCCGCCGCCCCCGACGGCACCCCCGCGACGGTGACCAAGGCGTCCCGCAACGCCCTCAAGGGCATCGCCACCGAGGCGGAGATCGCCCCGTCGGCCGCGAGGAAGCAGGCGCTGCACGCCGCCGAGGCGCACGACGCCGAGAAGGCCACCACCGACGGCGCGCCCCGCCAGGTGGTGTGGAACGCCGACGGCAAGCCCGTCCTCGCCTTCGAGACGGTGGTCGGCGGACTCCAGCACGACGGCACCCCCAACGAACTGCACGTCGTCACCGACGCCGCCACCGGCGAGAAGCTCCACGAGTGGCAGGCCGTCGAGAACGGCACCGGCAACACCCGGTACAGCGGCACCGTCACCCTCGGCAGCACCAGGTCCGGCTCCACCTGGAACCTGACCGACGCCGGGCGCGGCAACCACCGCACCAACAACCTCAACCGCTCCACCTCGGGCACCGGCACCCTCTTCTCCGGCCCCGACGACGTCTGGGGCAACGGCCGGGCGAGCAACACCGAGACCGCCGCCGCCGACGCCGCCTACGGCGCGCAGGCCACCTGGGACTACTACAAGGACGTCCACGGCCGCTCCGGCATCCGGGGTGACGGCGCCGGGGCCTACTCCCGCGTCCACTACGGCAACAACTACGTCAACGCCTTCTGGCAGGACAGCTGCTTCTGCATGACCTACGGCGACGGCGCCGGCAACGCCAAGCCGCTCACCTCGCTCGACGTCGCCGCCCACGAGATGACCCACGGCCTGACCTCCGTCACCGCCAGGCTCGTCTACTCCGGCGAGTCCGGCGGCCTCAACGAGGCGACCAGCGACATCCTCGCCACCGCCGTCGAGTTCCACGAGAACAACGCCGCCGACAAGGGCGACTACCTCATCGGCGAGAAGATCGACATCAACGGCGACGGCACCCCGCTGCGGTACATGGACAAGCCCTCCCGCGACGGCAAGTCCAAGGACTCCTGGTACTCCGGCATCGGCTCCGTCGACGTCCACTACTCCTCGGGCCCGGCCAACCACTTCTTCTACCTCCTCTCCGAGGGCAGCGGGGCCAGGACGGTCAACGGCGTCAGCTACGACTCGCCGACCGCCGACGGCCTGCCCGTCACCGGCATCGGCCGCGACAAGGCCGCGCTGATCTGGTTCAAGGCCCTCACCACCAAGTTCACCTCCACCACCAACTACGCAGGCGCCCGCACCGGCACCCTGGCCGTCGCCGGCGAGCTGTACGGCACCAGCAGCGCCGAGTACAAGGCCGTCCAGGACGCCTGGGCCGGCGTGGCAGTCGGCGCCCGCTCCGGCGGCGGCAGCGGCGGCACCACCTTCGAGAACACCACGCCCGTCGCCATCCCCGACGCCGGCGCCGCGGTCACCTCGGACATCACCGTCGCGAACCGCGCCGGCAACGCCCCCGCCGCCCTCCGGGTCACCGTCGACATCAGCCACACCTGGCGCGGCGACCTCGTCATCGACCTGGTCGGCCCCGACGGCACGGCCTACCGGCTGAAGAACGCCAGCTCCTCGGACTCGGCCGACGACGTCCAGGAGACCTACACCGTCAACGCCTCCGCGCAGACCGCCAACGGCACCTGGAAGCTCCGCGTCCAGGACACCGCCCGCTCGGACACCGGCCGCGTCAACAGCTGGAAGATCGTCCTGCCGTAACCGCACCGCGCCCGCGCGCGACACGACCGCCGCCCCGGGGCCCTGCCCCGGGGCGGCGCCCGTGCCCCGCGCCGGTCCCTCCGGCGCCCGCTCCGAGCTGCCCGGCCCTCCCCGGCCGTATTAATGTGCCGGTATGAGCGACTTTGCGCAGGGCGCGGAACCGCAGGAGTCCGAGGACGCCGCCATGGCCCGGGAGGCGGTGGACGTCTACCTGGCCCGCCAGCTCTCCGAGTGGGAGGGCCAGCTCGGCGCGGCCACCGAGGGCACCTCCGAGTACGACGAGACGGAGAGTTACCTCCGCGCCGAGGAGGGTCGCCGCGCGGCGTGGCGCCGCACCGGGCGGCTCGACAGCGCCCTCGCCCTCGCCGTCGACGAACGCGCCCGCGCCGACCTGAAGATGGGCGCCATCGACCCGCCCCGCCGCGAGGCCATCCGCCGGGGGCTGCGGGAACTGGGGTGGGACCCCGAGGTGAGCTCGGACGCCTCGGTACGGTGAACCCGGGCAGGGCCCGAAGGCGCACCCGAGTACCGGCCCTGCGTGACGGAGCCCGCCCGGTGCCCCAGGCGGGCGGCGGGCGGCGGGAGGTGGGGGAGTGCCGGACCGGGAAGCGGTGGACGAGGGCGCCCGCAGGCGTGGCCGCTCGGCGCTCCTCCTGCTGAGCTTCGCCTCGGGGGCCGCCGACGTGCTGGCGGTGGTGGCGCTCGGCGGCGCCTTCGCCGGGATCATGACCGGCAACCTCGTACTGCTGGGCGCGGCCGCGGCGGGGGAGCGCAGCCAGGGTGTGTGGGCGCCCGCGCTGGCGCTCGCCGGGTATCTGGTGGGCACCGTGCTGGCGGTGCCGCTGGCCGGGCGCAAGGGAGGACGACGTGTCTGGCCGCGTGGTGCGCTCCTGTGCCTGGGCGTCGAGGCGGTGGCGCTGGCCGCGGTGGCCACCGTCTGGACGGTCGCGGACCGGCCCGACCCCGGAGGGCCGGCGGCCGGGTTGCTGCTGGTCCCGCTGTCGGCGGCGATGGGCGCCCAGGCCACCGCCGTCCTCTCGCTGGGCCGCAAGGGGGCGCCCACCACCTTTTTCACCAGCACGCTGACGACGATGGTGGCCGGGTTCGCCGCGCGTCAGCCCGGCGGGGTGGACGGCTGGGCCCTCGCCCGTCTCGCCTGCCTCTTCGCGGGGGCGTGCGGCGCCGTCCTGGTCCGAGGGGTCGCTCCCGAAGTGGCCCTGTTCCTCCCGGCGGTGCTGGTGGCGGCGGCCGTGGTGGTCGCGGCGGGCGGGGGTGGTGACGAGGCCCCGTCCGGGGAGGCGTGAGGCCGCGGGGGAGGGGCGGGCGTCCTCGGACCGACGCGTTTCGGGACGCTCCGGGGATGCCTCTTGGTCTAGACCTTGACATGCTCAGACCCGGCTCGCTTAGAGGCCATCTCATTTGGGGCACTCGGTATTCTGTGCGTCATGGTGGGGATCGTTGAGCGGTTGGTGCCGGACGAGTTGTGGGAGTTGTTCCAGCGGGTGGTGCCGGAGGCGCCGTCGCGACCTCAGGGCGGTGGTCGGCGTCGGCACGGCGACCGGGAGGTGCTGGCCGCGATCGTCTTCGTAGCCACGTCGGGTTGTACCTGGCAGCAGCTGCCGTCGGCGTCGTTTGGCCCGTCCGGAGCGACTGCTCACCGACGGTTCTCGGAGTGGTCGAAGGCCAGGGTGTGGGCCAAACTCCACCGCCTGGTTCTCGACGAACTCGGTGCCCGCGGGGAGCTGGACTGGTCGCGGTGCGCAATCGACTCGGTGAACATGCGGGCCCTGAAAAGGGGGACCTGACGGGTCCGAATCCTGTCGACCGGGGCAAGTACGGCTCGAAGATCCACCTGGTCACGGAACGGTCGGGTCTGCCCGTCTCCGTCGGCATCTCCGGGGCCAACCTCCACGACAGCCAGGCACTGATCCCGCTCGTGAAGGGCATCCCGCCAATCCGCTCGCGGCGCGGCCGACGACGGCGCAAGCCCGGCAAGCTTCACGCCGACAAGGGCTACGACTATGCCCATCTGCGGCGATGGTTACGCGAGCGAGGTATCACCCACCGCATCGCCCGTAAGGGAGTCGAGTCCTCGCAACGGCTGGGCCGTCACCGCTGGACCGTGGAACGCACCATGGCCTGGCTTGCCGGCTGCCGCCGCCTCCACCGACGCTACGAACGCAAGGCCGACCACTTCCTCGCCTTCACCAGCATCGCCTGCACTCTCATCTGCTACCGCAGGCTCACCAAATGAGATGACTTCTTAGCTGGCCGCATCCACGGCGGCGCGCGGCCGACGTCGCGCCGCACCCAAGGAGTGTGATCACGTGATCCGACGTGTCATGAGCCTGCTGATCGCGCTGAGCGCGGTCGTCGCGGCGCTCGTCGTCCTCCCCGCGGCCACCGCACAGGCCGCCACCTGCGCCACCGCCTGGAACGCCACCGCCGTCTACACCGGCGGCCAGAGCGCCTCGTACGACGGCCGCAACTACACCGCGAAGTGGTGGACGCAGAACGAGCGGCCGGGCAGCTCCGACGTCTGGGCCGACCAGGGCGCCTGCGGCACCGGCGGGGGCGGGGAACAGCCCGGCGGCTTCGTCGTGAGCGAGGCCCAGTTCAACCAGATGTTCCCGAACCGGAACTCCTTCTACACCTACAGCGGCCTGACCGCCGCCCTCAGCTCCTACCCCGCCTTCGCCAACACCGGCAGCGACGAGGTCAAGAAGCGCGAGGCGGCCGCCTTCCTCGCCAACGTCCACCACGAGACCGGTGGCCTGGTGCACATCAAGGAGACCAACGAGGCCAACTACCCCCACTACTGCGACGGCGGCAAGCCCTACGGCTGCCCGGCCGGCCAGGCCGCCTACTACGGGCGCGGTCCCGTCCAGCTCAGCTGGAACTACAACTACAAGGCCGCCGGCGACGCCCTCGGCATCGACCTGCTGAACAACCCCTACCTGGTCGAGCAGAACGCCTCCGTCGCCTGGCGGACCGGCCTGTGGTACTGGAACACCCAGAACGGCCCGGGCACCATGACCGCGCACAACGCCATCGTGAACGGCCACGGCTTCGGCGAGACGATCCGCTCGATCAACGGCTCGATCGAGTGCGACGGCGGCAACCCGGCCCAGGTCCAGAGCCGCGTCGACAAGTTCACCTCCTTCGCCCAGATCCTCGGCACCACCACCGGCGCCAACCTGTACTGCTGACCCGGCCTCACCCGGACGGGGGTGTGCCCGGCGCCGAGGCGCCGGACGCACCCCCGTCCCGCGCGCGCTCCCCGTCCCGCCGTGCGTCCCGTCGTCCGAGACCCCGCCGCCGCCCGTGGCCTGTGGGCCCGGCCCGGCGGCGCGTCCGCCACCGCGCCCACCCTGGTGCCGTTCGCCGCCGTGAGCTGACCCGCGCCGACGCCGGTCCGTCCCGGCCCGTCCCGGGCGTCCGGGCCGGCACGGAGTGGACGTACCCCGTACCCGCGCTGGCATGATGCGGGCCATGAACGATCGCATCATCGCCGCCTGTGACGGAGCCTCCAAGGGAAACCCGGGCAAGGCCGCCTGGGGCTGGGTCGCCGCCGACGCCCACGGCAGCCCCGAGCGCTGGGCCGCGGGGCCGCTCGGCACCGCGACCAACAACGTCGCCGAGCTGACCGCCCTCCAGGAGCTGTTGAAGGCCACCGACCCGTCCGTGCCGCTGGAGGTGCGGATGGACTCGCAGTACGCGATGAAGGCGGTCACCACCTGGCTGCCCGGCTGGAAGCGGAACGGCTGGCGGACCAGCGCCGGCAAGCCCGTCGCCAATCAGGAACTGGTGGTGGCCATCGACGCCCTGCTGGCCGGGCGCGACGTCGCCTTCGTGCACGTCGCCGCGCACCAGGTGGGCGGCGACGCCCTCAACGCCCTCGCCGACCAGGCCGCCACCGACGTCGCCGCCTCCCAGGCGGCGGCGGGCAGCGCACTCGGCTCGCCCTGGCCCGAGCCCGACCCCTCCCGTGCGGCCGCCCCCAAGGCCAAGGCCAAGGGCGGTGCCCGCTCCGGCGCGCGCAAGGGTACGGGTACCGCCCGCGCCATCACCGCGAAGTTCCCCGGCCGCTGCGGCTGCGGCCGCCCCTACGCGGCGGGCGAGAAGATCACCAAGAACGGCAGCAGCTGGGGCCACCCCGACTGCCGGGAGGCGGTCAGCGCGGGCTGACCCCGCCCGGTGGCGCCCCGGCGGTCGCCTCCACCCCGTCCAGCAGCAGCGCGAGCCCGGCCGCGTGGGTGGCGTCCATCCGCTCCTCCCACGAGGCCGGCGCCCCGCCGCCCGCGTCCTCGGCCGAGAGCCGCACCGACAGCGGGAACCGGTCCGCGAAATCGGGCGCCACCTCGCCGAGCCGCGCCGAACGCTCCGCCCACCACTCGGCGTCCGCCACCCCCGTCGTCGCCGTCGCGAGCCGCGCCTCCGCCCGCGTCCGGGCCGCGCCTCGCACCAGGTCGAAGAGGGAACTGGCCGCCGCCCGCAGGGTGTCCGCGGGCAGGCCGGTCGCGAAGAGGATGCCCGCAAGCGCCTCCAGTACGCCCTGCTCGCAGGGCCCGAGCACCGGCCGCGCGTAGGAGACCTGGAGCAGCCACGGGTGGCGCAGGTACAGCGCGCGCAGGTCGGCCGCCCAGGCGGTCGCCGCCGCCCGCCACCCCTCGTCCAGCGGGTACGAGCCGGGCAGCTCCGCGTGCGCCCGGTCGTACATCAGGTCGACCAGCTCCGCCTTGCCCGGCACGTAGGTGTACAGGGCCATCGACGAGCGGCCCAGCCTTTCGGCGACCGCCCGCATCGACAGGGCCGCGAGACCGCCCTCGTCCGCCACCTCGACGGCCGCCGCGACCACCGCCTCCACGGTGAGCGCCGGTTTGGGCCCCGGGCTCCTGCGCTCGCCCCCGGCCGCACCCCACAGCAACTTCAGCGAGCGGGCCGCGTCCCCCTGACCGGCGATGATGCTCAACGCTGTCACCTCTTCCCACCGTGCGGCTCCCTGCGCCGCACGACTTCTCACGCCGTACGGTATCGTCCGGCAGGTAATTCCTTACGCTGTACGGAATCTGCCGGTGCCGGGCCACGGCACCCGACCAGGGAGGCTTCATGCCCACCGCGCCCCTGCACGACGGCACCCGCGTCGCCTACCAGATCCACGGAAGCGGACCGACCGTGCTGCTCCCCGTCGACCCGGTACCGAAGGAGGGCGCGGCCGCCGGGGAACTGCGCCGCTGGGGGATGGACCCGGCCCTGGGCCGCGCGCCCTGGCGGAGGGACTCGGCGACGCCTTCCAGGTCGTCGCCTTCGACTACGAGGGCCACTGCATGCGCCACCCCGCCGCCGCCCTCACCCCCACCCACCTCGCCGCCGACCTGCTGGCGGTCGCCGACGCGGCGGGCGCCGGCCGGTTCGCGTACTACGGGTACTCGTGGCTCGCGCTCGCCGGACTCCAGCTCGCCCTGCGCACCGACCGTCTCACCGCCCTCGCCATGGGCGGCTTCCCGCCGCTCGGCGGCCCCTACGCCCAGATGCTGCGCGTCACCGCCGCCGCCCACACCATGGCGCTGCGCCCGAGGACACCCGCCGCCGGGCCGGAGCGGGACACCCCGTCCGGCGGGGGAGAGGAGTACGACTGGTCCGGCGTGCAGATCGCGGCGGACGGTGCGCAGACCGGCCAGTTCCTCGGCCTCTACCAGGCCCTCGAAGGATTCGACGAGGCGGCGGCACAGTGCCTGGTCGACTGCCCCCGGCTCTGCTTCGCCGGATCGGCGGACGTGATCCCCTACGGGCCCGAGTGGGGCGGCGTGACCGTGGACATGGCAGGACCGCTGACCCGTGAGCGCGCGCGCCTGGAGGCGGCGGGGTGGCAGGTCCGGGTCCTGGACGGCCTCGACCACACCGGCGCCATGCAGCCCGGTGCCGTGCTGCCCGTCCTGCGGCCCTGGCTGGCGGCGGCGCACGCGGACTGAGGCCCGCCGGCTCAGCGGCTCACCGGTCCAGTTCCTTGTGGCGGTCTCCGGCAGCCGTAGGTAGACCACGGACGAGACCAGGCACAGCACACTCACGTACCAGGGGAACAGCCCCGGGTGGCCGAGATCCTTGAAGAGCGTCCCCACGTACGGCGCGGTACCGCCGAAGAGCGCCACCGTCAGCGAGTAGGGGAAGCCGATCCCGGCTGCCCGCACCCTCGCCGGGAACACCTCGGCGTTGACCGCCGCCGAGACCGAGGTGAACCCGGTCAGCAGCACCATGCCCGCCAGTTGCACCAGCAGCAGCGACAGCCACGACCCGGTCAGCGCCCGTAGCAGTGACACGGGGAGCAGGGCGAAGCCGATCCCGAAGAACAGCAGCACAGGCTTGCGCCCGTACCGGTCCGAGAGCATCCCGCCCACCGGCTGGAGCAGCGCGAAGACGGCCAGCGAGACGGTCCCGACCAGCAGGGCGTCGGCCTTGTCCATCCCGACGTTCAGCTCGGCGTAGGTCGGCAGGTAGGAGGTCCAGGTGTAGTAGGCGAGGGTGCCGCCCGCGGTGATCCCGCAGATCAGCAGGGACTGGCGCGGGTGGTGGCGCAGCGCGTCGAACAGGCGGGGCTCGGGCGCGCCCCGCTGCTCCGCGCTGCGCGTCTCGTGCGCGCCGCGCCTGATCCAGAAGCCGACCAGGCTCAGCACCGCGCCGAGGACGAAGGGCACCCGCCAGCCCCAGCCGTCCATCTGCCCCGACGACAGCGAGGAGACGAGCAGCGCGGCGACGCCGGAGGCGGCCAGCTGCCCGACGGTGGTCGAGACGTACTGGAAGCTGGAGAACAGGCCGCGCCTGCCCGGCCCGGCCGACTCCACCAGGAAGGTGGTCGAGGCGGCGAACTCCCCGCCCACGGACAGCCCTTGGAGGAGCCGCGCGACCACCAGCACCACCGGCGCGAGCAGTCCCGCCGAGGCGTAGGTCGGGGTGAGCCCCACCAACAGGCTGCTGCCGCCCATCAGCAGGATCGTCACCGTCAACGCCGTGCGCCGGCCACGCCGGTCGGCGACGGCACCCATCAACAGGCCGCCCACCGGCCGCATGAAGAACCCGACCGCGAAGACGGCGAAGGCCGCGAGCAGCGGCACCAGCGAGTCGTCGGCGTCCTCGGGGAAGACCTGAGCGGCGATGTAGGTCGCGAGGAACGTGTAGGCGTACCAGTCGTACCACTCGACAGCGTTGCCGACGGAGGCGGCGAGGAGCTGCCGCAGGGGGCGCCGGGAAGGGGTCGTGACCGTGACGGTGTCTGCCATGGTCCTGACCCTGCCCCCGCGCACCCCCCGCTCACGCGCGGTCCGACGGAGTCGACACACTCCCGTCACCCGCACCGCCCCTTCCGAAGCACCCTCCGCCCGCCGCCTCCGCGACCGCCGCGATTTCCGGTCCGTACGGAACCGGGATCAGCCCCGGTCGAAGTCGTCGGTGACCGGGCGGAGCAGTCGTCGCGGTTCCCCCGGCCGCGGAGGCACCGTGTCGACGTGCCGGCCCGAGCCGGCCGCGGTGGGCCTGAAGCCGGCGTTCACGGGGCAACCGCGGCTGCCGCGTGAGCGGCTTCGGCGGCCAGCCGGATGGCGAGGGCGCGGGCGAGCAGGACGGGGCGGCCCGCCGTGTCCGCCGCCCGGCGCATCGTCTCGGTGTAGCCGATGCAGTCCAGCACGACCCAGCGGCTGCCGGCCTCCGCCAGACGCCGTGCCGCGGCCGCCGCCCGGGCGGGTGCGTCCGGTGCGTACGGGTCGCTCGGCTCCACGCGTACGGGGCCCGGCAGCAGGCCCGACCAGCGCCGCTCGACATCCTCACGCTGGGCGGGCAGCGGGCAGACGATGCCGACGGGGTCCTCGCCGGCCAGTGCGCGCACGCCGTGCTGGACGAGAGGCTCGGCGTACAGCACGGGGCGGCGTGCGGGCACGGGCGGGAAGTTGCCGGTGCACAGCAGCAGGGTCGCGGCCGCGCCGTCCTGCTCGCAGCGCGCGACGGCGTCCCGCATACGGGGGGCGAGCGCGCGGTGGCCCAGCAGGACGGAGGTGCCGTCCCGTAGCCGCGAGACGAGCGGTGGCTCTCCCGGGTCGGGGGCGAGTGCGGAGCGCGCCGCCTCTCCGCGCTCACCGTCGAACACGTCCTCGTCGAGGGCGCCGTGCTCGTACCGCGTCAGCCCGCCGAGCCACGGCTCGACGTCCGCGGCCAGGTCGGCCCGGGGGGCCTGCCCGATGGTCACCATTCCGAGCCCTGGGGTGCGCATGGTGTCAGCCTCTCCTTGTCTCACACGGCCTTGTAGATCTGGCTCACGTCGTTGAGGGAACTTCCCGCCACCAGGCCGGCGCCGACCAGGGCGAGGTCGTTGTCGGCGTCGGGCTGGGCGTTCGCCTCGTCCGGCGCGTCCCCGCCGCCGCGTGCCTTCCAGCGGGAGTACGCGACGCGGACGGCGAGGGCGGCGAGCACCAGCCATCCCGCCTGCGGGGTGGCGACGAGGAGACCGGTCGCGAGCAGCACGCCCATCTGGCGGGAGGAGCCGCCGAAGAACTGGATCAGTGCGCCGGGGATCGCCCACAGCACCATCATCGTCAGCGCGTGGGTGTCGGTGAGGCCGGCCTTGATCGTGTCGACGTACACCTGGGCGACGGGCGGGACGCGGCCGTCCGCGAAGAACGGCTTCCAGGCGATCATGACGACCACGACGGCGACGGCGAACCCGACGAGCTGGGCGATGTACTGCTGCCGCCGGCCCGCCATCTCGTACGGATGCCACGGCAGGGCGCCCTTGCGCAGCAGCCACCCGGCCTTGAAGTCGAACCCGACGTCGGCGAAGGCCGGTCCGGTCGAGGCGGCGTATCCCACCAGCAGGGCGAGCGGCACCATCGGGATGCCCAGGACCAGGCCCAGGATCAGGAAGATCAAGGTGACCGCGAAGGCGGGGAACCAGCCCGAGTGCATCGCGGCCAGCCCCACGATGAGCTGGTGGACCAGCGCGGCGGCGCCGGCCAGCAGCACCCACCCCACCAGACCCCACCCGCTCATCTCGGAGACGACCCCGCCCATGAGGGCGATGAGCAGGGCGCCCGCCACGAACAGGACGAGGCCCTCCAGCAGCCCGCGCCGCAGCCGTCCCCGGTCGACCGTGCGGTTCGCCTCGTCGAAGACGTCCGCCGCCTGGCCAGGCGGTGTCGTCTCCCGGGAGCTCTTGCGGTCGCGCATCATCAGCACCGCCTGCACGAGAGCGACGAGCCCGGCGCCGATCATGACGCCGTGCGGTACGTAGTTCGCGCTCAGGTCGGTGTCGAGGAGCCCCGGGGCGTACTGCGCGACCAGCAGACCCACGCCGAACATCAGCAGCGCCCAGATGTTGCCGAGGAAGGCGACGCCCGCGGCGCTCATCGGCAGCTTGAAGAGCGAGCCGACGAAGCCGACGACCGCGCTGATCCCCAGCAGGCGGGCTTTGCGGCCGCCCTCGTCGCCCGCCTTGATCGTCTCGGCCGCCGCGATCCCGGCGGGCCAGGCCGCCGAGGCGGGCAGCAGCTTGGAGTCGAAGACCCGGTAGAGCACCCAGCTGTCGACGAGCAGTCCGACGACCGCGCCGCCGAGCATCGGCCACACCAGCCCGGGCTCGCCGAGGAGGAAGGGGACGGCGATCGGTGTGACCAGCGAGTTCGCGGCGGCGAACGTGGAGCCCGAGATCGCGGACTGGACGAGGTTCTGACGGTGCGGATCACGCATCCGGGCCAGTGCGGCGAAGGAGAGGCGCCCGATGAGCATGGCGATCAGCGCGCCGATCACCGAGGTGTTGGGGGCGATGCCCAGGGTGGTGATCAGCACCAGGCCGATGACCGCGCCGAGCACACTGAGGATCACCGTCAGGATCAGCGTGACGGGTTCCAGCGCTCTGGGGTGTGACCTGGCCTGCGCGGTGTCTGCCGCCGCAGGTGTGGTGTCGCTCATAGGGGGCTCCGTGCTCGGGGTGGGTCTTGCCCGGGGACGTCTCAGTCCTCGGTGGCTCCGACGGTCGACTGCAGGCGGGTCATCGGGCCGTAGAGGGACACGAGGCGTGCGAACTCCTCCGGGTCGTGGAAACGGACGACTCCCCGCCCGTACTCCTTGGCCGCCTCGACGGCGAAGCGGCCCGCCGCCGCGATGTCGCCCTCGTGGCTGGCGCCGGTGGCGCAGCCCGCCACGGCGGACTGGGCCGTCAGCGCGAGCCCCACGACGGGCGCGGAGGTGGCCACGCAGGGCTGCATGATCGAGTTGATGTGGTGCACACCGTTGCCGTAGGGAGTGATGTCCTGCGTGGTGATGGGCAGTACGCGGGCGGCTTCGCCCGTCACGGTCTCCAGGACGCCGAGCAGGTCGTCGCTGACCCGCAGGATCCAGCCCTCCTTGACCGTAGGCGACAGGGCGATGCCCCGGTGGTTGAGCAGCCGGTTGCCCTTGGTCGTGTCGATGGAGACGACGGCGTCCATGGCCTCGTCGATCTCCTGGCGGTTGCAGTCCAGGACGGAGACGGGCGAGTCCATGAACGGCACCGGGTCGTGCGGCCGCGTCGGCGCGTCCGGGCAGACGTGCGTGCTGAGGATCACGTCCCCCTGGAGCACGTCTCCGCGCCCGTACATGTCGAGGAGCTTGGCGGCGGCCGAGAGCGCGGCGACGGCGCCGTCCGCGTCCGAGACGATGCCGGTGCGTTCGGGGCGGGCGCCGACGCCCCCGAGGCGTCCGAGGATTCCGAGTGTGGGCGCGCCGCCGCCACAGCGGGCCCCGGCGCTGCCGGGAACGACGACCTTGACGAAGTCGGTGCCGCCCTTGGGGCCCTCGACACGGGTCACCGTCACCTCGACCTGGTCGAGGACGGCCGCGGGGGAGAGGCGGCCGCTCTCCTCGGCCGCGCGTTCGAGCACCCTCCGCAGGTGGGCGGCGAGCGCGTGTCCGTCGGCCTGTGGACGGTCGAGGAGTTCGATGACGTCGAGTACGTGCTTGAGCACTGCGGCTCCCTGGTGCGTAGTGGTGCGGTGCTGCGCGGCCTGATCGCCGAAGCGGTGCGCAGGTGGGTCAGGCTCTCTCCGGCCTCCCCCGGAACGCAACCACTTCTCTATATGAGAGAAGCAGATGCGCCCGGGGTAGAGTGCCGGGCGTGACCACCGATCGAGGAGCACCACTCCAGACCGCGGACCGCGCCCTGCTGGCCCTGCTCGCCTTCTCCCACGACCGCGAGGAGTGGGGCGTGACCGACCTGGCCGCGGAGTTCGGCTGGGACAAGTCCGTCGCCCAGCGGCTCCTGGCCTCCCTCGCGCACCGGGGCTTCCTGGTGTCCGACCCCGTGACGCGCCGCTACCGGCTGGGCCCCGCCGTCTGGCACATGGCCACCGCCTGGGAGCGGCACAGCGGCATGGCCGGCCTCGTCCGCCCCACCCTGCGCCAGCTGGCCGCGGCCAGCGGCGTCACCGCCCTCTTCGCCGTCCCCGACGGCACCCACCTGCGCTGCGTCGACTCCGCCGACGGCACCTCCGGCCCCCTGCGCGCCTACCGGCTCGCGGGCGAGCTCTACCCCGGACACGCCGGGGCCACCTCACGCGCCTACTTCGGCATGCTCGCCCCCGGAACCCGCGCCGGCCTCCTCTACGGGCGGCCCATGGCCAGCTTCAGCGAACTGACCGTCACCGACCCGGCGGAGGTGGAGGCGCTGATGTCCCGGGTGCCTTCCGAGGGCTTCGCCTACTCGCAAGGCGAGTACGACCCCGCGACGGCCGGCTTGGCGGTGCCCGTCCTCGTGCGCTCCCAGCCCATAGGCTCGCTCACCCTCGTCGGCCCCCACGACCAGCTCGACGACCGGAAGAACGAGCTGCTCGTGCCACTGCGTTCGGCGGGGGAGTCCCTCGGCGAACTGCTCACCCCCCGCCAGATGCACACCCGCCGCCCGGATCCCGCCCCCGCCCCGATCCCCCGTACCTCATCTCCGAAGGACTGATCCCGTGAAGCTGCTCCTCCTGTCCAACTCCGCCGCGCCGGGACGCCCCTACCTCGACCACGCCCGGGACGCCGTCGCGGAGCACCTCGCCGGCGTGGAGGAACTGCTGTTCGTCCCCTACGCCCTGGCCGACCACGACAGCTACACCGCCAAGGTCGCCGCCTTCATGCGGCAGCTCGGCCGGCGGGTGCGCGGCATACACACGGAGGACGACCCGCGCGCGGCGGTCGCGCGGGCCCAGGCGGTCTTCGTCGGCGGAGGCAACAGTTTCCGCCTGCTGGCCACCCTCCAGCGCACCGGCCTGGTGGACACCCTCGCGCACCGGGTACGCGCCGGGCTGCCGTACATGGGCTCCAGCGCCGGCACCAACATGGCCTGTCCGACTTTGCGCACGACCAACGACATGCCGATCGTCGAGCCCGCCTCCTTCGCCGCGCTCGGTCTGGTCCCCTTCCAGATCAACCCGCACTACCTCGACCCGGACCCCTCCGGCACGCACATGGGCGAGACCCGCGAGGAGCGCCTCTCCCAGTTCCTGGAGGAGAACGACGTCCCCGTCCTCGGGCTGCGCGAAGGCACCTGGCTGCGCGGGGACGACGACACTCTCACGCTCGGCGGAATCGAGGCGGGCGCCCGGCTGTTCACCGCCGGGGCGGAACCGGTGGAGTACGCCCCGGGCGCCGACCTCAGCGCACTGATGGCCACGAAGGCACGCTTCGACCACCGCGACGCCTGACCGCGCCCCGCTCCCGGGGAACGGCCCGTCCCGAGGTCCCCGGGCAACGCGGTGACCGGCCCCGGGAGCGGTGACCGGCCGGCGCGTCGGCGAGAACGGCGCGCCGCGCGCGGGCGGCGTCCGGTCCTGTGCGAGCGGGCGTCCGGGCGCCCTCAGCGTGCCGGAGGAACCGGACCGGTGGAGGAGCGGCACTGAGCGCCGGTCACCCTTGCCGGGCTCCGGGCGGGTTCCGCTCCGCCGAGGCGAAGGCCGTGAGGTCCCCGACGGCCAGTCGCAGGTTCTGCCAGACGGCGGTCGCTTGCGGCGACGTGGTGTCCGGGGCGTTTGGGACGATGTGTTCCGCCGCGCGGGTCGCGCGCCCGCGGACGGCCTCGGTACGCGGTTCGTCGGCGAGGAGCCCGACGGTGCGGGTCAGGGCCTCCACGCCAGGGGCGAACGCGGCCCGATGGCCCTCGTCGAGGGCCATGGCGCCCCGGATGAGGGTGAGGCAGCTGTTGCCCAGCAGGTTCAGGTGCCGGGCGGAGGCGATCTCCCGTCGGACGGCCTCGGTGTTCCCGCGCCGGTAGCGGGTGAGCCGGGCGACGGCCGTGGCGCGCTCCCGGGATTCGGCGAGGTCGTCGAGGAGCGAGTAGAGCGGGCGCAGGTCGTCCCAGAAACGGTCGATCCGCTCGTTCTTCGACCTCAGCGTGCGCGCCGTCACGTCGAGGACGTCGCCCAGCGCCCGCAGTGCCTTCGTCTGGGCCCGGACGAGCAGGGTGACGGGGTGGGCGGGGAACAGGACCTGGCTGAAGACGAGCGCCACCGCCGCCCCGAACAGCGCGTCCTCGACGCGGACGAGGCCGGCCTGCTGACCGGCGACGACGGAGACGACGGCGCTCACCGCCGCCTGGGCCATGGTGATGCGCTCACCGCCCAGGAGCAGGGCGGCCAGGAGCGCGGCGAGTACCGCCGTGCCGATCGCGGGGGCTCCGTGTCCGAGGAGCCGGAAGGCGGCATGCCCGACGACGACCCCGACGATCACCCCGGAGACCACGCGGACCGCGTTGGTGCCGCGTCCCCCCAGAGGAGTGTTGAGGGCGACGAGGGTGGCGATGGGGGCGAAGACCGGCAGGTGGTGGTCGAAGGCCAGACCGGCGGCCCACCAGGAGACGGCGGCGGCGACCGCCTGCTGGAGAACCGGCCACCAGTTCCCGCGAACGCGTCCCCACGCCTCGCCGGCCCGGCTCATCCGGCCTCGAAGGGGTGAGGCCCGGTCGGACCGTGGCGGAAACGGGGGGACCGTCGGGAGGCTCCTGCGGCCCGGTGGACGGCGAAGTGCCCGGCGCCCGCAGCCGCCGCACCGGCCCGGACGGCCAAGTCGCGTACCGGCGCGCCGTCCCTTCCGGAGCACCGGCCGGCGGCCCGCGGACAGCGAGGGTTCAGCGAGAAGCCCTGGGCCATGCCGTTCCTTCGGGTCGCTCGACTTCGTAGCGCATTCTGAGCACAGAGGCGCGGGCGGGGAAAGCGGAGCGGCCGTACGGGGGCAGCGTGCCGGTGGCCGGGGAGACCTCACCGGGCGCCGCCGCCCCCGGCCGCGGGGCCGCGTCACTCCGACGGTCCCACATACGGGCCCGGACTCCCGGGAAGGCGGGTTAAGCCGTCGTCGCCCCGTCCGGGGCCGGGCGGCCGGCCGGCGAAGCTCCGAAGGCCCCATGCCTCCCGGGCAGGCCGGACTCCGTCGTTCGGACTGCCCACGGGGCAGAAGGGAAAGCCATGACGAAGCTCTCCGCCAGCCCACTGGCGATCTACCTCAACGATCACCTCGCGGGAGCGGCCGGCGGCGTCGAACTTCTGCGGCGAGCGGCCCGGGCGGGACGGGACGAGAGCGCCGCGCGGCAGTTGCGACGCCTCGCGGACGAGGTGGCGGAGGACCGGGCCTCGCTGATGCGCGTCATGCGCGACCTCGGCGTCGCGCCCAGCCGGAGCCGCCTCCTGCTGGGGCGGCTGGGTGAGAAGGCCGGGCGGCTGAAGACCAACGGACACCTCCTCTCCCGGTCGCCGCTGAGCAACGTCCTGGAACTGGAGGCCATGCGCCTGGGCGTGGAGGGCAAGGCCTGCTGCTGGCGGACTCTGCGCATCCTCGCCGGCACGGACCGACGCCTCGACCCGGAAGCCCTGGACCGCCTCCTGCGGCGCGCCGAGGAGCAGACGGCCCGCCTGGAGGAACTGCGTGAGGAGGCCGCCGCGGCCACCTTCCGCCCGGACGGGCCGGAGGAGGAGCGGGGATGAGCCGACGGGCGGCCGCCGTCCCGGCCCGGGTGCCCCTCGGCGGCCCCCGGCGAGGGTGACCGCGCGGGCCCGGCTAGGCCGGATGGCGGAGCGGCGGGCGCCCCTCGCTCGCCGGGAGGCGAACCTGTCCCTGCCGGTACGTCCGGCAGCCAGGACGAGGAGCGGAGAGACGTGATGGCCACCACGACGGGCGAGCCCCGGGCGGCAGCGGCACCACCGGTGAGCATCCGGTTGCCGGGCCTCCTGCTCGGTGTGGGGCTCGGCGGCTTCGTCGACGGCATCCTCCTGCACCAGTTGCTGCAGTGGCACCACATGCTCTCCAGCACCGACACGGACAACATCGGCGTCAAGTTCTACAACCCGGACACCGTCTCCGGGCTGGAGATGAACACCGTGTGGGACGGGATCTTCCACACGGTCTGCTGGCTCTCGGTCCTGCTCGGCCTGGCTCTCCTCCACGCCCGTGTCACCCACCGTCGCCGTCGCGTCTGGGCCTCACGCAAGCTGTGGGGGTGGGTCCTGGTCGGCTGGGGCCTGTTCAACCTGGTCGAGGGCGTCCTGGACCACCACATCCTCGGTATCCACCACGTCCACGCCGGGGACCAGCAGCTCTGGTGGGACATCGGCTTCCTCGTCCTGGGCGCCCTGCTGGTCGTCGGCGGCCACCTGATCCAGCGTGGGGCCCGGCCCCTCGGCCCGGGGACCCCGGCCGACCCCGCGGACCGGCGCGCCTGATGCACCACGACACGCCCGCGCACGCGGACGGCACGGAGAGCGGCCTCGCGGAGTGGCTGCTGCCCGGCCTCGTCCTGCTCGCGGCCGCTGCCGGCTACCTGCTGCTGGCCCGCCGGGCGCGCCACCGCAACGCGGCCCTCGGCTGGAGCCGCCGGCGGACCGCCGGCTTCCTGACGGGGACCGCCCTGCTCGGCGTCGCCCTGCTGCCGCCCGTGGCCGTCTTCGCCCACGAGGACTTCCGCGGCCACATGGCCCAGCACATGCTGATCGGCATGTACGCGCCGCTCGCGCTGGTCCTGGCCGCGCCCGTCACGCTCCTGCTGCGCACCCTGCCCGCGGCCCGGGCACGGCAGCTGACCGCCGTCCTGCACAGCCCGCCCGCCCGGGTGGTCGCCCATCCCGCGGTGGCGCTCCTGCTCTCCTCGGGCAGCCTCGCGGTCCTCTACTTCACCCCGCTCTACAACGCCACCCTGGGCCACCCGGCGGCACACTGGCTGCTGCACGCCCACTTCCTGCTGTCGGGCTGCCTGTTCGCCTACGTCATCGCGGGCCCCGACCCGGCTCCCGCCCGGCCCGCCGTACCCGTGCGGCTGGTCTGCCTCGGCGTGGCCGTCACGGCGCACGCGGTGATCTCCCAGTTGATGTACGGCGGCTTCTGGGTGGACGTCCACGCGCCGGCCGACCAGGTGCGGGGCGGCGCGGAGATCATGTACTACGGCGGCGACATCGCCGAACTCCTGCTCGCCGCCGCCCTGGTCACCACCTGGCGCCCGGAGCGCGGCCGCGGGGACCGACGGGGAGCAGCCGCCCGGCAAGCGCCCGTGGTCGTCTGAGGCTGCCTCGGAGCGGCGAGCCCCGGCGCCCGGCGGGGCACCCGCACGCGTACCTGCCTGACCGGGCCCTCCTCGGAGCGGAACGGGGACGGTGGAACCGTCCCCGCCGGCAAGGCCGTGCCGCCGTCCGGGGAGGCGGCCGCCCCGGTGTCGGCACCGCCGCACCGCACCCGGCCGGCGGCGGGGCGGCGGACGGCGGCGGTTCCTGCCCGGCGGCCGGCCGTGCCGGGCGGGGCCTGGCCACGTACCGGCCGGAGGGCCTGGCGGGCAGTCAGCCCTTGCGGCCCGACGTCGGCTCGGGTGCCTCGGAGCCGGGGCGCAGGCTGTCCATGAAGGAGCTGACCGAGAAGACCGCCCGGCCCGCACCGGCCGGACCGTATCCGGGCGGGGAGGAGAGGCCGAACTCCTCCATCGTCGAGCGGTAGGAGTCGAGCAGCCGGATGTGGTACTCCAGCGGCGCGCCCAGCGGCTGTGCCTTGCCCAGCGGGGTGGTGGGTTCGGGGCACCAGGTGGTGAAGCGCGGGGTGATGCCGCGCGACATGAAGTACCGCAGCCCCTCGGTGGTCGAGTCGATCGCCTCGGAGACGTCGGTGAAGCCGAACGGCTCGGCCATCTCCACCCCCGCGACGAAGTTGGGGATGACGTTGCGCGCGCCGAAGACCTCCGCCGACTCAAGGATGCGGCGGTGCCACTCGTCGCGGCCGACGTAGCGCTCCTTGCCGGGGCAGTACAGCTCGAAGAGCCGGCGGTCCCACACCTCGTAGTTGGGGTGGTAGATCCGCACGCCGTAGTCGTAGAAGCGCTGCACGTCCTCGCGGGGCAGGGCCTGTGCGACGACCTTGCCGATCCAGCGGCCGGGGAAGCGGTCCTCGATGGCCTTGGCGTACTGCCCGTAGAAGTCCGCCTCGTCCTTCCCCTGGACCTGTGAGGTGATCGAACCACCGGTGAGCGTGTACGCCGTCGAGGCGCCCGCCGTGTCGTACTTGTCGATGATCTCCAGCGCCTCCAGCACCTCCTCGACCGGCTTGACCCCGGTGTAGGGGCGGCCGGCCGCCTTGTGCTGGCGCCAGTTGTGGTTGATGTCGCAGTACTGGCACTCCTCCTTCGCGCCGAAGTACTGGCAGACCCGGAAGACCGTCAGGTAGATCAGGTAGCCCCACTGGATGGTGGGCGCCACCTCCATCACCGACTTGCCGTTGGCCAGCGTGTGCCGGTAGTAGTCCGGCATCGGCGGCAGGCCGACGTCGGCGATCCGCCGCCCGTCCAGGTACAGGCCGAGCACGCCGTCCGCGTCCGCCGCCACCCGGTACGGCGAGGACGGGTTGACGCGGACCGAGACGACGGTGCGCCGCAGTTCGTACGGGCCGCCGGTGAGGACGATCTCCTCCGGGGGGCGCCGCAGCGCGGCCTCGCCCAGCTCGGGGAGGGTGCCGTGGTCGAAGGAGAAGATGAAGTACGACTTCGGCTTCACCTCGCCGCCCTCGTTGTCGCTGAGCGCGGACGGGTCGAAGGCCATGCCGCCGCGCAGCAGGTCCTCCTTGATGACCGCTTCCCGTGGCACGTGCGGGTACCGCTCCATGAGCTGCTCGACCAGCTCGGTGCGTCGGGTCTCGGTCGGGCTCGTCATGCGGGTGCTCCTCGGGGTCGTACGGTCCGGGCGGCGGCGGGGCGGCCGCCCGGACCCACGGTAATGCGGACGTATCGCCTCTGGGCGGGCCGGGTCAGGGTTCGATGAGGCCGGCTCTGATCGCGTACCGGGTCAGCTCCAGCCGGTCGCGCAGGCCCAGCTTGTGCAGCAGGTTGGCGCGGTGGCGTTCGACCGTCTTCACGCTGATCACGAGCATGTCGGCGATCTCCTTGGACGAGTGGCCCTCGGCGACGAGTTTCAGGATCTCCTCCTCACGGTCGGTGATGGCCTTCGGCGGCAGCTCCCCGCCGTCCTTGGCCCGCTCCAGGTAGTTGCGGATCAGCGCGGTGATCGCCCCGGGGTAGAGGAACGGCTCGTCGCGCATGGCCGCGCGGCACGCCTCCACCAGGTCCCGGTCGGCCACCGACTTCAGCACGTACCCCGCCGCGCCCGCCTTCAGCGCCTCGAAGAAGTACTGCTCGTTGTCGTACATGGTGAGGATCAGGATGCGCAGCTGCGGCTGGAGGCGGGTCAGCTCGCGGGCCGCCTGGAGCCCGGTCAGCCGGGGCATGGCGATGTCCAGGATGGCGAGGTCCGGCTGTTCGGCGCGGGCGAGCTCGATCGCCTCGGCTCCGTCCCCGGCCTCACCCACCACGGTCAGGTCGGGCTCGCTGTCGAGGATCAGCCGCACCCCGCGGCGGACCAGCGCGTGGTCGTCGGCGAGCAGGATGCGGGTCTTCGGTGACTCGGACATGATCAGGTGTTTCCGTCGCTTCAGTCGGGGCGGGCGGGGGTCGGGTCGGCGGCGGCAGCCGCGGGGGCGGTCGTACGGTCCGGCTCGGCGGACGCGGGCCGGCCGGTGGGCACGGTCAGCCGGATCTCGGTCCCGCCGCCCGGCGGACGGCCGACCTGCAGCTCCGCACCGATCAGCAGGGCGCGCTCGCGCATCCCGCGCAGTCCCGCGCCCTCCGGGCTGTCACCCACGCCCCGGCCGTCGTCGCGGATGCGCAGTTCCACCCCGCGCCAGGTCCCGGCGAGCCGCAGCTCCAGCCGGGAGGCGGCGGCGTGCCGCACGGTGTTGGTGCACGCCTCCTGGGCGACCCGGTAGACCACCAGCTCGGCCTCCTGCCCGAGCTGCGGCAGGTCGGGCTCCAGGTGGTGTCGGACGGCCAGTCCGTCCGGCGTGGGCGTCTCGGTGGTCAGCGACTTGAGCGCGCTGACCAGGCCCAGCTCCTCCAGGACCCCCGGCCGCAGGCGGCGGGCGATGCGCCGGATCTCGTCCAGGCTGCCCCGGGTGATCTCCTGGACCGTGCGCAGCTCGTCGCGGACCGGCGCCGGTGCCTGGTCGGAGACCCGCTTCAGCTCCAGCAGGACGGCGGTCAGGGTCTGGCCGACCTCGTCGTGGAGCTCCTGCGCGATGCGGCGCCGCTCGTCCTCCTGCGCGGAGAGGGCGCGGGCGCTGGAGGCCGCGCGTTCCGCCTCGAGCCGGTCGAGCATGGTGTTGAAGGTGCGGATGAGATCGGCGATCTCGCCGTGCCCCACCACCTCGGTACGGGGCACGGGCCGCAACAGGTCGATCGTGGTCATCGCCCGCGTCACCCGCTGCAACGGCGCCAGGCCGATCCGCAGCATCGCCGCGTTGGCGGTGAGCATGAAGGCGATCCCTCCGGTGAGGATCAACGCCTCGGTCAGCAGCACCGGGGTGGAGACGGTGATCGGCCCCAGCAGCAACAGCGCTGCCGCCGCCACCAGCACCGCCGCGTTCAGCAGGAAGATCCGCCAGAACAACGACAGGGCCGGCTGGCGGCCCTCATTCCTGTCATGCGTCACGTCGCTCGCACCTTTCCGGTTCGTGCCCCCACTATCGCCCGTCGCCGCCCCGTCCGGGCCACGGGCCCCCGACGTGCCGCCGTACCGCCGGTGCGCGTGAGGCCGGAGGGCCTTCACCGCAGTCCGATGGGTGACGGCACCCATGCCCCGGGGGCTCCGCCCGCGCGGCCTGCACGTTGCGGAGCCACCGATTTGGGTGCCAGGCCCGATGGCCTCGCGGACCTCGGCCGACGATCGTGGAATACGGAGCGGCAACTGCCAGTCGTGGGACGACCGGCGAGGCGCCGACGCCGGTCCGTGAGAGCGGTGACGGGCCCACCCGACGGCAACGCCGGACGTGCGAGTGACGGCGCACGGGGCCGGGCGCGTCAGCGACGGGAAGCGGACGGCGCGGGCAGGTGCCGTCAGGGCCGGTCCGGACGGCGCCGGGCGCACGCCGGGCAGCGGCGGGCCGGCACGAGGCGGGGAGGAGCAGCCGATGGCACACGACATGGCCCAGGACGCGCGACTGCGCGCGCTCGAGGATCACCTGCACGCCCAGGACCCCCGCTTCAGTGAGGCGATGGACGCCGGAGAGCCGCGCCCGCCCCGCGAGTACCGCCGGGGCCGCGCCTGGCTGCTGCTCCTGGCGGGGCTGACCGCCCTCGGCGTCGGCATCGGGGTCGGGCACGGCCTGCTGCTCGCCACGGGGCTCGTCGTGGCCGGGATCGCGGTGCACCTTTTCGATCCCGACCGTCCGCGCCCGCGCGGCCTCTTCAGCTCGCGCTGACCGACGCACGGCGACTGAGCCGGCTTCTTCGCGGAAAGGGGCGCACGGCGGGAACCGGGCCCGGGGCGCCCTGGCCGCCGGGCCGGGGGAGGGGGCCGGTGAGCGCGCCGCGGTGCCGGTCCGGGGCGCCTGCCGGGCGCCGGCGGACGGTGGGGAGACGGGCCGTGCGCCCGCCCGGGCGGCTGCCCCACTCGCGGCAATTTCACGCCGTATTTCTCCCTCTTTATTCGCATTTATTCTCTTTGTGCATTTTTCCCTGCGCTACAATCCTTTACCGAGTCATTGCGCTCCGTTGAGCAGGCAATTGCTCATTTCACAAGGGCCCTTTCTGGGAGAATGACGGCCCTGTTCCACGGCACGGCGAGGGGGAACCATGAGGTGCGCCAGTCACCGCCTCGCGCCGCTGCCCGCCGCAGGCGCCCTGTCGGCCCCGTGTCCTCCCAGGTCGCACCGGGTGGACAACGCGCCGCGCGACAGCGTCCCGGATCCTTGCGGCGACCCGGCGCGCCGTTCCGGTTATTGACGCGGCGTCGCCCCTGACCTGGTGCACCGCCGGTACACCGAGTCCCCCGGATACGGACATGTTCCGAGCTGTTCGGGGCTGACGTGTTCTGACCACCGCGGGTGATACACAATCCCCTTCGGAAACGCCGTCGTGCCCTCCTGCCCGGACGCGCCCGGCGGTTTCCGCCATCCGTCACCCGCGCCTCATCTGGAGCCCGCCATGGAGCCCACCGCCCACACCAGCCGCACCGCCCTGCCCGGCGTCGGTACCCGCTACGACCTGGAGACGGAGGCGGGCCGCCACCTCTCCGTCGTCGTCCACCACGACGGCCGCCGCATCCTCGCCTTCCACGACCCCGAGGACGACGACAACTGCCGTGACGCCGCCCCGCTCGAACCCCACGAGGCGGCCGCACTCGTCCCGCTGCTCACCCCCGACCCCGTCGCCCACCTCCAGCACAGGGAGATCGACCTGGTCACCGAGCACATCCCCGTCACCAAGCGCTCTCCGTACGCAGGCCGCACCCTCGGCGACACCCAGGCCCGCACCCGCACCGGTGCCTCCATCGTCGCCGTGCTGCGCCGCACCGCCGCCGTGCCCTCGCCGACCCCCGACTTCCGCTTCGCGATCGGCGACAGCCTCGTCGTCGTCGGAACGCGCGAAGGCGTGGACGCCGTCGCCGAACTGATCACCGGAGGATAGAAGCCCGTGCACAACACCACAGCCATGCTCATCGAACTCGGGGCGATCATCCTCGCTCTCGGGATTCTCGGACGCCTCGCGGGGCGGGTGGGCTTCTCTCCGATCCCCCTCTACCTCCTGGCCGGACTCGCCTTCGGCCAAGGGGGGATCCTCCCGCTCCAGGCCAGCGAGGAGTTCGTCGCCACGGGGGCGGAGATCGGGGTGATCCTGCTCCTGCTCCTGCTCGGCCTGGAGTACAGCGCCTCGGAGCTGGTCACCAACCTCAAGACGCAGTACCCGTCCGGTGCGGTCGACTTCGCCCTCAACGCGCTGCCCGGCGCGGCCGCCGCGCTGCTGCTCGGCTGGGGGCCCGTCGCCGCCGTCGCCCTGGCCGGCGTCACCTGGATCTCCTCCTCCGGCGTCATCGCCAAGGTCCTGGGCGACCTCGGCAGGCTCGGTAACCGCGAGACGCCGGTGATCCTCGGCGTCCTGGTCATCGAGGACCTGGCGATGGCGGTCTACCTGCCCATCCTCACCGCCCTCCTGGCCGGCGTCAGCTTCGCGGGCGGCAGCATCACCCTGCTCATCTCGCTCGGCACGGTCGGCGCCGTCCTCTACGTCGCCCTGCGGCACGGCCGCCTGATCAGCCGCGCGGTCTCCTCGGACAACGCCGAGATGCTGCTCCTCGTCGTGCTCGGCCTGACCCTGCTCGTCGCCGGCATCGCCCAGGAACTCCAGGTCTCCGCCGCCGTCGGCGCCTTCCTCGTCGGCATCGCCCTCTCCGGCGAGGTGGCCGAGGGCGCCAGCAGCCTCCTCACTCCGCTGCGCGACCTGTTCGCCGCCGTCTTCTTCGTCTTCTTCGGCCTGAGCACCGACCCGGCCGCGATCCCGCCGGTCATCGTGCCCGCCCTGATCCTGGCCGTCGTCACCACCTTGAGCAAGATCGGCACCGGCTACTACGCCGCCCGCCGGGCGGGCATCAAGCCCGCCGGCCGCTGGCGCGCGGGCGGCACCCTGGTCGCCCGGGGCGAGTTCTCCATCGTCATCGCCGGTCTCGCCGTCGGCGTCGAGCCGCGCATCGGCCCGCTCGCCACCGCCTACGTGCTGATCCTGGTCATCGTCGGCCCGCTCGCCGCCCGCTGGACCGAGCCGATCGCCCGCCGCCTCTCGCCCGCCCGCAAGCCGGGCGCCCCGCTCCCGGCGGCGCCCGCCGGTGCGGCCGTGCGGGACGTGTCCGACGGCGGCGGGGCCGGCGCCGAGACGGCCGCCCCTCTGGACGCCGCCTCCGAGGCCGCTCAGGACGCCGCCCGCACCAGTGGCTGACCCCCCCGGCGCGCGACGCCGCCTCCCGGGCCCGGCCTGCCACGCGCAGGCCGGGCCCGCGGCGTTCGCGAGTGGGTCCGCGATGGGCCTGGCGGTGGGCCTCTCACGCGTTGACGGATCGCCCCGGTGCCGTCACGCTCGTGCCAACTTTCGCCCAGCCACGGGAGGACCCCGGTGTCGCGCATCCTCAAGACTCTGCTCAGATGTGTCATGGTCATGGCATTCATGGCCGGTACGGCGGTCGTCGCGGCCGGACCCGCTCAGGCCGACGGCTGCTACACCTGGTCGCGGACGCTCCGCGAGGGGGCGAGCGGGGCGGACGTCACCCAGCTCCAGATCCGCCTCGGCGGCTACCCGGGCCAGGGAGCCGTCCTCGCCGTCGACGGCTCCTTCGGGCCGGCCACCAAGGCGGCCCTCAAGCGGTTCCAGTCCGCCTACGGCCTGGCCTCGGACGGCGTCGCCGGCCCCGCCACGTACAACAAGATCTACGCGCTCCAGGACAACGACTGCACCCCGGTCCACTTCACGTACGCCGAGCTGAACAAGTGCAACAGCACCTGGTCGGGCGGGGCGGTCGGCGCGGCCACCGCGAAGTCCAACGCCCTGCGCACCATGTGGAAGCTGGAGGCGCTGCGCCACGCCCTCGGTGACAAGCCGATCCGGGTCACCAGCGGATTCCGCTCCAAGTCCTGCAACTCCGCCGTCGGCGGTGCCACCAACAGCCGCCACCTCTACGGCGACTCCGCCGACCTCGGCGCCGGCCCGCACTCGCTGTGCACCCTCGCCAAGCAGGCCCGCAACCACGGCTTCCGGGGCATCCTCGGCCCCGGCTACCCGGGCCACAACGACCACACCCACGTGGACCACCGCGCCTCGCGCCACTGGTCCGCCCCCACCTGCGGCATCTGACCGACGCCCCGCGCGGGCCCGCCTTCCGTCCGCCCTCCCCGGGTGGCGGAGGAGCGGGCCCGTGGCGTTCTCGGCGCACCCGGCGACCGGAGGGAAGCAGAGGCGCATGTTCCGCATCACTCTTGACGCGTACGTGACGGCCTGTATGGTCTAGTCCAAGTGAGAATTCCCTTACGGCGGGGGCCCGTTGCCGCCTGCCTGCGAGATGGGGGAATTCCCGCCGGCCTTGCACTTCCAGGTCCCCACACCCGTCGCCGGAGAAGCACGCCAGGGATTCCCCCACGAATCAGGCGCGTCGAACCGGACGAAGTGAAGGAGTTTCTGCATGCGTGGTCTCAAGAAGCGCGCCGCATTCGTCGGCGCGATCGTCGCACCCGCCCTCGCGCTCAGCCTGCCGGCCTCGACGGCCAGCGCCCACGGCTACATCTCCGACCCGCCGAGCCGCCAGGCCCAGTGCGCCGCCGGTACGGTCAGCTGCGGCGACATCACCTACGAGCCCCAGTCGGTGGAAGGCCCCAAGGGGCTCAGCTCGTGCAGTGGCGGCAACTCCCGCTTCTCCGAGCTGGACGACGACTCCAAGGGGTGGGCCGTGACTCCGGTCTCCTCCTCCACCTCCTTCCAGTGGAAGCTGACGGCCCAGCACGCCACGTCCACCTGGGAGTACTACGCGGGCGGCCAGAAGATCGCCGAGTTCGACGACGGCGGCGCCAAGCCTGGCGAGACCGTCACCCACCAGGTCGACTTCGGCGGGCTGAAGGGCCAGCAGAAGGTGCTCGCGGTGTGGAACGTCGCCGACACCAGCAACGCCTTCTACGCCTGCATCGACGTCAACGTCAGCTGACGTGACCGACCCCGGCCGCACCGTGCCCTGACGACCGGCGGCCGGGACTCCCCGGGACGGGGACCCCATGGGCGTACGTGGCGGCCGGAGACGAGCCGGCCGCCGCGGTGGGGCAGCCCCGCGCCACCTGACCGGCCCGTACGCCCTACGGCGTACCCCCCCCCGGCCCGCCCGGCACCTCCTCGCCGTCGCGGGCTCTCCTTCCCCCACGTGCCCCCGGGCCGCCGCCGATGGTGCGGCGGCGGCCGGACCAAGGAGCGACCCCATGCGTACCCGCCTGATCGGGCTGCTGACCGCGGCCACCTCCGCGCTGGCCCTCTCCGCGCTCGCCCTCTCGCCCACCGCGCAGGCCGAGCCGCGCGCCGCCGACGACTTCATCGTCAGCGAGGCGCAGTTCGAGTCGATGTTCCCGAACCGGAACTCCTTCTACACCTACTCCGGCCTCACCGACGCGCTCAGCGCCTACCCGGGCTTCACCAACTCCGGCAGCGACACCACGCGCAAGCAGGAGGCCGCCGCCTTCCTCGCCAACGTCAGCCACGAGACGGGCGGCCTCGTCCACGTCGTCGAGCAGAACGAGGCGAACTACCCGCACTACTGCGACAGCACCCAGCCCTTCGGCTGCCCCGCGGGCAACGACAAGTACTACGGACGCGGACCGGTCCAGCTCAGCTGGAACTACAACTACAAGGCCGCGGGTGACGACCTCGGAATCGATCTGCTCAACAATCCCGACCTCGTGCAGAATGACTCCGCCGTCGCCTGGAAAACCGGCCTCTGGTTCTGGAACACGCAGTCCGGAGCGGGCAGCATGACCCCGCACGACGCCATCGTGAACGGTGCCGGATTCGGTGAGACCATTCGCGCGATCAACGGCAGCATCGAATGCAACGGCGGAAATCCCGGCCAGGTCCAGAGCCGTATCGACCTCTACGAGAGCTTCACCGACGTCCTCGGCGTCGAGCCCGGCGCCAACCTCAGCTGCTGACCGTCCGCGGTGACGCACCGTCACGGCCCGCCCGGTTCCCGCTCGGCGCCGGGCGGGCCGCCGTGCGCCCCCTCGGGGCCGCCGGACCGGCTGACGTGGCCGGGCGGGCGCGTGGCGCGGGGCCGCCTCCACCGTCCGCCGCGGGACACACCCGCGGCCGGTCCGGACGGCGCCCCGCCGGACGAGAGGCCCCGCTGGCCGGTGGACCCACATCCGCGCAGGGACCGGGCCCCGGCTGACGAGGTGCACCGGATGAGACCCGGCGGAGGGTGTCCGCACGCGGACAACGCCGCGCTGCTCGCCCGGGGGGCTGGTGGCGCGGGTCGTGCCGCCGGGGGAGATCGCGGGTGTGGCCCTTCTCGGACACGAGAATGCGCGGGGCCTTCCTCGCCCGTCCTGACGTGGCCAACGGTCCGGCCGCTTCACCGACCTGCGCGAGGGGCGCCTCCCCGACGGCCGGCCGCTGCGGACCTTCGCCACCGTGCCCGGTGTGACCACCGCGGACGACCCCGGTCGCCGCCGGCTGCGCGTGCCGGTCGCCGCCGCCTTCACTCTGTCCCGAGTCGAGGCGCCGCGCCCGCGCATCGTCGCGCCGGCCGACTCCCTGCTCGACGAGGCAGAGGCGGTGGCGGAGGGCCGCCGACCCGCGGCGTCTGTTCGCGCTGCCCCTGCCGATGGCGGTCATCGGCGAACTCCTCGGTGTCGACCCGGCCCACCACGACCGCCTGTCCGCCCTGTCGGAACGTGTGGTCGCCACCGGCGCCGACCCCGGGGAGACCCTCAGCGCGCACCGCGCCCTGCTCGTGCTGCTCGGCGAGGTCGCCGAAACCCGGGCCGCCGCTCCCGGTGGCGACCTCACCAGCGCGTTGACCACCGCACGCGACGAGGGCGGCGGACGGCTCGCACCCGCCGAACTGCTCGGTCCCCTGTTTCTCCTGGTGGTCGCCAGGCTCGGGACCACCCTCCACCTCGTCACCAACGCCGTCCGCGCCCTGTGCTCCCGCCGGGACCAGCTCGCCTCGTCCTGCGCGGGCATGCCACCTGGGGCCAGGCCGTCGAGGAGCTCCTGCGCCGGGACAGCCCCGTCAGCGCCTTCCCCTTCCGCTACGCCACCCGGGGCCTCAGCCTCAAGTAGAGGGTGAGGCCTCGGGTACGCCGGTGCTCGCCGGGTACTCCACCGCGGGCCGGGACCCCGCCACGCACGCGCCGGACGCCGACCGCTTCGCTTCACCCGGACCGGGCCCCGGCACCTCTCGCTCGGGCTCGGCCCGCACTCCTGCCTCGGCGCGCCGCCGGTCCGGCTGGAGGCGACCGTCACGCCGGAACGCCTCCTCGGCCGGTTCCCCGGGCCGGCCCTGGCCGAGCCGGAGGAGACGCTGCCGCCGATCGCCGGGTGCGTCGGCGGCAGCGTCCGGCGCCTTCCCGTCCGCCTGCACCGACCCTGCCGTGACGCGGACGGGCTTCCCGGGCGCCGTCGGCCGTTCACGATCCGGTTCGCGCCGTGTGCTCCTCGATCGCGCGGGCCAGCCGGGGCCAGACCGCCGGAGGCAGCGCATGGCCCAGGCCCGCGACCTCCACCAGCCGGGCGGCGCCCACCGCCTGGCTCAGGTGCACGGCGTGCCCGGGCGGGTAGACCGGGTCGGCCGGTGCGGAGATCACCAGGAACGGCACCTGGTTGCGGGCCAGTCCGGCGGTGCGCACCAGGCCGGACTGGTCGGCCTGGGCATGGGCCGTACTGGCCCCGCTGTGGCCCGTGTGGCGGATGATCCGCTCTTCCTGGTCGCGGAAGAACGCCTCGTCGAAGGGGACCTGGTCGCCGTTGAGCAGCTTCCAGTGGCGCAGCCGGTGCTCGATCTCCGTTGCCTCGTCCCGTTCCTCGGGGGGCCGGGACCACGCCTCGATCAGCCGTGGGTCGACGGGCGGCAGGTCGGCCGGGGTGGCCCGGGTGCCGTCGGCCCTAGTCCACGGCGCCTCGCTGGCGGCGCAGGTGCCGAGCACGGTGGCGCTCAGCAGGCGGTCCGGATGGTCCGTGACCAGGAGCTGGACGAGGATGCCGCCCAGCGACATGCCGACCGCGTGTGCGCGCTCCACGCCCAGGGCGTCGAGGACCGCGACCGCGTCCCCCGCCAGGTCGGACACCGCGTACGGCTGCTCGGCGTAGGACCAGGTCGATCTGCCGGTGTCGCGGTGGTCGTAGCGGATCACCCGGTGGCGCAGGGCCAGGCCGTGGACGAGCGGGTCGGGCCAGGCGAGTCCGGAACTGGCGGCGCCCATCACCAGGAGGAGGGCGGGGGCGTCCGGGTCGCCGTGCTCCTCCACCCACAGGCGGACGCCGGGTACGGGTTCGATCCAGTGTGTGCGGGGTGTCGTGGCTGGTGGGGTCATGCGTACTCCTCGGTCCTCAAGCCGGGCCGGTCTGGGTGATGCGCCGGCCATCAGCGCAACGAGACGTATCGTCTCGTTTGGTGGGTGTGATGTCAAGGCTCCTCGGGGTGGAGGCGGCCGGGCGGTCCGGCCGCCGATCCGCTTGTGGGTGATGGGGCCGGTGAAGCGCAGGTCAGCCACGCGTCGGGCGCCTGCGCGAGCTGGGCGGTGACGGCGGTGAACGCGGCCTCGCCGAGAGGTCCCGCCAGGTGGGTACGGCGGCAGGCGGCGGGAGGTGTACGAGACGGATGGCCGCCGTAGCGTGCGTCCGGCTGTGGTGCGGGCGGCGTCCACTTGGTCTGCGGGCGGAAGGCGGCCGCCGAGAGCCGGGGTGCGGTGGGGCTCCGCGAACGCGCGGTGAGCGACCCGGGCGGAGTGCGGTGGGTCGAGTGGTGGGCCAGTACGCCGCCGTGAGCGTCGTCACCGAGGTCCGGTGCGGGGCGTGGCGCCGACGGTGGACCGCGAATCCGGAGGGGCGGCGCGGGCCGGCGCGACCCTCTTCGGGAGAAGCCGACGCCGAACGCCGGAACGCCGAGTGCCGCCAGGTACTGCCGTCGCCCGGCCGGCTTCGGCGAGCGCGGTCGTTGTCGCGCGGGCGGGGGGTCTGAAGGACTCCTAACAAAATGATCTTCAAGGTGGTTGGATCGCTCTGGGGCTGTTGATCCGGGGGTATGGAGTGGCTCGGTCGAAGTCGTGGTATGTCGATGACGAATTGGGGGCGGTGATCGAGCTGCTGCTGCCCATGGTCGAGCGCCGAACTTGTCACCCGGGCGCAAGCGGCATCCGGACCGGCTTGTGTTCCAGGGCACCCTGTTCGTTCTGCACACCGGGATCGCCTGGGGACACCTACCGCGGGAACTCGGCTTCAGCTCGGGGATGACCTGCTGGCGCCGTCTGGCGGAGTGGATCGAGGCCGGTGTGTGGCCCCGACTGCACGAGGCCCTCCTCGCCGAACTCCGCAGCGCGAACGCCCTGCACTTCTCCCGGGCGGCCGTCGACGGCTCCCGCATCCGGGCGTTAAAAGGGGCTCAAAGGCGGGACGAAGCCCTGTCGACCGGGGCGGGACGGGCGGTAGGTGCCACCTGATGCCGCTCGCCGTCACCTTGACCGACGGCAACCGCAACGACGTCACTCAGCTCATTCCACTGCTCCAGTCGGTGCCACCCGTGCGTGGCAAACGCGGCCGACCCCGGCGCCGTCCGGACATCGTGCTGGGCGACCGCGGCTACGACCACGGCAAGTTCCGCCGTCTCGCTTGGTACCTCGGTGTGAAGTTGCTGATCGCCCGCCGCGGCGCCGCGCACGGGTCCGGCTTGGGGGCTCAACGGTGGGTAGTTGAGCGCGCGTTCGCCCACTTGAACTGGTTCCGCCGACTTCGCATCTGGGAGAAACGGGACGACTTCCACGAAGCGTTCCTCATCCTCGGCTGCGCTCTGATCTGTTGGCGGTGCTTGAAGACGCTGCGGTAGCGTTTCCGAGCGGCGGTTGCAGTCAGCGACGCGTCAGTCCCGTTCGGTCGTTTCGGAGCGGGCCCGAGGCCAGACCCGTAAGCCCCACGCTGACGAGTGTGACGGCACAAACGACGACGGTGACGGAGGCGCCCTGAAGGTCGACGAGCGCACCGAGCACGTTGTTCATCAGTAAAAGGGCAAAGCTCTGCACAAGCGCCAGAACCGCCTGAATTCGCGACAGGTGGGAGTCGGGTGATGACGCCAGGACCAGCGGCGCGATGTGCGTGGAGAAGGTTCCGTTGCCGATTCCGATGACCAGGCCGCCGCCGACGGCGACGGTCGCACTGGGGGAGAGGCCGAGCGCGAGCACGCCCCCACCCGCCAGGATCAGCGCGCTCGCCGCCATCAGACCAGGCCTCCCCAGTGGGCCGCGCTTCACCACCACCAGGGTGACCGCGACCATGCCCACGCCCTGCGCTCCGAACACCAGCCCGGCGGCTCCCGCGCCCCACTCCTCCTCGCGTGCAAGCAGGGGGACCAGCAGAGAGAGCACGGGCAGCAGGAAACCGGCTGCTGCCCCGGTGAGCCAAAGCCCCGGGCGCAGCACTGGATGGGAGAAGGCCACCTTCACCCCGTTCAAGGCTTCCTTCAGGAGACCGTCCGTCTTCGGAGCCGGAGGCACGTGCTGCTGGGGGCGGACGGCAATCAGGACAACCAAAGTGAAGGCGAAGGTGACCGCGTTGACGACAGCGGCGCCCGCGAACCCCGCCAGGCCGACCAGCACGCCGGCCAACGGGCCGCCTCCCATGTTGATCACTTGGCCGCCGACCTGCCGGAGGGACAACGCACGAGGCAACTGAGCCTTGTCCACCAACCGTCGGGGCATGGACCCTGAAGCTGGCAGATAGAACGCGTCGACGATGCCGACCACAACGCCCGCTGCGATGAGCAACAAGGGCGGAGCTCCCAGAGAGTAGGCGACAGCCGCGAGAAAGAGCGAGAAGATCAGCATCACCGCGTCGCTGGTGATCAGCACGCGGCGCGCGCTGACGCGGTCGCTGACCGCCCCTCCGACGAGAAGGAACAGGACGCGAGGCAGCGTGATCGCGCTCAGGGCCAGCGCCGCGACGCTCCCGCCATACTCGCTGGCCGCCCAGCCGAGGGCAAAGTAGAAGACCGAATTGCCCACGAGCGACACCAGGATGCCGACGAGCCACAGCGTGTACGCCCGAGGCAGCCGGTCCTCGCGGTGCCTTTCGTCGTACACCCCCGGGAGTGCGGCGACACCGGTTTCCTTAGTCTCCTCGGCCGCCTCATCACTGGCCGCCATCGGGTCCCCCGATCGATCCGACGATGAAGATGAGCACGAGGCGACAGTGCCACACGGCTCTGACATCCGGCCCAGTCGGCGTGGTCTCCGCTGCGGAAGGACTGCTGTACCCGTTGGAGAATTGCTCGCTCTCGTCAACCTCCAGGTCCTATTTCGTTAGGGATTCCAACGAGCTCGTGCATGGTTGGGATGAAGACGTGTTGATGTTGCGGTCGGCCTTTTGATCACGCGGCCAGCACGTGCAGCGCGAGTGCCTTCGTGTGGTGGGTTGCTTGTTGGTCGGTCAGGAGTCCGACGATGGCTCTGATGGTGTCGGGCAGGTGTCCCGGTGGGTGTGGTGTCGGGCGAGAGTCCTCCAGTTTCTTGAGGTGGGCGGTGCCGTGCTCGACGCGGTTTCTGGCTGAGGAGTGAGCGAAGCGGGCGGCTTCGTGGTGTGCCATCAGCCATTGCAAGCGTTCGAGGTGTTTGCCGCGGCGTTTGCGTGGTGGGGTGACGACCTGGCCGTGGGTTTGGGCCGCGAGGCCCTGGTAGCCGGCTTCGGCAAGGATGTGCAGGTCAATGGTGTCGGCGAGCAGGTCGACCACGTCGGTGTCACAGGCTTGGGTGATGTCGGCGACGGAGCCGGCCCGGACCTCGCCGCAGAACAGTGGTCGTCCGCGCTGGTCGGTGACGACGAGGGCTTTCATGGCGTTGATGCGGCTCTTGCCAAAGATGAAGCGGCTGCGTCCGCCGAGGTGTGCGCCCGGGTGACGGACTCGGATCTCGGTGGCGTCCATCAGCGCGGTCCGGCCGGTGGCGCCGAGGCCGGTGATCACATCGGCAAGCGTGTGAAGTCGCAGACCACCGTCGATGCGACAGCCTCGGCCGGCGAGGAGCGGCCGGATCTCGCCGACGGCACGGGGGATGGTCGACCGGTCCACCTGGAACCAGCAGGCCAGTACGTCGTGGGTGACGCCGTGTCTCAGATGTACGAGTGTGGCCAGGAGCCGGTCGGCGAAGACCAGCTTGTACTTCGCGCCCGCTCCGACCGCTCGCCGGCGTGGTCCGTCGAGTAGCTCGAAACCCTGCGTGCCTGCCAGATCGGTCCCAACTCCGCGACCGAGTCGGCAATCACAGCCGTTGAAAGGCCCGTGCCCCGACGTTCCGACATGATCCACACCCACGTGCCTGCATCCCCACCGCGAACGGCCTGACGAGCTGGCAGGGTCGACGTCACCGCCAACCTTGCACGAGCTCGTGAGTGCGGCGAGATCCTCGACGGGGGCGGCGTGCTCGGCGACGGCGGTGTCGTACGACGTGCGGACCGCCGCGAGGTGGGGAGGTTCCGTCATCCGGCGAAGGTGGTCCGAGCCGCCGGCGGTGGGGGATCTCCGCGCGTGCGACCCGCCGCTGCCGGGGGCGGTTCTCGCGCGCGCGGAGGTCGGGGTGGCTCAGTCGCGCAGGGCGGCGCGGGCCGTGTCCAGCACCGTGGGCGCCGGGCGGTTGAAGGGCAGCTTGGCCAGCAGTGCCGCCATGCCGCAGGTGTTGCTGACGCCGGAGTAGACGAGGCCGGTCGCCACCCCGGCGGAGAGGAGCCGGGCGCGCGGGGCGCGGCGGCCGAGGAGCAGGCCGGTCAGGACCAGCGAGCCGGCGGCGAAGCGGACCTGCCGGTCCATCGCCCAGACCGCACGGGACGGAGCCGGCCCCGGTTCGAGGAGCAGGCCGGCCGCGGTCCAGCCGCTGACGCCGCCCTCGACGCCGGTCGCGGGGATGCCGACGGTGGCCAGCCGGTTGCAGGCGTCGGCGGAGCGGCGGCCCGTGGCGCACACCACGAACAGCTCACGCCGCCCGGCTGCGTCCTGCAGTTCGGGCAGAAGCGCCGAGACGCTGTCGAGCGGCAGGTTCACCGCGCCGGGCAGATGTCCGGCGGCGAACTCGCCCGGCGTCCGGACGTCGAGCACGAGCGTCTTCGGCGTCTCGCGGGCGTGGAGGTCGGCGGGGGAGATGGTCACGGGGGCGTCCTCCTGGAGCGGGTGGGGAAGGTGCGTGCCGCACGCGTGCACGGACGCGTGGGGCGGACCGCCGGGGAGGCGGGCGCCCGACGGGCGGAGGCGGCGGTCTGAACGAGCGCCTCCGATACCCCCCACCGTATCAAGCGCGGGGGATTTCCCTGCCGCCGCACCTGCCCCCCGTCGCCCCGCCCACGCCCCCTTCCGGGTGTCGGGCCGGCCTGCCCCTCCGCGCCGCGCCGGCCCCCGGCGCGCCGGCCGCTAGCCTCGCGCCATGAGCGAGATGAGCGAGCACCCGCGCTGGTACACCGTCGTCCTGAAGCCCCAGCTCACCGACCCGGAGGGGCGCCCGGAGCACGGCTCCCCGCTCCGGGAGGCCCGGGTCGAGGCCACCGGCGACCTCGGTGCCAGCGGCTACCCGCGCTACGTGGGCTCCGGCATCCAGGCCGACATCGACCCGGCCACGGGGGCCGTCGAGGCCATCACGGTCGACGGCGACGAACTCCCCCTCGGCTACGTGGCGCAGGTCCGCGACGGCGGCAGCGAGGCCGGCGGGGACCCGCTCGGTCCCGAGGGCTTCGACCTCGGGACGTCCCCTCTCTCCGACGATCCTCCCGCCGGCCAGGGCGGGAGCGGTGGCGCGGGCGCCCACCGGGCCTAGCGCGTGACCGCTGCCACTCCCTTCTGCAACTAGTTGCACAACGATGGGGGTGTCCTCTAGAACTGTCCGTACGACATCGCCGTACGGAGGGCCGCCATGAGCAGCGCCAGTGACTACCCGCACCTGCTGACCCCGCTGGACCTCGGGTTCACCACGCTGCGCAACCGCGTGCTCATGGGCTCCATGCACACCGGCCTGGAAGAGGCCCCCGGCGGCCTCGACCGGATGGCCGCGTTCTACGCGGCGCGCGCCCGGGGCGGCGTCGGCCTCATGGTCACCGGCGGCATCGCCCCCAACGACCGCGGCCGCTCCGCCGAGGGCGGCGCCCGCCTCACCACCGAGGCCGAGGCCGCCGAGCACCGTGTCGTCACCGAGGCCGTTCACCGCGAGGGCGGCAAGATCGCCCTCCAGATCCTCCACTTCGGCCGTTACGCCTACCATCAGGACCTCGTCGCCCCCAGCGCCGTCCAGGCCCCGATCAACCCCTTCGTCCCGCACGCTCTCACCGACGACGAGGTCGAGGAGACCGTCGAGGACTTCGTCCGGGCCGCCGCCCTGGCCCGCTCCGCCGGGTACGACGGCGTCGAGATCATGGGCTCCGAGGGTTACCTCATCAACGAGTTCATCGCCGCGCGCACCAACCACCGCGAGGACCGCTGGGGCGGTTCCTACGAGAACCGCGTCCGCTTCCCCGTGGAGATCGTCCGCCGGGTCCGGGAGCGGGTCGGCGAGGACTTCATCCTCATCTACCGCCTCTCCATGCTCGACCTCGTCCCCGGCGGCTCCTCGCTGGAGGAGGTCGTCGCCCTCGCCAAGCTGATCGAGGAGGCCGGGGCCACCCTCATCAACACCGGCATCGGCTGGCACGAGGCCCGCGTCCCCACCATCGCCACCCAGGTGCCACGCGCCGCCTTCACCTGGGTCACCCGTGAGCTGAGGGGCGCCGTGACCGTCCCGCTGGTCACCGGCAACCGCGTCAACACCCCCGAGGTCGCGGAGGAAGTCCTCGCCGACGGGCGTGCCGACATGGTCTCCATGGCCCGGCCCTTCCTCGCCGACCCCGACTTCGTCGCCAAGGCCGCGCGCGGCCGCGCCGACACCATCAACACCTGCATCGGCTGCAACCAGGCCTGCCTCGACCACACCTTCAGCGGCCGGATCAGCAGCTGCCTGGTCAACCCGCGCGCCTGCCACGAGACCGAGCTGGTCCTCGCCCCTTCCCGGCTGCGCAAGCGCGTCGCCGTCGTCGGCGCCGGACCGGCGGGGCTCGCCTGCGCCGTCTCCGCGGCCGAGCGCGGCCACGCCGTCACCCTTTTCGACGCCGCCGAGGAGATAGGCGGCCAGCTCGACGTGGCGCGGCGCGTTCCCGGCAAGGAGGAGTTCGACGAGACCATCCGCTACTTCCGCGTCCAGCTCGCCGAGCACGGCGTCGACGTCCGCCTCGGCAAGTCCGTCACCGCCGCCGACCTCCCCGAGCACGCGTACGACGAGGTCGTGCTCGCCACCGGCGTCACCCCGCGCGTCCCCGCCATCCCCGGCGTGGACCACCCCACCGTCGTCGGCTACCTCGACGTGCTGCGCGACCGGGTGCCGGTCGGCCGCCGCGTCGCCGTCATCGGCGCGGGCGGCATCGGCTTCGACGTGGCGGCCCACCTCACCGACAGCGGCGACGGGGCCTCCCGCGACGCCGCCACCTACTTCCGCCACTGGGGCGTCGACACCACGTACGCCACCCCCGGCGGTCTGCGCGAACCCGAACTCCCCGCCACCGGGCGCACCGTCCACCTCATCCAGCGCAAGACCGGCAAGGTCGGGGCGGGCCTGGGCAGGACGACCGGCTGGATCCACCGCACGGAGCTGCGCCACCGGGGCGTGACCACCGTCGCGGGAGCCACCTACGACCGCATCGACGACGAGGGCCTGCACCTCACCGTCGAGGGCGAGCAGCGCACGCTTCCGGTCGACACCGTCGTCCTGTGCGCGGGTCAGGAACCCCGCCGCGACCTCTACGAGGAGCTGTGCGCGGCCGGCCGCGCACCCCACCTGATCGGCGGCGCCGACGTCGCCGCCGAACTCGACGCCAAGCGCGCCGTCAAGCAGGGCACCGAACTGGCCGCGACGCTCTGACCCGCGGTGTCCGCCCGTGCCCGGCCGTCATGGCCGGGTACGGGCGGCGGCCGGCCCGGGCAGGCCCGCGCACTCCTTAGGATTGGTCCATGTCCCTGCCGCACGCGATCCTCACGGCCCTGCTGGAGAGGCCTTCCTCGGGACTGGAGCTGACCCGCCGCTTCGACAAGTCGATCGGCTACTTCTGGTCCGCCACCCACCAGCAGATCTACCGCGAGCTCGGCCGCCTCGAACGCGAGGGGCTGATCCGCTCCCTGCCCACCGAGAAGCCCGCCCGGGGCCGCCGCAAGGAGTACGAGGTGCTGTCGGCGGGCGGCGAGGAACTGGCCCGCTGGGCCGCCGAGCCGCAGGACCCCCGTACCGTCCGGGACCCGCTGCTGCTGCGGCTGCGCGCCGCCGCCGTGGTCGGTGGTGTCGGGCTGGAGGAGGAGCTGAGCCGTCACCTGGAGCTGCACCGCGCGCAGCTCGCCGAGTACGAGGCCATCGAGCGCCGGGATTTCCCTCCCGTGCCGGACCGGCCGCGCGAGGACCGGCTGCGCCACATCGTCCTGCGGGCGGGCATCGAGCTGGAGACCTTCTGGACGACCTGGCTGACCGAGGCGCTCGACGAACTGGCGCGCCCGGCCGGTGAGGCGGGGGCCCCTTCCTGAGGGACGCTCAGTGCCGCGCGCCCGCCGCCGCCTGCAGCGGCCCTCGGCGCGGCCGCTCACGATGACCCACTCCCGCTCCCCTCGTGCGAAGGCCGGGGTGGGTGGGGCGGCCCGAATGCCTCCGCCGGTGCGGGGCTGCCGGGGGCGGAGCGGGCGGGGCGGAGCGGGCGGGGAAGGCGCCTGGCGGACTGACCGGGAGGCGGGAGACCGGCGGGACGCCCGGCGCGCCGCCGGCCCAGGGGCCCGTGCCGGTGGCCGGAACCGACGGCCCGCCCGTCCCACGGAGCACCCGTCCCCGTGCGCGACACCGCTGGTGGGTGGCTGCCTCCGCCCGACGGCGCCGCCCTCACTCCTTCCCGGTCACCACGGTCCGCTCCGGTGAGAACCCGCCCCAGGTGCCGTCGGGAAGCTTGGCCCGCAGCTTCACGCGGTGCTTCACCCCGTCCTCCTTGCCCACGAAGAAGGTGTACTCGGCCTTCCCCTCGGGAACCTCGCCGCCCCAGACGAGGCTGGTGTCCTGCTTCCCGTCCAGCCGTATCTGGTACTCGGTGACCTCACCGCCGGTCTTCGGCGCCACCCAGGTCAGGTCGATGTAGTGGCCCTCGCCGGTGTGCCGCGCGGTCGCGACCAGCTCCGTCGGCGCGGCGCCCGCCTCGGGCGCTCCCTTCCCCGCCGTGGTGAGAGGGGCCTCGGGGGAGGCGGGCGAGACGTTGCCCGCGCCGTCGCGCGCCTTGACGGTGAACCGGTAGGCGGTGCCCGGCCGCAGCCCCGTCACCACCGCCGACGTGCTGTCCCCGCCGGCACTGTGGATCTTCGTGTCGCCCTGGTAGATGTCGTACGAGGCGACCGCCTCGTCGTCCTTGGCGGCCGTCCAGGTCAGGGTGGCGGCCCGGCTGCCGCCGGACTCGGCGGTCAGTTCGGCGGGAGCGGTCGGCGGGCGGGTGTCCTCGGGGCCCTGCTTCGGCGTGGTGACCGACACCCGCTTGCTGGCCGGGCCCTCGTTGCCCGCGGTGTCCAGAGCCCGCACCGTGAAGACCTGCTCGGTGCCGGGGCGCAGGCCGGTGATGTCGACCATGTGCCGCTCGGCCGGGACCTCCTTGACCTTCTTGTCGTCGAGCAGTACCTCGTACCGCTCGACGCCCTTGTCGTCGGTCGACTGGTTCCACATCACGTGGACCGAGGTGGCGCTGCCGGCCACGGCGGTCACCCCGGTCGGCGCCGTGGGCGGGCGGTCCGGCTCCACCGTCCTCCCGCCCAGGGAACACCCGGTGAGCGCCACCGCCACGGCCACGACCAGGAGCGGAACCCGGGCGGCACGCCGGGGGAGCGCGGGCCGCGGCGCCGGGCCCGCCGCGGGGGCGCCGGCGGCCGTGGGGGCTGGGAGTTCTGGAGTTCCACGCACGAGGGCAGCCTTCCACCGGAGTTATTGGTCTGGACCTGTATGGCACAGCGGGCCCTCCTTCATCAAGAGGCGGCCGCGGACCGGTGGCAGCCGAAAGTCCGCTGACCGCACGTTTCGGCGGGAATGACCCCCGGGGGAGGCGCGGGTGCGGCCCTGCCGACGAGGCGTCAGGACCGGCGCGCAGCCCCGCGCCTGACCGACTCCGCCCACAGGATCAGCGGGACCTGGAGCGGGAGCCGGGCGTAGGCCATCGCGCGCTGCGGGGCGGGCCGGTCGCGCCAGTCGGCGGCCATCTGGAGGTTGGCGGGGAGGACGGCGACGAAGAACGCCCCGGTGAGTCCGGCCGCCGACCGCCGGGTGCGCGGGTACGCGACCCCGGCGGCGAGCGCCACCTCCGCCACGCCGCTCAGCCGTGTCCAGTGGCGGGGCTCGCCGGGCAGCGCCTTCGGCACGATCGCGTCGAACCCCCTCGGCGCCGCGAAGTGCGCGGCGCCCGCCGCGGCGAGCAGGCCGGAGAGGAGCAGGGCGGAGCGGGAGGGTGCGGGCACGGCGGCCTCCTGGGAAGCGGCGTCGGGACACGCCGAGGCTACGGGGCGGGTCGGCGGGGAGGCGGTCGGCCGCACCCGCCATTCTCCGTACCCTGGGGCGTTTTGGGAACGAATGCGAAGGTTCGGCTGGCATGCTGGCTCCGGCCGAGGACCGGCGGAGGTTCCATGAGGAGGAGCGCGCGTGGCAGGTGCGGAAGGGCGCCCGGTGCTCCTGCTGCTCGCCGTCTGCCTGTTCGGCGTCCTGCTCCTGTACGGCGCCGGGCGGTTCTGCGCCGTGCGCCGCGAACCCGCCCGCGCGCTGCCGCCGTTCAGTGGAGGACTGGCTCCCGCCGAGCACCCCGCGAGCCGCTTCCACGTCCGCTGGTACCCGGTCTCCCTGGTCTTCCTCGCCTTCGACATGGAGATGCTCTTCATGTACCCGTGGGTGCGGGTGGTCCGGGAGACGGGGACCCCGGCCGTGGTCGAGATGTTCCTCTTCCTCGGCATCCTGCTGGCGGCCGTCGCCTACGCCTGGCGGGAGGGCGCCTTCCGGTGGAGCTGAGGAGCGCGCTGCGGCAGGCCGCGCTGGCCCGCCCCGCCGTACTGACCGCGGTACTCCCCGGAGCGACCCGCGCCCGGCTCGCCGTCGAGCGTGAACTGGGCGACCGCCGCTGGCCGCACGCCCCGTCGCCGGCCGCCGCCGACCTCCTGGTGCTCGTGGGCAGCCCCCGCGAGGAGGCGCCCGCGTGGCTGGACGGGACGTGGACGGCCCTGGCCGAGCCCCGCGCCCTGGTCCGGATCGACGACCCACCCGGCGCCCGGGCGGCGCTGGACGCGGGACACGCGGCGCTGCTGCGGGGCGCCGCCGGACCAGAGCGGCAGCGCGCGCGCAAAGACCCGGGACCGTACGTTCCGGGGAACGGCGGGCCCGTGCGCGACGACGGCCGAACGCCGGGCCCCACCGGCCACCACGGCGGCCACGACCGGGCGGACGGCTCGGCGGCGCACTCCCACGACACCCCCGCGCTCATCTCCGGCCTCCCCCTGGCCGAGCGCGCCGACGACCGCGACGGGCTGCGGCTGGACCGCCTGCACGTCCCCTTCGGGCCCGTGCTGCCCGACTGGCCGGCCGGTCTGGTGCTGCGGCTCACCCTCCAGGGCGACGTGGTGCAGGAGGTGACCGGCGTGGAGGTCGTCGAGGCAGCGCCCGCGCCCCGGCCACCGTTCTGGGACGAGCCCTGGCGGCAGGCGGCGGCCGGGGCCCCCGTGAGCCGGGGCGCGGCCGCGCGCCGCCGGTGCGCCGCCCATCTCGACAGCCTCGGACGCTTCCTGGCGGTGGCCGACTGGCCGGACGCCGCCGCCCGCGCCCGCCGCCTGCGGGACGCCGCCCTCGCCGGCGCCCCCGCCCGCGAACTTGCTCACGCGGTGGAGCGCCTGACCAGGCGGGTGGGGCGTTCGCGGACCCTGCGGTGGCTGACCTCCGGCATCGGGGTCCTGCCGCGTGAGCAGGCCCTGGCCGCCGGGATCGGCGGTCCCGCACTGGCCGCCGACGGCGACGCCTGGGACCGGACGGTGCGGTGGCTGACCGAGGCCGCCCGCTCGGCCGCCGCCTGCGACGATCCCCGGCCGCTCGCTCCGGACGACCCGGCGGGGCCGCGCGGGGGCCTGGCGGGGCGGTGCCCGCCCTCCCGCGCCTTGCTGGACGTCCTGCCGCCCCTGCTGCGCGGCGCGGAACTGGCCGCCGCCCGGCTCACCCTCGCCAGCCTCGACCCCGACCCGGACGAACTCGCCCCGGTGGCCGCCGGGGAGGTGACCCGTGGCTGACTCCGCGCCCTTGTGGACGGCCGCCGCCCTGCCGGTCCTCCTCGTCCCCGCCGCCCTCGCCGTGGCGTGCGCCGACGCCCGCTCGGCCGCCCCCGCGCGCGAGGTGCTGCGGCTGCTCGTCCAGCAGCCGCGCCGCACCGTCGCGGCGGACACCCTCGCCACGCGCACCGGCACCGTGCTGCTGCCGGTGGCCGCCGTCCTGGCCGCCGCCGTCGTCCCGCTCGGCTCGACCCCGGTGAGCGACCTCGGCGACGGCGTGGTCTGGTTCAACGCCATGGAGGCGCTGGCCTGGGCGGCGGTCTGGCTGGCCGGCTGGGGACCCGGCTCCACCCTGTCGGCGGTCGGCGGCTACCGCTTCCTCGCACAGGGCCTCGCCTACGAGATCCCGCACATGCTGGCCCTCACCACCGCCGCGCTCGGAGCGGGATCGCTGCGCGTCACGGAGATCGCCGACGCGCAGCGCGGCCTGTGGTTCGCCGTGTGGATGCCGGCCGCCTTCGCGCTCTACCTCCTGAGCGCGGCGGCCATGGCCTTCTGGGGGCCGTTCGGCCAGCCCGCCGGACGCGACCTCGCCCGGGGTGTGGCGTCCGAACTGACCGGCGCCGACCGCCTCCTGCTCCTGGGCGGGCGCCGCCTGCTGCTGCTGACCTCCGCCGCGATGGCCGTCCCGCTCTTCCTCGGCGGCGGCCACGGCCCGCTGCTGCCCGGCTGGGCCTGGACCCTGGTGAAGACCGGGGCGGTGCTCGCGCTGCTGCTGTGGCTGCGCCGCCGCCTGCCGGGCGTCCGCATGGACCGGTACACCGAACTGGCCTGGGTGGTGCTGACGCCGCTCGCGGTCCTCCAGGCGCTGGTCGTCGCCGTGGTGGTGCTGCCATGAGGCGGCGGCCGGCGGGGCCGGACGCGAGGAGTGGGGGCGCGCCGTGCTGAACGACATCCTGGCGTGGGCGCTCGGCCTGTTCGCGGTCGCGGCCGGCGTCATGGTCTTCCGGTTCGACTCGATGGCCCGCGCCACCTTCGCCCTGCTGGCCGCCCTGCTGTGCGTCGCGGGGGAGGTGCTGCTGCTCGGCCTGGAGTACCTCGGAGTGGTGATCATCCTGATGATGACCGTCGAGATGGCGGTGATGGCCGTCTTCATGATCATGTTCATGATGAACCCGGCCGGGTTGATGCCCATGGCCATGCTCCACAACACCCGCGCCGCCGCCGTGCTCTGCGCCGCTCTCTTCGCCCTGCTCGCCGCCGGGATCCTCACCGCCGACTGGCCCGCCGCCACCGGCCGGCCGCCGGCCGACCCCACCTTCGAACTGGGCATGTCCCTGATGGGGCCCCAGATGCTCACCATGATGACGCTCGGCACGGCCCTGTTCGCCACCATCGTCGCCACCGTCGTCCTCGCCACCCGGCGGGGCCGCTACGACCGGTGGGGTGACGACCTGCGTGCCGAACGGCCCGACGATCCCGTACGCGGAGGTGTCGGCCGGTGACTCTCACGTTCCTGCTGCTGCTCGCCGCCGCCCTGTTCTGCACCGGCCTCTTCGGAGTGCTGACCCAGCAGTCCGTGGTGATGCTGATGATGGGGCTGGAGCTGATGATCGGCGCCGTGATCGTCGCCGCCTCCGCCGCCTGGCGCCATCTCGCCCCCGCCGACGCCGGCGGCCAGGTCGTCGTCGTCCTCGCGGTCACCGCGATGGCCCTGGAGATGGCGGTCGGCTTCGCCGTGGTCACCGCCCTGTTCCGCACCGGTGAGAAGGACCTCACCGACCAGGCCGCGGAGCTGCGCGGATGAGCGCCCCGCTCTGGCTGCTGCCGGCCCTGCCCCTGGCCGGCGGCGCGGTCCTGCTGCTCACCGGGCACCGCGCCGACCGGGCCGCCCCCACCGCGGGCGCCGTCCTCGCCGTCGCCACCTGCGCACTGGCCACCGTCGCCGCCCGGGCCGGGGCCGACGCCACCGCGCCCTTCCTGCCGGGGCTGCCCGCCCGGCTGTCCGTCGACGGCCTCTCCGCACCGCTCGCCGTCACGGTCGCCGCCGTCGCGGCCCTGGTGCTGCTCGCCGGCCGCGCCGGTCTCGGCCCGTCCGGCTCCCCGGCTCGCTTCACCGGCCTGATGCTGATCTTCACCGGCGCCATGCTGACCACCGTCACCGCCGCCACCCTGCCGGTCCTCCTGACGGGCTGGGAGGTCATGGGAGCCACCTCCTGGGCACTCATCGGCCACGGCTGGCGCGACCGGGAGGCCACCGGTGCCGCCACCACCGCCTTCCTCACCACCCGCGGCTGCGACCTCGGCCTCTACGTCGCGGCCGGCGCCGGCCTCGCCGGAGGGGCCGCGTCCCTCGCCCTCGACGACCTCGCCCGCACCGACGAGCCCTGGCGCTCCGTCGCCGCGGCCGGCGTCATCCTCGCCGCACTCGGCAAGTCCGCCCAGCTCCCGTTCAGCTTCTGGCTCTCCGGCGCCATGCGCGGCCCCGCCCCCGTCTCCGCCCTGCTCCACTCGGCCACCATGGTCGCCGCGGGGGCGTACCTGCTGCTGCGTACCGGCCCGCTGCTGGCCGCCACCGGCTGGGGTGCGGAGCTGACCGCCTGGGCCGGCGCCGCCACCGCCCTCGTGCTGGGCCTGGTCGCCGTCGCCCAACGCGACCTCAAACAGCTCCTGGCCGCCTCCACCTGCGCCCAGCTCGGCTTCATGGTGCTGGCCGCAGGGGCGGGCGCCACCACCGGCGGCACCCTCCAACTCCTCGCCCACGCCGCCGCCAAGAGCCTGCTCTTCCTTCTCTCCGGTGCCTGGCTCAGCGCCTACGGCACCCGTCTGCTCCCTGGCCTCGCGGGCGCCGCCCGCCTTCCCCGCGCCCTCGGCCCGCTCTTCACCACCGGCGCCCTCTGCCTCGCCGGGCTCCCCCCGCTCGCCCTCTGGGCCGCCAAGGACGTCCTGCTCGCCGCGGCCCTCACCCGCGACCCCTGGCTCTACGCCACCGGCCTCGCCGGGGCAGCCCTCGCCGCCGTCTACAGCACCAAGGCCCTCTGGTACGTGTGGCGACCGGCGCCCCCGCCCGCGACCGCGCCCCCCGCCCGGCCCGCGCTGCTCGCCCCGCTCACCCTGCTCGCGCTGGCCTGCGCCGCCCTCACCCCGCTCGCCCTGCCACCCCTGCGCACCGCTCTGGAGCGCACCCTCGACTCCGGCGGCCGGCCCGCGCCCCACCTGGGGGAGGCGGCCCTGTCCGGCGGGCTCGCCCTCGCCGCCGCGGCGTGGGCCTGGTCGCGGGGCGGGCCGCGCCTCGACCTGCCCGCCCCCTTCACGGACTGGCTCGGCCTGGAACGCGCCGCCCGCGCCCTGGTCGTCCGCCCCGTCCTGGCCGCCGCGCGCCTCGCCGCCGCCTTCGACACCCGGGTCCTGGAACGCGCCACGGACACCGTCGCCCACGGCGCCCTCGCGCTGGCCCGTAGCACCGACCGGCTCGCCGAGCGCGGCCTGGCGGACGGGGTGAACGCGCTGGCGGCGGCCGTCCGCCGGGCCGGCACGGGCGCGCGGCGGCCGCAGACCGGGCAGCTCCACCAGTACCTGGCCCAAGCCGTCGCCGCGTTCACCGCCCTCGCCGTCGTTTTCGTCCTCGTCCGGTGAGCCAGTGCCCCGGCGGGCGAGGTCTCTCCCGACGCGCCGCCCCGCACCGGCGCCCCGGTGACCCCACCCCGCCGAGACCGGACAGAAAGGCCCCGCCGTGCTCCTCACGGTCCTGGTGTTCGCCCCCGCCGCCGTCGCCCTGGTGCTGCTCGCCCTGCCGCGCACCACGCCCGACGCGGTCCACCGCACCGCCTGGACCGCGACCTGCGCGCTGCTGCTCGCGGCCACCGCCGTCCTGTGGGCCAAACACGGCGCCGCCGAGGGCTTCGCGTACGAGACACGGGTGCGGTGGATTCCCTCGGCGGGGGTCGGCTACCACGTCGGAGCCGACGGCCTCTCCCTGCCCCTGATCGCCCTGACCTGCGTCCTCTTCCTCGCCTGTGCGCTGCACTCGTGGCGCGAGCGGCGCCGGGTACGCGCCCACAGCGCCCTCTTCCTGCTGCTCCAGACCACCTGCCTCGGGGTCTTCGTCTCCCTCGACCTCATCCTCTTCTTCGTCTTCTTCGACCTGTCCATCGTCGCCATGTACTTCCTCATCGCCGGCTGGGGCCGCGCCGAGGCGGCCCGCGCCGCGCTGATGTTCTTCCTCTACACCTTCCTCGGCTCCCTCGCCCTGCTGCTCGGCTTCATCGGCCTCTACCTCGCCGCCTCACCGCACACCTTCGACATGACCGACCTGACCCGCGCCGACCCGCTCGCCGGGCGGCCCGTCGCCGCCGGTCTCGTGCTCCTCGCCGTCGGCACCGGACTGGCCGTCAAGACGCCGACAGTGCCGTTCCACACCTGGCTGCCCCTGGCCCACACCCAGGCGCCCGCCGCCGGGTCCGCGATCCTCGCCGGGGTCCTGCTGAAGATGGGCGCCTACGGTCTCCTGCGCATCGCCATGCCGATGCTGCCCGGAGCCTGGCGCCGGTACGCGCTGGTCGCGGTCGTCCTCGGCGTCGTCTCCGTGCTGTACGGGTCGCTGGTCGCGCTCGCCCAGAGCGACCTCAAACGGATGATCGCCTACACCTCGGTCACCCACATGGGATACGTCGTGCTGGCCCTCGGCGCCGCCGCGTCCGCCGCCGCGCCCGGCGGCGAGAGCGCCCGTACCCTCGCCGTCAGCGGCGCCGTCACCCAGATGGTCAGCCACGGCCTGCTCACCGGCGCCCTCTTCCTCCTCGCCGGAGCCCTCCACGAACGCGGACGCACCTACGACATGGCCGCCTACTCCGGTGTCGCCGCCACCGCACCTGTCCTCGCCGCGGCCACCGCCGTGGCCTTCTTCGCCTCGCTCGGCCTGCCCGGCTTCTCCGGCTTCGTCGCCGAGTTCCAGATCTTCACCGGCAGCCTCGGCCCGCGCCCGGTGGCCACCACCCTGTCCGTCCTCGGCATCCTCCTGACGGCCGCCCTGCTGCTCCGCGCCTACCAGCAGGTCTTCCTCGGCCCGCCACGCCTGCCATCCGCCCCCGGCAGCCCGCGCGCCTTCCCCGACCTGCGCCCCCGCGAGGCCGCCGCCGTCCTGCCGCTGCTGGCCCTCGCCACCCTCGTGGGCCTCGCCCCACGCCCCCTCCTCGACACCGTCGAACCCGCCTCCGGCCTCGTCCTGGAGCTGCTGGCCCGATGACCGCGACGGACGAGAACCCGCTCGGCCTGCTGCCCGAACTCCTCCTCGCCGGGGCCGCCGTGGCCGGACTGCTGCTCGGCTCCTGGCTGCCCCGGCGCCGCCAGTACACCGTCGCCGTCCTCTCCGCCCTCGCCTGCCTCGCCGCCGCCACGGCCGCCGTCGTCGCCGCCCCAGGACCGGTCGCCACCGCCTTCGGCGGCGCCTACGCCCTCGACCCCCTCACCACCACCGTCCGCCTCGTCCTGTGCGGGGCCACCCTCCTGGTCACCGCCCTCAGCCTCGGCCCCCTGCGCGGTCACCCCCGCGAGAGCGAGTACCACGTCCTCGTCCTGCTCACCGCCACCGGCTCCCTCCTTCTCGCCGGGGCACAGGACGTCCTGCTGATCGCCGCCGCCTACCTGCTGGCGAGCATCCCCGGCTACGCCCTCGCCGGCTTCGCCAAGGACGGCCCCGGCACCGAGGCCGCCCTGAAGTTCTACGTACTCGGCGCCCTCGGCGGCGTCGTCCTGCTCACCGGCACCACCCTCCTGTACGCCGCGACCGGCACCACCGCCCATCCGGAGATCGCCCGCGCCCAAGCAGCTCCGGTCGCGCTGCTCACCGCCGGAACCCTCGGCGTCCTCGGCGGCCTGCTCGTCAAAGCCGGTGCCGTCCCCGGCCACTTCTGGCTGCCCGACACCGTCCGGGGCAGCGCCCCGCCGGTCGCCGCCCTGCTCACCACCCTGCCGAAGGCCGGGGCGCTCACCGCCCTGTTCCGCCTCGGCGCCGTCCCCCTGGCCGGGAGCGCCGTCCCCTGGCCGGCCCTGCTCGCCACCCTCGCCGCCGCCTCCATGACCCTCGGCAACCTCGCCGCGCTCCTCCAGCGCGATGTCCGCCGCCTGCTCGCCTACTCGGCGATCAGCCAGGTCGGCTACCTCCTGATGCCCGTCGCCGTCGCCGGGCGCACCGCCCTCGCCCAGCCCGCCTTCCTCTACTACGTCGCCGCCTACGCCCTGACCAACCTCGGCGCCTTCGCCGTCGTCTGCGCCCTGCCGCGCGCCACCACCACCGACACCTGGCGCGGCCTGGTCCGCCACCGCCCGCTGCTCGCCGGCAGCCTCGCCGTCTGCCTGCTGGGGCTGGTCGGCACCCCGCCCACCGCGGTCTTCCTCGGCAAACTGGAGGCGTTCGCCGCCGCGTTCGACGCCGGATACGGCTGGCTCGCGGTCCTCGCCGCCGCCAACACCCTCGTCTCCCTCTTCTACTACCTGCGCTGGCTCGCCCCCGCGTTCACCCCCGGCCCCGCCCCGCCCACCGGGAACGCGGACCGGCTCGCGCGGGGCACCGCACACACCGCGGCCGCCGCCTCCCTGGCCCTCGGCGTCGCGGCCGGGCCGGTCCTCGCCCTGCTCACCGGCCCGGCGGCGCACTGACCGCCCGCCGTCGGCAGGCGGGAAAACCGGTGGCGGCGCGTGCCACGCCGTTGCTACGTTCACCGCTGTCCCCGACTCCGCGCGGCCGCCCCCGGCTGCCGTGCCCGCGAACCGAGCAGGTGTTGATGAACCGGCCCGCGCCGAGCGCGCCTCACCGCGATGCGGACACCCGTCCGCCGACCGGACCACCGCCCGTCGAACCAGGCTTCTGAGGCCCGCTCGGCCTGCTCCCGCCGTTCCCGCGACCACACACCGCACCGGCCAGGAGTATCCGGGTGTCCCACACCACCACACACCGCACCGACCCCACCGCCTTCCACTGTTCTTCCTGCGGCACGTCCACCTACGACGGCCCGCGCGACCACTGCCCCCAGTGCCTGCACGCCCGGCACCAGGACGACGCGGGCCTCTGCGGCGCCTCCATGGCCCCGCTCGCCGTCGCCGTCCACGGGCCCGGCGAGTGGCGGCTCGTCCACCGCTGCACCACCTGCGCCACGCTCACCTCCTCGCCCGTCCGCGCGGACGACCACCAGGTGGCGCTGATGGCCCTGGCGGTCCGGCCGCTCGCCCAGCCGCCGTTCCCGCTCGACCTCCTCGGCCGGATCTGAGGGGCCCGCCGATGCCCCGCAGAGACCGAGCCCGCCGCAACCCCCGTACCGGCCGCCGTGCCCAGCGGCCCAAAGACGTGCTGCACGGGCGCCACGGCCACCGGGGCGACGCCTTCCGTTGCCTCGGCTGCCGCCGCGACGTCCCCGTCCGCGCCCCCGGCACCGCTCACCGCAACCACTGCCCGTACTGCCTGACCAGCCGTCATGTCGACGGGCGGGCACCCGGCGACCGGGGCGAGGAGTGCCGGGCGCCGATGGACGCCCTGACCCTCACCGTCCGCGACGACGGGGAGTGGCTGCTCATCCACCGGTGCCGGGGCTGCGGCACGCTCAAGGCCAACCGGCCCGCCGGGGACGACCACCCGCTGGCCCTGATCCGGCTCGCCCTCAGGCCCCTGGCCGACCCGGGGCTGGCCCGTCTGGCGGGGGTGGTGCCCGGTAGGTAGCGGCGGGCGAGGCGCCCCCGCTCACCCCAGCAGTACCGAGTGGGGCAGCGCGTGGGCGGTGCGGCCGCTGGGGGCCCGCACCGTCCGCGCCGCCAGCAGCGCGTCGACCACCGCCTCCTCCACGCTGTCCAGGACCGCCGTGAACACCAGGTTCAGCTCGCCGGGGGAGAGCACCACCGGAGCCTCGGCGACCCGGGTGGAGAAGGCGAGCCCGTAGTCGCCGCTGCCGTGGCTGAACGCCGCCCCGACCCGGCCCAGCGCCAGCACCCCGCGGGCGGCGATCCGCTCCAGCTGCCGCCCGGTGCACGGCACGTCCAGCGCCACGACCACCACGCACGACCCGCGCGGCGAGGTGTGGCCCGACCGCTCCAGCCCCAGTTCCTCGGGCAGTACGGTCCGCCCGGCCACCCGCAGGTCGCCGTCCATGTTGGCCTGCACCAGCACCCCCACCGTGGCGGGACCGCCCTCCAGCGGCACCCTCCGCGAGGCCGAGCCGATGCCGGCCTTGAAACCCAGCGCGCAGGCGCCGGTGCCGCCCCCGGCGTTGCCCATCGCCACCGGTCCCGCGTCGGCGCCCTCCAGCGCGGCGTGTACGTGCGCCTCCCCCACCGGGCGGCGCTCCGCCGACAGCCAGGAGTCGTTGATCTCGCCGACCACCGGGTTGAGCGAGGTCACGGGTGCCGCCGACCGGTCCAGCACCCACCCCACCAGCGCGTCCGCCGCGCGGAACGCCGACAGGGTGGAGGTGAGCAGCACCGGCGTCTCCAGCTCCGCCAGCTCCATCAGCTGGGTCGCGCCGACGAACTTGCCGTAGCCGTTGACCATGTGGAACCCGGCCGGAACCGCCCGCGCCTCCTCCAGCGCCACCGGCACCAGCGCCGTCACGCCCGAGTACACCCCCCGCTCGTCGTCGTCCAGCGTGGTCTGCCCCACCAGCAGCCCCGGCACGTCGGTGATCGCGTTGAGCGGCCCCGGCACCATCCGCCCCACCGCCCGCCCGGTGTCCCGCAGCCGCAGCGCCCGTCCCCGCCCGTCGCCCGCCATCCGTCCGCCTCCCGCCCGGCCGCACGGGAACCTCCCCGCGGCCGACCGCACTCTACGTCCCGTGCCGAGGGGCCGTCAGGCCACGAAGCCGTCCGTGGCGGCCCGTACCCGCGCCAGCGTCTCGGCGCCGCCCAGGTGCCCGGCCGACTCCACCACGGACAGCCGCGCTCCGGGCCAGGCCCGTGCCAGCTCCCACGCGGTGTGCACCGGCCCGCCCAGGTCGAGCCGTCCGTGCACCAGTTCACCGGGAACGGAGCCGAGCCGGTGGGCGTCCCGGATCAGCGCCCCCTCCGCCAGCCAGGCGCCGTGCGAGAAGTACCAGGCGCAGAGCCGGACCATGGCCGTCTGCGCGTCGGACGGCCGCCCCGCGTACGGTGCCCCCTGCCCCTCCGCCGAGACCACCGCGTCCTCCCAGGCCAGCCAGTCGGCCACCGCCCGCTCCCGCACCGCCGGGTCGGCGTCCTCCACCAGCCGTGCGTACGCCCCGACCAGGTCCCCGTCCGGCGCCGTACCGGAGCCCGCCACGAACCGGTCCCAGGCCTCGGGGAAGAACCGCCCCACGCCCCGGTACAGCCAGTCGATCTCGCTGCGGCGGGTCGTCGTCACCGACGGGATGACGATCTCGGCGACCCGCTCCGGATGACGCTCGGCGTAGGCGAGGAGCAGTGTGGAGCCCCAGGAGCCGCCGAACAGCAGCCACCGGCCGATGCCGAGGTGACGCCGGAGCCGCTCCATGTCGGCGACCAGGTGGTCGGTGGTGTTGTGCCGCAGTGAGACCGAGGGGTCGGACGCGTGGGGGGTGCTGCGCCCGCAGTTGCGCTGGTCGAAGAGGACGACGCGGTACCGGCTCAGGTCGAACGCCCGGGGTGCGCGGGGCGGGCACCCCGCACCGGGCCCGCCGTGCACCACCACAGCCGGCTTCCCTCGCGGGTTGCCGCGGGCCTCCCAGTAGATCCGCTGTCCGTCGCCCACGTCGAGCATCCCGGAGTCGTGCGGCTCGGCCCCGGCCGGCGGCGGAGAAGGAGGGACGGACACGGTGGCACTCCAGGAGGTCGACGGTGGCACGAGGCGCCGAGCCTACAAGTCCCGCCCCGCTCCCGAGCGTCGGTCCGCCCCTCTCACCGGAGGACGCCCAGGACCCACGGCAGGTCCTCCCTGGCCGCCACCACGAGCACCTCCCGGTCCCCGTCCCGGCACTCCACCACCCAGTCACCCGCCCCGGCCCGGACCGCGCGGGCGTCCGTGTGCGCCCGTGGCCGGACCCGGACGGCCGCCACCGAGCCCGGTACGCGGCAGCGGGCCGCGCCCGGCTCCTCACCCGCCGCCACCGCCAACCCCTCCGGCCCCGCCACCAGCGTGCTGAATCCCGCCACTTCGCAGGGCACCGCGCCCACCACCGCGCCGGGGAAGCACCGCTCCCGCCCGGGCAGCCGCGGCAGCACCTCGACCGGCCCTGGCGGCCGGTTCCGCCGCCGACGCAGCAGCCACGCCCCCGCCGCGAGCACCGGCACCGCGGTCCCGGCGCTCAGCAGCAGCGCGTCGAGCAGCCCGTCGGTCACCAGCGGCCCGAAGAACCCCACCGCCCCCAGCACCAGCCCGCAGGCCATCGGCACCGACACCGGCCACGAGGCCCGCGCGGCCCCTTCCGGCCGCCGCGCCCACCCGTACGCCACCCACCCGAACACTCCGCCAAGCGGCACCAGTCCGAGCCCGACCGCGTACGGCAGCCGGTGCCCGTCCACCGGCGTCGCCGCCGTCTCCTGCCGCAACGGGCCCGCCACCACGGCGCGTTCGGCGCCCCGCCACCGCACCACCCGCACCCGGTCACCCGGGGACACGGAGGAGAAGAGCGCGCCCTCCTCCTCCAGCCGCACCCACGACGGCGCGCTACGGCCGTCCGTCGTCCACCGCAGCCCGGGCAGCCGCGAGCCCCGCCCACCGCCGGGCTCCTTGGCCACGACTGTGCCCGGCACCGCGTCCAGGCACTCCCGCGACCCCGTCGGCGCCGGAGCCCCCGGGCAGAACGGCGCCGAGCGGTACGCCGCCTCCTCGGCCAGCGCACCCGGCACGTACCAGCCCAGCAGGCACCCGGCGACGACCAGCAGTCCCAGCGACAGCGCCACCGGTGTCGCCACCGCCGCCGACGCCCCGCGCGCCCGACTCGGGCCGCCCGCCCCTGTCCTCATGCGCGCATTCTCCCCTCGCCAGGCCGCTTCCGACCCCGCCCGGCCGGAACCCGCCGGGAGCCCGCACGCGGGCTCGTAAGATCCACTTCGGCGGGTGCCGCCGCCGGCGCACCCGTGCCGGGACGGGGCCCCGGGCACGACAGGAGAGACAGCCGATGGCTGACGCGCGGACGACCACTCGTTCAACGACCCGACTGGCGGCCCGCGCCTCGCGCGCCGTCGACTCGCCGTTCTTCACCCGCGCCGTCTTCGTCCTCATCGTCGCCAACGCGGTGCTGCTCGGTGCCGAGACCTACACCGGTGTCGTCGCCGGGTGGCTGCCGCTCCTCAAGACCGCCGAGCACCTCTTCCTCGCCGCCTTCGCCGCCGAGATCCTGCTCCGCCTCGCCGCCCACGCCGACCGGCCGGCCGCGTTCTTCCGCGACCCGTGGAACCTCTTCGACCTCGCCGTGGTCACCGGCGCCTTCCTGCCCTTCCTCCGCGAGAACACCACGGTGCTGCGGCTGCTGCGGCTCGCCCGCGTCCTGCGCGCGGCCCGCTTCCTGCCGCAGTTGCGGATCGTCCTCGTCGCCGTCGGCAAGAGCCTGCCCGGCACCCTCAGCTTCCTCCTCGTCGGCGGCCTGCTCCTCTACGTGTACGCGATGGTCGGCTGGACCTTCTTCGCCGACGACGACCCCGAGCACTTCGGCTCCCTGGGCCGGGCCGCTCTCACCCTCTTCCTCCTCATCACCCTGGACGGCCTCGGTGACGCGGTCCGCACCGGTCTGGAGATCTCCCGCTGGACGATCGTGTACTTCGCCTCGTTCGTCCTCTTCGGCTCGTTCCTGCTGGTGAACCTGCTGATCGGCGTGGTCATCGGCTCCCTCGACGAGGCCCGGCGCGAGGCCGAGTCCGACTCCGGAAGCCCGAAGCCCCCCGCCGCGGTCCCGCCCGCCGCGCCGGAGCCCCTGCCCCTGCTACGCGCCCGGATCGCAGCCGCCCGCACCGCCCTGGACGACGCCGAACGCGCCCTCACCCAGGTGGCGCCGGCGAACGCGCCGAGGGCGCCGCAGGTGCGGCACGGACCCGCCGCCTCGTCGGTGGCCGCGGGCGACGCCCGCCGCTGACGGCGCGCCAGCCGCGCTCCATCTCGCCGACGAGGCCGGGAGCGGCCCGGCCGCCCGGCTCTCGCCCGCGCGGTAGCAGCGCGGTGCGTCAGACCGGAGGCGACGGGGCAGCGGGCGCGTCCCCGCTCCGGCCGACACGCCGCCGGGCCGGGCGGCCGCCTACGCGCGTGCGTTCCGCAGGGCAGACAGGTCCTGCCCCGCGAGATCGGCGCGGGAACGCAGTTCCTCCCCGACGGCCCGCAGGACGGGCAGGCGGGCCGCGCCGGTCGCCAGCCCCACGTCCTTGGCGGCCAGCTCCACGGTGTAGTGCGCGGAGTCCGACAGGGTCCGCCGTACCGCACCCCCCATCGGCCCGGCGGCCAGCGCCTCCCGGGCTCCGGCCGGGTCGACGCCGAGGGCGTCCGCCAGGCGCAGGGACTCCGCGACGACCGCGACGCCGCCGATCACCGCGTTGATGAGGACCACCTTGAGCGCGGCCCCCGAACCGGAGGGACCGCAGCGGCGCACCGAGCCGAAGCGTTCCAGGACCTCGGCGGCCGGACCCTCCAGCTCCCCGCCGGCCAGCACCTGGAGTGATCCGGAGGCCGCCGCGTCGACGCTGCCCATCACGGGGGCGTCGACCAGCCGCACGCCTTCGGGGAGCCGGTCGCGCAGGGTGGCCACCGCGTCGGGGCCGACCGTCGACATCTCCACCCAGACGGTCCCGTGCCCCAGCGCGGGCAGCAGTTCGTCGGTGACGTCGTCGAGCGCCCGAGGGCCGGAGAGCATGGTGACGACGAGCCCGACGCCGAGGACCGCCTCGGTGGGGGAGTGGGCCACCCGAGCCCCCTCCGCGCGCAACGGCTCGGCCCTGGCGGCTGTCCGGTTCCATACCGTCAGCGGGTGTCCGGCCGCCAGCAGGCGACGGGCCATCGGCGTTCCCATGGAGCCGAGGCCGAGAAAGGCGATGCGTTCCATGCCGTGATGTTAGGGGATGGCCGGAATGTCCCTGGTGGTCACGGCGCCCGGCGCGTGCCCCGAGCTCCCCATTTGTCCGAGCGGGGGACTGCCCCCTTCGCCACACCGGGAAACGCCTGAGCTGGCCCCGTGCGAGAGCTCGTGCCCGGCGCGCCGAGGGCACGCACGCCCCCTCCACCACGGACGGCGTGCAGAAGGTGGCGGACGCCCCCTGTGACCGGGGCCGGCGACGCGCGGTGGGCCGTGCCCCGCGTCGGCCGGGTGCGTGCGACGTGCCGCGTCGTCTGCGGCGGCTCCCGCCGGGCCCCGTCACCCGCCGCCCGGCGACCCCGCCCGTGTCGCGAGGTACCGGCGCAGGTGGTCGGCGGTCGCGGTGCCGCCCGCCTCGGCGACGTCCCGCGGGCGTCCCCGGGCGACGATGCGGCCGCCGTCGTCGCCCGCGCCCGGGCCGAGGTCCAAGACCCAGTCCGCGGCGGCGACGGTGCGCAGGTCGTGCTCGGCCACGACGACCGTGTTGCCCTCGTCCACCAGGCGCTGGAGGTGGCCGACGAGGAGGTCGACATCGGCCGGGTGCAGGCCGGAGGTGGGTTCGTCGAGCAGGTACAGGCTGTGGCCGCGCGGCGCCCGGTGCAGTTCGCTCACCAGCTTGATCCGCTGCGCCTCGCCGCCGGAGAGCGTGGTGGCGCTCTGGCCCAGCGTCAGGTAGCCGAGGCCGATGTCGGCCAGCAGGTCCAGGATGCGGGCGGCGGGCTGCACGTCGTGCAGGAAGTCCTGGGCCTCCTCCACGCTCATCGCCAGCACGTCCGCGATGGTCCGGTCGCGGTGACGCACCATGAGCGTGCCCGGGTTGTAGCGGGCGCCCTCGCAGACCGGGCACGGGGAGGTCTCGGTGGGCAGGAAGAGGAGCTCGACGCTGACGACCCCGTCGCCCAGGCAGTGCGGACAGCGCCCCTGGGGCACGTTGAAGGAGAACCGGCTAGCGGTGTAACCGAGTTCACGTGCCGTCGGCTGGGCGGCGTACAGCTTGCGGACGCTGTCGAACAGCCCGGTGTAGGTGGCCAGGTTGGAGCGGGGGGTGCGGCCGATGGGCTTCTGGTCCACGACCACCAGCCGGTCGACGTGCTCCAGGCCCGCGCCGGACCGCACCGTCACCCGGTCCTCGGACAGGGCCCAGGCGGGAACGCCGTCCTCCTCCTCGTCGTTCTGCGCCGTGGCGCGGTCCGCCTCGCCGTCCCCGTGCAGGTGGCCGCGGACCGTCTCGGCCAGGGCGCGCCGGACGAGGGTCGACTTCCCGGATCCGGAGACCCCGGTGACGGCGGTCAGGGTGCCGAGCGGGAAGTCAGCGTCCAGGTCGCGGAGGTTGTTGCCGGTGACCCCGCGCAGCCGCAGCTGTCCGGCCGGCTGCCGCGGCTCCTTCGGCGCGGGTGCGGGCGGCGCGTCCGGCGCGAGGTACCGGGCGGTCACCGAGTCGCGCACGGCGCCCAGTTCACGGGCGGGCCCGTTGTGGAGGACCCGCCCGCCGTGCCGGCCGGCGCCCGGCCCCATGTCGACGATCCAGTCGGCCGAGGCGAGCACCTGCGCGTTGTGTTCCACCACGAAGACGCTGTTGCCGCTCCCCCGGAGCCGCCGCAGGGCGGTGAGCAGCAACTCCGTGTCGGAGGCGTGCAGTCCGGCCGAGGGCTCGTCCAGCACGTACAGCACGCCGAACAGGCCGCTGCGCAGCTGGGTTGCCATGTGCAGCCGCTGGAGTTCTCCGCCGGAGAGGGTCGAGGTGGTGCGCGCCGTGGCCAGGTAGCCGAGCCCCAGGTCCACCAGGGTGCCCAGCTGGTCCTGGAGACTCGCGATCAGCGCGTGCCCGGCCTGCCTGCGCCCGGCCGGGAGGGCCAGGGTGTCGGGGTGGCCGCGCACCTGCTCCAAAAAGGCCGAGAGCCGCGCCAGCGGCAGCGAGGTGGCGTACGCGATGTCCTGCCCGGCGAGCGTCACCTCCAGCGCCTCGGGTTTGAGGCGCTTGCCGTGGCAGGCAGGGCAGAGCTCCTGGGTCATGAACGAGGCGGCCTTCGCCCGCAGGTGCGCGGCCTTGGAGGTGGCGAAGGTGTGGCTGACCCACTTGCGCGGGCTCATGTACGTGCCCTGGTAGGTGCGGGCGACGCGGTGGGCGTCGCGCACCGGGTGGACGGTGACCGTCGGCTGCTCGTCGGTGGTCAGCAGCCACTCCCGGCGCTCGGCCGGGAGCGTGTGGAAGGGCGCGTCGATGTCGATGCCGAGTTCGGCGAGGATGTCGCGGTAGTTCTTGCCCTGCCACGCCCCCGGCCACGCCGCGATGGCGCCCTCCCGGATGCTCAGCGAGTCGTCCCCCACCAGTGCGGCCTCGTCGACCGTGTGCAGTCGGCCCAGGCCCGAGCAGGTCGGGCAGGCGCCCACCGCGGTGTTGGGCGAGAAGCTGTCCGAGTCCAGCGGGGCGGCGTCGCGCGGGAAGGTCCCGGCCAGGTCCTCCGGGGTCCGCCCGGCCGGATAGGTGCCGGCCCGGGAGTACAGCATGCGCAGCACGTTGGAGACGCGGCTCACGGTGCCCACCGTCGAGCGGGTGCTGCCGCCGCTGTGCTGCTGGCGCAGGGCGACGGCGGGTGGCAGGCCGGTGATCGAGCCGACCTTCGGGGCGGAACCCTGGTCGATCAGCCGCCGGGCGTAGGGCGCGACGGATTCCAGGTACCGCTGCTGGGCCTCGGCGTAGAGGGTCGCGAAGGCGAGCGAGGACTTGCCGGAGCCGGAGACCCCGGTGAAGGCCACCACCCGGTCGCGGGGGATGTCCACGTCGACGTGGCGCAGGTTGTGCTCCGCGGCGTCCCGGACCTTGATCAGCCCGTCCTCACCGGCGTCCGGCGCCCCGGCGGACGACGGGGCGGATACCGGCCGGGAGGAAGGGGGCATGGCGCTCAACGTACCTTCGGGGGCCGGACCCCGCCATCGGCGTCCGGTGGCCGGGTGACCGGCGGCAGGAGTGGCGGGAGGGACGGCGCCCGAGCGGCCCGCACGGAGTCACGTGCGGGCCGTGGGACGCTGCTCGCCGACGGCTCAGGCGTCGGCGAGGCCGAGCGTGCGGCGGGTGAGCAGCCCCAGCATGGCGGTGGCCTCGCTGACCTCCCGCGGGACGGGCCCGGCGCTGTACGCCATGTAGTAGGTGCGCTCCACCGTCCACCACAGGGCGACCACCAGGGCGTGCGCGTCGCCCGCGGTGGGCAGGGCGCCGCGTTCCCGGTCGCGGGAGACGACGGGCGTGAACGCGTCGCCCAGCGCGACGGAGGCGGCCCGCCAGTCGTCCCGGGTCTCGTCGTCCTCGCCGATGAACTCGCAGGCCGCCACGAGCAGTTGGCCCTGGTCCTGCCAGACGTCGCGGATCGTGTCGAGGAAGACCGCGAGGAGCTCCTCCGTGCGGGCGCCCTCGGTCCCCGCGGCCCGCCGGACCGGCGTCAGCACGCGGTCGTCCAGCACCCGCAGCGCCGCTTCGACCACCGCGTGCTCGTTGCCGCAGTAGAAGTACATCGAGGGGCGGTACGGGTCGAGCGGACCCTCGCCGCGACCGGCCGCGCGGGGCTCGGTACGTCCGCCGCCGTGCTGTTCCGCTTGGCTCGGCTGCCGTTCCCTGGCCAGCATCTGAAGTCTCCGTATCCGGTCCGTGGGCTGGGCGAAGACGGCCGACAGAGGGCCGACTGCGCTGAGAACAGTACACGGGGTCCGGCCCCCCTCACCCGGCCCGTCCCGATCCCTCCGGGGCAGGCCCGGAGGGATGGCCGGGAGCCCTTGCCGACGTGGCGTCAGGGAACGGTGTCGTACCAGGTCAGGGGCGCAGGACCAGCCGGACCGGGTCGCCCTCCTTGGTCTCCGTGCGCCGCACCGCCTCGGCCGCCTGCTCCAGTGGCAGCACGCCGGAGACGGAGCGGGAGAAGTCGAGCCGTCCGCCGCCGGCCAGCGCCACCAGTTGCGGCACGTGGTGCTCGTCCGACCCGTAGTGGCCGCGGATCTGCTGCTGGAGGTAGCTGAAGAGCGTGCCGTCGGCCACGGTGAGCGGGTGGGCGGTGAGGCCGACCAGCACCAGCCGTCCCTTCGGGCCCAGCACCGTCAGCGCCTGCTCGCGCACGGCCGGGACCCCCGCGAAGTCGAACGCGGCCGCCAGTCCGGTGCCCCCGGTCAGCGCCAGCAGCCTCGCCCGCAGCTCCGGGTCGGCCGCGCCGAAGGCCGCGTCCGCGCCGAAGGCCAGCGCCCGCTCCCGGGCCGCCGGTGCCGGATCGACGGCCACCACCGGGTACGCGCCGATCGCCCGCAGCAGCTGCACGCCGTGCGCGCCGAGCCCTCCCACGCCCCACACGCCCACCGCTTCCCCGGGACGCACGTCACCGGTGCCGGTGATCGCCGCCCACGGCGTCGACACGGCGTCCGGGATGATCGCCGCCTGGTTGAAGGGGATGGCGTCGGGGAGCCGGACCAGCGTGGTGGCGGTCGCCAGCGCGTACTCGGCCCAGCCGCCGTCGTAGTCGACGCCGCGGGTGTACGTCGTCCCGTTCCGTGACTCCCCGGCCTGGAGCACCACCCGCTCCCCGGGTTCCCAGCCGGCCACGCCCTCGCCTGCCGCGTCGACCGTGCCCGCCACCTCGTGGCCCAGGGTCACCGTCTCCCCCTCCAGGTAGAGCGGGCTCAAAGTGCCGTCGATCAGGTGGACGTCCGACAGGCACACGCCCGCCGCCTCGACCTTCACCCGGACCTGACCCGGTCCCGGAACGGGCTTCGGCACGTCCTCGACGGACAGGGTGCGGGAGGGGACGTGGAGGCGCGCGGCGCGCATGGTGTCCATGGTCAGGGGCCTTTCTCGCGGTACGGCGGGCGCCCGCCGCCGGACGGCGCGACACCCACCGTCCAACGTACTCCCGCACCGGCGGCACCACCCGGCGAGGAGCCCCGCGGCCCGCCGGAACCGGCGCGTATGACCCTGGCCCGCCGGGGCATCAGGTGTCCATGACAACCAGAGCGCAAGACCCCCGACCGCGCCGCGCCGCATGGGTCCGCGCCCTGGCGCGCGCCCTGGTCGTGACAGTGGCCTTCGCCGCCATGGTGGCCTTCTCGGTCGTCCTCGCGCAGGTGACGCTCACGCCCTCACCCGCCTCGGCCGACCTGGTCCACGCCAACCTCACCCCCGGCCGCTCCCTGCGCAGCTACGCCGAGGACTACACCTTCCTCGCCGCCCTCAAGCAGGCCGGCGGCAACCTCCTCCTCGGCTTCCCCTTCGGCCTGCTGCTGCCGGTGCTGGTCGCCCGCCGGTTGCGGCTGCTGCGGGTGGTCGGACTGACCGCCGTCGTCATGGTCCTGGTGGAGCTGGCGCAGGGCTCCGTGGTGGAGGGCCGCGCCTTCGACATCGACGACGTCCTCCTCAACACGGGCGGCGCCCTCCTCGCCTACCTGCTCCTCGGCCGCCGGATCGGCCACCGCTACCACTCCCTCGCCGGCGCCACGGCCGACGAGGCGCCCCGCCCCGGCCCCGCCGAGCCCGCGCCCGCCCCGGACAAGGCCCCGGCCGCGGCCCGAGCGGGGCGCCTCGCCGGGCTGCGGAACCGGTTCCGGCGCGGCGGGGCCAGGCCGGCAGCCGGTGCCGTGCAGGCGGGGAGGAAGCCGGCGCCCTGACCGGAGTACCGGCTCACCCCGCCGGACCCGGCCCGCTGGCGCGGCCCCCGGACCAGCCGGAGGCTCGGACGAGCAGCCGAGCCGAGAAGGGGAGTCCATGGCGCCGGACCGTCAGCCCGCCCCGGCGCGAGGCGTCCGCCACGGCCCCCGGCCCTGGCTGGTCATCTTCGTGGTCGGCCTGTTGCTGTGGCTGCTGACCGTCGCCGTCACCTTCTCCACCCGCAACGCCAACCTCATCCCCACCCTGGTGCTCCTCGGCAGCTTCCTGGTGCCGGTCACCTTCGTGGCGTGGGCCTTCGACCGGGCCGGGCCCGACGGCGTGCTGACCCCGCAGCGCCTCATGGCGGCCTTCCTGGCCGGCGGCACCCTCGGCGTGCTGGGCGCCTCCGTACTGGAGTCCTCGCTCCTGCGTCCCTCGCCGTGGATGTGGCTGGGCGTCGGGCTCATCGAGGAGGGCGTGAAGATCGCCGCGCTCTGGCTGATGGCGGCCAGGCTGCGCCCGCACCGGCCGCGCGACGGCATGGTCCTCGGCGCCGCCGTCGGCTTCGGCTTCGCCGCGCTGGAGTCCTCCGGCTACGCGCTGACCGCCCTGCTCACCGTGAAGGGCCTGTCGCTGACCGACCTGGTGCAGACCGAGATCCTGCGCGGCCTGCTCGCCCCCTTCGGGCACGGCCTGTGGACGGCGATCGCGGGCGGTGTGCTCTTCGCCGCCTCCGCCCGGTCCGGGAGGCTGCGGCTGACCGGCTCGGTGGTCGCGGCCTGGCTCGGGCTCTCCGTGCTGCACGCGCTGTGGGACGCCATGCACGCGGTCGCCGCCGCACTCGCCCTGCTGTTCACCGGCACCGACTGGCAGTGGCACCTGCTGGAGACGGGCTACGTGCCCCGGCCCACCTCCGCCCAGGTCGGCTTCATCACCGGCCTCCAGTGGGGCGGCTGGCTGGTGGTCAGCCTGGTCGCGCTCGGCTGGCTGCGCGCCCTCGCCCGGCGCTCCCGCCCGCTGGACGCCGCCGCGGGAGAGCGCACCGCCCCGTCGTGGCCGGGCTGGGGAGAGCGCTGAGCCCCGCCCGGCGGGCGGGGCTCAGCGGCCGGGGTGTCCGGGACTACCAGATCTCGTCGACCCACTCCGGGTGGTCGATGAACGGGTTGCGGTTGTGCTGGTACTGCTCGAAGATCACGTCGTTGCGCCGCTGCTCGAAGCTGTCCGGCGGGTCCTCCTGACTCCACTGCTTCAGCACCGACAGCCGCCCCATGTAGGGCTGCGAGCCGTTGTCGACCTGGTCGTTGGGCTCCAGGTCCGGGAAGGAGTCGGTGCCCTCGTACCGCACCGCCATGTAGAGGATCATGCGCGCCACGTCGCCCTTGACCTCGTCGCGGGGCTCGAACGAGTCGCCGTCGGTGAAGTTGCCGGGCGCGTCGGAGAGCTCCGAGCCGCCCTCGTCGAAGTCCTTGTTGCCGCGCGTGGAGTTGACCTGGACATCCGTGGGGCGCAGGTGGTGGATGTCGGTGCCGGGTCCGGTGGAGGTACCGAAGTCGCCGTGGGACTTGGCCCAGACGTGCTCGCGGTTCCACTGGCCGCTGCCGCCGCCGTTGCTGTCCTTGGACTGCGAACGGCCGGTGTACAGGAGGACCACGTTCGAGGAGTCCTCGGGGTCCTCGTCGGTGTCCTTGAGCGCGTCCCAGACCTGGCTGTACGACAGCTTGGTCTGGTCGCTGATGATGGTGTTCAGCGCCGACTTCAGTTCTTCGCCCGACTTGCCGAGCGCGTCCTGGTAGTACGTGTCGTCCAGTACGACGGCGGTGGCGGTGGCGGTGGCGGTGGCGGTCGCGGCGGGCGCGGTGGCGGGATCGCCGGTCACCGGCCCGGCGGCACCGAGCGTGCCGATCAGCGCGCCGGCCGCCAGCACTGCCAGCACGGGCCGACGGCCGGGGATATGACGACGGGACATGTGGGGTGTCCTCTCGGTACGGACACCGCTCGGCCGCCGGAGTGGGGGAGGGGCCGGGCGGTGGGCGTGTGTGGCTTTCCGGTCTGCCGGAGCTTTCCACAGCGCCCGCCGCACCGTATGAACACCCTGTATCCATCATGTGCAGGTCAAGTGTCGAGTGGGGTGCGCCGGTTCTCCCCTGACCGGCCGTCACCACCCGTCCGTGCCGCCGTCACCATCCGTCGCGGCGGATCACGCTCCCCACGGGCGGCGGCGCACCGGTCCGAACCGCCCGCGCGCCACCCCACCGGGATCGCCGCGAAGGTCTTCACGCCCTTCGGGATCGCCAGCTCCTCCTTCCCCTCGTGCTCGCTCCAGCATCAGGCGCCAGCTGGTGGTGTCGGCCGCGAGCCCGAGCCGGCGCGCTGCCAGCAGCAGGTTCTGCGCTCCGGGACAGACGCTCGACGCCTCGGTCAGCGACAGGATCCGCTTCTGCCGCCGCGCCGGCCGCAGTGAGGCGGCCGCCCCCAGTGCCGTCGCCGACTCCTTCGGCCCGGCCGCCTCCGGCTTCAGTGCCGGCCAGCGGTAGCAGGGGATGACCAGCGCGGGCGTCTCGGCGAAGTGGTCGCGCTGGTGGCGGACGGTCGGCCACCGTCCGCGCGTACGCCGCCGGGTCCATCCCCTCGGGCACCGCACGGCCCGCCGTCGCCAGGTAGGCGTCCACGCGCCGCGCCCACAGCGGGGCCGGCCGCGCCGTCACCGCCCGGTCGGTCGCCACCACGTACCGGCAGCCCTGCGCGTCGGAGCCGCTCGGCCCCGCACCGCCGCCTGCACCAGCCGCTCCAGCAGCCCGCCGGGGACCGGGTCGGGCTTCAGCCGGCGCATCGCCCGCAGCGTCGACCGGGGCGAGAACAGGCCAGGGTCCGCCGGTCTTCCGGGATCGTCCATGGCCGGGAGCGTACGGACGCGCCCGTCCCCGGCCCACCCTCCTCCGCTAGCCTGGACGGACGATGAACCGTCTGACCACGGAGTGGGGCACGCACGACCTCACCCGCTTCCCCGAGGACCCCCGCGACCCGTTCCGCGCCTGGGACGCCGCCGACGCCTACCTCCTGCGCCACCTCGCGCAGAGTGGTGCCCTGGCCGGTGCCGACGGCCGGGACCGGCCGGACGGCGGCGCGCTCGTCGTCGCCCTGGACCGCTGGGGCGCCCTCACCACCGCCCTCGCCGCGCACCGGCCGGTCCAGATCAGCGACTCCCACCTCGCCCGCTCCGCCACCCGCGCCAACCTCGCGCGCGCCGGGGCCGGCGACCCGCAGGCCGCCGGGGTCGGTCTGCTCACCACCCAGGACGCGCCGCCCGAGCGGATCGACGTGCTCCTCGTCCGCGTCCCGAAGAGCCTCGCCCTGCTGGAGGACCAGCTCCACCGGCTCGCCCCCGCGCTGCACGCCGGCTCGCTCGTCGTCGGCACCGGTATGGTCAAGGAGATCCACACCTCCACCCTGCGTCTCTTCGAGCGGATCGTCGGGCCCACCCGCACCTCCCTGGCCGAGCAGAAGGCACGCCTCATCCACGCCACGGTGGCCCGCCGCGAGAACCGCGCCCCGAGCCCCTGGCCGCTGCGGTACGCGCTGCCGGACGGCATCGGAGCCATGTCCGGCCGCACCGTCACCAACCACGCCGGGATCTTCTGCGCCGACCGCCTCGACATCGGCACCCGCTTCTTCCTCGGGCAGCTCCCGGCCCCCGCCGGCCCCGCCCGGGTGGTGGACCTCGGCTGCGGCAACGGCGTCGTCGGCACCGCCGTCGCCCGCACCAGCCCCGAGGCGGAGATCGTCTTCGTCGACGAGTCCCACCAGGCCGTCGCCTCCGCCGAGCGGACCTTCCGCGACAACGCTCCCGACCCGCTGCGCGGCACCTTCCTGGTCACCGACGGCCTCTCCGACCCGGCCGCCGTCGCCGGCTCCTCCGTCGACCTGGTGCTGACCAACCCGCCCTTCCACTCCCACCAGGCCGTCACCGACGCCACCGCCCGCCGGATGTTCGCCGGAGCCCGGCGCGTGCTGCGGCCCGGTGGCGAGCTGTGGGTCGTCGCCAACCGCCACCTCGGCCACCACCAGAGGCTGCGGCGCCTCTTCGGGAACTGCGCGACCGTCGCCTCCGACCCGAAGTTCGTCGTCCTGCGGGCCGTCAAGGGCTGACCGCCGCGGCGCCGGCACCTCCCCGGCGCCGCGGCGACCGGTCGCCGTCAGTCCGACGAGCGGACCCAGCCGTCCGCCTCGATCCGCGCCGCGTCCCCGGGCCGCCGCTCGTCGAAACGGACCCGGCGCCCCTCGGTCACCCGCACCGCGTCGACGTAGACACCCCGGCCCACGTACAGCCGGTCGGTCGTGTACCGCCAGCGCAGCCGTACCCGGCTCCCGCGCCACCGGTCCAGGTCCGCCTCCAGTTCGTGCCAGACACGGCCCGACCAGCCGCCCGCCGTCCCCTCGGGGTGCTCGGACGGCTCCCCGCCCCGGCGGCGGGTGGTGAACGCCAGCGGCTCCCACGTCTCTCCGCCGGCCGACACCTCCAGCGCCAGCGGGTCGGCGCCCGGTTCGGTGTCCCACCACAGGCCGCAGCGCAGCCGCGCCCCGCCGCCGGACAGCTTCAGCGGTGGCAGTGCGAGGACCGCCGTGGTGTCCGAGGCCATCTGGGAGAACCAGGCCGTCCGCCCCGTGCGCGGCCTCACCGGCACCGCCCGTGCCATCCGGTCGGCCGCCGCCACCCGGGGCGCGCTGCCGGAGCGCCAGGAACGCACCGGGTGCACCGAGTTGCCGAGCACCACCAGGAAGGAGTCGGTACTCGGGTCGAGCACCAGGCTCGTCCCGGTGAAGCCGGTGTGCCCCGCCGACCGGGGCGTCGCCATCGCTCCCATGTACCAGTGCTGGTACAGCTCGAACCCCAGGCCGTGCGCGTCGCCGGGGAACTCCGGGGTGAAGTCCCGGAACATCAGCTCCACGGACTCCTCGCGCAGGATCCGCCGCCCGCCGTACACACCCCCGTTCAACAGGGTCCGCCCCAGCACGGCCAGGTCCCACGCGCAGGAGAACACCCCGGCGTGCCCCGCCACCCCGCCCATGGCGAAGGCGTTCTCGTCGTGCACCTCACCGCGGATCATGCCCCGGTCCAGCCCCGCCCAGGGCGGCCGGGAGTCCTCCGTGGCCGCGATCTTCGGCCGCCACGAGGCGGGCGGGTTGTAGCGGGTCCGGGTCATGCCGAGCGGCCCGGTGATCTCCTCGCGCAGCAGCTCGTCCAGGGGCGTCCCCGTCACCTCCTCCAGCAGCAGCTGGAGAGTGATCAGGTTGAGGTCCGAGTAGAGGTACGCGGTGCCCGGTCCGGCCACCAGTTCCTGCGCCCAGATCCGCGCCAGCCGCGCCTCGTGCGTCGGTTCCTCGTACAGCGGGATCCACGACGGGAACCCCGAGGTGTGCGTGAGCAGCTGCACCACCGTCACCCCGGCCTTGCCGCCGCCGGCGAACCGGGGCAGGTACGAGGCGACCGGGGCGCCGAGCTCCAGTTCCCCGCGCTCCAGCCGCCGCACCGCCAGCAGCGAGGTGAACAGCTTCGAGACGGAGGCCAGGTCGAAGACGGTGTCCTCGGCCATCGGCACCTGCCGCTCGGGGGGCAGCTCCACCCCGGTGTCGGCCACCTCGTCGTACCGCTCGTAGCGCACCGCGTGCCCGATCGGCTCGTGCAGCGCCACCGTGCCGCCACGCCCGGCCAGCAGCACCGCCCCGGCGTACCAGGGGTGCGTGGGGGAGGGGCCGAGGAACCGCTCCGCGTCGGTGACCAGCCGGCGCAGCTGCCCCGCCAGCAGTCCGGCACGCCGGGCGCTGCCGCGCCGCAGCGTCGTCGCACCCCTGGCCCCCGCCCCCGGCGCGGCGGGGACCGCCGCGGCCGGACCGGCGGGGAACGGCACCAGGGCCACCGCCCCGCCGAGTGCCAGTGCCGCCGTTCCCAGACGGCGCCGGGAGACCCCGCCCGCCCACCGACCGTCCTCCGGCTGCTCGGCCATGAACCGCACCCCCTGAAAGAATCTTTCGAGATGACGCCCGACCCGCGAAACTTTCATGTCATGACGGGTCCGTGTCAACCCTGCCGCCCGCTCCGCCGCGGGCCGCCCGCCGCCCGGCAACCGGCCCACGCCAAACCCCCCGAAAGGACGAAGGTCCTGCCCCTAGGGACCAGCGGCCCGGGGCACGTCCCCGCGCGCGGGGCAAAGCTGGAACGAAGGAGGTCCCCATGCCCCAGCCCGCCCACCGGCCCCCCACCGGACACCTCGCGCCCAGGAGCACCGCATGACCAGGCCCGTACTCGTCGGCATCGACGGCTCCGAGGAGAGCCTCGACGCGGTCGCCGCCGCCGCCCGCGAGGCGGCCGACCGGGGCTGCCCGCTGCGCATCGTCCACGCCTTCATCTGGCCGATGCTCCACGTCCAGCTCACCGCCTCCGCGCTCGGCCCCACCGAGGGCGGCCTCCTCAACCAGGCCAGGACCTTCCTCGACGAAGCCGTCGCCCGCGCCGAGGCCACCGTGCCCGGCCTGGAGACCGACCCCGAACTCATCACCGGGGAAGCCCTCTCCGTCCTCGCCGCGGAGTCCCGCGACGCGGTCCTCACCGTCGTCGCCAGCCGGGGCCTGGGCGGGTTCAGCAGCCTCCTCCTCGGCTCCACCGCCATCCACCTCGCCGCCCACGGCGAGAGCCCCGTCCTGGTCCTGCGCGGACGGCCCGACCCGCAGGGCCCCGTCGTCCTCGGCCTCGACGGCTCCCCGCAGGCCGACGGCGCCGTCGGCTTCGCCTTCGCCACCGCCGCCCGCCGTGCCGCGCCGCTCGTCGCCCTGCACGCCTGGAGCAACTGGACCCAGCCCGCCCACCGCAACCCCGGCGAACCCATGCCCCTCGTCACCGACCTGGACCGCCTCCAGGAGGACGAGCAGCGCCTGCTCGCCGAGGCACTCGCCGGATGGCAGGCCCGCTATCCGCAGGTCCAGGTCGAACGCCGTCTGCTCCGCTCCCGGACCAGGCCCGCCCTGATCGAGGCCAGCCGCACCGCCCAGCTGATCGTCGTCGGCGCCCGGGGCCGGGGCGGCTTCGCCGGACTGCTGCTCGGCTCCGCCAGCCAGGCCCTGCTCCACCACGCCGACTGCCCCGTCGCCGTCATCCGCGACGTGCCCGCCGACAGCTGACCCGGCTCGCGGCGCGCCCGCGGAGCCCGTCTCCCGGGACGCGCCGCAACCGGCGGCCGCACCACCCTTGACCGGCCCACCCGGGCGGGCCGAGGATCACGCCCATGACGGCACCCCAAGGCAACACCGTCGACGGAGTGCTGCGCCGCAGCGCCCGCCGCACCCCGCGCGCCACCGCCCTGCGCTACGCCGACCGCGTCTGGAGCTACGCCGAGCTCGACGGCGCCGTCTCGGCCGCCGCCCAGGTCCTCACCGCCCGCGGCCTCGCCCCCGGCGACCGCGTCGCCGCCTACGGCCACAACTCCGACGCGTACCTCATCGGCTTCCTCGCCTGCTCGCGCGCCGGCCTGATCCACGTGCCCGTCAACCAGAACCTCACCGGCGCCGGCCTCACCCACATCCTCACCAGCTCCGGCAGCCGCACCGTCCTCGCCGACCCCGCCCTCGCCGGGCACCTGCCCGACGGCACGGACGTGCTGCCGCTGCGCGACACCGACGACTCGCTGCTCGCCCTGCTCGCCGAGGCGCCCCCGTACGACGGTCCCGAGCCCGCCCCCGAGGCCGTCGCCCAGCTCCTCTACACCTCCGGCACCACCGCCCTGCCCAAGGGCGCGATGATGAGCCACCGCGCCCTGGTCCACGCCTACACCAGTGCCCTGCACACCCTCGGCCTGAGCGCCCAGGACCGCCCGTTGCACACGCTGCCGCTCTACCACTCGGCGCAGATGCACGTCTTCCTGCTGCCCTACCTCGCCGTCGGCGCCGACAACACCGTCCTCGACGGACCCGACCCCGAGACCGTGCTCTCCCTCGTGGAGGCGGGACGCGCCGACTCCCTCTTCGCCCCGCCCACGGTCTGGATCGCCCTCTCCCAGCACCCCTCGTTCGCCACCCGGGACCTGACCGCCCTGCGCAAGGCGTTCTACGGCGCCTCGATCATGCCGGTCCCCGTGCTGGAACGGCTCCGCGCCCGCCTGCCGGAACTCGCCTTCTCCAACTGCTTCGGGCAGAGCGAGATCGGACCGCTCGCCCTGGTCCTCGGCCCCGACGAGCACGAGGGCCGCCTCGACTCCTGCGGCCGGCCCGTCCTCTTCGTCGAGGCCCGCGTCGTGGACGAGGACGGCGCGGAGGTCCCCGACGGCACCCCCGGCGAGATCGTCTACCGCTCCCCGCAGCTGTGCGACGGCTACTGGGGTCTGCCCGAGGAGAGCGCCGAGGCGTTCCGCGGCGGCTGGTTCCACTCCGGCGACCTCGCCGTCCGCGACGAGGACGGCTACTTCACCGTCGTCGACCGGCTCAAGGACGTCATCAACTCCGGCGGCGTCCTGGTCGCCTCGCGCCAGGTCGAGGACGCCCTCTACACCCACCCGGCCGTCGCCGAGACCGCCGTCGTGGGCCTCCCGGACGACAAGTGGATCGAGGCCGTCACCGCCGTCGTCGTCACCCGCGCGGAGACCACCGAGGCCGAACTGCTCGCCCACACCCGCGAGCGCCTCGCCTCGTTCCAGACGCCCAAGCGGATCGTCTTCGCCGACGCTCTCCCGCGCAACGCCAGCGGCAAGATCCTCAAACGCGAACTCCGCGACCGCCTCGGCTGACCCCGGCCCCGCCCCCCGGCCCGCTCCGCCGGGGGCCACTCGGCCGCGACACGGGACCAAGGTCCCTCCCTTCCGGCCCCGGACTGAGCGAAGCTGGCAGCGGAACCAGCCGCACCACCGCTGCGCCCCGGAGGCGAGAACCATGAGCACCCTGCCCGTCATCGCGGCCGTCGACGGATCCGACGACAGCAACCGCGCCCTGGAATGGGCCCTGGAGGAGGCCCGTCTGCGCGAGGCCCCCCTCCGCATCGTCCACGCCGTCCGCACCGCCACCCCGCGCGGTGCCGAACCCCCCGCCGGGGCCGACGCCCCCGACAGCTCCGTCATCGTCGAGACGCGCCAGGTCCTCGCCGGACGTCCCGGGCTGCCCGACGTCTCCTTCGCCACCCTCGACTCCAGCGCCGCCTCGATCCTCCCCGAGCTCGGTGCCGAGGCCCAGCTCCTGGTGCTCGGCTCCCGCGGCCGCGGCGGCTTCGCCAGCCTCCTCCTCGGCTCCAACGGCATGGCCTGCGCCCGCGACGCCGACAGCCCCGTCGTCGTCGTGCCCCGCCCCGGCCGAGAGGTCCACACCGACGCCCCGGAGCCCGCGCCCGGCACTCGCGTCGTCCTCGGGATGTCCGCCGAGTTCCCGGACCCGGCCGGCCCCGGTCCCGACCCGGTCCTCGCCTTCGCCTTCCGCGAGGCCGCGATGCGCTCCGCCCGGCTGCACGTCGTCTGCGCGTACCCGTGGCCCGTGATCGCCTGGGCCGCCGCGGGCGAGTACATGCCCTCCGCCGCCGACCAGGAGGCCGCCGAGGCGGAGTGCCGCCAGCTCGTCACCGAGCGCGTCGCCACCCTGAAGGACACCTACCCGCAGGTCACCGTGGAGGCCCAGGTCGCGCCCGGGGACGCCGCCGGCCACCTGGTCGCCGCCGCCCGTGGCGCCGAACTGGTGGTCGTCGGCCGCCACCGGCCCCGCGCCTTCTCGCCCGTGCGGATGCTCGGCTCGGTCACCCACGCCGTCCTTCTGCACGCGCCCGCCCCTGTCGCCGTCGTCCCCACCGCCCAGGAACTGGCGGAAGCCGCCGCGTCCACCGGCGAGGACGCCGCCTGACCCGACGGGCCCGCGCCCGGCCCGGCCGGACGCGGGCCCCGGCACCCCGTACTCCGCCCCGCCAGGGCCGCCGGCCCTCGCGTCAACGGCCCGCATCCCCACCGGCACCGCCCGCCGCACGGCACGGCTGTGCACGTACCATGGCGGCATGTCCTTCCTCCGCCGCCGCAGCGCCGCCACACCAGCGGGCCCGGACTTCGACGTCCTGGCCATGGACCCCGAGGACTGGCCGGGCAATCTCGGCGCGGGGCTGCTGCCCGCGCCCGACGGCTCCTGCCAGGGCGTCTTTCTGCGCTACGACCTGTTCGGCGGCCGGGGACCCGCGATGGTCATCGGCAACCTCCCGGAGGGCTCCCCCGCCCGTGACCTCGCCGACAAGCAGCCCCCGTTCGAGGTGGCCCAGCTCCTCCTCGCCCTCGGCAACGACGAGGAGACCGAGGTCGTCGACACCGAGGACGTCCCCGTGATGCAGGGCGACAACCTGCTGATCGTGCGCCGCGTGAAGCTCTCCGAGAGCCGCGTCTCCTGCGTCCAGTTCGACCGCAGTGACAACGTCCTGGTCACCGTCGCCGCCTGGGACCGACCCATCACCGACGACCTGTACGCCCTCCTCAAGCCGCTGCCCGCCGAACTCTTCCAGCAGGGCTGAGCACCACGCACACCACACCGGCCGGGAACCGCCTCAGCGGTCCCCGGCCGGCGCCGTTCCCGCGCCTCTCAGCGACGCGCCGCACGCACCACCACGTCGTCGGCCCGCACGTAGCCGACCCGGTGCCCGTACTGGATCTCGTAGTACCGCAGCTTCCCGCGCACCACCGTGTGCCCGCTCGTGTCGAACGTCGGCGAGAAGTAGTACTCGCCCGGGACCTGCCCGCCGGTGGCGTACCGCTGGCCGGCCGCGATCCGGTACGGCAGCGGCACCAGCTCCTGCGGGGTGACGCCCGCCGGGTACGCCTCCTTCTCCGGGTACGCCCTGCCGTACACCGGGGCCTCCGCGAGGCCCGGCCTCGGTGTCAGCACCCGGCCCGAGGCGGGCACGGCCACCGGCGTCCGGCGCGGGTTCTTGAACCACGCCTTCTGCCCGAGGTACCAGATCGCGGTCCACTCGCCGCGCCGCTCCGCGACCGCGTAGCTCTGCCCTGCCGAGACCCGCGAGCCCAGGTCGTTGACGTCGATGGTGGACGGCGAGCCGTCCGGCCGCAGCCCGATGTCCTGGACCAGCGGCGCGTCCTCACGCGGCGCCGTGTACACCCGCACCGCGCTGGAGCCGTGCGACGCGCAGGGCTCCCCCGCCTTCTGGCAGCCGGTGAACTCGGGGCGGTTCGTCGCGTACCGCGGGGCGATCGTCACCAGTTCGGAGTTCTTCCCCGCCGACGCCCTCAGCGGCGCCCCGAGGAGCTGGAAGTAGTGCTGCCAGTCCCAGTACGGTCCGGGGTCGGTGTGCATCCCCGGGATCGTCTCCGCAGTGGTCCCCGGCACCGTGTCGTGCCCGAGGATGTGCTGCCGGTCCAGCGGGATGCCGTACTTCTTCGCCAGGTACGAGACCAGCCGCGCCGAGGTCCGGTACATCGCCTCCGTGTACCAGGCGTCCGGGTCGGCGAGGAAGCCCTCGTGCTCCAGCCCGATCGACTTGGCGTTGGTGTACCAGTTGCCGGCGTGCCAGCCCACGTCCTTGGTCCGCACGTGCTGCGCGATGTGCCCGTCGGTGGAGCGCAGCGAGTAGTGCCACGAGACGTACTCCGGGTCCTGCACCAGTTCCAGCGTGGTGTCCCAGGTCGCCTCGGTGTCGTGGATGACGATGGAGTCGATCCGCGCGCTGCGCGGCCGGTCCGCCTTGTCGTGGTTGCCGTAGTCGCCCTCGCCGAACTCCTCGTACGGGGCGGGCAGCCACTCGCAGGAGACGGTGCGCGGGCACTCCACCGAGCCCCTCGCGCCGCTCTCACGCAGCCCGAGGCCCGCCGTCTGGGAGGCGTCCGCCACCGCTCCGGGCTGCGGCGCCAGAACCACCCGGACGCCGCTGTCGGTGGTCCGCGCCTCGCCGGAGCGCAGTACCGAGAAGACCTCGTCGGCGTAGGCCGTGGCGGTCGCCCGGTCCTCGGCGCCGGAGAACGCCGCCACCGCGCCGTACCAGTCGGCCGCGTCCCCGCCGGGGGCCGCCCCGCGCTCCCGCTGCGCCTCGGCCAGCAGCGCGGCACCGCCGCGGATGTTGGCGGCCGGATCGCTGCGCAGCCGCTCGGCCGGCAGCCCGCTCAGCCGCGCCGCCTGGCGCAGCGTCGTCAGCCGCTCCGGGAGCTCCTCGCCGGCCGGCGGCAGGACCGGCTCCGGGGCGCGGGCGGGCCGGGACCCGTCACCCCGCGCGTCCTCGCCGTGCTCCCCGTGGTGGCCCGTCGACCGGGCCAGCGCCGTGCGGGCGTCGGTCAGGTGCATCGGCCCGTAACCGCCGGTGACACTCGGCCTGCCCCGGTGGGTGTCCCACCGTGACTGGAGGTAGGAGACGCCCAGCAGCACGCTCTCGGGCACCCGGTACTCGCGGGCCGCCGCCGCGAACGCCCCCTGGAGCCCGGTGCCCGCCTCCGCCGGGGCAGGGCCGGGGGCCGCGCCCAGCAACGGCAGCACCAGCGCGGCGCTGGCCAGCGCCGCCACCCCCGTCCTGCGGGCTCTGCGCCCGCCCGCGCCGGAGAGAGCAGGGACGTTTCTTCGCACAGGGCCTCCTGGGACGGGGCCGCGCGCCGCCCGGACGCGCGGAACAGCGGGAGCCCGGACCGCGGCGCGTACCTGATCACCGAAGCGGGGCGTGGACCAGTGGTACCGACTTGACGATGATCCGTCAACAGTCGTCCGGGGGCGCCTTTCCGGCGCCCGGCACGCCCGCACGGCCACCCTTGCGGCCCCTTCCCGAAGCGCAGGTACTCCTGCCTGGGGTGCGTCACAGGAGTACACCTCTGCCGCCCGCGTCCCGGGTGCAGCGGCGCGGTCCGCCCCCGTCAAGGGCGGACCGCGCCGCTGCACCCGGGGACGGACGTCAGCGCGTGCCCACCGCCGCCCGCACCGCACGGCGGACCATCGCCCAGTCGTCGTGCAGCCGGCGCAGCAGCAGCCGCTGCTCCTCACCGGCCGGGGCGGCACCCGCCCGGGCCGGGCCCGCGGGGGTGTCCCGCATGCTGCGCTGCACCGCCGACTCGCACGCCCGGATCTCGCGGGTCAGCACCAGCATCAGGTTGACCAGGAACGCGTCGCGCGCCGCCGGGCCGTTGCTCTGGGCGAGGTGGCTGATCTGCTGACGGGCCATCGGGGCCTCCCCGGCCACCGCCCACAGCGTCGCCAGGTCGTACCCGGGCAGGTACCAGCCGGCCTCCTCCCAGTCGACCAGCACGGGGCCGGCGGGCGAGAGGAGGATGTTCGACAGGAGAGCGTCACCGTGGCAGAACTCGCGGGTGGCGACCCGGCCCGCGGAGCGGGCGATGCCGTGCAGCAGCTTCTGGAGGTCGCCGAGGTCGCGGTCGGTCAGCAGCCCCAGTGCGTGGAAGCGGGAGATCCGCTCCGCGTAGTCCAGCGGAGCACCGAACATCCCGGTCGGCGGCCGCCACTGGTTGAGGCGGCGCACCGCGCCGAGCACGGCCCGCAGGTCGGCCGCGGGCGGCGCCTCCACCGGGTGGCGCTGGAGCGCCGCCGCCCGGCCCGCCATCCGCTCGATCACCAGCGTCCCGTTGTCCGGGTCGGCGGCGACCAGCCGCGGGACCCGTACCGGCGGGCGGTGCCGGACGAACGAACGGTACGTCGCTATCTCGTGCCTGATCCGCGCCGTCCGCTCGGCCGACTGATCCACTGAACACTTGGCGACCGCGGTGGTGCGCCCGCTCGTCCCGACCAGCAGGACGGAGCGCGGGCTGCGCCGCAGCACCTGGACCGGGTGGAACTCCGGGCAGACGCGGTGCACGGCGGCGACGGCCGAACGCAACTGCGCGCCCTGCGGGCCGGACAGGTCCAGCCTTCCGCTGAGCTGTGGTGTGCCGAGCCCCGGGACGCGTCGGGTCCGACCGGAGGCGAGCACTGTGGCCGCAGGGCGCGCGGGGTCGAGGTACGGGCCGCTGCCCGACGGGGTGGCTTCCCTCGCCCGGGGCGGGCGGGTGCCGAGCGGCGGCCGGGACGGGGCGGACACGGAGGACGATGCTGCGTACATGAGCCTGACAGATCCCTTCGTGTGCCTGGTGAGGTGCGCGCCCGCCCGGCCCGGTCACCGGGCCGCACCCTGGGGAGTGCGGGGGACGGCCACCGGGTCGGGGAGGCGCATGTCTACCTGACACCCGCCCCCCGGTGGCACACCATCTGGCGCACCCTGGCGAACCCTGGCGAATAGTCGCTCAGCAACTGACAGGGGGTTACTGTCAACTCAGCCGAGAACCTGGGGGCTTGACGTGAGCGGACAACCCAACACCCGCCTTGCGGACCACTTCGGCCTGACCGGCTGGTCCAAGGGGGAACTCGCCCGGCTCGTGAACCGGCAGGCGGCGGCCATGGGCCACCCCCAGCTGGCGACCGACACCTCGCGGGTCCGGCGCTGGATCGACACGGGAGAGATCCCGCGCGACCCGGTGCCCACCGTGCTGGCGGCCCTGTTCACCGAGCAACTCGGCCGTGTCGTGACCATCGAGGATCTCGGTCTGGTTCGACGCGGGCGCACGGGGAAACGGCGGCCGGGCGGGAGCGGCGAGCGCTCCGACGGCGTGCCATGGGCGCCCGAGCGAACGGCTGCGGTCCTCACCGAATTCACGGGAATGGACCTCATGCTCAACCGACGAGGCTTGATGGGCGCGGGCGCCGCGCTCACCGCGGGCTCCGTGCTCTCCACCGCCATGTACGACTGGCTCCAGGCCGACCCCGCTGCCCCCTCCGCCCTGCCGGGCCCCCGGGCCGGCTACGCCGACCAGGCCGGCTTCGACCGTTACGAGGCGGCTCCGGTCGGCTCCCAGGAGGTCGCCGAACTCGAACACTCCGTCGACATCTTCCGTGCCTGGGACGCCTCCCGGGGCGGCGGCCTCCAGCGCAAGGCCGTGGTCGGCCAGCTCAACGAGGTCGGCGGCATGCTCTCCTACCGCCATCCGGACCACCTTCAGCGCCGTCTGTGGGGCGTGGCCGCCAACCTCGCCGTCCTGGCCGGCTGGATGTCCCACGACGTGGGCCTGGAGCCCACCGCGCAGAAGTACTTCGTCATCGCCACCCACGCCGCCCGTGAGGGCGGCGACCGCCCACGCGCCGGCGAGGCGCTCTCGCGCGCCGCCCGCCAGATGGTGCACCTCGGCAGGCCGGACGAGGCGCTCGACCTCATGAAGCTGGCCAAGACCGGCTCCGGTGAGGAGGCGCTGCCGCGAACCCGCGCCATGTTCCGCACCATCGAGGCGTGGGCGCAGGCGGCGATGGGCCGGGGCCAGGCCGTGCGCCGCACCCTCGGCGAGGCCGAGACGCTCTTCGTCTCCGACCGCGGCGACAAGGAGCCGCCCAACTGGATGCAGATGTTCGACAAGGCCGACCTGCACGGTATGCAGGCCCTCGCCTACCGGACCCTCGCCGAGCACGAGCCGGCGGCGGCCAAGCAGGCCGAGCACCACGCCAAGATCGCCCTGGAGCTGCGCTCGGAGCAGCGGGAGCGGTCGAAGATCTTCGACCACCTCTCGCTCGCCTCCGCCTGCTTCATCGCCGACGATCCGGAGCAGGCCGACCGCTACGCGCGGCTGGCCCTCGCCTCGATGAGCGACAACTCCTCGCACCGCACCTGGGACCGGCTGCGGGAGATGTACCGGCTCACCGCGCACTACGCGGGCTCACCGAGGATCGAGAGTCTCCGCGAGGAGATCGAGATGGTCATGCCGAGCGATCAGCCCAAGCCCGTCGGCGGCCGGCGCGCCGCCCCGGCCTGACGCGCCCGGCTCACCACGCAAGCCCCACCCGCGACACCCGGCCCGCCGCGTGCTTCCGAGGCGTCGTGGACGGAGGTTCTCACCGGCGACCGGCGACCGGCGACCGGCGCATGTCCGGGCGCCCGGACACCCGTCGGCGTGTCCGCGCTCAGCCGTGCCCGGCCGGACCCGAACCGGTGCCCGCCCGGAGGGCGACCACCTGCGCCGCTCCGCGCTGCCCGTCCTCGGCCGACTCGGCGAGCGCCTCGGCCGCCCGATCCGCGCAGGCGCCGGCATCGAGGTCCGGGCCGAGGGCAGGGGAGAGGGCCAGCAGGACACCGGTGGACGTGGTGCGGCCAGGGTCCGGCGCAGCAGGGCCGGCGGTGCTCAGGGTGTGCAGGAGGAGCAGGTCGCCGGGGAGCAGACGCTCCTCCGGTCCGCCGAGGTCCAGCGGGAGGGGGACGCCGTCGCGCCGGAGCAGCGGAGCGGGGTGACCGCCGGTGCGGCCCCAGAACAGGGTGCCGGTCACCGGGTCGTGCACACAGCACAGTGCGGGTCCGACCGGGTCCGTCCCGGTACCACCGAGCAGGCCGGCCGCCAGCTCCAGCGCGTCCTCGGGTGCCTCGCCCGCGGCCACGAGGCCGCGCAGCGTGCCCGCGAGCAGGTCCCGGCTGAGCGCGGGCGGGCGGTCGCCCGCCGCCAGCAGGGTGCGGCCGTCCGGCAGGGTCAGCACGTCGCACCAGAGGCCGTCCGGCTCGGCGCCCGGGCACGGCGGCAGCTGGCGTACGGCTGTCGTGGTCCGCGCCGCCGGGCCGGGGCCGGCGGACGGCGGGGGAGCGGCGAGGGTGCGTCCGGCCGGGGTGCGGGCGCCGGTCACGTCGCGGAGGGCCGCGCGCAGGCAGGCGGTGGACCCCTGCTCGTCGAGGACCGGTGCTCCGCTCATGTGCAGGGTGCGCACGGCGCCGTCGCCGCCCACCACGCGGAAGGCGCCGTCCAGCGGCCTGCCGTCGATCAGGCAGTCGGTGACCATCGCGGTGAGCAGCGGCTGGTCCTCCGGGAGCAGGAGGGAGGGGAGTTCGTCCAGGGACAGGGCGCGGGAGCCCGGGTCGCGGCCGAGGAGGCGGTACAGCTCCGGGGACCAGCACACCTCGTCGGTGAGCAGGTCCCACTCGGCGCTGCCCTCGGCGGTCCCCGGGCCGCCCCGGACCGCCGGGCGCGAGGCCCCGGACCATCCCTCGCTGAGCCGCCCCAGGTGCCCGCCCACCGCGTCCAGCTGGCGGAGCGCCAGGTCGTGGAGGGCGCGGCGGCGCGGCGGGTCGGGCTCGCCGCCCTCCTCGTCCTGCCGTACCGCGTCCAATGCGCCCCGTAACCGCCGGGTGCCGTCGATCAGCGCCCGCACCGAGCCGCGCGCGGACGGCTCCGGCGCGGGGTGGACCGGGGAGCGCGAGGACATACGTACTCCGAGACGGGGCGGACGCGGACGGCGGCCGACAGCGGGCCGGGTACGACTGTGGCACAGGGGCCGGTCGCCCGGGAGTGATTCGGCGATACTCGACCCGATGGTGCTTCTGGCATATGCCGGAAGCCCTGGAGGTCGCCGGCCCGGCCTCCCCCGGCCGACCGCCGCCCTCCGGCGTATTGCCGCCGCCACCCGGCGGCCATAACTTCCTGGTATGGACCTGGAGTTGCGTCACCTGCGGACCGTACGGGCCATCGCCGACGAAGGAAGCCTCACGCGCGCGGCCGCCGCCCTCGGTCTCGCCCAGCCCGCCCTCTCCAGTCAACTGCGGCGCATCGAGAAGGCCCTCGGCGGCCCTCTCTTCGACCGTGACCACACCGGCGCCCGACCCACCCTGCTCGGCGAACTCGTCCTGGAACGCGCCCGCGTCGTCCTCCCCGCCATGCGCGAACTCCAGGACGACGCCGTCCGCTTCGCCAACTCCTGGAACCGCATCCGCCGCTTCCGCGTCGGCGCCACGCACGGACCACTCCTCGGCGCCCTCGTCGACCGCCTCGCCGCCGCCGAACCCGCCGCCCCCGTCTCCACGCACACCTCCTGGTCCGTCGACGAGATCAGCTCCCTGCTCGTCGCCGGACGCCTCGACTACGCCCTCATCGGCGTCTGCGGCGAGAGCAGCCCGCCCCGCGAGGCCGACCTCGTCTGGCAGGTCGTCGGCGTGGACCCGGTCTTCGTCATGCTCCCCGAGGGCCACCCCCTCGCCGGCGAGACGGAGATCCCCCTCGCCCGCCTCTCCCACGAGGCGTGGACCGACGTGCCGGGGGACGGCTGCTTCGCCGACTGCTTCGCCGCCGCCTGCGCCCGTGCCGGATTCACTCCGCTCTCGGTCTTCGAGACCGACACCGCCTCCTGCGTCCACCTCGTCCAGGTCGGCCGCGCCGTCGGCCTCTGCCGTGCCACCTTCCCGCCCACCCCCGGCCTCGTCACCCGCCCCCTCGCGGGAGCCCCGCTCAGCTGGCGCCACCTCCTCGGCCTCCACCCCGGCTCGCCCGCCGCGGGCGCGGCCGGCGCCGTCCTCGGCCACGCCCGCGCCGCCCACCGCGAGGCCGCGGGCCGCAGCGACAGCTACCGCGCCTGGCTCGCCGCCCACCCTCGCTTCGGTACGCCGGCCTGAGACCGCGGGCCCGCCGTCCGCCGTGACCGCCGTCCCCGACGAGCCCCCGCCGCCCGGGGGCATCCTCGGCGGGGCCGCCGCTCCCAGGCCCTCAGCGCCGCCCTCAGCCGGAGGGGCGCGGTTCCGTGGGCCGCGCGGGGAGGACGGCGTGGTCCCGCGCGGGCCCCGGTGCGCAGGCTCCGCTCACCCGCGGCGGTCGGCCACCACCTTGCCCGGGTTGAGGATGCCCGCCGGGTCGAGCGCCGACTTCACCGCATGGTGCATGCCCAGCACCGCCTCGCCCAGCTCCTTGTCCATGCCGCGCATCTTCAGCAGCCCCACGCCGTGCTCGCCCGTCACGGTGCCGCCCAGCGCGATCGCCTCGTCCAGGATCTCGTCGAAGACCAACTGCGCCCGCGCCTTCGCCGCGTCGTCGCCGGCCTTCGTGATGATCAGCGGGTGCAGGTTGCCGTCCCCGGCGTGCGCCACGTTGGCCACGTGGACGTCGTGCCGTTCGGAGATCTCCTCGATCCGGCGCAGCATCTCCGGCAGCGCCATCCGGGGCACGCACACGTCCTCGGTCAGCAGCGGACCCAGGCGCTCCAGCGCCGGGTAGGCCAGCCGCCGCGCCTGGAACAGCGCGTCCGCCTCCTGCTGGTCGGTGGAGACCACGGCCCACCCGGCGCCGGCCTTCTCGAAGCACTCGCGCATCTGCTCCGCCTCGGCGTCGCCCTCCGCGCCGGGGGTGTCGATCCGGCCCAGCAGCACCACGTTGGCGTCGGCGGACAGCCCCATGTTCTTCCACGCGTCGACCGCCGCCAGGCAGTGCCGGTCCACCAGCTCCAGCGCCGAGGGGACGATCCCGGCCGCCGTCACCGCGCTGACCGCCTGCCCGGCGTCCACCACCGAGTCGAAGTACCCCGCCACCGTCCGCTCCGGGGGACGCGAGGGGCGCAGCCGCACGGTGATCTCCGTGATGACGCCGAGCGTCCCCTCGGAGCCGACCATCAGCCCCGCCAGGTCGTAACCGGCCACGCCCTTGGCGGTCCGGCGGCCCACCCGGACCAGCTCGCCCCGGCCGTTGACCAGCTCCAGCTCCAGCACGTAGTCGCGGGTCACGCCGTACTTCACGCAGCACATGCCGCCGGCGTTGGTGGCGACGTTCCCGCCGATCGTCGACCACGGGGAGCTGGCCGGGTCCGGCGGATACCACAGGCCGTGCTCGGCGCAGGCGGCCCGCAGGTCGTCGTTGACGACGCCCGGCTGCACCACGGCGTACCGCTCGTCGGTGTCGATGCGCAGCACCTGGTCCATGTCCTCGAAGGAGAGGATCACCGCGCCGTCCACGGCGTTGGCGCCGCCCGACAGGCCGGTGCCCGCGCCACGGGCGATCACCGGCACCCGGTGCTCCAGGCAGAACCGCACCACGTCGCGGACCTCCTCGGCGGTCCGGGGCCGTACCACGGCCAGCGGTGTGCCGTACGGCGCCCACTCCGCCTCGTCGTGCTGGTAGCGGCCGAGGGCGGCCGGATCGGTGATGACCTTCGCGGCCGGTATGCGGTCGACTGGTGCGTTCGCCACGCTGTGGCACCTCCTTGGAGAACGGAACTCCTCCATTCTCCGCCCGGTGCCGCCACGGCCGGCACGGAGGAATCTCACACCAGGACGGCCCGGTGGCGGGCAGGACCCCCGCCACCGGGCCGCACGGGCGCGCCGGGCCGCCGGTCAGCTGCCCGACTGGAGCGCCTTCCAGGTCGCCGCGCCCACGACGCCGTCCGCCTCCAGCGACCGCGCGCTCTGGAAGGCCTTGACCGCTCCCGCCGTGCCGGAACCGAAGTCGCCGTCCACGGCGACGGTCTTCCCCGAGGCCGCCGTCAGCGCCCGCTGGAGCCTGCTCACCGCCTCCCCCGAGGAACCGGAGCGCAGCGTGGGGGTGGTGCCCGCCGAGAGCAGTGCGGTCCACGTGGCCTTCCCCACGATCCCGTCGGTCTCCAGCCCCTTGTCCTGCTGGAACGCGCGGACGGCCGTCTGCGTCGTCGGGCCGAAGGAGCCGTCCACCGCGCCGGGCTGGTAGTCCTGCTCGGTCAGCAGCCGTTGCACCGCCTTGACCTGCGGTCCGCTCGACCCGCTGAGCTGGGTGGCGTAGGAGGCGAAGGTCAGCTCGTCGACCGCCCCGCTCTCCCCGCCGACCAGCTCCATGTAGTGGTCCCAGTCCCAGTGCGGTCCGGGGTCGGTGTGGTCGTTGCCGGGCACCTCGACGTGGCCGACGATGTGCGAGCGGTCCTTCGGGATGCCGTACTGGTCGCACAGGTAGGCGGTCAGCGCGGCGGAGGAGCGGTACATCGCCTCGGTGAACCACGCCGGGTCGTCCACGTACCCCTCGTGCTCGATGCCGAGCGTGGAGGCGTTGGCGCTGCGCGCGTGGTACGCGGTGTCGGCGTCCTTGACCATCTGGGTCACCTCGCCGTCCGAGGAACGGATCACATAGTGCGCGCTGACCTGGGCCGTCGGGTTCTGGAACCAGCTGATCGACCCCGCGTACGAACCCTGGGTGACGTGCACGACCACCTGGCTGATCGCGGCGGAGCGCCCCGAGGCGAAGTTGCCCGCGGCGGCCGGGACCCAGCGGGCCGAGGGGTAGTCCTGGCTGACGGCGGCGGGGCCGACCTCCGGCGCCTCGGGGAGTTCGGGGGCCACGTCGCGGGCGGCGACCTCGACCTTCTCGCCGTCGACCGAGGTGTGCAGACCGTCGGCGAGGAAGCGGTAGACGGTGTCGGCGTAGAGCCGGGCCGTGGCCGGCTCGGCGCCGCTGTACTTGGCGACCGCCGCGTACCAGGCGTCGATGTCGTCCCGTTCGGCCGCGCTCAGCCCGAGGGCGTCGGCGCGGGCCCGCAGCACGGCGGCGCCGCCCAGGAGGTTGGTGCCGGTGTCGCGGCGCAGCTCGGCGGGCGACTCGCCGGTGAGCCGGGCGGCCTCCTCCAAGGTGTGCTGGTCCGGATTGCTGACCAGGTGCATGACGCCGTAGCCGCCTGCCTGACTGGGCTGTCCGTCGTGGCCGTCGAGGCGGCTCTCGCCGTACCCGACGGCGGCCAGCAGGTCGCGCGGCACGTCGTAGGTCTCGGCGGCGTGGTCGAGGGCCTCGTTGAACGGCCGGTCCGCCCCGGCGGCGAGAGCCGGCGCGACGCCGGTCAGCGCGCCTGAGGCGAGCACGGTGAAGGCGGCGAGCGCCGCCAGCCGGCCGCGTCGGCCGGGGACACTGCGACGGTGGTGCTGACCTGCGGTCATGTGGGGGGTTCCCTCTCGTCTTCCGGACGACTCCGGTCCGGACGTTGTACCGGCCGCGGTGGGGGCGGTGCCGGTGGACACACCGGGCCGCGCGGCGGACGGGGGATGGGGATACGGCAACGGGGCTCCTCGGTCCAGGGGCGGCGGCGTCCGGACGGGTGGGGCCGTCCGGGGCTCGCGGAGGGGTCAGCGTAGTGGGGTGATCGAGCCATGACAATGATTCCGCTGCCGCCCAACTCAGAGCGTGTATACGCGCGTTGAATCAGGCGTGGCACCACGGCCTCCGCATCGTGGTCCGGACCTGCCCCGAGCTCGCCGCCCGTGGACGGCTTCCGGCGCCGGTTGCGCATCCCCGGGGCGCCGTACGGGGCCGCCCCCGTGGCCCCTGGAGCACGTGCTGCCGGGGGCGCGCTGTCGACACACGCCACTCGCGCCGGAAGGCATCCGCCCTTGCCCTTGCCACGGCTACCGCCACCGCCACCGGGAGGGCCACCGTTCTCACGCCGGCGGGAGGGCGCCCTCTTGCCGGCTCGGGCTCCGGCGGACGACCCGTTGCCGAGCGGACCGGACGCCACGGCCCCGTGTCCACCACGTGAACGCGCTCGCGGTCCGCCCGGCACGTGCGCGATCATCCGAGAAGAACGGAGCCTCACTCCGCCTGCGCCCGCCCCGTCCGCGCCGCGCCCTGGCGGGGACGCGGCGCGGACCGACAGCGGAAGGACAAGGACGACACCCATGCCCACGGAACACCCCCTCCCACCAAAGCGCCCCGGCCCGCGCCCCGGCGCCACCGCGGAGCCCGCCGCATGAGCGCCATGGCCGCTCCGCACCCGCTGGACAACCCGGGCCACGCCTCCCTCAACGGGCCCCACGCCCACTTCGCCGAACGCCGCGGCCGGGTCGCCCGTTACCCCGTCGACGTCTCCCCGTGGTTCGCCCTCCCCGACGACGCGGGGCCCGGCGACTGGGCCGACCTCGCCGCCCTCGCGGGCCCGGGCGGCGAACTCGCCCTCGCCGCCGTCGATCCCGCCCTGCCCCCGGGCTGGGAGCCGACGTTCCGCGTCGACGGCGTCCAGATGACCGGCGAAGCGGTCCGGGGCGCCCACGACGAGGAGGCCGTACGCCTCGGCCCCGCCGACGTCCCCGAGATGCTCGATCTGGTGGCCCGTACCCGCCCCGGCCCCTTCCTGACCCACACCCTCGAACTGGGCACCTACCTCGGTGTCCGCCGAGGCGGCGCCCTCGTCGCCATGGCCGGCGAACGCCTCCGTCCGCCGGGCTGGACCGAGATCAGCGCCGTCTGCACCGACCCGGCCCACCGGGGACAGGGCCTCGCCCGCCGCCTCGTCGACGCCGTCGCCGCCGGCATCCGCGACCGGGGCGAGATCCCCTGCCTGCACGGCTCGGCCTCCAACACCGGCGCCATCCGGCTCTACGAGCAGATGGGCTTCACCCTGCGCCGCCACACCGTCTTCCAGGGCGCGCGCGCCCCCGCGGCCCTGCCGCACGAGGTCCGCACGCGCACGGCCACCGGCTAGGAGGCGCCCTCACCTCCCGCACGGTGTCCACGGCGCCCGGTACGCACGCGCACCGCACCGGCCGAAGGCCCGAGCAGCTGCGCTACGTGGACCTCCCTCCGGCACGCCGAGAGCACGCACCGACCACCGTGGACACCGCGCAGGCGGTGAAGGGTCCTCGGGGGCCACCCGCCGACGGGCCGCCCCGCTCCGGTCTCTCCGCCGGAACGCGAGCGGGGCAGGCCCGCCGGAGCACTGGCGAGGTGTCCCGCCGGCCGGCCGCGCCGACCGCTCACCCGGACTTCGCGCAGGTCACCCGCTCTCCCACCCGGCCGCCGCCCGCACCGAGGAGACCGAGTCCGCCTCCGCCACCGGCTTGTCCTCCCGGTACCGCACCAGCCGGGCGAACCGCAGCGTCACCCCCGCCGCGTACCGCGAGGACCGCTGGAGTCCGTCGAACGCCACCTCGACCACCAGCTCCGGCCGGACCTCCACCACGTGCCCGTCGTCACTCACCGCCAACTGCCGCAGCCGCTCCGTCTGCCACGCCAGGACCTCGTCCGTCATCCCCTTGAACGTCTTGCCCAGCATCACCAGCGAACCGTCCGCCTCCCGCGCCCCCAGGTGCAGGTTGGACAGTTTCCCCGCCCGCCGCCCGTGCCCCCACTCAGCGGCCAGCACCACCAGGTCCGCGGTCCGCACCGGCTTCACCTTCCGCCAGGCCGCCCCCCGTCGCCCCGCCGCGTACACCGAGTCCAGCCCCTTCACCACGACGCCCTCATGGCCCCGCGCCAGCGCCTCCACGAGGAACGCCTCCGCACCCTCCACCGCGCCGTCCGCACCCGGATCGGCCACGACCGCGCGCCGCACCCGCGCCGCCTCGGGCACCAGCGTCGCCAGTGCCCCCGACCGCTCGGCGTAGTCGAGATCCAGCAGCTCCCGCCCGCGCGCCGCGAGCACGTCGAAGAAGACCACCGACACCGGCAGCGCCTCGGCCGCCGTCCCCACGTCAAGCCGCGACCCCACCCGGCCGGCCGTCTCCTGGAACGACCGCGGACGCCCCTCCTCGTCCAGTGCCAGTACCTCACCGTCCAGCACGAACCGCTCCGCGGGCAGCGACCGCGCCAGCTCCACCACCTCCGGCAGCCGCACCGTGATGTCGTCCAGCGTCCGCGTGTACACCGACACCCGCTCCCCGTCCCGGTGCACCTGCACCCGGATGCCGTCCAGTTTCTCCTCCACCGCGCACGGTCCCAGCGCCGCCACCGCCTCGGCGACCGACCCGGACGCCGACGCCAGCATCGGCTGCACCGGCCGGCCCACCACCAGCCCGAACCGCGCCAACGCCGCCTCACCGTCCGCCAGCACCGCCGCCGCCACCTCCTCCAGCGACCCGCTCAGCATCACCGCCCGCCGCACGCCGGCCACCGGCACGCCCGACGCCCGCGCCACCGCCTCCACCGCCACCGCGTCCAGCGCGCCCTGGCGCACCTCACCCGTCACCAGTCCGTACAGGAACCGCTGCTCCGCCTCGGTCGCCGCACCCCACAGCCCCTCCACCAGTCGCCGCCGCTCCGCCTGCGCCCCCGCGCCGCGCACCGCCGCCACTTCGGTGAACGCCGCGTCGACCTGCCCCACCGTCAACGACGCCTGCCGAGCAGGCGCCACCGGGTCCCGCAGCACCCGCCACCCCACACCCAGCCGGCCCTGCGGCAGCCGCCCCGACAGGTAGGCGATCACCACCGGCAGCTCGGCCGGTTCCGTCCGCGCGAACAGCTCCGCCAGCAGCTCCGTCTTGCGCGACCGCGACGAGACGGCCGCGACCTGTGCCGACACCTCGGCCAACTCCTCCAGCACCATGCCACCCATCGTCGGACCACGCTGCCCCGCCCGCACCCGCGTACCCCGCCGGCCGCTCACCCGAACGGCCCCGCCGCCGTGCCGCCCGGCCCCGCCCCGAGTGGCCCGGCCCCCGGCGGCGGGGGAGGCTGAACCCTCCGGACCCCGCGACGTGGAGGACCCGTGATGGCCCAGACCACCGTTCTGCCACCCCCGCGCGAGACGGACGCGGATGTCTTCGACGTCGACGGAGCGGTGACGGGCCCGGCGCGTGTCCACGCCGCCGCCTGGAAGGAGGCGGTCGACGCCTGCCTCCGCGCACACCCACCGGCCGGCCCGGCCCGGCGTCGCCCCTTCGACGCCGGGACGGACCACCTCCGCCACGTCGACGGAGGACCCCGCCTCGACGGGGCGCCGCCTCGTCGCGGCACGCCACCGAACTGCTCCGGCGGGCCGGGGCCGCCGGTCTCGTCGCCGCCGTCGCCGGCTCCCGCCGCCTCGGCCTGCCCGGCGAACCCGACCCGGCCCTCTTCCCGCACGCCGCCGAACGCCTCCACCGGCCGCCGGGCCGGACCGCCGTGGTCGAGGACGCCCTCGCCCGACACGAGGCCGGCCGCCGCGACGGGTTCGCCGCGGTGACCGGTGCCGACCGCCTCGGCGACGGCGCCCACGGACCGGCCCGGCGGGCCCACGGCGCCGACACCGTCGTCCGCGGCCTCGCCGAACTCCTCACCCGGGCGGCCGAGACCGCGTCACCCGGCCTCACCCACACCGCCGACCATCCGCGCGAGGAGGCATCATGACGTCCTGGACCTGGGAGTACGACGAGTGGGTCCCCGCCGACGAGCAGCTGCGCGAATCGCTCTGCACCCTCGGCAACGGCTACTTCGCCACCCGTGGGGCCTTCCCCGAGTGCGACGCCGACGACATCCACTACCCCGGTACCTACGCCGCGGGCATCTACAACCGCCTCACCTCGCACGTCTCCGGCCGCGACGTCGAGAACGAGGACATGGTCAACCTCCCCAACTGGCTCCCGCTGCGGGTCCGGCGCGTGGAGGGCGGCACCTGGTTCACCCCCGGCACCGCCCGGATCGTCGAACACAGCCAGACCCTCCGCCTGGACGCCGGCGTGCTGGAGCGCCGCACCCGCTACGAGGACCCCGACGGCCGCCTCCTGCTCGTCCGCCAGACCCGTCTGGTGAGCATGGAGAACCCGCACCTCGCCGCCCTGCGCACGGAACTGACCGCCGAGAACTGGGAGGGTGAGGTCGAGGTCGAGGCGGCCCTGGACGGCACGGTCACCAACTCCGGCGTCGCCCGTTACCGCGCGCTGGACGGCCGGCACCTCACCGCCCCGCGCACCGGCGCCGCGAACTCCGGCGACGTGGCCTGGCTGACCTGCTCCACCAACAACTCCGACATCGAGATCGCGCTCGCCGCCCGCTACGACCTGCCGCCGGACACCGCCGTGCGGGAGGCCGACACCGAGGGCCGCAGCGTCCGCGGATTCCGCCTCGCCCTCCGCTCGGGCCACAGCCAGGTCATCGACAAGACCGTCGCCCTGTACACCGGCCACGACCGCGCGATCAGCGAGCCGCGCGACGCCGCGGTGGAACACGCCCGCACCGCTCCCGCCTTCGACCAGCTCGTCGCCGAGCAGCGCGCCGCCTGGCGCGACCTGTGGCGCCGGGCCGAACTGGACGTGCCCAACAAGGCCGGGCAGATCCTGCGCCTGCACCTCTTCCACGTCCTGCAGACCCTCTCCCCGCACACCGCCGAACTCGACGCCGGCGTCCCCGCCCGCGGACTGCACGGCGAGGCCTACCGCGGGCACGTCTTCTGGGACGAACTGTTCGTCCTGCGCTACCTCAACCTCCACTTCCCGGAAGTCTCCCGGGCCCTGCTGACCTACCGCCACCGCCGCCTGGAGCACGCCGTCGCGGCGGCCGAGGCGGTCGGGCTGGGCGGCGCCATGTATCCGTGGCAGAGCGGCAGCGACGGTCGCGAGGAGACCCAGCAGCTCCACCTCAACCCCCGCTCCGGCCGCTGGCTGGAGGACCATTCACACCTCCAGCGCCACGTCAGCTCCGCCATCGCCTACAACGTCGTCAAGTACTACGAGGCATCCGGCGACGCCCACTTCCACCACACCAAGGGCGCCAAGATGCTGCTGCAGATCGCCCGCTTCTGGGTCCGCTCGGCCACCTGGGACGCCGGTCTGAGCCGCTACCGGATCCTCGGCGTCATGGGCCCCGACGAATACCACGAGGCGTACCCGGACGCGGAACGCCCCGGCCTCGACGACAACGCGTACACCAACATCACCGCCACCTGGGTGATCACCCGTGCCCTGGAGCTGCTCCGCAACCTGCCCGCGCCCCGCCGTGCGGAACTGGCCCTGCACACGGGGTTCGACTCCGAGGAGGAGGAACGCTGGGAAGAGGTCTCCCGCAACCTCCACATCCCCTTCCACGACGGCGTCATCAGCCAGTTCGACGGATACGGGGAACTGCGGGAACTCGACTGGGACGGCTACCGCGCCAAGTACGGCGACATCCGCCGGCTCGACCGCATCCTGGAGGCCGAGGGCGACACCGTCGACCGCTACCAGGCGTCGAAACAGGCCGACGTCCTCATGCTCGGCTACCTCTTCTCGCCCGCCGAACTCGCCGAGCTGTTCGCCCGCCTCGGCCACACCTTCGACGACGCCCTGTGGGGCCGCACCGTCGAGTACTACCTGCGCCGCACCAGCCACGGCTCGACCCTCAGCGGCCTGGTCCACGGCTGGGTCCTCGCCCGGGTGCGCCGCACCGACGCGTGGACGTTCGTCCTGGAGGCCCTGCGCGGGGACATCGCCGACCTGCAGGGCGGCACCACCGGCGAGGGCATCCACCTCGGGGCGATGGCCGGAACCCTCGACCTGGTCCAGAGCGGCCTGACCGGCCTGGAGACCCGGCCGGGCGGCCTGGCCCTGGACCCCGTGCCCCTGCCGGAACTGTCCCACTACCGCTTCTCCCTGCGCTACCAGGGGCACTGGGGCGTCCAGATCCAGGCCAGCCCCGGACTCCTGGACATCGCGGTCCCGTCCTCGGACCGGTACCCGATCACCATCACGCTGCCGCAGGGCCACTTCGAACTGACGCCCGGGGAGTCCCGCCGGGTGACGCTGGAAGACTAGGACGACCGTCGCGCCCGGCCCGGAGGCAGCCGCCGCCCAGGGCGAGTTCTGGGAACTGCACGACGCCCTCGTGCGCTCGCGGCAGGACGTCGACGAGGGGGACGTCGTCGGGATCGCCCGGCGGGCGGGGCTGGACGCCGACGCCCTCGCCGAGCGGGTCGGCCGGACGGAGGACGGTGCCGGGGGCGAGGACGACAACCCCGACGCGGACACCGCCGGCCTGTCCGCGAAGCCGGTTCTGTACGCCCGGGGCTCACGCGTCACCTCGCCGCCCAGGGCGTGGCACCTGTCCGAGACCCTGACGACGGCCATCCAGGACGATCAGCAGGTGTGACCGCAATTTCCTCGTTCCGTCGCGTTTCCCGGCGTGGCCGTGGTGGGGGAGCGGAGCCCGCCGCCGTGCCGTCCGAACGGCCGGGTGCCTTCCGGCCCGGTACCAGCGGCCCGTCAGGGCTCCGAAATCACGCGGACACTGGCAGCCCCGCCGACGGGCGCGGTGCCGCCACGCCGACGGCGGTCGCCAGGTCCACCGGGACGCCCGCCGGGCCGGCCCCGTGGCCGGCGGGCCCTGCGGACCGTGGGGGGCCTACGCCGCCCCGCCGTCGGTCCGTGCCGTCCCGCCGTTCCCGGACTCCGTCTTGGAGAGGGGGGCGGCGATGTCCTCCAGGCCGCGGCCCTCCGCGTCCACCGCCAGGAAGGCGGCGATGAGTCCGGCCGCGCACATCAGCCCGGCACCGATGCAGAACGCGAGAGCGGTGTCACCGGCGACGCCCGACTCGGTGAGGCCGGCGAAGATGAGCGGGCCGGAGATCCCGCCCGCGGCCGTGCCGATCGCGTAGAAGAAGGCGATGGCCATGGCGCGGGTCTCCATGGGGAACACCTCGGAGACGGTCAGGTAGGCGCTGCTCGCGCCCGCCGAGGCGAAGAAGAGCACCACGCACCAGCAGGCGGTGAGGGTCGTCGCGGTGAGCGCACCCCGGTCGAACAGCCAGGCGGTGCCGAACAGCAGCAGGCCCGGCAGGATGTACGTACTGGAGATCATGACGCGGCGGCCGACCGTGTCGAAGAGATGCCCCAGCAGCAGCGGACCGAGAAAGTTGCCGGCCGCGATGACCGCGAAGTAGTAGCCGGTACTTCCCGTGCCCACGTCGTAGAAGGTGGTGAGGATCGTGCCGAAGCCGAAGGTGATGGCGTTGTAGAGGAACGCCTGGCCGATGAAGAGCGCGAAGCCGAGCACGGCCCGCTTGGGGTAGTGGGCGAACACCGTCCTGGCGATGAGTCCGAAACCGATGCTCTTGCGCTGGTGGACCGTGATCTCTCCGGCCGGCGGCGGCAGCGCGCGCCCCTTCTCCTTCTCGACCCCCCGCTCCACCGCGTCGACCAGGTGCTCCGCCTCGTCACCGTGCCCGTGGATGAACTGCCACCGGGGACTCTCCGGCACGTGCCGCCGCACCAGCAGGATGGCCAGCCCGAGGACGACGCCGAGCCCGAAGGTGAGCCGCCAGCCGATGTTCTTCGGGAAGAGGCCGGTGTTGAGGGCGACGACGGACAGCAGCGCCCCGCCCACCGCGCCCAGCCAGTAACTGCCGTTGATGATCAGGTCGACCCGGCCCCGGTACTTCGAGGGGATCAGCTCGTCGATCGCCGAGTTGATGGCGGCGTACTCGCCGCCGATACCGAAACCGGTCAGGAAGCGGAAGAGGAAGAACCACCAGGGGGCGAAGGAGAGGCCGGTCATGGCCGTCGCGCCGAGGTAGACGGCGAGCGTGACCATGAACAGCTTCTTGCGCCCGTACCGGTCGGTGAGGCGGCCGAAGAAGAGCGCGCCCGAACAGGCTCCCGCGACATAGAGCGCGGCCCCGATCCCGGTGACCTGCGCGGCGGTGATCGGCAGCCCGGAGCCCTCCTCGGAGAGACGGCTGGCGATGTTCCCGACGGTCGTCACCTCCAGACCGTCGAGGATCCACACCGTGCCGAGGCCGACGACGATCATCCAGTGCCAGCGCGACCACGGCAGCCGGTCCAGCCGCGCCGGCACCGCCGTCGTGATGGTCCCGAGGCCGGAGTCGCCGGGCGCCGCGGCCTCCTCACCGGGGCCGCGCGCATCCGAGGGCTGGGGCATTCCTTCGGCACCTCCTCGTACGGAGCGGCAAGGCCGTGGCACGGTGCCCGACTCCTCTCCTCCGGGCACTATGCGCCTGCTCCTCCCGCTCCGCCCGCCCGCACCGCGGCACGAGCGGCTGACCGGGTGGCCGCCCGCTCGCCCGGCCCCGTCGAGGAGCGGCGGCCGCACGGTCCGGCCGGGGCGCCGGGGGCTGGGCGGACCCGCACACGCTGCCCGCCGGACCTGCTCCGGCCCGCCGCTCCGCGAGGCCGCACTTCCTCCCCTGCCGTGCCCATCCGGGTGCCGTGTGCCGTTCGAGGGAGGTGCCTCCGGCCCTCCCGGCCGGACGCGGGCAGGCCCGGGAGAGCCAGGTGCCGGGTGCCCGAGAGTCCCTCGGAGGAGGTTCGGTGGGCCGGCGGGACCAAGCGGTCCCGGCCCTCGGTCCGGTCGGATCAGGACTCGGTGTCGGAGCCCTCTCGGGTCCGCCTCGTCCGAACCTGCCGTGCGCCCACGGCCAGTGCCGCCAGAACGGCACCGGCTCCCAGCGCCGCCGGGGCCATCCACCCGCGGTCCAGGCGGTGACCGGTGACGTGGTCCAGGGAGACGCGCCCCGGGCCGGTCAGCGCGAGGGCGGCCGCGGCCACGCCGTAGACGGTGTTGAGTTCGTAGCCGCCCGCGTAGCCCCAGAAGCCGTGAGGGGTGTGTACGGCGGCGGCGCCGGTCATGCCGGCGGCGACCGCGGCGCCGCCCACGGGCGTGGCGAGTCCGAGACCGAGCAGAGCCCCGCCTCCGGCCTCGGCGAGACCGGCGGCGATCGCGCTCAACTTGCCTGGCCTGTAACCCTGCTGTTCCATGAACTCCGCCGAGCCCTGGAGCCCGGCGCCTGCGAACCAGCCGAAGAGCTTCTGGGTGCCGTGGGCGATCAACGGCCCGCTCACGCCTATCCGCAGCAGGAGCAGGCCGGTGTCCCGGCGTGTCGGACACGTCACAGCGGTACGCCTCCCGGGGTCGCGGCCAGGTCTTCCCTCCCTCTCCCACCATGGCACCGCCCCCGCCCCGTCGCACGCGGTAGGCGTACGGGGGCGGGGCTGGTGCCACGGCGGCGCGACAGGCCGGTGACCCGAGGCGACAATGGACCGATCGGCCCCCGGGGCCCGATCGGACCCCGGACGCGCGTCGGCAGAAGCACGACCCGATAGGCCCGAGGAGGGCGCTTGCCATGACCCGACCTGTCACCTGTCGCAGGATCTACGAGGACCCCTCCGAGCAGGACGGCAAGCGCGTGCTCGTCGACCGGCTGTGGCCCCGGGGGATGAGCAAGGACAGAGCCGATCTCGACGAGTGGCTGAAGGACATCGCGCCCTCCACCGACCTACGGCACTGGTACCACCACGACCCCGAACGCTTCGACGGCTTCCGGGCCCGCTACATCGACGAGCTGCGGGACCCCGAGCACGAGGAAGCTGTGCGGTACCTGCGCGACCTGGCGGCCCACGCCAAGGTGACGCTGCTGACGGCCACCAAGGACGTCGACCGCAGCGAAGCCGCGGTGCTCGCCAAGTGGCTGAACGAACCAGAGGGCTGACACCGGCCGGCGAGAGGGGAAGGCACGGGCCGGCGCACCGTCACGAACCGGACCGGGGCCCCGGCGTCCGTGATGGCGCGGGCCGGCCCCGCGGGCGTCGCCGACCGGGTCCCGCCGCGTTCGGTTCATCCGGGCCCGGCCCTCCCGCCCGGTGCGCAGGCCGGACCGGGGGCCCTGGGGAGAGTCGGGTGAGCCACCAGCGGGAGATGACGGAGGTGGCGCGGTGCGCGCGAACAGTCGTGCGAGGCCCGCGCCCTTACCGGGAGGGCGCCGGAACGGGCCCGTCAGGTTCAGGCCATGTCGTCGGCCGCCGTCGGGTGCCTGCTCAACTGTGAGCGTTGCGCCGCGTGAAGCAGTGCCTACGGTGCAAGGGCGATCGACCACGGGCGGTGAGGTGCGCCGGTGGCCGATCCCTCGTCCGTGCGGAAAACCGGAACGACAACGACTGGGAGACCATGATGCGTCGTACTGCACTGCGCTCGACCGCCTGCGCCGTCACCGCCGTCGCGGCGGCGGGCGTGCTGGCCCTGGGGGCCGGCCCGGCCGCGGCCGACACGGTGTCCGCCGCCTACAGCTGCGCCGCGGGCGGCGACACGCTGCAGACCACCGAGAAGATCACGATCACCGCACCGGCGACCGCCGTGCAGGGAGAGGAGATCGCTCTTTCCGTGACCGTCGAGGACGGCACTCCGGGTACCGAGGAGGTGCCGGCCGGCGGTGTCCGGGGGGAACTCGACGTCGCCGTCGGGGGCACCGGCTCCGGGACCGCCGTCGCCGGGGGCCTGACCAACACGGCCGCCGTACCGGCCGGCGAGGCGGTCGTTCTGGAGGGCGGTACGGCGACCGTCACCGCGCCCGCCCCGGGCGACGTCACGTTCACCCCCTCCGACCTGCGGCTGAACATGCTCGGTCTGGATGTGCTCTGCACCCCGGACGAGACCGTCGCCCCCGCGGCGACGACCCGTGTGACGGCTTCCTGAGCCGTCCGCGGACGCAGCGGGCCGCCTTCCGCCGGTACCGGCGGAAGGCGGCCCGCTGCGGCATGGGCGCCCGTCACACCGCGGCCGGGGCGCAGGCGAGCAGGGTGCGCGCCTGGATGCTCACATACTGGCCGAAGCCGGTGAGCCGGGCGAGCTGGCCGAGCGTCATCCAGCGGTGGGTGGCCGGCGCGTCCAGCGGGAAAGCGTCCTCCGCCTCCACCATCAGGTTGCGGCACCGGGCATGGTGGAAGCGCCCGCCCTCCTCGGAGAGTTCCACGTCGTAGCGCACCCGGGACGGCGGTGTGCCGAGGACGTGGTCGAGGAGCGGGTGCGTCCCGCCCGGCAGGCAGTGCACCGTCGGGTGGAGTTCGGGCCCGTCGAGGCACCCCGGCTCCGCACGGGCCTCGACCAGGACGTGCAGCACTCCGCCGAGCCTCGCGGTCACGAAGGCGCTCAGTGCCGTGCCGGTGGGCTCGACGAGCGGCTGGGTCCAGGAGGGCACCTCCCGCGTGGGCGCCTCCACCCGGGCGCCGACGACGGTGAAGGGCCCGCCGCCACGGCGCTCCAGCCGGTCCGGCCCCCGCAACCATCCGTCCGCGGCTGTCGCCCTCAGGGGCACCGGTCGCGCGGGCGGGCGTGCGTGAGTCCGCACCCCGGTCAGCCAGCTCATGAGTTCGGGCAGGGAGTGCCGGGGCGCCGCGGAGCGGCTCAGTGAGTGGAGCACGGCGTCGGCGAAGGACGAGCCGGCCGGCGCCGGGCCCGCCGCGCCCGGCAGGACGCAGGAGAGGACCGTCCGCGCGTCCATGTTCACGAGGTGGTCCCGGCGCAGGAGCCGGTGGATCTGGCCGAGGGTCAGCCACCTGAAGTCCTCGTGCTCGGGGATGTCCTCCTGCGTCTCCACCACCATGTGCCGGTTGCGCTTGTGCAGGAAGTACGAGCCGTGTTCGGACTGCAGGACGTCCAGGAGGACCCTTCCCCGCCCCGTCCCGCCCGGTCCGTGCCCGGCGAAGAACTCCAGATGGCGGACTGTCGAACCACCGTGCGCGCGAGCGGAGTTGCTCCGTGTCGCCTGCACCGTGGGCGACAGCTGGAGGGTGTTGACGTTGCCCGGCTCCATCTTCGCCTGCATCAGGAAGTGCGGTACTCCGCCGAAGTCCTTCATGAGGATGCCGAGGGTGCCGATCTCCGGCTGGACGATGACCGGCTGGTACTCCTGCGCCGCGTCCTGGCCGTCGGCGGGCGTCCACAGCCCCTCGATGGAGAAGAACCGTCCGGTGCGGTGCCGCAGGTTTCCGCTGCCGGAGTCGAAGGACCACTGCTCGAGGTCGGCGAAGGGGACCCGCGAGACCCTGAACCGCTCCGCCGAGCGCCCGGCGAGCCATGCGTCGAAGCGGTCCTGGGGGAACACCGGACTGTCCTCGGCCGCCGCGGACAGCCGAAGACGCCGCTGAAGGCCGTGGGTGTCTGTCTCGGACATGTGTCGTCTCCGTCAACGGTCAGTCGCCGACGAGCCGCTCCCACCAGGAGCGGTTCGCGCGATACCAGGTGAGTGTCTGCAACAGCCCCTCGTCGAACCCGACGCGCGGGGCGTAGCCGAGTTCCGCGGTCGACTTGGAGATGTCCAGGGCGTAACGCCGGTCGTGGCCCCGCCGGTCGGCGACGTTCTCGACCATCTCCCAGCCCGCGCCGCACGCCCGCAGGATGCGCCCGGTCAGCTCGCGGTTGCTCAGTTCGCAGCCGCCGCCGAGGTGGTAGACCTGCCCCGCCCTGCCCCGTTCGAGGGCCGAGGCCACGCCGCGGCAGTGGTCGTCCACGTGCACCCAGTCCCTGACGTGCGAGCCGTCGCCGTACAGCGGGACGCGCCGGTCCCGGAGCAGGTTGGTCACGAAGCGCGGGACCATCTTCTCCGGGTACTGGTAGGGGCCGAAGTTGTTGGAGCAGCGGGTGACGACCACGTCGAGCCCGTACGTGGTGTGCCAGGCGAGCGCGAGCAGATCGGCGGCGGCCTTGGTGGCCGCGTAGGGCGACCTCGGTGCCAGGGGCTGCTCCTCGGTCCACGCCCCCTCGTCCGTGGAGCCGTACACCTCGTCCGTCGACACCTGGAGGAAGCGCCGGACGCCGTGCCGCAGTGCCGCGTCGAGCAGGCGCTGGGTGCCGAGCACGTTGGTCACGGCGAACGGCCCCGCCCCGTCGATGGACCGGTCCACATGGGACTCGGCGGCGAAGTGCACCACGTGATCGTGGCCGGGTACGACCTGGTCGAGCAGGACCGTCTCCTCCACCTCGCCCCGGACGAAACGGAATCCGGGGTGGCCGGCCACGGGAGCGAGGTTCTCCAGGTTGCCGCAGTAGCCCAGTTTGTCCAGCACGGTCACGCTCGCGCCGGCCCACCGCGGATACGCGCCCGCCAGGAGGGAGCGCACGAAGTGCGACCCGATGAACCCGGCTCCTCCGGTCACCAGCAGCGCTGGGGTTCGCCCGCGCATCGGCGTCCTCCTCTCGTCAACGCTCCTCCGGCGCCAAGGGCCCGCCCGACGGCTGCGGCGCCTGCTCCTCCGGAGCGCCGCGGGCCGGTGCGCCGGGTGGGGACGCACCGCTCGGCGCCCGCTTCGCCCGCCGGTCCATCAGCCGCAGAACGGGTGCGGGCAGGATCGTGGTGGTGAGCGTGACGGCGGTCAGCACGGTGAACATCTGCCGGTCGATGAGTCCGGCCTGCAGGCCGATGCCGAGAACGACGAGTTCGGTGAGCCCCCGGGCGTTGAGGAGGACGCCCAACTTCAGCGCGTCCCCTCGGGACATGCCCGTCACCCACGCGCACAGCCCCGGCCCGAGCAGCTTGGTGAGGACGGCCAGGGCCAGCAGCACACTTCCGGTGACCACCGTTCGCGAGTCGGGCGACAGGGCCGACAGGTCGACCGAGAGGCCGAAGCCCAGGAAGAAGAAGGGCATCAGGATCCCGGCGGAGAAGGACCCGAGGCGATCGGCCGCCGAGGAGACGGGGCCGCTCCCGGCCGGCAGGACGGCACCGGCGAGGAAGGCGCCGATCGCCGCGTGCAGTCCTACCGCCGAGGTGAACGCCGCACAGCCGCAGACGGCGCAGGCCAGGAGGGGCACGGGGAGCCCGGCGGCGCCTTCCTCGCCGTTGTTCCCGTACCGCCGGGACAGCGCCCGGCGGAGTGCCCGCCGCAGCGGACCGAGGAGGACGGCGGCCACCGTGGTCCCCGCGACCATCAGGGCGATCCCCGGTCCGGAGGAGCCCGCAGCGCCGGCCGCCGCGACGGCCGTGGCCAGCAGCAGCCAGGCCCCCGCGTCCCCGATCGCCGCCGCGAGCAGACTCGTGCGGCCGACGGCGGTGTGCGAGAGGCCGAGTTCCGACAGGATGCGCGCCAGGACGGGGAAGGCGGTGATGCCCAGGGCGCAGCCGAGGAAGACGGTGAAGGCGACCGGGCCGGCCGGCCCGGCGTGGCCGTCCGCCAGTGCGACGGCCGCCACGGCACCACCGGCGAACGGCACGGCCAGGGACGCCAGGCTCACCAGGAGGGTCCGTCCGCCCAGGGCGCGCAGGCGTACGGAGGACAGGTCACGCCCCACCTTGAACATGAAGAAGACCAGACCGAGCTGGGCGAGGCCGTCCAGCATCGGCAGGATGCCCTCGGGGAACAGCCGGGCCCACAGCTGGGGCGCGGCTCGCCCGAGGAGCGAGGGGCCGAGCAGTATCCCGGCGCAGATCTCCCCGATCACCGGCGGCTGGCCCAGCAGCACGGCCAGGCGGCCCGCCGCGTGGGACGCGCCGAGCACCACGGCGGCGGCCATCAGCAGGCGGGCGGCCATGTCCGCCCCCGGCACGATCCGGTGCCCCGGGGCCGCGGTGCCGTGCGCGCTCACCTGGTACCACAGCACCAGGCCGCCGACGAGTGCTGGCAGGACGACGAAGACGCAGGCCACCAGGACGAGGCGCCGCCTGCCCGTGGAACTGCCCGTTCCCCGTGTCCCGTCCATCTGCTCCGCCTCCCTCGAGCGTCCGCCGTCGGTGGGGCCAGACGGTAGGAGGTGGTGCTGAGGGCGGATACGCACAATTGCGCATTGCCCCGCCCGCGCGTGGCGCCGGGGTCTCTCCCTGACGGCTGTGCTCAATCCTGAGCGGGGCGCTCACGACCCGGCTGCCATGCTGCGGGGCCGGGAGGCCGGGAGGACAGCGGACGCAGGCGGACGCGGAGGCGGGCGATGCGCGGAATCGTTCTGGCGGGGGGAACCGGCAGCAGACTGTGGCCGCTGACCCGTGCGGTGTGCAAACAGCTTCTGCCGGTGTTCGACAAGCCGATGGTCTATTACCCGCTGACCACTCTGATCATGGCCGGGATCAGGGAGATCCTGGTGGTGACCTCTCCCGACGCGCTGCCCGCCTTCCGCTGCCTCCTCGGCGACGGGAGCCGGCTGGGGCTGCGCCTGGAGTACGCCGCGCAGCCCCGTCCCGAAGGCGTCGCCCAGGCGCTCCTCATCGGGGAGCGCTTCATCGGGGACGAGCCCGTCGCGCTGATCCTCGGGGACAACGTCTTCTACGGGGTCGGCCTCGGGGAACAGCTGAGTTCCCACACCCGGCCCGCAGGCGCGCGGATCTTCGCCCACCGGGTGGCGGACCCGCGCGCGTACGGCGTGGTGGAGTTCGACGGCGACGGCCGGGCGCTCTCCCTGGAGGAGAAGCCGCTCCACCCGCGTTCGGCGTTCGCCATCCCCGGGCTGTACTTCTACGACAACCAGATCGTCGAGATCGCGCGGGGCGTCCGGCCGAGTGCCCGCGGTGAACTGGAGATCACCGCGGTGAACGCCGAGTACCTGCGGCGGGGGCGACTGGACGTGACCGTGCTGGAGCGGGGCGTGGCCTGGCTCGACACGGGGACGGTCCAGGCGATGGCGGCGGCCTCGGAGTTCGTCCGCGTCATCGAGGAGCGGCAGGGGCTGAAGATCGGCTGTGTCGAGGAGGCCGCCTGGCGCCGGGGCCTCATCGACGACGAGCAACTGCGGACGCTCGCCGAGCCCCTGGCCCGCAACGGGTACGGCCGCTACCTGCTGGAACTGCTGGGAACTCCCGGGTAGTTCCGGAACGGCCGCCCGGCCGTCGGCCGGGCCCTCCCCGGGACGGCCGTCTGGGCACAGTTGAGCAGCCGACGCGGTGAGGGGTCCGGTAGACACCTCGGCAACCGACAGGTGAGGAGTCCTGCGATGCGCGTGCTGTTCACGACGACACCGGCCCCCGGACATTTCCACCCGCTCGTCCCTCTCGCCACGGCCGCCCGTCAGGCGGGCCACGACGTGGCGTTCGCCACCGGGCGGCCGATGCTGGAGTCCGCCGAGGCGCTGGGCTTCCGGGCCTTCGAGGCGGGACTGAGCCGGGACGGCGACCAGGACGCGGAGTTCCTGGAGATCAAGCGGAGCGCGCGGGGCCTGCCCTCCGCCGGTGTCGAGATGGACCGCGTGGCCATAGCCCGGACCATGTACGGCGTACGGACGCGGCGCATGGTGCCGGACCTGCTCGGCCTCGCGCGCCAGTGGCGTCCGGACGTCGTCGTGCGGGACAGCTACGAGGCGGGGGGCGCGGTCGCCGCCGAGGCCCTCGGCGTTCCCCACGCCGCCCTGGACACCACACCGCTGTACGACATGGCGCCGCTGCGCGCGGACATCCGGCGTGAACTCGACCGTGCCCGCGAGGAGGCCGGGCTGCCGCCCGACCCGGAGCAGCACATGCTCCATCGCCACCTGCACCTGTGCTGCGCGCCACCGAGCTATCTGCCCTCGGGGCGGGCCCGGCCGAAGACCCTGCGCGCCCTGCGGCCGATGCCCTTCGACCGGGCCCACGGTGAGGACCTTCCCGACTGGGTGAGCCGGCTGCCCGACCGCCCGCTGGTGTACGTCACCTTCGGCACCATCACGAACCGCTGGGTGCCAGGTGCCTTCCCCGGCCTCTTCCGCGAGGTACTGGCCGCCTTCGAGGGCGAGCCGGTGAACGTGGTCGCCACCGTCGACCGGGACAGCGACCCGGCCGACCTCAAGGCGCTGCCCGCGAACGTCCGGGTGGAGCGCTACATCCCGCAGAGTCTCCTGCTGCCCCTCTGCGCGGCGGCGGTGACACACGGCGGCTTCAACACCGTGGTGGGTGCCTTCGACGCGGGCGTCCCGCAGGTCGTCGTGCCCTTCCTGGGGGACCACCCGGACAACGCGCGCCGGTGCGCGGAGCTGGGACTGGCGAAGGTGGTGGAGCCGGCGACGCTCACCTCCGAGGCCGTGCGCGCCGCGGTACGCGAGGTGATCTCGGAACCCGAGTACCGGGCCGGGGCACTGCGGATGCAGTCCGAACTGCGGGATCTGCCGGGCCCCCGGGAGGCCGTCGGGCTGCTGGAGCGGCTCGCGGCGGGCCAGGAGCCGGCGGGCGCCCGGTAGAGCGGTACGGCGGCCGGAGGCGCCGGTGCCCGCTGGTGTGCGGGCGCCGGCGCCTCCGGCCGCCGTGGCGTCGCGGTCAGGCCGGCTGGGCCTCGGAGTTGGCCGCCTGCTCCATCACCGGGTCGACATGGCGCTTACGCAGCAGGGCCGCGAGCACCACGGCTCCCGCCAGCAGCGCCACCGCTCCACCGAGGAACGCGGTACGGAAACCGGCGACCTGCGCCGCCACCTGGCTCGCGGTGTCGGCCGCGGAGGAGCCGTCCAGCTCCGCCGCGGCCCGGCGCACCGCCAGCGCCGACAGCACGGCGAGGCCGATCGCCCCGCCGATCTCCTGGACGGTCTGGTAGAGCCCCGAGGCGAGGCCCGCGTCCTCCTCCGGAACACCGGAGGTGGCCAGCAGCGTCACCGGGACGAAGGCCAGTCCGAGGCCGATCGAGAGCGTCAGCAGCCCCGGCAGCAGGCCGCCGGCGTAGTCGCCCTCGACGGGCAGCCGGGCGAGGAACAGCATTCCGGCCGCACCGACCACCAGTCCGGCGGAGCCGACCGCGACGGGACCCAGCCGCTTCACCACCGGTTGCGCGAGGGTCGCACCCACCATCACACCGATGGCCGCGGGCAGGAAGGCCAGACCCGCGCGGATCGGGCTGTACTCCAGGACGTCCTGGAGGTAGAGGGAGGAGAAGAAGAACATCGAGAAGATGCCGGAGGTCAGCATCAGCAGGACCAGGTCCGCGACGGCCAGCGTGCGGATGCGGAAGATCCCGAGCCGGACGATCGGTGAACGGCTGCGGACCGAGGCCACCAGGAAGGCGGCCAGCAGGAGCAGCGCCGTCGCCACCGTCCCGAGGAGGCGGGCGGACGTCCAGCCCCACGACTGCCCGTGGCTGAGTGCCAGGACCAGCAGCAGCAGACCACCGGTCAGGGTCACGGCTCCCACGTAGTCGACCGACGGGTTCTCCCCCCGTTCGCGGGAGTCGGGGATCAGACGCGACCCCAGCAGCACCACGAGCCCGACCGGGAGGTTGATGAAGAAGATCCAGTGCCACGACAGGGCGCTGCTGAGGACACCGCCGAGCAGCAGGCCCAGCGCGCCACCGGCCGCCGCGATGGTGCCCCACGCTCCGAGCGCCTTGGTGCGCATGGAGGTGTCCTTGAAGGAGGTGTTGATGATCGACAGGCCGGTGGGGGCGATCAGCGCGCCCGCCACTCCCTGGAGGCAGCGGCCGACGATCAGCACCAGAGAGCTCTCGGCGAAGCCGTTGACCACCGAGGCGACGGTGAACATCACCACGCCGATCAGGAACAGCCGCTTGCGGCCGAAGAGGTCGCCGAGCTTTCCTCCCAGCATCAGGAAGCCGCCGAAGAGCAGCGCGTACCCGTTGACGACCCATTGGAGATCGGTCTGGGTCATGCCCAGCCCGCTCTTCATCGACGGAAGGGCGACGTTCACGATCGTGGCGTCCAGCACGACCATGAGGTCCGCCAGACAGAGGAAGAGGAGCAGCAGCCCCGGGCGGGCGGGGCCGCCGGGGGCGGCCTCCTCCCCGGCCGGGTCCGTGTCGTTCGCTGGTGAGACGGTCACGAGAACTCCTGAGACGACGGGGACGGGACGGCCCGGCGGCCTGTGCCGCCGGACGGACTACGGATGGACCTCGCGGTCGCGTTCGGTGGGCGCGGGGGAGTCCCGGGCCGGACTCCGCGTGGAGTCCTCGTACTGCTCCCTGGAGGGAGCGGGCGGAGCCAGGGAAGGCTCCTCCCGCGTCGGGGCGAGCCCGTCGAAGACGAGACCGAGGTAGCGCCGCCACAGGTCCGGCACGGTGGTGCTCAACGGAGCGGCGGCCTGCCGGACACCGCCCAGCAGCAGGAGGACGTCCACCGGCGTGATGTCCGCGCGCACCACTCCCTGGCGCTGAGCCCGCTTCAGCAGCCCCTCCACGGCGTCGATCAGTCGCTTCTCGACCTCACGGACTTCCGGGTGGGAGCGAGGCGGCAAGGAGAGCGACTCGAAGAATCCCCGGTCGCCGATGTACACCTCCACCGTGCTCGCCATGAAGGAGCGCAGGGCCTTCCCGGCGTCCTCCTCGGCGAGCAGCGACTCGGCCGTCTCGGCGAGTTCGCCGAACCGCTCGCGTACGACAGCCGCCACGAGGTGGTCCTTGGTGGGGAAGCAGCGGAAGACCGTCCCCTTGCCCAGGCCTGCCTCCCGCACGATCCGTGAGATGGGGACACCCAGGCCGTGCTCGGCGAAGGCGCGGGCGGCGGCCTCGACCAGTAGCTGTTGGTTGCGCACGGCGTCGGTGCGGGAACGTGCGGGAGCGCGGGTGGACATGTGTACCTCCGGGTGCCGGGGGAGAGGACGGCGGCATCGTGCGGTGCGCGGCAGGGCCGTGGGCAGCCTTCGGTGCCGTGTGCCGGGAATTTTCCGGCATCGGCGCCGGCCGGCCGGCCACGGCCCTCCCCCGGTCGTGCCCGGCGGACGGCGGGTGCGCCCGGCCCGCCGGGTGCGCCGGAGCCGGCCGGTTCCGGCAGCCGTGCCGCTCACCGCGGCCCGGCCGGGCGCGGTCGAGGCCGGGTGAGCGACCGCTTCACTTTCTGGCGCGCTGCGGCAGCATGACGGGGACCCCCTGCAACACGGGGAACCCGTGACCGCACTCCAGGCAGGTCAGGGTCTGGTCCCGCCCCTCGTGCCGCAGCCCCGCGTCGGGGTGGTCGGGACAGGCGAGGACGTCGAGGAGGTCGCTGTCGAGCGGCATGGTCGTTCTCCTTGTGAGGGCGGACTCGGGCACGCGCCGTTGCTGTGCCGGGACGCCGGGATTCGCGTAGCGGTCGCGCAGCTCGCGTTTGAGTACCTTGCCGAGGAAGCTGCGGGGCAGGGACTCAGTCGTGAGGTACTGGACGGGAGCCTTGGCGGCGGGCAGCCGGGCCTCGACGAAGGCGCGGACCGCGTCCAGTTCCTCGGGCGCGGTCAGGACCAGCACCGCGGTCACCACCTCGCCCCCGTGGTGGCCGGGTGTGCCGATCACGGCCACCTCCCGCACGGCCGGGTGCTCGTAGAGGACCGCCTCCACCTCGATGCTGGAGACCAGGCCGCCGTCCGGGCGGACGGCGTCCGCCGCCCGGTCGAAGAAGTACAGCTCGCCGTCCTCGTCCAGCCACCCCAGGTCCGTCATACGCGTCCACCCGCCGGTGTGGAACCGCTTGTCCAGGGCGGTGTCGAGGTAGCGGCGCGTGGGCGCCTCGCTGTGCAGCCATATCTCCCCGACCTGGCCGGCGGGCAGGGCGTCCCCCCGCTCGTCGGCTATCCGGACCCCGGTTCCGTGGCCGGGGTGGCCGAGGGAGAGCGGCTTGGCCGCGTCGAAGAGGTTGAGCACCACCGCGGGCGACGCCTCCAGCGAGGTGTACGCCGTGGCGAGCCGGGCACCCGGCAGCATGGCCAGCAGTCTGACGGCGACGGCCGGGGGGAAGGCGGAGGACGCGCTGGTCACGGTGTGCACGCTGCTCAGGTCGTACCGCTCGTGCACCCGCGCCTGGACGAGGGTCAGCGCGGTCGCCGGAGTGATCATCACCGAGCCGACGCGGAAACGCTGGATCAGCTCCGCCGTCCGCTCGGGGGAGTCGGGCAGCACCGTGAGCAGCGTGCTGCGCGACAACAGCGGCAGCGAGATGGTGCCCTGGCTGGAGGAGGTGCCCAGGGGCATGGCCGCCACCAGGTACTCGGATTCCCCGAGGGTGTCGATGGTGGGCCGGGCGCGCCCGTACATCATGTTCCCGTGCGTCACCGTGATGGCCTTCGCCGGCCCGGTGGTGCCCGAGGTGTAGAGGATGTCCGCGACGGCGTCGGTGGCAGGGCGCCGTGGCGGCGGGGGCGGTTCGTGCGCGCCGAGCTCCGCGACGGTCGCCGTCCAGCCGGTGAAACCGGCGGGCGGTCGTAGTCCGTCGCCGTGCACGATCCCGTTGATCCCGCACTCTTCCAGTCTTCGGAAGACCTCCTCGGGGGGCATGGTGTCGTTGAGGTGCACCGTGGTCGCGCCGACGCGTTGCGCGCCGTGGTACGCGACGGCGTAGTCCGCCCAGTCGAGGCCGCCGAAGAACAGGGCGACCTGGCACAGACGGGCCTCGCCCAGGCGCAGCAGGCCGCCGGCGACCGCGTCCGCCCTGCGGTGCCACTCGCCGTAGGTCAGTGTGGCGCCTCCGTCGACCGTGAGGGCGGCGCCGTCAGGGTCCTCCCGGGCCCGTTCGCGGAGCAGGTCGGTGAAGGTGAAATCGGGAACGGCGTCGTTGGAGGCGATGGTCGGGGATTCCATGTGGGCTCCCTGGACGGTCAGTCCTTGACGAGGACGGTGAGTGGGACCCGCCACACCTGATGCCGTTCCCGGTCCGGGTCGGGCAGGGCGCGCAGCGCCGCGGCGACGGGGACGACGAGCCGCTGCCAGTCCTCGTCGCCGACGTTCTTGAGGTACGACCACACGCGGCCCTCGATGCTGTCCGCGTACTGATGGGGCGACAGGTCGATCTCGTACGGGTTGACGGCCGCCTCCTCCAGCACCCGCAGCCCCGCCTTCGCGGCGGCCTCCGCGAGTCGTTCGGGAGTGTCGGGCACCTGGGGCTTGAGGACGGCGAGGGGCTCCTCGGCCTCGACCAGCTCGTCCGGTTCGGCGATGGGCACACCGTGCACGGTCACCAGCCGCCCTCCTGGAGCGAGCACGCGTGACACCTCGGCGAGGGCCTGGTCCATGTCGTCCAGGACGTGCAGGACGTGCACCATCACGACGTTGGGCAGGGAGGCCGAGGCGAACGGCAGGGACTGGGCGTCGCCCAGGGCGACCCGTCCCCCCAGGCGCTTGTGGGCCCGGGAGACCATCTCGGGGGCCAGTTCCACGCCGATGACGGGGTGGCCCAGCTCGCGCAGGGCGACATCGACCAGTCCCGTGCCCAGGCCGATGTCGAGGACGGTTCCGGGCAGGAGATGAGGGGCGAGGTCCTCGGCTGCCTTCTGCCCGCGTTCCAGACCACCGTGGTAGGCGTCGTACTCGTCGGCGGCGGTGTCGAACGACAGCGACTCGGCGGTGACTTGGGCCATGGGCGTGCACTCCAATCCGGGCGGGACACCCTCACACCGGCCCCCGCCGCTGGTTCGGCTCAAGTGGACCGGGCGGTCCGCTTCCGGCGAGATTGTAGTGGAGGCCGGGCACCGAGGCGTTGCCCAACTTTGAGCAGAGCGCGCCGCTCGGGCGCGGCTAGCGTGCTCCGCACCGTCGGGACCGACGTATTGCGCGGTGTCCGGGACACCGGAGAACCGTGCGGGAAAGGGAGATGCGACACCATGGCGTGGTCTTTCGTCCCACCGGCCCAGGAACAGGTCGACCATCCCGCCGAGGAACTGCTCAACTCGGCGAACGCAGGCCTGATAATCCACCGGGTCGGCCAGATCTCCTACGAATTCAGAAAGGAAGCCCGGTCTTTCGCGCGGGACCTTCAGTTCTTCACCAACAAATCGCTGCATCCCTATGCGACGACGCTCCTGTACGAGGAGCTGTTCGGCGTTCAGGACAGGATGCACTGGCTGATCCACATGCGGGCGCCCAATGACTACGGCCGACTGCTGGAGATGGTCGACCACGACTCCGAATTCCAGGAGGTCTCCACCTCCGACCGGCTCGAGGAGCAGGGCGGGGGGAACTGGGAGAGGATGTTCGTCGAAGGGTCCTTCCAGGAGCGGGTGATCGTCCCGCAGCACGGCTTCACCCACGCCGAGGACGAGGACCTCGACGGCCTGTTCGCCGTGCCCGCGCGCTTCCAGGCCGGGCAGTCCGCCGAGCACATGCTGCACAGCGCGAACGCCCGTGTCGTCGTGCACCGCACCGGCCAGGTGCGGTTCGCGCTCCGCAAGGAGGGCCGGAAGTTCGCCATGGACTGGCTCGCCCGCGTCAACGAGCGGCTGGAAGGGCACGCGACGGTCCTCCTCTACGAGGAACAGTGGGGCCGGCAGGACCGCCTGCACTGGCTGATCCACCTCCCCACGCTCGACGACTACCGGCGTGTCCTGGAGCTGGAGTCCCAGGACGCTCGGCTGCGCGAACTCCTGACGGCCCAGTGGGTCCCCAGCCGCCAAGGAGGAGGGAACTGGGGGCGGATGTTCCTCGACGGGACGTTCCACGACACCGTCCTGGTGCCGCACTACCCGGGCGCGGGCGGCGGCTGAATGGACCTCGGGATAGAGGCGGTCAACGCCTACGTCGGCGGCGCCTCGCTGGACACCCGCACCCTGTTCGAGGCTCGGGGCCTGGACATGCGGCGCTTCGGCAACCTGATGATGCGGCAGAAGTCGGTGAACCTGCCGTGCGAGGACGCGGTCACCAACGCCGTCAACGCGGCCAAACCACTCGTCGAGGCGCTCGCCCCTCACGAGCGGGACCGCATCGAACTGGTCATCGTGGGCACCGAGTCGGGGCTGGACTTCGGCAAGCCGCTGAGCACCTATGTGCACGACGCTCTGGGGCTCGGCAGGCGCTGCCGGTCGTTCGAGACCAAACACGCCTGCTACGGAGGCACCGCCGCCCTGCGGACCGCCGCCGCCCTGCTCGACTCGGGGGGCGACCCGGAGGCGAAGGCGCTGGTGGTGGCGGCCGACGCCGCCAGCGCGGCGGCCCGTGACACCTACTGGGAACCCTCCCAGGGCGCGGGGGCGGTCGCCATGATCGTCGGCAGTCGCCCGCGCGTCCTGGCCCTCGACCCCGGAGCGAGCGGCTTCCACAGCTACGAGGTCATGGACACCCTGCGGCCCCGGCCCGACCTGGAGGCCGGCGACTCCGACCTCTCGCTGCTGTCGTACATGACCTGTCTGGAGCAGAGCTACCAGCACTACGCGGAACGCGTCGTCGGTGCGGACATCGCCGAGACCTTCGACCGCCTGGTCCTGCACACCCCGTTCGCCGGCATGGTCAAGGGCGCGCACCGCACCCTGCTGCGCAAGCTCAAGGGCTGGCCCGCGGAGAAGGTCGAGGCCGACTTCGAACGCCGCACCGCCGGGTCGCTGGCCTACTGCGCACGCGTCGGGAACATCTACTCCGCCGCGCTGTACCTCGCCCTGTGCTCCCTGGTCGACCAGGACGGCGCGGACGCCGGAGGCCGCAGGGTGGGCATGTTCTCCTACGGCTCGGGGTGCGCCTCGGAGTTCTACAGCGGTGTCGTCCCCGGCACCGCCGCGGCGGAACTCGCGGCGATGGACATGGCGGGCGCCATCGAGGACCGCCACCCGCTGACGATGGCCGAGTACGAGGTGATCGCCGACGGCGCCGCGCAGCGCATGTGCGGCGTGCGCGACCAGGCGTTCGACCCCGCGCCCTACGCGGCGGTGTACGAGAGCCGGTTCGAGGGGCGTGGGCTGCTCGTGCTCGACGAGATCCGGGACTTCCACCGGAGGTACCGATGGACCTGACCCTCGACGGCGCCGGGCCGACGGCCCACCGGACGCTGAGCCTCGCCTACGACCGGGGGATGCTCACCGTCAGGCTCACCCGGCCCGAGCGGCAGAACAGCATCACGCCCGTCCTCCTCGCCGAACTGGACGCCGCCCTCGACCTGGCCGAACGTCTCGAGGACTGCCGCCTGGTGGTGCTGGAGGCCGAGGGCGGCACCTTCTGCAGCGGCATGGACCTGTACGACGCGGTGGGCCCCGGCACCGCGGACGCGGACCAGGGGGGCACCGCCTACTACGACCTGCTCGAACGACTGACCTCGGTGGGGCGGATCGTGGTGGCACGGGTCGACGGCCAGGTGGTCGGCGGCGGCGTCGGGCTGGTGGCCGCGAGCGACTTCGTCCTCGCCACCGCACGGAGCCAGTTCAGCCTCCCGGAGGCGCTGTGGGGGCTCATGCCCTGCTCGGTCCTCCCCTTCCTCGTGCGCCGCGTCGGGTTCCAGCGTGCCCACACGATGGCGCTGAGCACCCTGCCGGTGGGGGCGGCCGAGGCCGAGCGCTGCCGGCTGGTGGACGAGGTCACCGAGGACGCGTGGCCCTTCCTGCGCCGGCTGCTGTTCCGGGCCTCGCGGTTCGACGGGACCGTCGTCGGTGATCTCAAGCGGTATCTGCGCCGTCTGTGGATCGTCGACGGCGCCACGCAGGACCTCGCGGTCGGTGAGTTCTCCCGCCTGATGTCCTCGGACGCGGTCCGCCGACGGATCACGGAGTTCGCGTCCGGACAGGCGGCGGTGAGGTTTTCGACGGATCTTCCATGACGGACGCCTAGGGGGTTCGGTGCACGCCTGGCTCTTTCCCGGACAAGGATCGCACCGCCCCGGCATGGGCGCCGACGTCCTGAAACGATTCCCCGACCACGTGGCGGCGGCGGACGAGATCCTCGGCCTGGCGGTCGGGGAACTGTGCCTCCACGACTCCGGCGGGCTCCTGCGCGACACGAGGCACGTCCAGCCCGCGTTGTTCGTGGTGGAGGCCCTCACCGCCCTGGCCGCCCGGGAGGACGGCGCACCCCCGCCCGGCGTGCTGGCCGGACACAGCCTGGGGGAGTACGCCGCGCTGTTCACGGCCGGCTGCTTCGACTTCGAGACCGGTGTACGGCTCACCCGGCACCGAGGGGAACTGATGGCCCGCGCCGCCCCGGGCTCGATGCTCGCGGTGCTGGGGCTCCCGCTCGCGGAGGTGGCGAAGGCGCTGGAGCGCCACGGGGCCGCGGCCGTGGACATCGCCAACCACAACTCCGCGACGCAGGTCGTGCTCGCGGGCCCGCGGGAGGCGCTCGACGAGGTGGCGGCCCGGCTGAAGGAGGAGGGCCTCGCCAGGAGCGTGCCGCTGCGCGTCAGCGCCCCGTTCCACTCCCGCCACATGCGTGACGCCGCGGCGGACTTCGCGGAGTTCCTGGCCCGTTTCCGCCTCCGGGAGCCGGACACGCCGGTCATCGCCAACGCGACAGCCCGGCCGTACGGGTCCGATGTCGCGGGCACACTCGTCCGGCAGATCGCCGAGCCGGTCCGATGGGAGCCCTCCATGCGTCACCTGCTGGACCTCGGGGCGACCGACGTGACGGAGCAGGGACCCGGGAACGTCCTCACCGACCTGTGGCACACGGCCCGCCGCCAGTACGAGGCGGCGCCGCCCGCCCGCGCCGCGGAGCGCAGGCCGCCGCGGCCGGCCCGGGAACCGGCGGGGCGGCGGGACCAGGGGCTTCCGCGCTTCTGCGCCGAGGACCTGGGAAGCGAGGAGTTCCGCCGTGACCACGGCCTGCGCCACGCCTACCTCGCCGGTTCCATGTACCAGGGCGTCTCCTCGACCGACCTCGTGCTGCGCATGGGCAGAGCGGGCCTGCTCGGCTTCTTCGGCTCGGGCGGGCTGCCCACGGAGGAGATCGACGCGGCGCTCGGCCTGCTGGCCCGCGAGTCCGGCCCGGACCGGCCGTACGGAGTCAACCTGCTGCACACGCCGGACGATCCGGCCCGTGAGGAGGCGGTGGCCGACCTCCTCCTGCGGCACGGGGTGCGCCGCGTGGAGGCGGCCGGCTTCACCCGGATCACACCCGCGCTGGTGCGCGTGCGGTTCAGCGGCTCCCACCGGGACCGCCAGGGCCGGGCGGTGGCCGGGCGCCACGTGGTGGCGAAGGTCTCCCGCCCGGAGATGGCCGAGGCGTTCGCCGCTCCCGCTCCCGGCGCGCTCCTGGACCGGCTCGTGGCCGGTGGCGGCCTCACCGCCGAGGAGGCCGCCCTCGCGCGGGAACTGCCGGTCAGCGGCGACCTCTGTGTGGAGGCGGACTCCGGCGGGCACACCGACGGCGCGGGCGCACTCACCCTCTTCCCGACGATCGCCCGGCTGCGGGAGACCGCGCCGGCGGTCCACGGCCGCCCATGGCGTATCCGGGTGGGGGCCGCGGGCGGGCTGGGCACGCCCGAGGCGGTGGCGGCGGCGTTCCTGATGGGCGCCGACTTCGTGCTGACCGGCTCGGTGAACCAGTGCTCCCCTCAGGCCGGGACCTCGGACGAGGTGAAGGACCTGCTGGCCCGGATCGGTGTGCAGGACACCGCGTACGCGCCGGCGGGCGACATGTTCGAACTGGGCGCGCGGGTCCAGGTGGTGCGCAAGGGAACGCTGTTCGCGGCGCGGGCCAACAAGCTCCACCAGCTCTACCAGCGGCACGGCTCGCTCGAGGAGCTGGACGAGGCCACCCGGCGGTCGCTGGAGGAGCAGTGCTTCGGCCGTTCGCTGGCGGAGGTCTGGCGGGAGACCGAGCGCCACCTCGCTGCCAAGCGCCCGGAGGAACTGGCGCGCGCCGAGGCGAACCCGCGGTACCGGATGGCGCTGGTCTTCCGCTGGTACTTCGTGCACTCCACCAGGGTGGCCCTCAGGGGCGTCCCGGAGGAGCGCGTCAACTACCAGATCCACTGCGGCCCGGCGATGGGCGCGTTCAACCGCCTGGTCGCCGGCACGGAGCTGGCCGACTGGCGTCGGCGCCACGTGGAGGTGGTGGCCGGCCTGCTGATGACCGGGGCGGCCGGTGTGCTGACCGACCGCCTGCACACGCTGGCCGGCCACCCGGAACCGTGAATTCCCAAAGCCCGGCGCATTGTCCGTGCACAATAATGAGCAGCCTCCCCCTATTCCCTTGAATAGCCTCGCGGGGAAATGTTCGAGAAATGCGACCTGTGATCTTTCGCTTGTTCGGGCAGGGGGTTCTGTGAGCACGGAGAAGAGTTCTGGAGCGGAAACAGACGGAGAGTCGGACCTGGTCCTCACTCCGGCTCAGCGCCAGACGTCGGTGGGAGCGGAAAAGATGCTCCACTCGGCGAACAGCGGAATGATCGTGGAGCGGACCGTCCAGGTGCGCGGCGAGTTCCACTCCGAGTCGCGTCGCTTCGCTCGCGAGCTCGCCGAGTACATCAACACCAGGTACCAGGAAGTCGCCGGGGTCTTCGTGTACGAGGAGACCTTCGGCACGAAGGACCTCATCCACTGGCTGATCCACCTCAAGTCCATGGACCACTACGAGACCATGGTCCGGATGGGCAGCCGGGACGAGGACTACCGGGCCCTGTTCGGCCGGGAGTGGGTCCCGGAGGAGAAGGGCGGCGGTGGCTGGGCCCGGATGGTCCTCGACGGCACGCTCCGGGAGACGGTGCTGCTCCCTCAGTTCTGGGGGATGTACGGCACCCACGTGGACGGCGAGACGGAGCGGCAGAGCGAGGTCTACCGGCGGCAGGGCACCGAGGTGACGCTGCCCCCCGCCCGTCACCAGACCACGCAACCCGACGAACTGCTGCTGCACTCGGGCAACGCCGGCATCCTGATCCACCGCACGGCCGAGATCCTCTACGACTTCAGGTCCGAGGCGCGCCAGTTCGCGCGTGAGGCGGCGGAGGCCATCAACGACAATCTGGCGGGGGAGGCCACGGTCCTCCTCTACGAGGAAGCCTTCGGACCGATGGACCGCATCCACTGGCTGATCCACATGAAGTCGCTCAGCACCTACCAACGGCTGCTGCAACTGCACGTGCAGAACGAGAGCGTGCGGGACATCTTCTTCCGTGAGCGCGCCCCCGAGAAGGGCGGTGTCACCTGGGCCCGGATGTTCACCCAGGGCAGCTACCTGGACACCGCGCTCACCCCGCACCACTGGGGCCTGTACGCCACCGGCGACCAGGTGGACGAGACGGTGGTCACCGGTGGCGAGGGCGAGGCGTCGTGAGTGACCGGTGCCTGCACGAGATCTTCGCCGACCGTGTGCGCGAGGCCCCCGACCGGACGGCCGTCACCGCCCCGGACGGCGACCTGACCTACGCCGGACTCGACGCGCGGGCGGGCGCCCTGGCCGCGCGCCTGGCGGACGCGGGCGTGGAGCCCGGGACGCTGGTGGGGCTGTGCGCGGAACGCGGCTGCGACCTGGTCGTCGGGATGCTGGGCATCCTGATGGCAGGCGCGGCCTACGTCCCGCTGGACCCGGACTACCCGCCGGCCCGCCTCGGCCATCTGCTGGACGACACCAAGGTGCCGGTCGTGGTCGCCACCGAGAGCGGCGCGCGGGCACTGCCGCACGGAACGCCCGCGCGCGTCCTGCCGATCGCCGCCCCGGAGGGCGGTGGCGGAGCACCGGCCCGGGCCCGTGTCGCCGTGCGCGACGACAGCCTCGCGTACGTCATCCACACCTCCGGTTCCACCGGCCGGCCCAAGGGCGTACTGGTGGAACACCGCAGCGTCGTCCGGCTCTTCGACTCCTCGGCCGGCCTGTTCGGCTTCGGCCCCGAGGACGTCTGGGCGCTCTTCCACTCGGTGAGCTTCGACTTCTCCGTGTGGGAGATCTGGGGCGCGCTGCTGCACGGTGGCCGGCTCGTCGTCGTCCCGCAGCGGACGACGCGCCTCCCGGCCGAACTGCTCGCCCTGCTCGCCGCCGAACAGGTCACGGTCCTCAGCCAGACACCCTCCGCCTTCCGGCAACTGGCCGCCGCGGACGAGGCGGCCGGTCCGCCGGCCGACGGCGGGACGGCCCTGCGCCTGGTGGTCCTCGGCGGGGAGCGGCTGGACGTGCGCGACGTGGCCGGCTGGCTGGAGCGCCACGGCGACGAGCGGCCCCGGCTGGTCAACATGTACGGCATCACCGAGACCTGCGTGCACGTCACCCACCGCCGGCTCCGCGAGGCGGACTTGCGCCGGCCGGAACACAGCCCCATCGGGGTACCACTGCCCCACCTCGGCGTCTGGCTGGCCGACGACGAGGGACGCCCGGTGCCTGACGGGCGGCCCGGCGAGATCATGGTCTGTGGGCCGGGCGTGGCGCGCGGTTACCTCGACCGCCCCGAGTCGACCGCCGAGCGCTTCGTCACCCGGTCCCCGGACGGCGGACCCGTGGTGCGTGCCTACCGGTCGGGCGACCTGGCCGTACGCACCGCCGAGGGCGAACTGCGGTACCTGGGGCGCGACGACGACCAGCTGAAGGTGCGCGGCTACCGCATCGAGCCACGCGAGGTCGAGGAGTGCCTCCTGGGCCATCCGTCCGTGGCGGCCGTGGTGGTCGTCGACCGCGACCACGGCGGCGGCGATCTGCGCCTGGCCGCCTTCGTCGTGCCGCGGAGCGAGACCGGAGAGGCGGACCGCGAGGCCCTTCCCGAGCAGCTCGCGGAGCTGGCCGGGGCCGCCCTGCCACGTCACCTCAGGCCCTCGGAGTACCGGGTGACCGACGCGTTGCCACTGACCCCCCAGGGAAAGACCGACCGGGCGGCGCTGCGCCTCCTGCCGGCGCTGGGCCCCGTACCGGCAAAGGGCCCGGCGAACGGTGCGGAAGGGACGCGGGCGGCGGTCACGGCCGTCGTCGGTGAGGTACTCGGCGGCTCGCGGTCCCCGGGACCGGACACGGACCTCTTCGAGGTAGGCGCCACGTCACTGGCGTTCGTACGGATCATCGCCGGCGTCAACGAGCGCTTCGGCCTGGAGCTGACCGGCAGCGAACTCGACGGAGAGGCCACGATCTCCCGCATCACCGCCTGCGTGGAGCAACGCACCGCACACCGGGCCGACGGCACGAGCCCGGCCCACGACGACATCGCTGAGGAGCGGAAGTGACCGTTTCCGGAGAGAACCGCGTCCACGCACTGTCCCCCGAGGAGTTGCAGAGCTTCCGGGCCAACGGCTACTTCGGGCCGTTCAAGGTCTACGAGCCGCAGGAGATGCGGGACCGCTGGCGGCGTGAGCGCCTGGAACTCATGGACCGCTCCATGGCGGTGTACGGGGAGAAGGGCGCCGCGTCCGGCAACACCAACATCTCCAACTACGACCGGCACCTCGACTCGCCCTTCCTGGCCGACCACGTCTGCCACCAGCGGGTCGTCGACCGGGTCGTCAGCGTGCTGGGCCCAGACGCCCTGTGCTGGCGCACCGAGTTCTTCCCCAAGTACCCCGGGGACGAGGGGACCGACTGGCACCAGGCCGACACCTTCGCCAACGCCTCCGGCACCCCGCAGATCCGCTGGCCCGACGAGCACGAGGAGTTCGGCGGGACGATCACGGTGTGGACGGCGTTCACCGAGGCCACCGTCGAGAACGGGTGCCTGCAGTTCATCCCCGGGACCCACCAGCAGATGAACTACGACGAGACCAAGCGGATGCACTACGCGCCCGACCGCATCAACCACGAGAGCAAGCAGGGCGTCCGGCGCGGGTTCTTCGGCTACGACTACCGGGAACTGCAGAAGGACCCCGACTTCGTCCCCGACGAGTCCCGGGCGGTCTCCATGGTGATGCAGCCCGGTGAGGCGATCATGTTCTGGTCCACGCTGATGCACGCGTCCCACCCGCACGACGGGAAGAGCGACCGGATGCGCATGGGCTTCGCTTCGCGGTACGTGCCCACCTCGGTCCGCGTGTACCCGGACACGGAGGTCATCGAGGAGTACGGCGGCTCCGTCTCGCTGGAGCGGTACGGCGCCGTCCTCGTCGCGGGCCAGGACGCCTACGGGCACAACCGGCTCACCGACCGCACCACGCGGGGCCATGCCTTCCCGGTCCGCTGAGGGGACCGGCGCCCCGGGCGAGCCGGTGGCCCGGCTCGCCCGGGCGGCGCTGTCCCTGCGTCCGCTGCTGGAGGTCCTGCCCGCGCCCGTGGCCGTCTCCCGTGACGCCCGGGCCGGGGCGTCGGCCGAACTGGTGGAGAGGATCACGAGGCGGCTCGCCCTGCCCGCCCTCGACCTCCGTGGCACGGTGCCCGGCCAGGAGCCGGGGACGTTCCCGCGGATCATCGGCGAGCGGCTCGGCCTGACCGGTCCCGCGCACGGCGAGCCGTGCGCGGAGCTGGACGACCCCGCGGTGGTCGACCGGATCGTGGACGCCGCGGCGGCCGGAGACTTCGACCGCTTCGCAACCCGGCGCACCGTCGAGACACCGGACGGGACACCGCTGCGCGTGCACACCGCGGGCCGCCCCGGCAGCCCGGCGGTCGTGCTGGCCTCCGCTCCCGGGATGCCGGCGCGTCTCGCCGAGTGGTGGATCCGGGCGCTGGCCCCCACCCACCACGTGGTGACGTGGGAGAGCAGGGGACTGTCCGGCCCGCCGGAAGCCTCGGCGGCCACGGCGTACGGCCTGGCGGAGCAGAGCACCGACCTGGTGACGGCCATGGACAGCGCCGGAATGGCCCGAGCCCACGTGATGGGCCTGTGCGGTGGCGCGGTGCTCGCGGTGGTGGCGGCGGCGCTGCACCCCGAACGGGTGGTGTCGCTCAGCCTGTGGCACGGCGATTTCGAGCTGGGGCCGGAGAGCCCCAAGACCGAGCACCAACGCAACCTCCAGGCCCTGATGGCGATGGTGACCGACGGGCGGGCCCCGGCCGGGGCCATCCACGGCACGCTGTGCCGGGCGATCAGCGGTGGTGTCCCCGCCGACCTCGCCCACCTGGTGCTCCATCCGTACGCCACCGTCGAGCTGTTCTCCCGCTACTGCGCGCTGAACGGCGCGGTCATGGGCACCGATCTGCGTCCCCACCTCTCCTCGGTGACCGCACCGGTGCTGGTCGTGACGAGTGAGGACGACAGCACGGCCCACCCGGAGGGCTCCCTGCTGGTGGCCCGGCGCCTGGACCGGGCGGACACCTGGATCCGCCCGCACGGGGACCACGTCTCGCTCTTCCGCGGGGCCCCCGGGCTGCTGGACCGCATGGCCGCCTTCCTCGACCGGCACCCCGCTCCGGCCTGAGACCGGACCGATCCGACCCCGCCCCGCCCCTCCCGCCCGTTGGGCCGTGAAGAAGGACGCGATGCATCAGGACCAGGTCGCAGAGACAGTGCTGCGGATCGTCGCCGACACCCTGCCCACAGGATCGGAACCGTCGCTGGACAAGCCCTTGCGCGACTACGGACTGGCGTCCCTGGCCGCCGCCCGGATGCTCCTGGAACTCCAGGTCCGGCTGGGTGTCGCGGTGCCGCTGGAGTGGCTCGGCGGCCAGGTGACGCTCCGGCGCCTCATCGACCGGGTGGCGCGGCTCGCCCCGTCGGAGGAGCCCGCGGCCCCGGCCGGCGACGTGCGCGACGGGGGAGGCGGACCCGGCGACCGGCACGGCCCCTTCCCGCTGACTCCCGTGCAGCAGGCGTACATGGTGGGGAGCGATCCGGACCTCACCCCCGACCCGGCTGGATGCCGGCTGTACCGGGAGTTCCGCCCGCCGGCCGTGGAGCCGGCCCGGCTGGCGGCGGCCTGGCGGGCGCTCGTCGCCCACCAGGAGGCCCTCCGGCTCGACGTCGACGACCACGGCCGGCAGCGGATCCTGGAGGACCCGCCGCCGGTCCACGTGCCGGTCCACGATCTGACCGCCGCCGGTCCCGCGGAGTACGCGCGCCACGTGCGCGAGGTGCGGGAGCGGCTGGCCCGCCCGGCCGGCCGGCCGGGGGCCTGGCCGATGCACGCCGTCGAGATGTCGCTCGGCCCCGACGAGACCCTGGTCCACCTCGCGATCGACGGCATGGTCACCGACGGCCACGGTCTCGGCGTCCTGCTCGGCCAGTGGTGGGACCGGTACGAGCACCCCGAGCGCCCCCTGCCGCGCGTCGGTGTCTCCCTGCGGGAGACCGTTCTCGCCCTCCACGCCCGCCGTTCCACCGACGCCCACCGTGCCGACCTCGCCCACTGGCACGACCGGCTCGCCGCGATGCCGCCAGGCCCCCCGATCACCGCGGAGCGGCCCGAGGAACGTCCGGAAGGGCACCCGCGCCGTTCGCTGGACGCGGCGCTCACCCCGGCGCAGTGGCGGAGCCTGAAGGAGCGTGCCGCGCGCCTGGACATCACCCCGACGGCGCTGGTGCTCACCGCCTTCACGGAGGCGCTGGCCGGATACGCCGGCTCCGGGCACCTCTCCCTCGTCCTCACCACCAGCGACCGGGTGCGACTGCCGCGCGGCACCGACCGACTGGCCGGGCCGTTCACGTCCACTCTGCTCTTCCTGGCAGCTCCCTCCTTCGACGGCTCCTTCGACGACGCCGCCAGGGCGGTGCACACAGAGCTGTGGAAGGACCTCGAACACGCGGGAGTGTCGGGTGTGGAGGCTCTGCGCGAGCTGCGCACCGCCGACGGCAAGACCCCTGACATGCCGCCCGTGGTCTTCACCAGCCTGCTCGACTCGGCCGCGGGAGGCACCGAAGGGCTCCTCGCCCACCTCGTCCGCACCGGCAGTAGGACCGCCGGGGTCGCGATCGACCACCAGATGTGGGAAGCACGGGGAGCCCTCCACTACCACTGGGACGTGGCGGACGGCCTTCTGGCGCCCGGGGCGGCCGACATCCTCTTCACCGCGCTCGGCAACACCCTGCGCGACCTCGCCTCACCGGACTCCGCCGCACAGGAGGCACGGCCGCTCAACGAACTGCAGAAGGCCTACTACGTCGCGCGCTTCCGCGAGCCGTCCGCCTGGGACGGCTGCCAGGTCCTCTTCACGTACGAGGTCTCCGGCCTCGACACCGGGCGGCTGGAAGACGTCTGGCATGCCATGACCGAGCGGTACGACGTACTCCGCAGCCACCTGTCGCACGACGGCGAGCTGCGCGTGCGCCGCCAGGCCGGACCCAGGCGGCGGATACCGGTCGTGGAGTGCGGCGGGCCCGGCGAGCACGCCGCCGTGCGAGCCGCGCTGCGGGAGCGGATGGCCGGACGGGCCTTCCCGCTCGGCCGCTGGCCCTTCACGGAGCTGTGCGTGGTCCGCGAGGAGTCCGGTCGCGCCACCGTCCACTGCGCGATCGACCTGGCCGTCGCGGACGGTCGCAGCCTGCACCTGCTGGTCCGGGAGCTGATGGCCGGGTGCGTCGCGGACGGGCCGTGGCAGCCCGCCCTGCCCGGCGGCGGCCCCCACATCACGACCGCCCCCGCCCCTTCCGGCGAGGCCCGGGCCGCCTCGGCCGCGTACTGGCGCGAGAGGTTCGCCTCGATGGTGCCGGGTCCGCCGACGGCGGGCTCGCCGGAGCGGCGGCGTACCCGCCGCTCCGGCGCCCTCCCGGGCTGGAAGCGGGTACGGCGGGCGGCCGAACGGGCGGAGCTGAGCTGCGACGCCGTCCTGCTCTCCGCCCTGACCCACGCTCTGGCGACGCGGACCGACGAGGACTTCGCGGTGGCGGCCGTGCGCTGGCTGCCCGGCTCCGACGCGCTCCGCCCGGGTGAGTTCACCCGGCTGGGCTGGGTGACACGGGGAGCGGCCGGACTGCGGCCCGCAGAGCGGGCAGCCGAAATCCAGCGGCAGTTCGACGAGGACGACCGGCGGGGCGCCGCGGCCGACGGGCTGGCCGAACTGCGCAAGGTCGTCATGAGGGAACGGGCCGCGGCGGACTTCGGCTTCCCCGTCGTCCACACCGGCCTGCTGGAACTCACCGGCCACACCCCGCCGGCCGCCGTGCGCCCAGGGGAGTGGATGACCTGCACCCCCGACGTGTCCCTCGACTCCATCTGCGTCGAGGAGGACGGCGAACTGCACTACCACTGGGACAGCGTGGACGCCGACTTTCCGCCCGGCGACGTGGAAGGGATGTTCGCGGAGTACGAGCGGGCGCTGGCCGGCCTCGTCGCGGAACTCGGCGGGGAACCCGCCGGACCCGCCCCGGAACCGGGCCTGGACCCCCGCGAACGTGAACTCGTCCTGTACACGTGGAACGACACCGCCACGGTCCTCCCCGACGAGCGGCCCGCCCATCACTTCTTCGAGGACCGGGCCCGTGAGAGGCCCGACGCCGTCGCCGTCGTGTACCCGGGCGGCAGGACGACCTACGGCGAGCTGGACCGCCGGGCCAACGGCATCGCACGGAAGCTGCGATCCCTGGCGGTCGCTCCGGGCACCACGGTGGGCGTGAGCATGCGCAGGGGCCCCGAGATGATCGCCGCCGTGCTCGGCATCCTGAAGGCCGGAGGCGCCTATCTGCCGGTCGAACCCTCCCTGGCCCCCGAACGGGCCGCCGGCATGTTCGAGGACACCCGTACCCGGCTGCTGCTCACCACATCGGACACGCACCGTCCGCCGGCCCCCGACGGGATACTCACCATCGAGGTCGACCGGGACACCGAGCCCTCCGGCACGGCGCCCGAACCCACGGCCGGCGCCGACGACGTCGCCTATGTCATCTTCACCTCGGGGAGCACGGGCAGGCCCAAGGGCGTCACCGTCGCCCACCGGTCCCTGCGGAACCTCCTGAACTGGGCGTGGCGCACCTTCGACCTGGGCCCGGGCGACACGGGCCTCATGGTCACCTCGCTGGGGTTCGATCTGTCGGTCTTCGACATCTTCGGCCTGCTGGGGTGCGGCGCGGCCCTCTACGTCGCCGACGAGAGGCAGCAGAAGGACCCCGCCGAACTGCTCGACGTGCTGCTCGCCGAACCGGTCACCTTCTGGAACTCCGCGCCGACCACGCTGGCACAGCTCATGCCGCTCCTGCCGGAACCCGCCGCGGGCTCAGCCGGGACGGACGACCTCCGGCTCGTCTTCCTCAGCGGCGACTACACACCGCTCTCCCTCCCCGACGACCTGCGAGCGGTCTTCCGCTCCGCCGAACTGGTCAGTCTGGGCGGTGCGACGGAGGCCACGGTGTGGTCCAACTACCACCGCGTCGGGGAGGTGGACCCCGAGTGGCGGAGCATCCCGTACGGCAGACCCATCGACAACGCGCGCTACTACATCCTCGACGGCGACCGGCAGCCCTGCCCGACGGGGGTGGAGGGTGACCTCTACATCGGTGGGGACTGCCTCGCCGTCGGCTACCACGGCCGGCCGGAACTCACGGCCGAGCGGTTCCTGCCCGACCCGTTCGCCGGGCCCCCCGGGCGCATGTACCACACGGGCGACCGGGCGGCGTTCGGGCCGGACGGCGTCATCACCTTCCTGGGCCGGTCCGACACCCAGGTCAAGATTCGCGGCTTCCGCGTCGAACTCGGCGAGATCGAGCACCGGTTGCGAGGCCATCCCGAGGTCAAGGACGCCGTGGTCCTGGCCCGCCCGGACGCGGCGGGCGACCGCAAGGTCGTCGCCTACGTGCTGCCCGAGGGCGCGGCGCCCCCGGCACGCGCGTTGCGGTCGTACGCCGCCCGGGCCCTGCCGGACTACATGGTCCCCAACCATGTCGTCTTCCTCGACACCTTCCCGGCCACGTCCAACGGCAAGCTGGACCGCGACGCGCTGCCCTGGCCGCCACCCGGCCCCGCGGACGCCTCCGCGGGCGCGCCCGCGACGGACCCCCCGGCCCGGGCCGAGGGGGCACGGGCCCCGGAGGCGCGGGAGACGCCCGAGCGGCTCGCACAGGAGATCGCGGAGATCGCGGCCGGCCTGCTGGGCGCTCCCGTGGACCCCGGACGGGACCTCTGGGACCAGGGTGCCACCTCCTTCACCATGGTCCGCATCTCCCAAGCCCTCCGCCGGCGGCACGGCGTGCGGATACCGGTGAGCGCGCTCCTCGACGCCCCGACGGCGCACGGCATCGCCGGGCGGCTCTCCGCCGAGCTGGGCGGCTCGGCCCCGGCGGACGCCCCCGCCCCCACGCCGGTGTACGGGAGCGGACCGGACGGGCCCCGGCGGACAGCGCCGCGGGCCGCCGCCCCCACCGCCCCCGCCGGCCCGCCCGAGGCGGCCACCGCTTTGGACCACGTCGACCTGCTCGACCCGCAGGCCCTGGCCGCGTTCAAGGCCGCCCGGTGGAACCTCCGCCCGGACCACCCCGACGAGGCGGTCTTGCCCCTCGCCCCGGCCTCGCCCCCGGAGGCGCAGTACACCTCCCGGGCGAGCCGACGCACGTTCGCCGGTGGGCCGCTCACCCACGAGGCGTTCTCCGGCTTCCTCGGCCTGCTGCGCGCCGCCCGTGTCGACGGGCGGGAGCGCCGCACCTACCCGTCGGCGGGCGACACCTACGCCGTACAGACCTATCTGCACGTCCGCCCCGACGCGGTGGAGTCGGTTCCGGCGGGCCTCTACTACTACGACCCCCTTCGGCACGTCCTGCGCCTGATCGACGCGCACCCCGCCGTCGACCGCACGGCGCACTTCGTCTACAACCGGCCGGTCTTCGAGGCGGCCTCCTTCGAGGTGTACCTGATCGGCCGGACCCACGGCATCACACCGCTGTACGGGCCCGACGGCGAACGCTTCCTGAGCCTGGAGGCCGGATACCTCGGCCAGGTCCTCATGGCGGCCCAGGAGACCACGGGCGTCGGGATGTGCCCGGTGGGCGGTATCGCCTTCGACCCCGTGCGGGAGGGGCTGCGCCTCGACGACAGCCACCGCTTCCTCCAGTCGTTCCTGTGCGGACCACTCGCGGACACGCCGCGCGCGACGCCCGCCGCCGGGGTCTCCGTCATCGGGGTGTCCGGGCACTACCCCGGCGCCGCCTCCCTGGACGCCTTCTGGGACAACCTGAGCCAGGGCCGGACCGGCGTCGGACCGGCGCCGGCCGGCCGGGCGGACGCCGTCGGGGCGACCCCGGGCGGATACCTCGGCGACATCGACGCCTTCGACCACGAACTGTTCCGGCTGTCGCCCAACGAGGCCCGCACGCTGGACCCCCAGCTCCGGCTGCTGCTGCGCGGCGTGTGGGAATGCCTGGAGGACGCGGGCCACACCGCCCGCTCCCTGCGCGAGGCCGCTGCGCGCACCGGGGTGTTCGTCGCCGCGATGTGGAACGACCACCAGCACGTGGGAGCCGACCTCTGGGAGCGCACCGGCCAGGCGGAGATCTCCGGTGTCGCGTCGGACATCCCCAACCGGATCTCGCACCTCTTCGGCTTCCGGGGACCGAGCATCGCCGTCAACACGTCCTGCTCGTCCTCGCTGACCGCCCTCCACCTCGCCGCGGAGTCCCTGCGGCGCGGCGAGTGTGACGCCGCCGTCGTCGGCGCGGTCAACGTGGTCGCCCACCCCTACCACACCGCTGTGCTCCGCGGCCTCGGACTCGTCGCCCCGGACGGGGTCAAGGGCGCCTTCGACGCCGTCACCAGCGGCTGGTCCCCCGGCGAAGGGGCCGGTGTGCTGCTGCTGCGCCGCGCCGAGGACGCCCGACGGGACGGTGACCATGTGCACGGCGTGATCGAGGGCACCTGGGCGGACTTCGCCGGGAGCTCCGAGCGTTTCGGAGCCCCCGACGTGCTCCTGCTGAAGGACTCGATGGCGCGCGCCCTGGAGCGCGCTCGTCTGCGGCCGGACGCCATCTCCTACGTCGAGTGCGCGGCCACCGGAGCCGCGCTCTCCGACGCGGCCGAGATCGAGGCGCTCGGTGAGCTCTTCCGTGGCCGGACCCGGCAGGCCGTCCCCGTGGGGACCCTCAAACCCGTCATCGGGCACCTGGAGTCCGCCTCCGCGATGGCGCAGCTGACCAAGACGCTGCTGCAGATGAGGCACCGGTGCCTGGCGCCCACCCCGATGGCCGAGCAGCGCAGCCCTCTCGTCGCCTGGGAGGACCTGCCGGTGCGGGTCGTGGACCGGCGTGTCCCCTGGACACCGCCGGCCCCCGGCGAGCCGTTGCGGGCGCTGGTCAACGCCGTGGGAGCCACCGGCTCCGTCGCGCACGCCGTGGTGCGCTCGCCCCTGGCCGGGGACCTCGCGGCCCCGGACGGCCGGGCCCCGGACGGCCCACCGGTGGTCCTGCTGTCCGCACCCGACCCGGGCCGGCTGCGGGAGACGGCGCGCAGGCTCCGGGACCACCTGGAGGTGTGCGCGGCGCAGGGCACCGTCCCGTCCCCGGCCTCCGTCGCCTACACCCTCCAGACCGGCCGCGTCCACCACGAGCACCGGCTGGCCCTCCGCTGTGAGGACACCGACGCCTTGCGGCAGGGGCTGGACGCCTGGCTGGAGCGTCACGAGCGCCCCGCCCCGGACGACACCCGCGTCGCCCGCTGGCTCGCCGGGGAGGAGGTGGACTGGGCGGCGCTCTGGACCCGCCCGGCCCGCCGCACACCACTCCCGACGGGGCTCTTCGCCGACCGGCAGAGGGCAGCCCCCACGTCCGGCGCCGCCCCGCACCCCGCACCGCGAGGCGACGAGCCGGAGGCGGTGGAGCGGATCGCACGGCGTCTGGTGCGGCTCTACGCGGAGGTCTCAGGGACACCGGCCGACCGGCTCGACCCCGGAGAACTCCTCGAACGGTACGGGCTCACCTCCTACCTCGTGGCGCGCCTCAACGTCCGCGTCCAGGAGGAGTTCCCCCGGGCCCCGGCGACGCTCTTCTTCGAGCAGCGGACCCTGCGCGGCGCGGCGGAGCGCCTTGCCGCACTCCCCGGGGCCGCACCGGTGCCGGCCGAGGCCCCCACCCCGCCCGAGCGCCGGGCGGCGACCGACGTGGCGGTGATCGGCCTGGGCGGCCGCTACCCGGGCGCCGCCGGTCCGCGCGAGTTCTGGGAGCGGCTGGCGGCCGGCGAGCACCGGGTCTCCCGGCTGCCCGGCGGCCGCCGCACGGGCCACCCCCAGGAACATCTGATGAGGGGCGGATTCCTCGACGAGGTGGACCGCTTCGACCCTCTGCTGTTCGGGATCGCGCCGAACGACGCCGACCTGATGGACCCCCAGGAACGCCTGTTCCTGGAAGTCGTCCGGGAGGCACTGGAGGACGCCGGGTACCCGCGCGAGCGGCTGCGCCGGGCCCATGACGCCAGGGTCGGCGTCTACGTGGGCTCGATGCACAACGAGTACCCGTACCTCGGGGTGGAGCGGACTCTGGCCGGCCGCCCCGTCGCCACCGGCGGGACGCCCGCGGGCATCGCCAACCGGGTGTCGTACTACCTGGACGCCCACGGGCCCAGCATGACGGTGGACAGCATGTGCTCCTCCTCGCTCACCGCTCTCCACCTGGCCGTGGAGAGTCTGCGGCGGGGCGAGTGCCGGGTGGCCCTCGCGGGCGGGGTCAACCTCTCCCTGCACCCCAACAAGTTCGTCCAGCAGCAGGCCATGGGGATGACCTCCGCCGACCACCGGTGCCGCGGCTTCGGAGCGGGCGGAGACGGGTTCGCGCCCGCCGAGGGCGCGGGAGCCGTCCTGCTCAAGCCTCTTCACAGGGCAGTGGCCGACGGCGACCGGATCCTCGGCGTGATCAAGGGCACGGCGGTGGGGCACGGCGGGCGGACCAACGGCTACACGGTGCCGGACCCGGCGGCCCAGGCACGGGTCGTCGCCGACGCGCTGCGGGCTGCTGACGCCGCCCCGGGGAGCATCGACTACGTCGAGGCGCACGGCACCGGCACAGCGCTGGGAGACCCGGTGGAGATCGCGGGTCTGGACCTGGTCTACGGCGAACTGCCGCCCGGTTCCGTCCCCATCGGCACCGTGAAGTCCAACATCGGCCACCCGGAGGCGGCGGCGGGCATCGCCGGACTGACCAAGGTGCTGCTCCAGATGGAGCACGGCCGCTTCGTGCCCTCCCTGCACGCCGAAGAGCTCAACCCCCGGATCGACTGGGCCTCGACGCCCTTCCGCGTACAGCGCGAGACGGCCCCCTGGCCGCGCCCCGCCGGCCGGCCACGCCGCGCCGGGGTCAGCTCGTTCGGGGCGGGCGGCTCCAACGCCCATGCCGTAGTCGAGGAGTACGTCCCGGCGCGCGCGGTCCGGGAAACGGAACCGGAGCGGGCGCGGCCGGAACCGGTGGTGTTCTCCGCCCGGACCGAGGAGGCGCTCGCCCTGCTCGTCGAACGCACCGCCAGGTGGCTGCGGGCGCGGCAGGACGAGGAACCCGGAGTCACGCTGGCGGATGTCGCCTACACCAGTCAGGTGGGCCGTGAGCCCCTGCGCGAGCGCCTGGCCGTGGTGGTGTCGTCGCTGCCGGAACTGGCGGACCGACTCGCCGCGTTCGCCGCCGGCCGCCGGGACGGCGTCCTGCGCGGGCGGGCGGAGGGCCCCACCGCGCGCGACACCTCGGAGCGGGAGCGGGACCCGCGCGGCCGGACGGCCGAGGAGATCGCCCGCGCCTGGGTCGACGGCGCGGCATGGGACTGGGAGGCGTGGCACACGGCCCCCCGCGGGATCGTCCCCCTGCCCGCCTACCCCTACGCCCGTCGCCGCTGCTGGCCGCCGGACGCGGAGCCGTACGCGCGGGGGGAAGCCGGTCCGGGGACCGGAGCGGAGGGCCCCGCCGCGCTCACCCCGCCGGCGGACACCACCGGATCAGGGGGGAGCGGCGTGCCACCACTCGTCACACGTGTCTGGGAGGAGGGTGGGACCTCCGCGGCGCCTGCGCGGGCCGAGGAGGACGGCACCGTGATCGTCCTGGTGTCGGCGGCGACCGAGGCCCTGGGACGGGAGACCTCCGCGGCGCTCGGCGCCGGCCGGACGCTGCTGCTGCGTGCCGGTGGAGAGACGGACGGGCAGACCACCGCCTTCCACGATCCGGCGGGCGCCGTGCGGGCCGTCGCCGGACTCCGGGACGTACGCGGTGTACTGGACCTCGCCGACATCGATCGTTCGGAGGACGGCCCCGGGCCCTGGCAGGCCCGGCTGGCGCTGCTCCAGGAGGTGGTCCGCACCACCACCGGACGCCTGCGCCTGCTGCTGGTCACCCAAGGGCTCCAGGACCTGCCGGGTGCCCCCGTGTCCATGGCCGGTGCGCGGCTGGCCGCCTTCGTGCGGATGCTGGGAGCCGAGCGCCCGGGGATCTCCGCGACCCACCTGGACACGGCCGTCCCCACCCCCGGCCGCATCGTCGCGGAGTGGCACGCGGCGGACCCCGCCGCCGAGGTGTGCCACCGGGGCACGGCACGCCTGGTGGCACGGCCGGTACCGCTCCGCGACGCGGTGGCGGACCCGGGCCCCGCGCCCTTCACCACCGACCCGGACCGGGTCTACCTCGTCACGGGCGGCACCCGGGGGCTCGGGTCCCTGGTGGCCCGGCACCTGGCCGGCCGGGGAGCCCGCCGTATCGCCCTGACCAGCCGGTCCGGGCTGCCCGACCGGGCGGACTGGGACAGCCCGGAACTCACCTCCGCGCAGCGCGAGGCGGTACGGACCGTCCGCGCTCTCGAACACCAGGGAGCCCGGGTCGCCGTGTACGCAGGCCCGCTCACCGACCGGCCCGCACTGGCCGCCTTCCTCGACGAGGTGCGCTCCGGACTCGGCTCCCTGGGCGGTGTCGTGCACTGCGCGGGCACGGCCACCAGAGGCCCCGCGCCCTTCGCCGACAAGGGGCTCGAGGACATCCGCGCGGTGATGGAACCGAAGGCTGAGGGGCTGGAGACGCTGGTCGGCCTGTGCGAGGAGGACCGCCCGTCGTTCTTCGTGGTGTTCTCCTCCGTCTCGTCGGCGCTGCCGGGCCTGGCCGCCGGGATGAGCGACTACGCCGCGGCCAACGCGTACGCCGACAGCGTCGTCCGTCACCAGGCGCGCCTCGGCCGCACCTGGTTCCGCGCCGTGCAGTGGCCGGTGTGGGAGAACGGCTCGGCCGGTCCGGCCGCCAGGGCGGCGTGCGCCCGCGAAGGCATCGGCACCCTCACGGACGCCGAGGGGCTGGCACTCCTGGAGCGGGTCGCCACCGTTCCGGGCCCCGCGGTCGTCATGGCCGCGCCGCAGCTCACCGGGAGGACACCGGTCGCTCCCCGGACCGAGTCCGCGGGACGGGAGGCCACGGGGACGGAGGCGCGGACGGGGAAGGCGCGCGGAACGGTGAAGGTGCCCGACTGGCTGGCCGGACTGTTCGAGACGGTCGTGGGGGTGCCCCGTGGCGAACTGGACCCGGCCGCCTCCTTCCACGACCTGGGAATCGGGTCGGTGATGCTGGCCGAACTGGTGGTGGGGATCGAGAAGACGACGGGCCGGCCCCTGGAGCCGACCGCTCTGCTGGAGCACTCCACGCTCGAACGGCTCGCGACGTACCTCTCCGACCGGTTCGGCCCGGTGCCCGACGGCGAGCCGCTGCCCGGACCGGCCGCACCGTCCCCGGGGACGTCCGCCGGGTCCGGCGGAGGAACCGCGGAGCGGATCGCCGTCATCGGGATGGCCTGCCGGTTCCCCGGGGCCGCCGACATCGAGGGTTACTGGAAGCTGCTGACCTCCGGAACCAGCGCTGTCGGTGACGTTCCGCCCGGACGCTGGGACACCGCCCGCCTGTACCGGCCCGAACCGGAACCCGGACGCAGCGTCAGCCGGTGGGGCGGCTTCGTCGAGGGTCTGGAGGACTTCGACGCCGGCTGGTTCGGGATGTCGCAGGAGGAGGCGACCTGCCTCGACCCGGCGGTACGGCTGTTCCTGGAGGGGGTGGCGACCGCGCTGCGGGACGCCGGCTACCGCGACGAGGAACTGGCCGGGAGAGCCGTGGGGGTCTTCGCGGGAGCCAGGATGTCGGGGTACCGCCGCAGGGCCGGAGCACGGGGAGGCAGCGCGCAGCTCGGCGGCGACCAGAACTTCATCGCGGCGTGGGCGGCGCACCACTACGACCTGCGAGGCCCGGCGATGGTCGTGGACAGCGCCTGCTCCTCGGGCCTGGTCGGAGTGGGGCTCGCCTGCCGGAGTCTGCTGGAGGGCGAGTCGGAACTGGCGCTCGCCGGTGCCGTGGAGGTGCTGCTCGACGAGGAGCCGTACCTGGAGTTCAGCGCGGCCGGGGCGCTCTCCCCGTCGGGGAGGTGCAGGACCTTCGACGAGCGTGCGGACGGCTTCGTCCCGGGCGAGGGCTGCGGGGTGCTGCTCCTCAAACGGCTCGACGCCGCCCTGCGCGACGGCGACCGGGTCCATGCCGTCATCGAGGCCGTGGCGGTCAACAACGACGGACGCACGATGGGGCTCACGACGCCCAACCCCGAGGCTCAGTCGGCCGTCGTGCGCGGCGCCCTGGCGAAGGCCGGGCTCCGGGCCACGGACATCGGCATGATCGAGGCACACGGGACCGCGACGGTCATCGGGGACCCGATCGAACTGCGGGCGCTGAGTGACGTCTTCCGCGAGACGACCGACCGGACCGGGTTCTGCGCCATCGGCAGCGTGAAGTCCAACGTGGGACACCTGCTCAGCGCCGCCGGGATCGCCGGCCTCATCAAGACGGTGCTGGCCGTGGAACACGGGACCATCCCGCCGACGGTCGGCTGTGAACGCCCCAACCCCCGTCTGAGGCTGGACAGCTCACCCTTCCGCGTGCAGCGAGCGCCGTCCCCCTGGCGGCCGGAGGGCCGCAGGCTGGCCGGGGTCAGCGCCTTCGGCCTGGGCGGGACCAACGCCCACGCGATCGTCGCCGAACCGGACCCCGCGTGGCGGGAGACGTACCACCAGGAGCGGCGCGCACTGCCCCCGCCGGAGTTCCGGCGCGGAAGGTACTGGCTGCGGCGTGCCCCGGAGCCGGCAGTCGAGGACCCCGCCCCGTCCCCCGTCGCCTCGCTCCTGCGACTGAGTTTCACGGACGGCGGCGGCACGGCGGAGCAAACGATGCGGAGGGGGACACGGTCATGACCGACGAAGCGATCGAGTGCGTCGTGGTGCTGTCGGACGGCGACTTCATCATGCGCAACCACCATGTGCACGGGGTCTCGGTGATGCCGGGCGTGACGTTCCTGGACATCATCTGCCGGGTCATCGAGGACCGGGGACTGGACCACCGTGAGGCCGTCCTCGAGAGAATCCTCTTCCGCGAGGCCGTGGCCACCGCCCCCGGAGTGGGACGGGAGATCCGGGTCACCGTCTCCGCGCCCGCCGCCGACGGCACCCGCGCCGTCCGCGCTGAGAGCAGGCGGCTGGGCACCCCCGGCTCACCGTGGCGGGAGAACCTCCAGGCGTCCCTGCGCCTCGACGGCGGGCCGGAGAGCGGTCCGCTGGACGTCCCGGCCCTGCGTGCGGCCGCCGTGCGCAGCTACGACATGGCCGACCTGTACGCGCGGGCCCGCGCCGAGGACATCCGCCACGGCGCGGCCATGGCCTGCCACGGCACCGTGCACGTCGGCGACGGCCACCTCCTCGCCGAGCTGCGCGTGGACTCCTCGGCGGCCGGGCTCGACGGCTTCCTGCTGCACCCCGCCCTGCTCGACGCCTCCACCATCGCGGCGTACGGCCAGACCGAGGCGGCGTCCCGGGAGCCGTTCATCCCCGTCTACATCGACCGGTTCCGGGCCCTGCGCCCACTGGGCCGGAGCGTGCTGCTGCACGTGCCGGCCCAGGAGCGCCTCGCCGCCTCCGGCGACGTGATCAGCAGCGACTACTCCCTCCACGACCACCAGGGCCGCCTGCTGGCCGAGTTCACCGGACTGACGTGCAAACGCATCCGCCGCCCCGAACTGATCACCAGGCTGCTGGCGGAGGACGGGGCACCCGACCCGGCCACCGGCACGGGCAGCACACCGGCGCGCCCCGCCGCCGAGCGGGACTCCGCCGTCCCCGAGCCCCCTCGGGAGGCGGTGGCGGCCTTCACCGCCCGGCTGCGCCGGCTCGTCGGCCGGGCGCTCGGCGCGGACCCGGCACAGGTGCGTACGGACACCGGATTCTACGAACTCGGCCTGGACTCCGCGGCCATGGTGCGCATCAGCCGGCAGCTCGAGGAGTCGGTCGGTGACGCGCTCTATCCCACGCTCCTCTTCGAGTTCACCGACATCGACGGCCTCGCCGCTCACCTGGGGGCCGCCCACGCCTACCGGGAGGCGGCCGACGAGGACACGCACGGTGGCGAGGGCTCCCCCCAGGAGGCAGAGAGCCCCGGGACGACGGGACTGTTCCGGCCCGAGTGGGCCCCCGCCCCGGACGGTGAGGGCGACATGCCCGAGGGCGACATCGTCCTGTGCGCGACCGGCGGTGACCCGGCGGCCCTCGAGGACGTCGCGCGGGAGCTGCGCTCCCGTCTGGGTGACCGGTGCCGGGTCGTCGAGGCCGGGCCGGCCGGCGACGAGGACGGCGGACAGCGGTGGGACGAACTCACCGCGCGGGGGGTCCGGCCGGTGGCGTGCGTCGTGTTCGGCGCGGAACCGGACGAGGGGGAGCCGGTACGGCCCGCCGCGGCCGTCCTCCGGATGGCCGGAGCGATGGCCGGAACCCGGCCCGGCCGGCGCCGGACCCTGCTCTTCGTCCACCGCACGGTCGACGGCCGAGCGGCAGCCGAGAACCTCGCCGTGGGGGCCCTCGCCCGGTCCCTGACGGCCGAGGCCCCGGACCTGGACTGCCGCGCCGTGGGCGTCGGCACGTGGACCGCGTCCCGGACGGCGGACGTCCTCGCCCGTGAACTGCGCGCCCCCGGCGGGACGCCCGAGATCCGGTACGCGGGCGGTACGCGCCAGGCGCGGGTCTTCCGCCCCGAGGGGCAGGAACCGGTGGAGACGGCGCGGCGGCCGGCCCTCACCGAGCGCGGGGTGTACGTGATCTCCGGCGGTTCCGGTCGCCTCGCCGCCGTCCTGGCCGGCCATCTGGCCGGCGCCCACCGCGCCCGCATCGCCCTGCTCGCGCGCGGGCCCGCCTCCGGGGAGCTGCGGGAGCGCATCACGCACTGGCGCGCCCTGGGGGCCGAGGTGGAGTACCTGCGGGCCGACGTGACGCGGCGCGAGGAGGTGGAGGACGCGCTCGTCCGTGTACGCGCCCGGTACGGCCGGATCGACGGTGTCTTCCACACCGCGGGCGTGATGGCCGACTCACTGTTCAGGAACAAGACGCCCGAGATCCTCGCGGAGGTGGTCGCGCCCAAGGCGCTGGGGGCCGTGCACCTGGACGCCGCCACGGCAGGCGACGACCTGGACCTCTTCGTCCTGTACTCCTCGCTCTCCGCCTCCCAGGCCACCTTGGGGCAGAGCGACTACGCCTTCGCCAACGCCTTCCTGGACCACTTCGCCGAGGAGCGCGCGTCCCGGCCGGACCGGCCGGGACGCACCCACGCGATCGCCTGGCCCATGTGGGCCGAGGGCGGCATGCGGCTGAGCCCGGAAGCGGTGCGGCACTCCCGGGAGGTCCTCGGCACCTGGCCGATGCCGACCGACGAGGGCCTCGGCCTGCTGGATCGCGTCCTGGCCGGTCCCGAGGGAGCGGCCGTCGCCGTCCACGGGTCGGCGGAAGGGGTGGCGCGGGCCCTGCCCCGCCCCGCGTCCGCGGCGGGCGCGGCACACGAGGCCGCCGCGGAGCAGGTTCATGACACCGACCGGTCCGGCTCCGGACCGGACCGTCGCGTCCCGGTCGCCGTCGTCGGCGTCGCGGGCAGCTATCCGCAGGCCCCGAACGTGGAGGCCTTCTGGCGGAACCTGGCCGAGGGCCGCGACTGTGTCACCGAGATCCCGGCCGACCGCTGGGACCACTCGGTGTATTTCGACACCGGCCCCGGAGCCGGGCCGGGCACCACCTACAGCCGGTGGGGCGGCTTCCTCGACGGGGTGGACCGCTTCGACCGGACGATGTTCGGGATATCGCGGCGGGACGCGGAGCGGATGGACCCGCAGGAGCGGCTCTTCCTGACCACCTGCTGGAAGACGCTCCAGAACGCGGGGCACCCGCCGCAGGCCCTGACGGACGAGACCGTCGGAGTCTTCGCCGGGGTCATGTGGAACCACTACCAGCTCTTCGAGGAGCAGGGCGTCGCTCCCACCGCCATGCACGCCGCGGTGGCCAACCGCGTCTCGTACTGCTTCGACCTGACCGGACCCAGCATGGCCGTGGACACGGCGTGCTCCTCCTCGCTGACGGCCGTCCACCTCGCCGTGGAGAGCATCCGCCGCGGCGAGTGCACCATGGCGCTGGCCGGCGGAGTCAACGTCACGATCCACCCGCAGAAGTACCTCCAGCTGGCCCAGGGCCGCTTCCTCGCCGAGGACGGCCGCTGCCGCAGCTTCGGCAAGGGCGCCACGGGCTACGTACCCGGCGAGGGAGTGGGCGCCGTCCTGCTCAAGCCGCTGCACCGGGCCGAGGCGGACGGCGACCACATCCTCGGCGTGATCCGGGCGACCAGCGCCAACCACACCGGACGGACGAGCGGGTTCACCGTCCCCAGCCCCCACTCGCAGGCCGCGCTGATCCAGGACGCCTGGCGGCGGGCCGGGATCGCCCCGGACACCGTGGGCTGCGTCGAGGCCCACGGGACCGGCACGGCCCTGGGCGACCCCGTGGAGGCCGAGGGGCTGCGCAAGGCGTTCGAGGGCGCCGGAACGGCCCCGGGCAGCTGCGCCGTGGGGTCGGTCAAGTCCTCCATCGGGCACCTGGAGTCGGCTGCCGGGATCGCCGGACTGACCAAAGTCCTCCTGCAGTTGCGCCACGGGACGCTCGTCCCCTCGCTCCACGCCGAGGAACTGAACCCGCATCTCGACCTCGATGGGACGCCCTTCCGCATCCAGCGTGAACGCGCGCCGTGGCCCGCGCCGTTCGACGGCTCACCGCGCCGCGCGGGCGTCAGCGCCTTCGGGGCGGGCGGCGCCAACGTCCACCTGGTGGTGGAGGAGTACCCGACCGCCCCGCCCCGCCCGCGGGACCAGGGCGACCGCGCCCGTCTCTTCGTGCTCTCGGCGCGCGACGACGCCCTTCTGCGTGAGTACGCCGAGCGGCTGCGCGATCACCTGGAGGCCGCGGCACCGGCCGGAACGGCGGCCCCCGTGGAGCCCGGGGAGAGCGCGCTGACCGCGCTGACCGCGGAGCTGCTGGGGATCACCCCGGCGCAGACGGATCCGGACGTTCCCCTGGGCGATCTCGGCCTGGACGCCTCATCCCTGCGCGAACTGGCGCGCCGGGCCGAGGAGCGCCTCGGGGCGGCCCCGCCGCCAGGAGCGTGGGCTCCCCAGGCCACCCTGCGCGGCCTCGCCGCGCGGACCGGCCCGGACGCCGGCCCCGGAATCCCCCTCGACGCCCTTCTCCACACCCTCCAGGTGGGCAGGACGGCGATGCCCCACCGGATGGCGATCGTCCTCGACCCCGGGCCCGCCGCCCTCGGACGACTGCGCGCGGGACTCGACAGGTTCCTCGCCGGCGGCGCCCCCGACGACCGCCACCACTGGCCGGCCGCGCACCGGGCCGGCCGGGCGGAGGTGTCCCGGGAGGAGTGCGCCGAGCTGCACCGCCGGGGCCGGGTGCGGGAGCTGGCCGCGGCGTGGGTCGCCGGAGCCGACGTTCCGTGGGCCGAGCTCAGCCGGGCCGGGACCGGCCGGCCGCCAGGCCGCACGCCGCTCCCGCACCCGCCGCTCCGCGAGGAGAGCTGCTGGATCGGCAACTGGCGCCGGGGCACCGGCACCGTGGGGGCACCGACGCCGGCCGTCCCGTCACCCGCCCCGCGGGGGAACGCGGGCGAGGCGGACGGGGACGGGAGCGCCACACGGCCGACGGCCGCCGGCACGGCACCACCGGTCTCCCGCGCCTTTGACGACGGACCCGCGGTCGAACTGCGTGTCCTCGACCCCGGGATCGCTCTCGTGGTCATGCGGTCGGGCGGCGGCAACATGTTCACCGAGGAGACCGTGCGCGGGCTGGAGTCCGCCTTCGAACGGCTGGGCGCTGACGAGACGGTCAAGGTCGTCGTGCTCACCGGTGGCCAGGCGTTCAGCATGGGGGGCACCCCCGAGGCCCTGGAGCGGCTCGCCGAGGGGCACGGCAGCTTCACGGACGTCCCCTTCCTCTACGAAGGGCTCCTGCGCTGCGACCGGCCGGTGATCGCCGCCTTGTCCGGCCACGCCTCCGGCGGGGGCCTCGCCTTCGGCCTGCACGCGGACATCGTGCTGATGGCCCGCGAAGGCATGTACGCGGCCAACTTCCTGAACTACGGATTCACCCCCGGGATGGGCGCCACCTACATCCTGGAACGCCGTCTTGGACGCTCCACCGCCGCCGAGATGTTCTACTCGGCCAAGCCCTTCAGCGGTGCCGAACTGGAACGCAGGGGAGCCCAGGTCACCTTCCTGGCCCGGGACGAGGTACTGCCCGCGGCACTCGACCTCGCGCGGTCGGTCGCGGGCAGGCCCCCGGCGGCGGTACGGGCCCTCAAGCGGGAACTCGCGAGCCGCACGCTGGACGAGCTGTCCGGCGCGGTGGAGAAGGAGGCGGAACTCCACACCAGGGTGCTCGGCCAGGAGGCGGTGACCCGGGTCCGGGACCACACCGGCAGGGTACGCGGCTACGCCGACGGCGATGCGCCCGTGGCCGCCGCCCCGCCGCGGGAGGCCTCTTCCCCGGCCCCGCAGGAGCGGCGCGCCGCGCCGCCGTCCGAGCCCGCCGGACCGGACCGCGAGACCGTGATCGCCGCGGTGGTGGACATCCTGTGCGGCCACCTCTACCTGACCGCGGAGGAGATCGACCGGCGGCTGAGCTTCAGTGAGATGGGCGTCGACTCGCTGGGCGCCGTCGAGATCGTCCGGGACCTCGACGAGCGGTTCGGCGTCGGCCTGGACTCCGTGGCCGTCTACGACCACCCCACGCTCGACCGGCTCGCCGACTTCGTCCTGGCCGAGGCGGACCGGGGGCGCGCGCTGCGCACCGCGGCCCTCAGTCCCCGGGAGCCGGCCGTCAGGACCGCCACCCGGGCCCCGGCCGTCCACCTGCCCGAGGCCCGGGAACAGGCACCGAAGCCGCCCCTCGGACCCGGACCGGCGCGCCCGCCGGAGCCGACCGCCGCGCCGGAAAGCCCCCCGGCCGCCTCTCCGGCACCGGTCGTCCTCGCCCCGGTGCCCGCCGGCGCCGCCGCGCGACCGGCGCCCCTGCGTACCGTTCCGCCGTCCGAGGCCGGCGACCGGGACCCGGCGGGACGCGGGCCGGCGGACATCGCGGTCATCGGCATGTCGGGCCGGTTCCCCGACGCCCCGGACCTCGACGCGTTCTGGGAGAACCTCGCCGAGGGCCGCTGCAGCATCCGTGAGGTGCCCGCCGAACGCTGGGACACCGCGCGGCACTACGACCCCGACCGGCGGGCGCGGGGGAGCACGTACAGCAAGTGGGCGGCGCTGCTCCCGGACGTGGACCGGTTCGACGCGGCCTTCTTCCGCCTCTCGCCGATGGAGGCCGAGCTGATCGATCCCCAGCAGCGGCTCTTCCTCGAGGAGGCGTGGTCGGCCCTGGAGGACGCCGGGTACGCGGCGCCCGGTGGCGAGCCGGCCCGGTGCGGCGTCTTCGTCGGCTCGGGGGCGGGGGACTACCTCAGTCTGCTGGAGCGGGCGGGCAAGGACGGCGCCGGCCAGGCGTTCCTCGGCAACTCGTCCTCGATCCTGGCCGCCCGCATCGCCTACCACCTCGACCTCAAGGGGCCTTCGGTATCCATCGACACCGCGTGCTCCTCCTCCCTGGTGGCGATCCACCAGGCGGTGTCGAGCCTGCGCTCCGGCGAGTGCGACATGGCCCTGGCCGGAGGCGTGGCGCTCATGATCACCCCCCGGATGCACGTGTGGACCAGCGCCACCGGCGTACTGTCGCCCACCGGCCGGTGCGCCCCGTTCGACGCCTCGGCCGACGGCATCGTCCTCGGCGAAGCGGTGGGGGCCGTCGTGCTCAAACCGCTGGAGCGGGCTCTCGCCGACGGAGACACGGTGCACGCCGTGATCAAGGGGACGGGAGTCAACGGGGACGGCCGGACGAACGGACTGACCGCCCCCAGCGCCGACGCCCAGGCCGCGCTGCTCGACGAGGTGTACACACGGTCGGGTCTCTCCCCGGACGAGGTGGGCTACGTCGAGGCGCACGGCACCGGGACCCCACTCGGCGACCCGATCGAGGCGAAGGCTCTCGTCCGGGTCTTCGGCCGCCGGGACCCCGGAGCGGGCCCGTGCCACGTCGGCTCGGTGAAGGCGAACATCGGGCACACCACGATCGGCGCCGGGATGGCGGGCTTCCTCAAGACGGTGCTCGCGCTGCGCCGGGGCGTCGTCCCGCCGACCCCCGGCTTCGGCCGGATCAACCCCAAGATCTCGTTCGCGGGCGGGCCGCTCCGCGTCGCCACTGAGACGGTGCCGTGGCAGCCGGGGCCCTCCGGCGCCCGGGTCGGTGCGGTGAGCAGCTTCGGCTTCAGCGGCACCAACGCCCACGTGGTGCTGGCCGAGGCGCCCGCGGCCCCGCCGGCAAGGAGGGCCACCGAGGACGGGAACGCGGTGGTGCTGCCCCTGTCGGCCATGACCGACGAGGGCCTGCACCGCCTGGTGGGGCGGATGGCCGACGCGCTCTCCGAGGAGCACGACCTCGGCGACGTCGCCCGGACCCTGGCGCTGTCCCGGACGCATTTCCCCGTGCGGACCGTGCTGGTCGCGGCCACGGTGCGGGAGGCGCGCGAGCAGGCGGCCGTGGTGCTGGCGGGCGGTACACCCGCCCTGGACCGGCACGGGGCACAGCTGCGGCGGTTCGCCGAGGACTACCTGGCGGGCCGCGAGGTGCGGTGGTCACGGCTGCACGCCGGACGGCCCCGGCGGAACGTGCCGCTGCCCACCTACCCGTTCGCGGTGACCGGACACTGGGCCGTGACCGCGACGGACGGACCGGAGGAAGAAGGAGCGGCGCCAGAACCCCCGGGGGAGAGCACCGGCGCCCACCGGCTGATGGTCTGCCGCCCGAGCTGGCGGGAAGCACCGGGGCCGCGCGCACCGCAGACCGCCCCGGGGACCGGACGCAGGGTCGTCCTCGTGCACGACGCCGACGCCGGCCGTCTCGCCGACGCCCTGGCGGCGCTGCACCAGCGGGACGACGTGGTCCGCGTCCCGCTGTCCGGGGCGGGCCACCCGCACCGTGGTGGTGGACAGCGGACACCGGACATCGTCTACCTCCTCGCCGGAAGCGGCCCGCGCGAGGGCGAGGATCCCTCCGGCGACCCCGCCGCTCTCGGTGCCTTCCGTGTGCTCGGCCGGATGGCGGCGGACGGCCGGGCCCGCCGGCATCCGCTGACGGTGAAGTTCGCCGTCCACGGGACGCTGCGCGTCCTGGAGGACGACGAGGTACGCCTCCACGGCTCGGGCCTGACCGGCCTGTCCCGCGCCGTGGCGGCCGAGCACCCGGCGTGGAGCGTCCACTGCGTCGACGTCGGGTGCGGAGAGGGCGAGGACTTGGCAGGCGAGGCCGCCGCGCGGATCGCGGCCGAGTCGGACGGTTCCGTCGTGGCGTGGCGCGGCGGACGCCGGTACGAACGGAGCTTCCAGCCGGTGCCCGAGCCGGTGGGGGAGGCTGATCCCTTCCGCACCGGCGGTGCCTACCTGATCGTCGGCGGGACGGGAGGGCTCGGCCTCGCGGTCGGCCGCCGGCTGGCGTCCGAGTACCAGGCGCGCCTGGTGTGGCTCGGACGACGCCCGGCAGACGCCGCGGAGGTCGCCGCCGGCATCGCGGAGATCGAGGAGCTCGGAGGGCGGGCCCGCTACGTGCGGGGTGACGTCGCCGACCCGGCGGCGGTGCGCGCGGCGGTGGCCGAGGCGCGTCGCTCGTTCGGAGCGCTGCACGGGGTGGTGCACGCCGCGGGCGTCCTGCGGGACAAGTCACTGGCCCGGATGACCGAGGAAGAGTTCACCGAGGTGCTGGAGCCGAAGACGGCCGGTGCCGGCGCCCTGCTGTCGGCCCTGGAAGCGGAAGGGGAACGGCCCGACTTCTGCGTCCTCTTCTCCTCGGCCGCCTCGTTCGTCGCGGCGGCCGGCCAGGCCAACTACGCGGCTGCCGCCACCATCGAGGACGCGTACGCCTGGCGGGGGCGCAGCCGTACCGGATTCCCCGTGGCGGTCCTCAACTGGGGCTACTGGGGAGGGGTCGGCGCCGTCGCGGACGAACGGTACCGACGGTCCTTCCTGGCCCTGGGGGTCGGCTCGGTCGATCCCGGCGAGGGCTTCACCGCGCTGCGGCACGCACTGCGTGCCGGGGAGGGGCAGACGCTGGTCATCAAGGCCGACCCGGCCCGTATGGCGGAGCACGGGATGCCGCTCGCCGAGCGGTCCGGCGAGGAGGCGTCCGAGCGGACGCGCTCCTACCTCCGGCGTGTCTTCGCGCAGGTGCTCAAGTGCGAGGAGCAGGACTTCCGGGACCGGCAGACGTTCGAGAACTTCGGCGTGGACTCGCTCAGCGGTGCCGAGATCGTGGACCTCCTCTCCCGCGACCTCGGAGAACTGCCGGCGACCCTGCTCTTCGAGCACCCCACCATCGAACGCCTCGCCGACCACCTGCTGGCCCTCCGCGGGGACCGGCTGCCGCCGCACGGTGGCGGCGACGAGGCGGGGGGAGCGGACGAAGCGGCCGAAGGACAGGGGCCGTCCGGTCCCGGTGGGGACGCCGGCCACGCGGTCGACCAGGAAGGAGAGGCGGGAGCCAGGCCGTCGGCGACCACACCGGCCGCCGGCAGCCTCGCGGTGGCCGACCGCGCCGAGGAGGCCATCGCCGTCGTCGGCGTCGCCGGACGGTACCCCCAGGCACCCGACCTCGACGCCTTCTGGCGCAACCTCGCCGAGGGCCGCAACTGCGTCACCGAGGTGCCACCCGAGCGGTGGGACTGGCGCGAGCACTTCTCCCCCCGGCGCGGTCAGCCGCACACGGCGTACGGCAGATGGGCGGGATTCCTGGAGGACGTCGACCGGTTCGACCCGGGGCTCTTCGGAATCCTGCCGCGCGAGGCCGCCGCCATCGACCCCCAGGAACGGCTCTTCCTGGAGACCTGCTGGAACCTGCTGGAGGAGACGGGATACCTGGGCGAGCACCACCGGGTGCCGGAGACCGGGGTCTTCGCCGGGCTGATGTACGGCTCGTACGGGAAGATCGCCGCGGCCGAGGGATGGCCGAGGGGCGAGTTCGGCGGGGCGCACTCGGCGTACTGGTCGGTGGCCAACCGGGTGAGCTACTTCTTCGACCTCAACGGACCGAGCCTCGCCGTCGACTCGGCCTGCTCGTCCTCCCTCACCGCGGTGCACCTGGCGTGCGACAGCATCCGCAGGGGCGAGTGCCGCATGGCCATCGCGGGCGGGGTCAACCTGGTCCTCCACCCGGCCCACCTGGTGGCGCTCTCCGGGATGAACATGCTGGCAGGGGGCGACGGCTGCCGGCCCTTCGACGCGGAAGCGGACGGTTACGTCCCGGGGGAGGGGGTGGGCGCCGTCCTGCTCAAACCGCTGGCGGACGCGGTGGCGGACGGCGACACCGTCTGGGGCGTCATCAAGGCGAGCCGGGCCAACGCGGGCGGCAAGACCAGCGGCTACACGGTCCCCAGCCCCCAGGCCCAGTCCACACTGATCGGCGAGACGCTGCGGCGGGCCGGGACCGACCCGCGCACCATCGGCTACGTGGAGGCCCACGGCACCGGCACCGCGCTGGGGGACCCCATCGAGATCGCCGCGCTCACCCGGGCCTTCGACGGCCCCGGGCACCAGGGGGAGCGGGACGGCCACCGCTGCGCCGTCGGATCGGTGAAGTCCAACATCGGTCACCTGGAGGGGGCGGCGGGGATCGCCGGGCTGACCAAGGTCCTGCTCCAGCTCCGCCACGGCCGGATCGCGCCCAACGCCAACCTCGAACGGGTCAACCCGAAGATCGGCTTCGAGGCGACGCCGTTCGTGCCGCAGACCACCCTGGCCGAGTGGCCCCGCCCGGTCCTGGAGGAGGAGGGGCGGCCGAGGGAGTATCCGCGGCGCGCCGGGGTGAGTTCGTTCGGGGCGGGCGGCGCCAACGTCCACCTCGTCGTGGAGGAGTACCGGGCGGAGCACGGAACGTCCGAAGAAGCGGAGGGGCGTGACCAGGGGCCGCTCGTCTTCCTGCTGTCCGCCCGGGACGGGGAGCGGCTGAGGGAACTGGCCCGGCGCGTCGCCACGTACGTCGCCGGCGCTCCCCGGGACGGGCTGCGGCTGCGCGACCTGGCGTGGACGAGCCAGACGGGCCGGCGGGAGATGAACGAGCGGCTCGCCGTCATGGCCGACGGGCTCGACACGCTCGCCGGCACACTGCGCCTGTTCGCCGAAGGGGAGCCCTCCCCCCTGGTGCGGACGGGCACGGTGGCCGGCGGCGCCTCCCGCCGGTGGCGGGGCCAGGCGCCCGCCGCGGCGGCCGAGGCGTGGGTGACAGGCGCCGAGGTCGACTGGGCGGCGCTGTGGTCCGGCCCGCGGCCCCGGCGTGTGCCCTTCCCGACCTACCCCTTCGCACGGAGCCGTCACTGGCTGCGCGTCGTGGGGACCGGCTCCCGGCCGGACGCCGACACGGAGGACCGGCCACGGACCGGCTCCCGGCCGGACGCCGGCGGAGAACGCCGGGACGTGGCCGCCGGGGCGCGGACGGTGCCCACCGAAGAGGCCGGACGGTGCCGCTTCGGGCACCCTGAGTGGCAGACGTCACCGCTGGACGGCACGGAGCAGGCGCCCGCCGGCACGGTCCTGGTCGTCGGCCCGGACAGCCGGGTCGCCGAGGAACTCGCCGAGCAACTCGCGTCCGGCGGCTCCGTCCCCGTCCCGGTGGTGCCCGGCGCCGCGTTCGGCCCGTACGGGGCCGGTTACCGCATGGACGCCGCGGACCCCGGGCAGTGCCAGCGCCTGGTCGCCGAACTGACCCGGCGCGGACCCCTCCCCGACACCGTCGTCTGCACCGCTCCGGAGGGGCCGGCCTGGCACGACGCGAGCGAGGTGCCAGGCCACGTGGAGCGGGGCTTCCACACCCTCTTCGGCGTCGTCACCGCCCTGCTGGCGGCTGCCCCCGGTACACGTGAACTGCGGGTGGTGTTCGGCTACACGGCGCCCACACCGGCCTCCCGGCCGTACGACGCCGCGGTCGGTGCAGCCCTGCGCACCCTCTCCCTGGAGCGCAGCGGGTTCGGCGGAGCCGCCGTGGCCTTCGAGGGCGGCGACGCGCTGACGGACCCCGCGCTCCGGGCGGCCAGGCTCCTGGCCGAAGTGCGCGGCTGCCGGCCCGGCCGTGCCGAGGACGTGCGCTACCGCGCGGGCGAGCGCCAGGTGAAGGTCCTGGCGCACTTCACCCCCGAGGAGCCGGCGGCGGTGCCGCTGCGTGCCGGCGGCACGTACCTGGTCACCGGCGGGGCGGGGGCCCTGGGGCTGCACGTCGCGCGCCACCTCACCGAACAGGCCGCGGTGAACGTGGTGCTGGTCGGCCGCTCCCCGCTGGACGCGGAGAGGGCGCGCCTGGTGGACGGCCTGAGCGGTGCCGGCGGGTCGGTCCGCTACCTGCGGGCCGACGTCTCCTCGGGTGAGGAGGTCCGCAGGCTGGTCACGGAGGTGACCGGCGAGTACGGGCCGGTCCACGGCGTGGTGCACGCCGCGGGCGTCACCCGCGACTCGCTGGCCACCACCAAGACCAAGGCGGACATCGAGGCCGTCCTCGCCCCGAAGGTGTCCGGAGCCGTCGCACTCGACGAGGCCACCCTCGGGCAGCCGCTGGACTTCTTCGTGCTGTTCTCCTCCGTCGTGGCGCACAGCGGGAACCCGGGCCAGTTCGACTACGCCTACGCCAACGCGTTCCTCGACGAGTTCGCCCGGCAGCGGGAGCAGCGGCGTACGGCCGGACTCCGTTCCGGGCGCACGGTCTCGATCGGATGGCCGCTGTGGGCCGAGGGCGGCGTCACCGTCGACGAGGCCACCGAGAAGATCCTCGTCCGCAGATGGGGCATGGAGCCGATGAGTACGGCCAACGGGCTGCGTGCCCTGGAGGTCGCCCTGACGTGCCGGAAGCCGTGCCTCACCGTCGTGCAGACCGTGCGCGACCCGGACGAGGCGTCCGGCGGCGGAGGGGGGAGAGGGCGGACCGACGCGGAGGACCGGACCGGGGGTGAGGAACCGCCTCCGGCGTCCCCTGATGCGCCGCCGGCGGACGTGGAACGGCTGCTGCGGACCGCCGCGGCGGACTTCCTGATGGTCGGCCCGGACGACGTGGACATGGACGCGCAACTGCTGGAGCTGGGATTCGACTCGATCACCCTGACCGAACTGATCGTCCTGGTGAACGAGACCTACGGCCTGGACCTGCTGCCGACGGTGCTCTTCGAATGCGCTGACCTGGCGTCGTTCACCATCTATCTCCAGGAGCACCACGCGGACGAACTCTCCCGTGCCGGTGCGCGGACGGGGGCGGAGGCCGCCCCGGAACCCGCCCGGCCTCCCGCTCGGCAGGACGGAACAGCCGGCGCGGCCGGACCGGGCGGAACAGCCGAACCGGCCGGACCCGCCGAGCCGCCTGCGCCCGGCGGGTCCCCGTACTCCGCCGGAGCCGCTGGACCGGAGGCGACCGACAGGCCCCCCGGGCCGCTCTCCTCGGGCGTACGGCCCGGGGCGGCGCGGTACGAGGTGGCCGTGATCGGCATGGCCGGTGTCTTGCCCGGGTCTGCCGACACCGCCACGTTCTGGGAGCACCTGGCGGCGGGCCGGGACCTGGTGACCGAGGTGCCCGCAGACCGCACCGATCTGCTCCGGCACCCCGGCGCCGCGGACCTCCGGGGAGGCTTCCTGGACGCCGTGGACCGTTTCGACGCCGGACTCTTCGGCATCGCGCCCCGCGAGGCGGCGTTGATGGACCCTCAGCAACGGCTGTTCCTGGAGACGTCGTGGCACGCCGTCTGGGACGCGGGCTACCGGCCCGCGGAACTGGCGGGTACCGCCACGGGCCTTTTCGCGGGGACGTCGACCTCCGACTACGCGGATCTGCTCGCCCGGAACGAGGTACCGGTGGAGGCGCACTCCGCCTCGGGCGTGGCCCACGCCGTCCTCGCCAACCGCGTGTCCTACCTGATGGACCTGCGCGGCCCCAGCGAGGCGGTCGACACCGCGTGCTCGAGTTCCCTCGTCGCCGTTCACCGGGCGGTCCAGGCACTCGCCTCGGGAGAATGCGACCAGGCGCTGGTGGGAGGGGTGGGAGCCCTGCTGAGCCCGGCGCTGTTCACCGCCTTCCACCGGTCGGGGATGCTCAGCGCCGACGGCCGGTGCAAGACCTTCGACGCCGCCGCGGACGGCTATGTCCGGGGCGAGGGGTGCGGGGTCGTCCTGCTCAAACCACTCCACCGGGCGCTGGCCGACGGCGACCACGTCCACGGTGTGGTCACGGGCACCGCGGTGGGGCACGGCGGCCGGTCCAGCTCTCTGACGGCCCCCAGCCCCGAGGCGCAGGCGCACGTCGTGACCCGGGCGCACCGGCGGGCGGGCACCGACCCCGACGCGCTGGGGTACGTGGAGGCCCACGGCACCGGCACCGGCCTCGGTGACCCGGTGGAGATCGAGGGACTCAAACGGGCCCTCACCGCCCTCTACGCCGACCGGGGCCAGGAACTGCCGGACACCGCCCACATCGCGGTGGGTTCGGTCAAGACCAACATCGGGCACCTGGAGGCGGCGGCGGGCATGGCGGGCATGCTCAAGGTCCTGCTCTCCATGGAGCACGGGACACTGCCGCCCAGCCTCCACCTCGACCGCCTCAACCCGCACATCCGTCTGGCGGGGACCCCGCTGCGGATCAACACCGGGACCGTTCCGTGGGACATACCGCCCGGTACCGCAGGCGGTGCCGCACGGATCGCGGGGGTGAGTTCGTTCGGCTTCGGCGGCACCAACGCCCACGTCGTCCTGGAGTCCGCCCCGCCCCGGCCGTCCGCGCCGCGCGACGGTGGTCCGCGACTGGTGGTGCTGTCCGCGCCGTCCACCGCCCGGCTGGCCCGGTACGCCGAGCGGCTCGCCCGGCACCTGGAGGACCGCGGGCCGACGCTCGACGAGGTGGCCCGGACCTTGCAGACCGGACGGCAGGAATGGCCCGAGCGGCTCGCCGTCGTGGTCCGGGACGTCCCCGAACTGGTGCGGGCGCTCGGCGCGGTGGCCCGGGAGGAGCACCCGCCCGGCGTCCACCGCGGCACGGCACGGTCCGACGCGCCGCCCGCCACCCACCACGGGGACCTCGACGCGTTGGCCCGTGCGTGGTGCGACGGCGCCGCCGTCGCATGGGAGCGCCTGTGGACCGGCCCGCTGCCCCGCCGCGTCCCACTGCCGGCGTTCCCGCTCGCCGACACCCGTCACTGGTTCCCGTCCGCCCCGTCCCGCCCGAGCCAGGAGGCCGTCATCGAACCGCTCAGGAGAGCCACCGAGCCGCAGGCCGCGCCGCGCCGCAGCAAGGTGAGGCTGGCGGCCCTGGACAGGGCCGCCGCCCCACCCGCCGGGCCGGGGCACACCCTCGCGCCGCTGCCCGCACCCGAGGCGGCCCCCGCCACGGCCGCCCGGCCTCCCGCCGCCAGGGAGGTGGCCGCCACGATCACCGGAAGACTGGCGGAGATCCTGGGCGCCCCGGCATCCGGCATCGGCGTCGACACGCCCTTCGCGGAACTGGGCCTGGACTCGATCTTCCGGATGGACCTGGTGCGTCTGCTGAACGAGGTCCACGGTCTGGATCTCAAGGCGGCCGAGCTCTACGAGCACGACACCGTGGAGCGCCTCACCAGGATCGTCGTGGACCAACTGGCGGACGACGCGCCCCCGCCCCCGTCCCCGCCCTCGCCTCCGCCCGTGCCCGTGACGGTGTCCGGGCCGAGCCTCCCTGAGGAGCGGCGGGAGCGGACCACTCCCGTGGCGCCGGCCGGCGGGCAGGACGGGGAGCGGTTCGTGCCGGCCCTCACCGCGGTGCTCGCGGAGGCGGTCGGCCGGGAGGTCGACCCGGCACGGCCCTTCACCGACCAGGGCTTCACCTCGTTCGAGATGCTCAAGTCCGTCGTCGCCCTCGAACAGCGGCTCGGAGCCCAGCGCAAGACGCTGCTGTACGACCACCCGACCGTGCGGAGGCTGGCGGAGCACCTGCGCGAGGCCCACGGCACCCGCGCGGCCGCCGCGCTGGCGCGAGAGCCCGAGCACGTTCCGTCGCCGCCGGGGACCGACCTGGCGGCGGAGCCGCCGGCCGGGCGGCCCGAGGACGGGCCCGCCGTTCTCCGCAAGAGCGACCTGGTCTCCGACGCCTCCACCGCCGCCCTCATCGAGGACATCGACAGCCGGCACGCCAAGGAAGGAGGACTGCCCGGTCGCGACATCGCCCCGCTGATCTTCCTGGGATCGCGCCGCACCGCCTACTTCAACTTCTCCCAGCGTGGCGGCTCGCTGCTGGCCTGGAGCTACGTCGGCTCGCGCGAGGAGCTGCCGCGGCTCGTCGCCGAATGGACCGAGCACGCGGAACGCCGTGGTCTGCGGCCCAACCTGCTGTCCATGGTCCGCCTGGAGCGGGTCGGTGACCGTCCTTTCAGCGCGACGCCCTTCGGCGTCGTGCAGCGCCTGGAGGACCTCCCGGGCTTCACCCTGCAAGGCTCCCGGATGCAGCGCGTGCGCCACCTCGTGCACAAGTTCGAGCGGATGGTGGGAGCGCGGACCGAGGAGTACGAGGTCGGCTCCGATCCCGCGACCGACCTGCGGATCGTCGGCCTGATCGACGGATGGTGCGCCACCAAGGACATGGTCAACCCGTACGTCTCCACGGTGCGGGACGAGATCGGTCGTGGCGTGCTCGGTGAGCGCCACCGGATGTTCCTGACCTACGCGGGCGGCGAGTTGCACAACGCGGTGATCGTCACCCGCATCCCGTCCGAGGACGGCTACCTGCTCGACCTGGAGTTCTACTCCGGCGCGGCACCCCGGGGGAGCCTGGAGTACACCATCGTCCGGATCATCGGGCTGCTGGTCGCCGAGGGGCGCACCCTGTTCAGCTTCGGCGCGAGCCTCGGTGTGCGGTTCGGCGATTCCGAGAACGCCGACCCCGCCACCGAGCGGGCGCTGGCGGAGCTTCGCTCGCGGGAGGTCTTCACCGGAGAGGGCAACTTCCGCTTCAAGAACAAGTTCCGGCCGGTCAACCTGCCCATCTACCTGTGCAGGCCCGCGGACGCCGACCCGACGGACGTGTCCGAGGTCATCCTGATGATCGCCGACCCCGAGGTGGGGGAAGCGCGGGGGACGGCAGGGACTCCGGACGCCGCCGCCTGCGAGGCGGCCGTGCCGCGGCCCTCCCGGACGCCCACGCACTCCGGCCCCGGCCCGCTGACCGGTGCGGCGGGTGACAGGGAGCGCCTGCTGGCCGACCACGGCTTCAACCCCCTGCGCCTGGAGCCCGGGGCCGTGGAGATCGACCTCGTCACCGACTCGTGGGCCGAGATCGACGCCCCCTACGTCACCGAGGCGATGGACGCGCTGCGCGACAGGGCCGCGGGACACGGGCGGACGGCGGTGGATCTGGAGAAGGGCGCCGGACTGCCGTTCGCCCACGCCGTCGCGACCATGCGCGGCAGGTCCGCGGAGGCCCTGCTGTGCCGTGCCTGGCCCGGACCCCGTGGCCTGGTCGTGCAGAACGCCCTCTTCCCCACCTGGGCGATGAGCCAGCTCGACCACGGCTTCACCCCGCTCACCGTCCCGCCGGCCGCAGCGGACGCCGATCACCTCTTCCGGGCCGATCCGGACACCGGCGTACTCGACCGGACGCTGGCCGAGAACGCCGGCCGGGTGTCCTTCGTGTGCCTGGAGACCAGTACCAACGCCACCGGCGGTTACCCCGTCTCGCTCGCCGGCCTGCGCCGGGTGAAGGAGATCACGACGGCACACGGGGTGCCGCTGGTACTCGACGCGACCCGGCTGCTGGAGAACGCCGCCTTCGTCGCGGCCCACGAGGAAGGCCGGCGCCGTCCCCTCTGGGACGTGGCCGACGAGATCCTGCGCCTGGCCGACACCGTGACCATGAGCCTGTCCAAGGACTTCGGCGTCGACTGCGGCGGTCTCGTCGCCACCGACGACCACGTGCTCGGCGACCGGCTCCGCGAGGACGTCATGCTGCGCGGCGCCGAACCCGGCGCCGCCCACCGCCGCCTCATCGCGGCCGCGCTCGCCGACCGGGAGCGCGCCGCCGAGGGCGTCACCGCACGCATGGCGGCGGTACGAGCGCTGTGGAAGCGGCTGGAGGAGGCCGGTCTGCCGGTCCTCGGCCCGGCAGCGGGCCACTGCGTCCTCCTGGACACCGCCGGACTGGGAGCCGCCGGGGACCCGCGCCACCGGACGGCCGGCTGGCTCTCCTGGCTCTACCTGCACACCGGCGTCCGGGCGGCCCCGCACCTGGTACCGGCCCCCGACAAAGCCCCCGGCGACGTCGTGCGCCTCGCGGTGCCCGTGGGGCTGGGCGTCGAGGCGGCGGAGGAGGCCGGACGGCGCATCGTGGCGGCTGTGCGGGAACGCGGACCCGCGCCGGAACTGGCTCCGGTCGGCACCCGAGCCCACCCCGCACGGGCGGAGTACCGGCCGGCGGACACCCTCCCCGAGGACGTCCTGGCCGCCATGCACGAGGGCCACACGCCCCTGAGCGACAACCACGCCGTGCTGAAGGAGCACCAGCCGGCCGTCGTACGCCAGTTGGTGGCGCTGTCCGAGGGCCAGGCGGAGGCGTTCGTGGCGGGCGAGGGCACCCCGCTCGTCCTGCTCCACCCGTTCAACATAGGAGCGGGCTTCTTCGCGCCGCAGTTCGCCGCACTCGCCGACCGCCACCGGGTGATCTCCGTCCACCACGCGGGAGTCGGAGCCACCACGGTCGCGGCGGACCTGTCCGTCGAAGGGATGGCCGACGTCCTCGGACGCACGCTCGACGCCCTGGACGTACGCGGACCGGTCCATCTGGCCGGTGCTTCCTTCGGCGCGCTGCCCGCGCTGGAGTTCGCGCTGCGGCACCCCCGCCTCACGGCGTCGGTGACGCTGATCGGCGGCTCGTACAAGGTGGGCAACCGCCGGGGAGAGATGAACCGTCTCGAACTGGTGGCGGGCGAGGACTTCGACCGGCTCCTGGCCCAGCCGGGCACCGAGGAGGCCGCCGAACGGCGTGCGCACTTCGAGCAGTTGCTGCTGCGCTGCGAGAGCCTGGACGGCCGGATCGGGCTGCGCTACCTCGACGAGTTCGACGCCGCGCCGAACCTGCTGCCGAGACTCGGTGGTCTCGGTGTCCCCGCGCTGATCGTGCACGGACGGCACGACACCGTCGTGCCGCTGAAGACCGGGCACCTGCTCCACGGAACACTGCCGGACGTGCGTTACGAGGAGTTCGAGAACGCCGGGCACTTCCCCAGCCTGACCTCCGCCGAGCGCTTCAACCGCCTGCTGGCCGGGTTCCTGGAGGAACGCGACCGGGCGGTCCGGAAGGAGGGGCGGTGACGCGGCACCCCGAGGCGGACCACGGCGTGTCACCCGCGTTCGACGTGCTCGGCTCCGGCACGGTGCGTCGCAGACTGGCCGTCAAGCCCGCCATGTGCGGACACAACTCACTCTTCCTCGGACAGGTGGGGGACTGGAGCTGGGAGGCGGTGGGGGCACTGTGCGACACCGACGTCCTCGGCGCGCGCGACGCCGCCGGCTCCCCGACCTACCTGGCCTTCCACTACTACCGGGTCCGCGGCAGCGGCGACTTCCACCTGCGGAGCCTGACCTTCGGCGACGAACTCACCGTCCTCTCCCGGTGCTTCGGCTTCGGCAGCGAGTCGGTGCTGACGCTGCACGACATCACCTCCACCACGGCCGGCGGAGAGCCGCCGGCCGGGGTGGAACCCGACGCTTTCTACCGGCCCCCGCCCCCGGCCACGCTCCGGGTGGAGACCTTCAACCGGTGGATCGCACGCAAGGAGGCGCACAGCAACCGCGAGCTGGTGCTCTCCTCGCCCCCCGGCTTCCGCCACGCCCACCTGCCCAGGCTGCCCGACGCCCACTCGCCGCGCCTGGCCTACGGGCGGGCGCGGCGCGTCCACACCTTCGTGGAGGACCCGGACGGACGGTACGTGACGGTGGCCGACGGATTCACCACGCGGTACGCCGTCGACGTCACCCGCGACCTCAACGGCGTGGGGCTCGTCTACTTCGCCGCCTACTTCTCCATCGTCGACCAGGCCGTGCTGCGGCAGTGGCACGCCCTGGGACGCGACGACCGGGCCTTCTTGAGGCGCCGCGTCGTCGACCAGCAACTGTGCTTCCTCGGCAACGCCGACGTCGGCACCGAGTTCGAGATCGCCGTGACCGTCCGCGCCCGCGCCGCGGACCCGGCCGAGGAGGTCGTGGACACCGTGGTGCGGGTGGCGGGGACGGACCAGCTCATCGCCGTCGGCACGCAGCGCGTGCTGCGGGACCTGGAGGAGGGGGAGTAGTGGAATCCGACGAGAACCGGAGGCGACGTGTGGAGCAGGCCCTGCGCGAGGCCATCGGCGTGGTCCTGCCGACCGTGCGGCCCGGCCTGGTCACCGGGGACAAGCACCTGCGCGACCTGGGAGCGGACTCGGTGGACCGGATCGAGATCATCCTGGAGGTCACCACCCGGCTCGGGGTGAGGGACCCGATGTCCTCCTTCAGCGACATCCCGGACATCGACGCGCTGGTCGACCGGTTGAGCCAGGCGGTGCGGGCATGACGGTCGGCATCGAAGCACTCAACGTCTACTGCGGTCTGGCCGCGCTCCCGCTGCCCGACCTGTTCGACGGCCGGGGGCTGGACAGGGCGCGACTCGACAACCTCATGATGGAGCGCCGCTCGGTCGGACTGCCCTTCGAGGACCCGGTCACCAACGCGGTCAACGCCGCCCTGCCGCTCATCGAGGCGCTCGACCCGGCCGAACGGAACCGGATCGAACTGCTCGTGACCTCCACCGAGTCCGGGATCGACTACAGCAAATCGGTCGCCTCGTACGTGCACCACCACCTTGGCCTGCCCGCCGGCTGCCGGGTCATGGAGGCCAAGCAGGCGTGCTACGCGGCGACCGGCGCCATGCAGCTCGCGGCGGGGTACCTGGCCTCCGGCATGTCGCCCGGGGCCAAGGCGCTGGTGATCGCCACCGACGTCGCCGTGGTCGACGAGTACGCGGAGTACGCCGAGCCCGCCACCGGGCACGGCGCGGCCGCCCTGCTGATCGGCGACGATCCGCGGATCATGGCCCTGGACCCGGGTGCCTTCGGCCTGCACAGCCACGAGACGCTGGACTCGGCCCGGCCCCTTCCGGACCTGGACATCGCCGACGCGGACCGCTCGCTGTTCGCCTACCTCGACGGGCTGTCGCACAGCTACGCCGACTACAGCGGACGCGTCGAGGGCGTCGACTTCGCCGCCACCTTCGACCGCCTGGTGCTGCACACACCGTTCGCCGGACTGGTCCGGGCGGCGCACCGGAAGCTGATGCGCGAGCGCACCGGCGCGGACCCGGCCGAGGTGGAGGCCGACTTCGCCCGCCGGGTCGCGCCCTCCCTGGTCTATCCCCGGACCGTGGGCAACCTCTGCTCGGGCTCGGTCTACCTCGCGCTCGCCTCCACGGTGGACAACGCGCCCCCCGGCGGCCCGGAGCGCGTGGGGCTGTACTCGTACGGCTCTGGATGCGCGGCCGAGTTCCTGAGCGGCGTGGTCGGGCCGGGCGCGGCCCGCGAGCTCGCCCCGCTGCGGATCAGGGAACGGCTGGACGCGCGGCGGCTGATCAGCTTCGAGGAGTACACACGCCTGCTCAAGGAGAGCCGCCGGTGCCTCGTGCCGCGGCGGGAGCGCCGGATCGAGGTGGAGCAGTGGTCGGAGTACCTCGCGACGCCCGGCCGCCCCGACCGGCTGCTGGTGCTGACCGGGGTGGAGGACTACCACCGGCGCTACACGTGGCGATGACGACAACGGCGGCCGGACGGCCGAGAAGGAGGACGAGGGACGTTGAACGTGAACTCTGCTCCGGAGGTTCTGGAGATCGTGCGGAGCAACATCGTGACGGTGGTACCGGAGATCGACCCGGCCGAGGTGCGGCGGGAGGTGTCCATGGCGGACCTGGGATGCAACAGCATCGACCGGGCCGAGGTGGTCGCCCTGACGCTCGAACAGCTCGGCGTCGCCGTACCGGTGGCCGAGTTCCAGGGGATACCCGACATCGGAAGCCTCGTCGACCTCCTGCGGAAACACCTTTGACGCCCGTCCCCGGGACGGCGGTCGTCATCACGGGGACGGGGGTGCGCACCTCCGTCGCCGAGGACACCGAGTCCTTCCGGACCGCCCTGCGTGAGGGCCGGTGCGGCACCGCCCGGTGCTCCCGCACCGGCCCGGGCGAGCCGGCGGCCGGCGCCGAACTGGCGGCGTTCGACCTCGCGGCGGCGCTGGAACGGCGGTCCGGTCTCTCCTCGGGCCTGCGGCACTCGGCGCTGCGGGCCGCCCGCCGCGCGCCCTTGGGGATCCAGGTGGCGGTGGTGACCGCCCTGGAGGCATGGGAGAGTGCCGGACTCGGCCGGGACGGGCCGCCGGCCGACCGGATCGGCCTGGTCGTGGCGGGGAGCAACCTCACCGGGAGCTACACCGAGAGCCTGTATCCCAAACTGCGGGCCGGGCGCTCCTACGTCCCCGGCCGAGCCGCCCTCCACCTGCTCGACACCGACCACGTCGGGGTACTGAGCCAGGTGCTGGACATCACGGGGGAGGGGTGCACCGTCGGGGGCGCGTCGGCGAGCGGCAATGTCGGCATCATCACCGGTTCCCGGCTGCTGGCGCTGCGCGCTGTCGACGTCTGCCTGGTCGTCGGTGCTCTCAGCGAGCTCTCCACGCTGGAACGGCAGGCGCTGTTCAACCTGGGGGTGATCGCGGGCGGCGGGGACGGTGACAACCCGCCCGTGTGCGCGCCCTTCGACGAGGACGGCGGCGGAACCGTACCCGGCCAGGGCTGCGGAGCCCTGGTGCTGGAGACCCGGGAGTCGGCCCGGCGGCGGCAGGTCCCCGTTCTGGCCGAGATCGCCGGCTACGGCCTGGCCCTCGACGGCAACGCTCTCGCCGACCCGGACGAGAACGGGGAGTTCAGGGTGATGTCGGCCGCCCTGCGGATGGCCGGGCTCTCCCCTGAGGACGTCGACTACGTCAACGCCCACGGGACCGGCACCGTGCTGGGCGACCGCACCGAGGCCGCGGCCCTGCGGCGGCTGTTCGGCGCACGTCCGGACGGGCCGTGGATCAACGCCACCAAGGCACTCACCGGCCACTGTCTGCACGCCGCGGGAGTGGTCGAGGCCGTCGCCACCGTGGTCCAGATGACGGGCGGCTTCGTCCACGCGAACGTGCACCTGCGCCGGCCCGTCGACGCAGCCCTGCGGTTCGCGGGCCGGCGCGCCGAGCCGGCGCACCTCGCTCACGCCCTGTCGAACAGCTTCGGCTTCGGCGGTGTCGGAACGTCCGTCCTGTTGTCAGCCCGGTCCGGATGAGGCCCGGGCACGAGAAGAGGAGAAGGGAGGACAGCGTCGTGGGAGAGAACTGGACCGCGGAGAACGGTGAAGCGGACAGCGCCGGTGTCCGGCTGTTCTGCTTCGCGCACGCGGGCGGCGGGGCAGCCGTCTTCCGGCCCTGGCAGCGGCGTCTGGCGCCCACGGCCGACGTTCGCCCGGTGCTGCTGCCGGGCCGGGAGACGCGGTTGAGGGAGAAACCGTACCGAGGAGTGCCCGAGCTGCTCGGGCCGCTGTGTGACGGTCTGCTCCCGCTGCTCGACCGCCCCTTCGCCTTCTTCGGCCACAGCCTGGGAGCGGCGGTCGCCTACGAGACGGCCAGGGAGATCGTCGCGCGCGGCTGGGGTGAGCCCCGGCACCTGTTCGTCTCCGCGCGCCGCGCCCCGCACCTGCCCGCCCGCCGGCCGCCGTTGCATCCGCTGCCGCGGAAGGAGTTCCTCGCCGCGGTGGCCAACATGGGCGGCACCCCGCCGGAGGTGCTCGAACACCCCGGCCTGCTGGAGGCGTTCGGCACCGCGCTGCGCGCCGACTTCGAGATGCACGAGACGTACGTGCCGCTGCCCGGCGGACTGCTGTCCTGCCCGGTGACCGCACTCGTCGGCGCCCGCGACCCCCAGGTGGGGACCGACGAGATGGCGGCCTGGCGCGACACCACACGCGGCGGCTTCGACCTGCGCGTCGTGGACGGCGACCACTTCTACCTCAGGGAGGCCGCGGACGAACCGCTCGCGACGGTCCGCGGCGCACTGGACGCCGCGACGGCCCCGTGAGCCCACCGACCACCCGTCAGCCCACCGTTCGGCCGATGACCGGTCGAACGTCCACCCGAACAAGGGAGACACCCATGTCCACGCTCGACCTGTCCGGCTGCCACCCCGTCTTCGTGCGCCAGATCGACTGCCTCCAGAACAAGGACATCGACGGCCTCATGGAGACCTACCACCGTGAGGCCGTCGTCGTCCGCTTCCAGGGCATCCTCGACGGCTTCGAGGAGATCCGGGACACCTTCGGCCGGTACATGGACATCCAGGCCAAGTACGAGCGCCTGCTGGAGTACACGCACAGCGAGGACACCATCTTCATGCGCGCCGTGATGAGCGTCCGCGGCGAGAGGGAACTCGGATTCGGGGCCTACGTGTTGCGCGACGGCCTGATCTGGCGCCAGGTCGCCGGGATCGAGGGCGGTATGCGCGACTGGTTCACGCAGGGCGGACCGGCAGGGCATGCTCAGGAGCAGCCCGGCGCGTCCGGCGGGCACCGCTGAGCGACACGACAACATCCGGCATCCACGAGGGGAACAGAATGGGGCACCAGGCCACCGGAACCCGGGTCCTGAAGAGCTGGGACGAGAAGGACTTCACCGAGGCCGACGGCAGGAAACTGACGAGTTCGGCCATCTCGTACTCCTACACCGGAGACATCGAGGGTGACGGAGTGCAGCAGTACGTCATGTTCTACCGCAGTGAGGAGTCCACGACGTTCGTCGGCCTCGAACAGATCGTGGGGCGGGTCGGCGGCAGGTCCGGCAGCTTCGCGCTCCAGCACACCGGCGAGCTGACCGGGGAGGCCGCCGAGGTCACCTGGAGCGTCGTGCCCGGCTCCGGCACGGGAGAACTGGCCGGCCTGACGGGCACCGGCGGCTTCACCGCGATGCACGAGGAGGCGGGCAACGCCACCTACCGGCTCGACTACACCGTCGAGTGAGCCGGCCCGTTCCAGGGGTCGCGCAAAGTTGAGCAGATCCGGAAGCGTCCGCTGACGAGGATGGCCCCCGGGCACTCCGCCCGGCGGCCCCTCGTTGGACGTAAAGGACGCGACCTTGGACGACTCGAATCTGCCGACGTCGTACCCGGTTCCGCGCACGTGCCCGCTCGATCCGGCACCCGTCTTCGACGACCTGCGCGAGAACCGGCCACTGCACCGGGCCCGGCTCGACTTCGACGGCAGTGACGTGTGGCTCGTCACCCGCCACGCCGACGCCCGCGCCGTCCTCTCCGACCACCGGTTCAGCTCCGACTTCTCCCGTGAGGGCTTCCCCGCGCGCATGACGGTCCGGCCCCCGGGGCCGGGGACGTTCATCCGCATGGACCCCCCGGAACACAGCCGGCTGCGGCGGGCCGTCGTCGACGAGTTCAAGAAGAAACGGATCGAGGCGCTCCGCCCGGCCGTGCAGCAGATCGTCGACGACCTGATCGATGCCATGCTGGAGCACGGCGCCCCCGCGGACCTCGTACAGCGCATCGCCCTGCCGCTGCCGACGCTGGTCATCTGCGAACTGCTCGGCGTCCCGTACGCGGATCGCGACTTCTTCCAGGAATGCACCGCGGTCATCGGCGACCAGTCCGCCACCCCCGTGCGCCGCCAGGCCGTACGCGACGAACTCCGGGCCTACCTGGACCGCCTCGTCGGACGCAAGACCGAGGAGCCCGAGGACGATCTGCTGAGCAGGGTGGCCGCACACCGTGAGCGGGACGGCGTCAGCCACGACGAAGTCGTCGGCATCGCCACTCTGCTGATGATCGCGGGGTTCGAGACGATCGCCAACCAGATCGGCGTCGGCACGCTGACGCTGCTGCGGCACCCGGAGCAGCTCACGGCAGTGCGCGAGGACCCCTCCGTGGTACCGGGCCTCGTCGAGGAGACCCTGCGCCACCAGACGGTGATCGACTACGGGCTGCGGCGGGTCGCCGTGGAGGACGTGGAGATCGCCGGGCGCACCATCCGCGCGGGTGAGGGCGTCGTCGTCGTGCTGTCCTCGGCGAACCGGGACGCCAGCGTCTTCCCCGACCCCGGCCGGCTCGATCCGCACCGCCCGGCCCATGACCACCTGGCCTTCGGGCACGGCCTCCACCAGTGCCTGGGGCAGCTCCTGGCCCGCCTGCAACTGGGCGTGCTGTGGCGCACGTTGTTCGCCCGCGTCCCCACCCTGCACACGGCGGTGCCGGACGAGGAGATCCCGTTCCGCACCGACATGTTCGTCCACGGGGTCCACGAACTGCCGGTGGCCTGGTGACCCTGGGCGTCCCGCCGGGCCCGTACGCCCCGTCGACCCACCTTCCGTTCGTACCCCACCGACTGCCCGGGACGTGTCGCGCCCCGGAGACAAGGAGCCGTCGTGGCCCGCACCGACGAAGTCGCCCGCCCGGCCGAAGAGGGCGGGGCGCCGCCGCGCTTTCCCTTCCCGATCACCTCCGCCCTGGACCCGTCGCCCGAGTACGCCAGGCTGCGCACGGAGAAACCGGTCAGCCGCGTCACCCTCCCCAGCGGTGACATCGCCTGGGTCGTCACCCGCTACGAGGACGTGCGGTTCGTCTTCAACGACGCCCGGTTCAGCCGCCAGGCCGCCACCCGCCCCGAGGCGCCCAAGCTGATGCCGGGGGTCGAGGGGGACCCCGACTCCATCGTCAGCAAGGACGCGCCCGACCACACCCGGCTGCGCCGGCTCGTCGCCCCCGCCTTCACGGTCCGGCGCATCGAGGGGATGCGGCAGGGCATCCAGACCACCGTCGACGGACTGCTGGACGCCATGGAACAGGCGGGCGCACCCGGTGACGTGGTCTCCTCACTGTCCGCGCCGCTGCCGATCATCACCATCTGCGACCTGCTCGGTGTGCCGGCGAGTGACCGCGACAGGTTCCGCGAGTGGTCGGACATGATGTTCCGTACCTCGCCCGACGAGCTGGAGTCGGCCGTCGCGGCACGCAACGCCCTGATCGGCTACCTCGCCGCCATGGTCCAGGAGCGCCGTGCCGAGCCCGCGGACGACCTGCTGGGCGTCCTGATCGCCGCCCGCGACAACGACGACCGGCTCAGCGAGCGCGAACTCGTCTCCTTCGCCGGCGGCCTGATCGTCGCCGGTTACGAGACGACCGCCAACCGCCTGGCCAACGCCGTCCTGGTGCTGCTGCGCAACCCCGGCCAACTGGAGGCGCTGCGTGCCGACCCCGAGTTGATCGGCGACGCCGTGGAGGAACTGCTGCGCTTCATCCCGGGCGGCGCCGCGGGAGGGCTGATGCGGGTGGCCGTCGAGGACGTCGAGGTCGGGGGCGAGCTGATCAAGGCCGGGGACGGCGTCATCGCCATCACCAACTCCGCCAACCGCGACGAAGCCGTCTGGGAGGACCCGGACCGGTTCGACATCACCCGCAAGCCCGGCTCCCACACCTCGTTCGGCCACGGCATCCACCACTGCGTGGGCGCCCAGCTCGCCCGGCTGGAACTGCAGATCGGCATCGCCACGCTGCTGCGCCGCTTCCCCGGGCTGCGGCTCGCCGTGCCTGAGACGGAGCTGCCCTGGAAGAAGAACGTCGTGATCCACTCCCTAAAGGCCCTGCCGGTCGCCTGGTGAGAGGCCGGACAGGGGAAAGGGACCGGGAGTCGCTCCCGGTCCCTTTCCCCTGTTCTCGCCGGCGCGCGACGCGGACTCCTACGTCCGCTGCCCCGTTGCGGTCAGCTTCTGGCTGAAGAACCACTCCTGGCCCTCGTGGTCCTCCACCTTGCACACCCGCGTGCCCTGCGGGGTGTCCGTCGGCGGGAAGACCAGCTTGGCGCCGGCGGCCTGTGCCCTCCGGTACTGGGCGTCCACGTCCTCGACGTCGACCGAGACCATCGCGTTGAGGTGGCCGGTGCGGGCGGGCGAACGGTAGTCGTCCCCCGGCCCGGCCAGATACACCGGATCGCCGGCGGGCGTCAGCATCTCTGCGTGGAAGACCGGGCCCTCCGGGTGCGCGAACCGCTCCCGCTCGGTGAAACCGAACGCCTCGCTCAGCCAGTCCAGGGCCCGGGCCACGTCCTCGTACTTCATGTATGGGATAGCTGCCATGCGGCCGAGAGTAGGGACGCGGCCCGGGTCCGCCTGGCCAAAGTTGCGCACCCGGAGCGCTTTTCCGGCTCTCGGACGGATCAGCCGACCACGAGTTCGAAGGGGATCGACAACCGGCCGCCGAACCGCTCGCCCGTCGCCCGGAACAGCCCCGTCAGCGGGGTGCGCACATCAACCGGTCCGCCGCCGCCCAGGGACGCCAGATACGTGCGGTGCGCCTCCAGGGAGGCCACCGCGGCGTCGACGGCTCCGGTCACGTCCACCGCGTGGGTCGGATCGGGGGAACCGGCCATGGCGACGTAGCGCACGCCGCCCCACGGCTCCCCGGCGTCCGGGAAGATCCAGCGGTTGCCCGCGTCGGCCACCGCGTCGAGCAGAGCCCGCCCGGTGTTGCGGTGGTCCGCGGTGTTCCACCGGCCGGTGTGCGTGGTGTCGCGGTGGTTGTAGCCGACGACGAGTCCGGGGCGGTGGCGCCGGATCGCCGCGGCGATGTCGCGGCGCAGGGCCACTCCGTACTCCACCACACCGTCCGGGTGGCCGAGGAACTCCACGCTGCCCACGCCCACGATCGCCGCGCTCTCGCGCTGCTCCGCCTCACGGACGCGGACCGCCTCCTCCGGCCGCATCCCGTCGATGCCTGCCTCGCCGTGCGTCAGCAGCACATAGCCCACCTCCTTCCCGGCGGCCGTCCACGACGCCACCGCCCCGGCGCCACCGAACTCCATGTCGTCGGGGTGGGCGACCACGCACAGAGCCCGCTCGAAATCCATCGGCATCTCATCCAGCTGCTTCGTCATGGCGCCGACCCTCGCGGCTGCCGCCGACCGTGTCTGCTCTCAACTGAGCGGCCGCGGAAGATGGCCCGGATGCTCAATGGTGCGCAGAAGGAGGGTGGCGCGATTACGTAGGTTCCCCGCGCCAGGCATGGCACATGTGAGGGAGGAACCATGACCGAGTCAGAGCGCGCGGTGGCCAGGAGAACGCTCCTGCGGACCGCGGCGGGGGTGACCGCCGGTACGGCTGTGGCGGGAGCGCTGGCCGGCTGCGGCGCGGACGGCGACAGGTCGACGGCGGAGGACGGCAAGAAGACCGGATCGGACCCCAAGCGAGGGGGCAGGCTGCGCGCCGCCTTCATCGGCGGAAGCAACGAGACGGCCAACATCATCCAGGCGGCCAACACCCCGATCGACTACGTGCGGGCGCGCGTGGTCTACGACGAACTGTGTGTGGTCGGCGCCGACGGCAGTGTGGAGATGCAGCTCGCCGAGGTCATCGAGCCCAACGCCGACGGCACCGAGTGGACGCTGCGGGTGCGCGACGGGGTGCGCTTCAGCGACGGCCGCAAGCTCGGCATCGACGACGTGCTGTACACCCTGAGCACGCAGATGAAGCAGGAGGCCAACACGGCCCCGCTGCTGGCCGATGTCGACATCGCCAATGTCCGGCGCAAGGACCGGCGTACCGCGGTGATCCCCATGAAGCGCGCGCACGGGTTCCTGGACCAGGTGCTCACCCAGGGCGTCTTCGTCTTCCCCGAAGGCACCAAGAACTTCGAGAAGGCGCCGGGCAGCGGGCCGTTCGTGATCGAGAACCACCGTGTCGGCCAGGGCGCGCTGCTCAAGCGGAACCCTGACTACTGGAGCGACAAGGGGCCCTACCTGGACGAGCTGGAGCTGCTGTCCATCGCCGACGGTGAAGCCCGCCTCAACGCGCTGAAGGCCGGCCAGGTCGACTACGCGGCGAGCATCTCCCTGGTGGCCGGCCGGGCGGAGCGGAAGAACGACCAGATCCAGCTGTTCACGCCGCCGAAGTGGGAGTGGCCCAACTTCGGCGCCATGCTGAAGCGCAACCAGAAGCCCTTCGACGACCCGCGCGTGGGGGAGGCCCTCAAGTACGTCGTGGACCGTGAGGAGATGATCAAGAGGGTCACTCTCGGCTTCGGCGAACTCGGCAACGACCTGTTCGGCAAGCACCTGCCGCACTACGCGGACGACCTGCCCCAGCGGGAGTACGACCCCGAGCGGGCGAGGAAGCTGCTCAAGCAGGCGGGCGCGGAGCACCTGACCCTGACCATCCGCACCAGCGACTACGAGTACGGCCTCACCGAGGGCGCCGTCATCCTCGCCGAACAGGCCAAGCAGGCCGGCGTGAGGATCAAGCTCGACAAGGTGCCGCCGGGCGACTTCTTCGCGGACCCGAAGGTCTTCATCGGCGCGCACTTCCAGTCGGCGAACCGCAAGCCCCGGCCGCTCCCGCTGGACGTGCTGTTCTTCTACGGCAGCGACGCCCTGCTGCCGTTCACGGGCCTCGCCGGTGACCGGACCGACTCGCTGGTGAACGCGGTGCGCTCGGCCGTCACGGAGGAGCAGCGCAAGAAGTCCCTGAGCGACATCCAGCACCACCTCTACGAAGAGGGTGGCGACATGGTCTGGGCCAAGGCGCCTGTACTGGCCGCCGCGACCCCCAAGGTGCACGACGTGAAGTCACTCGGCTACCCGACCTTCCCCAGCTTCCGAGACGCGTACCTGGCATGAGGGCTCCGGCGCACCTCTCCGGCGGACGAGGCACCCTGTGGCGCTTCCTGGGCCGCAGGCTGGCCCTGGGCGCCGTCGTGCTGGGCGCCGTGTCCGTGGTCGTCTTCGCGGCCACCGGACTCGCGACCGGAGACGCGGCGTCCGCCTCCCTGGGCCCGGAGGCCACCGAGGAGGCGGTCGCCGCGCGCCGCGAGGAGCTGGGCCTGAACCGGCCGGCGGTGGTGCAGTACGCGGACTGGCTGCTGCACGCCGTCGGGGGAGACCTGGGCACGTCCTACGTGTCCGGCGGTTCCGTGATGGAACTCGTCTCCTCGCGGGCCGTCAACTCCCTGGTGCTGGCGGGGATCACCATGGCACTCCTCGTGCCGCTGGCGGTCGGGCTCGGTGTCTGGGCGGGGCTGCGGGCGAACCGCGCGGCCGACCGGAGCATCTCCCTGGCCACGCTCACGCTGGTCTCGGTCCCCGAATTCGTCACGGGAGCCGTCCTCGTCCTGGTCTTCGCCGTCCATCTGGGCTGGCTGCCGGCCGTCTCGCTGATCGGGCCCGGAGAAGGAGTGCTGAGCAATCCGCAGATTCTCGTCCTCCCGGTGGCCACGCTGCTGGTCGGCTGCATCGCGCACAACACCCGGCTCGTACGGATCGGGGTGGCGGAGAGCACGACGAGCGACGCCGTGGTGACGGCCCGCCTCAACGGCGTGCCCGAGCGCAGGATCGTCCTGCGGTACATCCTGCCCGCCGCCCTCCCGCCCGTCATCCCGCTCCTGGCCCGCTACACGGCGCTGCTGGTGGGCAGCGCCCTCGTCGCCGAGACCCTCTTCGGCTTTCCGGGACTGGCCTCGGTGCTCGTCCAGGCGTCCGTGGGGCGGGACGTGCCCACGGTCCAGGCGATCGGCCTGCTCGTGGCCGCGCTGACGGTACTGGTGAACCTGGCGGGTGACCTGCTCGGCGTGCTCCTCGACCCCTTGCGGAGGCTGCCGAGATGACCGTGACCCCTCCTTCTTCCGCCGCCGGGGCCGCCGCGTCCGCCGCAACACCGCCCCAGCGGCCGGCCCGCCGCCGGCCCGTCGCCGCCGTGCTGTTCGGCATCCTGGTGCTGCTGGCCCTGTGCGGCCCCTGGCTCGCCCCGTACGATCCGCTCACCGGCGCCGACATGCCGTTCGCGCCGACGAGCGGTGACCACCCGCTGGGCACCGACCATCTGGGCGCCGACGTGCTGAGCAGGGTTCTGGCGGGCGGCCGGGTGCTGATCCTGGTCACCCTCGCCGTGCTGCTGATCGCGTACGTGCTGGGCACCGCGGCGGGCATGCTCGCCGCCTACCGGGGCGGCTGGGTGGACACCCTGGTGATGCGGCTGGCCGACGTGCTCCTGGGCCTGCCGCCCCTGGTACTCATCGCCGTCATCACCACGGGCACCGGACCGGGTGTCTCCGGTGTCGCGGTCTCGGTGGTCGCGGTGATGCTGCCGGACATCGCCCGGATCGTCCGGGCCGCCACGGTGCAGGCCCTCGCCCACGACTACGTGGAGGTGGCCGTCGCACGCGGCGAGACGACCCGTTCGGTGCTGTTCCGCGAGGTGTTCCCCAACCTGGCCGTCACCCTGGGCGCCGACGCCGGTGTGCGGTTCGTCGGAGCGGCGTACGCCGTGGCCACCGCCGGCTTCCTGGGGCTCGGGGCCCAGCCGCCCACCCCCGACTGGGGACTGATGATCCTGGAGAACCGCGGCGGCCTCGCGCTGCAGCCGCTGGCGGTGCTCGCCCCGAGCGCCATGCTGCTGGCGATGCTCCTGACCGCCGGGCTGATGGTCGACGGTCTCGGCCCCGTCTCCGCCGCGCGCCGGCTGGTGCGCACCGGGCGACCGCGGCACAGGGCGCGGACGGCCGAGGCGCGGCCTGCCCGCGAGCCGGCCGGAGCCCCGGACGACGGCTCGGCCGCCTCGGCGCGAGGGTTGCGCCTGAGCGTCGCGGAGACCGGCCGGCCCGTGGTCCGCGACGTGGACCTCTCGGTGCCGCGCGGAACGGTCGTGGCGCTCATCGGGGACTCCGGCAGCGGCAAGACCAGCACGGCGCTGGCGCTGCTCGGGCACACCGCCCCCGGGCTGGAGCAGGAGCGGGGCACCGTCAGGCTGCTCGGCGCGGACGTCGGCCGGCTCACCGGCAGGGCACTGCGGGAACTGCGTGCGCGTTCGGTCGCGTACGTCGCGCAGGACCCGCGTACCTCCCTGCCCATGCACCTGCGGGTCGGAACGCTGCTGGACGAGCAGTTGCGCCTCCTGGCGGTCCCCGCCCGGGCACGGCGGGAGAAGGCCCGGGCCGTGCTGCGCAGACTCTCCCTGCCGTCCGACGAGGCGTTCCTGGCCCGCCGCCCGCACCAGCTCTCCGGGGGACAGCGGCAACGGCTGGCCATCGCCGCGGCTCTGGCACGCGATCCCCGACTGCTGGTGCTGGACGAGCCGACCAGCGCGCTCGACCCGGAGAACACCGCACGGCTGCTCGCCGAGGTCGTGGCGCTGTGCCGCGACTCCGCCACCGCGGTGCTGCTGATCTCCCACGACCTCCACGCGGTCGCCGAGGTGGCCGACACGGTGGTGGCGATGAGCGAGGGCCGGATCGTGGACTCCAGCGCTCCGGAGCTGCTGCGCGAGACACTGGTCGCTCCGCAGGAGGCCGCCGCACCGCCTCTCCCGGCCCGGCCGCGGGAGCAGGCCACCGGTCAAGGCGATCTGCTGCGGGTCGAGAACCTGACGGTGGAGCGAGGGACGTCCGGGCGGGTGCTGTCGAACGCCTCGCTCACGCTGCCTCCGGGCGGCCGGCTCTGCGTCATCGGCCCCTCCGGCAGCGGCAAGAGCACGCTGCTGCGCGCGATCACCGGCCTGGTGGAGCCCGTCGGCGGCCGGGTGCTGCTCGCGGGCGAACCGCTGGCGCCGGCGCTCGCCCGCCGTGACACGGCCCAGCTCGGACGGTTGCAGTTGGTGCCGCAGAACCCGTACGACTCGCTCAATCCGCGGCACAGCGTCCGCCGGATCGTCGGCCGCCCGCTGCGACAGTTCGGCCTCGTCCCCGACGAGGCGGTCGAGCAGGAGACGCGCGAGCTGCTGGCCCGCGTGGGGCTCACCCCCGAGCACGCGGCGCGCCGCCCTGCGGCGCTCTCGGGGGGTGAGCGCCAGCGGGTGGCACTGGCGCGGGCGCTGGCGGCCCGGCCCGACGTGCTGCTGTGCGACGAGGTGACCAGCGCCCTGGACCCCGCCACGGCCGTCGTGGTCCTCGATCTGCTGGACGAGGTGTGCCGTGAGTCCGGGACCGCGCTGGTGGTCGTCACACACGACCGGACGGTCGTGGACCGGATGGGCGGCCTGACCGCCGAGGTCGTGGACGGCGTGCTCCTGCACGCGGACACGGGAAGACCGGCCACGAGCGTGTGACCGGACGGAGCGGGGAAGGCGTCCGGCCGGACGCCTTCCCCGCTCCTTTCAGAGGAGCCCGCGGCCCAGCGGCAGACGCTCCCCGACGTAGCTGGCCAGATTCGGCTGGTTGATGATGATCGGCCCCCGGCTGGAGACCAGGAGCCCGGCCTCCCGGAACGTCTTGAGGAAGAAACCCACGCGGGACCGTGTCGTGCCGACCATCTCGGCGAGCTCCTCCTGCGTCAGCCGGACGGATATCAGCATCCCCCGGTCGCACCGCTGGCCGAAGCGCTTCGAGAGCTGGAGCAGCCTGGCCGCCAGGCGCATCTCGCTCTCCAGGGTCACCAGGTCGGCGATGATCCTCTGCTGCTCGGCCAGACGGTCGGTCAGGTACGCGGTGAAGAGCTCCAGCAGCCCCTCACGGTCCAGGATGGCCAGCAGCCGCTGGTGGGAGACCCGGACGAGTTCGGTGTCCGCCATGGCCACGGCCGTGTCGGTGCGGCGGGGATTGGTGAGGCAGAGCTCTCCGAAGACGTTTCCCGGCAGGTAGAGGTCGAGCAGACATCGCTTTCCGCTCGCCGTCACCATGATGGTTTTGACCTGCCCCGACTTGACGAAGTAGACGTTCCGGTCGGTGTCCGCGCAGTTGTATATGTGCTCCCCCCGCAGCACGACAGCGCCTTGCGGCCGCTGTCCGTCCCCCTGGATCCTGGCGGCGATCAGCTCGGTGAACTTCCGGACTTCCGTAAGGTGTAGCGATTGGACCATGCGAATGTAAGGGCACGCGCGCCCGGGCGTCCGAGAATGGCCCGTTCACCTGAGTGCCGGCCTCCCTTCCCGTGCCTGGAGCCCACACCCTCCCCCTTTCCTGAAATTCGGTCACGGTCAGTGACTACCGAGTCGGCGGAATTCTTCCCGCCGGGTCTTGCGGAGCCCGGTCCCACGGTGCGCGCGTCACGGACGGTGACGGGCCTCGGAGGCGGCGGACGCTGTGGTGTGTTCGAGGGAGCGGCACGCCGCGTAGTCCGGGAGCAGACCTCGCTCGCCGGCTTCGGCGAGGGTGGGGGGCGGCCTGGTCCCGGTCGGAGAGGAGTGGTGGCGTGTCGTCCGGAATGGGAAGCCCCAACGCCGGATCCAGAGCGGAGAGGGCCAGTTCGTGCTCGGGTACGTAGGCCCTGGAGAGCAGGTAGGACACGACGGTGTCCTCCTCCAGCGCCACGAACGCGTGCCCCACGCCCACCGGAAGGTAGACGGAGCGGAAGTCCCGCTGGTCCAGCAGGACGGCGTCCCACCGCCCGAACGTCGGTGAACCGACCCTGATGTCGACCACGATGTCGAGTGCCCGGCCCCGGGCGCAGTACACGTACTTGGCCGTGCCGGGCGGTGTCGTGGTGAAGTGCACGCCCCTCACCACGCCCCGCCGGGACCGGCTGTGGTTGGTCTGCGCCACCGGAAACAGCGGGCTCCCGGTGGCCTCCAGGAAGGCCGCCTCCTGGAAGGGGGAGACGAAAAGACCGCGTTCGTCGGGGAACACACGGGGGGTGAACTCGATCGCGCCGTCGACGGCGAGCCTTCGTGATCTCATACCAACTCCGGTGGGACGGGGTCCGTGACCGCGGAATTCCTAGAGACGGGAGAGAACGACGCGCAGTGCCTCGATCACCTCGTCCTGCCGCTCACGGGGGAGCGAGGGGTACATCGGCAGCGAGAAGATCTCGTCCGCCAGCTTCTCGGTGACCGGGAGGGAGCCACGGGGCTGTCCGAGGCGGGAGAACCCCGACATGGTGTGCACCGGCCACGGATAGCTGATGTTGAGTTCGATGCCGCGGGCGCTGAGTGCTCTCATGATCTGATCGCGCTGAGGATGGCGTACGACGTACAGGTAGTACACGTGGTCGTTCCCGGCAGCCGTCCGCGGCAGGACGAGACCGGTGTCCGCCAGCCCCTCGGCGTAGCGGCGGGCCACGGCCCTGCGGGCCTCGACGTAGGAGTCGAGACGACGGAGCTTGCGGCGCAGGATCTCCGCCTGGACCTCGTCGAGCCGCGCGTTGTGCCCGGGAGTCTCGACGACGTAGTAGCGCTCCTCCATCCCGTAGTACCGCAGCCGCGCGAGCCGCCGGGCCACGTGGTCGTCCGGGGTCAGCACGGCTCCGGCGTCCCCGTAGGCGCCCAGGACCTTGGTCGGGTAGAAGGAGTAGGCCGCCGCGTCCCCGATGGCGCCGGCCTGCCGGCCGTGGTGCCGGGCGCCGTGCGCCTGCGCGCAGTCCTCCAGCAGAGCCAGCCCGTGCCGTTCTGCGGCCCGCTCCAGCGGGGCCATGTCGACGCACTGCCCGTACAGATGCACCGGCAGCAGGCAGCGGGTGCGGTCGGTGACGGCGGCGTCCACCTGGCCGGTGTCCATGAGGTGGTCGTCGGCGCGCACGTCGACGAAGACCGGGGTCGCGCCGACGGCGTCGATGGCCACCACCGTGGGAGCGGCCGTGTTGGACACGGTGATGACCTCGTCGCCGGGGCCCACGCCCAGTGCCTGGAGCGCCAGCTTGAGGGCGTTGGTCCCGTTGTCGACGCCGACACAGTGCGCTACGCCGTGCCGGGCCGCGAACTCCCTCTCGAAACCCCGCATGCTCTCGCCGAACACCAGCCGCCCGGAGCGGAAGACCGTGTCGACGGCGTCGAGGACGTCCTCGCGTTCACTCTCGTACTCCGGCAGGTAGTCCCACACCCGGGTTGTCATCCGTGGACCGTCCCTTCACGAGCGATGGTGGAGGCAGGAACACTCAGGATTCTTGTGACAGAGCGGCGACCGTGCGGTCCAGCCCCTCGCGCAGCGGAAGACGGGGCGACCAGCCGGTGGCCGCCCGGAACGGCGACGAGTCGATGGTGACGTCCGCGAAGTCGGTGGCGGGGGCGTCCGCGGGAGCGTCGACGGACACCACGGGCACCGGGCGCCGGCCGGTACGCGCGGCGACGATCCGTGCCACCTCGTGGAACACGTCCCCGAGCGCGTCGCCCCGTCCCGCACCCAGGAGCCAGTGCCGGCCCGTGAGCGGGGAAGGCCGGTCGATCGCGGCCGCGAACGCGTCCGCCACGTCCGCCACGTGCACCAGGTCCCGCTTCACGGTGCCGTCGTGCCACATGGTCAGCGGTTCATGGCGGAGCGCGCGCCGGATCATCGCGGAGACCACGCCACGGTCCCTCGCCCCGGGCGCACACGCCTCTCCGAAGACCGTCGGCAGGCGCAGGCTCACCCCGCGCACCGTGCCCTCGGCGTCGGCCGCCATGAGCAGTTCCTCCGCCGCGAGCTTCTGCCGGTCGTACTCCGTCGCGGGCCGGTCCTGCTCGCTGCCGTCGAGCACGCTCCTGGGCGGCAGACCCACCTGGGAGGCGGCACCGGCGTACACGACCAGAGGAGGCGGGCCTGCGGGACGTTCCGCACCGAGCGCCGCGAGAAGGTCCCGCATGATCCCGACGTTGACTCGCGCGCTCTCCGGGTCGCTCTCGGCCGCCCGCCATCCGCCGCTGTGGGTGACGAGGCAGACGACCACGTCGGAGCCCGCCACCGCCTCGGGAAGCGCCCCGGACGAGAGATCGGCCTGCCGCACGTCGACGGTGGCGGCCCCGTGCGGCACGGCGCTCGGCCCGCGAGCCACAGCCCGCAGCCGGACGGGGCGCGTGGCCAGGGCGGCCAGCACGGCGGAGCCGACGAACCCGGAGGAGCCGAGGACCGTGACGACGGGGCGGGCCGAGGCTGTGCTTCTGCCGTTCACAGCACCGCGCTCCAGGAGATCCGCGACAGGGCGAGCGGCCCGGGCCGCGTCGGGGCGGTGCCGCGCGAGCCGGGGCCGCCTCCGCCGGAGCAACGGCGCCGAACGCCCGCACGAGGGCGGACGGCACCGCCCGAACGGTCGCACACTGGGTATCTCACGGTGTCCCCCATCGCCCCCGCGCACCAGGTCGGCGCACGGCTCACAGCTCACCAGTTCGCCGGTGTCCACCCGGATATCACGCGTATCGTAGACGCCTGCCCCCGGCTCACAGATGCTCATTCTTGAGCGGTGCCGCGTGCTTGCCGGTCCGATCGCCGAAGAGGTGGCCGGACTGTGATGTGGCCGTCCGCCCGAGCGGCTCTTCCGCGGAGACAGGCGACCACGACGGCTCGGGACGCGACAGCACCGCACGGTCCCCGACCGCGCGGCCAGGGGGCCCTGGCCGCGACGGGCGTCCCGCCGTACAGGAGCCGGCCGTCGTGCGTCCCTGAGCGGTGAAGCCTGCGGAACAGGGTGCCGGCGGTCGGTGGCCGGCCGGCCCCGCCGTCTCAGCGTGGGCCGTCGAGAAGGGCTCGCCCCTCGGGGATCCCGCGTGGGTCGTGTGGGTCCACCCAGGTCAGCCCCTCGCACACGGTCAGCGCCGGCCACATGTCCTCGACGCGTCGGCCACCGGGCTCGACCAGGCAGCGGCCTTGCTCCAGGGCGTCGGCCACCGCGCCCAACCACGTCTCCAAGGGCCATCCGGCGGCGGAGCCTGGCGCGAGGAGCTCGGGTTCCAGTTCGATCGTCCACCGGCCCATCGCCCCGTACGACGGTTCCTTCGGACGTGCGTCGACGTAGAGACCGTGCCAGATGTCCCCTGTCACGCACGAGACCGGTACACGTCCCGGCTCTCGCTCCCAGTCACGGGTCTGCATCACGTAGGCGTCCTGCAACTGGTCCAGCCGGTACCACGCCTGTCGCCCCGGCAGAAAGGCCGTCGGCCACCGACTGGCGGCCCCGTCGGGATCGTTGATGCCGTCACTCAGCTGGTACCAGGCGCGCAGCGCAGGTGGGAGGGGCCACCCGATCGACTCTTCCACGGAGGCGATCGCGGCCTCGCCGGCCGGGGGACGCAGCAGGGCCGCGGACGCCGGAGCGTGCGCCCGCAGCCATCTCCCGATGCGCTCCCAGGCCAAGGCGACCTGTTCGGACGCCTCTCTCGGATGTGGGTGATCTGTCATCGCGGCACCGTACCGGTGGGCGACTGGCGACCTCTGCGGTCAGGGGCGCGGTCGCCGGTGGGTCGGTCGAACAGCGGATCCCTGTCGGCGCGGCCGAAAGCTAGGCTCTCGCCACGTACTGACCACGCGAACCCCCCACGACCAAAAGGGTAGATGATGATGCGTCAGCCAGAACGAGGGAACTTCCGGTCGACGAGACGCGTTGCGGCGCGAGCCGTTTCCGGGCTCGTCACCGTGACGGTCCTGGCCACGGGGAGTGTGGCACTGACCGGTGGAACAGCGGCGGCCGAGCAGGGCGCCATGATCGTCCCGGCCGGCGGCACCATCACGGGATCGCCCAACGGCTACTGCCGTTCCGGCAACCCGCACGACGGCTTCGACATCGCGGGCCCGACCGGGGCTTCCGTGAAGGCGGCCGCGGACGGGACCGTCCGGCAGTCCGACCACGCGGCGAGCCCGGGCAACCGGGTGGTGATCGACCACGCGGGCGGCTGGGAGACCAGGTACCTGCACCTGAACTCGCGGGCCGTCTCCACCGGGCAGAAGGTCAAGAAGGGCCAGGTGATCGGCACGATCGGCAGCACGGGGCACTCCACGGGGCCGCACCTCCACTTCCAGGTCGAGCGGAACGACGTGGTGATCCGCGACGCGTCGCTGCTGGACGACTTCCGCTGCGGCTCGACCGTGTCGCAGGGCAGGACCATCGCCTACGCGTTCCCCGGTCTGCCGGGCGGGGGCGGAGCGGTGGACGCCTACCCGAAGCTGCGTGAGGGCGACCGGGGCGATGCCGTCAAGAACCTGCAGACACACCTGGCCGCCGCCGGGCACAGCGTCGAGAAGGACGGGGTGTTCGGCGCGAAGACGCTCCAGGCGGTGAAGGCGTTCCAGAAGAAGATCGGTACGGCGGCCGACGGGGTGGTGGGCCCGAAGACCTGGGGAGCGCTGGTGACCGCCCCGGCCAAGGGCACAAAACTGCGCGAGGGTTCCAGCGGTACGGAGGTCAAGTACCTTCAGCGCGGCCTCAACGCGACCCTGGGAAGGTCCCTCGCCGTCGACGGCAAGCTGGGCTCCGCGTCCAAGGCCGCGGTGGTCGCTTACCAGAAGTCGCGCGGCCTGGCCGCGGACGGCGTGGTCGGCCCGAGCACCTGGTCCGCGCTCAAGTCCGGGCGCTGAGCACTCCCGACGCGCTGATCTTCGAGGTGGGCCGGGCCTCTCCCCGGAGCCGATGATCTGCGCGTCCGCTCTGCCGCGGCGCAAGTCGTGGCAGAGCGCCCCAAGCCGTAGGCGGCGACCACGCCGCCACTGCCCGGCGTCGCGCTGGGCGGATCGCTCCAGGGAGGACCGGCTCCGGTTCCGCCCGGGTCCCCGTGAGCCGCTGTGCGGTCAGGGCAGGCGGCCGGACGAGCGGGACGGCGGCTCCGCGTGGCGCAAGCCGGCGGGGCGTGGGGAGGCGGTTCCCCAGCAGACGCGCTTCTGGCGTGCCGCCTCGACATCGGCCCTGGCGTCCGCGTTCTGCGGCACCGCCTCAGAGGGCCCGCCACGCTCATACGTGACCATCGACAAGCCCGAAGCGTCGCAACCCCTCCAGCCCGGGCGGGGTCAGAACACCGAGAGTCCCGTGAGCGTGGTGAAGAGGTCCAGCGCGGCCACCCCCGCCACGGAGTTGCCCCGTTCGTCCAGACCGGGGCTCCACACGCACAGTGCGCAGCGGCCGGGTACGACGGCGATGATGCCGCCGCCCACCCCGCTCTTGCCGGGCAGGCCGACGCGGTGGGCGAACTCACCGGCGGCGTCGTAGGTTCCACAGGTGAGCATGACCGCGTTGACCTGCTTGGCCTGGCTGCGGGTCAGCAGCCGGGTGCCGTCGGCGCGCACGCCGTGGCGGGCCAGGAGAGTGGCCGCCAACGCGAGGTCGGCGCAGGAGGCGGTGACCGAGCACTGGCGGAAGTACTGGTCGAGCAGGAGCGGCACAGGGTTGTCGATGTTGCCGTAGGAGGCCATGAAGTGGCCGAGGGCGGCGTTGCGGTCACCGCGCGCGGCCTCCGAGCCGGCGACCGCCAGGTCGAAACCGAGGTCCGGGTTCCCGCTCTCGGCACGCAGCAGCCGCAGGAGCCCGCCCGCCGCGTCACCGGTGCGCGTGTGGAGGCGGTCGGTGACGACCAGGGCGCCGGCGTTGATGAACGGGTTGCGGGGGATGCCGTTCTCGTACTCGAGCTGTACCAGGGAGTTGAACGGGTTGCCGGAAGGTTCGCGGCCCACGTGCTCCCACAGCTCGTCGCCCTCATGGGCCAGGTCCAGGGCCAGGGTGAAGACCTTGGTGATGGACTGTGCGGAGAAGGCCTCGCGCCACTCGCCCACCCCGTGGACGGTGCCGTCCAGCTCGGCCACGGCCATGCCGAAGGCGCGCGGGTCACGGGTGGCGAGCGCCGGGATGTAGTCGGCGGACCGGCCCCGGCCGGGCGTCCGCGCGATCTCCTCGGCAATCTGTTCCAGAACCTGCTGATAGTTCATCGTCGACGTCACGGCGCCCATTGTGCTCACTGCTGCGGCTCTCTCGTCGTCGCCGGGTGGTGACGGCCCATGACCCCTGCGGTGGGCCGGTGGGCCGGTGGGCCGGTGGGGCTGACGTCTTCGGAGGGCGGGGGACGGACCGCCGCACGTCGGGCGTTTCGTGGGGATACCGCCTCAGGCCGGGCAGCGGTCCGGCAGCGGCTCGGACGAGCACCGGCCGGCAGTCTGTAGGGCCTCGGACTCGTCATGCGGGTCGGTTCGGTTCACGTCCACCGGTGCCACGGGGGCGCACGTCCCAAGACCGCGTCGCCGCCCGTCTCGGTGAACGCCCTGCCCCGGTGCCCCGGCCGCCGGCGCGGTACGAGTTCCAGTCCGTGCAGCACGGCCTCGGTGCGCGCGGCCGGTCGTGGTGCTCCACGAAGGCGATGACCACGTCGGTGCCGCGCTCCTTCGTGCGGTGTGCTGCGGAGAGCATCGTGCATGGCGTGCCGACGCCTGGTGCCGCCGCGAGGTGGAGGCGGAGCCTTCCGCGTCCCATGATGTCTTCTCGTTCCTCCGTCTCGGGTAGGGGGTCAGGGTTCGAAGCGATAGCCCATGCCTGGTTCGGTGATCAGATACCGGGGGCGGGCCGGGTCCGCTTCGAGTTTGCGCCGTAGCTGGGCCATGTAGACCCGCAGGTAGTTCGTGTTCTCCTCGAAGGCGGGACCCCAGACCTCCCGCAGGAGCTGCCGCTGGGACACCAGGCGACCGGGGCGGGCGACCAGCATCTCGAGCAGATGCCACTCAGTCGGGGTGAGCCGGACGGTGCGGCCTTCGCGATGGACCTTCTTCGCCACCAGATCGATGGTGAACTCGTCCGTGGTGACGGCGGCCGGTGCCTCCGCCCCGGCGGAATCCTGCCGTCGGCGCGTGGCCGCCCGCAGCCGGGCCAGCAGTTCGTCCATGCTGAAGGGCTTGGTCACATAGTCATCTGCTCCCGCGTCCAGGGCTCGCACTTTGTCCTCGGACATGTGACGCGCGGACAGGACCAAAATCGGTACCCGGCTCCAGCTCCGGATCACCTTGATCACTTCGACGCCGCTCATGTCCGGCAGACCGAGATCGAGGACGATGACGTCCGGTTTGAAGGTCGAGGCGAGCCGGAGCGCCGACTCGCCGTCGGTGGCTTGCACGACGGTGTACTCGCGTACCTGGAGGTTGATCTGCAGGGCACGCATCAACTGCACGTCGTCTTCCGCCACGATTACCCGGGGCATGGCTGTGCACTCTTTCCGTGGTTGTGGGACGAACCGGGCGCCGGAGGGGCTCCTGATGCCCCGCCGGTACCCCGGCTCCTTGTCTCCGCTCCGTCAGGCGTGGGTCAGGTCCCTGAGCGCGGTGTTCAGTTCGAGTACGTTGATCCGGGGCTCCCCCATGAAGCCGAGGACCCGGCCCGTGGTGTGCTCGGCGACGAGGCCCTCGACCTCCGCCAGGGCCAGACCGTTCTTCTCGGCGACCCGGTGTGCCTGGAGCTTCGCGTACGCGGGGGAGATGTCGGGGTCCAGTCCGGAGCCGGACGAGGTGACGGCGTCGGCCGGTACGTCGGCGGGCTTCACCCTGTACGTGGGGGTGGAGTTGTCCTTGACCACGGCTGCCTTGGCGTCCTTCACCCACTGGACCAGCTCCTCGTTGTCACCGGAGCGGCTGGTGGCGCCGGAGACGACGAGGGAGTACCGGGTGTTGACGTTGTTGCTGCCGAGGCCGTGGGAGGGGCGGGGCTGGAACCACCTCAGGTCCGGGTCGGGTGACTCCTCGCCGTCCTTCAGCGGGAGGTCGTACCGCTGTCCGATGAGGAAGGAGCCCACGACCCGCCCGCCGGAGTCCTCGATCTCGGAGCCGTTGGCCTTGTCGTTGAACAGGGCCTGGGCGACGCCGGTGACGGCGAGCGGGTAGATCACTCCGCAGACGAGGGTGAGGACGAGCAGGGCTCGCAGACCTGCCCCGAGCACGCGCGCGGTGCTGCTGACGGTGTTGTCGGCCATGGCGGGTCAACCGATTCCGGGGATGAGGGAGAGGAGCACGTCGATGATCTTGATGCCGGCGAACGGGGCAGCCAGGCCGCCGAGCCCGTACAGGCCGAGGTTGCGGCGCAGCATCCGGTCGGCGCTCGCGGGCCGGTAGCGCACGCCCTTGAGGGCGAGCGGCACCAGCGCGACGATGATCAACGCGTTGAAGACGACCGCCGAGAGGATCGCGGACTCGGGCGAGGCGAGCCCCATGATGTTGAGCTTGTCGAGCGAGGGGTACGCCACGGCGAACATGGCGGGGATGATCGCGAAGTACTTCGCCACGTCGTTGGCGATGGAGAAGGTGGTGAGGGCGCCTCGGGTGATGAGGAGTTGCTTGCCGATCCCGACGATCTCGATGAGTTTGGTGGGGTCGGAGTCGAGGTCGACCATGTTGCCGGCCTCCTTGGCGGCAGAGGTCCCGGTGTTCATCGCGACGCCGACGTCGGCCTGGGCCAGGGCGGGGGCGTCGTTGGTGCCGTCGCCGGTCATCGCGACGAGCTTGCCGCCGGCCTGTTCCCGCTTGATGAGGGCCATCTTGTCCTCGGGCGTCGCCTCGGCCAGGAAGTCGTCGACCCCCGCCTCGTCGGCGACCGCCTTCGCGGTCAGCGGGTTGTCACCCGTGATCATGACCGTTCTGATTCCCATCCGGCGCAGCTTCTCGAACCGCTCCCGCGTGCCCTCCTTCACCACGTCCTGGAGATGGACCACCCCGAGGACCCTCGGGCCACGCCCATCCTCCACAGCCACCAGCAGCGGTGTACCACCCGCCTCGGCGATGCGGTCCGTGAGCGCCCGCGCCTCCTCACAGACACTCCCGCCCCGCTCCCTCACCCACGTCACGACGGAACCGCTCGCGCCCTTGCGGATCTTCCGCCCCTCCAGGTCGACGCCCGACATCCGGGTCTGCGCGGTGAACTGCACCCACGCGGCGCCCGTCAGCTCGCCCGGGTCCCGTCCCCGCAGTCCGTACCTCTCCTTGGCCAGCACGACGATCGACCGGCCTTCCGGGGTCTCGTCGGCGAGGGAGGAGAGCTGCGCGGCCTCGGCGAGTTCGGCTTCCCGTACACCCTTGACCACCAGGAATCCGGCCGCCTGCCGGTTGCCCAGGGTGATGGTGCCGGTCTTGTCGAGGAGCAGCGTGGAGACATCGCCCGCGGCCTCGACCGCGCGCCCGGACATGGCCAGGACGTTGCGCTGGACGAGGCGGTCCATGCCGGCGATCCCGATCGCGGACAGCAGGGCCCCGATGGTGGTGGGGGCCAGGCAGACGAGCAGCGCCGCCAGCACGATCAGCGAGGTCTGGTCGTCGGCCCCCGCGTAGATCGCGAAGGGCTTCAGACTGACGACGGCGAGCAGGAAGACGATGGTGAGGGACGCCAGCAGGATATTCAGAGCGGTCTCGTTGGGCGTCTTCTGCCGTGCGGCGCCCTCGACCAGGCTGATCATCCGGTCGATGAAGGTCTCGCCCGGCTCGGTGGTGATCCTGATGACGACGCGGTCGGACAGCACCTTCGTACCGGCCGTCACCGCGCTGCGGTCACCGCCGGACTCCCGGATGACCGGAGCCGACTCACCGGTGATCGCGGACTCGTCGACGGACGCGACCCCCTCGATCACGTCCCCGTCGCCGGGGACGGTGTCGCCGGCCTCGCAGACGACGAGGTCTCCGACGCGCAGGTCCGTCCCCGCGACTCGTTCCTCGCTCGTACCGATGATCCGGCGGGCGATGGTGGCGGTCCTGGCCTGGCGCAGGGTACCGGCCTGTGCCTTGCCCCGGCGCTCGGCGACCGCCTCGGCGAGGTTGGCGAAGATCGTGGTCAGCCAGAGCCAGGCGGTGATCGCCCAGCCGAACCAGTCGGTCGGGTCCGTGACCGCGAGCGCCGTGGTGAGCACCGAGCCGACCAGGACGACGAACATCACGGGCGACTTGGCCATGACGCGCGGGTCGAGCTTGCGCAGCGCGTCCGGGAACGACCTGGTCAGCTGCTTCGGGTCGAGGAGTCCGCTGCCGACACGGTCGTCGGGCCCGTGGCCACCGGCCCGGGGCAGGTCTCCGAGCGGAGTGCGGGCCGGAGCTGGGGTGCTCATGAGGCGAGCCCTTCGGCGAGCGGTCCCAGCGCCAGGGCCGGGAAGTAGGTGAGACCGGTGATGACGAGGATCGTGCCGAGGAGCAGGCCGACGTAGAGGGGCTTGTCGGTGCGTAGCGTCCCCGAGGTCTCGGGCACCGGCTTCTGCTCGGCGAGCGAGCCGGCCAGAGCCAGGACGAACACCATCGGCAGGAGCCGGCCCAGCAGCATCGCGATCCCGATGGTGGTGTTGAACCACGGGGTATCGGCGTCGAGCCCGGCGAAGGCGGAGCCGTTGTTGTTGGCGCCGGACGTGTAGGCGTAGAGGATCTCGGAGAAGCCGTGGGCGCCGGTGTGGGTCATCGAGGTGCCCGGGGTGGGCAGGGCCATGGCGAGCGCGGTGAAACCGAGCACGAGCGAAGGGGTGACGAGGAGGTAGCAGGCGGCGAACGTGATCTGGCGGGTGCCGATCTTCTTGCCGAGGTACTCCGGGGTGCGGCCGACCATCAGCCCGGCGATGAACACCGCGATGATCGCCATGATCAGCATGCCGTAGAGACCGGAGCCGACACCACCGGGAGCGATCTCGCCGAGTTGCATGCCGAGCATCGTGATACCGCCGCCGAAACCGGTGTAGGAGGAGTGGAACGAGTTCACCGCTCCTGTGGAGGTGAGGGTGGTGGCGACGGCGAACAGCGACGAGCCGGCGATCCCGAAACGGGTCTCCTTGCCTTCCATGGCCCCGCCCGCGATCTCGAACGCCGGGCCGCGGTGGGCGAACTCGGTCCACATCATCAGGAGCGAGAACCCGAGCCAGATGACGGCCATCGCGCCGAGGAGCGCGTACCCTTGCTTGAGTGAGCCGGCCATCCGGCCGAAGGTCCGCGTGAGCGAGACCGGGATCAGCAGGATCAGGAAGATCTCGAACAGGTTGGACAGCCCGTCGGGGTTCTCGAAGGGGTGGGCGGAGTTGGCGTTGAAGTAGCCTCCGCCGTTGGTGCCCAACTCCTTGATGGCCTCCTGCGAGGCGACAGCCCCGCCGTTCCACTGCTGCGTCCCGCCGGCGAACTGCCCGACCTCATGGATGCCGGCGAAGTTCTGTATCGCGCCGCAGGCGACCAGCACCAGCGCGCCGACCACCGCGATCGGGAGCAGGATGCGGACGGTCCCGCGCACCAGGTCGGACCAGAAGTTACCGAGCTCTCCCGTACGGGACCGGGCGAAGCCCCGCACGAGTGCCACCGCGACGGCCATACCCACGGCCGCCGAGACGAAGTTCTGCACCGCGAGGCCACCGGTCTGCACGACATGGCCCATGGCCTGCTCGCCGGCATACGACTGCCAGTTGGTGTTCGCGACGAAAGACGCGGCGGTGTTGAACGCCTGGTCCGCATCGATGGAGGAAAAGCCCAGCGACCCGGGGAGCGAGCCCTGAACCCGTTGCATCAGGTAAAGGAAGAGGACACTCACCGCCGAAAAGGCGAGAACGCCGCGCAGATATGCGGGCCACCTCATTTCGGTGGCCGGGTCGGTGCCGATGGTCTTGTAAATCCACTTCTCCGGTCTGTGATGATCCGCGGAGGAGTAGACCTTTGCCATGTGATCGCCCAGTGGGCGGTATGCGAGACCGAGGGCGGCGATCACCGCTGTGAGCTGGAGCAGGCCAGCGATCTGGGGGCTCATACCGGTCCTCAGAACCTCTCCGGGGCGAGGAGGGCCAGGATGAGATGTCCGAGCAGGAAGACGGCCACGGTGAGACCGATGATGTCCTCGACGGTCACAGCTTGGTCACCCCCCGGGCGACGAGAGCCACCAGTGCGAACACCGCGAGTATTGCGACGACGAAGGCCAGGTCGGCCATCGCGAGCTCCTGATTGACGTAAGGAAAGGAATTCGGCCTTCTGGCCATGGAGAGCAAACCCCGGCTTCGTCCCTGAGACAAGCAGCCTTGATGCGGTCCATACGAATACGCGGAATCCTTGACGCCGGCCTGACGCGGAAGGCGGTTGACGCCACGAAGCGTTTCGAGCCGCACCACGGACAGTAGCGACCCGCGCCGCCCTCTCTGGTGCTCGCGTCGCCCGGGGCATGGCGACAGCCCGGCGACGGCCCCGTTTCGTACCGGCTGTGCGCCGATACCGGGCCGCCGGCCAGTCTCGGCACGGGCGGTCCAGCTGCCGCGCAGCTGTCCCGGTGAGCGCCGCCTTCAGGCGGCGGGCGACTGCGGCCGGGCCGAGCGCGGGTTCTCCCGGCCGGCAGGCGACCGCGTGCCCGCCGAGGCGGGGCCCGGCACGGGGACGCCGTGGCTGTCGCTGGTCCGGGCCATCGGCCCGACCACGCGCCCTCCGGTCACCGTGCACGGCCTGATGTGGGCTGGGCGCCAATGCGGCGTGCGGACCGGCCGGTCGAAGCAGCGCTGGCCGAAGCCCCCGGGCCGCGGCTCGCCGGATGGGTCCGTCAGTGAGGTACAGGTCCGGACCTCCGGATGCCCGTACCGCCTCCGCCGGCCATCCGCAGCGCCAGGAGTAGGTCGTGGCCCGGTCACCGTGCCCGGAGAGCGGAACGCAGGGCCTCGGCGAGCCACTCCAGCTCTCCGGTCGCGTCGGGTGACGTCCGCAGCCCGCGGACCCGGGCGCGCAGTCCGCGGTAGCGCTCCGCCTCCGCGGCGAGTCCTGCCTCGACGCTGCGGAGTACGGCGGGCCAGTCGGTGTCGGGGAACAACGAGGTCAGCAGGTCCCTCGCGGCCGGCTCGCGGGGAGAGGTGCCACGATCCCTGGCCTCCGCGACGGTGTGGACGACCTGCCTGGCCCACCAGACGCAGGCGCCGGGTGGACGACCCCGCCCGGGCACAGGCGTGTTGAGTTCCGTCCAGGTGCGCAACCGGGCACGGAAGCCGGAGTCCCCTACCAGTTCGGCCAACTCGATCCAGGCGGCGAGCTGGTCAGGTGTGGGATCGTCCGGCAGCTCGACGGTGTAGGCGTGCATACGCTCGCGGAGACCCGGGTCGTCGAGATCGCCGAACACCTCTTCCTTGAACTCCTCGATGACGCGCTCGCGTTCGGCGCCGGAAAGTCGTGCGAGCCGGTTCAGCAGCGTCGCCTCCTCGGCGGAGGCACCACGTTCCGCCACTGCGGACAGGACTGCCCGGCTCGTCCTGAGGGCACGGATCTGCGCGTCGACCGCGTGCACATGCGCCTCGGCGACCTCTGCCACCGTGCTGCGGCCGCTCAGGACGCCACACACGTCGTCGAGCCCGAGGCCCAGTTCCCGCAGGGCGCGGACCAACTCGGCGCGTGCCACGGAGAGGGGATCGTACAAGCGGTAGCCGCTCACGGAGCGGGCCACGGGCGGTATCGCTCCTTCGTCCGACCAGTAGCGCAGCGTCCGTACCGAAAGCCCGGTGAGGCGCGCGAGCTGACCGATGGTGAATGTCTCGTCCATGAGCGAGATCCTGAACCCTCCAGTGGCGGGAGACTCAACTGCCACGGCCTCGTGCGGGGCCGGTCCCGTCCGCGCCCGAGGGCGATCGGGCTCGCGGGTCTTTCGTGGTCACCCGCCCTCCTCTCCCGGGTCACCCGCAGCGGGACCGTGACCGGCTAACGCCGCGGCTGCGGGGAGGTCCTTCCGGCGTTGCTGACCGACCCGAGATCTGTGAGACCTGTGATCGCGGTGTCAGCGGACCTCACCAGGTCGGCGAAGGCGTCGGCCTCGCCGAGCCGGGCGCGTGGCTGAAGGCGTCCCCAGACCCCCGCTCCTGCCCGTTCGCGCGCGGCGCGATCGGCGCTGGACGCGACCGGCACGACGTAGGGCACCGTCGGCCTCTGCCCGCCAGAACTGTTCCGGTTCGGCCCCGGGCCGTCGCTCAGCGCGTGCTCCAGCCGGGCGCAGTCCGTGAACCGCGGCCTTGGCCGCGCCGGGGAGCCCCGGCCGCCGGGCGCCCGGCGCCGTACGGCTCCTGTGGCCCGGCGCCAGGGTGATTCCCATGGACCAGCCGTCGCCCACGGCGTGGTGGGGGCCGCCACCAGACTCCATCGAGCAGGCCCCTGCCGCGCCAGTCGGGAACCGGCAGGGGCGCATTGCCGCGGTGTCACATGTCGACCCAGAGATAGGCGCGGTCGAAGCGGAGAGAGGCCAGGTCTGTGCGGCGGATCAGCCAGCTGATGATGCCCTGGTCCAGTTGCTTGACCTCCTCGCCGCAGCGCCAGGTGGCCAGCAGCACCCAGTTCTCGGCGTCCTCCGGTTCGTCCTCCCGGACGCTGTCCAGCGGGTCGCAGTTCAGGGCGATGGTGTTGCCGCCAAGCGCGAGGGTCCACATGGGCCACAGGCCGCCGGTGCTCGTCCAGGCGCCGTCCATGTCTTCCACGAGTCGCGTGACGCGGTCGAGTTCCTCATCGTCCAGGTCGTCGCCCCACTTCGCTGAGGCGTAGGTGTCCGTGTCCGGTGTGGAAGTACCGAACCATGCCATGCGCAGGTCGTGCGACGGGTACGCGTCGTACCAAGAATCGGCAGGACGTGCGGTCGTCCGAGTGCCGGCGGGGACGTAGCGCACGATGTCGGTTTTCGAGCCGTAGAAGCTCACGTTCGGCTCGGCGAAGAACAGCAGGTGGCCGTCGGCGGGCAAGGGGAGCCCGGTGTCGGACGGCAGCAGTGAGCAGTCGACGGTGGCGACCAGGGGGGCGGTCGGGGTCGGTGCCTCTCGGGGCAGCAGCGCGTCCCCGCCCAACCGTGCCGCGACGGGCCCGTCACCCTTGTACGTCCAGAAGACCGCGGGCTTGACAGCCTTCAGCCACTCCTCCGTCTCGTGGGCCGGCAGTCCCCGGGAAGCGGCTTCGGCGCGGAAGCGATGCACTCGGTCGGTGTTCCTGTGTTCGATCATGGGCGCACTCTATGGGCCGTCTCGGACACGATCTCCGTGAGCGGGTCTCGGTTCAGGTACGCAGCTTCGCCGGAGTCTCTGTTCGTGGTGCTCAACGCGCCTCCAGCGGGCTTACCCGGGCTAACGGCCTGCTTGCCGACGGGCTGCGACGTCTCACGGTCCGTGTCCGAGCCCCCGCCTGGCGTTCCCGGATTGCCGCCCCCCTCACTGGTGCCTCAGGCTGGGAAGGTGAGCACTGTCGGCCATGGACGCCCTTCCTGGCGCGGAGACGACCCCTGGGGGCGGGCCCCGGACGAGGGAGCCACCGCCCGGGTCCTCCTGGACGGCTCCGGCCGGATCACGCACTGGAACGACGGCGCCCAGCGGCTGCTGGGTCACACCGCGGCGGAGATGCTGGGCCGCCCGGCCCGCGAACTCCTCGCCGACCCCTCCGCCACCGCCCCGTGCGGCGACGAGCGGCGGCTGCGCTGGAAGGGCACCGTGGACCTGCGGCACCGCGACGGCCGACGGCTGACCGTGCGGCTGTTGGCCCACTGGCTTCCGCGATACGAAGGTCACCCCGACGGGTGGCTGCTCGTCAGCCCGCTGGCCGGGGCCGAGCGCACCGTGGAGGACGACCAGCTGCCCCGCCCGGCGTTCCTCTACGCGCCCAACGCCCTCGCCCTGTACGACACCGGCGTCCGGCTGCGGCGGGCCAACCGCGCGATGGAGGAGGTCATCGGGCTCACCGAGGACGAGGCCCGCGGGCTGCGGCTGTCGGAGATCGGCGGCAAGCCGCAGAGCGTCGAACTGGAGGAGCAACTGCGCCAGGTGATGGAGAGCGGCAGGCCCAGGGACGTCCGCACCCGGCTGCGCAGCGGCGGCGAGTCGCGCGAGCACGCCTGGCTGGCGCGGATCGCTCCGGTGTGGGACGCACAGGGCGAGCTGGTGGCGGTCGCACTGTCCGCCGTCGACATCACCGACGAGGCCCGGGCGCAGGTGCGGCTCCAACTGGTCAACGACGCCACCCGGCGGATCGGCAGCACTCTGGAGGTCGGCCGCACCGCCCAGGAACTGGTCGACGTGTGCGTGCCCCGGCTGGCCGACTTCGGCAGCGTGGACCTGCTCATCACCCCGCAGCCGCACAGCGACACCCCGCCGTCGCTCGGCGTGCTGACCCTGCGCCGGGCCGCGCACCGCTCCACCCGGGAGGACACCCCCGAGGCGCTGGTGGAGACCGGGCAGGAGTGGGACCACGCCATCGCGTCCTCGCCGGTGCGGGCCGTGCTCACGGGTGAGTCGCTGGTGCTGCACAAGGACGATCAGGCCTTTCGCGCCTGGGCGGAGCAGGAACCGGAGCGAGCACGTCACGCCAGGGAGCTGGGGGTGCACTCCATCCTGTCCGTGCCGCTGTCGGCGCGCGGGGTGACGCTGGGGGTCGCGCAGTTCCTTCGGTACCGGCGCCCGGATCCGTTCACGCCGGACGACGTACTGGTGGCCCGGGAGATCGTGGCCCGGGCCGCAGTGTGCCTGGACAACGCACAGCGTTTCACTCAGGAGCGGGAGACGGCGCTGGCGCTCCAGCGCAGCCTCCTGCCGCGGACGCTCCCGCAACGCAGCGCCGTGCAGGTCGCCTCCCGCTATCTGGCGGCGGCCGGGCGGACCGGTGTGGGCGGCGACTGGTTCGACGTGATCCCGCTGTCCGGGGCGCGGGTGGGACTGATCGTGGGCGACGTGGTGGGGCACGGGGTGCAGGCTTCGGCGACCATGGGCCGGCTGCGTACCGCGGTACGCACGCTCGCGGACGTCGATCTGCCCCCGGACGAACTGCTCACCCACCTGGACGACCTCGTGCTCCGTCTCTCCGACGAGACCGGGGGAGAGGAGCCGGCCGGGGACATCGGCGCGACCTGTCTGTACGCGGTCTACGACCCGGTCGCCGGCGGCTGCACGGTAGCCAGGGCCGGGCATCCGCCCCCCGTCCTGATCGACCCGGAAACGGGTGGCGGAACCACCATGGAGCTGCCCGCTGGGCCGCCGCTGGGTCTGGGTGGGCTGCCGTTCGAGTCAGCGGAGTTCTCGCTGCCCGAGGGCTCGGTGCTGGCGCTGTTCACCGACGGCCTGGTGGAGCGCCGCGACCGGGACATCGACGAGGGCTACCGACTGCTGCACGAGGCGGTGGCCGCCCCGCCGACCGCCTCGCTCGACGCCCAGTGCGGGGCGGTCATCGAGGCGCTGCTGCCGGGCGGGGCGCCGGACGACGACGTGGCCCTGCTGATGGCGCGCACCCGGGTGCTGGACGCGGCGCACGTGACGACGTGGGAGATCCCCGACGACCCGGCGAGCTGCGGTACCGCCCGTAAGGACATCGACGAGCAGTTGACACGGTGGGAGCTCCAGGAAGCGGTGTTCACCACCGAGCTGGTGGTCACCGAGCTGATCGCCAACGCCATCCGGCACGCGTCCGGCCCCATCCGGCTGCGGCTGATCCTGGACCGCACGCTCATCATCGAGGTCTCCGACACGAGCAGCACCGCCCCGCACCTGCGCCGGGCGGCCGGTTTCGACGAGGGCGGACGCGGGCTGATGCTGGTCGCTCAGCTGACCCAGCGCTGGGGCGCCCGGCACTCGACCGACGGCAAGACCATCTGGGCGGAACTCCAGCTGCCGGACAGCTACGCGGGGTTCGACGGAGCGGCCACTCGTTGAACCGTGATCTCGTCCAGTTCGCCGACGACGCTCCGCAGCCGCCTGCTCCGGTCAAGAAGCCCCCTTGGACCTCATCCGGCGCGTGACTGATGCCGACCCCGGGCTCCGGGCCGGGACAGGAAGTGACGGGCCGGCCCGGTGCCACGGTGCCAGATGCCCCTCACCGTGACAGCCCTGGTCGCAGGGTCTCCCATGGCGACCCGGGCCCCGTCGGCAAGGTCCGACCCCGCGTCGTGCCGCGCGCCTCCGGGGCGGGCCGAAGGGGAGAAGCCCTCACCGCGGCCAGGGCGGCGGTCAGCCGCACTCGGCGGAGGCACGGCCCTTCACGATCGCCTCCTGGGTGAGCCACAGGCCGTCGATCTTGGGAGAGGGCACCATGTCGAGCGTCCAGTGCCACAGGTTCGTCGGGCCCGGGTCGCCCGTGAAGGTTTCACCGCTCGCCTCTTGCTTGCCCTTGACCTTGCTCTCATCGCTGCAGAAGGTGACGACGTACCCGTCCTTCTTCCCGGGCCGCACCTCGGCGCGGCTGTGCTGCCGCTCGCCGGCAATCGTCAGGCCGCCGTCGACGTAGACGCCGATCCGGGCCTTCGCGTACTTCTCGGCCTGGCTGCCGGTCACGGCGTAGTAGCCGTACGCCTCCGACTCGGGGTCCGGCTCAGCGATGCCGAAGACGGTGGACTTGGCGCAGAGCTGGGCGTCCCGGAGAGCCGCAGCCTGGTCGGGGTCCTTCAGCTTCGTCTCCTCGAAGGTGACCTTGAGGTCGGCCGGCAGCTTCATCTCGGGCCCGGGCGGCGGTCCCGACAGCATTGTCGCCCCTGTCGAACGGATGACCTGGGGGCGGTGTCACCGGGTCCGAAACGTGCCGTCTGAGGCGCTGGTCAAGGGCTGCCCGCCGCCCGGCGCCGGCGTTCCGTCCGGGCCGTGACGGTCTCGTCGGAGTGCGGACGAGCCTGGCACCGGCAGACGGCTTACACCTCAAGGCCGCAGGAGACGTTGCCTCTCTGACTGATTCATCAGTCAGGACCTCAATCTGCTCTCTTAACAGCTACTCCACCCTCCTCGGGTGTTGAGATTATCGCAACGCACTCCTAGGGTGTTGCCTGTGAAGAGCGACGAGGGCCCGACGAGCGCACCGACTGCCGACGCCGCCGTTCGCGTCCGTGCGGTCATCGCGAACGCGGGCGTCAGCCAGCGCGAGTTCGCGCGCCGTGTCGTGATGGACCCGTCCAAGCTCTCGCGTGCGTTGAGCGGCACCCGCCGCTTCACGGTCGCGGAACTGGCGCGGATCGCAGACGAAGGGCGGGTCGACGCCGACTGGCTGCTCGGCAGCCGGCCACGCGAGAAGGGAACGGCGCCCGCCGTCGGCATCGAGGGCGGGCGACCGCTGCAGATCGTCCGCGAGACGGTCCGGCTGGTCGCGGAGCGCGGTTTCCGCGCGGTGCGGGTCGCCGACATCGCCCGCGCCTGCGCCACCAGCAGTGCCGCGATCCACTATCACTTCCCGGGCCGCGCCGAGCTCCTGGAAGCAGCCGTTCGCTGGTGCATGGACGAGGACACCGCGCGCCGTGCTGCCCACCTCGCCGAGGCGGACGACGCGGCGGCGGAGCTGCGCCAGCTCATCGCGCTGCAGACGCCGCGCACCGCTCAGCAGCGCCGCCAGTGGGCGGTGTGGCTCGACCTGTGGGCCGAGGCCGCCCGCTCCACGGCGGTGGGCCGACTGCACTCCGAGTACTACCGGCAGTGGCGGGAAACCGTCACCGACGTCCTGCGCAGGGGCGTCGGGCAGGGGGTGTTCCGCGCCGGGATCGATCCGGATGCGGCGGCACTGACTCTGACCGCTCTGATCGACGGCCTGGCGACCCACGTCCTCTCGGCGAGCGGGCCGTCCTCCGCCACGGCCGCCGACGCGATGCACGCGACACTGACGGCCCACGTCACCCACACGATCCTGGCTCCGTAGCCCAGAAGCCACGGAAGCCCCGCCCCCTGCCCCGCCATCGCCGCGGAGACAAGAATCCGGGAGGCCTCCACATGCCCATGACCGAGAACGTCATCATCACCTGCGCGCTCACGGGCGCCGGCGACACCGTCCGCAAAAGCCCCCACGTCCCCGTCACCCCGGAGCAGATAGCAAGGAACGCCGTGGAGGCGGCCGCCGCCGGAGCGGCCGTCGTCCACATCCACGTGCGCGACCCGGAGACCGGCGGCCCGTCCCGCGACCCGAAGCTCTACCGGGAGGTCGTCGAGCGCATCAAGGAGACCGGCACCGACATCGTCATCAACCTCACCGCCGGGATGGGCGGCGATCTGGTCATCGACCCGGACGACCCGCTCACCCACCTCCCCGGCACCGACCTTGTCGGCGGTCTGGAGCGCCTGCCGCACGTCGAGGACCTGCTTCCCGACATCTGCACACTGGACTGCGGCTCGCTCAACTTCGGCGACGGCTCCAATCTCTACGTCTCGACGCCCGACATGCTGCGTGCGGGCGCACGGCGAATCCAGGAGCTGGGCGTACGGCCCGAGCTGGAGATCTTCGACACGGGCCAGCTCTGGTTCGCCAAGCAGTTGCTCGCTGAGGGGCTGCTCGACGACCCGACCGTGTTCCAGCTGTGCATGGGCGTCCCGTGGGGCGCGCCGGCGGATCCGGGAGTGCTCCAGTCGATGGTCAACATGCTGCCGGACGGTGCGCGTTGGGCGAGCTTCGCGCTGGGACGGACGCAGATGCCGTGGGTCGCGCAGTCGATCCTGCTCGGCGGCCACGTCCGCGTGGGCCTGGAGGACAACCTGTACCTCGGCAAGGGGAACAAGGCGACCAACGCCCAGCTCGTCGAGCGTGCCGTGACCCTCACCGAGTCGATCGGCGCACGTGTCGCGACACCGGACGAGGCCCGCGCCACGCTCGGCCTCAAGACGCGCAAGTAGTCCGCGGTGACGACGAAGGGCCCCCTCATGACCTCACCCGAGAAGACCTCGCCCGACCCGACGTCCCCGAAGACGACGTCATCCGGGATCACCCCTCCGGAGAACGTCCGCCGCGTGGCCTGCGTCGGCGCCGGAGTCATCGGCGGCGGCTGGGTCGCCCACTTCCTGGCGCGCGGCTACGACGTGACCGCCTGGGACCCCGCGCCCGGCGCCGCGCAGAAGCTGCGCCGCCTGGTCGACGCCGCGTGGCCGGCGCTCACCTCGCTCGGCCTCGCCGAGGGCGCGTCGGCCGACCGGCTCACCGTTGCCGCGACCCTCGAACAGGCCGTGGCCGACGCCGAGTTCGTACAGGAGAGCGCGCCCGAGAAGCTCGACCTCAAGCGCGATCTGCTGGCCCGTCTGGACGCGGCCACGCCGCCCGGCGTCGTCATCGCCTCCTCCACCTCCGGCTACCCGATGACCGACATGCAGACCACGGCCGCCGATCCGTCGCGCCTGGTCGTCGGCCACCCGTTCAACCCGCCCTATCTCATCCCGCTCGTCGAGGTCGTCGGCGGTGAGCGCACCGACGCGGCGGCGGTCGCCTGGGCCGCCCGCTTCTACGAGAGCGCGGGCAAGTCCGTCATCACGATGGACAACGAGGTGCCCGGCTTCATCGCCAACCGTCTCCAGGAGGCCCTGTGGCGCGAGGCGCTGCACATGGTCGCCAACGGCGAGGCGACGGTCCGCGACATCGACCTGTCGATCACCGAGGGGCCCGGGCTCCGCTGGGCGGTGATGGGGCCCATGCTGACCTTCGCGCTCGCCGGCGGCGAGGGGGGCATGGCGCACATGCTGGACCACTTCGGCCCGTCCCTGAAGTCGCCTTGGACTCGCCTCGAAGCGCCGGAGCTGGACACGGAGTTGTACGACGCCGTGGTGACGGGCTGCGACGAGGCCGCGGACGGCCGCACCATCGCGGACCTGGTGGCCGAACGGGACCAGGGGGTCATCGAAGTGCTGCGCGCCACCGGCCGTCTGGGGCGCGAGGGGGGCGCCCGATGACGAGGCTCCCTCTGTTCCACAGCACGGTCCGCCCGGAGTGGATCGACTACAACGGCCACATGAGCGAGGCCTTCTACGTCCTCGTCTTCGGTCACGCCACCGACGCGCTGATGGATGAGACGGGCCTGGGCTCCGGCTACCGCGAGTCCACGGGCTGCTCCCTCTACACGGTCGAGTCTCACATCCGCTTCCTCCAGGACGTGCCCGACACCGCACACCTGGCCGTCCGCACCCGCGTGCTGGGGGCGGCAGTCCGCAAGGCGCACTTCGCGCACGAGATGTACCTGGTGTCCGACCCGGCGTCGGAGCCGGCGTCCGCCGCGGCTCCGGTGGCGACGACGGAGCTGCTCGCGGTCCACGTCGACCAGCGGGCGGGCCGGGCCGCCGCGTTCCCGGACGCGGTCAGGCGCCGTTTCACCGAGCTGACCGAGCCGGCTCCGGTCTGGGCGGGCCGCTCCATCGCCGCCGTGGCCTGAGGTGTACAGGGGCTCGAACCGCGTGTCGGGCCCCTGTGCCTCCCCGGCGCCATCACCGCCGGGGCGAACAACTCCCGCGCGACGCGCGCCTGCTGGGTCGACCCGTCCGTCCGGGTGAAGGCGACTACCGGCCTCCTCAGCCATCCGATGCCGACCTGGCGAAGCCTGGAAGGTCACTCACTCCCCTCGCTGACCGTGATCGTCCACGACCCCGTCGGCCGCCCGGCAGAGGCCGAAGCCGCATCGCACCGAGTCCTGGCCGCACGGCCGCGGACCTGTCGCCGTCATCGCGCCCACACCACTGCCCGGCTCGCCCTCGCCCAGCTCCGTCACGGCGACGCCGAGCAGATGTGCGCGACCGGCGGCCGCCTCTTCACCAGCACGGCCGACAACCCACGGCCGGGCCGACTACGCTTGCTCATCGGCGACTTCCGAAGTCACCTGGTCGCTCACGCCTTCTCCGCGCGCGTGGCTCATCCTCGTGGGCGTCGCGGTGTTGGTCCCGGGCGCGGTGCTGCGGGAACGACAGGGCTGTCCGGCCCAGCCGATGAGGCGATGGGGCCAGGCGGCGTCGGAGCGCGACAGGATCGGCACCTTGACCTCGCGCGCTGAAGGACGAGCACAGCAGCCTGTCATCCGCAGTAACTACAGTGAACAGAGAATGAGGCCCCGTGCGGTGGGACGCGGTGCCTGGGGGAGGGGACCGAGATGGCCAGGAATCCGTGGATACCGCGACCGACGTCCGCTGTCGCGGTGATCAACCCTGACGCGCCCGAAGCCGACAAGCAGCTTCTGCGGACTGCTCGACGAAACCCGGCCGCTCTCGACCTTTCCGGCTCGGGCGCACCGACCCACACCAAGCGCATCGTGGTCGCCGTCGTCTCGACCACCGCCTTGGGGGCCTACTTCGTCACGCATCGTTTCGGCTCCAGCGACCGCCCGATTCCGGGCGTGCTTCTCGCCAGGATCCATGACGCCCTCTCCACCGCCGAGACCGTCATCGGGTGGGGGGCTCTGGTCGCCGGAATGGCCACCGCGGCGTACGGGGTCCTCCTGGTGACCGGCCGCGCCCGCAGAAGGCGGCTGACCGAAAGGTACTGGGCGGCCGTCCGCGACCACGTCGTCGATCCGGAGGAGCTGACGGACGAGTGCCGCGGGCTCCTGGCACGTGGCCAGAAGGCGACCACCACGGTCATGAGATCGCGCGTCCACCGCCACGGCCTGATCGACAAGGCCCACAACGAGGCGGCACTGCCTCGCCAGGAATGGGAGCTCGCCACCACTCTGCGCGACTACAGCCGCCTCGCCGGAGCCGAACCCGGCAAGCCCGCCGGCGCCGAGGTCGTCACCCTCCTCCAGCGGCGACGCGACGCCCTGCGGGCAAGCCTGGACGGCGTCGAACGGCGCGTTGTGGCCCTGGAGAAGTACGCCGACCAGGTTGTGGAAGCCGACCGGCGGTACGAGGAATGGAAGCAGATCGAGGAGCTGTCCGAGGACGCGGACGCTGTACTCGATCTCCTTGCCCGGACGGCGCGGGACGACATGGCCGTGGCCGAGATCGAGGGACTGACCGGCCAGGCCGCTGCCGTGGCGGAGAGCCTGACGACCGCGCTGGAATCCGCGAGGAAGGCCGCCTTCGTCGCCCTGCCACCGCCGGCGGCCACAGCCTGACCACTGCACCGCAGAAGCCGGTGGGGGCCGGGGCCGGGTATGAGCCGATCAGGCAGGCGCTCCTGGCGGTCGGAGTCGCCGAGAGCGCGCGTCGTGTTTCAGCGGGCCCCGCCTTCGGCGCTCGCCTCACGCTCCTGTGTGTGAACGTCCGGTGGGGGCGACAGCGGCCCTGCTGCCTCCGTCACCGGGCCTTCGGCGCCGGCCGACGGTGTGACGTGGCGCCCGGTGTCGCTCTGGTGAGGCAGCCTGTTGCGCCCGAGACGTTCGTGCGCGCTGGCGAAATCGTCCGATACGGCCGCGGAGACCGTCGACAGGTCCAAGGCCAGAGCGAAGCCCGCGATGATCTCCGCCAGCCGGACGGCACTTCCCGGGCCGGTGCATCCCATGAGCGCCAACATCTCGTGCTGCGTGGGCAGATGGGTGCCGCCTCCGACCGTGCCGAGTGCCAGACCCGGCAGGGTCATGCTCGCGTGGACCCCGTCCCGCGTGCGTTCGAGGACGAAATGGCCCATGCCCGACTCGTGGACACAGGCGATGTCCTGGCCGGTCGCGGTGAAGATCGCCGCCACGACGTTGGCCGAGTTCGCGTTGGAGCCCAGCATCGCGCTGTGGACCGCCCCGGCTGCGATGTGCTGATACCCGCGCACCAGCTCGTCAGGGGTGGTTCTGAGTACCCGTTCGATCACACCTGTCGGTAGTACGCAGTCAGCGGCCACCCTGATGCCACGGCCCTCCGCCATGGCCAGGGCTGACGCCTTCTTGTCGCCGGACGAGTTCCCTTCGATGAGGAAGAATTCGAGTGCGTCATCCGTGACCAGGTGCGACTGCCGCAAGATCCACTGGCACGCGTGCCAGGTACAGACAGTCGTCATGTTCTGCCCTGCGGCATCCCCGGTGGTGTACCTGAACCTCAGGTGAACGGCCCTGCCCAGGATCACGGGTTCGATCGAGACGAGCACCGCATGGCTGGAGACCTGCCGGACGGCCGTCCGGAGGTCGCCGATGTGCTGGGGGACCGTCGCGGCGAAGCGGCTGGCGTCTGCCAGGCGGGAGAACGCGAAGACCGGGGCACGCGTCATCGCCTGTGAGACCGCGTGAGTGCTGACGCCGCCCGCCATCGTGACGGCCAGGGCCCCACGTGTCGCTGACGAGACCAGGGCACCTTCCGTGGTCGCCAGAGGCGCGTACCTCTCACCTCGGACGTTCGTCCCGCAGAACAGCAGGGGCCCGGCCACTCCGATCGGGATCTCGACGGCGCCGACGAGCCCTTCGATGTTCCCGGTCAGCTTGCCGGCATCGAGCCGTGTGTGCTGTAGAGAGTTCAACGTTGACTGGGTCCTTGCACGGAGCCAGCTCAGCCTTTGCAGGCGCGCCGCCTCCGTGTAGACCCCGCGCGCGGGCACGAACCCCCCGGGAGGGCGCGGCGGAACGGGCCGACCGGAAGCTTCTCCGGAACTCATACAGCAGCACCCTTCTTCTGCGGCGGTCCGACCGGGGGAGAGCGGTTCACACCGCTGGTCGCAGTCGGGGCGAGGAGTGGCCCCGTCCACAACGCGTCTGCGGGGGGACCCTGTCGCCAGACCGGCGACGTGACGTTCCGGGCAGGGACTTGGCTTCGGACGCGCTCACACTGCTCCCCACCCCCGTGCCCGGCGGCAGGCCCGGTGCCAGCTCAACGACACGGCTGCCCACCGGTTACGCGAGTTCACCCCGCGGCAGCTCCCGGCACCCCCGCAAGAGGAAGGGCGGCACCCACGGCCCGAACCCGGGCGACGAGGTGGAGTGACCTCTGCCCGCCCCAGGACACGGGACGGCGCGGAAGCCGGTGCTCTGCCGCGCGCGATCGTCGGATGCGCACCGGGCAGGCACAGACCGCACGGAGCGCAGGAAATTCTCGACGTGCTGCTGACCTTCTTGCACCGGGAGGCGGGCCCGGCGGGCGCCCCCGTCCTCCTGCTGCCGCACGGGTGTCCGGCAGCTCGCACACGTTCCGGCACCTGCTCCCGGCGCCGGCCGGTGCGTACCGGGTGAGCGCGCCCGGCCCCATCCGCTTCGGGCACTCCTCGGCGCCGGGCGTGACGGAGTTCCCGTCCACGTGCGGGGCGCTCGCCGAGGCCACCGGCGCCTTCCTGGCAGGTCTCGGCGTGGAGAGCCTCCTGGACCAGGTGGCCGCCGCCCTCCTCCGGCTCCGCCCGCGTGTCCTGGCCGCGACCGCCGAGGGGCGACCGACTGCGGGCCGCCCAGAAAGATGGGGGACCGACCCCCATGTGCCCCCACCCTCCGCGCGGCACGATGGGGCACGCCGCGGGCCGACAGGTCCCGCGTCGGACCGAGGGGGTGGGACGTTGGAGCGGAACGCTTCGCGACCGGGGTGCGGCGCCGCCCGCCCCGGTCCGGGACCGGACCCCGCCGGACGGGGGGCGGTCGCCCTGCTCGAGAACGGTGAGCAGCGCACGGCGAGCGGGGCCTGGTGGGCACCGGCCCTGCGCACGGAGGAGCGGGCCGGGCGGATACCGGACTGGGCGGAGTGGGTCGAGCAGGTGCTCGCTGCCACGCCCGCCGCCCTCCCCCTCCCCGAGGAGGAGTACGAGGGGCTCAGCGGCTTCGAGCGCGTGCTCGCACCGTTCGCCGAGGCGGCGGGGGACCGGATGGCGGCGGCTCTCGGGGGCGAGGAGCGAGGGCTCGTCGACCTCGCAGCGGTCCGCGCCGGCCTGGTCCGGGCGGTCGGGCCGCGACTGGCCCGGATCGCCGCCCGTGTGCTCGTGACCGAACTGCACCGGGCACGAGAGGCGGGCGGGCTCACCGGTGGGGACAGCCGGGCCCGCTTCCGGGAGTTCCTGCGGCGGGCGGGGGGCCGGCGGGGCCTCGCCGCTCTGCTGAAGGCCCACCCGGTGCTCGCCCGGCTGCTCGGCCGGGTCAGCCTCGACGCGGCCGACGCCTTCGCCGAACTGCTGCGCCGCCTCGTCGCCGACCACGTGGCCCTGGCCGAGGCCGGGCTCCCGTGCGGGTCGGACGATCGCCTGCTCGTCGACGTCGAGGCCGGGGCGGGCGACAGTCACGGCGGCGGCCGGACGGTGGCGCTGCTGCGTTTCGCGGACGGCACGCGGCTGGTGTACAAGCCCCGCCCGGTCGCCGCGCACCGCCACTTCAACGACCTCGCCGACTGGCTCGGGCGCCTGCCCGGCGCGCCCCGGTTGCGCACGCTGACCGTGCTCGACCGGGGGACCCACGGCTGGGTCGAGTTCGTGGAGGTGCTGCCCTGCCGGACCGAGCCGCAGGTGCGGGAGTTCTACCGGCGGCAGGGCGCGCTGCTCGCCCTGCTGCACGCACTGGACGGGACCGACCTGCACCACGAGAACCTGATCGCCCACGGCGAGCATCCCGTCCTGGTCGACGTGGAGACCCTCTTCCACCCGGCCCTGCCGATCGCCGCCTCCGACGACCCGGCGAGCAGGGCACTGCACGACTCCGTCCACCGGGTCGGCCTGCTGCCGCAGTTCCTCCTCGGCGACGACAGCGCGCTCGACATGTCGGCGGTCGGCGGCGGCCGCGCCGCGCTCTCCCCCGTGGCGCTCGCCGGGTGGGCCGACTGCGGGACGGACACCATGCGGCTGGTGCGCCGCCCCGGCCGGTTCCGGGAGTCCGCCAACCGGCCCCGCCTGCACGAGCGGACCGCCGAACCGGCCGCGTACACGGCCGAGTTGTGCGAAGGCTTCCGGGCGGCCTACACGGCCCTCGGCGAGGCGCGCGCGGAACTGCTCGGGCCCACCGGGCTGCTGGAGCGGTTTCGGCGGGACGAGGTGCGCGTGGTGGCGCGGCCCACCGCCGTCTACGCCACCCTCCTCGACGAGACCACCCACCCCGAGCTGATGCGCGAGGCCGGCGCGCGGGACGCCGTCCTCGCCCGGCTGCGGGAGGGCACGCTCGGCCACCCCGCCCTGCCCGGGCTCGAGGACGAGGAGATCGCCCAGCTCTGGTCCCACGATGTGCCCGTCTTCACCGTCCGGGCCGGCGGCACCGCCCTGACCGGGGTCACCGGCCGCGCCGTGCCCGGCACGGTGCCGATCTCCGGACTGGCCCGGGCCACCGGGAAGATCGCGGCCCTCGACTCCGTGGACCGGCAGGACCAGGAGTGGGTGATCCGCGCCGCGATGGTCTCCGCCTCCACCACGCCCGCCCACCACCCGGCCGGGCCCGGACGCGGCCCCCGGCCCGCCTTCGCCCCCGAGCCCGAACGGCTCCTCGCCGCCGCCCGCTCCCTCGGGGACCAGTTGGTCTCCCTCGCCTACCGCGCGGCGGACCGCGCCAACTGGCTCGGCCTGGAACTCCTGGGCGACCGCTACTGGCGGCTCGGCCCGATGCCCGCCGACCTCGCGGCCGGCTACTGCGGCCCCGCCCTCTTCCTCGCCCAGCTCGCCGATGTCACCGGTGTCGCCCGGTACGCGGAGACGGCGAGCGCGTCCCTGGCGCCGGTGGCCGGACTGCTGGACGCCCTGCACGAGGACCCCACCGCGCCGCCCGCCGTGGGCTCGGGCGCCTTCGCCGGGCTCGGCGGGCTCACGTACACCCTGCTGGAGGTGGAGCGGCTGCTCGGAGAGCCGGCGTGCGCCGAGTCGCTTCCGGCGGCGCTGCGGCTGCTGGAGGCAGCCGCAGCGGGCGAGCGTGAGACCGGCGTCGGCGCCGGGACGGCCGGCGGGCTCGCGGTTCTCCTCGCCGCACACCGGGCCACCGGGCGGCCGGAGACGCTGCGTGCCGCCGGACGGTGCGCGGAACGGCTGGCGGCCGCCGGACCACCCGCCGGGCCCGGATTCCTGGACGGCTCGGCCGGTACGGGATGGGCACTGCTGCGGTACGCCGAGAGGAGCGGGGCCCCGCGCTTCCGGGAGGCGGGGCTGGAGGCGCTCCGCGAGGCCGTCGCCGCGCTCCCGGCGGCGAACGGCGCCGCTGACGAAGGCTGGTGCCACGGCCGGGCCGGCATCGCCCTCGCCGTCGCCGACAGTCCCGCCGCTCTCGCCGACCACCGGCTGGCCGCCTGGCTCACCGCGACGACCCGCCTGCTGCGGGGCGCCGGACCCCGCCCCGACGACAGCCTCTGCCACGGGGAGGCGGGCCTGCTCGAACTCCTCGGCCACGGCGCCCTGGCCGGAGCCCGAGCCGGGCTCGTCCACCGCACCGGCGCGCTGCTGGCCTCGGTCGAGGACGGCGGACCGCGCTGCGGTACACCCGACCACGTCCCGCACGCGGGGCTGCTCACCGGCCTCGCGGGGATCGGGCACGGGCTGCTGCGGGCCGGATTCCCCGACCGCGTGCCCTCCGTGCTCCTCCTCGACCTGCCCACCCTGACCGCGGCCCCCGACCACCACCCCTGACCGCGGCCCCCGCACGCACCACCGCACCGACAGCCCGAGCACCTCACCCGTCCTCACGACCAAGGATCGAGGCATCCCATGCAGATCGACGACGCGGCCACCCACCTGACCGGCGGTACCGGCGAGAGCGCCGGGGAACACCCGGTCGGCGCCATCACCCTCTTCACCACCGGCGCCCTCGGTCTGCGCTCCAGACTCCTGAGCGCCTCGGAGGGCGGAGCGGCCTATTCCCACGAACTGCCGTGGACCACCATGACCGCTCCGCAGTGACGCCGGGGCCCGTCCGGAGCGGCACGCCCTGCCGCTCCGGGGCCCGCTCCAGTAGCCTGCGCACATGCGTGCGACTTCCTCGGTCATCGTCGGGCGGGACAGTGAATCGGCTCTGCTGGCAAAGGGGTTGGCCGCAGCCGGGCGGTCCTCAGGAGGGGCGGTGTTCCTCGTCGGCGAGGCGGGGATCGGCAAGTCGCGGCTGGCGGGCCAGTGCGCCTTCGACGCGTACGCCCGCGAGGTGCCCGTCCTGCGGGGACGTGCCACCTCCACCGGGCTCGTCGTGCCCTACCGGCCGCTGATGGAGGCCCTCTCCTCCCGGTTCCGGGCCGCGGGCACCCCCGAGGAACCAGAACTGGAGCCCTTCCGGCCCGCGTTGTCCGCACTCGTGCCCGAATGGCGGCGGCACGGCCCCGAGTTCCCCGCCTCCGTGGTCGAACTCGCCGAGGCCCTGCTGCGTCTGCTCTCCGTCCTCGGACGGGAGCGCGGCTGCGTCATGGTCCTGGAGGACCTGCACGACTCCGACACCGAGACGATCGCGGTCGTCGAGTACGTCGCCGACAACCTCGCGGACCTCCCCGTCCTCCTTCTCGGCACCCTCCGGCCCGAGCCGGGCCCCGCCCTGGACGTCACCCGGGCCGCCGCCGGCCGGCAGACCGCCACCGTCCTCGAACTCGGCCCGCTGGACGACACGCAGGTGCACAGAATGGCCGAGGCGTGCCTGAACGCCGCCCCCGGCGAGGTGCCCGCCGAGGCCCACCGCAGGATCGCGCGCCGCGCGGGAGGCAACCCGTACCTGGTGGAGGTGCTCCTCGCCGACCTGGTCGACTCCGGCACCCTGCACCGCACGGACGGCGGCTGGCGGTGCGAGGACGGGCCGGACGGCGGCGTCCCCACCGGCGTCGTCCGCAGCTGGGCCGCCCGCCTGGACCGCCTCGACCCACCCGTCCGCGAACTCCTGCTCACCTCCGCCACCCTGGGCAGCACCTTCCAGGTCCCCCTCCTGCAGACCGTGCTCGGCTACGAGGAACGCGCCCTCTTCGCCCATCTGCGCGCCGCCACCGAGGCCGGCATCATCGCCCCGGACGGCGCGGCCCCCGACCGGTACGCCTTCCGGCACGCGCTCACCGCCGAAGCCCTCACCGCCGCCCTGCTCCCCGCCGAACGGGCCGCCACCGCCCGCCGGGCGGCCGACGCCCTGGAGGAACTGGGGCCCGCCATGAGCGAGGACGCCCGTCAGCTCCTCGCCACCCTGCGCCTGGCCGCCGGGGACGCCGCCGCCGCGGGAGCGCACCTCGCCGAGGCCGGCCGCCGGATGCTCGGCCAGGGCGCCGCGGGCTCCGCGGCCGTGCTCCTGGAACGCGCCCACGGACTGACCCCCGACGCCCGCCGCCCCGAGGTCGCCGCCTCACTCGCCGTCGCCCTCGCAGAGGCCGGGCGGCTCGCTGAGGCGTTCACCCTGGCCGCGGGGCTGCCGCCGGTGCCGCCCGGCACACCGGCCGCCGCCGAGCGGGCCGACGCGCACATCAGGGTCGCCTGGGCCGCCGTCATGGGCGAGCACCCCGAGGAGGCCGGGCGCCGGGTGCGCGCCGCCCGCGCCCTGCTGGGTCCCGCGCCGCCGCCCGCACAGCAGGCCGCGCTCGCCGTGGTCGAGGGCCACCTCGTGCTGCTTCCCGGCGGCGCGGGCGAGGAGGGCACCGCCGACGCCGCCGAAGCCGCCCGCCGGGCCGCGGCCGTCGCCGAAGAGCACGGCCTGCCGGTGGTCGCCTGCCAGGCGTGGCAACTGCTCGGGCTGCTCAGCCGGGACCAGGGCTTCGACGAGGCAGACGCCTGCCTGGAGCGGATGCTCGCCGTCTCCGAACGCCACCAGCTCGCCGCCTGGCGCACGGAGGCCCTGGTCCGGCTCGGCGCCAACGCCTTCCTGCGCACGGGCGACGCGACCCGGCTGGCGGCCGCCCGTACCGCCGCCGGAGAGCTCGGCGCCCTCGCGCTGACCCAGACCGTGGACGGGCTGATCGCCATGAACGCGGTGCTCTGCGGCGACTGGGAGAAGGCCCGCGCCACCGTCGACCGCTCGGTCGACGCCGCCGCCCGGGTACGCAACCTCTCCGCCCACCGCTACCTCCTCCTCGCCGACGCCACTCTCGCCGCCCACCAGGGGCGCCGCCGCGAGCGGGACGCCGCCCTGCTGCGGTTCCGGCGCGCCGGCGGCGAGGACTCGCTCCTCGTGCCGCTCCAGCGTGGCCTGTGCCTGGCCGTCGGCGCCCTCCTCGACGAGGACCGCCCCGGCGCCCTGGACCACCTGGAGGCCGCGGTCGCCTGGGAACGCGAACGGCCCAGCCTGTACTTCCTCGGCGGCCGCTGGGGCCTGCTCCCCCTGCTGCGCGCCCTGGACGGGACCGGTGACACCGCGGACCACCGGGCGGCCCTCGCCTCGCACGGCGCCCAGCTCGCCTGGAACAAGCTCTTCCTCGGCATGGCCGACGCGGTCCACCGAGGACGCGGCGGCGACGCGGCGGGCGCCGCGGAAGCGGTCCGGTCGGCCCTGCGCACCGGGGAGGCGTTCCCGCTCGCCCGCCACCTCGCCCTGCGGCTGGTCGCGGAGGCCGCCGTCGCCGACGGCTGGGGCGAGCCGGTGACGTGGCTGCGGACCGCCGAGGAGTTCTTCCACGCGGCCGCGGTCCAGCCCGTCGCCTCCGCGTGCCGCGCCGCCCTGCGCAGGGCCGGGGCCAGCGCCCCGCAGCGCCGCGACGGCCGCGACCGCATACCCGCCCCGCTGCGCACCAGCGGTGTCACCCCGCGGGAGTACGAGGTGTTCGTCCTCCTCGCGGACCGTCCCGGTAACCAGCAGATCGCCCGGCACCTCTCCATCTCCCCCCGCACCGTCGAGAAGCACATGGCGAGTCTGCTCGCCAAGACCGGCCGCCAGGACCGCACCGCCCTCTGCGAGTTCGCGGCCGAGTGCGTCTCGGCCGCGGTGCGCCGCTGACCGGTCCACCTGGGGGCCGCGGGGGATTTTCGGGCGGGGACCCGGCGGAAAGGTAGGGGGAACGCCCCGATGCCGTACCCGGGCCCGCCGGGCAGCATCGCCGTCGGGCACGCGTGACCACCGTGCCCGACCAACGGAGCTGGGAGGCCCGCCCGTGACCCCTGCGCCCCGCACCAGCGCGCACCCGTCCCGACCGCACTTCACCGTCCTCGGGCCCCTCGCCGCCCACCGCGACGGCGTGCCGCTCTCCCTCGGGCCGCTCAAACAGCGCCTCGTGCTCGGCCTGCTGCTCAGCAGACCCAACACCCCCGTCGGCACCGACGCGCTCACCGACGCCGTCTGGCCCGACGACCCGCCGCGCACCGCTCGCAAGAACCTCCAGGTGTACGTCAGCAGCCTGCGTACCCTGCTCGGTGACGGCCGCACCGCCTCACCCGGCCTCCTCGTCCACGACTGCGGCGGCTACGTGCTGCGCGTGGAGGACGACGAGGTGGACGCCTTGCGGATGCGGCGGCTCGCCCGGTCCGCGGCCGGGCTCGAACCGGCCTCCGCCGTCGGCCTGCTGCGCGAGGCGGTGGGCCTGTGGCAGAGCACGCCCCTGCACGATCTGCGGCGCTCTCCCGCCCTCGCGGCCGAGGGCGAGCGCCTGGAGCGGCGGTGCCTGTCCGTCCACGAGGAGTGGGCCGAGTGCGAACTGGCACTCGGCCGTGGCCCGGCCGTCGTGGAGGAGTTGCGCGAGCTGGCCGAGCGGCACCCGCTCCGTGAACGCCTGCACGCGGCCTGGATGACCGCCCTGCACCAGTCCGGACGCCGCTCCGAGGCGCTGGCCGTCTATGACGAGTACCGGCAGGAACTGGCCCGGGAACTCGGTCTGGAGCCGGGCGGCGCCATGGCCGACCGCTACCGGGACGTCCTCACCGAGTCCCGGTCCCACGGCATCGCGCGGTCCGCAGCCTCTGCCGAACTGCCCCCGGACCCAACGGCGTTCACCGGGCGTGGCGGCCAGCTCCGGGAACTCATCGACGCGCTGGACCGGCCCGGCGGGGAGGGCGGGACCGTGCTGCTCACCGGGCCGGCGGGCAGCGGCAAGACCGCCCTCGCCGTACGGGCCGCCCGGCTTCTCGCCGACCGCTACCCCGACGGCCGCCTCCTGGTCCGGCTCCGCGACAGCGCCGGCGCGGCCCAGCCGGCCACCACCGTCCTCGACCGGCTGGCCGGCCTCACCGGTGTCCCCGCGACCCCGCAGGCGTGGCGTCGCTGGCTGGTCCGGCACCGTGCCCTGGTGGTGCTGGACGACGCCCCCGGGGAGCACACCGTGCGGGGGCTGCTGCCGACGGACGGCCGGTCCGCCGTCCTGGTCACCGCCCGGGGCCTGCTCGGCGGTCTCGCGCCGGTCGGCCGGGTGGACGTGCCGCCGATGGACCCGGCGGAGGCACTCGACCTGCTGGCCCGGTTCGTCGGCACGGCCCGTGTCGCCGCGGACCGCGCCGCGGCGCTGCGCGTCGTGCACGGCTGCGGGCTGCTGCCGCTCGGTGTGCGGGTCGCCGGTATGCGCCTCTCGGTCCTGCGCCACCTGCCGCTCGCGGAGTACGCGGACCGGCTGGCCGACCCCGCCTGCGCGCTCGACGAGCTCTCCGCCGGGGACGTCCTGGTGCGCGACCGGCTCGCCGTGGCCTGGCGCGACCTCCCGGCGGCCCAGGCCCAGGCCCTCGCCGGGCTGGCCTCCGCCGGCCTGGAGGGGCCGTTCACCCTCGCCGAGGCGGCGGCCGCGCTGGGCAGCCCGGTGCGGGCGGCCCTGCGCACCGTGGAGGCCCTGATCGGCAGCGGAGCCGTCACCACCTCGGGCGGGGAGGTCACCGCCCATGCCGCACACTACGAAGTTCCGCGCCTGACCTGGCTTCTCGCCCGTGAGAACGCCGAGGAGCGGATCGGGCGCCCGGTCGTCGTGCCGGGGTGAGCCCGTCACCCCAGAGTGAGCAGGGACAGCAGTGCCCTCGGCCCCGTGGGCGCGCCCGGGGCGCCGTGACGGGCGGCCAGGGTGTGGAGGGCGAGCAGGAGCCCCGCCGAACCGGTCGCCAGGTCGGTGGAGAACCGGCGCAGACCCGCGCCGGGGACCAGGAGGTGGTCGCCGTCCTGGACGAGGTGCCAGGTCAGGTTGCGCACCGACGCCAGGACGTCGGGCGCCGGTGCCGTGCGGGCAGAGCCGTCGCCGGACGCCGCGTCCAGGGCGTGCGCCGTCGCGGTCAGCCCGGCGCGGCCGGTGAACAGACCCGGCTCGCGGACGAACTCCAGGACGCACCCCTGGCGTACGCCGGGCAGCAGCGCCGACAGCAGGGCATCCTCGCGGTGTTCCAGATAGGCGCGGGCCACCAGGGCGAAGCCGCCGCTGCCCTGGTCCAGGTAGAGCAGGTGGCGGCGGCCGTCCTTGACCTGGACCGAACCACCCGGCATCCGTACGCAGTGCCCGGCCTCCCGGTGCAGTACGTCCCGCGCGGCGTCCAGCAGGTGGCGCTCACCCGTCAGCTCGTACAGCTCCAGGTGGAGCAGGGCGGCGCCGGAGAGGCCGCGGAGCAGGCCGGCGGAGGGCGGCGCGGTCAGCCCCGGCACCGTCTCGCCGCGCGCCAGTCGCGCCAGGTCGCTCGCGGTGCGGAAGACCTCGGGCGGCGGACAAGCGCCCGGCCCTCCGGCCGCCCGTGTGACCCGCAGGGCCGCCAGGGCCCGCCCGGCGCGGCCCGTCGCGAGGTCCGCTCCCGTCGGCAGGGGCGCGGCCGAGGCCCGCTCCAGCAGTTCCGCCGCCGCGTCGCCCTCCCCGGACGCGGCGAGCACCGCCGCCGCACCGGGCAGGCCGTCCAGGAGCCCGCCCGCGCGCTCCGGCGGGCGCCGCAGAGACGCATCGGCGAGCCAGCGCACCCACTCCCCGGGCACCTCGGCGCCGACATGACGCAGGGCGTGCAGCACTCCGGCCGCTCCGTGCGCCGCACACACGCCGCCGGAGGCGAACCCGTCGGGCCCGCCCGGGAAGAGCCGGTCGAGGCGCTCGGGCGTGGCGGCGGCACGTACCCCGGCCACCAGCATGGCGCGCAGCCGGTCCCAGTCCGGCTCAGGACCCGTCAGGAGCCGCTCCACCGGGTCGGTCCGGTCCATGGCCGAGGTGAGCGGTGCCGGGCGCGGAGGTCCCGCGTCCGGGCCGAGCCGGTAGCGGTCGCGGGCCCAGCGCTCCAGGACCAGGGCCTTGCGGCGGTCGTGGCCCGCCATCTCGGTGAGCGGCATCAGCATGTGCAGCCACGTCGACCACAGGGCGTACGCGTCGGCCTCCGGGCCCGCGGTGCCCGCCGGAGCCTGCATACCGAAGGCGCCCGCGAAGGGGCTCGGGTCCTCCAGCTCCGTCGCGTACTCGAAGTCGATGAGGACCAGGCGGCCGTCGGGGCGCAGCACGATGTTGGCGGGGTGCAGGTCGCCGAAGCGCAGGCCGCGGGCGTGGACGGCGGCCAAGGCCGACGCCAGCCGGTCCGTCACCTCGTCCACCCAGGCGCGGTAGGCGGCGAGTTCGGCGTCGGAGCGTTCCCCGCGGACCAGGGCGTACCGGGCGACGATCTCCTCGAAGAGGGTGCGCCCCTCGACGTGCTCCTCGACCAGGAAGTGGTGCTCCCAGACGGTTCGCACCCCGTGCACCCGTGGCACGCACTCCAGTCCGTCCAGCCGTCGCAGGGCCCGGTGCTCGCGGTGCAGACGGGTGACCGCGTCGTCGCCCGCCGAGTCCAGGCCGCAGTGCGGGCGGGCCTCACGCAGGACGACCCGCTCGCCGCTCCGGCGGTGCCGGGCGAGGTAGATGCCGCCCGCGTTGGAGAACTGGAGGGCGCGCTCGACCACGTAGGGGAAGCCGTCGTCCCGGGCCGCCGCGCGGGCCGCCAGGTGCGGGCCCAGCTCCGGCGGCACGGTCACCCACGGCGGCACCCGGAAGACCACGTCGCGCTCGTCGGGGACCAGCCGCCCGTCCGGGGCGCGCAGCGCCGGGACCGTGCTGCCGTCCGCCGCCCGGCACCAGCGGTCGGTGAAGGAGCCGTACCGGACGTAGACGGGGGCGTCGCCGATCCGCAGGTCGCTGAGGATGTAGGGGCCGCGGCGGCCGTCGAGCGCCGCCGACAGCTCGGCCACCAGCCGCAGGAAGGCGGGCTCGTCGGGCGGATAGGCGGTGACGAACTTGCCGCTGCTGCCGCGCGCCATGTACTTGTCGGACATCAGGGCGAGCGCCTGGCGGCTGCGCAGGAACTTGACCGGCACCCCGTGGCGCAGGCAGATCCGCACGGTCTCCCGCAGCGTCGAGGCCGCCTCCTCAGGGATCGTGGAGACGTGGACCTTCCACCCCTGCTCGGTGAGGGGCGCCCCGTCGGGCCGCAGCGAGGTCCACAGCCCCGAGCGCCCCTTGCCCCACCCGGGGGGAGCCGCCTGCTGGTCCAGCGCGAACCTGGTCCCCTCGTCGGGGAGCCGGGCGGGCGTCTCGTAGTACGTCGGGTCGGCGAGCGAGTAGAGCTGGTTCTGGTGGAGGCCGGGCACGGTCCGCCGCCTTTCTGCCGGGGAGGGGAGCGGGTCGGGTCAGTGCGGGGGAGCGGCGGCCGCGGGGTCCGTCCTGCCGGTGCCGGGGCCGTCCCCTCCGGCGGCCGGGGGCGGGGCCGGTTTCCCGGGCGTCCCCTCGTCCTCGGCCGTCCCCTCGTGCGGGGGGACCGCGCGAGCCGAGGGGGCGAAGGTCACCACGGCGGCCGAGACCGCGAGTACCGTGCCGATCGCGGTGAAGGCGCCGGCCGGGCCGAGGGCGCCGAGCAGCGCTCCGCCCGCCAGCGGCCCGAACGGCTGCACCAGTGAGGAGAGGAACCCGGCCGAACTCTGCACCCGGCCCACCCGGTCGTCCGGGGTCACCACCAGCAGCGTGGACAGGAAGCCGATGCTGGCCACCGTGGACAGGAACATGCAGGCCATCACCAGCACCCCGGCCACCAGGGGCACCCGTACCACCGCCAGCGCGCCGGCCGTCGCCACGCACAGCCAGCAGGTGGCCGGGACGAGCAGCGCGGTACGCCGCTCCGGCCGCAGCCGGGGGGCCAGCAGCGCCCCCGCCAGCGCGCCGGCCGAGGTGCAGGCCACGACCAGGCCGCCGCCCACCCCCGACCGGCCGCTGTCGGAGAAGACCGACAGGGCGGTGAAACTCATCGCCCCGAAACCGAAGTTCATCCCCAGGCCGAAGACCAGCAGCACCGTCCGCAGGTAGGGCAACCGCCACAGGAAGGCCAGACCGGCCGTCAGCTCGCGACGGCTGAAGGCGCGCCCGGGACGGGCCGCCGGGCGCGAGCGGGTGCGGACCAGGGCCACGCACAGGGTGGAGAGCGCCAGACCGACCGCCTCCGCGAGGAACGGCAGCACGGGGTGGACGCCGAACAGCGCCCCGCCGATCAGCGGGCCCACCAGCCGGGCGGTGGCGGTGCGGGCCTGGAGCCGGGCCGTCGCCGCCCCCATCTGGTCCTTCGGCACGACGGCGCGCATCAGTCCGAACGCGGCGGGGCCGTAGAGACTGGTGATCACCGCGCCGGCCGCCGCGACCAGCAGGACCAGGGCGAGCGGGGCGTGCCCGTTCCACACCGCGACGACCAGCGCCGTCACCACGGTGAGGCTGCCGAGGTCGCAGAGCCGCATCAGCCGGCGCCGCTCCACCCGGTCCGCGACCACGCCGCCGGGCAGCATCGTCACCAGCAGGGAGGCGACGGAGACCGTCCCGATCGCGCCGGCCTGCACGGCCGAGCCGGTCTCGCGCAGCACCAGCAACGGCAGGGCGAGCGCCGTCATCTGCGTGCCGATCACGGCGAAGAGGCCGCTCAGCCAGAGCAGCCGGAAGTCTCGGTTGGCGCGCAGCGCGACCGCGCGCTCGGGCTCGGTCATGGATCGGCTCCCGTGGGGTCGGGTGAGGTCAGGACGGGGTCGCGAAGGCTCACGGGGAACGCGGCGGGCGCCCCGTGGAGAGCCCGTGACGTCCGGCGGGGCGGTCTCCGTGTGTACGGAGCCGCCCCATCCGGCCGGCCGGGCGCCACGCGGTGGCGGGCGCCCGGCCCGGACGTCACTTCTGGTTCTCGACCACGCTGAGGACGCTGATGCAGTTGCCGTCGGCGATGTGCTCCTGGTCCACCGAGGTGGTGCCCTGCAGGTCCAGGACCGACGCGCTGTGCGCCTCGACCTCGGGGGACTCGACGGTCTCGGGGGTCTCGGGGTTGGTCTTCTCGGACATGGTGGTCTCCGTCCACTCGTGGGGTGCCGCATCGGATGCGCCGGGGGAGCGGGAACCGCCTCACCGGCTTCGGCGTGCCGTCGGCCTGCCGATGACCAGAACGTTAGGAAGCCCGTCCTCACTAACGCCCCGCCACCGGTATGGCATCGCTTAACCCCCAGCCCGCGGGGGCTTCCCCGTCCCCGGCGGGAGCCCGGACGCCGCCCGTCCCGGGCCCCACGGGGCCGCGGGCCTCGGGCCATACCGTTCGGCAACCGCTCCTGGACCGTTCGCCAACCCCGCCACGCGAACCTCCATCGGCACGGGTGACGCCCGCGCGGTCCCGGTCCGAGGGGCGGCGCGCGGCCGGCCCGCGCGGGCAGCCGCGCGGACCCTGCCCGCCGCGGCACCCGCCGCGCGGGCGGCGGAAGGAGCGACGTATGCGACTCGCGGAGATCATCGGCCTACGGCCCGAACCGGCGGCCGGCGTGCTCGTCACGCTCACCCGCCGCTGCCCGCTGAGCTGCGCCCACTGCTCCACCGCCTCGGGTCCGGACGCCGACGAGCGGCCCCACCCCGGCGACCTGAGGCGTTTCGTCGCCTCGTTCACCGCCCGCGACCGCCCCGAAGTGATGATGCTGACCGGCGGCGAACCCCTGCTCATGCCCGGCCTGGTGCGCGAACTCGCCGCCTCGGCGAAGGAGAGGGGGACGCGCACCGCCGTCCTCAGCGGCATGTTCTTCGCCCGTGCCCGGAGCGTCCCCAGGGCCGTGCTGCGCGCCGCCGCCGCCGTCGACCACTTCTCCGCCAGCCTCGACCTCCACCACGAACGCGAAGTGCCCCGCACGGCCGTCTTCGCCGCCCTGCGCGCCCTGAGCGCCACCGGTACCCGCGTCAGCCTCCACCTGACGGGCACCGGACCCGACGACCCCTACCTGGCCGATGCCACCGCCGCCGTCGAGCGCGAGTTCGGCGGCACCCTGCCCGTCCTGGTCAACGAGATCAGGGCCTTCGGCCGGGCCGCCACCTGGGCACGGCCGGCCCGCCCCGTCGGCGGGGACGACGGGGCCGCCCCCGCGCCCTGCGCGATGGCCGCCTGGCCGGTGGTCGCCTTCGACGGGACCGTGCTGGCCTGCTGCAACCAGCACACCGTCGACCGCCGCCCCGTACCGCCGCACCTGCGCCTCGGCCACATCGCCGAGGACAGCTGGGCCACTGTCCGCGCCCGCGCCCTCGACTCACCCCTGTTGCGGACGGTCCGCACCGTCGGCCCCCTCCACCTCAGAGCCCGCCACGCCCCCGACGCGCCCCGGGCCGCCTCCTACTGCGACGCCTGCCGCCAGCTCTCCGCGCTCCCCGGCGCCGTCGCCGCAGCCGAACGGACCGCGTCCGGGGCGACCGGCGCACTCCTGGACCTCACCGTCGGGCGGTCCCGTCGCGCCCACGGCCCCACCGCCCTGGTCCGCGCCCACGGCTGCGCCGCGTACGCCGCCTGGGTGGAGCGGCCCGGACCCGGCGAACCAGGGACCGTACGGTGAGCGGCGGCTCGGCCTCGGGCCGCCTGCGGGCCAAACTCTCCCTGGTCGAGGCGGGGCCGCACGGCGCCACCGCCGCCCTGTGGCAGGCCGACCGCCCACGGGACCGTTACCTGGCCTACCTCGTGACGATGCACCAGGTGATCAGGGCGTCCGTGCCGCTGATGGAGCGGGCCGCCGACCTCGCGGACCGGGCCGCCCGCTGTGGTGCCGACCCGCTCGCCGCCCCCCTCGCCCGGTACCTGCGGGCCCACGTCCTGGAGGAGACCGGCCACGACGCCTGGTTGCTGGAGGACCTGGCCGCCGCCGGGGTGGACACCAAGGCCGTGCTCCGGGCCGTCCCCCCGCCGGACGTCGCCGCGCTCACCGGCGCCCAGCACTACTGGACCGAGCACCACCACCCGCTTGCCCTCATCGGCTACATCGCCGTCCTGGAGGGGCACGCGCCGGCCGCGCGCCTGGGCGCCGTGCTGGCCCGGCGCACCTGCCTGCCCGAGGCGGCGTTCCGTACCGTCCGGGCCCACGCGCACCTCGACGCGGGCCACGTCGACGACGTGTACGCCCTCCTGGACTCCCTGCCGCTGACCGGGCGGGACGAGGCGCTCCTCGCCGTCAGCGCCCTGCACACCGTGGACGCGCTCACCCGTATCTTCGTCCGGCTCGGGCGCCGCGCACCGGCCGCCGTGCCGCTGCGGGAGACCGGACGGCCCACACCGACGGGAGGTCCCGGATGACACCACCCCAGCGACCCGATCTGCTGACCCGGCTGCACGAGGCGGGGTTCGCGGTCGACCTGCTCACCGAGGAGCAACGCGAGGTCCTGACCGGCCTGGAACCGGAGGAACTGGCCGTCCTGCTCGACATCAAGGAACGACTCGACGCCGTCGGCCCGGAGGTGCAGGCGCACGGCGAGATCGCCGGCGGCGCCCTGTTCTGACGCCCCGCCGGTCCCGGCCCGCACCCACGGGCCGGGACCGGCGCACCGGCGCCGCCCGCCCGACGTCGCCCCGCCAGGAAGGACCCCGAGAGATGACCTGCTCCGCGTGCCACCAGGGGCTCCCCGCGGACGCCCGGTTCTGCCCGGCCTGCGGGACGCCCGCCGCCCCCGGCGCAGGACGGCCCGTACCGGCCGTCCCCGGCCTCCCGCTGCCCGAGGACAAACGCAAGCCGGTGACCGTGCTCTTCTGCGACATGGTCGGCTCCACCGCGCTCTCCGGCGCCCTCGACCCGGAGACGCTGCGCACCCTCACCCTGCGCTGGTTCGGGCTGATGAGCGCGGAGATCGAGGCGCGCGGAGGGACACCGGAGAAGTTCATCGGCGACGCCGTCATGGCGGTCTTCGGCGTCCCGCACGTCCACGAGGACGACGCCCGCCGGGCGCTTGCCGCCGCCCTCGGCATCCGTGAGGCGCTGAAGCGCTTCAACGCCGAACTGGAGCGGACCCTCGGCCTGCGCATCGGCATCCGGATCGGCGTCAACACCGGCCAGGTGGTGGCCGGTTCCGACGCCACCGCCCGGCAGGCGCTGGTCTCCGGCGAGACGGTCAACGTGGCCGCCCGGCTGGAGCAGAACGCCGGTCCGGGGGAGATCCTGATCGGCCCGCAGACGCTGAGCGCCGCCGGTCCCACCGTCGCCGTCGAGGAGGCCGGCCCGCTGGCCCTCAAGGGCAAGACCGACCGCGTCCCCGCCTACCGGCTCCTCGCCCTCGGTGCCGACGACCCCGAACTGCTGCGCCGCTTCGACATCGCCTTCGTCGGGCGCCGCACCGAACTCGCCCGCCTGGCCGAGGAGGCACACGCGGCCCGGCGCGGCACCAGGCTGCTGCACCTGGCAGGCGAAGCGGGCACCGGCAAGACCCGGCTGCTCCGGGAGTGGCGCACCCGCGCCACCGGCCCCGGCCACCTCGTGCACGGGGCCGGACGCTGCCGAGGCTACGGCGACCACGGCTCTCTCGCCCCGCTCGCCGACGCGGTGCGCACCGTCCTGGCCGAGGCACCACGCTCCGCCGACGGCCACCAGGACGACATCGCCCTCGGCGTCCTCGCCGCCGGACTGCTGGACGACGGCACACCCAACGTGCCCCTGGAGGAGATGTGCGCGGCCCTCGCCACGGTCCTCGCCCGCACCGCCCGCACCTGCCGCCCGGTCCTGGTGCTCGACGACTGGCACTGGGCCCCGCCACCCCTGGTACGCGCCGTCGAACTCCTGCACATCCGGCTCGGGGACGCACCCGTACTGCTCGTCTGCGCCGGTCGGCCCGGTGGCGCCGCCCCGCCCGCCACCGCGATCCCGCTGCGCCTGGAAGGGCTGGACCGCGCGGAAGCGGCCCGCCTCGCCGCCGACCTGATCGGTGCGCCGCGCACCCCGGTCGCCGCCCGGCTGCTGGAGCGGGCCGAGGGGAACCCGCTCTACCTGGAACAACTCCTGCTGCCCGCCGACGCCGGCACACCGGCGCTCTCCGACGACGAGCTGCCACCGACCCTCCAGGCCCTCCTCGGCGCCCGGATCGGCGCCCTCGACCCGGCCGAACGCTTCGTCCTCGACATCGCCTGCGTCGTCGGCCGCGAATTCGACCCCGCCGAACTGGCCCGCCTCGCGGCCACCGCCCCGGGCACGGCGGCCCCGCCGGACGGCGACGAACCGCCCACCGTCCTGCCGGTGCTCCAGCGCCTCCGGCGGCGCCGCCTGGTCGAGCCGGTGGGCACCGGACCCCGCAGCCCGTACCGCTTCGCCGGCGGCCTCGTCCAGGAGGTGGCGTACGCCTCCCTCTCCAAGCGGACCAAGGCGGAACGCCACGAACAGGCCGCCCGGCTGCCGAGCGTCACCCAGGCCGGGGACGCCGCCGTCGGTGGTCACCTGGAGCGTGCCTGCCGCCTGCGGACCGCGCTCGGCCTCGTCGACGACCGGACCGCCCGGCTGCGCGCCCGGGCCGCCACCGCGCTCGGCCGGGCCGGCGCCCAGGCCGTGGCCCGCTCCGACCTCACCTGGGCCGACAGCCTGCTGGGCCGCTCCGTCGAACTGGCCGAGCCCGACGCGCCCGGAGCGGTCACGGCCCTGCGCCGCCTCGGCGAGGTACGCGTCGCGCTCGGCCGGACCGAGGAGGGCACCGCCCTGCTGCGCCGGGTGGCCGCGGACGGAACCGTACCGGTCGAGGCCGCCCACGCCCGCCTCGCCCTCGCCGTCCAGGACCCCGGGGCCGCGCTCGCGTCGGTCGCCCGCGCCGTGCTGCCCGTCTTCGAGGCGGCCGGTGACCGGATCGGCCAGGCCCGCGCCCGGCTCCGTCTCGGACAGCAACGCCAGGCCACCGGACGCCACGAGGAGGCCGACCGCGAACTGGTCCGTGTCCTGGACCAGGCGGTCGCCGCGGGCGCGGAGCCCGAGCGGGCGGCGGCCCTGGGAGCCGTCGGCGTCTCACTGTGGCGCGGGCCCGAACCCGTCGCCGCCGCGATCCACCGCTGCCGGGCCCTGCTCGCCGCTCACGGCGACGGCCGGCCCACCGTCGGCGTCACCCTCAACTGCCCGCTCGCCGTCCTCCTCGCCCTGGACGACCGGCCCGGCGAGGCACACGCCGCCCTCGCCGAGGCGGCCCGGCTCGCCGCCGAACTCGCCTACGCCGAGGCCGGCGTCTTCCTCCCGGTCTTCCGGGCCACCGTCACCACCCTGGCCGGGCGGCGCGTCGAGGCCTTGCGGCTGCTCGCCGACGCCGATGCCGAGGCGGAACGCCTGGGCGCGGGCGGGATGCGGGTCGCCATCGCGCTGGAGACCGGGCGGCTGCTGCTGGACGAGGGGCGCGTTCACGAGGCGGCCGAACGACTCACGCCGGCCGTCCGGGCCGACGCGCTCTCCCGCGCCGACACCGTCGACCTCGCCGGGCTGCGGGCCCGGCTGGCCGCCACCTACGGGCGGGGCGAGAGGGCTCTGGCCGCCGCCGACGAGGCCGTGGCCACCGCCGCGCTGACCGACTCGCTCCCGCTGCGGGCGACGGCCGCCCTCGACCGGGCCCGGGTCCTTGCCTCGCTCGGCGCGCACGAGGGGGCCGAGGCGGAGGCCCGCCGCGCCGAGGAGCACTTCAGCGACAAGGGCCACCTGCCAGGGGCGCGGGCCGCCCGAGCCCTGCTGGGCGGGCCCGACGGCGTCCAGGCCGGTACGACCACGACCGAGAAGGCGAGTTGACCCATGGGGACGACCACCACCGGGGCACCGCCCGGGACCGCGCTGACCTGGAGCCTGCGCGGCCGGGGCCCCGACGACCTGCCCGTCGTCGCCGACCCCGCCGCGCCGGACGGCCCCGCCGAGGGGACCGGGCGCGGCGTGCGGGTCTGCGTCGTCGACTCCGGCGTGGAGCGGGACCACCCGCTGGTCGGGCCACTCGCCGGCTCCTGGGTGGTTGTCAAGGACGGGGCCACCGGTGAGGCCGAGGTGCTTCCCACCACCACCGGCGACACCTGCGGCCACGGCACCGCCTGCGCCGGCATCATCCGCCGCACCGCGCCGGAGTGCGAGATCACCAGCGTCCGGGTGCTCGGCGAGCGGTTCTCCGGCACCGGGGACGTGCTCCTGGCGGGGTTGCGGTGGGCCGTCGACCAGGGGTTCGACCTGATCAACCTCAGCCTCTCCACCACCCGGACCCGGTTCGCCCACCAACTGCACGAACTGGCCGACCGCGCCTACTTCGCCCGGACGGTGCTCGTCGCCTCCGCCCACAACACGCCGGTGGAGAGCTTCCCCTGGCGGTTCGCCTCGGTGCTCTCCGTCGGCAGCCACCAGGAGGACGACCCCGCACTCCACCTCTACAACCCGTCCCCGCCGGTCGAGTTCTTCGCCCCCGGCCAGAACGTGACCGTTCCCTGGCTGGGCGGCGCCACCATCCGCACCACCGGCAACAGCTTCGCCACCCCGTACATCACCGGTCTCAGCGCGCGTCTGCTCTCGGCCCGTCCGAGGATGACGCCCTTCCAGCTCAAGAGCGCCCTCTATCTGTCCGCGGCCAACGTGACGCTCGGGCCGCGGCACCACCTTCCGGCAGGAGAGGCATCCGATGACTCCGAGAACTGACCCCGTCACCGCCCCGGTCCCGCTTCCCGGCGCCGCCGGCGACGCCCGGCGCCGTGAACTCCTCCAGTCCGTCGTCGAGGTGGCCCGCGCCATCTTCGGCGCGGCGGCGGGCTCCGTCCTCCTCCTCGACGAGGAACGCGACGAACTCGTCTTCGCGGCCGTCTCCGGCGAGGGCGAGGAGTTCCTGGTCGGCAACAGGTTCCCGGCGGGCAGCGGCATCGCCGGCTGGGTCGCCACCTCGGGGGAACCGGTCGTCGTCGACGACCTCACCGCCAACCGTTCCTTCGACCGCTCGGTCGCCGAGTCCACCGAGTACGTGCCCGACGCCCTGATGGCCGCACCCCTGGTCAGCGACGGCCGGGTGCTGGGCGTCCTGGAGGTCCTGGACCCGTCCCCGCAGGCCCGCTCCGGCCTCCCCGAGCTCGACCTGCTGGCCCTCTTCGCCCGCCAGGCGGCCACGGCCCTGCGCGTGGTCTCCCCCGATCCTCCGGCAGACCTCCCCCCGTCCCGTCGCGCGGACGCCCTGCGCCTCCTCGGCAGCCTGGAACAACTCCTGCGCGAGCCGGCCTGACCTGTGTCCGCTGCACGCCGACGGCGTAGGGGCGGACCGTGGGCCAGCTCTGCGTGCCGATCATTTCCGGACGTTCGGTGGGTGCGGTGCCGGCCAGCCCTGCCTGGCTGCCCGGGCCCGCCTCGCCCGGCTCCAGCGGGCCGACGGGCCGTTCCGGAGGAGGACGGCCCGCCAGTGCTGTGACCGCACAGGCCCGCCGGGTCGGTGGCCGGCACGGTCGGAGGGGCGGCGACGTCGGAGCCGACTGCTGGGCGTGCGGTGGCCGAGCCTTCACGGTGCGCGGGCTGACCGATGAGGAAGGACGGAGGCCTGCCGTGAACGGTCAACCGGGCGATACGGGGCAGAAGACCTTCGTGCGCGGTGTGGAGCCCAGACACCTCCACCACCCCGGATGCCTTCGCCGTGATCAATACCCCTCGGTGTCGACAACGCTCGTTGTCGACACTCCTAGCTGTACGGACGATCCTAGGGCCCGCACGAGGTGCACGTCTGTCTGCATACAGCAGCGGCGAGGACGTGAGGCCGCGCCAGCGCCGCCGGCCTACGCCCTGATCTCGTGAGTCCGGGAAAGCGGCGTCCCGCGGAGCGAGGCCGAACTCGCGACCGGTCCGCACCACCACCGCGCCGGGCGATGCCTGACCGTGACTGCCGCCCGCGTGCGTCGTCGACGAGGCCGTGGATGACAGGCCCACAGACGTCGACCGGTTCCCCCCGGTGGAGGCCACGTCGTCGGCTCAGTGTCGACGCGGCCGCGTCGGGGCCGTCATGAGAACACGCTGATGCCGTAGAGGACGAACACGAACAAGTGGGCCGCGCCATGGATGGCGGTGACGCGCCTGGCGCTGAACGTCGTGAGGCTCAAGAGCAGGCTCACGCCGAGCAGCAAGAGGTTCGCCGGGCTCTCGGCGAGGATCACGGTCTGGTCGGTGAGCAGTCCGATGGCGAGCACCACCGGGAGCGTGAGCCCGACGCAGGAGACGAGCGCACCGTGGGCGAGGTTGCTCACCCGCTGTGTCTCTCCCGTCCAGGCGGCTCGGACCGTGGTGATGCCCTCCGGGAGGAACACGATGAGAGCGATGAGGACGCCTGAGAGGGCGAGCGGCGCGCCGAGCCGGTCGAGCCCGTCGTCGAGGAACGTCGCCATGTCATGGGAGAGCAGGACGATGGGCGCCACCGTGACCAGCAGAACCATGATCCGGGCCACGATCTCGGCACGGTGCTCGCGCAGAACCGCACCGATGCCCGACTGCTCGCTCCCATCCGTCGGGTCGCCGGGCTCCGTGCCTGTGACCTCCTGGAAGTCCGCGCTCTGTGCTCCGGTCTGTCGGTGGAGGAAGAACCCGTACAGCACGACAGTGAGGACGAGGATCGGCACTTCCTGGCCCCTCGTGTAGGCGCCGTCGGTGCCGATGACGGCGGGGAACGCGAACGCGACGGCGACGAGGACGACCAGCATCGAGAGGTAGGCGGAGATCCCCGTCGGGTTGACCCGCAGATCGCTGTGGCGCAGGCCGCCGATCAGAAGGGCCGCTCCGACGACGAGGGTGAGCACGATCATCGTCGCGGCCATGACGGAATCACGGGCGACGGTCGCGTGATCGCCCGGGCCGAGCATGACCGCGGAGATGAGGATGACCTCGATGAGCACGATCGACAACGTGAGGACGAGGGTGCCGTAGGGGTCTCCGAGGCGCCGGGCGAGATGCTCGGCCTCGGTGACGACGCCGAAGGCGCAGACGATGATGACCGACACGATCGCGGCGAGCACCGCGAACAGCACGAAGGTCGACAGGTGACCGCCCAGAACGGGCTCGGCCAGGGTCAGAGTGAGAAAGGCGACCCAGCCGAGCACGATGCGCGCAGCTGCGATCGGGGTCAGGACGGAGCGGAGCGAGGATGTTCTGAGCACGGGAGGAAAGGGCCTCTTCTGCGGGGCCGTCCCCGCGCGTGTCGTCTCCGTCCGGGCCGTCCCGTCGGCGTCGTTCCGGCGACAATCCTACTGGTCAAGGCGCTCGATGCACGATTGCCGCCCCGTCGCCGCGCTGGCTGGACACGTGCCCCTCATCACGGACGGTGCGACCCTCGGGCGGGCTGTGCGACGTGCACATCACCCGGGAAGACCACTGCCGCGGGTTGGGAACCGCACTCGCGCGAACGGTCGTCGAGGTGGTGCGCCCGGTGGCTCCGGTGCTCGACCATCCGCGTCGTCAGCCTCGTCCGGGCGGTCCTCGCCCTCCACCTGACCGGTGCAGACTCAGGTTGAACAGGCTCAGTGGGTTCCGGCGCCGGCAAAGGGGCGCGTCGCTCTCCCAAGGCGTTGGGAGTCCCCGTTCGTCAGACCGGCTTGCTGTCCTTCCGCCGGTGTCGGGACGGGCGACCCGGCCGGCCGCTCTTGTCTGCTCACGCTTGCGGCGCGGAAAACCAGCTGTGAGGGAAGGGCGGGCAAAGGATGATGCCCGTATGCGGACAGGGGTGATCGGACTCGGGATGGGGCTACACCTGGCGGACTGGTGCCGCAAGGTGGGCTTGGAGGTCGTGGCGGCGTGTGACCGTGACGCTGAACGCCGCGCCGCAGCACGTGCCCAGCTACCCGGCGTGGTGCTGGCGGAACGGTGGGAGGATTTGCTGGAGCACCGTCTTGACGGGGTCGTCCTCGCCAACGACTTCGATGAGCACGCGCCGTTGGCCATCGCGTTCCTGGACCGCGGAGTCCATGTGCTGTCCGAATCGGCGGCGTGCGTGGACGCCGCGGAAGGGGAGCGGCTCATCGCGGCGGCGGACAGGTCTTCAGCGACCTACTCCTTGGCCGAGAACTACGTGGCTCATCCGCACGTCCGGCTCATCCGGCAGGCGATCAAGGCGGGGGAGCTGGGCCGGGTCAGTCTGATCGAAGCGGACTACCTGCACGGCATGTCCCCGGCGGATGTCGTGGGCCTGATCGGCGACCCGGCCCACTGGCGGGGACGCATCGCTCCCACGGCGTACTGCACCCATACCCTCTCACCGGTACTGGCTCTCACGGACGCGTGGCCGGTGGAGGTGTCGGCGTTCTCGGTGGACAAGAAGGACCCCCGCGCCGCGGTCGTCATGACGGTACGGCTGTCCACCGGGGCGATGGCCCTCACCCGGCACGGGTTCCTCCAGGGGGAACCCGACAGCCACTGGAGCTGGCTCTCGGTCCGCGGTACCAAGGCGTTGGCCGAGTCCGTCCGGGCCGCAGGCGAACGGTCCTGGTCGGTCCGCGTCCGCACGGAGGGCTGGGCGACCCCGGACGGCCACGCCCGTGAGGAGGAACGCACCCCCGTGCCGCTCGTCCTCGCCGGGAAACCCGTAGCACGCGGAGCAGAGGGCACCGTACGGGTCCTGCGCGCCTTCCGGGCCACGATGGAGCGAGGCGGGTCACCCCTGGTACCGGTGCGGCCCGCCGTGGCCGCGTCACTGGTCGGCGTGGCCGGCGCGGAGTCGCTGGCCAACGGTTCCCGTCCCGTTCCGGTGCCTGTGATGACGACCGAATGAGGGAGCTGCTCGGGTGGTTCCTGACGTTCCCGTCCGGCATCGACAGCGCGGGAAGAAACGTGCACGGATGTTCCGTCCAGTCGTCGCCCCGGCGGTCGGCCCCAGCCGGATGGGGGCTGAAATCGCCCCCCGTGCACAGGTGTTCTGGCGCGGACAGTGCCCTGTGGTGCGCAATCGCCTCCTGCGCCGACCGGGGCAGGACCATCAGCGAAAGCCCTACCCGGGGGTCGGGCCGGGGGACATGGCGAGGGCCCAGAACCGGTCGTACCGGCCGCCCTGCCGCAGGAGTTCGTCGTGGCTTCCGTGCTCGACGATCCTGCCGCGGTCCAGGAAGGCGACCCGGTGCGCGCGCCGGCCGTCCGCATCCGGTGGGCGACCATGATCACCGTCCGGCCCCCTGTCAGCCGCTCGATGCCCTCGTGCACCGCCGCCTCGTTGCGCGTGTCCAGTGCGGAGGCCACCTCGTCGAGGAGGACGACGGGTGCGTACGCCGTCCTGGTCTGGGCTGCCGAGCACGCCGCCGAACTGGGCGTCGATTCGGAGCGGATCGCCGATTCCGTCCAGCACGGTGTCGAGCATCCGGTCGAACTCCGCCAGGGAACCGAAGTCGGTTATGAGCGGGGGCGAGGGCGGCCATGGCCGGGTAGGCGGTGGCGTCGAAGGCGGGCATCGCACCGGGCTCCTCGATGGTGCGCGCCAGCAGGTGCCCGTCGAGGAAGCCGAACAGCACCAGAGGCGCGTCCGCGACCGTCCGGTCGGGCAGGCCGGCCGCCCGCATGGCGGCGGCCGGTCTCTCCAGCGCGGAGACGGCCACGGGTGAGGTCTGGGCCCGTGTCACCAGCAGCGGGAAGATCCTCGGGTGCCGGTAGGCCATGGCCCGGTACTCGTGCGCCGTCCGGCGGGCCACTTCCTCCCAATCGGAGGGGCCGTCGCCGTCCGGGACGGTCGCCACCTCGGCGAGCACCGCCTCGGACATCGCGTCGAGCAGCGCCGCTTTGCCTTTGACATGGTGATGGATCGACATCGGGTCGACCCCCAGTTCCTGGGCGAGCCGCCGTACGCCGAAGACCTCCAGGCCGTCGCGGTCGGCCAGTGCGACGGCCGCATCGGCGATGCGTTCCCGGTCGAGCCCCGCCGACACACGCCCTCTGCGGACCACCCTCGCCGCCTGCCGCAATACGCCCACCTGGTTCCCACCTCCCGCGCGCAGCGTCTGGAGCAACGGATGCGCCAGCGAGTGCGCCTCCTCCGTCATCCGTACGACGAGCAGGACCAGCTCCGCCTGACGCAGCAGTGGCGCCGGCGTGAGGACAGGGTGCAGGCAGCCGTCGTCCAACACGATGCGTCCGCAGTCCACCAGGACGTCCCAGCCGAGCTGCTGAACCGCCCCCAGGTCTCGGCGCCGGGGCCGATCCGGTCATGCCCCGCCAACTCCGTGCGTCCTACCTATACTTGGCGCCCTGACATGAAACGGGGGCCATTTTGGAGATCGTCGTTCAGTGCAGTGGCGGCGGAGCCGAGGACGCACTCCGCTCGTTGGGCCGGTGGCTCGAGGCGGACTCGGCCGTGCGCCGTCATGCGCAAGTCGCACCAGGATCGGCACGGCCGGCGATCCCCGGACTGCAGGGAGATCTGCTGGATCTGATCACGCTGCTGGTCAGCAGCGGATTCAGTGCCGCCTCGCTGGCCGTGTCCATAGCTTCCTGGCGAGCCAGCCGCCCCAGCCCGCCCGAAACCGTCATCGTGCGGGTGGCGGGAGAGCAGATCGAGATTCCCGGTGATGCTTCTGGAGAGGAGACCGAGGCGATGATCCGACACCTCTTCGAAGGATGACCTCCACGCAGCAGCCTCCGGCTCCCGACGGCAGCGAATCGACAAGCCCCCTCGCCGGCACGGGCCTGCCCGACCCGTCCGGGACCCGCATCGTGCTGATCGGCGCCGGACGGTTCAACGAACTCCACCAGTTGCCGGCGACGCGCCGCAACGTCGAGGACCTGGCCGATCTCATCACCGCCGCCTGGAACCTTCCCGTCGCGAACTGCACAGTCCTTCGTGACCCGGCATCGCCCCGCGATCTCTCGCGGGCCGTGGAGGAGGCCGCCAAGGAGGCCACCGACACCCTGCTGGTGTACTACGCAGGCCACGGACTCATCGACTGGTCCGGACACTTTCACCTGGCGGTGCGAAGCAGCGAGCGGGAGTCCGTGCACGACACCGCGGTCCCGTACGCCTGGGTCAAGGAACACGTCGAGAAGAGCCGCGCCGAGCGGCGCATCGTCATCCTCGACTGTTGCTACGCCGCCCGCGCCTTCGGGTCGCAGTCCGACTCCGCCCTCTTTGAGGTGGCGGGAACCTACGTCCTCGCCGCGGCGAGCGAGACCGCCACCGCGGTGTCACCGCCTGGCGAGGAATTCACCGCGTTCACAGGCGCGTTACTGACTGTATTGCGCAACGGGGTCCCGGGCCTGCCTCGCTACCTTGATCTCGACAGCATCTTCCGCCGACTGAGCAAAGAGCTCACACTCAGCAACAGGCCCCAGCCGTCGAAGCAGAGCCGCGACCACCTGGACCGCGCCCCGTTCATCAAGAACGCCGCCTACGCTCCTTCCGGTGACGCTCCCCTGCCGCCTGTTCCCGCGCAGCAACGGCCACTCGCCGAGACCAGCGGCACGGGAACGCCGCCGCCGTCGCGCACGTCTGCCACCTCAAAGGCTGCCGCAGTTCCCCGGCGGACCGCGAACATCCCGGACGGCAAGCCGATCCCGTTGATGCAACGGAAGGCCGTCCGCCTCGTGGGGCTTGCGGCGGCTGCCCTGGCCCTGCTTCTGGGGGGATACTCCGTGTTCTCCGTCTCGCCCGAGGACTCACCTCAGATCCGCCAGATCCACGGCAAGGGCACCATCAAGGTCGGGGTCAAGGCGGATCAGCCAGGCCTCGCCAGCGAAACAACACCTGGACAATGGCAGGGCTTCGAAATCGACTTGGCATACAACATCGCGGCTGGCCTTGGATTCCCCCGTCACAAGGTGAAGTTCCGGGCCGTGGAAACGAAGGACCGCGACCGACTGCTGCAGAGCGGAGAAGTGGACTTCGTCCTGGCAACCTGGACCATGGACGGTTCCCAGGCAACGAAGGCCAGGAAACACGCCAGCGTACCGCTTAGTTTCGTCGGCCCCTATTTCAAGACAAGCCTGTCCGCGCTGGTCTGGGGAACGGAAGAGGGCGTTGCCTCGGTGGAAGGGATCGACGACATCCGGGAGTACGACCGGGACCGAATCTGCACCGCCGTCGGGTCGACGTCGGAGGACTACTTGAAGAAGGAGGATGTCGACCATACGACGAAGGCCTCGTATCAGCAATGCTGGAATGATGAGAATGTCCATGTCGTCATTACGGATGAAATCATCCTCGCAGGCCTCAATCAGATGAACGACTATCGAACCGGAGAGGGGGAAGAGGCGAAAAAAGGGCATGTGGTTCGACTCGCCGGCACCGTTGAATCCTACGGCGTGGGCCTCACCGCAGGCGATCCGATCTTCGAATATCTGACGTGCCGGGCGATCCCGAAGGACTGGGAATCGAATGTGAGTACCAATCTGGAGGAGATGGCAAAGAAGCACCTGGACAGTGAATGGACGCGGCCCACCGTGAAGTTCCCGGAATGCAGCCGGCTGGACGCATGGAAATATAAAATGCGCAACTTCTTCTTCTGACCGTGCTGCGCCACTGACAGAAATGTGGCCCGCACTCCCGGCATGGAATGCGGGCCGCGTCGCTCCGCTATGCCCCCCCCCAAGCCCACTCCGCATCCCGCGCCGCCTCCAGCGACTGAGCTTCCTCGAGTTGGCCACCGATCGGGTGTCGGGCCGTGAAGTGCAACGAGCGAGGGCCCCCGGGGTGTTGATCGAGATGTCTGACGTCTCCATCACGTTGCTCGGGGGCCTCGTCGGTCACACACCCTGCCGCACTCGACCTGCCGCACGCACTCGTGGAGTGGGTCACCATGCTGATCGGCACCCGTGAGGGCGACCGGCGCTGCAAGCTCCGTCCGTCCCAGCGCGCGATGGTGGCACTGGTGTACCTGCGCGAACACGCCACCCTCGCGAAGATCGCCGCCGGGTTCGGGATCAGCGAGTGCACCGCCCACGCCTGCACCAGCGGGGTCCTCGACCTGCTCGCCACCCGTGCACCGGGCCTGCTGAAGGCGCTGCGCGACCACGAACCCGACTTCGTCCTGCTCGACGGCACCCTCGCCGAATGCGACCGGGTCGGCGACGGCCGGGCCGACTACTCCCACAAGCGTCGGCGCCACGGTGTGAACGTGCAGGTCGTCACCGATCCCGGCGGCCGGCTGCTGTGGCTCTCGCCCGCCCTGCCGGGCCGCACCCACGACCTGACCGCTGCCCGCACCCACCGGATCATCCGGATCTGCGAGCGCCAGAGCGTACCGATCGTGGCCGAAGTTCGATATCGGTCGGCCGGATGGAACCCCGGGGGCGAGATTCTGTGATCGTTCCGGGCGGGGTTGCGTATCAGGCTTCCAGGAGCTGATACAGTTTTACTTTAAATAAAGTGATCGCACGTATATACGGGTCCTCTTATGTCTTCGCACCGCCCCGGGAATGCGCTTCCCTTTCTTCTTCTCCAGGCTTTCCGCACGCTGATCGACGAGCTGCATGTACGCCTCGCCGAGGCCGGGCACCCCGATCTGCGGCCGGCCCATGGGTTCGCCATGCAAATGATCAGGCAGGGCGGGAGCATCTCCGACCTCGGGCGGCGGCTGGGGGTGTCCAAGCAGGCTGCTCACAAGACGGTCGGAGGGCTGGAGCAGCTGGGGTATGTCCGGCGGACCCCGAACGCCAGGGACCAGCGCCAGGTCGACGTCGTCCTCACGGAACGCGGGATGGAGGCGCTCATGCTGTCCGGCGAGATCCTCAACGAGTTGCGCGAGGAGTGGGCCGAGACCGTGGGCGGGCCCGAGATGACCCTGGTCGAGGACACGCTGGCCCGGGTCGCCCGGCCCGGCGGGATCGAGCGGGTCATGGGCTGGCTGGGGTCCTGACCGTCGCGTCCCCGCGACGGCCGGGCCCGCGGGAAGCGGTGGGAAAGCGTGGTGCCCGTGCGGCTCACGGTCGGTGAGCCGCACGGGCACGGTGCGAGGGGCCCGGCGTCAGGGTGCTGGTGCGCGGGCCGGGATCCGACGGGGACGCATCGGAGGTCAGGACCCGCTGGGGGCCGTGCGCTGCACGAAGTTCTCCATGGTGAACGTGACGTCACCGGCGGAGTTGTAGCGGGTGCACATCTGGGTCGGGTAGTAGCCGGACAGCTCCACCTCCGGCGCCTGGGTGATCGGCTGGCACACCTTGGTGGGCTTGGTCGCGACGACCCAGTCCTTGTTGACGACCGGCTCCCAGTAGGTGACGTGGCCGTCGTAGACGCCGTAGGCGAACGCCTGGGTGAACGGATCCCCGTTGGCCGGAGCCGCGTTGGGGTTCACGATGTGGTTGCCCATGCGGCCGACGGCGCCCGGCATGCCCCAGCCCGCAGGCATGAACTGCGCCGGGACCGGCTTCATCGCGGTGGCCTCGTCATCGCAGTTGATGACGAGGTTGCACGGCCCGGTCCGGATCTTGTTCCGCTCCGTGAAATCCTGGATGAAGAAGTGGAAGTCGAAGTGCGGCTTGTCGAAGACATGGGTCGGGCCGTGGCCGTTGCGCTGCCAGTTGAACATCAGCCACTTGAACGGAAGCCCCGGGAGCTTGGGGAACCACAGGTTCCGCTCGTGGCCGCTCGCGCAGTCCGTCTCCAGGTTGATGCCGTCGCCGTCCTTGTCGAAACAGGTCTGGCCGTCATGGGTCGGCGTCGTCGGCAGTGTGTTCACGGCCGCCGCGTCGATCCTGACCGCCAGGACCTTCGGACGGTTCGAGGCGTCGGTGGCGTACAGGGTCTGGACGAAACCGTCGCCCAGGGAGACCTGGTTGAACAGCTTGAGCGCCGGAAGGTCGGACTCCGCCGCTACCGCCGCGGAGTCCGAGGCGTTCGTCGCCGAGACCATCGGTGCGAGCCCGATCACCGTGGTGACACCGAACGCGAGGCCCACCAGCGACCAGCGCACACGGCTTGCGGATATCTTCATCGGTTGATTTCTCCCCCTTGGTTCCTACCTCTGGTCGGTGCGCGCGGGTCACGCCGCGCGCACCTCAGTGTCCGGAGACTCAGTGCTCCGAGTGCCACTCGAAGGCCTTGAAGGGCTCGTCGAGCGGGGCCTCGGTCATACGGTTCGCGTATGTCGAGATGGTGTAGACGCCCAGGCCGAGGACGACCTCCAGCGCGTTGCGGCGGGTGTAGCCGGCGGAGAGGAACGCCTCCATCGTCTCCGGCTCCACGTACCCCTGGCCCTCCATGACGGCGAGGGTGAAGACACGCATCGCCTCCAGCTTCGCGTCGTCCAGGGGCTTGCGGGCGCGCAGCGCCTCAATGAGGGCCGGCTCCGCCTTCGAGCGGGTCAGCATGGAGGAGTGCATGGCCACGCAGTAGTGGCACTCCACCTTGGCGGCCATGGTGAGGACGAAGACCTCACGCTCCATCTGGCTCAGGCTCGTCTTGTTGAACAGCCCGTTGCCGGTCATGAAGGCTTCCAGCAGCTCCGGCGACTCGGCCATCAGCGCCACCGGCGCGGGCAGGAACCCGAAACCCTTGGCGGTGTTCTCGACGATCGGGCGGGACTGCTCGGGGGCCGAGGCGGCGTCGTGACGGGTGAAAGACATGATGACTTCCTTTTCTGAGGGGTGTGAAGCGAGCGACGGGGTTGTCGCTCAGTGGTCTTCTGCGTCCCAGCTCGCGCGCACCACCGAGGCGAACCTCTCGATACGGTCGGGCTGGAGCACGGAGTAGTGGTCACCGCCGAGGGTGTGGACGGCGACCAGGTCCTTGAGGTGGCCGCGGCCCACGCCGACGTCACGTCCTGGGACGCCCCGTCGGCGGCGCGGACCAGTACCGCGGGAACACGGTAGGTGCCGGGCCGATGGCCCGACAGGGCACGGGAGTTGGCGGTGAAGCGGGCCAACAGCGCGCCGATCGTCTCGTCGTCGGTGTCCGGCCCGAGCAGCCCGCCGAGGCGCAGCCGCTCGGTCAGTACGGCGGCCGGGTCCTCCTCCGCCGCCAGGTCGTGCCCGGCCAGCGGGTCGGGGGCGTCGGCGATGTGCGCGACGTCCCGGGCGAACCAGGCCAGCAGCTCGGCGTGGGACACCTCGCCGTGGTCCTCGTCGGGGTGCTCCATCAGGTCGAGCGCGACGACCGGTGCCACGGCGAAGCCGCGTTCCGCCAGCCGCTCGGCGACCTCCAGCGCGAGGACCCCGCCCATCGACCAGCCGGCGATCCGTACCTCCGGGCCCGTGGCGTCGTCGGCGATCGCGTCGGCGTACAGATCCGCGAGCTCGTCGAGACCGAACGAGGAGCCCAGGCCGTCGGGGACCTGGACGCCGGTCACCGGCATGCCGAGGAGCTGCGCCAGGCCGCGGTAGCAGACGACGTCGCCGCCCACCGGGTGGATCCAGTACGAGGTGGGGCCGGTCCCTTCGGAGCGGATCGGCACCAGCGTCGTGCGCTGCGCCCGCCCGTCGCGGACCGCCCCGGCCATGGCGGCGACCGTGGAGTGGGTGAACAGCACCGACAGCGGGAGCGTCGTTCCCAGGGCGGCCCTGATCCGGGACACCAACTGCACACCGAGCAGGGAGTTCCCGCCGAGCGCGACTGAGATAGCCCGCGTCCGGCATCGCCTCCCGGGCGTCCGGGAACCGCCCCTCCGGGGGCGGGCCGAACGCGTCCTTGCCGGCGAGGACCAGCTCCCACAGCTGCGCGACGGAGTCGGCGCCCGGAAGCCGTGCCGCCATCGACACGATCGCCAGGGGCTCACCCGGCCGCGTCTCGGCGGTCCGTCGGCCCTCCGGCACGTCGGCGCCGTCCTCCGCGGAGACCACCGCGGCGGGCGAACCCGTTCACCGTCGGGGAGGCCCACAGCGTGGCGGCGGGGACGTCACGGCCGAGGCGCACCGCCAGACGGCTGACCATCGCCACGGCTGCCTGCGAGGTGAGGCCGAGCGAGAAGAAGGTCGCTTGCCGGTTCAACTGCTCAGCGGGTAGGGGCAGTTCGGCGCAGAGTTGCGCGGCGATCCAGTCGGCGACGGCCGTCGTGTCCCGGTCGGCCGGTGTGCCGGTCATGCGCACCGCCCGGTGCGAGGCCGGATTGTTTCGATGCCGGAAGTGGGTAGATCCGCAAGCGGATCGGCGGTACATCGGTACGGCAGCCCGGAAGACATGCTGGAGACCCCCCGAATCCCCTAATGATCGTCAACGAGGTTGACGATATCAAAGGGGTCGGCGTCCGGGAGAGGGAAATGTTCGCACCAACCGGTGTTCAAGGGGGAGTTGGCGTGCTGATATCGGTGACGGAGTCCCGCATTCCGTACGGTGCGGGGCTGTGACCTGGAGGGATGGTGCCCGCACCGTGCGCCGGGCCACCGGAGCCGCGCCCCGGAACGAGTTCTTCAAGAGCCGGGCGGTGGCGCGATGACGCCCGGCGGCATCGGGCCACCCGCCGCCCCGCGCCGCCGCCCGCTTCCATCGCCCCGGAGCCGGACGGGCTCACCGGGTCCGAGCGCCGCTCCGGCCGCTCCGGTGGGGCCTGGGCCCGACGGCGCTACGGAGAACGTCACCCCTCGCCCATCGGGAACCCGCATCCTCCCGAACCGGCATGAACGGCCTCGGGCACTTCTGAACGGCCGGTTGTCATTGGGGAGATGATCTCCGGATTACGGCCGCCAGGACACCCGGTGTTCCGCGGGCCGGGCCTGGATCGCGTGGTTGGCCTCCCAGTCCTGGGGAAACAAGATCACCAAAGTTGGCGCCCAAGGCAGATGTGACAGAAGGTGAACCTATGTCCAATGTGCGACTCTTGCCCGGTATGCGGGCCCTCAAGGTGCGGCGTATCAGCCGCGACACCGAGGACAGCTCTGCTCTTGCCCGCCAAGGCGAGGAGCTGGACGCTGCCACAGAAGCAGGTCGGTACGCGGTAGCAGGCGAAGTCGAGGACTCGACCGTCTCGGGTGCGGTGAACCTGGACGAGCGGCCGAAGCTGGGCCGGTGGATGAAGGACCCGCTCTGGTACGAGTGGGAGGCCTTGATGGTTACCTCCCTGGACCGCATCACCAGGGATCAGCATCACTGAGTTCTTCGAGTTGGCCACCGATCGGGTGACGGGCCGTGAAGCGCAACGAGCGAGGCCCCCGGGCTGTTGATCGAGATGTCTGACGTTTCCATCACGTTGCTCGGGGGCCTCGTCGGTCATGCATCCTGCCGCACTCGTCCTGCCGCATGCACTCGTGGACTGGGTCACCCATGTTGATCGTCACCCGTGAGGGCGACCGGCGCTGCAAGCTCCGTCCGTCACAGCGCGCGATGGTGGCATTGGTGTACCTGTGCGAACACGCCACCCTCGCGAAGATCGCCGCCGGGTTCGGGATCAGCGAGTGTGTTTCTTTCGTAATGCCGCAGTTCAGGGCCGGTGAGGGGTCTCTGGGGCAGAACTGGCCGCCCTGGTCGGGCGCCCTGTACCGGAACTGCGTCAGGGAGGTCTGCTACCTGGCGGCGGTGATCGTACAGATGTCGAGCGCGACGACTGCTGCGGCACAGAACGCCACGTCGAGGGCCTGTCCGGCGGATCGAACCCTTCCGCCACCGCAAAAACGTGCCTCGCGTGCAGCGGCGGCGCTCAAGGGGACTCCTGCGCGGAGCTTCTACCGGGCCCGGGGCGGCTGTTGCAGATGAGGACCGGCATGGCGCTGGAGGCGGCGCGCCCGTGCCGGCGATGGCAGTGGTGTCGGGGGCGCGCACCAGGAGCTGGCGACGTCGCGGGCGCCGACAGGCTACGTCCGATTCAAACAGCAGCGTTCGTCCACCGGTTCGGGCAGCGGCTTGTGGCCTGGGGCCTCATGGATGTTCGCGAGAAATCGCAGCAGTGTGGGGATGGGGCGCCGCCTGAAGGCTGGGGGTGCTTCACGCCGTGTCACCCCGGGACTGCTCGTGCAGGTGCTGTTGGAACAGCAGGCCGTAGCGGTCGATCCGCCATAGCTGGGCGAGCACGGCCACGACGGTGCCCAGGGCGAGCGGCCAGATGGTCAAGGCGGTCAGTCCCCAGGCGATCAGCGCGAAGCCGACCAGGCCGGATGCGATCAGCCAGTTGAGGGTCGTCTTGTGCTCGGCTGGAACCTTGCCGTCGACGTGGAGCTGTTCACCGTAGATGCCCTTTGCGGCCCAGCTGGTGGGCTCCACCGGCTGGAACAGGTGCACGTTGAGCCAGAGCCAGACAACGACGATGAGGACGGCGGCCAGGCACCACCAGCCGAGCCATTGCCGGCTCCACACGGCCAGCTCGAAGGCCGGGATGGCGGCGAGGCGAGTCCACACGCTCCACGGATTGGCGTGCCTCTTCCAGGTTTCGTCGGACATTCCGTGGACGGTGGCTGCGGCGTTCTTGCGAGTCACGGGTGGGTGGGCCCTTCTGCTCGACGCATTCGGCGCTCATCGGACGCGATGCTCAGTCGCGTCCGCAGCCTCGAGCATAGGCAGTGTTCAGAGATCTTTGAAGACTCTGAGTGTGGGGAGTTCTCGGTTAAGGTGTAGGCATGGGCCACGACAAGCAGCTGCGGGACGCGGCAGAGAAGCTGGCGCTGATCCTCGCGCAAGGCGGGATGCAGAAGACCACCGCGCGGGTGATGGCCTCCCTGCTGTTCAGCCAGCGGGAAACAACGACCGCCGCCGACCTGCGCGAGGAGCTGCAGATCAGCTCCGGTGCGGTGTCCGGCGCCGTGAAGCAGCTCACCCTGAGTGGCCTGTTGGAGCGGGTCCCGGCGCCGGGCAGCCGCCGCGACCACTACCGTTTCCCGGATGGTGCCTGGGCAAAGCTCATGTCGCAGCAGAACCAGCTACTGGCCACCATGGGCGAAGTCGCCGAGCAGGGACTCGCAGCGGCCGGAGGCCCATCCACCCCGGCTGGGCGGCGACTGGCGGAGATGGAGGACTTCTATGCGTTCATACTGCGCGAGCTGCCCCCGCTGATCGACCGATGGCGTACGGACTTCACAGCGAAACGAGCAGCTGACCTCGGCTGAGCGTGTGCCTTCGAGGGCGCTGGTCGAAGGCGGCACTGTCGAGGTGCGGCGGGCGGAGGTCAGCCGGCCTCTTCATGCCGCCGCCGTGGTCACGCCGAATCGCGGGGTACACCTCAACCTCCGACACGTGCGGCATGGGCAGGGCCTTTCGCCAGGAGCACCCCGATGCTGCCCTGGGTTCTGTTGTCAATTGCCACGCCCGCATCAGGAGTGACGCGAGGGCGACGGCTGCCTCGTAGGACTCGGCGGTCTTGTCGTACGGGTGGCGATGCCGCGCCACTGCCTCAGGCGGTCGAAGCACCGTCGCACGACGTTGCGTCGTTTGTAGCTCTTGCGGTCGAAGGCCGGCGGGCGGCGCCTCCGCTGCTGCCTCGCCGGGACCGGTCGCGGATCTGATCGGCCCGCTCGGGCATCGTGTGGGCGATGCCCCTTGCGGCGAAGCCAGATGCGGATCGCCTTCGAGCTGTGGCCCTTGTCAGCCAAGACGTGTCCGGGCCGGGCCCGGGACCACCCCGGTCCGGTCCGGGGCAGCCGGATCGCCTCCGTCGCGGGGGCAACCGGGTGCAGTCCTCATCGCTGAGCGCGGAGACTCCCGGTGCCGACACCCGGTACCCGTCCTGGGTCGTGAGGGGGAAGCCGCTGCGCACGAGACGTGGACGGGGCAGGCGTGCACCCTTCGCTCCTTGCTGTGCCCGACGTTCGCGATTACACGTGTTATCCTCCACGCAGAAGAGACCGTCAGGTCAGCTGCGAGACCGGAAGAGGGAGGTGAGTCGATGTCTGCCGTGAAGGCCGCTGCCGTGCGCAGCGCACGCCGGACCATCCTCACGTCCCTGGCCCCGGCCTGACCTGGCGTTCATCTCCCTGAGTCCGACGACTCGCAAGGGGTTGAGCCTTGCGCTCGACGGGGCCCCTGTTCAAGGGTCTCTACGTTGCATCAATCTACTTTCGACCATGCTCAGCCGTACTCCCTGACGGATTACGGCTGGGACGAGGCGAGCGAGCACACCTTCACCCCTCATCGTGCCGCCGGTTTGATCCCGGCCCGTGTCGTGCGAGCCGAGCGCGGCTCGTGTGAGGCGGTCACCGACGCCGGGATTGTCCGTGCGGAGATCCCCGATGCCGCCGGCCAGGCGAATGTGGCGCCGTGCACGGGCGACTGGGCCGCCCTCCGCCCCGCCACCCCCCATCACGGACCGGTGCTGCACGCGCTACTGGAGCGACGCACCGCCCTGATCCGGTCCACCGCTTCGCGTACCTCCCGGGGCCAGGTCCTGGCCGCCAACATCGACACGGTCGCGGTGACGGTCTCGCTGGACACGCCGCTGAAGCACGGCAGGACCGAACGTATGCTGGCCCTGGCCTGGGAGAGCGGTGCCCAGCCGGTCGTGGTGCTCACCAAGGCCGACCGGTGTGCCGACACCCAACGCGCCGCAACCGAAGTGTCCGAGGTGGCACGAGGCGTCGATGTCCTGGTCACCAGCGCCGTGAGCGGGCTGGGCCTCGACACCCTGACGGCCGTCCTGAACGGCACCGTCGTGCTGCTGGGACCTTCGGGCGCCGGTAAGTCCACGCTGGGCAACCAGTTGTTGGGCGAGGACCGGTTGGCGACCACGGCTGTGCGCGACGTGGATCACAAGGGGCGGCACACCACTGCGTGGCGGGAGCTGATTCCTCTGCCCGGTGGCGGGGTCCTGCTGGACACCCCCGGTCTGCGGGCGATCGGCCTGCACGACGCCCAGGACGGGCTGGAGCAGACCTTCGCCGAGATCGAACACCTCGCACGGGACTGCCGGTTCACGGACTGCGCGCACGCGGAGGAACCCGGCTGCGCGGTACTGGCTGCCGTCGAGGCAGGCGAGATCACCCAGCGCCGCCTGGACAGCTACCGCCAACTGCTGAGGGAGAACGCCTACGCGGCCTCCCGTACCGACGCCCGGTTGCGCAGCGACCGCGAGGCCGCCAGGAAGGACATCACGCGGCACCTGCGTGCCACCTACCAGTTCCGGGAGCGCCAGCTGTGAACGACACCGGCACGACCGACGCCGTGACGGAGGCGTTCTTCGCCCTGCACCAGGATCTGCCCCGGCAGGGCCCCGGCTCGGATGCCACCACACGGCGCCTGCTCGAAATGGCCGGGCCACTGCCGGAGCATCCGCGCGTGCTGGACGCGGGCTGCGGTCCCGGTCGCTCAGCCCTGCTCCTGGCGGAAGAGGCCGGTGCGCACGTGACCGCCGTCGACTTGCACCAGCCCTTCCTGGACGGCCTCGCCGCCGAGGCGGCCCGCCGGGGCCTGGGAGACCAGGTCGCGGTCGTCAACTGCTCGATGGACCGGCTGGCCGTCCCCGATCACAGCTTCGACCTGATCTGGGCCGAGGGCTCCGTGTACTCCATCGGTTTTGACAACGCCCTCAGGGCCTGGCGTCGCCTGCTCGCCCCGGGCGGCGTCCTCGTCGTCACCGAGATCGAGTGGACCGCGCCCGACCCCGCCGCCGCGGTGAGTGCCTACTGGGACTCTGTCTACCCACTGCGCACCCGTGCCGCGAACACCGACGCCGCGCGAGCCGCCGGCTACGGCGTCCACGCGCACTGGCCGCTGCCGGAAAACGACTGGTGGGACGAGTACTACACGCCGCTCACCCAGCGCCTGGCACGAGTGGACCCACGGCGGCCCGGCATGCCGGAGGCCCTGGCCGCGCACCGCGCGGAGATCGACACGCGACGGGAACACGGCAGTGACTACCGCTATGCCGCCTACATCCTCCGCCCCCACCCTCACCCCACCGCTGAGAACGGAACCATGACCTCCTGGACCGCCCGTCCCGAAACCGCTGACGACATCCCCGCTGTCCGTGCCATCCTCCTCGCGGCCTTTCCCACCGCCGCCGAGACCGACATCGTGGACGCCCTGCGCGCCGACCCCCAGGCGTGGATCGACGGCCTGTCGATGGTCACCACCGCCCCTGACAGCACCCCGGTCGGGTACGCGCTGCTCACACGCTGCCACGTCGGCGGTCAACCTGCCCTCGCCCTGGCACCGTGCGCGGTACTGCCCTCGGCCCAGCGCGCCGGAGCCGGCTCCGCGGCCATCCGCACCGCCTTGTCCGCCGCCCAGGCCATGGGAGAGAACCTCGTCGTCGTCCTGGGCCACCCCGAGTACTACCCTCGGTTCGGCTTCACACCGGCCTCCCGCTTCGGCATCCGAGCCCCGTTCGACGTACCTGACGAAGCCATGATGGCGATGGCTCTGGATGACACTCGCCCTGTCCCGGCGGGCACCATCCAGTACCCGGCCCCGTTCGGCGTCTGACCGTTCCCGTGGTGCCCCGAGGCTCGTTCCCCCGGGGCACCACGGCTTTCCCGGGCGGCCAGGCCGCCGGTCTTCTGCGGAACCGAGAGCCGGACGCCCCATGCCCGGCACGGAACGACGCCGGGCCTCCGGGGGCAAGGGGCCTCTGCCGCGCCCATAGGATCTGCCGCGATGAAGAAGCGCGTGCAGTTCACCGAGCAGGTGGTGCGTTTCCGGGACTACATACCGCCTGCAGACCGGGAGAAGTTCCAGCGTCTCGTCGGCAGGGTCGCAGCCGATCCTGAAGGCGCCGGCAGTTTCCTCGCCTACATGAACGACACCGCGACCCGCGAAATCTGGGAAGACCGCTTGATGATCCACTACGTCGTGACGCGCTTCTTCGTGGTCGTCATCAAGGCCGACATCTACGACGCCTCGCGTGGCTTCAACGAGGTGTAGCCGACCCCGTGCCCCACTGACCGACCAGCCACGGCAGGGTCCGCGTAAGTCGTGTCCTCTGTGGTGAGTCGGTCATGGGGCGGGGCACGTGGAGTTCCATTGTTCCGGACGGACTGTGGAGATCGCGGAGCCGCTGATCCCGCCGCCGAAGGTGCGGCCGCAGGGTGGCGGGACGCGGGACACGCCCGATGAGACGCGGTTCGCCGCGATCATCTACGTCCTGGTCAACGGACGCGCCTTGCGGCACTGCCGCCTTGCTTCGGGATATCGAAGTCGACAGCCCACCGCAGGTTCCTGATCTGGTCCGAAGCCGGCGTCTGGTCCCGACTCCACGAGGAGATCCTGCACCGTCTCGACGACGCCGGCCTGCTCGACCTGTCCCGGCGGCCCTCGACTCCGCCCACGGCAGGGCCTAGAAGGGAGCGAAGTCGCCGGTCCGAGCCTCGTGGACCGCGGCAAGACGGGTTCCAAGTTGCACGTCCCGAGCGCGGGATGACGTGGTGGGAGGTGCAGAAGGTCCTCGGGCACGACTGGGCCACTACGACACTTCGGCACATGCCGACCGCGCACGCCGATCCGGAGGTGGCGAACTTGGCTGTGAGCGCGCAGGCTGCGCAAGGAGCGGTGATGGACTGGGAGAACCCGCGGCGAAGTGGAATCTGCGGATGGTGGCGGCCCAGCGTGACCTGTGGCGGCCTACCGACGCTGGCGGCCTTCCGACAAGTGGGGTTCAACCCCTCGCTCAGCAAGGTCGCCGCGTTGTGGGGTGGTGCCCCGATCACAGTCCGCCTCGACGACCTCGACAAGATCTGCACGGCGCTGAACTGCACGGTTGCTGATCTGCCTCAGGCGGAGCCGCTCGCAGACACACAGGCGGCGCCGGAGTCTGGCCAACAGGCCGGTGGGCGCTGGGTCACAGCGGCCAGACGGCGCGCTGCGGCCGGTGCCGCGTACTCGGCGCGGCAGCGGGCCTCGCTGTCTGGCGACGGGCGCACATGAGCGATGACGGCACGCCGAACCCGCATTGGCCTGCCGGTTAGCCAGTTGGGTCGGCAGCACCGCGAACGCTCGGAAAAGCGGGTTCCGGCAGCTTCGCCGGAACCCGCGTGCGGGACCGCCGCGGCTGTCAACTGACGCGCAGGGTCCGGCCTGCCAGCGTTCAGGAATCTCGGAACCCTCGTGCTTCGTGCACCGGCGGGCGGTATCCGCTTGGCCGGGTTCCCTGTCCTGGCCGTCGCCACCGGCTCGTGCCGCCGTCGGCGACCTGCGCGTCCGGGCTGCCCCGCTCGCCCTCCTGCGCTGAGGTTCCCCCCGCCACCGGTGCGCGAGCTCCAGGAGGCAAGGCCGGAGGGTAGGTCCGGCCCAAGGGAGAAATGCGGTCACCCATGGGCCCTGAACCGGCCCAATGCCTGCAACCGAGGTCTACAGCGGGGGAGTCAAGGGAACCGAAGCAGGAACGTCCCGGGGCGATCAGGCCGCGAGATTCACACGGGGGGACACATGAGACGGAGATTCGCCGCCGCAGCGGGGGCACTGGCCATGGCGGCGGGCACGGTGGTGCTCGCACCGACCGCGCAGGCGGTGCCCGCCGGCCCGATGGGCGGCTGCTGGCACACCGGTTGTGACGGCAAGGACCCCGCCGCCTACTGCCAGGGGGATGCCCGGACGGTCGACAGCTTCTCGCTTCCGTCCGGCAGCAAGTACCGAGTAGTGGAGCTCCGGTACTCGCCGTCGTGCGAGGCGATCTGGTCGCGGATGTCGAAAGGCAACTACGACGTCAACAACGCCACCGCCCCGCACACGAAGATCATTCGGAACAGCGACGGCCGCTCCTACAAGTGCACCGTTCCGACCAACGGGGGGACCTGCCACACGAAGATGGTCGGAGACAGCGGGGTGACCAGCTACGCGTACGGCTGGTACGACGCCAGCGTCCTCGTCTACACCGGCCGGACAGGGAACTACTGATCCGCTGGAGCGTTCTGCGTCCCGGGACAGAGGGCGGCTACGGCGGCATCGGCGCCTGCCGCTGAGTACCGGAGATGTCTGGCTGATCTACCACCAGCCGTCGGAACTCCGCGAATGGCCACCTCGGTCCGGACGAAACGAACGCCGACACCACACCGCTGCACTCACGCTCCCCGCGTGACCACAGAGCCCCGGTACATCCGTACCGCACACTCGCGCGACTCCACCGGGTACATCCTCGGCGCACGCACCGTCTGGCCTTCGTACATGAGAACCCGTACCTTCCGGGAACCCGTTCCCCGTGTCGGGAGAACGTCACTCAGATGCAGCCTGGCCGCAGACCTGCGCCAGCGTGCCTTCCAGGGCTGTGGCGGCTGCACTACCGCCCTCGCCCAGGCCGTGGCGCTGGACTAGCCAGGCTGCGGTGTTATAGGTCAGCCAGACCTTGTCCTGGCCGTCCTGCCAGACAAGGACCTTGGAGGGAAGATCGAGCCCTACACGTTGCTGATCGAGCATCAGCTCTGTACCCACCCGGGGACTGCCGAGCAGGACCAGCTCGGTGGGGCGCAGTGTGATGCCGGCGTGAGCTGCGTTGGCCGCGTGGTCGACCCGTGAGAAGACGTGGTAGCCGGCAGCCGTGATCGCCTCGCACAGTCGTTCGACCGTGGGAGGGAATGGCCACGCGCTGGGCAGGGACACCAGGCCGGAGTCGTCGGAGATTGTCTTGTTCACGTACGCACACTAGCCCGGGCACACTCTGTCACCGCGAAAGAACACGTAGCCGTCAGCTCTTCTCGGCTCCGATCCAGAGCCTGTTCTCTGATCGCTGGCAGGGGCTTGGTTCCGGGTGTTGGCGGAGGACCGGCGATCAGTGGCGTGGCCTGCCCGAACGGCTCGGCCTGTGGAAGACGGTCTGCGAACGTCACCGCCTGTGGTCGGCCGGCGGAACCCGGGAACGCCTGCTCCAGCAGGTTGAGGCCGAGGCCGAGGTGGCCGGGGAGATCGATTGGGACGTCTCGGTCGACTCCACCGTCGTGCGGGCCCATCAGCACGCCGCCGGCGCCCGCAACGAACCGCCGCCCGCCTCAAAGAGGGGCACAGAGGTAGAACACCAGGACGAGACGGCGTGGCAGAGCCTCCTCGCCCGCATGGCGGAGGTGGTGCGGGAGGTGAGGGCCTGGACCGCTCGCGGCGCGGGTTCACCACCAAGCGGGGGCGTCTGGGCAACAGGATGGCCCGGGCCTCCTCGACGCGGCCGAGGAGGTGACCGGCGAGGTCATGGCTGTTCCTGCGGTCGTGCTGCTGGAGGACGGCAACAGCGCGACGTCGCTTATCGATCTTGCTCATCAATCGGTTGATCCATCAACGATTGCTGCATCTGCCACTCGGTGAGCGCGCGGCGGGTGCTCAGGGTCTTCGGGTGGTCGGGACCCAGTACCCGCATCTGGTCGATCAGCAGCTCCCTGAACGCGGCCAGGGCACCCGCCCCGTCCCCCGCTTCACCCCGCCAGCCGGCGATCTCGTAGCGGGTCATCAGGGTGTCCGGGTGGTCGGGGCCCAGAACTCGCACCTCGGCGGCCAGCAGTTCCTGGAACGCTGCCACAGCACCCGCCGCGTCCCCCGCCGTGGCCCGCCAGCCGGCGATCTCGTAGCGGGTCAACAGGGTGTCCGGGTGGTCGGGGCCCAGTACCCGCGTCCGGTCGGCCAGCAGTTCCTGGAACGCGGCCACGGCACCCGCCGCGTCCCCCGCCTTCCCCCTCAACTCGGCGAGCTCGTGACGGGCGACCAAGGCACGGGGATGGCCGGGGCCCAGTACCCGCACCTGGTCGACCAGCTGTTTCTTCCACGCGGCTGCGTCACTCCGCAATCGGGCGAGCTTGTTGCGGGCGTTCAGGTTGTCCGGGAGATCGGGGCCCGACAGCCGCGCCGGGTCGGGTGCAAGCAGCTCCTTCAACGCGGCCGCGGGACCTGTCACGTCCTGCGCGTCACCCCGCCAGTGGGCGAGGCCAACGTGGGCGATCAGAGTGTGGAGGTGGTCGGGTCCCAGCGCCCGCGCCCGGTCGGCCAGCAGCTCTTCGAGCGCCGCCGTGTCCCCCGCCGCCCCCCGCCACCAGGCAAGGTTGAACTCGGTGTTCAGTGTGTCCGGGTGGTCGGCGCCCATTACCCGTTCCTGGTCGGGCAGCAGCTCTTCGAGCGCGGCCGCGGCACCCGCCGCGTCCCCCGCCATACCCCGACTGTTGGCGAGGCATCCACGGGCGTTCAGCGTGTTCGGGTGGTCCGGGCCCATTACCCGTTCCTGGTCGGGCAGCAGCTCTTCGAACGCGGCCGCGGCACCCGCTACGTCCCCCGCCACACCTCGCATGTTGGCGAGGTTGTAGCGGGTGACCAGGGTGTGGAAGTGGTCAGGGTCCAGCACTCGTTCCTGGTCGGGCAGCAGCTCTTCGAGCGCGGCCGCGGCACCCGCCGCTTCTCCCGCCATACCTTGCCACCGGGCGAGTTCGTGGCGGGCGGTCAGTGTGTCCGGGTGGTCGGGGCCCATTACCCGTTCCTGGTCGGGCAGCAGCTCTTCGAACGCGGCCGCGGCACCCGCCGCGTCCCCCGCCATACCTCGCCACCGGGCGAGTTCGTGGCGGGTGCTCAGTGTGTCCGGGTGGTCGGGGCCCAGCACCCGTACCCGGTCAGCCAGCAGGTTCTTCCGCGCGGCCGCGGCACCCGCCGCGTCCCCCGCCTCACCCCGCCACCGGGCGAGCTCGTCACGGACGGCCAAGGTGTCCGGGGAGTCGGGGCCCAGCAGCCACGCCGGGTCGGCCAGCAGCTCTTCGAACGCGGCCGCGGCACCTGCCGCGTCCCCCGCCTCACCCCGCCACCCGGCGAGCGCGCGGCGGGTCATCAGGGTGTCTATGTGGTCGGGGCCCAGTGACCGTTCCTGGTCGGCCAGCAGCTCTTCGAACGCGGCCACGGCACCTGCCGCGTCCCCCGCCTCACCCCGCCACCGTGCGAGCATGTTGCGGGCCCCCAAGGCGTGGGTGTGGTCAGGGCCGAGGCGGTGGCGGGTGGCTTCGGTCAGGCGATCGAAGTGGGCGATGGCGTCAGTGACCTGGCCGGCTTGGCCGAGGCTCCGGCCGGCGCGGAAGAGCACTCTGTGGGGGGCGGACCGCAGGTACAGGGCGTCCTCGGCGGTGTGGGTGAGGGCGGTGACGTTGGCGCGCAGGGTGCGGGCGAGGCCGGTGTCTCGTTCGACGTCGGGCCAGGCGGCGCTCAGGGCGTCGGCGGCGGTAAGGGCGACCCGGTCGTGCTGGTCGGGTGTGAGGGCGTCGCGGGTGGCGCGCTGGATGAGCTGGTGGACGCGGACGGCTTGGTGCGGTGTTGGTGGACTGTGGTCGATGAGGCTGAGTCGATGCAGGGCCCGTAACGCGCGTACAGCGTCCTCGGCCGAGACCGGCGCTGCCTGATGGGTGCTGTCCGTACCGTTGGAGGTGCGACGCTCGGTGACGTGTGCAAGGGCGGGCTGACTGGTGAGGACCGTAGCGGGGATGCCGTTGGGGTCGAGCATGGCGGCCAACTGGATCATGGGGCGGGCCAGGCCCGCGGGGCGGAGTTGGTCGGCGCGTTCGATGGACAGTGACCAGGTGGCGGCCACGGTGACGGCCTGGTCGTCGGGCAGCGAGCTGGACTCGGGCAGCAAGTCGGCCAGCTTCCTCATCCGATCGGCGAACAGCTCGCGGTAGTCGGCGCAGGCCAGCTCGGCGTCAACGAGGTAGGCGGCAGCCTGGGCGAGGGCCAGGGGCAGGTGTCCCAGGTCGGCGGCGAGAGCGTTGATCTGCTCGGCGGGTTCGGTGTGGTCGTGGGCGGCGAGCACCTCGGTGAGGTAGGCGGCGGCTTCCCAGGGCATGAACAGGCCCACGTGCACCAGGCGTCGGCCCGCTCCGGTCAGTGCGGCGTCGCGGCGGCGGGTGGTGACGAGAGTGCGGCCGCGCGGACTGGCCGGCGGCCACAAGCCGCGCAGGTCGGCGGGGTCGGCAAGGTCGTCAAGCACCACCAACCACCGGCATGGTTTCGTTCCGGTCTTGGGTTCCAGCCAGGCCAGGAACTCCCGCGTAGCCTTCTCGGTGTCCGTGGGGTCAGCTCCCAGCACCTCGACACCGGCCTGCGCGTACCCGTTTGTGATCGCCGACCGACTACTGGCGCTGATCCACACCAGCACATCCACACTGCCGCTGTCCCATGCGGTGCGGGCGTAGTCGGCGGCCAGCTGCGTCTTGCCCACCCCGCCGGTGCCGGTGAGTACCTGGCTGAGCACCGCGGTACCCCCGCCGTCGACCGCTGTCCGCAACTGATCGACCTCGGCCCGGTGCTGGAATGACAGAGCGCGGGGCGGGAGCACGCCGACCTGGTGCGGCCAGGAGGCCGGGGCGCGGGGCGCAGCGTGGTGGTGGACTTGCTCGGCGTAGCCGACGGCGATGCTGCCGTGGTCGGCGAAGATGCCACCGATGTGGTGAGTCGGCGCGGCCGAGGCGGAACCGGGTGCGCTCAGTCCTGGTGCGGACCCGGCTGGGAAGGGTTTCCCAGTGTCACATTCCCCATGGTCACAGCGGCGGCGGACCCGTGGTCGGCCCGGACGTCCACGGGTCCGCCGACGGCCAGCCCACTCTGGCCGGCCGACACACTGCTGTGGGAGGTTTGCTGGACCAGCAGGGTGCGCAGCTCATCCGCGATCCGGGCCCGTTCGCCGTCCTCCAGACTTTCCAGCAGGGCCTCGATCCGGCCCTGCCACGCCGACTCCTGGCGGATCCGGACCCGTTCCACCTCGGTCGGCCGAGCCGCCTCCAGCTCGCCCGCGGTCTGTTCGAGGCGCTCCAGCTCGGCGTGCTCGCGCTGCGGATTCCCCCGGCCGAACCAGCGGGCCACCTGCTGGCGTACCCCTGTCCATGCGTCTGTGCCCGCGGCCTGCACCACCGCAGTGCCTCCAGCCGTAGCCAGCGCGGTCATCGCCTCTGACAGCATCCTCGCTCTTCCCCCTGAGAGATCAGTCCGGAACTGGGGCACGCACACACGGTGCCTTCAACACGTCACTCCATCAGACACGCGCCCGGGTTGTCCCCGGTTCCGTCGAGAGAGCGGCCGTGGCGCGAGGGCCGGGCACCGTTTCGGCGGGACCAGTGCCGGTTCGCCATGGGGGCGCTGCCGCGGCCTGACGCCGTGGCCTCCTTCGACCGGGGGCTCGCCCCGCTGGCGGACCGGGTGGGCGATGACCGCGGCTGGGGCGCCACCGTGCGTCAGGCGCTGGACGCCGCGAAGATCCCCACCCCCACCCGCTCCAAGTCCTAGACTGACCGGGTCGATCCACGCCCCCCCATCCTCTGCGACGGAGTGCCCGTATGCGTTATCGCGTTCTCGGTAAGACCGGCATTGAGGTCAGTACGCACTGTCTCGGCACGATGATGTTCGGGGGGGCCGGGAATCCTGATCACGAGGACTGCTCGCGGGTGGTCAACGCGGCGTTGGACGCGGGGATCAACTTCATGGACACCGCCGACATGTACGCGACCGGGGAGTGCGAGGAGATCGTCGGGAAGGCGCTCAAGGGGCGGCGGGACGATGTCGTGCTCGCGACGAAGGTGCACTTCCCGATGGGGGAGGGGCGCAACCGGAGCGGGAACTCGCGCCGGTGGATCGTGCGGGCCGTCGAGGACAGTCTGCGGCGGCTGGACACGGAGTGGATCGACCTCTACCAGGTGCACCGGCCCGACCACACGACGGATGTCGAGGAGACGCTGTCCGTCCTGAGCGACCTCGTGCGGGAGGGGAAGATCCGGGCATTCGGCTCGTCCACCTTCCCCGCCGAGGACCTCGTCGAGGCGCATCATGTGGCGGAGCGGCGCGGGCTGATGCGGATGCGGACGGAGCAGCCGCCGTACTCGATCCTGGCGCGCGGCATCGAGCGGTCGGTGCTGCCGACCGCTCGGCGGCTGGGGATGGGCGTGCTGACCTGGTCGCCGCTGGCCTCGGGCTTCCTCTCCGGCAAGTACCGTGAGGGCCGGCCGGTCGACCTCACCACCGGGCGGGCCAAGCGCACGCCGAAGCGGTTCGACCCGGCCGTGCCGGGAAACGCCGCCAAGCTCGCGGTCGCCGAGCAGCTCATCGCCCTCGCCGAGGAAATGGGGTGTGGTCTGCCGGAGCTGGCCGTCGCGTTTCCACTGGTGCACCCGGCCGTCACCTCGGTGATCATCGGCCCGCGCACCATGGACCAGCTCACCTCGCTGCTCGACGGCGCCGACCTGGTGCTGGAGGACGAGGTGCTCGACCGGATCGACGCGATCGTGGCCCCCGGCACCGATCTCTACCAGCCCGACGGCGTGTGGCAGCCGCCGTCGCTCACCCACCTCGACCGGCGCAGGCGCCCGGTCGGGGAGCGGGCCGCCGCGGAGTAGCCGCGTACGGGAGACGGACGCGGTCCGGCCGGCGCTGGGGCCGGCCGGACCCGCGGTGTTCAGGACGGGAGACGGCCGCAGACGGGATACGCGATGCCGGACCGCCCGAAGTCGGCGACGGTCGGTGCTCCCATCAAGGCCATCACCTCCTCGAACTGGTCGATGAGCAGCCGCAGCACTCCGGCGACCCCTGCGTCGCCGGAGTGCGCGAGGCCCCACAGGGCCGGGCGTCCCAGCATGACCGCGTCCGCCCCCATGCAGAGCGCCTTGGCCAGGTCGGCGCCGTGCCGGATCGCTCCGTCGAGGATGACCGGGCAGCTCCCGCCGACGGCGTCCACCACCTCGGTGAGGCACTCCGGGGCGCTGCGGGCGAAGTCGAGCTGGCGGCCGCCGTGGTTGGAGACGATCAGTCCCGAGACTCCGTGCTTGACCGCCAACTCCGCGTCCTCGCCGGTGAGGACGCCCTTCAGTACCACCGGCAGCGAGGTCACCTCCCGCAGCCAGGCCAGGTCCTCCCAGGTGATGGAGGCGTCGAACTGCTCCCGCGAGTGCCGGGCCAGGGCTGACTCCCCCGATCTGCTGCCGTGCGAGGCGGCCATGACCTCCGTGGAGAGGTTGACCGCGCGGACGCCGGGCGGGACGGCGAACCCGTTGGCCGCGTCCCGGGGCCGGTACGCCACCCGGGGGGCGTCGACCGTCAGGACCAGCGCCCGGAAACCGGCGGCCTCGGCCCGCCGGATCAGGTCGCGCATCACCTCGCGGCGCCTGAGCCAGTACAGCTGGAGCCAGAGTGGCCCGCTCGCCGCGGCCGCGATGTCCTCCAGGGCCCGGCTCGCGAACATGCTCACGGTGAGCAGTGCGCCCGCCTCGCCCGCGCCGCGCGCCGAGGCCACTTCGCCCTCCGGGTGCGCCAGTTGGTGGTAGGCCATGGGGGCGACGGCCAACGGCGCCGCCAGCCGCGCGCCCAGCAGGTCGGTGCCCGGGTCGCAGCGGGAGACGTCGACCATGCAGCGCGGCCGCAGCTGGACGCGGTCCAGTGCCTCCCGTCCGGCCGTCAGCATCGACTCGGTGCCGCTGCCGCCGGCGAAGAAGTCCCACACCGGGCCAGGCAAGCGCTCCTCGGCCGCTGCCTCGTACGTGTGCAGCGCCATCACCACATCGTCTCCGTTCTCCGTACGTCAGGGGGTGGCGGGCCGTCGGTGTCAGGCGGCCGTGCCGGTGATCTGCGCGGTGATGAAGGCGGCCAGCCGGGCGATGCCCTCGGTGATCGCCTCCGGGCTCTGGGAGCTGCACGAGAGCCGCAACTGACGGGTGCCGCCGCCGTCGAGGTGGAAGTCGCGCATCGGCGTCCACAGCACGCCGAAGGCGCGTGCGGAGAGCTCCAGGGCCTTGTGGTCGGCGGCGAAGGGGACGTCGACGACGAGGAAGAAGCCGCCGTCCGGACGGTTCCAGGAGACGCCCAGCTCGGCTTGGCGCTCCGCGGGGAAGTGCCGCTCCAACGCGTCGAGCAGGGTGTCCATGGTGGTGCGGTAGTGCGCGACGGCGGCCGAGTTGGCCTCGCGGAGCCGGCAGCCGCTCTCGACCAGCAGGCCGCCGATGACGGCCTGGCTGACGGCCGAGGTGTTGACGGTGGTCATGCTCTTGATCTTCGACAACTCGTCCGCGAGAAGCGTCCGCCCGCCCTCGGGCCCGACCACCTCCTGGTCGGCGAGGACGTAGCCGACCCGGGCCCCGGGCAGCGCCGTCTTGGCGAAGGAGCCCAGGTGCACGACGCGCCGGCCGCGGTCGAGCGCCTTGAGCGTGGGCCGGGCCTCGCCGGTCCGGACGAAGAAGCCGTACGGGTCGTCCTCCAGGACGAGCAGCTCCTCCTCCTCGGCCACTGCCAGCAGAAGCTCCCGCGCCGCCCGGCTCATGCTCGCGCCGGAGGGGTTGGCGAAGTCCGGGACCACGTAGAAGGCCCGGGGGCGCTGCCCGGCCTGCTTCGCGGCGCGGGCGGCCGCCTGGACGGCCAGCGGGTCGGGCCCGTCGGGGCCCTCGGGCACGGGGCGGACCTGGATGCCCAGGAGCCGGGCCACGCCGGTGATGCCCACGTAACACGGCGAGCTGACCAGCAGGGTGTCCTCGGGACGGGCGAAGAGCGCCCGCAGAGTGAGGAGCATCGCCTCCTGGCAGCCGGTCGTCACCACCACCGCTTCGGGCGGGACCTCGATCCCCTCGTCGTTGGCGACGGTCCTTGCGATCAGCTCGTGGATGATGCCGTTGGTACGGCCGTACTGGAACAGCAGGGTCCGGGTCTGGTCGCGCGACCAGCCCAGCTCCTGCTCCAAGTAGGTGGTGTACGACTGGAGATGGCGGGCGAGGTCCTCCGGCTCGAAGGTGCCCTCGGTGGGACGGCCGGGCGCGAAGGAGATGGCGTCCGGGAAGCGCGCGACGACCTCGTTGAGGAAGTTCATCGCGTCCAGGACCGGGTCGCTGAGCGAGGTGTGCAGCTCGGCGAGGGAGAGGGGGGCCGGTGTCGGGGGAGCGGTCGGCGTCACCATTCAGGCTCCTCCCGGCGCGGCCGCGTAGGCCGTACTCGTACTCGGTGCGCCCGTGCCCCCGCAGGCGGGGATCCGGGCCCGGCCCTGGACGCCGCGGACCAGGACCGTCGACAGCGCTTCCAGGTGCGTACGTCGCTGTTCCGGCTCGCGGGCGGTGCCCAGCTCCCGCAGGACCTCGACCACGTCGTCGACTTCGTGGGCGAAGTCGGCGAGGACGTCGGCGACGGCCACGGCGTTCGAACCGAGGATGTCGGTCCACAGCTCGGCGCTGCCGCCGGCCAGCCGCGTCACGTCCTGGAGTCCCTGCCCGGCGAGCCCCAACTGGGACCGTGCGCCGTGCAGCAGCCGCGCTGCCAGCAGCGTCGAGACCAGGTGTGGGGCGTGCGAGATGAGGGCGACCGCCCGGTCGTGCTCCGCGTGGGTCATCACGACAGGCCGTGCGCCGCACAACTCGGCCAGTCGCCTGGCGCGTTCATGGGTCTGCGGCCGGGTCCGCGCGGACGGTGTGAGGACCCACGGCCGCCCGTGGAACAGGTCGTCCCGCGCGGCCAGCGGCCCGGACTGCTCCCGGCCGCCCATCGGATGCCCGCCGACGAAACGGGTCAGGTCGCAGCCGAGCCGAGCCGCCTCCCGCTGGGGTGGTTCCTTGACGCTGGCCGCGTCCGTGAAGTCGTCAGCCAGGTCGCCCAGTTGGTGTTCCTTGAGGGCCGCTGCGACCTGCTGCGGGGGCACCGCGAGGACGGCCAGGTCGACCGGTCCGCGCGGGGGGCCCGCGATGCCGGCCCCGAGGCCGGCGGCGACGCGGGCCGCCTCCTGGTCCGTGTCGATCAGGTAGGTGGCCACGCCCCGGCCCCGAAGGGCCAGGGCGATCGATGTACCGATCAGGCCGGTTCCGACCACGGCGGCACTGTCCATCAGTGTTCGCTCCACAGCAGGGGGAGGAACTCGGGGTCGGAGTAGTCCGGGGTGCCCTCGGGGGTGCGACGGACCAGCAGGTCATGGTTGTAGGCGACCTGGGTGCCGTCCGAGCGGAAGAAGTCGCGGTAGCGGTTCGCGCCGTCCTGGAGGTGGAACGAGATGGCACGGCGCGGGCGGTCGCTCACGTTGGCACCGCTGCCGTGGTACGTGCGGCAGTGGTGGAAGTTGACGTGGCCCTTGGGGATGTGGACCGGGATCTTGCGGACCTCCGCCCCGTTGTACGCGGCGTTGTCGTCGAGCATCTGGTCCAGCTCGGAGCGGTCGCGCTCGGCGAAGTGCAGGGAGGTGCTGTCGGCCTCCGCCATCTCCTTCCACAGGTGGCTGCCGTCGACCATCGTGATCGTGCCCATCTCCTCGCCGCAGTCGTGGAAGGGGATGAACGCGGTCAGCATCTCCTCGGAGGTGGAGGTCGACCAGTAGTGCCGGTCGAAGTGCCAGGGCACGATGTTCGACTGCTCCTCGGCCACCGGCGGCTTGTAGATGAGGGTCGACTGGAACACCCGTATCTGCTCGGCGCGGGCCAGCCGCGCCGCCACGGCACCCAGCAGCGGCTTGCGCAGGATGCGGCCGATGGTGTCGTCCTCGTAGTGGATGTAGTCGTTGTGCCGCTGGACGTCGCCCTTCTCCGGCTCCCAGTACGCCAGCTTGGGCGGGCGGGCCGGCAGCTTGCGGTCGCGGTGGCCTGCGTAGAAGCGCTCGCTGGCGGCCTCCAGCTGCTCGACCTCCTCGTCGGTGAAGAGCTTCTTCGACAGGTACCAGCCGTGCTCGGCGTAGAACGCGACGTCCTCGTCGGAGGGCAGGAGACTGAGCTCCTCCGCGGTCAGGGTGAAGGTCGTGGAGTCTTCGACGGTCATGGTCTTCCTTACGCGTGCGTGGGTCGATGGACGAACGTGTTGCGCGAGGGGAGGAGGCCGGGCGCACGGCTCGGCGGGCCCGGTCGGGGACCGGGCCGGAGCGGCCGAGTGGCCGGGAGGAAGGGAGGAGAAGCGGCGGAGTGGCCGAGGGCACGTTGCCCGGGTACGTCACTCCTGCCGGTGCCGCCTGTCGAGCGGGTGGGTGGCGCGGGCCGAGCCGGGCTGATCGCCGGGCGAGGGGGCCGGGTCCGGCGCGGGCGTCAGGGTCAGGAGGTGATCTTCTCGCGGGCGACCGCTTCGTAGAGCGCCTTGATGTTGCCGCTGCCGAAGGTGCGGGCGCCGTGCCGGTCGATGACCTCCCAGAAGAAGGTCTTCCGGACGTGCTGGGACTGGGTGAAGATCTGGAACACCTGGCCCCAGTGGTCCTCGTCGATCAGCACATTGGTCCGGCGCAGGTCCTCGACCAGGAGGTTCGAGCGGACGAAGCGCTCCTGGAGCTGGTCGTAGTAGGAGCCCGGGGTCTGGAGGAACGCGACGCCGCGGTTGCCCAGGGTCTCCACGGTCGAGACGATGTCGTCGCAGAGCAGGGCCAGGTGCTGGACGCCCGCGCCGCCGTGGCGGGCCAGGAAGGTGTCGATCTGGCCGGGTTCGCGGTCGGTGACCGGCTCGATCAGGGTGAAGGTCACCTTGCCGGACGGGCTCTGCACCACCTTGGAGTCCATGGCCTGGCTGCCGACCTCGATGAACTCCTCGAAGATCTGGGAGAAGCCGAAGACCTTCTCGTAGAAGGCGACGGTGGAGCGGAGCTGCCCGGCCGGCAGGCAGATCGCCGCGTGGTCGACGATGCTCAGGAGCTGCTCGCCCTCGTCGGGGTCGGCGGCGAAGATGTCCATCACCCCGGGCAGGAACTGGTCCCGGTCCCCGGACCGCTGGACGAAGCGGTGCGCCACGTCCCCGAAGCCCAGGACCGAGGCGGTGACCACTTCGGTGCCGTCCTGGCTGTGCACGACCGGCTCCTCGACTGCGGTGGCCCCCCGTTCCACCGCGAGCGCGAACGCCTTGGCCGCGTCGCTGACCTCGAACGCGATGTTGGCGACACCGTCGCCGTGCTGAGCCACGTAGGCCGCGGCCGGGTGGTCAGGAGTCAGCGCGGAGGTGAGGACGATCTCGGTACCGCCCTGCCGCAGCAGCAGCGAGCGGTGGTCGGCCTGCCCGTTCTCGGGGCCGGCCTGTCCGCACACCCGGAAGCCGAACCCGGTGCAGAGGTAGAACGCCGACTGCTGTGCGTCTCCGACGTAGAACTCGACGTGGTCTACGGCTCCGATGTCCATGCAAATGCCTTTCTTTTCTCTGGGAGTGAGTGAGAGGCGAGGGCGGGCGCAGGGCTTTCATAAAGCCGAGAGTTCTTCTACGCCGGCGTTGTTCGGCGACCAGATGCCGTAGTCGCCTCTGCGGTAGAGCAAGGGCTCGCGAGGGAAGACGGTACTTTCTTCCACTCGGGCTATGAAGAGCCAATGGTCGCTGACTTCGATAGCATTCTCAACCCTGCATTCGGCAAAACTCAAGGCGATGTCGACAAGTAGGGGAGCGCCTTCCGCTACAGGTGAAGGCTCCCATTCCACATTGGCGAATTTGTCCGCGGCTTTACTCGCGAATACCTGTGAGGCGGCCCGCCCGGCAGCGGAGAGGAAATTCACCGCGAAGGCCTGCGACTCCTGGATGGCCGGCAGGGTGCGTGACCCCTTGCCCACCGAGACGAGCAGCGTCCGCGAGGCCGCCGAGACGGAACACACGGCGTTGCTGGTGAAGCCGAACAGCCGGCCCTCGCGGTCCCGTGCCGTCACGATCGAGATCGGCGTGGGGAACGAGCCGAAGAATTCGCTGAACCGCGCAGAGCCCGTACCCATCACGTTCCTCCTCGGAGCAGCTGCTGAATCGATGCTGGATGGACCGTTTTCATGAAATGCCGTCACTATTCCGCGTTCGCGCCCACGAGAGTCTTCTCCTGCGCGGCGAACGCACGACTGAAGGCGCGAATCGTCAGGGGCAGCATGATCGCGCCGAATACGGTGAGCGATATCGCCAGAATGGCGACGAGTCGCTGCGGGCCGAGACTGGAGCCGAAGCCGGCGACGAGAAGGCCGGCCAGGGGCAGGGCCAGCATATTGAGCAGATAGAACGGTCCCATCACCTTACCCAGATGCTCCTGCGGCAGGACCCTGATTCGCTGAGTCCGGTTGAAAACATTGAAGTAGGTCACGCCGAGCATGGCCGCGACGAATGCCGCGCCGTAGAGCAGCATGGACGTGGCCCAGCCGATGGATATCAGGCAGACGCAGAGCAGGGAGAGGCCGAATATTCCGAGGGTGCGGACACCCACGAATTTGAGAGTGAAGGGAATCAACAGGAGATTGACGATCCCCAGGACCCCGACACAGATGTTGAGCAGGGCGAACGTCGACTCGGGGGCCTTGAACACCCCGGTGACCAGTGCGGCGTTGGCGCTGAGCACCGTCGAGAAGACCAGGTTGATCGAGAAGTTGAGCGAGGCCAACAGGACCAGCGGCTTCGTGTGTCTGAGGATCGACCAGCCCAGCCGCAGCTCGGCGAAGGTCTCGCGCGCCTTGCCGGTGCTGGGGGTGCGCAGCCCGCGCGGCAGCGGCAGCCAGCAGGCGGCGGCGGCGAGGAAGACGAGAGCGGCACCGCCCAGGAGCCAGATCTTGTCGAGGAAGGCAACGCCCAGCATGGCCAGAGCGGGGCCCACGGCCATCGCCGAGACCTCCATGCTCTGTACCAGGCCCTGGATCTTCGCCAGCTCCGTGTCCTTGGCCAGCTGCGGCACCACCTTCTCGACGGACATCCGCACCGGCGCCATCAACAGGGAGAGCAGCGCGCCCGAGGTCATCAGGATCGGCGTCAGCAGGGAGGGCGCCGCCAGGCAGCCGATCAGCGCGCCGATGAGGACGACGCCCCGGCCGGCGGTGACGAAGCGGAAGAGCCGCGCACCGCCGTCCCGGTCGGCGAGGAGGCCGGCGAACGGGTACGCCAGCAGCGCCGGCAGCCACTCGATCGCGTAGGCGAATCCGAGGGCCGAGACTTCTTCGGTGTCCTGGAAGATGAGCAGCGGCACCGCGAAGAGCATCATCTGCTCGGCGACGATCCCTAAAAGGACACCGCAGCCGAAGAGTCTTCGGTGCAGCCGTGGTCGGGTGGACATCAGCTTGGTCGCTCCCTTTCGCTCGCCCGGCCGCGGCCCGGCGCGAGCCGTGTCACTGCCGCACCGGGGCGGTCTCGAGGTGGAATCCGGCGATGATCTTCCGGATGTCCTCCTCCACGGTCTCCTCGTCGCCGACGAGGATGAACCGACCGCTGTGCACGGCGTCGTAGCTGCCGCCGGGCTCCATGACGTCGCCGACGGCCGGAACCAGCTCGCGCCAGATCGTGCCGAACTCCTCGCGCAGCGAGGTCACACTCCTCACTCGGGCCGGCAGCCCGCCCGGCTTCGGGATGATGAGCCAGCCGCCCGACGGGTCGCCCACCTGAGGCGGGAGCGTGGCCCCGCCCTCGCAGACGGCGTCCAGCCAGGCACGGAAGAGGTTGATCCCGAAGAGCTTCTCCGTGAGGTACGGCACCTCGGCGCCGCCGATACGACCGGCGACCTCCAGGAAGACCAGCTCTCCGCCGGGGGTGAGGAAGAGTTCCAGATGGAAGGGCATGGAGGTCATGCCGAGCGCCGACACGCACCGCCGCGCGAACTCCTCCACCCGCTCCCGCAGCGGGGACGCCTGCACGACGACCGAACCGAGCGGTTCCCCGGCGGCCTCGAAGGACAGGCAGTCGTTGATGTAGCGGGAGACCGCCATGAAGGGGATCCGGGCGTCCTGGTCCGCGAATCCGTCCACGTGGTAGATGGCCCCGTCGATGAACTCCTCGAGTTCGTGGTCGGCGGTGTCGACCTGATCCAGCAGGACGGTGAGCGCGGCCTCGTCCTCGACCCGGTGGATACCGATGCTCGCCGCGCCGCCCACCGGCTTGAGGATCAGGGGGAACCCGGTCGACCGGGCGAACTCCACCGCGGCGCCGCGGTCCGCGCACGAGGCGAAGCGCGGTACGCGGACGCCGGCCTCGGCGACCATTTCCTTCATCCGCAGCTTGTCGCGGTAGACCGCCACGTCGGCGGGGCGCGGCCCGGGGATGTCCAGGGCCTCGCGGACCTCCGCCGCGATGCCGAGCGTGAACTCCGAGACGGCCACGAGCCGGTCGACGGGGCCGACCTCCTCCGCGACCTGCCGGACGGCGTCGCGGAGCGCCGCGAAGTCGTTGACATCGCCGATCTGGACGAGGCTCGCGATCTTGGCGGGGTCCGCGAGGACGCCGGTGGCGCCGACCGGATCGACCACGTAGCTGACGCGGTGCCGGTCGTGGTCGATGAGTTCCTCGAAACGGCCGAGGGAGAAGTCCCAGCGGCGGCCGTCATGGAACCTGGGCCAGCGGTTGACGACAACGATGTGCATGCTCACTCCTCCGACGCCACGGGAACCGTCTTGACCGACAGCGTCCGGCGGACGAACGCGATGGCTTCCTCCCGCTCCTCGGGCGAGTCCGCGGCGAGCACCGCGTACCCGGTCCGCTGCAAGGAGGAGGACGTCCTCGGGACGATGTCGCCCACCGCCACCTTGAACGCGGCGTCCTCGACCGCGGGATGGCCGAGGACCTCCTCCAGCCCGTCGACGGCGACGACCTGGCCCGGATCGGAGATCACGAAATGGCTGGCCGCATACCGCACCGGGCTCTGGGGCGCCGGGGGCAGCTCCATCCCGGTGGTGAGCCGCACCACCATCTCGAACCAGTCGATCCCGTACGTCAGGGAGCACAGCTCCATGAGGTAGTCGCCGGGCGTGCGGACCGCCACCTCCATCACCGCCGGCCCCGACCGCGTCAGCCGGAACTCCAGGTGGACGATCCCGGTGCGCATACCGATGGCCGCGAGGACCTCCCGGCCCAGTGCGGCGACCCGCTGGGCGTCCGGCTCCGACAGGGGCGGCACCGTACGGTGTGTGACCTCGACGAAGTGGGGCGGGCCCGTCGTCTCCTTGGCGGTCAGGTTGGAGAACCAGACCTCGCCGTCCCGGACCAGGGCCTCCCAGCTGTACTCCGGTCCGTCGAGCGCCTTCTCCACCAGCAGCGGCCGCTCGGCGGCGCGCCGCACCGCGGCCCGCTCGAACGACTCGGTGTCGGCCACCAGCTCGACGCCGTCGCTGCCGGCCGACGAGAGGGGCTTCACGATCACCGGCAGGCGGGCGGCGGCCCACTCGGCCGCGGCCGCCAGGTCGTCGGTGAGGCGGTACTCGGGCTGGCCGATCCCCTGGACGCGGAACCGCCCGCGCTGGAGCGCCTTGTTCCGCGAAATCACGGCCGCCTGGAGGGAGGGGCCGGGCAGTCCGAAGCGGTCCTGGGCCATGGCCGCGCCCAGGACGTGCGACTCGGTGAACCCGAAGATGCCGGTCGGTAGGCTCTTCTCCACGGCCGCGTGCACGGTCTCCGCCCACAGCTCGTCCAGCGCGCCGTACCGGCCCTGGCTCGGCTCGACGGCGTCGACCAGGTGCTCGATGGCCCCGGCCCAGTCGTGCGCCTCGATGGCGCGGACCCGCAGGCCCAGCCGCTTGGCGGCCGCCGCGTACGGACGTCCCATGAAGCCGACGCCGACGAGTAGCAGCTCGCGTTCCTCGGGCGCGCTCACGCGGTCGGCTCCTGCTCTTCGAGGCGGCGGATCAGCGGGACCACATGGGTGAAGAAGTTCCGCATCTCGTCCCGCGTCGGCCAGCCGGAGAAGATGAACTCACTGACGCCCGCGGCCTTGTAGCTGTGGACGTAGGTGGCCACTTCCTCATAGCTGCCGACGATGCAGAGCGCCGGACCGCCGCGGTAGGCGACAGCGCCGGTCCAGATGAAGGGGGAGAGCCACTCGTCCTTCGCGCCGTCGGCGAGACGGTACGAGGACTTCACGGCCTCCGAGTCGGTCGTGTCGACCCACTTGCGGATCCACGCCTCGTGGTCCTCGTCCGGGTTGCGCATGAGGCGCGCCAGCTCCGCCACCGCCTCCTCGCGGGTGGGGCGGGCCAGGACGTGCATACGGGTGCCGACCCGGGTGCCGCCGTCGAGGACGGGCTTGCTCGCCTTCGCGATCCCCTCGGGGGTGTCCCCGTACCGCAGCCAGCAGTCGCCCGAGGCGAGCGCGGTCTGCTGCGCCACGGCGGAGGCGCCGCTGATGTAGATCTCCGGGCGGCCGCCGCCCTTGTGACCGAGACCCAGCGACGCGTCCTCGAGGGTGTAGTGCTTGCCGTCGTAGCTCATGGGCTGCTTGTCCTCCCAGAGACCGCGGATGATCTCCAGGAATTCGCCGCAGCGGGCGTACCGCTCGTCGTGGCTGAGGAAGTCGCCGTACCCGGCCTGCTCCGCGGGGGAGATGCCGGAGACGATGTTGAGGGAGATGCGTCGGTCCGACATCCACGCCAGGGTGTTGACGACCTGGGCGAAGAGGGTCGGTGACATGAGGCCGGGACGGTACGCGAGCATGAATTTCACGCGGTCCGTCACCTGCGAGAGCGCACCGAGCACCGGGAGCGGGTCGGGCAGGTAGTTGGAAATTCCGAACAGCAGGCTGTCGACACCGAGTTCTTCGGCTTCCTGGACGAAGTCGGTGACTTCGCCCATGTCGAGCGCGCCGATCTTGTAGGTGTCCGTGGGCGTGGCCTGGCCCGTGTCGGGCGGCGAGCACCAGTGAAAGCGCAGAGCGTCCATGAGGGGATCTCCCTTTCGTTATTCAGCGCCGATCGCGGATTTCGAGCGGAGGGTGTGCGTCAGGCGCCGATCACGCGTACGCGCTCACCGATTTCGGTCCACCGTTCGTGGGCCTCTTCGGGGGAATCCGCCGTGAAAACGACAGCGGCAATGCGGCAGCTGTAATCCGCTTCGGTGGTCTTGATGGGCGCACCCGGCGCGATAAGGACCGGGTTCGCCACCACCCATGGTTCCGCCGAGAGTTCTTCCCAGCCTTCGAGTCGCGCGTACGAACCCGTTCCGCCGGCCGTCAGGAAGCGGATTCCGGCGGCCTTGGCGAACGTCTCCTTGTGGGCTTTCGCACGCACGGGGTCGGAGCCGGTGAGATCCGCGAGGACCCGCCCGGGCAGCACCAGGCCGGTGGCCATCTCCATGAGCTCGGTGATCTTGTCGCCGGGCAGGCGCGCCGCCACCTCCATGAGCACCGGGCGGCCGTCGCTGAGCCGCAGCTCGCAGTGGAACGGGCCGGTCGTGATGCGCACCGCCTTGACGACATCGGTGGCGTAAGCGGCCAGCGCGGAGCGGGTGGGCTCGTCGAGCGGGGCCGGGGTGAGGTGGCCGAGCTCCAGGAAGCGGGGCTCGGGCCCGAGGAGCTTGCGCGTCACGGCGACGACAACCACTTCGCCGTCGTGCACGTAGCCGTCGGCGCTGTACTCCGTGCCGGGTACGTACTGTTCGACGATGGCGTCGGTGGTCAGCGCCCGGTCGAACTCGAAGCCCTCCTCGGCGTGGATCGCCGCGAGTGCGGCGCGGGCCTCGTCCGGGGTGTCGACGCGGGAGACGTGCACGCTGCCGCCGGAGTCGACCGGCTTGACGACGGCGGGCAGGCCCACGTGCGCACAGGCGGCGTCGATCTCCGCGGCGTCGCGGACGACGGTGAACTTCGGCTGCTCCAAGCCGGAGGCGGCGACCGCCTCACGCATTCTCGCCTTGTGCCGGACCAGGTCGACGGCGGCGGGGGCCAGGCCGGACAGGCCGAGCCGGGCGGACAGCAGCGCGGCGGCCGGGACGTAGTACTCGCCGCCGGCGACCACGGCGTGGATGGGGTCCTGCTGGTGAGATGCTTCGACCGCGGCCTCGAGGGCGGCGTTGTCGTTGGTGTCCACGGTGAGGATCTCTGTGGCCAGAGAACGCACGGCGTCGGCGACTACGCGGCCGTCGCTTTCGTGGGAGGCGACTAAGATCTCCCAGCCGAGAGAATGGGCATGGGCGACGTAGGCGTTCGCGGAGAACGCCGGTTGTACCACCAGGACGCGTTTAGACACAGATGACCCTCGAAATCTCGCTCTGAGCTCGGTGATTGTGTGCATGAAAGCAATCGCGACGAGACCTCGGCACGGCGAAACACGCCATCATTCACGGCATGAGTGATGGCATGACAGTGCGAGACGTCGCGATGTGGATGGAAGATCGGTGATCAGTGAAGTCCGCCCGGGATTCCGCGGGACGGTCGGCCTGAGGGCGCGTACCTCAAGTCAGGTCTACGCGCAACTATTCCCAGGCGAAAAAGTAAGTCAACAAACCGGGCCCCCCGTGTCGCCTTTTCGTACCGACAACTTCCCGTGCAATGGCCGAGAGACTAATAGGTCGCACGGTTCAGGGTCAACCGGATTCCGTGGAATCAATCCCTCCGCGCAGAACATGGTGTTATGCCCGGTTTCTCGCGTCGCGATCGGCATTTGCCGACCAGCTCGGTTCCGGGCTCCGGTGAGCACCGCCATAAGGAGGCTGAACACTCCCGAGCCGCCCAGGGTGTGGCCGGTCACCGCCTCGACGGCGGTCATCCGCGGACCGGGCCCGGCGCCGTCGAAGACGCGGCGCGGGACGCTCGCCTCCGTCGCGTCGTTGAGGGGGTGCCGCTGCCGTGCAGTATCACCGGGTCGATGTCCTGCGCCCGTGCCCCTGCTCTGCGGTAGGCGTCCTGGACCACCCGGGTGATGCCGTCGAGGCCGGGCGCGGTGGCGTGGCGGGCGTCGCAGTTCGTGCCCACACCGCGCACCCGGGCGCGCACGGGGCCGTTCCCGGTGCCGGCGCGCTGGACGACGACGGCCGCCGTGCCCTCACCCATCAGCATCCCCTTGTGCGTGGCGTCGAAGGGGCGCAGCGCCTCGGGGATGTCGTTCTGCACCCGGTCGGGCGTGCCGAAGCCGCTCTCGGTTGCGGCGTCGGTGCCGGCGACGACGACTGTGTCGGCCAGGCCGAGTCCGGTCATGCCGGTGGCCATGCCGAGCGCGTACAACGTGGCGGAGGGAGGCGTTGGCGAAGGTGTACGTGGTGGACGCCCCGAAGGCCGCGTTCAGGGCGGTGCCGAAGTGCAGGTGCTCGAGGGCGGCGTCCGCATCGTCACGCCACCGCAGTTCGATGCCGCGCTGCTCGCGCATGGTGGTCCCCAGCAGCACCGGTACCTTGGACAGGTCCTCACCCAGGCCCGCGTCGGCGACTGCCTGACGGACCACGGTGGAAAGCCGGCCGGTGGGCGCCGCGGGATATCACCACCGCCCTCGGGCCGGTCGTCCATCTCGTAGGCCAGGCCGGCCCTGTACCGGTCGGGGTCGAACGCTCGCAGGCCCGCGGCTCTCCTGGCCCGCGCACAACGCGGCGAATACCTCCTCGGGGCCGGCACAGAGGTTGGCGACGGCGGCGGTGCCCGTGATGTTCCAGGTCGCTGCTGCGCCGATGCCTTCCGCAGCTCGCAGGCGGCCAGTTTGCCGGTCGACGTGGTCGGGAGCTCGTCGCGGGACTCCAGACGGGCGGGCCGCTTGTAGGCGGCGAGACCGCCACGGATCGCGTAGTTCACCGCGCGCCGCACCTTGGCCTCGCCGCATCCCGGCCGGGCCGCCACGTAAGCCACGGCCTTTCCAGGCCATCAGTGCGCGGTCGCGTCCCCTTGACCCGTACGGCCACCGTCGAGACCGGCCGCGGTCTGTCCGTCCTCCTGACGGCCACGGGTCCCGGCCGGGAACGCGGTGGCCGCGGCGAGGCGGGGCCGTGACCTGCGCGGCCCTCCCGGAGGGCGCCTGCCCCTGGGCCTCGTTCCCGTCGGGACAGCGTGCTCGGCGACATCCCGGTGGCATCGGCGGGGGAGGCCACCTCGCGCGAACGGTTCAGAAGCGGTACGGGCCGCCCGGCCCGGGGCGAGGCCGACGCCCCTTCCGGCTCCGGCCCGCGGCCCGGGCACAGGCGGCGGGCGTGGGGTGTGCTGCCGTCCTACCGTCTCCCGCGCTCAGAAAGTCTCGACGTACTCCTCGGTCGGGCCGAGGTCGGGCCGGTCGAGGACATCCACCCGGTCACCCAGTCGTTCGAGTTCCAGCAGGGTGAGGGTGTTCTCGCCCGGTACCAGCAGAGGGGCGGGCAGGTAGAGCGTGCGCTGGGGTCCGACCTCCCAGTGGCGGCCGAGAAGGGTGCCGTTGAGCCACACGAAGGTCTTGGCGAAGCCGGGGAAGGCGAGGAACGCGTCGGCCGGCTCGGTGACCGTGAACCGTGCCGTCGCGAACCCGGCGGTCCCCTCCGGCAGCGCGGCCGACGCCGCCCGTGCCAGGTCCTCCTCGGTCCAGGTGTCGAGCGGCAGCGGACGCATCGTCCAGCCGTGCACCAGCCGTGGGCCGACCGTGACTCCGCCGAGGATGCCCTTGTGCTCCCCGAGCCGGGGTCCGTAGTTCACCCGCCCCAGATTCTCCACCAGCAGTTCCAGGACGGCCCGTTCGCCGCGGCCCGGCAGGTCGAGGGAGGCGTTCTCCCGGTCCAGGACGCCGAGGGGGACGCCGTCGAGGAGAACCTGGGCACGGTCGCGCAGTTGGTGGACGGTGAGCCGGTGGCTGCCCGCCGGCAGGTACGGCGTGGCGCGGTGGAGGAGCAGCCCCGAGGCCTGGCCCAGTTCCTCGAAGCTCAGCGGGTGGGGGGAGGCGACCGGCGCGGAGACCGCGCGGAGCGCCGCGAGCAGGCCGGCCTCGCGGGTGACGGGGAGGGTGCGGGGGGACAGCAGCGGCGGATCGGCCGGCAGCGGGCGTCGCGGAACTCCGGCGGCCGTGTGCAGCAGGTCCCGGAAGGCGTGGAACTTCTCGGTGAGCGCCCCGTGCTCGGTGATCGGAGCGTCGGAGTCGTAGCTGGTCACGGTCGGCTGGAAGGTCGTGCCGTCGTGGTTGGCGCCGGACCACAGCCCGAAGTTCGTGCCGCCGTGTGCCATGTAGAGGCTGACCGAGCCGTCGGCGCCGAGGATGTCGGAGAGGGTGGCGACGGCGCTCCCGGCCGACCGGACGTGGTGTTTCTCGCCCCAGTGGTCGAACCAGCCGTTCCAGAACTCGGCGCACAGGAAGGGCTCGTCGCGGCGGCGCGACCGCAGCAGTGCGGCCGCCTCCCCCGCGTGGGAGCCGAACGTGGCGGCTGCCAGGTGGCCGGGCAGGCTCCCGCCGTCCTGCATCAGTTCGGTGGGGCCGTCGGCCGTGTAGAGCAGTTCGGTGATGCCTCGTGCGACAAGGGCGTCCCGCACCCACCGGACGTAGGCGTGGTCGTCACCGTAACTGCCGTACTCGTTCTCGATCTGCACGGCGACCACCGGACCGCCCCGGCCCGCCTGGAGGCCCGCGATCCGCGGGATCAGCTCGTCGAACCAGCGCTCGACCTCCGCCAGGTACGGCGGGTGGGAGGAACGGAGACGCATGCCCGGACGGCCGGTCAGCCAGACGGGCAGCCCTCCGTTGTCCCACTCGGCGCAGATGTAGGGACCGGGCCGCACGACGACGTCCAGACCGGTTTCCTGGGCCGTGAGCAGGAAGCGTTCGACGTCGTGCCCCCCGGTGAACCGGCGGCGGCCCGGGCGCGGTTCGTGGAAGTTCCACGGGACGTACGTGTCCACCGTGTTCAGGCCCATGGCCGCGACCCGCTCCAAGCGGTCGGCCCACTGGTCCGGGTGGACGCGGAAGTAGTGCAAGGACCCCGACAGGATCCGGTGCGGGCGCCCGGCCCGCAGCAGCCGCCCGTGCGGGTGGGCCAGGAGCGGACCCGGCGCGGCCCCCTCCACCAGGATCGGTCCGACGGCCGGCAGAGGCCCCTCGGCCGTCCGGCCGTCGGCGGCCCCTTCCCCCGGGGTCTCGCCCCGGCCCTCCGCGCTGTGAGGCGTCCCGGATGCCGTCGCTGTCATGTTTGCCCCATCGCTCGACCTGCGGTTTCCGCTCCGCGGCCGCGCGTGCCGCGAGCGGGGAGGGACCGGACACGCCACGTCGGGGCAAGGCCGGACCCTCCCGTGAAGCACGACCCGGAACTATGGCAGACGGCACCGTCGATGCCAACAGGGGCGGTGCGGGTGGGCTGCGGTACGCCCCGTGCCCGTCGAGCCCTGGCGGTGCGCGGGCCCGTGCCGCGGAGGCCCGTTCGCGCGGCGGCGGGCGGGGCCGGCCAGCCGGCGGTCCCGCCCTCCGGGGAGGACGGCCAGGACCCGTGGTGCGGTGCGCGCACTCTTGACGGTGCTCTCACACCTCTCCTACCGTCCTGGTGGTCAAGACATCAGACGTCTTCTGACGAGTTCTACCAGCTTGAACGAGCACATCGCACCTCCCGGTTCCGTCCGACGACCTCGCAGGGAGAAACCGTGCGTCTACGGAGACTGACTCTGCTCCTGTCCGTCCTGTCCCTCCCCCTCACCTCGGTGGGGTTCGCGCCCGCCGGCCACGCGTCGGCGCGGGCCCAGTCCTTCCACGTGGACTGCGGTGCCGCCGCCGGCGGCGACGGCAGCCAGGCCAAACCCTGGAACACTCTGGCGACGGTCAACGCCCGGACCTTCCAGCCCGGTGACGCGATCCTCCTCAAACGCGGTTCCACCTGCACCGGACAGCAGCTCTTCCCCAAGGGCTCGGGGTCTCCCGGGAGCCCGATCCGGATCGGCGCCTACGGCAGCGGCGCCAAGCCGAAGCTGGCGGGTGCCGGCCAGGTGACGGACGTGGTCCGGCTCGCGGACCAGGAGCACTGGGAGATCGCCGACCTCGACATCTCCAACAAGGGGGACACCGCGGCGACCAGGCGCGGCGTCCACATCACCCGCACCGACTCGGGAACCGGAACGTACTACCGGCTCCGCGGGCTGGACGTGCACGACGTGAACGGCAACCAGACCAAGAAGGACGACGACGCCAGCGCGGGCATCTTCTTCGAGGTCCTCGGCCAGACGACACCGACCCGGTTCGACGACGTGGTGGTCGAGAACAACACGGTGCGGACCGTCGACCGCTACGGCATCCACTTCTGGACACGCTGGATGCTGCGGCCGGAACTCAACAACCCCAACTGCGGTACGGCCTGCGGGCCCTGGACACCGCAGACCCGGGTCGTCGTCCGCGGCAACACCGTGACCGACATCGGCGGCGACGCGATCGTTCCGCACCACACCGAGGGCGCGCTCGTCGAGCACAACAGGGTCGACGGCTTCCGCGAGCGGGAGCCGGCCCACTGCGCGGCCGGCATCTGGGGCTGGAACACCGACCGCGCCCTGTACCAGTACAACGAGGTCAGCGGCGGCAGGAGCGAGTGCGACGGCCAGGGCCTGGACATCGACGAGGCCAACATCGGCACCGTCTACCAGTACAACTACAGCCACGACAACGAGGGCGGCTTCATCCTCCTGTGCAACGGCTCCGGCTCGACCACCGCCGACAACATCGTGCGCTACAACATCAGCCAGAACGACGGCGGACAACTCTTCGACATCGTCTGCGCGAAGACCAGCAACACGCAGATCTACAACAACACCTTCTACCTCTCCCGTCCGGTGGACATCATCAACAACGCCAACGGCTCGGGTGCCGCGAGCGCGGTCTTCAGCAACAACATCTTCCACGTGGCCACGTCCGAGGCCTCCTACGTCGATGCGGGCAGCCTGGGCTTCGACTCGAACGTCTTCCACGGCAGCCACCCGGCCGGTGAGCCGGCCGACCCGAACAAGGTGACCGGCGATCCGAAGCTCGCCGCACCGGGCACCGCGACCTCGCGCGCCGACGCGGACGGTTACCGGCTCCAGGCCGGCTCGTCCGCGCTCGCCAACGGCCGGGCCGTGGCATCGCCCGGCGGCCGCGACTACTTCGGCAACCCGGTCACGGCCGGTTGCGTTCCCGACCGCGGCGCCCACCAGGCGACGACGGCCTGCACCGCTCCTGAGGGGCCGGCGAACGGGGTGTATCAGATCTCCGCGAGCGGCCAGGCCGTCGACGTGCCCGCCAACTCCACCGTGCGGGGCACCCAGCTGAACGGCTGGAAGTGGCATGGCGGCGACAACCAGAAGTGGACGGTCACCCGCAACGCGGACGGCACCCACACGCTGCGGAACGTGCACTCGGGTCTGTGCGCGGACGTCCGCGACAACTCCACGCAGGCGGGGGCTGCCGTCACCCAGTGGCCGTGCAGCGGGGCGGCGAACCAGCGCTGGGCCGCCAGGTGGAAGGACGGCGGCTACACCCTGACCGCCAGGTCCAGCGGACTTCTGCTGACCTTGGCGTCCCGATCCGACGGAGGGCTGATCTCCCAGCAGCCGGCCGGTTCCACCGCGATCCAGACGTGGAACCTCGTTCCACAACCCTGAACCACCGGGGCCCGGCCACCGCCGGCCGGGCCCCGGCGCACGTCGAAGCGGCCCGCGCCACTATGGAGAGGGACAGACACAATACGAAGACGAGCCGCACTGGCCGTCGACCGGCTCCCTGGCCGCCGCGATCACCGTCCCGGCGGGCCGTGCGTTCGCCGCACAGACTGTGGGACCGGTACTGGATCACCGGATCGAGAACACCTACGACGGCACGTCGTACACCGACCTCTCGGAGCCCACCGGCGTCGACCTCGCCCGCGTCGCCCTCAACGCCGCCCGCGCCGCCGCCAAGCGCCAAGGCGCCGAAGCTGCCGTCCAGCGCCGCCCCCCGCCGCTTCACGAGCATCCCCCGTTATGTTTTCTGCGGCTCCGCAACGGGGCCGCTGGCCTCTGGGCCCGGCATGACTGTGTCCCCCTGTCGAAGGAATGACCTGGGGGGTGGTGTCACCGGGCCCGGGGGTGTTCGTCGGAGACGCTGATCAGAGGTCCGGCCACCGTCCGGTCCGGTGCAATGCCGGGCGGTTCGCGGGCGGCAGGTCTGCATAACGTGGATGCGCGAGCACGACACCCGAGCCGAGGCCGGCACCGTCAACACCCCTGGGAAGGGCGCGATGTTCGAGATCGAAGGCGTGGGCGTGTTCCTCGGCCTGGACGTCGGCAAGAGCAACCATCACGGCCACGGGCTCACCCCGGCCGGGAAGAAGGTCTTCGACAAGCCGCTGCCCAACAGCGAACCGAAACTGCGGGCCGTTCTCGACAAGCTGACCGCGAAGTTCGGCACCGTGTTGGTGATCGTGGACCAGCCCGCCTCGATCGGCGCCCTCCCGCTGACCGTGGCCCGGGACGCGGGCTGCCAGGTCGCCTACCTGCCCGGACTCGCCATGCGGCGGATCGCCGACCTCTACCCGGGCGAGGCCAAGACCGACGCCAAGGACGCGGCGGTGATCGCGGACGCGGCCCGGACGATGCCGCACGCCCTGCGTTCCCTGGACCTTACCGATGAGATCACCGCCGAGCTGACCGTGCTCGTCGGCTTCGACCAGGACCTCGCGGCCGAGGCCACCCGCACCAGCAACCGGATACGCGGCCTGCTCACTCAGTTCCATCCCAGCCTGGAACGTGTTCTGGGCCCGCGCCTCGACCACCAGGCCGTCACCTGGCTCCTGGAGCGTCACGGCTCCCCGGCCGCCCTGCGCAAAGCCGGCCGCCGCAGACTCGTCGAACTGATCCGGCCCAAGGCGCCGCGCATGGCCCAGCGGCTGATCGACGACATCTTCGAGGCCCTCGACGAACAGACCGTCGTCGTCCCGGGCACCGGCACCCTCGATATCGTCGTGCCCTCCCTGGCCGCCTCGCTCGCCGCCGTCCACACCCAGCGCAGGGCGATGGAAGCCCAGATCAACACGCTGCTGGAGGCCCACCCTCTTTCCCCGGTCCTGACGTCGATGCCCGGCGTCGGCGTCAGGACCGCCGCTGTCCTGCTGGTCACCGTCGGCGACGGCACCAGCTTCCCCACCGCTGCCCACCTGGCCTCCTACGCCGGCCTCGCCCCCACCACGAAGCAGTCGGGAACCTCGATCCACGGCGAACACGCACCCCGAGGCGGCAATCGGCAACTCAAACGGGCGATGTTCCTGTCCGCCTTCGCCTGCATGAACGCCGATCCCGTCTCTCGCGCCTACTACGACCGCCAGCGAGCCCGCGGCAAGACCCACACCCAGGCCCTCCTCCGCCTCGCCCGCCAGCGCATCAGCGTCCTGTTCGCCATGCTCCGCGACGGCACCTTCTACCAATCCCGGACACCGAAGGACGTTGAACTCGCCGCATAACCCCACCATCACGAACCACCCCAAATCCGGCAGGGATGCCTTGACGAACGACATAGAGGCACCCCCCCCGCACCGGCCGCGAGCCCCTCGGCCCCGGCACCGCCATCGAGCGCACGCTCGCCGAACGCGGCTACACCGCCCCCGCCTCCGGCGGCACCATCTGCGACCAGGGGCCGGACATTGCCGCCGCCGTCGCCCCCGCTCTTGCCCGCCACACCACCGCCACCTCCTTCGACGCCGACGCCGGCCGCCTCGACATCACCGCGACCAGCCCCTCCCACGCCACCCAAGCCCGCCTCATGGCCGGTCTCCCTCACCAACGCTGCCAACAACCACGCTGCCGGCACCCTGATGAGAACCCATCCGCGTCCTCAACCCCAACGCCCGCGCCATCGACCCCGCCCAGGTCGAGGCCCGCCCCACTCCGACATCGCGCGGACCGACCCGCACCCGAGAGAACGCCTCCGCCGGCTACCGCGAGACCCTCGCCGCCCACCAGGCCTACCACCACCCCCAGCTCACCGACCCCGCCATCCACGCCGCCGCCGAGCGCCAACTCCGCGAAGCCGGCCGCGAACCCCAGCACCACTTCCGCCCCGCCCAGGAAGCCGCCGCAGCCGCGCGCCAGCAGGCCGCCCGCACCAAGCACCCCGACACTATCCGCGCCGGAGCGATCCTCAAGGCACGCAAGGACCGCGCCGCCCGCGCCGCCGACTCCGGGAGCACCGCCGACACCGACCGGACGCGCCGAATCGCCGGCTGAGCAGCGACCGAGATACGAGTTCAGCAACCACGTCAGCCGACAGGCCCGCGACCCTCCGGTCGCTGATGATTGCTGCACGAGACGCGTTTCCCACCACATGACCATGATCGACGATCAGGTGTCCGACGTCTCACCGCTTACCGTGCACGAGCTCGTTAGCCGAGGTCCTGATGCGGACTTCCTCCGCTCACGCTGGAGAGGGCATCGTCATCCTCGGGGCACGGCATCAACGGGGTACCTCCGCTCGAGCGGAGAGGACACGTTGTGGCCGGCAAGCCCCGCCGCAGGTCACACCTCTGGCACGGAGCATCCCCGCGGGCGCGGGGCCGACCTGTTCTCGCCGACCCCGCCACGTGGAGTGTGTCGCAATCCTTGAACCGGCCGCGATGGGCTCCCGACCTGCGGTTTTGCGCGTGCGTATTATGTGCGGTGTGGGCATTACGGGCGATATCTTGACGCCGGAATGGCGCTCGATCTGATGAGGCGTCAGGAGGCCTGCTGGACAGGTCAGACCCCGTCCGGATGGCGAGTGTCGATGCGGCGTCGAGGGCGGGCGACGCTCAGGGCGGAGCTGCTGCTTCCTGCTCGTCAGATCCCGGAAGAGACCAGGCAACCCTGTGACCTGCTGCGTTAGGGGGCTGCGCCCCGCTGACCTGCGCGAATGACCTTTCGACTGTTGCACGCTCGTGCCGGTTGATGGAGCGGAAGTCCCAGAGAAGTCCCAGAGGGCTCCCACCGCTCGTGGACGATCTTTCGGCTCTGTACGGCGGCATCGAGTCTTCGAAGCGCCGGTCATCGATGAGGAGGCCGACACCTGGATGGTGAACGGTCGGCGCTCGGCCGGTACCGAGCGGGACCGGAACGTCCACGATTCCGCGACGTCCGAGCCGACCAGGGCTCCGTCCGAGTCGGCAGAAGCGTCCGGCATAATGCGGGCCGTACACATGAGCGACGGGAACCAGGAAGCCGGTGCGAATCCGGCGCGGTCCCGCCACTGTGACCGGGGAGCGAACCCCATGCCCCACGGCCGTATGGCCGGAAGGCGGGGAGAGCGGTGATCCGGCAGCCAGGAGACTGGCCCGTCGCTTCACCGACCGTCCGGGGGCGTGGACTCCTCAGGAAGAGGTTCACGATGCGTGTCAGGGCCCGCCGCGCGGCCTGCGCAGTGCCTCCCTCCGGGACCCGTCCGGCGACCAGGGGAAGGCCCCGCACACCATGACACCCTCCTTCGCGCGCCGTCGCCTGCTCACCGGGGCGGGAGCCCTCGCCGCCGGAACCCTCCTGGCGGGGTGTTCCTCCGGTGGTGACGGCGGCTCGTCGGGCAGCCGCCGGCTGCGCGCCGCCTTCAGCGCGGGCGGCTCGCAGGAGACCCTCGACCCGCACATCGCGCCGCTCTTCGTCGACCAGGCCCGTTCCAAGGCGCTGTACGACAGCGTGCTGACGTACAAGGACGACATGTCCGTGCAGGCCCGGCTCGCCGAACGCTGGGAGAGCGACCGGTCCGGCAGCCGCTGGACGATACGGCTGCGCTCCGACGCCCGCTTCCACGACGGCAGCCCCGTCACCGCCGCCGACGTCCTGTGGAACTACCGGCGCATAGCCGACCCGGCCACCGGAGCCGCCGCCCAGCAGCTCTTCTCCGGCGTCGACTTCGAGGCGAGCACCGCCAAGGGCAGGGATCTCACTCTCGTTCTGCAGGGGCCGGACTTCGAGTTCCCGGCGGCCCTCGGCGCCCCCGGCACCGAGATCGTCCCGAAGGACACCAAGGACTTTGCGAAGCCCGTCGGCTCCGGTCCCTTCCGGTACGGCTCCTTCACACCCGGCGGCAAGGCCCTGTTCACCGCCTGGGCCGACCACTGGGACGGCGGACCGAGCATCGAGGAACTGGAGTTCGTGCCCGTCAACGACGAGCGGGCCCGCCTAAACGCCCTGCTGTCCGGCCAGGTCGACTACGCCCACGACCTGACGGCGGCCTCCGCGAGCCGCGTCGGCGACCGCGACGGGCTCGCGGTCCTGCGCAGCAGGCTCAGCACCATGCAGGCCGTCCTGCTGCGCCTGTCCCGCGCCCCCTTCGACGACGCCCGTCTCGTCCAGGCGTTCACCCTCGGACTCGACCGGGACCGGCTGGTCGAGGTCGCCCTGTCCGGCCACGGCACCGTGGGCAACGACCTCTTCGGTATGGGGCTGCGCGCCTACCCCGACGACCCGCCCCCGCGCGAACGCGACGTCGACCGCGCCCGTGCCCTCGTCAAGGCGGCCGGCGCCGAGGGACTGACGGTCGCGCTGGAGACGAGCGACGCCGACCCCACCTGGCGCAACGCCTCCGCCCTCATCGCCGACCAGCTCAAGGACATCGGCCTGAAGGTCACCCCGCACGTCCGTTCCGCCGCCACCTACTTCGGCGAGGTCAAGGACAAGGGCGTCGCCTTCCACAGCCGCACGGCCACCCTCCCCGTTGTCACTCACCTGCGGTCCCGGCTGCGCAGCGACGCCGCGAACAACCTCATGGGCTATGAGGACGCCACCTTCGACCGTCTGCTCGCCCAGGCCACCGCCACCCGCGACGAGAAGACCCGCCTGGAACTCCTCGACCGCGCCCAGCGCCGTGCCCGGGACCGCGACGGCCAACTGGTGTGGGCCTTCAGCGACTGGAACATCGGCCACAGCGACGCCGTCACCGGACTGCGGGCCGCGCCGCCCAACTCCTGCGACTGGGCCCGGTTCGACCGCGTGAAGCTCGGCTGAGGGCGCGTCGTACGTGACGCGGTACCCGCCGCAGAAGTCGCCCGGAACTCCACCCGACGCCGGCCTGCGGTCCCCACGCGGACACCGCCGCCGGCTCTCGGGCACCGCCCGCTACACGCTGATCCGGACGGCGACGGCAATGCTCCAGGCAGCCTTCGTGCTGGTCGCCGTGTTCGTCCTCACCTCGCTGCTGCCGGGTGACAGCGTGGATGCCGTCCTGGGCGAACAGGGCACCTCCGAACAGCAGCGCCTGGCCCGCGCCGAACTCGGGCTGGACGAGCCCGCCTGGACCAGGTTCGTCCACTGGGTGTCCGACCTGGGTCACGCCGACCTGGGTCACTCCCTGGTCACCGGCCTGCCCGTCACGGACGAGATCGGCAGCAGGTTCGCGGCGACGGCGGTCCTCGCCGGCGCGGCGCTGGCGGTCCTCGTCCCGCTCGCCCTCGCGCTGGGCCTGCTGACCGGACTGCGCGAGGGCTCCCTGGCGGACCGGGTACTCAACGCCTCGACACTCGCCCTGCACGCCGTACCGGAGTTCGTCCTCGGTCTGCTGCTGACCGCCTGGCTCAGCGTCGGCCTCGGGCTGCTGCCCGCCACTGCCGCCGGACTGCGCGGCTCCGAGATCCTCACCGAACCGGCCGTCCTGATCCTGCCGGTCGGCGTCCTGGTCGCCCGGCAGCTGTGCGACCTCGCCCGGCAGATCCGCATCGGCGTGGCGGCGCAGACGGGCGGTCCCGTCGTCCGCCACCTGCGCCTGCTCGGCCTGCCCGAGCGCACGATCGTGCTCCGGCACGTCCTGCCCGGCTGCCTCGCCCCTTCCGTGCAGCAACTGGCACGCTGCGTCGACGGACTGCTCGGCGGCACCGTCGTCATCGAGTCGCTGTTCGCCGTGGGTGGCCTCGGTACCGGGTTCGTCGAGTCCGTGCAGGACCGCGACATCCCGGCCGTCCAGGGCTACGCCCTGCTGTTCGCGGCGACCGCGCTGACCGTCAACCTCCTCGCCGACCTGACCGCGGCCCGCCTGACCCCCCAACGGGAGGAACGCGCGTGACCGTCTCCCCGCCCGGCCCCCGTCCGCGCCGCCTCGGCGCCGCGTGCCTGGACGGACTCGCCCTCGTACTGCTGGGCGTACCGGTGCTGCTCGCCATCCTGGGACCCGGCCTCGCCGGTTCCACCGCACCCGACGCCGCACCGCTCCTGCCGCCCGGCGCGGGCCATGTCCTGGGCACGGACGTCCTCGGCCGGGACGTTCTCGCGCTCGTCCTCAGCGGCGGACGCTCCGTGCTGGCCATGACGCTGGCCGCGCTCCTGACCGCCGGCGCGGTGGGCCTGCCGCTCGGTCTCTTCGCGGCCGGGACCCGCCGCCGCTGGGCCGACGAGACGGTCATGCGGGGCCTGGACGTGCTGCTGGCCTTCCCCGCCCTCCTGCTCGTGATGACGCTGGCGGCCTCGGGACACCAGGACGCCACGACGCTGGTCGTCATCGCCGCGGTGGTACAGGTACCGGCCGTCACCCGCCTGGTGCGCGCCACGGCCCTCGCCCCCGGGTGCCGTACGGCGGTGGAGGCTATGCGGATGCAGGGCGCGCCATGGCACCACATCCAGGGACGCTACGTCCTGCGGAGGGTGGGCGCACCGCTGATCACGGACGCGGGCAACCGCGGCACGATGATCCTCGCGCTGCTGGCCTCCGCCAACTTCCTCGGCCTCGGCCTGCCCACCGACGCACCCGACTGGGCCGTCCTGGTCGAGCGCAACGCCGAGGCCCTGTTCCTCCAGCCGTACGCCGTCCTCGTCCCGGCCGTGCTGCTCACCTCCCTCGCCGTCGGCGGCAACCTCACCGCGGACCGTCTCCTGGGCCGGACCCGACGCGCCCAGATCTTCACCGGCACAGTTCCGAAGGCCGGCGGTGCCGACCCGGCCGCCACGGATCGCGCCTCGGCGACCACCCGTTCACAGACGGCCCGTGCGCTCCACCCCGGGGCCGCCCTCGGTAGCGGGTTCGCCCCCGGCGCCGTCCGTCCTGACCACGAGCTCGCGCCGGGGCCCGCAGCGGAGCCCCTGTTGGTCTGCCGCGGACTCACGGCCCGCACATCCGCCGGCGCCACGCTTCTCCATGACGTTTCTCTGGAACTGGGCCAAGGCCGCTGCCTCGCCCTCGTCGGCCCCTCGGGCAGCGGCAAGACCACCCTCGGCCTGGCTGTCCTCGCCCTCACCCACCCCGGCCTCAGCCTCACCGGCAGCGTCCGCCTGAACGGCACCGACCTCCTGGCCCTGTCACCGCGCGAGCTGCGAGCCGCCCGCGCCGGAACCGTCGCCCACCTGCCCCAGGACCCCGCCTCCGTCCTGGATCCGGCCCGACGCGTCGGAGCGGTCCTGCGGGAGCTCGCCGCGCTCCACCACAGCCGGGATGCGTCACCCGCCGGTTCGGTGCGGCGCCGCCGCCGAGTTGCTGCCGCCGAAGACGTTCGGCGGGCCCTGCGCTCCGCTGGGCTCCCCGAGGACGGACCGCTCACCCGACGGCACCCGCACCGCCTCTCCGGTGGACAGCAGCAGCGCATGGCCCTGGCCACCGCCCTGGTCACGCGCCCCCGGCTGCTCGTCCTCGACGAACCCACCAGCGGCCTCGACGAGCACACGACCGCGCTCCTCACCCGTAGCCTGCGGGACCTCATGAGCGACGGCACGGCGCTGCTGCTCATCACCCACGACGCGCGCCTGGCCGGCGAACTGGCCGACGAGACGGTGGTGCTGCAAGACGGTCGAGTCTTCCGCCGCGAGACGGCCGGACGGCCCCCGGTGCCGGCCGAGGGGGCGCGGGAACACTCCGGCCCCTGCGTTCCGCCGCCAGCACCCGAAGGGGCTTCGGACGGGGTACGCGCGCACCGGCTCACCGTCATCGGGGACGACCCGTCCCGCCCCCGACTCTCCCCGGTCGATCTGGTCTTTCCGCCCGGCAGTCGCACCGTGGTCACCGGACTCTCCGGTGCGGGCAAGACCACCCTGGCCCGCGCCCTCGCAGGACTGACCCCGGCCACCGCGGGCCGAGTCGAGCACCGGGGGACGGTGCTTGCCGCTGTCGCGGAGCGCCGGGACCGCGCGGCGCTGCGTGCGGTCCAGTACGTGCACCAGGACACGCGGGCCTCCTTCGACGAGTACCGCTCGGTCATCGACCAGCTCACCTGGACCGCACGCCTGCTGCGCGGCCTCACCTCCGCCGAGGCGCGCCAGGAGGCGGAATCACTCGCCCGACGGCTGGGCCTGGCCCCGGACAGCCTGGGCCGCCGCCCGGCGGCTCTGTCCGGCGGTCAGCTCCAGCGCGCCGCCCTGCTCCGCGCGCTGACGGCCCACCCCGCACTGCTGATCTGTGACGAGGTGACCTCCGCCCTCGATCCGCCCGTCGCCCGGGCGACGGTCGACCTCCTGGCCGTGGAGAGCGGACGGACCGGTGTCGCCGTCCTCTTCGTCACCCATGATCGTCCGCTCTTCGACTCCGGCGCCCATACGTGGTTGCAGGTGACCGACGGACGGGTCGAGGTCCGCGCCGCGCGCCGCTGAGCCACCGGTGACGGGATGTCCGGTTCGCGCCGTGACTCCGGCCCACTCCTCATCAGGCTCGCCGTCGTCTTCGTTCCGGCCTCTCATGCGGCGTCGGAGCTGCGCGCGGTGAGGATGCGGACGGTGCGCTCGCCGGTGTGTCGGTCGCGGCCGTGCCAGCAGCGGAAGTTGTCGAGGACCAGGATGTCGCCGGCGTCGAGTCGGAAGCGGGGGAGGGATGGTTCGACTTCGTGCACCGTTTCGGTCAGGCGGGCGAGCTGCGTGCGGATGTGGTCACTGTCGGGGTCGCGGTGGATGGGCACGGCTCCGTCGGTGCGGCGAACGATCCGGCGTCCGGTGCGGGTGTACTCGACGTGTCGTCCGATCCTGGGGGTGGCCGGCAGCCCGCGCAGGTCCGCCCAGGCGCCGTACAGGTCGACGTCGGTGCTGGTGAGGAAGGTGTGCAGCACGGGGTCGCTGGTGGAGAGTTCGTCGACGAAGGCGTACGCGTCCAGTGCGAAGGAGTCGCCTCCCTCGGGTGTCGGCCGAGCGCACTGGACGAGGACGTGGTCCTCGTCGGGGTGGCGCCTGCGGTGGGGGACTCCGCCGATGTCGACGATGACGTCGAAGCTGTCGGCGTGCAGGTGGACGGGGTGGCCCGGGTGCGAGGTGCGGACCCGTTGCGGGTACAGCTCGCGGAGTCGGTCGCCGACGACCTGGGCCGCGGCGACCACCAGGGCGTCGGACGTGTTCTCGTAGCCGGTGAGGATCACGGCCCCGTCGCGGGCGAGCAGTTTCCCGTGCCGTGCCGGGGTTCCCCTGCGCGACGCGGCCGGGGGCGATGCCCGGACCGGAGGAGGGCGGGCGGTGGGTCTGTGCAGGTGTGTGCATGGCTCCAGGTTGCCCCGACGGGGCGGTCCGTTGTGGGCGTCAGAAGGTGTCGTCGCGCGTGCAACAGACAGCAACAACAGGACTGCCACCGGAAGTGCAGCAGCCACAGCACGGTGCGCGGCCACCCCCGTACCAGACGTTGGTCCCCTGCAGCAGGGTGTGCCACACGCTCAGCACGTACACGACGATCACGAACCGCCCCGACCTCGCGTTCCGGCGCCGGAGTTGCTGCCTCTACCACCGTGCGCCGAACGGCTCGAAGTGCGGAGACGGCGGTCTGGCCTCAGGTGTGCCCCCCGCGAGGCCCCCGACGAGTCGCGTCAAGTGCCCGGAACGACCCCGCCCGGGTGCCCCGAGGTCAGGCCCGGAAGAGCAGAGCTGGGACGGAATCGAGAGTGCCCGGGAGCCGTTCGCTCGGGATCCCGCCGCCCTGGGCCAGCTCGGGAGAGCCGCCGCCTCTGCCGTCGAGCAGGCGCTTCACCAGGGCCGAGGCGTCCTGCCCAGTACTCCGGGCCGCGCCGTTCACCGCGGCCACCAGTGTCGCCCGATCGCCGGCCGGTGAGCCGACGACCACCACACCCGGTCGGGTGGCGGGCAGGCGCTCCCGTACCGCGATGGCGAGGGCCCGGGCGTCGCCGTCCGTGGTGGCGGTGACCACCAGGGTGCCGTCGACATCGGTGGCGTCGGCGGCGAGATCGCCCGCACGGGCCCGGTCGGCCTGCTCGCGGAGGCGTTGGTTCTCCCGGTCGGCGGACTTGAGCCGGTCGAGCAACCCGGCGATGCGGTCCGGAAGTTCGGCGCGCGGCGCCTGGAGCTGCTCGGCGACACGGCTCACCAGGTCGCGTTCGCGGGCCAGGTAGCCGAAACCCTCGGCGCCGACCGCGGCCTCCAGCCGGCGCATGCCCGCCCCCACCGATGACTCGGAGGTGAGGGCGACGGTGCCGATCTGCGAGGCGTGTTCGACGTGGGTGCCGCCGCACAGCTCCCGCGACCAGGCGCCGCCGATCTCCACGACGCGGACCTTCTCGCCGTAGGTCTCGTCGAACAGGGCCTGTGCGCCCAGCTCCTTGGCCTCCGGCAGCGTCATCCAGCGCACGCCGACCGGCAGGTCGCGGCGCAGCGCCTGGTTGGCCGCCGCCTCGATCTCGCTCCGAGCCGCGGCGGAGAGGGCGCCGCGCCAGGGGAAGTCCAGGCGGAGGTATCCGGGGCGGTTGTAGGAGCCGGACTGCAGGGCGTTCGGGCCGAGGACCTGGCGCAGGGCGGCGTGCAGGACGTGGGTGCCGGAGTGGGCCTGGCGGGCGCCGAGCCGCCACTCCGGGTCGACGGCGGCGTGCACCCGGTCCCCGGTGGCCAGTTCGCCGGACAGGACCCGCACCTGGTGCACGACGAGTCCGGGCAGCGGGCGCTGTACGTCCAGTACCTCCGCCTCCACCGACGCACCCGAGAGGCGGCCGGCGTCGCTGTCCTGGCCGCCGGACTCGGCGTAGAACGGGGTGCGGTCGAGGACGACGGTGGCGATCTCGCCCTCACGGACAACCGGCGCCGGGCCCGTGACGCCCAGGACGGCCAGGACCCGCGCGTCGGTCGTCAGGGTGTCCAAGGCACGCCAGTCGGTCGGGCCGTGCTCGTCCAGTACGGGACGCAGGACGCCGAGGTCGGTGCCGCCGGCCTTGCGGGCGCGGGCGTCTGCCCTGGCCCGTTCCCGCTGCTCGCGCATGAGCGTGGTGAAGCCCTCGCGGTCGACCTCGACGCCCTGCTCGGCGGCCATCTCCAGGGTGAGGTCGATGGGGAAGCCGTAGGTGTCGTGCAGGAGGAACGCCTGGGCACCCGGCAGCGCACGGCTGCCTTCCTCCTTCACCTTCGCCACCGCCGTGTCCAGTACGGTCGTGCCCTGCCGCAGGGTGGAGCGGAAGGCTTCCTCCTCGCTCGCGGCCCGGTCGGCGATCCGGTCGTACGCCTCGGCCACCTCGGGGTAACTGGGCGCCATGCAGTCCCGCGCGACCGCCAGCAGGTCCCCGAGGACCGGCTCGGTGTGGCCCAGTTGGCGCATGGAGCGGACCGCGCGGCGCAGGATGCGGCGCAGGACGTAGCCGCGGCCCTCGTTGCCCGGGCTGGTGCCGTCGGCGAGCAGCATCAGGGCGGTGCGGACGTGGTCGGCGACCACGCGCAGCCGTACGTCGGCCTCCGCGTCCGCGCCGTAGCGCACCTCGGCCAGGGCGGCGGCCCGGTCCAGGACCGGGCGGGTCTCGTCGATCTCGTAGAGGTTGTCGACGCCCTGGAGGAGCGTGGCCATGCGTTCCAGGCCCATGCCCGTGTCGATGTTGCGGCGGGGGAGTTCGCCGAGGATCGGGTAGCCGGACTTGCCGGGGCCCTTGCCGCGCTCGTACTGCATGAAGACCAGGTTCCAGAACTCCATGTAGCGGTCCTCGTCGACCGCCGGGCCGCCCGCCCGGCCCAGCGCCGGGCCGCGGTCGTAGTACAGCTCGGAACACGGCCCGCAGGGGCCGGGTACGCCCATGGACCAGAAGTTGTCCTCGTCGCCGCGCGCCACGATCCGCTCGTCGGGCAGGCCGGCGATGCGCCGCCACAGCCCGCGGGACTCGTCGTCGCTGTGGTGGACGGTGACCCAGATGCGGTCCGGGTCCAGGCCGTAGCCGCCGCCCTCCACCGACGCGGTCGACAGCTCCCAGGCGAAGGCGATGGCCTCCTCCTTGAAGTAGTCGCCCAGGGAGAAGTTGCCGTTCATCTGGAAGAAGGAGCCGTGCCGGGTGGTGCGGCCCACCTCCTCGATGTCGAGGGTGCGCACGCACTTCTGCACGCTGGTCGCCCGCGGCCAGGGCGCCGGCACCTCGCCGGTCAGGTACGGCTTGAAGGGGACCATGCCTGCGTTGACGAACAGCAGGGTCGGATCGGGCGTCGGCAGCGGGGCGCTGGGGACGACGGTGTGGCCGCGCTCGGCGAAGAAGTCGAGGAAGCGGCGGCGGATCTCGGCGGTACGCAAGACGGGGCTCCGGGGCTTACAGGGGGAGAGGGGCGAGGGACCGGGCCGGGTGGCGCGGGCCGAGGAAGACGACGATGCCCTTGCCGTCGGGGGACGGGTGCGTGACCTGTGTCCAGCCCCGGCGGCGGTAGAAGGCCATGGCCCGCGCGTTCTGGACGGACGTCAGCAGCCACGCCCGCCCGTCGGGCGCGTGCGCGGTCACCGCGTCGAGGAGGTCACCGGCGAGGCCGGTGCCGCGGGCGGCACTGCGGACGGCGAGTTCGTCGATCTCCAGGGCCCCGCACAGCCAGTCCGCGGTGTACGCGGCACCGAGCCCGGCGGCGGCCTGCGGGTGGCAGCGGTCGGTGGGGAAGTGCGCGGGGGTGATCCAGGCCGTGGCGAAGCCGATCACGTCCCCGTCGCGCACGGCGGTCGCGGCCGTGAAGCCCGGGCGGCCCGTGTTCGCCGGCAGCCGGTCCACGAACTCCGTCGCCCGCTCCTCGTCCTCGTTCCACGGCGGGGCGCAGAAGGCGTCGACGTACACCGAGCGCAGCGCGTCGGTGTGCGCGAGGAGTTCGGCGTCCGTGCGGACGCGGATGTCGGTGCTCATCAGGCGGCCACCGCCTGCCCGACGGCGACGGGGTGCAGGGCGGCGTACTCCAGCGGCGCCGACGGAGCGATCGACACGTCCAACGGGGCCGGCTCGGCTCGGGCGCGCACGAGGAGGTCGCCGACGGCCGCGATCATCGCGCCGTTGTCGGTGCACAGCCGCAGCGGTGGCACCCGCAGCTCGACACCGGCCGCCCGGCAACGCTCCTCGGCCAGCGAGCGCACCCGCGAGTTCGCGGCGACCCCGCCGACCACGACCAGGGTGCCCACGCCGTGCTCCGTGCACGCGGCCACCGCCTTGCGGGTCAGTACGTCCGCGACGGCCTCCTGGAGTGAGGCCGCGCCGTCGGCCACCGGCAGCTCCCGGCCCGCGTGACCCTCGGCCCAGCGGGCCGCGGCGGTCTTCAGCCCGGAGAAGGAGAAGTCGTACGAGCCGGGCAACGGGCGCGGGAAGGGGACAGCGCGAGGATCCCCCGCTCGCGCTGTCCGGTCGATGGCCGGACCGCCGGGATACGGCAGTCCGAAGACCCGCGCCACCTTGTCGAAACACTCCCCGGCGGCATCGTCCAGCGTGTCCCCGAGGTGCGTGATCCGGTCCCGGGCGAGGTCGCGGACGAGGAGGAGTGACGTGTGACCGCCAGAGACGATGAGCACCATGCACGGGTCGGGCAGCGGGCCGTGCTCCAGCGTGTCGGCGGCTACGTGCCCGGCCAGGTGGTGCACCCCGTACAACGGGACGCCGAGGGAGTAGGCGATGCCCTTCGCACCGGCCAGCCCCACCTGCAGGGCGCCCGACAGCCCGGGACCCGTGGTCACGGCGACGGCGCCGACGTCCGACAGCCGCAGCCCCGCCTCGTCCAGTGCCTGCCGGACGACCGGGCGCAGCGCGTGCAGGTGGGCGCGGGAGGCGATCTCGGGCACCACGCCGCCGAAGCGGGCGTGCTCGTCCATGCTCGACGCCACCGCGTGCCCCAGCAGCCGCCCGTCCCGGACCAGGCCCGCGCCCGTCTCGTCGCAGGACGACTCGATGCCCAGCACCACCGCAGATCCCATCGACCGACCTCTCCTGCACTGAATAAGTTGTTGCGAACAGTGTGCAATAAGTTCGCTGCCGATGTGCACCCGAACGGTCCCGCGCAGGTGGCCGTCGCATGGAGCACCCGATGGGCGTCCTCCCTGCCCCTTGGGTACCGAGCCCGTGACTGCCGACGGATCCGCGCCGATCGCCTGGGGCGGGCCGTCGGAGGGCCGCCCCACGGGTGCTGCTCAGGAGCAGAGGGCGGTGTCTGTCGAGCAGGATGCGCACAGGCCGTAGAGAAGCAGCGACCCCGACGCCCCGGGTCGCAGCCCGGTCAGCTCCTCGACCGTGGCGACCGCGTCCGCCATGGGGGTGCTGGGCAGATCCGCGATGTGGCCGCACCGCTGACACGCGACATGGTGGTGCGGCTCGTCCGACATGCCGTACCGCGTCGGGCCCCGGCCCGGCACCGCGTGGAGTGCGCCCACAGTCGTGAGAGCCTCGAGCGAGCGGTACGCCGTCGTGTGGTGACGATCCGAGCCGCTCCGTGCGAGCCGGTCGCAGACCTCCGTCGCGGCGAGGTGCTGCCCCGAGGAGTGCAGCAGGGAGAGGATGCGCAGGCGTGCGGACGTGCACCGCAGGCCGTGGCGCCGAAGCAGTGTGTGTGGATCCCTTGGTGGAGCCGCCTCGTTGAGCGCTGTTCGGCTGTCTCCGTCCACCTCGCAGCCCTCTCGCCGCCCCAGACTCCTCGAAAGGTTATTGCCATCAGTCCGCAACAGCAAAAGGCGTGCGACAGAGAGGTGGTTCGAGTGGCACAGGGCCTAGTACTGCAACGGTGCTTACCGTGACAGTTGTCGGGTTCGCTCGTTGGGCTGTTCATGGGTGGGGATATATCCGAGATCGATGCTCGTCGCTGGTCGGACGGGCTGGCAGGGTTGCACGAGCGGTTTGCCCATCGGTTCGCGCGGAGCGAGTCGCGGGAGTCGGTGCTGGCCTACATGAGGGGTCTGCTGTCGCCGCTGGAACGCAAGAACGGCTGGACGGTGGCCGAGGAAGCCGGCCATAGCGGTCCGGACCGGATCCAGCGGCTGTTGAACCGGATCGACTGGGACGCGGACGGGGTGCTCGACGACGTGCGCGAGTACGTCGTCGAGCACCTGGCAGATCCTGGCGGCGTGCTGATCGTGGACGACACCGGGTTCTTGAAGAAGGGCTTGCGGTCGGCCGGCGTCCAGCGCCAGTACTCCGGCACCGCCGGCCGCACCGAGAACTGCCAGGTGGGAGTATTCCTCGCCTACTCGGGCGAGCGGGGCCGGACGTTGATCGACCGGTCGCTCTACCTGCCGAAGTCATGGACGGACGACCGCGTGCGTTGCCGGGATGCGGGGATCGGCGACGACGTCGAGTTCGCCACGAAGGTCCAACTCGCCCGGCAGATGGTCCGCCGTGCGATCGACGACGAGATCCCCTTCCGCTGGGTGACCGCGGACGCGGGCTACGGCTACAGCAAGGGCTGGCGCTACGAACTCGAGCAGGCCGATGTCTTCCACGTCGTGGCCACCACCAGGCACGACACCGTCGTCACTCGGCGGGCCCTGGACCATCCCCTCCACGACCTGATGGCCGATCTGCCCCGGCAGAAGTGGAAGCGCCGCTCCTGCGGCGAGGGCGCCCACGGCCCGCGGATCTATGACTGGGCGCGTGTCGAAGTCCGGCCCTGGCACCGACCCGACCGCAAGCACTGGGTCCTGGCCCGCCGCAGCATCTCCGACCCGACGAAGGTCGCCTACTACATCGCCTACGCGCCCGCCGAGGCCACGCTCAACGAGCTGATCGCCGTCGCGGGTGCCCGCTGGGCGATCGAGGAGTGTTTTCAAACCGCGAAGGGCCAGTGCGGCCTGGACGACTACCAGGTCCGCCGCCACCCGGGCTGGCACCGGCACATCACCCTCGCGATGGCCGTTCACGCCTACCTGACCGTCGTGCGGGCCCAGCAGCTTGAAAAGGGGCCGGACCTGCTCGAACGCCAGACCTGATCTCACTCACCGTCCCCGAGATCCGCCGGTTGATCACCGGCCTCACGCAGCCTGTCCACCGCAGCATCGCCCACGTCCTGCACTGGTCCCGTTGGCGGCGACGGCGCCAGCACCAGGCTCGGACCAGCCACTACAAGAGACGAGGCCACAGCCCAAGAACTGAAGCCTCGTCACGGTAAGCACCGTTGCAGTACTAGGGGCTGTTTGAAGTTCGGATCATGTGGTTGTGGTGAGGAGCTTCAGCCACATGACCGATCCGCGGAGGTGGAGGCCGGCTTCGTAGCTGACGGGTGCCTTGTCGTAGCGGGTGGCCAGGCCGCGCCAGGTCTTGATCTTCTGGAAGCAGCGTTCGACGGTGTTGCGCTGTTTGTAGCGTTCGGCGTCGTAGGTGACCGGCCGTCCGCCGGCCGAGCCCTTCTTCCTGCGGTTGGCCTGTTGGTCGATCTTCTCGGGGATCACCGCGGTGATGTGGCGCCGGCGTAAGGACCACCAGGCTGGTCCTGTCCGGCCAAGGCCCGTGGATGTCAGTGCTGCGGTCCATACTCGTGCCGCGGCGCCACCCGGGCACCGCAGTACGAGGGGAGCAACATGACTGAGGTGCTGGTCTTCCACCATGGGCACGGGCTGACCGCCGGCATTCGCAGGTTCGCCGAGCAATTGCGACGGGCCGGACACACCGTCCACGCTCCAGATCTGTACGAAGGGCAGATCTTCGACAGCCTCGAGGAGGGTGCCGCTTATGCCGAGAGCGTCGGGTTCGACACGATCATCGCGCGCGGAGCAGCCGCCGCAGAGGGGCTGCCTGCGGAGCTCATCTATGTTGGCTTCTCGCTCGGTGTCCTGCCGGCGCAGAAGCTGGCCCAGACTCGCCCCGGAGCGAAGGGGGCCTCGTTGCTTGAGGCGTGCGTCCCAGTCTCGGAGTTCGGCGCCACCTGGCCTCAAGACGTCCCTGTTCAGATTCACGGCATGGACGCAGATCCGTTCTTCGCCGGGGAGGGTGATGCGGACGCCGCCCGCGCGGTCGTCGAGACGGTGACGGATGCCGAGCTGTTCCTCTACCCCGGCGACAGACACCTGTTCACCGACAGCAGCCTGCCTTCTTACGACGAACAGGCCGCGATGCAGGTCAACCATCGGGTGCTCGGCTTCCTCGACCGCATTAAGTAGGGCATCAACGACCTGATCCTGTCGGCGGCAGGGCGGCCGTTCGCATGGGTCGATGACGAAGTCACGAACACGGATCGTGCCTGGGTCGCGACGCCGCCCGCATAGGCCGGGTTTGGTCTGATAGATGGCGACTATGGAGTTCTTAGCTCGTGGCTGCGGCAGCCGCCCGGGGCGGATGACCGTCAGCAGTGCATGGTGGCGGCCCGACGCCCGGTGGGCGGCGGGCCGTCCATCGGGAACCTGGAGTAATCAGCTGGCCTTGGCCGACTCCTCGGCTCGGGCTCGAGTGGAGGCGAGGCGGTAGGAGTCGGTGCCGGTTTCGATGATGGTGCCGTTGAAGGTGAGGCGGTCGACGATCGCCGCGCAGAGCCGGGGGTCGGTGAAGGTCTTAGGAGCTGTTCGAGGTTCGGATCTTTGTGGGTCCGGTGGTCTGCTGACGGTGGCTGGTAGAACTCGGGTGTGGCGCGTTTTGACGTGACGGATGCCGAGCGGGCCTTGATCGAGCCGCAGTTGCCGGTGGCGGCTACCGGGCCGTTGCCGCGGCGGGTGCGGGACCAGTTCAACGGGGTGTTGTGGCGGTTTCGCACCGGCAGTGGCCGACGTGACGTCCCGGAGCGGTATGGGCCGTGGTCCACGGTCTACTCCCGGTTCAGCACCTGGGCCAGGGCCGGGGTGTTCCAGAACCTGATGGACGCGTTGATCGCCGAGGCGGCCGCGCGGGGGAAGGTCGGCCTGGAACTGGTCAGCGTGGACTCCACGATCGTGCGGGCCCATCACGAATCGGCAGGTCTGGCCGTGGACGGGGAGACCCTCGACGCCCTGGAACAGGCCCTGACCGAGGAAAAGGGGGCTCCGCTCACCAAGCAGCCCCCCGTGCTACGGGTGATCCAGCAGCGGCCCGTGCGGACACCGGTGGCACGCACCCGCCGGATCCGGACCGGGCGGCGGCACGACGGCGTCGCAGGGCCAGGGCGGATGCCGCAGGGCTCGGCCGGTCCCGAGGCGGACTGAGCAGCAAGATCCACGCGGCGGTCGACGCCGCAGGACTGCCCCTGTCGTTCGTGCTTACCCCCGGACAAGCCGGCGACAGCCCTCAATTCCAGACCGTGCTGGACAAGGTCCGCGTTCCCGGGCCCGTCGGCCGCCCCCGCACCCGGCCGCAGGCTGTGGCCGCGGACCGGGCCTACTCCTCCAGGGCCAACCGGGCCTACTTACGCCGGCGCCACATCACCGCGGTGATCCCCGAGAAGATCGACCAACAGGCCAACCGCAGGAAGAAGGGCTCGGCCGGCGGACGGCCGGTCACCTACGACGCCGAACGCTACAAACAGCGCAACACCGTCGAACGCTGCTTCCAGAAGATCAAGACCTGGCGCGGCCTGGCCACCCGCTACGACAAGGCACCCGTCAGCTACGAAGCCGGCCTCCACCTCCGCGGATCGGTCATGTGGCTGAAGCTCCTCACCACAACCACATGATCCGAACTTCAAACAGTCCCTAGGGCCAATGCTTGATCATCGATCACCACTGCTGCCGTTAGTGTGCAGTTGCACATCAGTGGCAATAACGTCGGAGGGTGTTGGACATGGCGGTGTACACGCTCCCGGAGCTTCCGTACGACTGCTCGGCGCTGGCTCCCGCGATCAGTCCCGAGATCATCGAGCTGCACCACGACAAGCACCACGCGGCGTACGTCAAGGGCGCCAACGACACGCTGGAGCAGCTCGCCGAGGCGCGGGACAAGGAGACGTGGGGCTCGATCAATGGCCTGGAGAAGAACCTGGCCTTCCACCTCTCCGGCCACATCCTGCACTCGATCTACTGGCACAACATGACCGGTGACGGCGGCGGCGAGCCCCTGGACCAGGACGGCGTGGGCGAGCTGGCCGGCGCGATCGCCGAGTCCTTCGGCTCCTTCGCCGGTTTCAAGGCGCAGCTCACCAAGGCCGCCGCGACCTACAGCGGCGTCAGACGCCCCAGCGCACGGCGATCGTGTCGCCCACGCCCACGGTCGTGCCGCGGGTCGCTGTCGTGAAGGACGAGCCGTCGAGGCTCACCTTCCAGGTGTTCGAGCCGCTGTTGGCCTTGCCGTTGAGGGCGGTGACGGTGCCCGTACCGGAGGACGGGGTCACCGAGGTCACGCAGCCGGACGGTGTGGCCGAGGCGACGGCGGCGTCGAGGGCGGCGCCGAGGGTCGTCGTCGAGGCGGTCGGGGTGAGGGAGACGGAGCACACCTTGAGGCTCCCCGCCCCGTCGTCCACGGTCAGCGCGAGTTTCGCCGCCGTACCGGAGGTGAAGGTCCCCTGGCTCACCCACTGCGGGGCGCCGGCGGTGGTCGGCACGGGCGGGGCGGCGGTGAATCCGGCGCCGGCCACCGCACGCAGAGCGTCGATGGAGGCGTACGAGGACGGGCTGGTGTCACTGCTCAGGTACTTGAATCCGCCGCCCGGGTTGAACTGCTGCGCGATCAGGAAGTCCAGCGGGGTCTTGCCCATGGAGGTGAGGAAGTCGCCGGTCTGGGGGTTGATGCCGCAGGCGTTCAAGCCGGAGACCGCCCAGCCGTTGGAGTTGGTGTTGACGCCGAACATGGCGTTGAAGGCGCCGCTGTTCGTCACCAGCTTGCTCTTGAGGAATGCCTTCGCCTGGACGATGTCCGTGTCGGTGTTCGGCACGCCGGACACGCACAGGGCGGCCATCGCGGCGCCGGTCATGTCGATGTCGGAGGTCTTCGCCAGTTCGGTCGCGCTGCCCTCGGCCTTGCTGAAGTTCCAACCCCCGTCGTTGTGCTGGTTGGCCCGTATCCGGGTGACCATCGACTCGCGCAACTTCTGCGGGACACGCACCTGGCCCGACTGGGTCTTGGCGCCGTTCAGGGCGAGGGCGGCGAAGACGGTGCCGTTGAAGTTGGCGGACGGGCCGAAGTAGCCGGGCTCGGCGGTCTGCCAGTAGCGGTAGACGTCGGCGATCAGGTTGCGGGAGGCGGAGACGCGAGCCGGGTCGATGCCGGCGGCGTACGCGTTGAGGGTGGCGCGCTCGTAGTCGGTGACGACGGGGGAGGCGGAGGGCCAGCCGCTGGTGGCCAGCAGGTCGCGGTAGACCGTTCTCGCGTTCTTGCTCGCGTCGCCGCCGGGTGTGACGTCCACGGCGGCGGTGCCGGCGGCGGCGAAGGCGCTGAACGCCCATTCGTTGGACAGCCCCGGCCCGGCGTATGAGCCGTCGGCGGCCTGGAGCGTCTTGAGGTAGGCGACGCCGTTGGTCTTCGAGGTGGCGATCTGGGTGGGTGTCGCGGTCGCCGAGGCCGGCACGGCCGTCAGGGCGAAGGCGCCGGCCGCGGCCACCGCGGTCAGTGCGGAGCGGCGCAGGGACGGGGACACGGTACGGGGCATGGGCTGCTCCTGGGCTGGGGGACGCCGACCGGTCCCGTGCCGTCGCCGGGCCTCGTGATGCGCGGGCCGGAGCAGCGGGTGCGGCCGCCGTCCGGGACGCGTGGACCGGCTTCCGAGGTGCTGTGCCGCCTGGGCATTCGGGCTCGGGGCGGCCCCCTGCCGTCCCACACCGCTGCGCGTCAGCCCCGGACTCCCACCGGGTTCCCCCACTCGGCAGTCCGGGACGGTACCCGACGTGCCTACCGGCCGCCAGAGGGGCCCTCGGCATCCCAAGTGGCGGTTTAGTGCCCCGTCTTGACGCTTTCGGTGAACCGTGCTCAAATCCGCCTGATACGCCTTGAGTTCCAGGGGAAGCCGGTCGAAGTCCGGCGCTGACCCGCAACCGTGGGCCCGGCAGCTGCCGGGCGAGCCGGAATGCCTGGAGCGTTCATCAGCAACAGACGCCGTCGCGGACTACGGCGTGGTGCGACCGGCTTCCGTACGTGGGCTCCGTCCCCGCCGGAGGCCCTCACCCACGTCACCGTTCGTGCCGGGCAGGCAACGAGGGGGCCGCGGTGGGGAGCGTGCAGCGAAGAGACGGACGGGTGGGAGCGAGACCCGGTCCGTTGACGGCACTGGTGACCGCCTTCCTGGTGCTGGCGGCCGCTTGCGTGAGCTTCGTCACCACGGCGTCCGCCGCCGCGGACCCGATCGGGGAGTGCACCGCCACGAAGGGCGCCGTCGTCGCGGTCGACTTCGGACCGTTCGGCGGTGACCTGGTGCGCGGCTGCGACCCGACGCCGACCACCGGTTACGAGCTGCTGCACGACGGCGGCTTCGGCACCACGGGCACCGGCCACGACGGTCCGGGCTTCATCTGCCGCATCGGCCACGGCTCCTTCGACGGCGGCACCCAGTACCCGACCCCGGACCGGGACGACTGCGTCCTCACCCCGCCGGCGACCGCGTACTGGTCCTACTGGGTCGCCTCGCCTGGCGAGGACGAGTGGTCCTACAGCCAGTACGGCGCCATGAGCCGAAATCTCAAGGACGGCGATGTCGACGCCTGGGTGTACGGCGGCACGGACATCGGCGGCGGCACGGGCGGGCCCGACTTCAGCCCCGACGACGTCCGCGCGGGCGAGACGGGTGGCACCCCGGCTCCGGGAACACCGACGGGAGCGCCGGGGGAGGTCGACGCGACCGGCGCGGCGACCTGGCTGAAGGACCGTCTCACCGACGGTGAACGCGTCGTCGACGACGGCAGCGACGTACCCAACTACCTCCTGACCACGGAGACGGCCTACGCCCTCGCCGCCACCGAAGGCAAGAGCGCCGCTCTCGACAAGGTCACCGCCTTCCTTGCCGCCCACGCCGACGACTACGCCTACCCGAACGGCACCGGCGAGGCCCCCGACGCCGCCGCCGCCGCCCGCCTGGCCCTGCTGGCCGAGAGCACCGAGGCGGATCCGCGGGCCGTCGGCGGACACGACCTTCTCGGCGACCTGGCGGCCCACGTGTGCGCGGCCGGCCCCGAATCCGGCGAGCCCACTCCCGGCTGCACCGCCAAGGGCGACTTCCGCAACGCCGGTTACACCGAGGGGCAGGCCCTGTCCGTCCTCGCGCTCCTGCGCGCCGGTACGGCACCGGCGGCCGAGACGGTGGACCGGCTGACCCAGATGCAGTGCCGTGACGGCGGAGTCACCAGCGTCCTCATCCGCCCCGGAGAGAACTGCGACGGCGACCCGGCCACCACCGGCCTGGTGGCCCTGGTCCTCGACCAGGCCGGCGGCCATGACGAAGCCGTCACCAAGGCCCGCGGCTACCTGGCCAAGACCCAGCGCGAGGACGGAGCCTTCCCCGGCTACACCGGCGCCACCTCCGGCAGCGTCTATGCCACGGCCTACGCCGCGCAGGCCCTGCACGGACTGGGCGACACCGAACGCGCCGAAGCTGCCGTCGGCTGGCTGTCCCGTCAGCAGCTCGGCGGAGGAGGCTTCGGCTTCGAGGAGGGCGCCACCGACCCCGCCCCCTACCCGACCGCGGTCGCCGTCCTCGCGGGCACGCACACCAGCCTGGCCACCCTGACCACCAAGAAGGCCGAGCCGACCGGCCCGCCGACCTCGCAGCCTCCCACGTCCCAGCCTCCGACCACGGAGCCCGGCACCCCGCCTCCAGGAGTGGGCCCCGACCTGAAGAAGGGCGTCGCCTATCTCACCGACACCGCCCAGCTGAAGCAGGGCCACTACCACCTCTTCGACCCCAAGTCCCCCGAAGCGGACTTCGGCCTGACCATCGACACCGCCTACGCGCTCGCCGCCACCGGCCTGGACAACAACACGCTGCGCGGCATCGTCGACTTCATCGACGACGGCGGCAAGGACGGGGCGGGCAAGAGCATCCGCGACTACACCGGTGTCGGCACCGCCTACGCGCAGGGCGGCGCCATCGGCAAGACGGCGCTGCTCGCCCAGGCGGTCGGACGCGACGCCCGCGACTTCGCCGGCCTGGACCTCATCGCCGCTCTCGAAAAGGGCACCTGCGCCAAGAGCACCCTTCCGAAGAGAGGGTGTGCGGCCAAGGGCAACTACACCTACGCCGAGTCCGTCTTCAAGCAGTCGCTGGGCGTCATGGCGCAGCTGCGCGCGGGTGAGAAGGAGGCGGCCCAGGAACCGCTCGCCTACCTGGTGAGCCTCCAGCAGGACAACGGGGCCTGGCCCAGCCTGATCCCGTCCAGCGGTGATTCCGACGTCGACTCCACCGCCATCGCCGCCATGGCCCTGGACATGGCGGGCGGCGCGGAGGCCGAGCAGGCCGTCGACCGGGCGCTCGCCTGGCTGGCCTCGCGGCAGCTTCCCGGCGGTGGCTTCCCGGGCACGGTGGGTATCTCGGTCAACTCCACCGGCCTCGCGGTGCAGGGGCTGTCCCTCGACGCCTCCCGGTACGCCGACGAGATCGCCGGGGGGCGGAAGTTCCTGGCCGGCCAGCAGAATGCCGACGGCGGCTTCAACACCTCGGCGGACGGGCAGCGCGGCTCCGACCTGCGCGCGTCCGCCCAGGCGGTGAGCGGTGCCACCGGCATCTCCTTCGGTGAGCTGGAACGCAGTCTGGCCGGTACCTCACCGCAGCCCACCCCGGACCCGAGCGACGGCGTCCCGGACATCGTCACGCCGGGCGACACCTCGGGCGGATACGGCGCCTCCGGCGGATACGGCGCCTCCGGCGGGCAGGGGGCGTCCGGCGGCGGTGGCGCGCTCGCCTCCACCGGCGTCCAGGTCGGCCTCCTGGCCGCGATCGCCGCGCTCATGGTGCTGGCCGGGTGGCGCGTCGCGGTCATGGCACGGCGCAGGGCCACGGCGGAGGGCGGACGATGAGCCGCCCGCGCCTCGCCGGGGCGACGGCCCGGGCGACGGTGGCCCTGGGCGTGACCGCCGCCGCACTCGCCGTCACCGCACCCCCGGCCGCCGCCGACCCCCAGCCCATGGGCCGGTGCACGACCACGTCCGGCGTCGTCCTCGCGGTCGACTTCAGCGACTGGGGCGGCCCGCTGTTCCGGTCCTGCGGCACGACGCCCACCACCGGCTACGAACTGCTCAACCAGGGCGGCTGGCGCACCACGGGCACCGGACACGACGGTCCGGCGTTCATCTGCCGCATCGGCTACAGCGGGTATCAGAACGGCAAGCAGTTCCCGCCGCCCTCCCAGGACGACTGCGTGCTGACTCCTCCCGCGTCCGCGTACTGGTCGTACTGGCACGCGGACCGGGGCGAGAACACCTGGGAGTACAGCCAGCTCGGCGCCATGCTCTACAAGCCCAAGCCCGGCAGCGTCGACCTGTGGGTCTTCGGCGGCACCGACATCGGGGGCACCAAAGGCCGGCCCACCGTCACCCCGGACCAACTGCGCGCCCACAACACGAAGCCGAGCGGCGACGCGGGCAAGCCGGCCTCCAACGAGAAGGCTCCCGAGCTGCCCCCGGACGTCGACACCGGCCCGGCACCGGAACGGCGGAGCCCCGAACGTCCCGCACCCGCGCCCACCGCGTCCAAGAAGCCGGCACCCAGGAAGTCCGAGTCGAAGAAGCCCGAGCCGAGCGCAAGCGCCACACCCTCCCCTTCACCGTCCGCCACGCCCAGTTCCTCGGCCGTCGCGGCACCGCGCCCGAGCACCCGAGTGGTCGACGCGGCCCCTGCCGCCGACGCCCCCCACGACACCGGTTCCCTCGTGCCGGTGGTCACCGGTGTCTCGCTCGTCGTCCTGATCGGAGGCGCCGCGGCCTACGCGGCCCGCCGGCGCCGTCGTACCGAGTGAGCGGCGTGTCCCGTACGGCCGTGCAGGCCCTCGCCGCCCCGTCCGGCCCGCCGCCGGACCGGGGCGGCCGACGCCTGCCGCGCATCCTGCACCCGATGGCCTGGTGGGTGTGGGCACTGGCGCTCGCCACCGCCGTCAGCCGCACCAACAACCCACTGCTGCTGTTCCTCGTCCTCGCCGTCCTCGGCTACGTCGTCACCGCCCGGCGCACCGAGGCACCGTGGGCCCGCGGCTTCAAGTACTACCTGTACCTGGCCCTGACCGTCGTGGCCATCCGGGTCGTCTTCCGCGCCGTCTTCGCCACCGGCATCACACCCCGCGACCACTTCCTGTTCTCTCTCCCGCACCTCCCCACCCCCGACTGGTACGCGGGCATCCAAATCGGTGGGCCGGTATCGCTGGAGGCGCTGCTGTCGGCGGCGACCGACGGGCTGCGCCTGGCGTGCATGCTGTGCTGCATCGGCGCCGCCAACACCCTCGCCAACCCCAAACGGGCCCTGCGCGTCCTGCCGGGCGCGCTGTACGAACTGGGCGTCGCCGTCACCGTCGCCATCAGCGTGGCCCCGCAGCTGGTACAGAGCGTGCAGCGCGTCGTACGGGCCCGGAAGCTGCGCGCCGGCGACACCAAGGGCATGCGGGCCCTGCGCGGCGTCGTCATCCCGGTGCTGGAGGACGCCCTGGAACGCTCCCTGCGCCTCGCCGCCGCGATGGACTCCCGAGGTTACGGCCGTGCGGGCCGGGCCACCCGCCGCTCCCGCCGGATCACCGGCGCTCTGATACTGCTCGGCATGTGCGGCCTGTGCGCAGGCGCCTACGGGCTGCTGGACGCCACCGCGCCCTCCTTCCTGGGCCTGCCCGCCATGGGGCTCGGCGCGCTGCTGTGCGTGGCCGGCCTGCGCCTGGGAGGCCGGCGGGTCACCCGCACCACCTACCGGCCCGACCCCTGGCGCCTGCCCGAGTGGGCGGTGGCCGGCAGCGGAGTCCTGTCGGCCGTCCTGCTCTTCGCCAACCTCGGCTACGACCCCGCCCAGCTCAACCCCACGTTCTACCCCCTCACCTGGCCCGACCTGCCCCTCGTACCGACGGCCGCGATCCTGCTCGCCGGCACGGCCGGTTTCCTCGCACCCCCGCCCAGCCCCGTCCGGAGAGCCGACGCCCCGTGATCACCTTCGAGCAGGTCACCATCCAGTACGACGACGCACCCGAACCGGCACTCCGGGACGTCGACCTGACGGTGGAGGAGGGCGAACTCTGCCTCGTCGTCGGGCACACGGGCGTCGGCAAGTCGACCCTCCTCGGCGCCGTCAACGGGCTCGTGCCGCACTTCACAGGTGGCACGCTCTACGGTCGCGTGACCGTCGACGGCCGGGACACGGCCCACCACCCGCCCCGCGAGCTGGCCGACGTCGTCGGCGTGGTCGGCCAGGACCCCATCGACGGCTTCGTGACCGACACGGTCGAGGAGGAACTCGCCTACGCCATGGAGCAGTTGGCGATAGCCTCGGGCACCATGCGCAAACGCGTGGAGGAGACACTGGACCTGCTCGGCCTCGCCGACCTGCGCCACCGGGCCCTGTACGAACTCTCCGGCGGCCAGCAGCAACGTGTCGCCATCGGCTCGGTGCTCACCGCCCACCCCCGGGTCCTGGTCCTGGACGAACCGACCTCCGCGCTGGACCCGACGGCCGCCGAGGAGGTCCTCGCCGCGGTCACCCGCCTCGTCCACGACCTCGGGGTCACCGTCCTCATGGCCGAGCACCGGCTCGAACGCGTCGTCCAGTACGCCGACCGGGTCCTCCACCTGCCCGGTGACGGCCGTGCCCGCATCGGACCCGCCGCCGAGATCCTGCGCACGTCGACGATCGCCCCGCCGATCGTCGAACTGGGCCGGGCGGCCGACTGGTCACCCCTGCCGCTGTCGATCCGCGACGCCCGCCGTGAGGCCGCCCCCCTGCGCACCGAACTGGCCGACCGCCCCCCGGCCCCTGTCCGCCTGGCCCCGGCCCAGGAGCGGCGCAAGCTGCTGACGGCGCGCGGCATCACCGTCGCCTACGGGGGCGTCCCCGCCGTACGAGAGGTCGACCTCGACCTGTACGCGGGCGAGGTGACCGCCCTCATGGGACGCAACGGCTGTGGCAAGTCCTCGCTCCTGTGGGCCTTGCAGGGGTCGGGCCCGCGCCGAGCCGGGACGGTGAAACCGGTCGACGGCCCCGATCCGCGCGACGTGCCCGCCGCGCGGTCCCGTCGACTCGTCGGACTGGTCCCGCAGACGCCCTCCGATCTGCTCTACCTGGAGAGCGTGAGGCAGGAGCTCGACCAGGCGGACACCGAGTCGGGCACCACCGAGGCCCGCACCGTACTGGACCGACTCGCTCCGGGCATCGACGACGCCACCCATCCCCGCGACCTGTCCGAGGGACAGAAGCTCGCCCTCGTCCTCGCCATCCAGCTCTCCGCCGCGCCCCGGGTCGTCCTGCTCGACGAGCCCACCCGCGGCCTGGACTACCGGGCCAAGACCGCACTGATCGGTGTCGTGAACGCCCTCGCGGCGGAGGGCAGGGCGGTCGTGATCTCCACCCACGACGTCGAGTTCGCCGCCCGCGCCGCCGACCGTGTCGTCGTCATGGCCGAGGGCGACGTCGTCGACGACGGTCCGACCGCCGACGTCATCGTCTCCTCGCCCGTCTTCGCGCCCCAGACGGCGAAGATCCTCGCGCCGCTGCCGTATCTGACCGTCGACCAGGTGAAGGCGGCCCGGTCATGACGACGGCCGCCGCCATCCGGCTGACCCCACGCATCGCAGTCGTCATGGTGCTGTCGGCGTTCCTCGGGATCGTCGCCTTCTTCTGGCCGTTCGTCGTGGCACCCGGGAAGTTCGGCTCGAACTATGCGCCCCCGCTCATCTTCGGCGTGCTCCTGGTGCTCGTCCTGTGTGTGGTCCTCTCGGAGATCGCCGAGGGCGGTATCGACTCCAAGGCCCTCGCCATGCTGGGTGTCCTGTCCGCCGTGAACGCGGCCCTGCGACCGCTGGGGGCCGGAACCGCCGGCATCGAGACCGTCTTCTTCGTCCTGGTCCTGGCCGGCCGCGTCTACGGCCCCGGCTTCGGCTTCACCCTCGGCTGTACCTCCCTGTTCGCCTCCGCGCTCATCACCGGCGGGGTCGGGCCCTGGATGCCGTACCAGATGTTCGGCTGTGCCTTCGTCGGGATGCTCGCCGGATTCCTCCCCCGGGCCACGGGCCGCCGCGAGGTGCTGATGCTGGCCGTCTACGGTTCCCTGTCCGGGTATCTCTTCGGCTTCCTCCTCAACCTTTCCTTCTGGCCGTTCTCCCTGGACCCCAACAGCTCCATCGCCTACCTGCCCGGACTGCCCTTCACCGAGCAGTGGCAGCGCTACATCGCCTTCGACATCGCCACGTCCCTGGGCTGGGACACCGGCCGGGCGGTCACCAACTTCGTGTGCATCCTGCTGGCGGGGCCGGCGGTGCTGACGACCTTCCGGCGGGCCGCGCGCAAGGCCCGGTTCCGCGCTCCCGTGCGCTTCGCCGAACCCCGGACGGCCGATTCCGAACCCACCTGACCGGCCGGTTCCGGCGATACCGCCGAACGGTACTGGATTTACTAGGACGTCCAACTATATAGTCGCGAGTACAAGGCCCGCGGTGCAGGGAAGCCGGTGTGATTCCGGCACGGTCCCGCCACTGTGACCGGGGAGTACGCCGTCGAGCGGTACGCCACTGACGAGTTGGATGTCGGGAAGGCGGACGGCGCGCGCTGATCCGGAAGTCAGGATACCGGCCGCGGGATGTTCCGTGTTGTCCACGAGGATGGAGCTGACACGCATGGCACCGGTGTGTACCCACGACCCTGGTGAACCCCGCCTCTGACGGGACTCCGGCCATACGCGAGCCCGCGCCCCCTGCGTCCGTACGCGACCGCGTACGTGTGCGGGACCCGGCGCGCCATCCCCGGATCCCTCCTGACGAGAGCAGGCAGTCATGGTCCGAGAGCACGAACGCGCCTCCGTGCGCGAGTTGACGCACTTCGTCGGCGGCAAGCACACCCCGGGCACCTCGGGGTCCTTCGGCGAGGTGTACGACCCCAACACCGGCGACGTCCAGGCCCTGGTACCCCTCGCGAACCGCGCCGAGACCGAGGCGGCCATCGCCGACGCCGACCGCGCACAGCGCGAGTGGGGCGAATGGAACCCGCAACGCCGGGCCCGGGTCATGATGCGCTTTCTCCAGCTCGTCGAGCAGGAGAAGGACACGCTGGCCCGGCTGCTGTCCGCCGAGCACGGCAAGACCGTCGCCGACGCCCACGGCGACATCCAGCGCGGCCTGGAGGTCGTCGAGTTCGCCGCCGGCATCCCGCACCTGCTCAAGGGCGAGTTCACCGACAACGCCGGCACCGGCATCGACGTCCACTCCCTGCGTTCCCCGCTCGGCGTGGTCGCCGGGATCACCCCCTTCAACTTCCCCGCGATGATCCCCCTGTGGAAGGCCGCCCCCGCGCTGGCCTGCGGCAACGCCTTCATCCTCAAGCCGTCGGAGCGGGACCCGTCCGTCCCGCTGCGGCTCGCCGAACTCTTCCTGGAGTCGGGCCTGCCGCCCGGCGTCCTCAACGTCGTCAACGGCGCCCGGGAGACCGTCGACACCCTCCTGGAGGATCCCCGCGTAGCAGCCCTCGGCTTCGTCGGCTCCACCCCGGTCGCCGCGCACGTCTACGCGACCGCCGCCGCGCACGGAAAGCGCGCCCAGTGCTTCGGCGGTGCCAAGAACCACATGATCGTGATGCCGGACGCCGACCTCGACCAGGCCGTCGACGCCCTGGTCGGTGCCGGGTACGGCTCGGCGGGGGAGCGGTGCATGGCGATCTCGGTCGCCGTCCCGGTGGGGGAGGAGACCGCCGACGCGCTCGTGGCCCGACTCAAGGACCGCATCGCCGCGCTGCGGATCGGCCGCAGCGACGACCCCGAGGCCGACTTCGGCCCCCTGGTGGGCCGGGACGCCGTGGACCGGGTCCGCTCATACGTCGACCTCGGTGTCAAGGAAGGAGCCGAACTCGTCGTGGATGGACGGGGATTCACCCTCGACGGCCACGCGAACGGCTTCTTCGCCGGCGCCTCCCTCTTCGACCGGGTGACGCCCGCCATGCGCATCTACCAGGAGGAGATCTTCGGCCCCGTGCTGTCCGTCGTGCGCGCCGCTGACTACGAGGAGGCGCTGCGCCTGCCCAGCGAGCACACCTTCGGCAACGGCGTGGCGCTCTTCACCCGGGACGGCGACACCGCCCGCGACTTCACCCGGCGAGTCAACACCGGCATGGTCGGCGTCAACGTGCCCATCCCGGTACCGGTCGCCTACCACACCTTCGGCGGCTGGAAGCGCTCCGGCTTCGGCGACCTCAACCAACACGGTCCGGACGCCGTCCGCTTCTACACCCGTACGAAGACGGTCACCTCGCGCTGGCCCGCCGGCCTGCGAGAAGGAGCGAGCTTCACGATCCCCACGATGAGCTGAGCGGCTATGACCATCACCGCGCTCACCGAGGACCAGCAGGCCCTCGTCGAGACCACGCTCGACTTCGCCCAGGACCACCTCGCCCCGCACGCCCTGGACTGGGACCGCGACAAGCACTTCCCCGTCGACGTGCTGCGCAAGGCGGCCGGACTCGGCCTCGGCGGTGTCTACGTCCGCGAGGAGTCCGGCGGCAGCGGCCTCACCCGCTCCGACGGCGTCCTCGTCTTCGAGACCCTCGCCTCCGGCTGCCCGGCCATCGCCGGGTACCTCTCCATCCACAACATGGTCGCCTGGATGATCGACCGCTACGGTGACGACGCCCAGCGCGAACGGTGGCTGCCGCGCCTGTGCGCCATGGAGGATCTCGCCAGCTACTGCCTGACCGAGCCGGGTGCGGGCTCGGACGCGGCCGCCCTGACGACCCGTGCCGTCCGGGACGGCGACGGCTGGGTGCTCACCGGCGTGAAGCAGTTCATCTCCGGTGCGGGCGCGTCCCAGTCGTACGTCGTCATGGCCCGTACCGGCGGCGGGGGCCCCGACGGGGTGTCCGCGTTCGTCGTCGACAAGGATGACGCGGGTGTCAGCTTCGGGCCGAACGAGCGGAAGATGGGCTGGAACGCCCAGCCCACCCGCCAGGTCGTCCTGGACGGCGTCCGCCTGCCCGCGGACCGGCTCCTCGGCCGCGAGGGCGAGGGCTTCCGCATCGCCATGAGCGGCCTCAACGGCGGCCGGCTCGGCATCGCCGCCTGTTCCCTGGGAGGCGCCCGCAGCGCGCTCGACCGGAGCCTGGCCCACCTCGCCGACCGCGAGGCGTTCGGGCAGCGGCTCCTGGACGCCCAGGCTCTGCGCTTCCGGCTCGCCGACATGGCGACCGAGCTGGCCGCAGCGCGCGCCCTGGTGGCGCAGGCCGCGCATGCGCTCGACCGCGGCGACCCGCAGGCGCCGTACCTGTGCGCGATGGCGAAGCGGTTCGCCACCGACACCGGCTACTCCGTCGCCGACCGCGCACTCCAGCTCCACGGCGGCTACGGCTACCTCAGCGAGTACGGCATCGAGAAGATCGTCCGCGACCTGCGCGTCCACCAGATCCTGGAAGGAACCAACGAGATCATGCGCGTCATCGTGGCACGCGGCCTGACGGAGGCGTTCGCATGAGCGACGTCCTGTTCCGCACGAGCGGCCGCGCCGCCCGCATCAGCCTCAACCGCCCGCGGGCTCTGAACTCCCTCACCCACGACATGGTGCTCCGCATCGACGCGAAGCTCAGCGAGTGGGAGCGTGATCCGGCCGTCGAGATCGTCGTCATCACGGGCGAGGGGGAGCGCGGCCTGTGCGTCGGCGGAGACATCCGCGCCATCCACGACGACGCCCGCGACGCCGACGGCCGGGCCTCCGCCGCCTTCTGGCGCGACGAGTACCGCCTCAACGCCCGCATCGCCCGCTACCCCAAGCCGTACGTCGCCGTCATGGACGGCATCGTCATGGGCGGCGGGGTCGGCGTCTCCGCGCACGGCAGCGTCCGTGTCGTCACCGAGCGGTCCAGGATCGCCATGCCGGAGACCGGCATCGGCTTCGTCCCCGACGTCGGCGGAACCTATCTGCTCGCCCTGGCACCGGGAGAGCTGGGCACCCACCTCGCCCTGACGGGCGCGCCGGTCGGTGCCGCGGACGCCTTGCTGTGCGGGCTCGCCGACCAGTACATGCCCTCGGCCTCGCTCCAGTCCTTCGTCGACGACCTGGCGGAACTGCCGGTACGTGAGGCCCTCGGGCGTCATGTCCAGGAGCCGCCGCCGGGAGAACTCGCCGGCCGCCGGGACTGGATCGACGCCTGCTTCCGCGCCGACACTGTCGAGGAGATCGTCCAGCGGCTCCTCGCGCTGGGCGACCCGGCTGCCAAGGAGACCGCCGAGACCCTCCTCCTCAAGTCCCCGACAGCGCTCAAGGTCACCCTGGCGGCGCTGCGCCGCGCCCGTCGGCTCGGGCCGCTCGAGAGGGTCCTCGACCAGGAGTACCGCGTCTCCTGCGCCTGCCTGCGCAGCCCCGACCTGGTGGAGGGCATCCGCGCCCAGGTCATCGACAAGGACCGCCGTCCCGCCTGGTCGCCGGCGACGCTCGTCGAGGTCACCGAGGCGGACGTCGAGCGCTTCTTCACGCACCTCGGCGAGCACGAACTCGGCCTCGCCGCCACATCCGACACCACCGAGGAGGTGGCCTGGTGAACCGGACCGTCGCGTTCGTCGGACTCGGACACATGGGCGGACCGATGGCCGCAAACCTGACGAAGGCCGGTCACCGGGTGCTCGGCCACGACCTGGTCCCCGCTGCCGTCGAGACGGCCGCCGAGGCCGGTGTGGAGCCCGCCGGTTCCCTGACCGAGGCCGTATCCGTCGCCGACGTGGTCATCAGCATGCTGCCCGCCGGACGCCACGTCCTGGGCCTCTACGACGACATCCTCAACACCGCCCGCCCCGGCACCCTCTTCGTCGACTGCTCCACCATCGACGTCACCGACGCGCGCACGGCTCACGAACGCGCCCTCGCCGCAGGCATGCGCGCCCTGGACGCGCCCGTGTCCGGCGGCGTGGTCGGGGCCGAGGCCGCCACCCTGGCCTTCATGGCCGGCGGGGGAGAGGACGAGTTCGCCGAGGCGCGCCCCCTGCTGGAGGCCATGGGGAAGAAGGCCGTGCACTGCGGCGGGCCGGGAGCAGGGCAGGCCGCCAAGATCTGCAACAACATGATCCTCGGCGTGTCCATGATCGCCGTCAGCGAGGCGTTCGTCCTCGGCGAGAGCCTGGGCCTGTCCCACCAGGCACTTTACGACGTGGCCTCCACGGCATCCGGGCAGTGCTGGGCCCTCAGCGTCAACTGCCCCGTCCCCGGACCGGTGCCGACCAGTCCCGCCAACCGCGACTACCGGCCGGGCTTCGCCGCCTCCCTCATGGCCAAGGACCTGGGCCTGGCCGCCAACGCCGTCCGCGAGGGCGGCGTCCACGCCGAACTCGGGCTGCGCGCGGCCGAGCTGTACGCGGTCTTCGCCGAAGGAGTCGGCGACTCCGAGGACTTCTCGGGCATCGTACGCACCATCAGGGAAGGGAGCCGGGGGACCGCATGACCACCGACCACGAAACCATCCTGGTCGAGCGCAGGGGCCGCACCGCCCTCCTCACGCTCAACCGGCCGAAGGCCCTCAACGCCCTGAACCTCCAGGTGATGAACGAGGTCGTGGCCGCCACCGAGGCCCTCGACCGGGACCCGGACTGCGGCTGCATCGTCATCACCGGCTCGGGGAAGGCGTTCGCGGCCGGCGCCGACATCAAGGAGATGCAGCCCCAGGGGTACATGGACATGTACCTCACCGACTGGTTCACCGCCTGGGACCGGCTCGGACAGCTGCGGACGCCGACGGTCGCGGCCGTGTCGGGGTACGCGCTCGGCGGCGGCTGCGAGCTGGCCATGCTGTGCGACATCCTGCTCGCCGCCGACACCGCCGTCTTCGGCCAGCCCGAGATCAAACTCGGTGTGATCCCGGGCATCGGCGGCTCCCAGCGGCTGACCCGCGCCGTGGGCAAGGCCAAGGCCATGGAACTGTGCCTGACCGGACGCACCATGGACGCCGCCGAGGCGGAGCGGGCCGGGCTAGTCTCACGCACGGTGCCGGCCGACGACCTGCTCGGGGAGGCGCTGGCGGTCGCCGAGACGGTGGCCGCCATGTCGCTGCCGGTGGCGATGATGGCGAAGGAGGCCGTCGGCCGCGCCTTCGAGACCACGCTCACCGAGGGCGTTCGCTTCGAACGGCGCCTCTTCCACGCGGTGTTCGCCACCGCCGACCAGAAGGAGGGCATGGCCGCCTTCGCCGACAAACGCTCACCCGTCTTCCGGCACCGCTGACCGATGCGGGACGCGAGGGGCCCCGGAACTGATCCGGGGTCCCTCGCGTTCGACGGTATGACCACCAACGGGGAACGGAGGGCGTGATGCCCCGACGTCCACAGCCGTCACGCATCACCCTGGGAGGAGCGGAAGCGGTCGCCCTTCCCGTGGCGGAGTACGAGCAGCTCCTCGCCAGCCGAAGACAGATGGGCGGTCAGAGCGCCCGCATCCGGGCCCTGAGCGAGCAACTGCGAAGGACCGAGCAGCTGTTGAACGAACTGGAAGAACTGGTGACGGACCCGCCTTCCGTCCGCGGCAGGGCGGCCGCGGAGGACGAGGGCGCCCGCCTGCGCCGAGCCGTCGCCGAGCTGGTGCGCCGCCACCGCGGGACGTCGCCCTGAGGGTTCCGGCACCCTCACGGCCCCGTGCTTTCCACCGGATACGGCACATAGGTCCGCCGGTCCGGATCGACCGCCAGCCGCCCGCCTGCTGGTGGCCGTGCACGCTGGGCGCAGTCACGGCGTTCGCAGATCCGGCAGCCGAGACCGATCGGGGTGGCGGCGCGCGGGTCGTCGAGCGCGACGCCTTCCGCGTAGACGAGGCGGTGGGCGTGGCGCAGTTCGCAGCCGAGCGCGACCGCGAACTCGGCGCGCGGCGCGTGGTGGCCGAAGCCTCCTCGGACGATGGTGCGGGCGACCCAGAAGTACCGCTTGCCGTCGGGCATCTCGGCCACCTGGGTGAGGATCCTGCCGGGCGAGGAGAACGCCCCGTACACCGTCCACAGCGGGCAGGTGCCGCCGAGCCGGGAGAAGTGGAAGTCGGTCGCGGACTGCCGCTTGGAGATGTTGCCGGCCCGGTCGACGCGTAGAAAGGAGAAGGGTACGCCGCGACGTCCCGTGCGCTGGAGGGTGCTCAGGCGGTGGCAGACCGTCTCGAAGCCGACGCCGAAGCGGGCGGACAGCAGCTCGATGTCGTAGCGCACCTCTTCCGCCACCGTGAGGAAGGCGCCGTACGGCATGAGCAGGGCTCCGGCGAAGTAGTTCGCCAGCCCGATCCGGGCCAGCGCCGCCGACTCCGGCGAGGTCAGCCCGGTGGCACCCGCGACGAGCTGATCGAGGAGTGGCCCGTGCTCCAGCAGGGCGAGCTGCGTGGCGAGCTGGAAGGCGCGCTGGCCGTCGCTGAGCCAGGGGGAGAGGAACAGCAGCCCGGTCTCGCGGGCGAAGCGCCGCGCGTCACCGGCCCGCCCCGGTGCGGCCTGGACGACGCGGACCTGGTGGCGCTCGGCCAGCAGTGCCGTCAGCGGGTCGGCCGCCTTGCCCGGACGCAGGCCGAGTCTCTCGGCGGTCCGCTCGGCCTCGGTGTCGAGGGGCTCGAAGTGGTTGTGGTGGGCGTAGAAGAAGTCCCGCACCTCGTCGTGCGGCTCGGCGGGAGGCAGCAGCGCGTCCGCGGCTCCGGGGGAGCCGAGGGCGGCGGCCTGCTCGACCGTGTCGCGGTAGCGGCGGTGCAGGGCGACCAGGGCCCGCGCGACGTCGGGGTGGTCGCGCACGGCCTCGGCGATCTCCTCGGGCGCGAGCGGCGGTACCCCGCACGCCTCGTCGGCCACGGCGGCCCGCAGGTCGGTGGCGAGCCGGTCCTCGTCGGCGTCGGAGAAGAACTCCGCGTCGATCCCGAAGACCTCCGCGATCCGCAGCAGGACGGAGGCGGTGAGCGGGCGCTGGCTCTGCTCGATCTGGTTGGCGTAGCTGGTGGAGATGGACAGGGCACGGGCCATGTCGACCTGGTTCATGCCGTGCTCACGGCGCAGCCGACGCAGTTTCGCATGGGCGTAGACCTTGCGGTCGGCCGCTTCTCGAGGCACGGCGCACATCCTTGTCGCAAGCCGGGAAGGGGGGACGTCCCGTGGTAGAGCCTTCTTGCGAACATAGCATTCGCCGTCTTCGCAGAATTCGCAGATTCGCAGCCCCGGTATGGAGGGATTCCGCAGCTTGGAGAGGTGGCCGGGCCCCCTCGGAGCGTGCACTGTCGATCACGTCAGCACCGACCAGGACCGTCCGCACACCTTGAGGAGTCCCGTGATCGAGCACCCCGTCCGTGTCCACCCCAGCGCCGACCGGCTTCCGCGCGAGGAACAGCTCGCCTGGAAGCTGGCCGCCGTGGCCACCGGCACCGAGGACCTGGACACCGACAGCGCCGCCATGGCGGTCAACCGGGTGATCGACAACGCCTCGGTGGCCGTCGCGTCCCTGCTGCGCCGGCCGGTCGCCGTCGCCCGGGCCCAGGCCACCGCTCACCGGGCCGCCGCCCCCGGCGCCTCCGTCTTCGGCAGCCGCGCCAAGGTCTCCCCCGAGTGGGCCGCCTGGGCGAACGGCACCGCGGTGCGGGAGCTGGATTTCCACGACACCTACCTGGCCGCCGACTACTCCCACCCCGGCGACAACATCCCGCCCCTGCTCGCGGTGGCCCAGCACACCGGCCGCAGTGGTGCCGACCTGCTGCGCGGAGTGATCGCCGCGTACGAGCTCCACGTCGCCCTGGTCAAGGGCATCTGCCTGCACGAGCACCGCATTGACCACGTGGCCCACCTCAGTGCCGCCACCTCGGGCGGCCTGGGCGCGATGCTGCGGCTGCCGACCGAGACCGTGTACCAGGCGATCCAGCAGGCCGTGCACACCACCACCGCCACCCGGCAGTCCCGCAAGGGCGAGATCTCCAGCTGGAAGGCGTACGCCCCCGCCTTCGCCGGCAAGGCCGCCATCGAGGCCGTCGACCGGGCGATGCGCGGCGAGACGTCCCCGTCGCCGATCTACGAGGGCGAGGACGGGTTTCTGGCCTGGATGCTGAACGGCCCGGAGTCGGAGTACACCGTCGTCTTGCCCGAGTCCGGCGAGGCGCGTCGCGCCATCCTCGACACCTACACCAAGGAGCACTCCGCCGAGTACCAGGCCCAGGCGATCATCGACCTCGCCCGGCGGCTGCGGGAGAAGGCCGGACCGCTGCGGAACGTGCGCTCGATCGTCCTGCACACCAGCCACCACACCCACCACGTGATCGGCTCGGGTGCGAATGATCCGCAGAAGTACGACCCCTCGGCCAGCCGGGAGACGCTCGACCACTCGGTGCCGTACATCTTCGCTGTCGCGCTGGAGGACGGGATCTGGCACCACGAGCGCTCGTACGCCCCCGAGCGCGCGCGGCGCCCGGAGACCGTCGAGCTGTGGCGGAAGATCACGACGGTCGAGGACCCGGAGTGGACCAGCCGCTACCACGACCCCGACCCGGACCGCCGTGCCTTCGGCGGACGCGCGGTCATCACCCTCGACGACGGTTCGGTGATCGAGGACGAACTCGCCGTCGCCGACGCCCACCCGGCCGGCGCCCGGCCCTTCGACCGCTCCGGATACGTCGGCAAGTTCCGCACGCTCGCCGAGGGCGTCGTCACCGAGTCCGCGCAAGACGCGTTCCTGGACACCGCGGCCCGCCTCGCCCAGTTGTCGGCGGACGACCTGGACGGCCTGTTCCCCGCCGTCGACACCGAGGCCGTCGCCGCATACGACACGCGTCTGCCGAAGGGACTGTTCTGATGGTGCTGCACACCCGGACCACACCCGCCGAGCGCCGCCGCACCTTCCGCGAGCACCTGGCCTCGGGCCGGCTGCTGCGCATGCCGGGCGCCATCAACCCGTTGTCCGCCCGCCTGATCCAGGACACCGGCTTCGACGCCGTCTACCTGTCCGGCGCGGTCCTCGCCGCCGACCTGGGCCTGCCCGACATCGGCCTGACCACCTCCACCGAGATCGCGGCCCGCGCCCAGCAGACGACCAGGGTCACCGACCTGCCCGTCCTCATCGACGCCGACACCGGCTTCGGCGAACCCATGAACGCCGCCCGCACCGTCCAGCTGATGGAGGACGCCGGGCTGGCCGGACTCCACCTGGAGGACCAGGTCAACCCCAAGCGCTGCGGCCACCTCGACGGAAAGACGATCACGCCCCGGGAGGAGATGGTCCGGCGCGTCCGGGCCGCCGTCGACGCCCGCCGGGACCCGGACTTCCTGCTGATGGCCCGCACCGACGCCCGCGCGGTCGAGGGCCTTGACGCCGCGATCGACCGGGCCAGGGCGTACGTCGACGCCGGCGCGGACGCGATCTTCCCCGAAGCCCTCGCCGACCTCTCCGAGTACGAGGCGTTCCGCAAGGCCGTCGACGTGCCGCTGCTCGCCAACCTCACCGAGTTCGGCAAGACCCCCCTCCTCGACACGGCCACCCTGGAGAACCTCGGCTACAACATCGCCCTGTATCCCGTCACCCTCCTGCGCCTCGCGATGGGGGCGGTCGAGGACGGGCTGCGAACCATCGCCGCGGAGGGCACCCAGGGGTCCCTGCTGCCCCGCATGCAGACCCGCTCCCGTCTGTACGAACTCCTCGGCTACGAGGAGTACTCGGCCTTCGACTCGGCCGTCTTCGACTTCACCCTCCCGCCGGGCAACTGACCCGGCACCTGACCCACGAAGGCAGGCACCCATGACCACCACCGCGCCCGGGATCCACCGCGGTCTCGCCGGTGTCGTCGTCGACACCACCGAGATCTCCACGGTCATCCAGGACACCAACTCCCTCACCTACCGCGGCTATCCCGTCCAGGACCTCGCGGCCCGCCGCTCCTTCGAGGAAGTCGCCCACCTGCTCTGGTACGGCGAACTCCCCGACCAGGGGCAGCTCCGCGATTTCCAGGCCCGTGAACGCGCCCTGCGTCCCCTCGACCGCACCACACTGGAACTGCTCGCCCGGCTGCCCGAGACGTGCCATCCCATGGACGTCCTGCGCACCGCCGTCAGCTTCTTCGGCGCGGAGGACCCCACCGAGGACGACGGCAGCCTCGCCGCCAACCGCGCCAAGTCCCTCACCCTGCTCGCGAAGCTGCCCACGGTCGTGGCCGCCGACCAGCGGCGCCGCCGGGGCTTCGCCCCGATCCCGCCCGACCCGTCCCTCGGGTACGCCGAGAACTTCTTCCACATGTGCTTCGGCAGCGTGCCCGACCCGGACGTGGTCCGCTGCTTCGAGATCTCCCTGACCTTGTACGCCGAACACAGCTTCAACGCCTCGACGTTCACCGCCCGCGTCGTCACCTCCACCCTCTCCGATCTCTACAGCGCGGTCACCGCCGCGATCGGCGCCCTCAAGGGACCGCTGCACGGCGGTGCCAACGAGGCCGTGATGCACATGCTGCTGGAGATCGGCGATCCGCAGCGGGCCGAGACGTGGCTGGACGAGGCGCTGGCGACCAAGCGGAAGATCATGGGGTTCGGCCACCGTGTCTACAAGCACGGCGACTCCCGCGTCCCGGTCATGCAGGACGCCCTGGACCGGCTGGTCGCCCGCGCCGCCGACCCCGAGGTGACCCGGCTCGCCACCCTCCACGCCGCCCTGCGGCACGCCATGGTCGACCGCAAGGGCATCCACCCGAACCTGGACTACCCGGCCGGCCTCGCCTACCACCTCATGGGCTTCGACATCCCGGTCTTCACGCCGATCTTCGTGATGAGCCGCATCACCGGCTGGACGGCGCACATCACCGAGCAGCTCGCCCACAACGCGCTGATCCGCCCGCTGGCCTCGTACGACGGCCCGGGCCAGCGGGCGGTGCCGGGCGCGGCGTGAACACCGTCAGACGGAGGCCGCGCAGTCGCCGTCCGCGGCGGCTGGCACCTCCTCGGCGTCCGTCCCCGGACGCAGCACCTGAGCGGCGTCCAGAAGCGTCTCGACCACCTCGTCCAGGTCGAGACGCTTCTCGACGGAGTACAGCTGCGGCAGCCCGGCGCGGGTGCTGACCCGCGGAGGTGCGAGCAGGCTGCAGCAGTCCTCGTCGGGCAGGACCGAGATCCCGGCGGTGCCGATGGACACGGCCTCGTCGATGATCTCCTGCTTGTCCCAGCCGATCAGAGGCCGCAGCACGGGCAGAGCCGCCGCCTCGTCCACCGCGGCCAGGTTGGCCAGCGTCTGACTGGCCACCTGGCCCAGGCTGTCGCCCGTCACCAGGGCCTCGGCGCTGGTACGTGCGGCCAGTGCCGACGCGGTGCGCACCATCAGCCGGCGCTGCGCCACCACCTGGAGCCGCCCCGCCCCGGCCACGGCGAGCTGCTTCTGGGCCTTGCCGAGGGCGATGACGTGCAGCCGGCCGGGTGGCTGGTAGCGGTTCAGCTCTCGGGCCAGGGCGTACGCCTTGTACACCGACGACGGATTGGTGTACGGGGCGCCGTTGAAGTGCACGAAGTCGCAGGCCAGTCCGCGCCTCATGGCACGGTGTGCGGCCACCGGTGAGTCGTAGCCGCCGGACAGCAGGACCAGGGCACGGCCGCTGGAGCCGACGGGCAGCCCGGTCAGGCCCGGGAGGCGTTCGCGGGACAGGTACGTCTCCTTGCGGTCGATCTCCACCGTCAGTACGACATCGGGCCGGGCCAGGTTCACGCGCAGGCCGGGAACCCGGGCCAGGACCCTGGCCCCGACGTGGGCGTCCACCTGGGACGAGGTCAGCGGGAACTGCTTGTCCCGCCGTCTGGTCCGCACGGCGAATGTGGCGCCGTGCGGGGTGTCGGCCAGCGCGTCCACGGCCGCCGCGGTGATGGTGTCCAGATCGCTGGGCACCCGCACGGCCGGCTCCACCGAGTTGAAGCCGATCACCCTGCGCGCCCGCTCCAGCAGAGCCTCCTGAGGCACCTGCCCGCCCAGTACGGTCACGTTCTGGGCGGTCTTGATCCACGTCGAACCGCCGATTCCGCGCAGTGCGAGCCGCAGGTTGTCGTGCAGCCGCTCGGTGAAGAGGTGGCGGTTGCGGCCCTTGAGGAAGATCTCGCCGTGCTTGAGCAGCACGCACGAGCCGTGACGGTCGGGCGCGCCACGGGGAGCGGGCACACGGGGTGTGTCGGACACGGCAACCTCTCAGAAGTCCCAGTCGTCGTCGGCGGTGTCCTCGGCCTTGCCCATGACGTACGAGGAGCCGGACCCGGAGAAGAAGTCGTGGTTCTCGTCCGCGCCGGGCGAGAGCGCCGCAAGGATCTCCGGGTTCACCTCGGTCTCCTCCGCGTCGAACCGGGCCGGGTAACCCAGGTTCATCAGCGCCTTGTTGGCGTTGTACCGGACGAAGACCGCCACGTCGTCCATGAGTCCGAGCGGCTCGTACAGCTCGCCGGAGTACTGGAGCTCCAGCTGGTACAGCTTCTCCAGCAGGTCGTACGTGAACGTCCGCATCTCCTCCTGCCCGGCGGCGTCGAGCTTCTCCAGGCCGCGCTGGTACTTGTAGCCGGAGTAGTAGCCGTGCACGGCCTTGTCGCGCAGGATCAGCCGGATCATGTCGGCGGTGTTGGTGAGCAGGGCGTGGGTGGAGAAGTGCAGCGGGAGGTAGAAGCCCGCGTACAGCAGCAGCGAGGACAGGAGGGTGGAGGCGACCTTCCGCTTGAGCGGGTCGTCGCCGTAGTAGTACTCCAGGACCGTCTTGCAGCGCTGCTGGAGGACGTCGTTGTCCACGGCCCAGCGGTAGGCGTCGTCGATCTCCGGGGTGGTGGAGAGCGTCGAGAAGACCGAGGAGTAGCTGCGGGCGTGCACGGCCTGCATGAAGGCGATGTTGGTGTAGACGGCCTCCTCGTGCTCGGTGCGGGCGTCCTGGATCTGGACGATTTCGCCGACCGTGGCCTGCACGGTGTCGAGCATGGTCAGGCCGGTGAACACGCGCATGGTGAGCGTGCGCTCCTCGGCGGTGAGCTTCTGCTGCCAGTCCTTGAGGTCGTTGGACAGCGGGACCTTCTCGGGCAGCCAGAAGTTGGCGGTGAGCCGGTTCCAGACCTCCAGGTCCTTCTCGTCGGTGACGCGGTTCCAGTTGACCGGCCGGAGCCGGGCGGCCGGGTCGTGACGGTAGGAGGGCGGCGTGACCGACAGCTCGGTCGGTGCAGGGGGAGTCGTGGTCATGGTGCGTGCTTCCAGAAGGTGGGGGAGGGCGGGGTCACAGGGTGCAGGACAGGCAGTTCTCGATCTCGGTGCCTTCGAGGGCCTCCTGGCGCAGCCGGATGTAGTAGAGGGTCTTGATGCCCTTGCGCCAGGCGGGGATCTGCGCCTTGTTCAGGTCGCGGGTGGTGGCGGTGTCCCGGAAGAAGAGGGTGCAACTCAGGCCCTGGTCGACGTGCTGGGTGGCCGCCGCGTAGGTGTCGATGATCTTCTCGTAGCCGATCTCGTACGCGTCCTGGAAGTACTCCAGGTTGTCGTTGTCCATGTGCGGCGCCGGGTAGTAGACGCGGCCGAGCTTGCCCTCCTTGCGGATCTCCACCTTGGAGGCGATCGGGTGGATGGAGGCGGTCGAGTCGTTGATGTAGCTGATGGATCCGGTGGGCGGTACGGCCTGAAGGTACTGGTTGTAGATGCCGTGCTCCCGCACGGACTCCTTCAGCTCGCGCCAGTCGGCCTGCGTGGGCAGGGCGATCCCCGCGTCGGCGAACAGCTTCCGTACCCGCTCGGTGGCCGGCTCCCAGACCCGCTCGGTGTACTTGTCGAAGTACGAGCCGTCCGCGTACGCCGTGGCCTCGAAGCCGTCGAAGGCGGTGCCGCGCTCGATCGCGATCCGGTTCGACGCGCGCAGGGCGTGGAAGGCGACCGCGTAGAAGTACATGTCGGTGAAGTCGACGCCCTCCTCGCTGCCGTAGTGGATGCGCTGCGAGGCGAGGTAGCCGTGCAGGTTCATCTGGCCGAGGCCGATGGAGTGGGACAGGTCGTTGCCGTGCGCCACGGACGGCACCGCGTCGATGTTCGACTGGTCGGAGACGGAGGTGAGTCCGCGCACCGCCGTCTCGACCGTCGCGCCGAGGTCGGGGGAGGCCATCGCGGCGGCGATGTTCAGTGAGCCGAGGTTGCAGGAGATGTCCCGGCCGACCGTCTCGTAGCCGAGCGAGGCGTCGTAGGTGCTGGGGGTGTTGACCTGGAGGATCTCCGAGCACAGGTTGGACATGTTGATCCAGCCCGGGATCGGGTTGGCCCGGTTCACCGTGTCCTCGAACAGCAGGTACGGGTAGCCGGACTCGAACTGCAGCTCCGCGACGGTCTTGAAGAACTCGCGGGCACTGAGCGTGGTCTTGCGGATGCGCGGGTTGGCGACCATCTCGTCGTAGTGCTCGCTCACCGACAGGTCGGCCAGCGGCATGCCGTACTCGCGCTCCACGTCGTAGGGCGAGAACAGGCGCATGTCCTCGTTGCGCTTGGCGAGCTCGAACGTGATGTCCGGGACGACCACGCCTAGAGACAGGGTCTTGATACGGATCTTCTCGTCCGCGTTCTCCCGCTTGGTGTCCAGGAACCGCATGATGTCTGGGTGGTGGGCGTGGAGGTACACCGCGCCCGCACCCTGCCGCGCACCGAGCTGGTTGGCGTAGGAGAAGGAGTCCTCCAGGAGCTTCATCACCGGGACGACACCGGAGGACTGGTTCTCGATCTTCTTGATCGGCGCCCCCTGCTCGCGCAGGTTCGTCAGCAGAAGCGCCACGCCGCCGCCGCGCTTGGAGAGCTGGAGCGCCGAGTTGATGCCGCGCCCGATGGACTCCAGGTTGTCCTCGACACGCAGCAGGAAGCAGGAGACCAGTTCGCCGCGCTGGGCCTTGCCCGCGTTGAGGAAGGTCGGGGTGGCCGGCTGGAAACGGCCGGTCATCATCTCGTCGACCAGCCGGGAGGCCAGCGTCTCGTCGCCGGCGCCCAGGAACAGGGCGGTGGCGACGACTCGGTCCTCGTAGCGTTCCAGGTATCGGGAACCGTCGAAGGCCTTGAGCGTGTACGACGTGTAGTACTTGAACGCCCCGAGGAAGGTGCGGAAGCGGTGCTCGTGCGCGTACGCCCGCCGGTAGAGGTCCTCCAGGAACTCCCAGCGGTAGCGCCGGATCGGGGCTTCCTCGTAGTAGTCGTTCGCGATCAGGTAGTCGATCTTCTCCTTGAGCGACCCGAACTGCACGGTGTTCGGGTTCACATGCTGGAGGAAGTACTGCCGTACGGCTTCGCGGTCCTGGCCGAACTGGATGTTGCCGTCGCAGTCGTACATGTTCAGCATGGCGTTCAGCGCGTGGTAGTCCTTGCGCGTGCCGACCGACTCGCGCTGCGCCGCGGGGACCGTGACCGCGGTGGTGAGGGTGCTCATGCCGCCTGTCGCTCCGTCGTCCGCCTGGTTGACGAGTGTCGTGTCCAAAATTTTTGCAGCCCTTCCCTCACGGCGCGGACGTCGCGGTCCGTGCCCAGCAGTTCGAATCGGTACAGCTCCGGGACCCGGCACTTCGCCGAGATCACCCGGCCGGCCAGGCAGTAGTCGACGCCGAAGTTGGTGTTGCCGGAGGCGATGACTCCGCGCAGCAGCAGCCGGTTGGCCTCGACGTTCAGAAAGCGGATCACCTGCTTGGGCACCGCGCCCGCGTGTTCTCCGCCGCCGTAGGTCGGCGTGATCAGCACATACGGCTCGGTCACCTGCGGTATGCCCTCGCGACGCGGGTGCAGGGGGATGCGCGTGGCCGGCAGGGCCAGCTTCTCCACGAAGCGTCTGGTGTTCTCCGAGACGCTGGAGAAATACACGAGACCGCTCATCGGCCGCCGTCTCCTCTCGCTCGTTCTCGTCCTCGCCCGAGGACCGGGAGGGGAGGAGCGGCGCGGGACGTTCGGCGGGACACCGGGCTGGCGGAGGAAAATCTGTGTGCCTCGCCCGGGGCCGTGCGTCTGCCACCTGGCCCTCCCTCGGGGCCTCGGAGCGCGCACACCGCTGTCCGGCGTGCGCACCGGTGGCAGGTCTTCGGACTCGCGGGCGTGTCTCGTGCGTACGAGACCCCTACTGGCCGTCGCTTCCCGGGCCCGGCTTCCGGACCTAGTGCTTGTGACGGCGGTCGTTCCCACTCACCGCTGCGGGGCAGTCCCGGTCTTTCACCGGGTTCCCTCTTGCGACGCCGAACACAGCAGTGCCCGGCGAACCACCAGCATCGCCAACACTACATCTAGAACCGGGGGGTGCCTCTATGTCGTTCGTCAAGGCATCCCTGCCGGGTTTGGGGTGGTTCGTGATGGTGGGGTTATGCGGCGAGTTCAACGTCCTTCGGTGTCCGGGATTGGTAGAAGGTGCCGTCGCGGAGCATGGCGAACAGGACGCTGATGCGCTGGCGGGCGAGGCGGAGGAGGGCCTGGGTGTGGGTCTTGCCGCGGGCTCGCTGGCGGTCGTAGTAGGCGCGAGAGACGGGATCGGCGTTCATGCAGGCGAAGGCGGACAGGAACATCGCCCGTTTGAGTTGCCGATTGCCGCCTCGGGGTGCGTGTTCGCCGTGGATCGAGGTTCCCGACTGCTTCGTGGTGGGGGCGAGGCCGGCGTAGGAGGCCAGGTGGGCAGCGGTGGGGAAGCTGGTGCCGTCGCCGACGGTGACCAGCAGGACAGCGGCGGTCCTGACGCCGACGCCGGGCATCGACGTCAGGACCGGGGAAAGAGGGTGGGCCTCCAGCAGCGTGTTGATCTGGGCTTCCATCGCCCTGCGCTGGGTGTGGACGGCGGCGAGCGAGGCGGCCAGGGAGGGCACGACGATATCGAGGGTGCCGGTGCCCGGGACGACGACGGTCTGTTCGTCGAGGGCCTCGAAGATGTCGTCGATCAGCCGCTGGGCCATGCGCGGCGCCTTGGGCCGGATCAGTTCGACGAGTCTGCGGCGGCCGGCTTTGCGCAGGGCGGCCGGGGAGCCGTGACGCTCCAGGAGCCAGGTGACGGCCTGGTGGTCGAGGCGCGGGCCCAGAACACGTTCCAGGCTGGGATGGAACTGAGTGAGCAGGCCGCGTATCCGGTTGCTGGTGCGGGTGGCCTCGGCCGCGAGGTCCTGGTCGAAGCCGACGAGCACGGTCAGCTCGGCGGTGATCTCATCGGTAAGGTCCAGGGAACGCAGGGCGTGCGGCATCGTCCGGGCCGCGTCCGCGATCACCGCCGCGTCCTTGGCGTCGGTCTTGGCCTCGCCCGGGTAGAGGTCGGCGATCCGCCGCATGGCGAGTCCGGGCAGGTAGGCGACCTGGCAGCCCGCGTCCCGGGCCACGGTCAGCGGGAGGGCGCCGATCGAGGCGGGCTGGTCCACGATCACCAACACGGTGCCGAACTTCGCGGTCAGCTTGTCGAGAACGGCCCGCAGTTTCGGTTCGCTGTTGGGCAGCGGCTTGTCGAAGACCTTCTTCCCGGCCGGGGTGAGCCCGTGGCCGTGATGGTTGCTCTTGCCGACGTCCAGGCCGAGGAACACGCCCACGCCTTCGATCTCGAACATCGCGCCCTTCCCAGGGGTGTTGACGGTGCCGGCCTCGGCTCGGGTGTCGTGCTCGCGCATCCACGTTATGCAGACCTGCCGCCCGCGAACCGCCCGGCATTGCACCGGACCGGACGGTGGCCGGACCTCTGATCAGCGTCTCCGACGAACACCCCCGGGCCCGGTGACACCACCCCCCAGGTCATTCCTTCGACAGGGGGACACAGTCATGCCGGGCCCAGAGGCCAGCGGCCCCGTTGCGGAGCCGCAGAAAACATAACGGGGGTGTGCACACCCCAGATGTTGTGTCGTGATGAGAAATTAGGTATACCTAAGTTCGATTACGGTCGGGCGAGTGCCGCCTTTTCGAAGCCCGCCCTGACCCGGCGACGCCGCGTGCCTGCCGGGCCCGTCGGCGCATCTCCGCGGTCAGGGGCGACGAGGTCTCGCGTGACCCGTCCGTGCCGGCGGTGTCGAGTGCCTCGGCCACGGTGTCCAGGAACTCGCTCAGGTCGGTCAGGGTGTCGCGCAGCATGCGCAGCTTGGCGGTCTGGCTGCCGAGCTGTCTGCGCATGGCCAGCAGGCTTTCGAACTGCTTTTCGGGCATGGCGATCATGGGTTTGCCGTCCACGACGACCTGCCGCGGCTTGCCGGGCACTGACGGTCCGCCTTCCTGTCCTTGGTTGTGGCGGTGCTCTCGGAAGGGCCGGGACGCCTGTGGCGTCCCGGCCCACTGCCTTCTTCGGTCAGGAGGCGGGCAGCTCGCTCCGGACGGTGCGGGCGGCGGCGACCAGGTTTTCCAGCGAGGCGCGGGTCTCGGGCCAGGCGCGGGTCTTCAGGCCGCAGTCGGGGTTAACCCACAGCCGCTCGGCCGGGATCGCCTTGAGGCCGGTGCGCAGCAGGTCAGCGGCCTCGTCGGCGCTCGGGACGCGCGGGGAGTGGATGTCGTAGACACCTGGTCCGGCCTCGCGGGGGTAGCCGTGGGCGGCGAGTTCGCGCGCGACCTGCATGTGGGAGCGGGCGGCCTCCAGGCTGATGACGTCGGCGTCGAGGTCGTCGATGGCCTGCACGATGTCGCCGAACTCGGCGTAGCACATGTGGGTGTGGATCTGGGTGTCCGGCCGCACCCCGCTCGTGCTGAGCCGGAACGCCTCGGTGGCCCACGCCAGGTAGGCGTCCCGGTCGGCGGCCCGCAGCGGCAGGGTCTCGCGCAGCGCGGGCTCGTCCACCTGGATGACCGAGGTGCCGGCCGCCTCCAGGTCGTTGACCTCGTCGCGCAGGGCGAGGGCGACCTGGCGGGCGGTGTCGCCGAGGGGCTGGTCGTCGCGGACGAAGGACCAGGCCAGCATGGTGACCGGTCCGGTCAGCATGCCCTTGACGGGCCGGTCGCTGAGCGACTGGACGTACGAGGTCCAGCGCACGGTCATCGGCTCGGGGCGGGAGATGTCGCCGGCCAGGATCGGCGGGCGGACGTAGCGGGTGCCGTAGGACTGGACCCAGCCGTGCTGGGTGGCGAGGTAGCCGGTGAGCTGTTCGGCGAAGTACTGGACCATGTCGTTGCGTTCGGGCTCGCCGTGCACCAGGACGTCCAGGCCGGTCTTCTCCTGGAAGGAGATCACTTCCTGGATCTCTGCCTTGATGCGCTCCTCGTATCCGGCGGTGTCGATGCGCCCGGCACGCAGGTCGGCGCGGGCGGTGCGCAGTTCGCCGGTCTGCGGGAAGGAGCCGATGGTGGTCGTGGGCAGCAGGGGCAGCCTGAGGTGGGCGCGCTGGGCGGCGGTGCGCTCGGCGTACGGCTGGGAACGGCGGGCGTCTGCGTCCATCACGGCCTCGGCACGGGACCGGACGGCGGGGTCGCGGGTGATCGGCGAGCTCGTACGTGAGGCGAGGCCGGCGCGGTTGGCGGCGAGTTCCCCGGTGATGGCGTCGGTGCCCTGGGCGAGGCCCTTGGCGAGCGTGACGACCTCGGCGGTCTTCTGCTGGGCGAAGGCCAGCCAGCGCAGGATTTGCGGATCGACGTCCTTTTCCGCGGACGCGTCCAGGGGGACGTGGAGGAGGGAGCAGGAAGCGGCGACGTCGACGCGGTCGGCGAGGCCGAGGAGGGTTCCGAGGGTGGACAGCGACTTCTGCAGGTCGTTGATCCAGATGTTCCGGCCGTTGACGACACCGGCGACCAGGCGCTTGCCGGGCAGCCCGCCGACGGCCGCGAGGGCGTCCAGGTTGGCGGCCGCGGCATCGGTGAAGTCGAGCGCGAGTCCCTCGACCGGGGCCTGCGCCAGGATCGGCAGTGCGTCCCCGAGCCGGTCGAAGTAGGAGGCCACGAGCAGCTTGGGCCGGTCGGTGAGAGCACCGAGATTGCGGTAGGCGCGCTCGGCGGCGTTCAGCTCGGCCGGGGTACGGTCCTGCACGAGGCCGGGTTCATCGAGCTGCACCCACTCTGCGCCGGCCGCGCGCAGGTCGGCGAGCACTTCCGCGTACACGGGCAGTAGCCGGTCCAGGAGGGTCAGCGGCTCGAAGTCGGCGGGTACGCCCGGGGCGGGCTTGGCCAGCAGAAGATACGTCACGGGGCCGACCAGCACGGGCCGGGCGGTGAGTCCCTGGGCGAGGGCTTCCTTCAGCTCGCCGACCTGCTTGCCGGAGTCGGCCGTGAAGACGGTGTCGGGACCCAGCTCGGGGACCAGGTAGTGGTAGTTGGTGTCGAACCACTTGGTCATCTCCAGCGGACCGACATCCTGGGTACCGCGCGCCATCGCGAAGTAGCCGTCCGTCGCGTCGGCCTCGACCGCGGAGCGGTGCCGCTCGGGGATCGCGCCGACCATGACGGTGGTGTCCAGGACGTGGTCGTAGTACGAGAAGTCACCGGTGGGCACCTCGTGGACGCCAGCGTCGGCGAGCCGTTGCCGGTTGTTCCGGCGGAGTTCGGCGGCGGTGGCTTGGAGGGCGTCGGCGGTGACGCGGCCCTTCCAGTAGCCTTCGATCGCCTTCTTCAGTTCCCGGTTCGGGCCCTGGCGGGGGTAGCCGTACACGGTGGCCCGTGCTGCCGCGGCTGCGGACTTGGCTGTCACGGAGATCTCCTTCGCGAGATGAATCCCTGAGATCCCGGAGACGGGACGAGAGCGCGAAGGGTGTGACGGACCGGACGGACCCGACCTCGCGCGGCACTGGCGCGGTCGTTCCGTCTGGTGTGTTCGCCGACCCGCCCTCGAGGTCACCGGGATGTCCGCGCACGGATCGGTCCGCGCGCGGGCAGTTGGCAGGTCTTCGGACTCGCGGGCACGTCCTTCGTCGTAAAGGACACCTACTGGCCGTCGCTTCCCAGGCCCGGTACGTCGGACCCAGTGCGTATGACGGCGGTCGTTCCCGCTCACCGCTGCGGGGCAGTCCCGGATTCCCACCGGGTTCCCTCTTGCGACACCCCGACTGGCGGACGGGGCGAACCAGCTGCTGCGGTCACCCTACGGGGTGGCGCCGCGAAAGGAAGAGTGCCGTCCATCATGCGGAAGGCGGGTCGGGCGTCCCGGCGGGTGGCAGCGGTGAGGGGCGGCGAACGCCGCACTCGCGCTCACCGCCCCTTCCCGCCGTGCCGCAGGGACCCTCACCCCTGTGGCGCCGCGGGCCCCTCGGCCCGCGTCGTACCAGGCCCTCAGCCCTGGGCGTAGCTGTGGAACCCCCGGCCGGACTTCCGGCCCAGCAGTCCCGCCTCCACCATCCGCTGGAGCAGCGGAGGAGGAGCGTAAAGAGACTCGCGGAACTCGTCGTAGAGGGACTCCGCGATGGACACCACGGTGTCCAGGCCGATGAGGTCGGCCAGTTTCAGCGGTCCCATCGGGTGGGCGCAGCCCAGTTCCATGCCCGCGTCGATGTCGGCGGCGGTGGCGAACCCGGACTCCGCCATCCGCACGGCCGAGAGCAGGTAGGGGATGAGCAACGCGTTGACGACGAAGCCGGCCCGGTCCTTGGAGCGGACAACCGTCTTGCCGAGCGTCCGGGACGCGAAGTCCTCCACCAGGACGGTCGTCCCGGCCGACGTGTGCAGCGAGGTGACCACCTCGACCAGCGGCAGGACGGGAACGGGGTTGAAGAAGTGCAGGCCGACGACCCGGTCCGCCCGGGAGGTGGCCATGCCGAGCCGCATCACGGGCAGGGAGGAGGTGTTGGTGGCGAGGACGGCTGCGGGGTCTTCGACGATCTTGTCCAGGGCGGCGAAGACCTCGGTCTTGGCGTTCGGATTCTCGATGACGGCCTCGATGATGAGCTGCCGGTCGGCGAGATCGTCCAGGCTGCCGGTGAAGACGAGCCGGGTACGGGCGTCGGCGGCGGCCTCGCGGCTCAGCTTGCCGCGTCGTACGGCTCGGTCCAGGGAGCCGGCGATCCGGTCCCGCGCGGCGCGTGCGGCGACCGCGTCCACCTCGCAGACCACGGTGTCCAGTCCGGCCCGCGCACAGACCTCGGCGATCCCCGCGCCCATCTGCCCGCCGCCGACCACGCCGACGCGGGTGACGCCGGCGCTCACACCTGCACCTGCGATCGGCGCACGAGGTGGCGGGTGTAGGCGTCGGGGGTGAAGAACAGCGGCAACTCACCCGCCAGCGCGGTCTGCTCGAAGAGGGGGCGGATGTTTTCGGCCGAGGCCCACGGGTATTCGGCGCCGAGCGCCGTGATCTCGTCGGCGAGCAGTTCGAGCACCGTCTCGCGGTCGATCACCCGATGCCGCAGCCACTGCCAGATCTGCACGCGGGCGATCTCGGCGGTGGCCGCGTCCTCCATCAGCCCGTCGAGGGCGACCGCGCCCTGGCCGCGCAACCAGGCGGCGTAGTACCGCAGTGTGACGGAGATATTGGTGCGCACCCCGTCAGCGGTGGGCGGCCCGCTGATCCGGCGCACGGACAGCAGGTCGGCCGGGGCGACCTCGACGTCGTCGCGGGTGCGGTCGAGCTGGTGGGGCCGCTCACCGAGAACGCCGTCGAACACGTCGCGGCAGACGCGGACGAGTGCCGGATGGGCGACCCAGGAGCCGTCGAAGCCGTCTTCGGCCTCCCGCTCCTTGTCGAGGCGGACCTTGGTGAAAGCGGCCTCGTTCGCGGCCGGGTCCTTGCCCGGCACCTGGGCGGCCATGCCGCCGATGGCGTGCGCGCCGCGCCGGTGGCAGGTGCGCACGAGGAGTTCGGTGTACGCCCGCATGAAGGGGGCGGTCATCGTGACCTTCGCCCGGTCCGGGAGGAGGAAGTCGGTGCGGTGGCCGAAGGTCTTGATGATGCTGAAGAGGTAGTCCCATCGGCCGGCGTTCAGTCCCGCGCTGTGTTCGCGCAGTTCGTGGAGGATCTCCTCCATCTCGAACGCGGCGGTGATCGTCTCGATGAGGACGGTGGCGCGGATCGTGCCGCGCGGGATGCCCAGCAGCTCCTGGGCGAGCAGGAAGACGTCGTTCCACAGCCGGGCCTCGTACCTGTTCTCCAGCTTGGGGAGGTAGAAGTAGGGGCCGTACCCGGCGTCGATCTGCCGCTGGGCGCAGTGGAAGAAGTACAGGCCGAAGTCGACGAGCGCGGCGGGCACCGGGCGGCCGTCGTACTCCAGGTGCTCCTCGTCGAGGTGCCAGCCGCGCGGCCGGACCATGATGGTGGCGAGCCGGTCCCCCAGCCGGTACTCCTTGCCCTCGGGCGTGGTGAAGTCGATCCGGCGCTCGATGGCGTCCAGGAGGGTGAGCTGCCCGCCGACGACGTTGTCCCACAGCGGGGCGGTGGCGTCCTCGAAGTCCGCCATCCACACCTTGGCACCGCTGTTGAGGGCGTTGACGGCCATGCGGCGCTCCGGCGGCCCGGTGATCTCCACCCGGCGGTCGGTCAGACCGGGCGCGGGCGGCGCCACGCGCCAGTCGGCGTCGGCCCGGACGCGGGCGGTGACCATGGGGAAGTCGAGAGGCGAGCCGGACGCCAGTCGCAGTACCTGCCGGCGGCGTTCCTTCATCAAGTCCCGTCGACGCGACGCGAACGCCTCGACGAGCTTGCCGACGAAGGCGAGAGCGGCCGGGGTGAGGATCTCGTCGTGCCGGTGACCGGGCGCGGCGAGGACACGGAGCTGCTGGTGGGTGGGTGCGGTGGTGGTCATCGGGCTCTCCTGGGAGGTGGGAGCGGAGGGGGACGGAGACGGTTCGTCCCCCTCCGCCGGCGGGGCCGGCCGCACGCGGGGCGTCCGGCTCGGCGGCCTAGTGGAACTGCTCTTCCTCCGTGGACCCGGCCAGCGCGGTCGTGGAGGAGGCCGGGTTGACGGCCGTGGAGACGAGATCGAAGTAGCCGGTGCCGACCTCGCGCTGGTGCTTGACGGCGGTGAAGCCCTGCGCCTGCGCGGCGAACTCCTTCTCCTGGAGATCCACGTAGGCGGTCATGCCGTGCTCGGCGTAGCCACGGGCCAGGTCGAACATGCCGTGGTTGAGGGAGTGGAACCCGGCCAGGGTGATGAACTGGAACTTGTAGCCCATGGCGCCCAGCTCGCGCTGGAACTTGGCGATCTGGTCGTCGTCCAGCGCGGCCTTCCAGTTGAAGGACGGGGAGCAGTTGTAGGCCAGCATCTGGTCCGGGTACCGCGCGTGGATCGCCTCGGCGAACTCGCGGGCCTGCGCCAGGTCCGGGGTGCCGGTCTCCACCCAGATCAGGTCGGCGTACGGGGCGTAGGCCAGACCGCGGGCGATGACCGGGGCCATCCCGTTCCGTACTCGGTAGAAGCCCTCCGCCGTGCGCTCGCCGGTGACGAACTCGGCGTCGCGCTCGTCGACGTCGCTGGTGAGCAGGTTGGCGGCGAGGGCGTCGGTGCGGGCGATGACGACGGTCGGCACGTCGGCGATGTCGGCGGCCAGGCGGGCCGCGTTCAGGGTGCGGATGTGCTGCGAGGTGGGGACGAGGACCTTGCCACCGAGGTGCCCGCACTTCTTCTCCGAGGCGAGCTGGTCCTCGTAGTGGATGCCGGCCGCACCCGCCGCGATCATCGCCTTGGTCAGCTCGAAGGCGTTCAGCGGGCCGCCGAACCCGGCCTCGGCGTCGGCCACGATGGGCGCGAGCCAGTCGGTGGTGTCGCCGGCGTTCTCGGCGGTGGCGATCTGGTCGGCGCGCAGCAGCGCGTTGTTGATCCGACGCACCACCTGCGGCACCGAGTTGGCGGGGTAGAGGCTCTGGTCGGGGTAGGTGTGGCCGGCCTGGTTGGCGTCGGCGGCGACCTGCCAGCCGGACAGGTAGATCGCCTGGAGCCCGGCCTTCACCTGCTGCACCGCCTGGCCGCCGGTCAGGGCGCCGAGCGCGTGGACGTAGTCGAGCTCGTGCAGCTGCCGCCACAGCCGTTCGGCGCCGCGCCGGGCCAGGGTGGCCTCCTCGCGGACGCTGCCGGACAGCCGGACCACGTCCTCGGCGCTGTAGGTGCGCTCGATGCCCCGCCAGCGCGGGTCGGTGGCCCAGCGCCGGGCCAGTTCCTCGGCCGCCTGCGTGCTCGTCCTCGCGTCCGCCATGACTGTCTCCGTCTCCTCGGTCTGTACTGGCTGCCAATTCCACCGTCCGGATGAACGGAGGTGGCACTACGTGTCGTCGTACGGGGATGCGGCCCGCCGTCACCTGGGAGGTGGAGCTGAGCAGTGTTGCCGGCGCAGATACCCGCCGCTGCCGGGATCTCCGACGTCAGGGCAGAAATCGTGCCCCGGTTCCGGGCTGTACCTGCCGGGTCCGGCGGGCCGCACTACGACTCTGGCACTGGCACTGAGTGCCATCAAGCGGGGACGTCTGCCAATCCTTGCGAATCTTCTCGCCGCTTTTTGCCAATGTTGCGAAGGCTCGGAGGGGGGATGTCTCCCTTACGCTGAACCGCGACGGAGGCCCAGCTGCCGAGGGAGCGGTTCGGTGAGCAAGACGTACGCGGGTGCGCGGCTGCGACGACTGCGCGAGGAGCGCCGGATGAGCCAGGCGGACCTCGCCCGCGTGCTCGCCATCTCCCCGAGCTACCTCAACCAGATGGAGCACGACTCCCGCCCCCTCACCGTGCCCGTCCTGCTGCGGTTGACCGAGGCGTTCGGCGTGGACCCGGGCTTCTTCTCCGAGCGGGACACCACGCGCCTGCTGGCCGACCTCCGTGAAGCCCTCGCCGGCGAGATCGCCGAGTCCAAGGTGTCCGCGGCCGATCTCGGTGACCTGGCCGCCCGGCTGCCCGGCGTCGCCAAGGTCCTGCTCGACCTCGGCCGCCGCAACCAGGAGCTGTCCGAACGCCTGGCCGGGGCGGCGGACGGCCGGGACCGGGACCGGGGAACCACCTCCACGCCGCACGAGCAGGTCCGTGACTTCTTCTACCGCCGCCAGAACTACCTCCACGACACCGACCTGGCGGCCGAACGCCTCGCCGCGGAGATCGGAGTAAGGCCGGGGGAGGTGATCGGGGCCCTCACCACGAGACTCGCCAAGGAGCACGGCGTTCACCTGGCCGCCGCGCCCGGCGCACGGCTGCACCGCTACGACGACGCAAGCCGCACCCTTCACCTGTCCTCGCGGCTACGGCCCGGTCAGCGGGCCTTCCGCATGGCGACCCAACTGGCGATGCTCGAACACGGCGAGGGCCTCGACCGGCTGGCCACCGAGGACTTCCCGCCCGGATCGCCCACCCACGCGCTCGCCCGCATCGGCATCGCCAACTACTTCGCAGCCGCGCTCATCCTGCCCTACGCCGCCTTTCACACGGCGGCCGAGGAAGCCCGCTACGACATCGAACGTCTCACCGACCACTTCGGTCTCGGCTACGAGACCATCTGCCATCGGCTCAGCACCCTCCAGCGCCCCAGGCTCCGCGGGGTGCCGTTCTCCTTCGTCCGCGTCGACCGAGCGGGCAACCTTTCAAAACGCCAGTCGGCGACCGGCTTCCACTTCTCCCGAGCCGGCGGCACCTGCCCTCTCTGGAACGTCTACGAGGCGTTCGCCGCCCCGGGACGCATCCACATCCAGATTGCCGAAATGCCCGACGGGCAGCGGTACTTGTGGACCGCGCGAGCCGTCACCCGCCACCGCGGAGGCTGGGGCGAGCCCGGCAGGACCTACGCCGTCGGTCTCGGCTGCGAGATCCGCCACGCCCACCGCCTCGTCTACTCCGACGGCCTCGACCTCACCAGCGCCTCCGCGGCCACCCCCATCGGCATGGGCTGTCGCGTCTGTGAACGCCTTGACTGCTCCCAGCGGGCCGCACCACCCCTCGGCCGGCAGCTGCTCATCGACCAGAACAGCAGCACCTTCGTGCCCTTCCCGGTCGAGGACATCCAGGCCGTCGACTGACGAGAGCAGCGGATCTTTCGGCAGGCGCACGATCGTGCCGCTCGAAGACTCCGAGCCTGGCCAGAAGTCCCAGAAGAGTCCCAGGGATACTCCGCGACCCCCTTCCTGCCTCACGTTCGCCAGGTCAGAAGGGGTTTCGGTCTAACTGATCGTTTCAGAATGAGGTTCGCAGGCGGCGGAGGCATATGAGGCTGCAGGCCAGTTCGAGCAGGCCCTGGTGAAGATGGGCGCGTCGCTCGTAGCGGATGCGGAGCCGTTTGAACTGGTGCAGCCAGGCGAAGGTGCGCTCGACCACCCAGCGCACCTTGCCCAGTCCTGAGCCGTGGGCGACACCGCGTCGGGCGATCACCGGTTCAACGCCGCGCTTCCACAGCAGGCGGCGGTACTTGTCGAAGTCGTAGCCCCGGTCGGCATACAGACGCCGGGGTTTTCGGCGGGGGCGTCCTCGTAGACCCCGGATCGGTGGGACCGCGTCCAGCAGAGGCAGAAGCTGGGTGACGTCGTGCCGGTTGCCGCCGGTGAGTGTGACGGCCAGCGGAGTTCCGTGGCGGTCGACGATCACATGATGTTTTGAGCCGGGACGGGCGCGGTCGACCGGCGAGGGCCCGGTGTGATCCCCCCTTTGAGAGCCCGGACATGGGACCCGTCCACGGCGCAGTCGTCCAGGTCCAGCAGGCCGGCGCGGCGCAGCTCACTCAGCAAGATGGCGTGCAGGCGGGGCCAGACACCGGCCTCGGTCCAGTCCCGCAGCCGGCGCCAGGCCGTCACCCCCGAGCAGCCCACGGCCTCCGCGGGAACGTCGCGCCAGGCGACACCGGTCCGCAGCACATACATGACGCCGGCGAGTGCCGCCCGGTCGGGAACCCGCAACCGTCCGGGGTAACGGTGGCGCCGTTCAGGAGCAGGTGGCAGCAGCGGAGCAACCCGCTCCCACAGGTCGTCAGGAACAAGATCAGCACGCACTCCGGACACACTGCCGACCAAGATCGCCGAGCACAAGACCCGCAGCCAAACTCATTCTGAAACGATCAGTAACGAGCTGGTGCGTGATAGCGGGTGAGGCGTGTCTGTCCTGGCCGTGGCCTGCTATCAGGAGGTGATGTTGCGGTCGGAGACGAGGCCGGCGATGGCGCGGTATGTGTCGGGCAGACGGTCGCGGCGGTGCATCCAGCGGGTCAGTTGCTTCCAGCGTTTGTGGTCGGCGAGGGCGTGCTCAACGGTGATGCGCTTCGATGAGTGCTCGTGACGGGCTTGTTCTCTTGCCGCGTGCACGTGTGGGAAGGCGATCTTGTTCGGCTTTCTGGGCGGTGTGATGGCTTGGCCGGGGTGGTCACGTCTGAGGCCGAGATAGCCGTCGTCCAGCAGCACTTCCACCGTGGGAAAGTGCTGGAAGCACGCGGCGATACCTTCGTTGCGGGCGGCGGTCGCATCATGCATGCGCCCAGGTCGGAGGGCGTCGGTCCATAACGTGCGGCCCTGATCGTCTGCGATGACGGTGGCCTTCATCGTGTTCTGTTTCTTCTTGCCCGAGACGAACGCCCGCCTGCCGCCGCGGCCGGCCGGTGGCCTGCGGACTTGAACCTCGGTGGCGTCCAGGCGCAGGTTGATGCCCTCGGCCTGGGCGTAGGCGAACACGTCCGCCAGCGTGTGCAGACGAAGCCCGGGGCGGTCGGTCACCGCGCATCCGCGTGAGGCCAGCAGGGCGCGAATCTCACCGATGGCGCGGGTGACGGTGGAGCGGTCGACGCCGAACAGCAGTCCCAGCACCGAATGCGGCAGATCATGGCGCAGATGGATCAGGGTGGCCACCAGCCGGTCGACGAACACCAGCTGGTGACGGGCTCCGGCGCCCGCAGCCCGCTTTCTGGCCCCACCTCGTGCAGCGTGACGGCGTCCCTCAAGACCGGCTTGCCATGACGCCGCCAACTCCTCGACCAGACGCGCGAGATGATGCCGAGAGATCCCTGTGAACAGCCGATGCGCCAGCACCGCCCGATTGACCATGATCGCCATAACCGGATCATGCCATCAGCCAGCAACGACGCCTCACCCGCTATCACGCACCAGCTCGTAAGACCGTGTCCTATGTGGTGAGTCGAGCGAGGCGTTTGTAGCAGCAGAGGGCGGCGGCGAGGCCGAGGAAGGCCAGGTAGTTGCGGGGATGGCGTTCGTAGCGGTGGTTCAGTCTGCGGTAGCCGGTCAGCCAGGACATGGTCCGCTCGATGACCCATCTGCGGCGTCCCAAGCGTTCGCTGGACTCGACTCCCTTGCGGGCGATGCGTACGCCGATGTGCTTGCCCCATAACCATTTCCGCAGGTGGGGGACGTCGTAGGCTTTGTCCGCATGCAGGCGCTGAGGCTTGAAGTACCGGCTGCGGTGGGGGTCGTGTCTCGTTTGGTGACCCTCGACCATCGGCTTCAGCGCGAGGCTGTCGTGGGTGTTGGCCGCGGAGAGGCCGACGAGGAGGGGCAGTCCGTTCGCGTCCGACAGGACGTGCATCTTGGAGCCCGGCTTGCCCCGGTCCACGGGGCTCGGACCTGTGAGTTCGCCCCCTTTTTAGCCCTCAGGTGGGCGGAGTCGAGCACGGCCCGGGACAGGTCGAGCAGGCCGGCGTCGTTCAGCCGGTGCAGGATCTCCTCGTGCAGTCGGCCCCACACGCCGGCTCTTGACCAGATCAGGAACCTTCGGTGGGCCGTCGACTTCGATATCCCGAAGCACGGCGGCAAGGCCCGCCAGGCGCACCCGCTGACCAGGACGTAGATGATCGCGGCGAACAGAGTCTCATCGGGCGTGTCCTGAGTCCCGCCGCCCTGCGGCCGCACCTTTGACGGTGGGATCAGCGGCTCCGCGATCTCCCACAGCCCGTCCGGAACAATCCAACTCCACGTACCCCGCCCCATGACGAGTCCAACGAGCCGACCCCACATAGGACACGGTCTAATACTGCAACGGTGCTTATCGTGACGAGGCTTCAGTTCTTGGGCTGTGGCCTCGTCTCTTGTAGTGGCTGGTCCGAGCCTGGTGCTGGCGCCGTCGCCGCCAACGGGACCAGTGCAGGACGTGGGCGATGCTGCGGTGGACAGGCTGCGTGAGGCCGGTGATCAACCGGCGGATCTCGGGGACGGTGAGTGAGATCAGGTCTGGCGTTCGAGCAGGTCCGGCCCCTTTTCAAGCTGCTGGGCCCGCACGACGGTCAGGTAGGCGTGAACGGCCATCGCGAGGGTGATGTGCCGGTGCCAGCCCGGGTGGCGGCGGACCTGGTAGTCGTCCAGGCCGCACTGGCCCTTCGCGGTTTGAAAACACTCCTCGATCGCCCAGCGGGCACCCGCGACGGCGATCAGCTCGTTGAGCGTGGCCTCGGCGGGCGCGTAGGCGATGTAGTAGGCGACCTTCGTCGGGTCGGAGATGCTGCGGCGGGCCAGGACCCAGTGCTTGCGGTCGGGTCGGTGCCAGGGCCGGACTTCGACACGCGCCCAGTCATAGATCCGCGGGCCGTGGGCGCCCTCGCCGCAGGAGCGGCGCTTCCACTTCTGCCGGGGCAGATCGGCCATCAGGTCGTGGAGGGGATGGTCCAGGGCCCGCCGAGTGACGACGGTGTCGTGCCTGGTGGTGGCCACGACGTGGAAGACATCGGCCTGCTCGAGTTCGTAGCGCCAGCCCTTGCTGTAGCCGTAGCCCGCGTCCGCGGTCACCCAGCGGAAGGGGATCTCGTCGTCGATCGCACGGCGGACCATCTGCCGGGCGAGTTGGACCTTCGTGGCGAACTCGACGTCGTCGCCGATCCCCGCATCCCGGCAACGCACGCGGTCGTCCGTCCATGACTTCGGCAGGTAGAGCGACCGGTCGATCAACGTCCGGCCCCGCTCGCCCGAGTAGGCGAGGAATACTCCCACCTGGCAGTTCTCGGTGCGGCCGGCGGTGCCGGAGTACTGGCGCTGGACGCCGGCCGACCGCAAGCCCTTCTTCAAGAACCCGGTGTCGTCCACGATCAGCACGCCGCCAGGATCTGCCAGGTGCTCGACGACGTACTCGCGCACGTCGTCGAGCACCCCGTCCGCGTCCCAGTCGATCCGGTTCAACAGCCGCTGGATCCGGTCCGGACCGCTATGGCCGGCTTCCTCGGCCACCGTCCAGCCGTTCTTGCGTTCCAGCGGCGACAGCAGACCCTTCATGTAGGCCAGCACCGACTCCCGCGACTCGCTCCGCGCGAACCGATGGGCAAACCGCTCGTGCAACCCTGCCAGCCCGTCCAACCAGCGACGAGCATCGATCTCGGATATATCCCCACCCATGAACAGCCCAACGAGCGAACCCGACAACTGTCACGGTAAGCACCGTTGCAGTACTAACTCCTTATATAACTACTGATTCAACGGCCGGGACTGCTGCGTGATCGGGTGACAGTGGGGGTTTACGCAGCGAGTGCTGTGTGAGGGGCCATGATGGTTTCGTACTCGGCGGGCGTCCATCGGCCCGGGCGGATCTGGCGCCGTCTGTGGTGGTAGGTGCGCTCGATCCAGGTGACGATCGCGATCCTCAGCTCCTGACGGGTGGCCCAGGTGCGGCGGTCGAGCACGTTCTTCTGGAGCAGCGCGAAGAAGCTCTCCATGGCCGCGTTGTCGCCGGCCGCACCGACCCGGCCCATGGAGCCGACCAGGTCGTGACGTGCGAGAACGGACACGAACTTCCGTGAGCGGAACTGCGTCCCGCGGGCCGAATGCACCACGCAGTCGGCGACCTGGCCGCGGCGGGCGACGGCGGACTCCAGCGCGGCCGCGGCGAGGCGGGACTCCATCCGGGCGTCGATGGGAGTAGCCCACGATGTGGCCGGAGTACACGTCCTTGACGGCACACAGATACAGCTTGCCCTCGCCGGTGGCGTGCTCAGTGATGTCCGTGAGCCACAGCTGGTTCGGCCCTGCAGCGGTGAAGTCCCGCCGCACCCGGTCATCGTGGGCAGACGGCCCGGCCTTGGCGTTCTTGCCCGCCTCTTCGTTTGCCGAAGGCACTCCACCAGCCGTTGTCACGACAGATCCGCCAGGCGGTCCGCTCGGCCATGGGCTCACCGGCGGTATGGGCCTCGTCGAGGAGGAAGCGGTGACCGAACTCGGGATCGTCACGGTGAGCGGCGAACAGAGCATCGGCACGGTATGCCTCGGCGATCTCGGCGTCGGTGACCGGCCGGTACAGCCACCGGCAGTAGGGATGGCGGGCCAGCCCGAGCACCCGGCACGTCACCGCCACCGGCACCCGGCAAGGGGCAGCGGCGGCGGCCAGCTCGCGGACGAGCGGGTACATCATTTTGTCGGCGGGTTCGCTTGCGACAGATACGCCGCAGCCCGCCGCAGAACCTCATTCTCCTGCTCCAGGAGCCGGATGCGTTTGCGGGCCTCGGCCAGCTCGGCCGACTCGCCCGACGCCGTTGCGGGCCTGGCGCCCTCGTCGGCGTCGGCACGGCGCAGCCACTTCGACAGCGTGATCGGGTGGATGCCGAAGTCGGCGGCGATCTGTTCCAGCATGACGCCGGGCTCGCGGTTGCGCGCGACCCGCACGACGTCCTCGCGGAACTCCTTGGGATACGGCTTGGGCACTGCAACATCCTTCCAGGCCGCTTCTCAGTGAGCCTTTTCCAACCTGCCGTGCGGATTGAGCAGTTGGCCTGACAGCGAGGCGAAGCCCCTGGTAGATGGGTTTTCGACCAAGAGAACCGTCTCCACCAGAGGCTTCACATGCTTGTCTACTCGTCCGGCATCGACGTGTCCAGTTCCACCCTGCGCTTCCTCGCACGGCAACTGCGGGCGCACCATCGTGCGATCGGCTCCCGGTGGCGGCGGCTGGGCGCGGGCCGGCAGGCCCTTCTCGCGCTCGCTCACCTGCGGGTGGGACACACCTACGCCCAGCTGGCCGCCGGCTTCGGCGTCGGGACCACGACCGCCTACCGCTACGTCACCGAGGCCGTGGACCTCCTGGCCGACCTCGCGCCCACCCTGGCCGACGCCGTCCGCACCGCTTCGACGAAGGCGTTCGTCCTGCTCGACGGCACACTTCTGCCGATCGACCGCATCGCGGCCGACCGCCCCTTCTACTCGGGCAAACACAAGAAGCACGGGATGAACGTGCAGGTCCTCGCCGATCCCTTCGGCCGACTGCTGTGGGCCTCAGCGGCCCTGCCAGGGGCCGTCCACGACATCCGCGCGGCCCGCGAACACGGCATCGTCGACGCCCTCGCCCAAGCCGACGTCACCTGCTGGGCGGACAAGGGCTACCGCGGCGCCGGCGGCACCGTCCGCACCCCGTACTGGGGGCGCTGGAACAGCCTTTCCACCGGCCAGCAGGCGGTCAACCGGTCCCACGCGAAGATCCGTGCCCTCGTCGAGCACGCCATGGCCACCCTCAAGTCCTGGCGGCTCCTGCGGAAGCTCCGATGCTCCACCACCCGGATCACCGCCCTCATCCAAGCCGTCCTGGCCCTGCATCTGGCCAGCTCAGGCCGATGATGGAAAAGGCTCAGTGAGCCAGGTCAGGTGTTACCTATCCGTACATCAATCCCATTCAGGCGGACCAGCCGATTGAGGAGACCTTGCTGTACTTGTCGCGGTCGCTTCCGAAGTGGTTGACAAGGATCTCGTCCCAGATGGCGTCGAGTTCGTGCTCGTCCTCGGCGAGCCAGGCGTCGACAGCGCGGTCCCAGATGCCTCGGACGTTGACGGAACGGGGCGGGAGGTCGCGCTGGTGGCGGCGTTCGACGGCGGACTGGTCGACGCCGTTGACCTCGAGGCGGGTTCCGCGGCCGTCGTTGTTGAGTCGGCGTTTGAGGTCGGCTGCGACGTTCTGACGGCGCAGGTCCCAGTAGGCGGCGTCGAGGCGGGCTCGGTTGGCGCGGTTGGGGGTGACCTCTTCGGCGAGCCAGGCCATCAGGGTCTTGGGGGTGACGTGGATGCCGGCGCGGTCCATGGCTTCGTACCCGGCGTCGGAGGTGGTGAGGTAGCGCAGGCGGGCGGCGAGGCCTCGTTCGGTCTCGACGCTGGAGCTGATGCCGGTGACCATGTCCTCGATGCCCTGGGCGAGGGCTTCCCAGCCTTCTTGGCCGCGGGCTTGGTAGTGGCCCAGGATCATCCAGCGGCTGGCCATCAGCGGGTGACCCTGCCGACGACGTATTCGCCGGACGCCTTGGAGTCTCCGTACTTGATCTTCATCTCCGAGACGCCGCGGCCTTCGGTGAAGACCTGGCGCCAGTCGCCGGTGACGTGGAGTTCGTCGGTGCCGGCCATGAGGACGATCTCCAGGCCGGCCTGGTGGGCCTTGTAGGCCTTGCCCCAGAGGTTGGCGTACGCCTGGCTGTGGATGATGTGCATCCAGTCGGGCCGCTTGATCTCGCGGTTGTGGATCGACTCCCCCATGGTCGAGATGAACTTCGAGTACATGGCCTTCACGTACTCGGTGGTGAGGGTGTCGTCGTTGGCGATGGCCGTCGCGCGGGCGGCGGTGAGGGCCTTGCGGAGCGCGTCGAGGAAATTCTCGGTGGCGTGGGAGGTCCAGGACTCGTGGACGGTGGGCTGCTCGGTCAGCCCGTACTTGGGCCCGGACAGTCGCAGCAGGAGGCGCAGGGTGGCGTCGGTGACCCACAGGGCGCCCTCGGTGTCGCGGTCACCGAGGGGGTTGGGCAGGTGGCGGTGGTTCCAGGGTGCGGGGGTGATGAGGTGGACACCGGAGCGCTTGGGGTCGACGCCGTCGGTGCCGGCGCTGTGTTCGAGCTTGCCGATCGGCAGCCAGCACTTCATCGCGGACAGGTAGGCGGCGTTGGCGTCCAGGGCGGTGACGAGGGTGTCGCCGTGGGCGCGCAGGGAGTAGTCGGGGTGGCGGAAACCGGGGCGGGCTTCCCAGATCTGGTCCGGTTCCTTCTTCGAGGGCTTCTTGAAGATCTCGGGAAGGGCCGGGTAGGCGGTGTACTCGTAGCGGCCCGTGGCGCGCAGGTCGCGCCAGAGAATCATGACGTCGTCGATGGCGCGCTTGATGAGGGCCGCCTGGGCGGCGTCGACGTCGCCGCCGGCCTTCTCCAGCTCCTCGTGGACGCTGGCGGTGATGAGTCCTGTGGAGGCGTCTTGGGCGTGTGCGGACGAACGGGCCCTGCGCTGAGGCCGGGTGCGGTTCGGTGCAGGGGTGGGTGACAGCGCGGCCGCGTGGGGAGGGGCCGGTGTGGTCACGGGCTCCGGCTGGGGGGAGACCCTGTCGTCGGGCCGGGGGGCGGTCTCGTCCCCGGCGGCCGGGGCCGGGCGGGGTTCCGTCGGGGTGGGGTGGAGTTCCTTGAGGCCGTCGAGGAGGCGTGCGTAGGCCGTGGCGCCGGGCGGCTGGGGGATGGTCTTTCCCTCCTCCCAGTTCGCGATCGTCTGGCGGCCGACCTGGCACGCTTCGGCGACCTGGCCGCGAGTCAACCCGGCTGCCTCTCGAAGGCGTTGGCGCTCGGCGGGCGGCGGCATGGTCTTGCGTCGGCGTGCTTCTTCGAGAAGGGCTGCTACGGGGTCGTTAGCTGCATCCATGCCCCTCAGTTTACAGAGATTGGGCAGCTGTTAGGCGAGCATTGGACGCTGCTGAGGATACATCGGGCTCTGATTGGACACTCGTTGACGGATGTGGTGTCTTGAAGCGCCAGCAAGGGAAGGCGCCTGAAAGAGCGCTCCGCGGTGTCCGCCCGGCCTGCGCTCGATGTATTGGTTAGAGCTCCGGGCTGAGCGGATATCTCTCTGAAGAATTTCTCTCAATTCACCTGTTGGTGGGGAAGTGAGGCGCAGCAGTGGGAGAGGTTCTTCGGCTCCGGCGGCACCAGAAAGAGGCAGTTCCCGCACTTATCGACGGCCTTCATGGGGCCCGAAACGGGGATCAGCCTGCCCGAGGCCTACGCGGACAGCTCTGTTCGGCGCCCGGCACCGGCAAGACGGTCTCGGCGGCTGTCGCCGCTCTGAAACTGGCCCCCCGCGGGCTGACCGGGGTGCTGGTGCCCACGCTGGACCTGCTGACCCAGACCGTGCAGTCCTGGCGCCGGGCCGGGCACCGCACGCCCGGGGTCGCCGTGTGCCACCTCGGCACCGCCCCGTTGCTGGAGAGCCTGGACGTGCGCTGCACGACCAACCCGACCCAGCTGGCGCTGTGGACCAGGGACCAGCCCACGCTCATGTTCGCGACCAACGCCAGCCTTTCCCCCCAGGGCCTCGCCGACGACCAGGACGAGACCGAACTCGCCCTGAGCGTCCTGGAGGAGGCGATGCGCGGCACCTACGGCCAGCGGCTGCGCCCCTTCGACCTCCTCGTGATCGACGAGGCGCACCACTTCGCCGGGGACCTCGACAAGGCGTGGACCGCCGTGCACGATCAGGACCGCATCCCCGCGGCCCGGCGTCTCTACATGACCGCCACCCCGCGCCTGTGGGACACCTCCGCAACGGCGACGGGCGGCCTGGCACGTCCGATCGCCTCGATGAACGACCCCGCGATCTTCGGGCCCGTACTCCACGACCTCGGCCTGATGGAGGCAATCGAGAAGGCGATCCTTGCGCGCTTCGAGGTCGACGTCCTGGAGATCCGCGACCCCGAGCCCCCCGGCTCGACGGCCTCCCGCGAAGAGTTCCGCGGCCGACGCCTGGCCGCTCTCCAGGCCGCCCTGCTGAAGTACACCGACCTCACCGGGGTCCGCAGCGTGATGACCTTCCACACCCTCACCGCAGAGGCCATGTCCTTTGCCCGGGCTCTGCCGGCCACGGCCGCAGAACTGTATGAGAGCGACCCGGCCACCTATCCCAAACGCGTCCACGCCGACTGGCTCAGCGGCGAACACCCCGCCCAGCACCGGCGCACCGTTTTGAACCGGTTCGCCGACGGCCTGGACCACGAAGGCTGGGTCAGCGACGTCTCGTTCCTGAGCAGCTGCCAGGTCCTCGGCGAAGGCGTCGACATCAGAGGCCGCCGCGGCGTCGACGCGGTCGTCTTCGCCGACACCCGCCAGTCCACCGTGCAGATCATCCAGATCATCGGCCGCGCACTGCGCCAGGAGCCCGAAGAGGGCAAGGTCGCCCGGATCGTGGTCCCCGTCTTCCTGGAGCCCGGCGAAGACCCCGACCACATGGTCTCCTCCCCGAGCTACCGCCCCCTCGTCGCCGTGCTCCAGGGGCTGCGCGCGTACGACGAAAACATCCTGGAGCGGATGCTGCCGCAACGCACCACCCAGCGCGGAGCGAGCACCCCCACCCTCAACCTCGACCCCCAGGCCGAACCCGCCGCCAGCCCGAAGACCGCCGAGGACACCCCCGCCACCGACGACACCAGCGAAAAGCAGACCACCGGCACCCAGCCGCCAAGGGACGCTGCTACGGCGAACATGCCACTGCTGCACTTCTCCCTCCCCCGCAACCCCGATGTCCTCGCCGCGTTCCTGCGCACCCGCGTCCTCCAGCCCGACTCCACTACCTGGCTCCAGGGCTTCGAGCGCTTCCGCGAGTGGGCCGACCACCACGGCCACGCGCACATCCCCATCGACACCGTCGTAGACGACCCCGGCGGCGGCACTTACCCCCTGGGCTCCTGGACCAGCGAGCAGCGGCGCGCGTTCGTCGAAGGGACCATCAAAGCCTGGCGCGCCAAGCTCCTCGACGACTACGGAATGATCTGGTCCGTCGCCGACGCCGCGTTCTGGAAAAAGCTTCCGGCCGCGCGACGCTACTACGCGAAGTACGCCACCCTCGCGGCGCCCAGGAGCGCGGTGATCGACGACGTACCGGTCGGGCAGTGGCTCGCGCACCTTCGCAAGCCCGGCGGACTGGGCACCGACCCCGAACGCGCCCGTCTCCGCCGCGACGCCCTCACCGCGATCGACCCCTACTGGAACCCCGACTGGCCTGTGGAGTGGCAGCGCCACTACACGGCCGCCCGCACCCTCCTCCGCGAAGAGCCCGGCCCCGTCACCGTGTTCCCCGGCCTCACCGTCCACGCTATGGACGTCGGCAAATGGCTGCACCACCAGACCGACCCCGAGGTCTGGAACACCCTGATGCCCGGACAGATCGAGCTCCTCACCAAGCTCGGCCTCAGCCCACGCACACCAACGACGCCGCCCGCCAGCCCCGCACTGCCGGTCGCCGAGACCGTCCCTGCTCCGGCCCCGCCTAGCTCCACTATCCCGACGCCATCCAAGGGTTTCCCCCGGGGCGTCGCGGCACTACGCCAGTACATCGCCCGCACGGGCCGCCTCACCCCGCCGCGAGCCGAGGTCGAGACCATGCCCGACGGGGCCACGGTCGCGGTCGGCGTCTGGTTCAGCAACACCAAGGCGCGACGCGCCAAGCTCACTGCACACCAGCGCGCCGAACTCGTCGACCTCGGACACGAATGGGCGGCGGAGGAAGGCGCCGCGCGATGACCTCAGGCGGATCTGGAGGCCGGTGCGGTGGGCGGCGCCCACCGTCTTCGAAGTGGCGGTCCGGCGGCGGGCCGACGGCACCCGGCCCACGATTCGGGATTGCTCCGTCCCTTGGAAGGCGAGCGGACGGCGGAGGCTGCGAAGGCCGAAGGGCAGGTCGAGCGCCGCGCGAGGTCGACGGTTCGGTTCGACGCTGCCGCCTGGACCAAGTGGAAGAACGCGGCGCCCCCCGCGCTGCGGCGCCCCCCGCGCTGCGGCGCCCCCCGCGCTGCGGCGCCCCCCGCGCTGCGGCGCCCCCCGCGCTGCGGCGCCCCCCGCGCTGCGGCGCCCCCCGCGCTGCGGCGCCCCCCGCGCTGCGGCGGCACGCCGAGGCCGTCGAGTTTTGCGCCGTGTGCGCGCTCGAACCGGGACAGGTCGCTGCCGCATTCATGGAGCGGGTCCAGCCGCAGTTCGTCCCCAAGTGGATCAAGAACTCCTACGGCGAGTGGAAGGAGGCACACCCTGACCGTGGTCCGCAGGCAGCCGAGTTCACCGTGGCCTTCCGGGCCGAGCACGGCCACGGCCCCTCCTACAACCAGCTGTGCTCGGGGTTGGGTTGGGATGTCTGCCGGTCGGTACGGAGCTTCATCGTGCGGCGGCCGCTGTCGAACGAGTGGCTGATGGAGACGAGCCCGGTGCCGTGGACGCTACGGCCTGGGGTAACGGCTCAGGCCCAGGGCATCGCGCTGCCGAAGGCGCGGACTGCGGCCGCCGCCGTACGCCCTGGCCCGTAACCCCGACGCACCCAGGGGCTGCCGGAGGCCCTCTGGTGTGTTCGCGGGCCCATCTATACGTTCGCTGACCATGAGTTGGACGTCTGCGCTTGCTGTGTCCGGTGCGGTTACAGGTGCTTTCGGAGTTGTCTGGCAGGTCTGGAGTCACTGAGCGCTTTCAGTGGGGCCACTGATCGGGTGACGGGGCGGTGTGGAGGTCGGGGTGCGCAACGGACAGGGCTCCCGTGCCGTTGAGGGAGGTGTTCGACGTCTCAGCTCAGCAGCACAGGAGCCCTGTTGGTTCCGTATCCTGCCGCACTCGACCTGCCCCACGCCCTGGTCGAGTGAGTCACGATACTCATCGTCACCCGTGAGGTGACCGTCGGTGCAAACTCCCACCGCACCGCCGTGCGCTGGTCGCACTCCTGTACCTGCGTCACCACGACACCCTCGCCCGTATCGCCGCAGCCTTCGGGATATCTGTCGGCACCGCCCACGCCCACGTCACCACGGTCACCGGTCTGCTCGCCGAACAGGCGCCCGGCCTACTGAAGACGCTGCGCGCACACGACCCGGACTTCGTCCTCCTGGACGGCACACTCGCAGAATGCGACCGCGTCGGCGACCGCAGGGCCGACTACCCCTCGAAACACAAGCGGCACGGAGTGAACGTGCAGGTCGTCACGGACCCGGCCAGCGAGGTTCTGTGGCTGTCGCCTGCACTGCCAGGCCGGACCCACGATCTGACGGCCACCCGCACCCACAAGATCCTCCGGATCAGCGCCCGCCAGGGCCTCCCCGTCCTCGCCGACATGGCCTACATCAGTGCGGGCGACTGGGTCACCACCGCCAAGCACCGCCCGCCAGGCGGTGAACTCACCCTCACCGAGCGGACCCAGAACCAGGCCCTGCCCGCGGCCCGCGCACCGGTCGAAAGAGGCATGGCACGGCTGAAGTCCTGGCAGATCTTCCGCAGAACCCGCATCAGCCCCAACCGCATGAGCGTCATCACCAAAGCCGTCCTCACTCTGGAGATGCAACGCTGAAAGCGCTCACTGGCTGACGGGCGGGAGGGTGCAGGTCTTTGCGATACGCGAGCGCCAGGAGGACGGGCGTTGGGTGATCTCGGCTTCCGTCACCAACGTGGGTCGCCAGGACGTGATCGTGGTCGGTTATACCCTCTGGCTCGACCGTGACGGAATGTGGTGGAAGCGACTGAGTTGGAGGATCCGGACGCTGCCCCGGTTCGGGTTCACGCATGCGCGTAGGGCGCTCAGGACGCTGGTGACGCTGCCGCCGTCGGTGAGCTTCAGCGGTGAGGCGTGGCTGCGCGATGCGGGCGGCAGCATCCAGTTCCCTCAGGTGCTACGGGCCGGCTCCACGTTGCGGATGCCTCACATCGTGTTGAACTGGCGCTCGGATAAGCGGAGTCGGGTGGATCGCCGTTCATCTGGGCTGGGGGAAGACCGTGCAGGCGGAGGTTCTGGTCGCCGATGCTTTCGAGCCGATCGATCTCGCTACCGGGTACCGGGTTCAGGCGGACTTCGAGATTGACGTGCGCTCCGACGAGCAGGCGCGCGATGAGGCCGGTGGAGGGCCGATCCGGGTGTTCACCAGCGTACGAAGCCGCGGTGCTGGCGAGGTCCGCGTCGACACTCATGCCGAGAACTCTGAGCCCGCGTATCCCTCGAACTGACGACTGTCGCAGCAGGTCAAGCCAGGTGCATGCGCCGGAACTTCATCGCGATCACCTTCGTCGCGGGTCGGCCTGTCGATGTCCGGATGCATAGCCCTGTGGACTCGCTTCACGGAAGGATCATCAGCATGGACTCTGCGGTGGTAGCGGCTCTGATATCCGCCCCGGTAGCCCTTCTCGCCTCTGCGGCCGCCTACGCGGCCGGCCGGGCACAGGGCCGGGGTGCTCTCGAAGGGCCGGTAGCTGCGGTGCGGCGGCAGCATCAACGAGAGTCGTATGCCGCGTTGGTGGGTGCGGCGAACACGTACATGGCACAGATCGAGTGGGGCGCGTGCCTCCGGGAAGCGCGCGCTCAGATGGGGATCGGAGCCTTCTACGACGACGGTCAGGAGGCGGAGGTCCGTCGTCGGTCGGCCCGCGTCCGTGCCGCGGTCTCGACTGACCCTATACGGGCTGCCGCTTCCGTCGTCCTTCTCGAAGGGCCCGAGCACGTCGCCGAACTCGCGGGAATGATCGCTAATCGCGCTGATCAAGTGCGGAGTGAGGCACGCACCTCCGATGGCCCTGGAGGAGTACTCGAAGCCCTGAGGGAAGGGCGCACGCCCGAGGTTCCGGCCCAGTACCGCCTGCTCCAGGCGATCGATGCCTTCATCGATGCTGCACGCGCTCACCTCAACGGAGACAGCTCTGCCTCACGGGACCGAGCCCCGCGAACGGGGGTAAATGCCCCGCAGCCCTCCGCGTGACGCCGGTCGGGCGCTGTCGGTTCGGCGGGGTTGGTGGGGGAAGATTGCGATGGCGGCCGATCCCACTATGCCTGGGGCCGGCCGTCGCCTTCTTATCGGTTAGGGCCTTTTGGGACCGCGGGGTGCGGGTTATGCCAGGTGGTCGAAGTTGCCCTTCTTCACCCCGGCGATCATCGCGGCGATCTCGTCGCGGGTGAAGACCAGCGGGGTCTGGCTCGGCCGCTTGGGCCCAGTTCCATGCCCTAGCCCCGCTGCTGCAACGATCCGGCGTGAGGGCCCGATACCTCGGCTGGCTGCGGCGCCCCCAGCTGTGGAAGACGTTCACCGAGCACGACCTGCTCGTCATGCCCTCCACCACCCTGGAAGCGATGGGCCTGGTCACCCTGGAAGCCCAAGCCTGCGGACTGCCCGTCCTCTACCAGCCCGTCCCCGGACTCAGCGAAGCCCTGGCCGCCTCCGCCCTCGCCACCGACTTCACCCACACTGCCGCCCTCGCCCGCGAGATCGAACGGCGGAGGACCGCCCCCGGACTGCTGCCCGCCCTCCGCCAGTCCGGGTACACGAACGCCGCCCGCTACCCCCTCTCCGCCACCGCGAGGGCCCTCGACGACCTCGGCCGCCAACTCACCTGAGAATGCCTCTCACCCTCAACCCGGCAGACGCACAAACATGGGCGGTCGGCAGGTCGCCTCCGCAGCCGGCTCTGGGCAGCTGCCGCCCAGATAGCTCTCACCTGCAGTGGTTCCGAGCGGCAACACCGACAAGCAGGTCTACTGCGAGGCCCCGGCCGACACGGCTCTGCTGAGGCTGGCGATCAGCCGGACTGGTCACGGGCTTCCGGCGGTTGATCAAGTTGTTGTTCGCGGCGTCTTTGCTCCACCCGGAGGGTTTCGACCCTGGCAGTGAGGAGAGCGAGATTGGCCGCGGGGTCGGCGCTGTCGTAAGGCGGCAGACCGAGGTGGAAGGCATTAGCGTGCTCTTCCATCGAGTCTGCCGTTTGCTGGAGGTTGAAGCTGCGTTCGCGGAACTTGTAGTACCCGGTGATGCCTGCACAGATGGCGACCAGTACGGTCAGGCCGATGATGATCGACTTGAGTGGCTGGGTAGTGTCACTGAAGGACTGCGCCCCAGCGTTAGCGATCGAACCGATAATGATCAGGAGCTGGAAGAAGTTGTGCCGCCGACGGTAGCGGTGACTCTCCTTGCGGAGTTGATCCAGTTCCTCGGGTATGGACTCGCGGTAAGCGAACTGCCTGTTGCGGATGGGGATGTCTAGCGGGGTCGCGTCGATGAGCCGGTTCTCGACTGCGATTTCGAGCTCCAGCTCCAGCTCCTCACGAGTCAGCCGATCCCCAGAGGTCCCAGGCCGTGGGCCTTCGTGTCTGACTGTTTCTATCCATGAGGACCCAACGAACCCAACGACAAATACGACACCCAGAAGAACGAGCACCGTGTTGAAGGGGGCCATGTCGAAGCGCCGCCACGTCAGCGCTGTAGGGACGGCGACGCCGAGTACGCAGAGCACGACACCAGCACCGAAGCCGTACATCAGTCGCTGCCGGAGGTTCACCTCCCGGATGTGCTGACGCAGATGCAAGACCCGTTCGTTGTGTTCACGCAGGCGTGTAACGGGCCCAAGCGACGGCGGGACGGACACCCATTCCCCCTTCTCATCTGCTCGCCCCGGTCTCGCCTCAGGTTTTGTCTTCAGCTCGGCGAGCCTGCGGCAGATCGTCTTCATCCGTGTACCCGCACGATAGGGCCACGGCCTTGTGCAACGGGCAGAGTCGCATCGGATGGCGTGATCACGATCTCCCAACGCGCCATGCACGGCCCGGCCCGCCCGCCTCACTACGCTGACCGGCGGGATGCCCACGGCGAACAGGGAGACCATGACGTACGCAATCGACCGCATCGAAGCCCTGTAGGACGAAGGCGTCCGCAACAAGGTCTACCCGGGCGCCGTATGGGCGGTCGGCACCTCCGCCGGCACCCGCGCGTCCGGTGCCACTGGCGTCCTCGATCCCGAACGGCCGGACGTACGGATGCGGCCGGAGACCGTCTTCGACGCCGCCAGCCTCACTAAGACCGTGTCCTATGTGGGGTCGGCTCGTTGGACTCGTCATGGGGCGGGGTACGTGGAGTTGGATTGTTCCGGACGGGCTGTGGGAGATCGCGGAGCCGCTGATCCCACCGTCAAAGGTGCGGCCGCAGGGCGGCGGGACTCAGGACACGCCCGATGAGACTCTGTTCGCCGCGATCATCTACGTCCTGGTCAGCGGGTGCGCCTGGCGGGCCTTGCCGCCGTGCTTCGGGATATCGAAGTCGACGGCCCACCGAAGGTTCCTGATCTGGTCAAGAGCCGGCGTGTGGGGCCGACTGCACGAGGAGATCCTGCACCGGCTGAACGACGCCGGCCTGCTCGACCTGTCCCGGGCCGTGCTCGACTCCGCCCGCCTGAGGGCTAAAAAGGGGGCGAACTCACAGGTCCGAGCCCCGTGGACCGGGGCAAGCCGGGCTCCAAGATGCACGTCCTGTCGGACGCGAACGGACTGCCCCTCCTCGTCGGCCTCTCCGCGGCCAACACCCACGACAGCCTCGCGCTGAAGCCGATGGTCGAGGGTCACCAAACGAGACACGACCCCCACCGCGGCCGGTACTTCAAGCCTCAGCGCCTGCATGCGGACAAAGCCTACGACGTCCCCCACCTGCGGAAATGGTTATGGGGCAAGCACATCGGCGTACGCATCGCCCGCAAGGGAGTCGAGTCCAGCGAACGCTTGGGACGCCGCAGATGGGTCATCGAGCGGACCATGTCCTGGCTGACCGGCTATCGCAGACTGAACCACCGCTACGAACGCCATCCCCGCAACTACCTGGCCTTCCTCGGCCTCGCCGCCGCCCTCTGCTGCTACAAACGCCTCGCTCGACTCACCACATAGGACACGGTCTGATACTCCAGTCAGATTTCGTGTCCTGAGCTGCTGGTTGTCGTTGTCCGGGTATGGACGTGATACCTGAAGTTGAGTGCTGGGAGGCCGAGTTGGAGTCGGCTTTCGCTCGGGTGGCAGGCCGGTTTAGGCGGGCGGATCTGCGGTGGCGGATGCGTGACTACGTGCGGGGTCTGCTGGCGCCGGTCGGGCGGAAGAACGGCTGGCAGCTGGCGGAATGGGCTGGCCACCGTGTTCCGGCGGGCCTGCAACACCTGCTGAACGGTGCCCGCTGGGATGCCGATGCCGTTCGCGACGACGTGCGGGACTACGCCGCTGAGCGGCTCGGTCCGGGCGGGGTACTGATCATCGATGACACCGGGTTCGTCAAGAAGGGCACCACTTCGGCCGGGGTGGGCCGGCAGTACACCGGCACCTCGGGGAAGATCGACAACTGCCAGATCGGCGTGTTCGCCGCCTACGCCACCAGCTCGGGCAGGGCCCTGGTGGACCGGGAGCTCTACCTGCCGAAATCCTGGACCTCCGACCGTGAGCGGTGCCGGGCGGCGAAAATCCCTGATGAACGCGGCTTTGCCACCAAGGGGGAGCTGGCCCGGAACATTGTGCGCCGCTGCCTGGCCGCGGGCCTGCCGGCCGCCTGGGTGACCGCGGACGAGGCTTACGGGCAGGACTGGAACTTCCGGCGCCTGCTTGAGCAACTTGACATCGGCTACGTCGTTGCGGTGCCCAAGTCCCAGCAGATCAAGGCCCTGGCCGGCTGCTGGCGCATCGACCAGCTCATCGACGAAGCCCCCGCCGATGCCTGGCAACGGCTGTCCTGCGGCGACGGAGCGAAGGGCCCACGTGTCTATGACTGGGCTGCGGCGAAACTGCCCGCCAACATCTTTTTCGACCCGGATCCGCCAACCCATCATCGCTGGGTGCTGGCCCGCCGCAGCCTGTCCGATCCCACCGAGACCGCCTACTACCTCGCCCACGCACCCGTCGGCATCGAGATCGACGAACTCGCCCGGATCGCCGGCAGCCGGTGGGCGGTCGAGGAATGCTTCCAGGCCGCAAAGAACGAGTGCGGCCTGGACGAGTACGAGGTCCGTCGCTATCCGGGCTGGTACCGGCACATCACCCTGGCCATGCTCGCCCATGCCTTCCTTACCGCCCTGGCCGCCCAAGCCACCCACCGGGAAACCGCAGAAACGAACCGACCAGCCTCGTCTCCCTCACTGTGGCGGAAATCCGACGGCTCCTGGACGCTCTCCTACCCCATCCCAGAATCGAACTCGAACCGCGTCAGCATGCCCTGAGATGGTCCCACTGGCGCAGACGCCACCAAGCCATCGCCCAACGATGCCACTACCTGAAAAGAGCCAGCTCAGGACACGAAATCTGACTGGAGTACTAAGCCCAGAAATCTTGCCACTTCAGCAAGGTCCCCGTTCAGCGCGCGCTCGCCAGGCATTGAGCCTTTTCCATCATCGGCCTGAGCTGGCCAGATGCAGGGTCAGGACGGCTTGGATGAGGGCGGTGATCCGGGTGGTGGAGCATCGGAGCTTCCGCAGGAGCCGCCAGGACTTGAGGGTGGCCATGGCGTGCTCGACGAGGGCACGGATCTTCGCGTGGGACCGGTTGACCGCCTGCTGGCCGGTGGAAAGGCTGTTCCAGCGCCCCCAGTACGGGGTGCGGACGGTGCCGCCGGCGCCGCGGTAGCCCTTGTCCGCCCAGCAGGTGACGTCGGCTTGGGCGAGGGCGTCGACGATGCCGTGTTCGCGGGCCGCGCGGATGTCGTGGACGGCCCCTGGCAGGGCCGCTGAGGCCCACAGCAGTCGGCCGAAGGGATCGGCGAGGACCTGCACGTTCATCCCGTGCTTCTTGTGTTTGCCCGAGTAGAAGGGGCGGTCGGCCGCGATGCGGTCGATCGGCAGAAGTGTGCCGTCGAGCAGGACGAACGCCTTCGTCGAAGCGGTGCGGACGGCGTCGGCCAGGGTGGGCGCGAGGTCGGCCAGGAGGTCCACGGCCTCGGTGACGTAGCGGTAGGCGGTCGTGGTCCCGACGCCGAAGCCGGCGGCCAGCTGGGCGTAGGTGTGTCCCACCCGCAGGTGAGCGAGCGCGAGAAGGGCCTGCCGGCCCGCGCCCAGCCGCCGCCACCGGGAGCCGATCGCACGATGGTGCGCCCGCAGTTGCCGTGCGAGGAAGCGCAGGGTGGAACTGGACACGTCGATGCCGGACGAGTAGACAAGCATGTGAAGCCTCTGGTGGAGACGGTTCTCTTGGTCGAAAACCCATCTACCAGGGGCTTCGCCTCGCTGTCAGGCCAACTGCTCAATCCGCACGGCAGGTTGGAAAAGGCTCATTGTGCCGGCGTGGAGCGGGTTGGTGTTCAGAGAGTCAGCCCCCCACGGGTGTCGTTTGGCGATCAGCGTGGCGTCGTCGACCTGTACCGAGGTGCCCTCACGTTGACTCGTTCGACGGCGGTTCTCGGCGGCAAGGACCTCGAAGTTAGGTGGCAGTGCGCCGGCCACTTCCTCGGCCCCCCCCACATGGCCGCACGAAGCTCGCGGCTGAGATGCGCTGTCTCAGCTAAAGGCGCATGGCCCACGACGAGGAGGACTCCGCCGGGCCTGACCTTCGCGGCAAGACGCTCGACCACCTCGGTGATCTGGCCCTCGGGTGGGTGCAGGTAGTGGGTAGTGACGAGATCGAAGTCGTCGGATGAGCCGAGGGATTGACGTGCGTCGGCGCGGACCCAGGTGATGCGTTGACTGACACCAGCAGCGGTAGCGCTGCGTGCTGCCCGCTCCAGGCCCGCCTGAGCGAAGTCGACGGCCGTGACGCTCCACCCCTGCTCGTCCAGCCAGATGACATCCCCGCCCTCACCGCACCCGACGTCGAGAGCCTTGCTGGGCGTCAGGAGTAGAGGCCGACCGCCTCGCAGAGCTGAAGCCTTCGCCAGGCAGTGGATGAAGCTACCCCGGCCGGCGCCAGAGTTCGGATAGATGTCAAGATGCGGTGCCATGACGGTCGGATGGAGCCTGCGCACCTTGAGGGCCGCGTTGTTCGCGGTCGTGTGCGTGGTGCCCGCGGCCGTCGGGCACGTGCTGATGTCCGACGACAGCTTGCCCTTGTGGGTGCTGGCCTCGGCGCTCGCGTGTGCGATGGCGCTCGGCTGGGCGTGTTCGGCCCGGGAGCGGCGGCAGTCGGCCGTGGTCGTCCTCACCACGGTCACACAGGCTGTCCTGCACACGGCCTTCACCCTGTCCCAGACCTCCAGCGGACCCGCTCCGCGACCACGGGGGGAGACCGAGCTCGCCCGTCGGTGGGTCGACTACCTGGTGTGCGGTCCCGGCCATGACGTGAACGCCGTCGCTCGTGTCTATGACGTCGCGGCTGACGCCGGACTGGTCGACGGGGCCCCGCTGCCTCGCCTCGACGGCGGGGCGACAGCCATCGCCGCGTTGCAGCACGCCGGCCACGGCGCGGCGGGTGCCCACGACATGGGCGCCATGACGGGAACGGCTTCCTGGGGCATGCTCTCCGCCCACCTCGTGGCGGCACTTCTGTGCGGGCTCTGGCTCGCCCAGGGGGAACGAGCGGTCTTCCGTATCGTGCGGGCCGCCGCGGAGCGGATGGTCATTCCGTTCGCTCTGCTACTGGCTTGCCCCTCGACCGCCTGGTGGGTTCCGCCACGCAGTCCTTCCCAGTTCACCTGTCCTCGCCCGCGGATCAGGTTGCTGGTCCATGTTCTGGTCACTCGGGGCCCTCCTGCGGAGGTCGCTGTCCTCTGACAGCGGTACGGTCCCGGATCGCGCTGCCGTGCGGTCCGGCACACCCCTGTGCGCGCACAGGGTTCACCTCCGCAAGGCGAGGGTGTGTTGATCCCCCCTCGCCACGGTTTTCCGGAAGGACATCCGACGATGCCCCCTGCCCTGATTCGCAGAACGCCTGACGAGGTTGTCACCGCCTGGGCCCTTGCCGCGGCGCGCGGCGACGGCGAGGCCGTGGAGCGATTGATCCGCGCGCTCCAGAACGACGTACGCCGGTATGTAGCTCACCTGGCCGACGACTACCAGGCCGCTGACGATCTGACCCAGGAGACGTTTCTCCGCGCGGTCACCGCTCTGCACCGGTTCGAGGGACGAGGCTCGGCCCGTGCCTGGGTCCTTGCCATCGCACGCCGCACCGTGATCGACAGTCTCCGCCGCACAGCCGTCCGGCCGAGGCTGGCGGACACCGACAACTGGGAAACGGCGGCGGAACGCGCTCAGCCGATGGACCTGCCCGGCTTCGACGAAGGGGTCGCCCTGCGCGAGCTGGTCGCAGCCCTTCCCCGGGAGCGCCGCGAGGCGTTCGTCATGACGCAGGTGCTCGACCTGTCCTACGCAGAGGTCGCCGAGATGGCTGACTGCCCTGTCGGCACCGTGCGCTCCCGGGTCTCCCGCGCCCGCGCCAACCTGGCGAGGCTGCTGGAAGAAGAGGCACCGGTACCCATGGCGGTCTGAGCTGACAGATCGGCCAGGGGAGACCGTGCGGGTACCCCGGAGGGGGTACCCGCACGATTCTCTCAGGCCGTCCGACGCGCCCGGAGAATGAGACGCTCGGCCTTCTCGTCATAGGGTCGGCCGTCGAACCCGCCGAAGATCTCTATAGAGGTGAAGCCCGCCTCCGCCGCCATCTCGCGGAGTTCCACGGCACTGTAGACGAACCACACCAAGGCCGCCCGCGTGACCTGGTCGCCGCGGACGAGCACCCAGTCGCTTCGCAGCCGGGCCCAGTCGTCCAGCACCGTGTCCGTCTGCACCATGAGGTCCTCGCCGCTGCGGACGACCTTGGGCGGCGTGACCTTCCGGGCCAGCAGTTCCTTCCCGGCGAGGTCCAGTACGAGCGTGCCGCCGGGCACGAGGCTCTCCCGAAGGGTGCGCAGTACCTGCGCGTTGTCGGCCGGGTCCTCGAAGTACCCGAAGGAGGTGAAGAGGTTGAGAGCGACGTCGAAGCCCTTCTCCGGCGTGTATGTCCGCGCGTCCTCCCGGTGGTAGGTCACCTCGGCGCCGGTCTCCGCGGCTCGTGCGCGCGCCCGGTCGATCATGGCCGGGCTCAGGTCGACTCCGGTCACGTCGTAGCCCCGCCGGGCCAGCGGTTCGGCGAAGACGCCGGGGCCGCAGCACATGTCGAGCACTCGCACGCCTTCCGGGAACCGCAGCAACGGGGAGTTGTCGAGCAGTTCCTCGGCCTGTGCGTAGCGTTGCCCGGAGAAGAGGAAGTCGTGGAACTCCGTCCAGAAGTCATCGTCCTGGAACCCGCCGGTTCGTGTCATCGGTCGTCATTGCTCCTTTGCTCATGTCGTACGGAGGGCGCCGCCGCACGCGGGGACGGCGGAGGAGGAGAAGGGGAGGAAGGAGGAGACATTGCCCCGCGGCGAGGAGCCAGAACCATCCGGTGTCACCGAGGCCTTGCCCCAGGCCGTAGAGCTGTCCGCCGAGAACACCGCTCGCGCACGCACCGAGGCCGGCGGCCAGTCGTTGCTGGCCGAAGACCACGGCGTCGGAGCGAGGGCTGCGGCGCAGGGCCTCCAGGTCGTTCTTGAGGAACAGCACGATGTCGCCGAGCGTGATGAGAGCGCCGCCTGCCAGCAGCGCCCAGGTGGTGCCGATGGCGAGCGTCGCAAGCCCGGCGGCGAGCCCGGCGAAGCCGACCGCCAGAGCGAGGGGGTAGGGCATGCGTCGGATCAGGCCGGAGGCCGGCGGCTGCACCACGATGACGAGGACGAAGCAGAGCAGCAGGACCAGACTGTAGAACTGGCTGGAGGTGCGTTCCACCGCGTACACGGCCAGGTAGTGCTGGAAGTGGAAGTAGAGGTAGAAGGCAAGGGCGTTGGCGGCGAAGGGCAGGCCTGCGATCCCCGTGAGAAGTCCGCCTGTTCCGTGGACGGTGGGGCCGGTCTCCCCGGCCGCCTCGGTGGGCAGACGAGCATGGCCGACCGTGACCATGACGAACAGCCCGGTGACGGAGAGGAAGAGCCAGCCGGGGGAGGAGAGGACGAAAGGACCGGCGATCAGCGGGCCGACGGCCATGCCGGCGTTGAGCGCGGCGTTGCCCGCCGACAGGAAAGCCGGGCGGCGTTCCTCGTCCACCCCGTTCACGAGGTAGGCCTTGTTGGCCGGAAGGTAGAGCGCCGCACCGCAGCAGGTGAGAAGGAGGGCGCCCATCGCGAGGGGCGGCCACCGCAGGGCGAGGAGCAGACCGATGAAGCCGGCTGTGCGGATCACCAGTGCCCAGACCATCGTGCGGCGCAGCCCGACGCGTTCGGCCATCGCTCCGCCGACCACCCCTCCCGAGAACTGCACCAGGGAGGCGACCGCGAGGATCACCCCGACCGTCCCCAGTCCCATGTCCAGTCGCTCGTGCAGGAAGACGGACATGAACGGAAGCACCATGAAACTTCCGAGAGGGATGAGGAAGGAGCTGAAGAGGAGGAAGCGCAGTGGTCCGCTCAGCGTGGCGAGTGTCTGTCGCAGGCCTGGTGGCCGGTGCGTCTGTTCGTCAGGCACCTGACACCTCGGGAGCGCCCCGGACGGCGCCGGGCGCTGCCTCGGTGACGACCCGGACGCCGTTCGCCGCCGCGACCGCGTGGTGCGTGGCGAGTTCGGCTGTCTCTCCCTCGGCGTAGACGATGCCCGCGTACCCCCTGCTGTCGTCCAGGTGCTCGATGAGGGTGCCCATCCGCTTCGTCGGGTACCAGGCGGGACGGCCGGGCAGCGTCGGTAGCCTGTCCAGGCCCGCCACCCCGGTGAGGATTCCTGGAGCGGCCGGATAGCCGAGAACGAAGGCCACGGCTGGCCCGCCTGGGAGTTCGGCGTCGATGAGGCCGGGACGCCGGCCCAGAGCCGTCTCCAGCACCGCTTCGTAGACGTTGGTTCCGAGGGCCGTGCACATGCCCTCACCAACGAGCGCTCCGCCGATCCTCGGGTTGATCTCGATCACCTCCGGACCGTCCGAGGTCAACGCGAACTCGGTGTGCGAGAACCGGTCGGTGTACCCCACGGCCCGGAGGACCTGCACTATCCACCGTTCCAGTTCCTCCTGGCGCCGCGACGGGAAGCGCACCGGGAATGACGTGATCTCCTCCCGGAAGTACGGTTCCGCGGACATGACTCGACTGGAGACGCCGAGCAGCCGAGTGTGTCCTTCCCACGTCAGTGTCTCGGCGCTGTAGACCGGCCCGGTGAAGAACGGTTCGGCGAAGAGCTGCCCCATGAGGCTGCGCCCGGTGGCCTCGTGCAGTGCCGTCGTCAACTCGGCCTCGTCCCGTACGAGCCAGACGTTCTGGCTGCCGGTCCCGGCCGTGTCCTTGAGGACCGCCAGCAGGCCGACCTCCTTGAGGACGAGCTGGGCGGCGTCCGGTGCTCCCAGGAAGCCCTCCAGAGCCCGGCCTCGGGACAGCCCGGCTTTCTGGAGGCGGTTGCGGACGGAGGGCTTGTCCCGGGTGAGGCGAAGTACCGAGGGGTCGAGTCCGGGCAGGCGGAAACGTGCGGCGAGTTCCGAGCCGACCAGCATCCAGGTGGCCGTGGAGCTGACCAGACCTCTCAGATCCGGCACGGCCCTCATGACCTCGGCCACCCGGTCCACGTCGAAGGTGTCGGCCTCGACCACGTCGAGCGCCCCCGGAGGGAGTCGGTCGAGTTCGTAGGCGTAGTAGGAGGGGTCCCGCGTCACCAGGACGAGACGCTCGTCCAGCAGATCGGCCGCGCTGACCAGGCGTCCGAGGCCGAAGGTGAGCAGTTCCAGGCAGACGATGCTCATGCCGCCTCCGTCCGGTGCGCAGCACTGGCCTGCGAACGGTTCCAGGCCATGACCGACCAGGGCATGGTCATGGCCGCGGGCGTCGCGACCTCGGCCGGCTTGAGGGAGGCGATGTCGAGTGCCTCGGCGTGCCGGGCGTAGACGCGTTCCACGTACCGGTGGCCGGTGTCCGCGCCGATGACCACGTGGACGCGGTCGGGCCGATGGCGGCTCTCGTGTGTGGCCGCGAGGTAGCTCGCCCCGGTGGACAGCCCGGCGAAGACCGCGTGCTCCTTCAGCAGGGCGACGGCGCCGGACATGGCGTGGGTGAAGTTCATCCAGTGCACGGTGTCGTAGAGGTGATGCCGGACGTTGTCGAACGGGATGGCGGAGCCGATGCCCGCGATGATGGCTTCCGGGTCGTGGTGGTCCTGGCTGCCGAAGGTGACGCTGCCGAAGGGTTGGACGCCCACCACCCGGACTCGCGAGTCCTGGGTGCGGAGCCGCTCGGCCAGCCCGCCGGTCGACGCGCCCGAGCCGACGCCGCCGACGAGGGTGAGCGGGCGCCCCGGAAGTTCTTCCGCTATGCGGTCGGCGACCTCCTGGTATCCGAGGTAGTGGATGGCGTCGTGGTACTGGCGCATCCAATGGCGGTCGGGGTGGCGGTCCAGGATCTCCTTCACCCGTCGTACGCGCAGTTCCTGGTCGAGCTTGAGATCGCTGGAAGGGCGTACCTGCTCCACCTCCGCGCCGAGTACCTCCAGTTGAGCCAAAGTCGTCGCGTCGACCGTGGTGGAGGCCACGATGCGACACCGCATCCCGTAGCGGTGGCAGGCGAGGGCCAGCGCGTAGGCGTAGATGCCGCTGGAGCTGTCCATCAGGGTCTGTCCGGGCCGGACCACACCCTCGTCCAGCAGGTGACGCACGGCTCCCAGGGCGGAGTAGATCTTCATCGACTCGAATCGGAGCAGTACGAGTCCGTGGTCGAGGCGCACCAGGTCCGGCGCCTTCAGGGCGTCGGCGACATGGGGGTGGATCACCTGAATCCTCCTTGGGCGAAAGAGCACTGATGGCCCAGCGACGCGAAGAACGCCGTCAGGTCCGAGCGGGTGCGGCCGGAGAAGGGGCGGCAGAAGAGGTATCCGACCAGGCAGCCGGTGTGGGCGACGAAGACGCCGTCGGCTCCGAAACGTCCCTGGTGAGCGAGGACCGTTTCGAAGGTCTCTTTGGGCAGTACCTCTTGGGAGAGCGCCGCGCTCTGCGTCGAGGCGCGGGCGACGGCCACGGGGTCGCGAGCGGAGAAGCCGTCGAGCAGACCGGTGAGAGCCTGTCCGTACGCGTCCGGCCTTCGGCGGTAGAACTGCTGCAATGAGCCCTTTCCAACCTGACGATGTGGGCCGGTGGTTGGCGGGTTATGCGAAGCGGTGAAGCTCCTGGTAGACGGGTTCACGACCAAGATCACCCGTGCCGACCAGGAGCTTCGCGTGCTTGTCTACCCATCGGCGATCGACCTGTCCAGTGACCATCTGCGCCACCTCGCCGGACGCCTGGCTGCGCGCCGTCGTGAGATCGGCACCCGGTGGCGGCGCATCACGCCGGGCCGCCAGGCCCTTCTGGTTCTGGCGCATCTGCGCTGCGGTGACACCTACGCCCAGCTTGCCGCCGGGTTCGGCATCGGGGTCGCAACGGTTTACCGCTATGTCCGCGAGGCGATAGAAGTCCTGGCCACGCTCGCTCCCAGCCTGGCCCAGGTCATGCGGACCGCGAGCCGCCTGGCCTTTGTGATCCTCGACGGCACCCTGCTGCCGATCGACCGAATCGCCGCCGACACCCGGTACTACTCCGGCAAACACAAACGTCACGGCATGAACGTCCAGGTTCTCACCGACCCGTTCGGCCGCCTGCTGTGGGCTTCGCCCGCGCTGCCCGGCTCCACCCACGACCTGACTGCGGCCCGCACTCACGGGATCATCGAAGCTCTCGCCGCTGCCGAACTCAAGTGCTGGGCGGACAAGGCATACCAAGGTGCCGGCTGCCCGGTCCGGGTGCCCTTCCGTGGCCGTCGCCTCAAGCGGTGGCAGCGCCGGCACAACAGCACGCACGCCAAGATCCGCTGCCTCGGCGAGCAGGCCATGGCCACCCTGAAGGGCTGGCGACTGCTACGGAAGCTCCGCTGCAGCACGAACCGGATCACCGACGTGGTGAAGGCCGTTCTCGTCCTGCACCACGCGACAGCGTGAGGTGGGAAAACCCTCAATGTCCTCGTGACCGCTTCGGTGTCCACCACGCCCGGCTCAGTGATGTACGCGGTGTGGAAACGCAGTGCGGTGCCCAGGCGCCGCACTATCCGGTGCCGGTTGCTCAGGTGGAGGGCGAACTCGTCGAGGAAGACGCTGTCGGCACGCTCGATCGACGAGAGGACGCGTAGCACCGTGTCCAGGTCGTAGGGGATGCCGAGGTAGGTGTGGAGGCAGCGCAGCGTGGCCACGATGTCAGCGGTCGAACTTGCCATCCCCACACCGACACGGAGCTCGGACTGATGGCTCCAGGTCCCCGACGGCGGCGCCAGGCCGTGGTGGTCCAGGAACAGGCGAGCGGCCTCGGCCGCCTTCGGGCGGAGCCCGGCCCTCTTCTGCGGGGCGGCGCCCGGGGTGAAGCCCACTCGGGCGGTCAGACCGTGTACCGGAAAAGAGACCAGGGCGATGTCGGAGTCGTCGCCGGAAGGCAGGGGGCCTTGGTACAGCTCGCCCAGGGTCCCATGGCACGCTCCCCAGGACCGTCGGCGAGCGCGGAGCGTGGTTTCTCAAGGACCTCCGGTAAGGAGTTCAGCACCGTCGGCCCCCCTCTGGCCGACGGGCCACGGCGGGGTCTTCGGTCGGGGAGAAGTGGCGGAAAAGGGACACGGGCTCGCTCTCCTTCCGACGCCGTGCACCAGACACGGGCGAGGAGGAGGACAGGTCGCGGCGCGCTCGCCGCGAAGGCGCCGTGACCGTCGACCCGGTCCTCGAGGTCGCAGTGGTCGGACCCGCCAGACAACTTCGGGCGGGTGCGGCCGGCAGGTGACCGGGCTTGCGGGAAGTGCCACGGCGCCTCGGTCTGGCTGGAGGCCAGGTGCGTGGCGTCGGAGTTCGGGGGTTCTCGCACACCGTTGCGGGACAGCCCCGGATTTCCACCGGGTTCCCTCTTACGCCGTACCAGTGCGGTCACTTGGTACGGAGCGATTGCAGCGTCAGCGTAGACGCGGTGCCTCCGATGCGACAGGGGGCGGTTCAGCGGTGGTCCTGATGTGAGTGGTGGGGAGGGAGGAGCGGTACGGAAGTACACACGTGAGACAGCAGTGTTGATCTGTGGCCGGAAAACGACTGCGTCCGGACTGGCCTGTCCCGTCACACTGGGCCCCACGACCTCACCGAGCGCTCGGTGACCGACCCTGGAGGCGTCGCCTTGTCGCCAGAAACGGCTTCCCAGGACGAGACGGAGAGAGGCTCCGGTAAGAACCGGGGCCGTGTGGGAGGGCGCGTCACCCTTCGCGGTGATCTTCGCCTCGCCGTGCCGGACGCCGCCGCCGCGGTCGGGGTCACCGCCGCCGTCTTCGTCTTCCTGTACGTCCGGATGGAGTCCGGTACCTCCGCGACAGTCGCGGTCATGCCCTTCATGGACGACGCCCGCACGTACTGGATCTACCTGCTCAGTCAGGCGTTCGGCTGGTCCGCCCTGTTGTGGGCGTGGGGACGGTGATGATCGGTCTGCTGGTCTCCGGTACCAGGCCTGAAGCGCTGCGCGTCTCGCCGCAGACCCTGGAGCGCTGGCACCGCACGACCAGCCTCACCACGATGGCGCTGATGCTGGCGCACGCCCTCATGTTCGCCGCGGAACTGGTCCGGTACGAGGCGCAGCTCGGCTGGGCCGAACGACTGTGGGCAGCCTTCGCTGACTCCTTCGTCCCCGGCTGGTACGACTCGGGAACAGGCCAGATCGCCATCCCCATCGGGCAGGCCGCTCTCTACCTGGCCGTGCCGCTGGGGCTGCTCTTCTACGTGCGCCACCGCATCGGAGCGAGGACCTGGCGGGTTTTGCACCGCTTCGTGATCGTCGTCTACGTGCTCAGCGTCTGGCACACGCTGCTGTACGGCACCAACGTCTGGTACGGCGAGTGGCCACGCACCGTGCA